>DIBV01000002.1 GCA_002415085.1 Arsukibacterium sp. UBA5043 | reverse complement strand
TACACCGCCAGGCTCCCAATAAATCCAAAGAGCCCACTCAATCGAGTGGGCTTTTTGCTTTATCCGCTGCGCGGGTGTACGACACTCCCACCCCAGCCACAGCGCTTCGCTGGTGGCATTGCGAAACACTTCCCTGTGTTTCGCCCTTCGGGCCTGCCTGCGGCAGTCCAAAACTGCTCCCGGCAGTTTTGTCGCCATGCGAGAGTAGGGCGACCCCAGGCGACAAGCAAGCTTTGCGTAAGTGTGAGCACTGTAGTACACCGCCGGCTTATCTCTGTCTTTGCCCGCTTAAGCGCAACATTTTCACCTCGCTGCAAAAATAGGCTAGTATCATCCGATAATTTTCAACAAATGGATATTCGGATGAGTTTAACTAAGCTAACAAGCCGCCTGTGTTTTACCACAGCGCTGCTATTCAGCCTTTCTGGCTTTAGTGTTGCCGCTAAGCCGCTGCAATATGAAGATGTGTTTGAACTTGAATTTGTATCGGATCCTCAGCCAAATGCCAGCGGCAATAAGATTGTGTTTGTGCGCAACTGGATGGATAAGCAAGCAGATCGTCGGCGTATGACGTTATGGTTAAGCTCTGCAGATGGTAAGCAGCTAGAGCCGTTAACAGATAAAGATATCAATGCCAGCTCGCCACGCTGGGCACCGGATAATCAACGTTTGGCGTTTATTGCCAATGGTCAGATCCATATTAAATGGCTGGATTCAGGGCGGACATCGCAGCTGGGGCAATTAACGCAAAGCCCTGCCAATTTAAGCTGGTCACCGGATGGCAATTGGCTGGCCTTTAGCATGTTTAGCCCAAAACCGGTAAAGTCACCGCTAACCCTGCCTGGTAAGCCTGAAAACGCAGATTGGGCGAAAGCCGCAGTTTATATTGACAGCAAACAGTATCGGGTTGATGGTGCCGGCTATACCAAATCCGGTTTCCGGCATATCTATATAATGCCTTCATCCGGCGGCTCAGCCATTCAGTTGACTGAGGGCGATTTTAATCATTCTGGTACAATTAGCTGGGCCAATGATAGTAAAGCAATATATTTTTCAGCCAATCGTCATCCTCAGTGGCAGTCTAAACCGTTAAACAGTGAGCTTTTTAAGTTAACGCTGGACGAACGTAAGCTGACCCAACTGACCGATCGTAATGGACCCGATAACAGCCCGTTATTATCGCCTGATGGCAAACACATAGCCTTTGTAGGTTTTGACGATCGAAAACTGGCCCATCAGGCTGATCGGTTGTATGTGATGAATATTGACGGCAGTAATATCCGCAACTTAACTGAGGATTTGGACCGATCTATTGATGATTTTCAGTGGCTAGCCAACAGCAAAGCCTTGTATATCTCTTATGATAATGAAGGTAAAGGTATTCTGGCTGAACAAGCCTTATCCGGTAAACGCAGCATTATTACTGCAGATTTGGGTGGTGGCTCATACGGCCGGCCGTACAGTGGTGGTCAGTTTGCCGCAGCAAATAACGGCTTGGTTGCCTACACTCAGATGAGTAGCCAGCAGCCGGCTGAGCTGGCGGTGATTATCAAAGGTAAAAAACGGACGTTAACCGAACTGAATGCTGACCTGCTGTTTGCGCGTGATATCGGTAAGGTAGAAGAATTTTGGTACAATTCATCAGTTGACCAGCGCAAATTGCACGGCTGGATTATCTATCCGCCAGAGTTTGACCCAAAACAACAATATCCGTTAATCCTGGAAATCCATGGCGGCCCGCACACCGCCTACGGCCCGCATTTTGCGATGGAGCTGCAACTGATGGCAGCTAAGGGATATGTTGTGCTCTATACCAACCCGCGAGGTAGCACCAGTTACGGTGAAGACTTTGCTAACCTTATTCATCATAATTACCCCAGTCAGGATTTTAACGATCTGATGGACGGCGTTGATGCAGTAATTGCGAAAGGTTTTATCGACGAAAAAGCGTTATTTGTTACCGGCGGCAGCGGTGGCGGTGCATTAACAGCCTGGATAGTTGGCCACACCGACCGGTTTGCCGCTGCGGTATCGGTAAAGCCGGTTATTAACTGGATTAGCTTTGTATTAAATGCCGATATGTACAGTTACTTCAGCCAATACTGGTTCCCTGCTATGCCATGGGAAAATCCTGAACATTATTTAAAGTATTCACCAATCAGTTATGTTGGCAACGTAACTACACCCACTATGTTGATGACTGGTGAGGCGGACCATCGTACACCCATCTCAGAAACAGAGCAGTTTTATCAGGCATTGCAATTACGTGGCATTGAGACAGCGATGGTAAGGATCCCCGAAGCGTCGCATTCCATTTATAGCCGGCCCAGCAATTTAATGGCAAAGACGGCATATATTCTGTACTGGTTTGATAAGTATCGACATGATAAAGATAATGGAGACAGTACCACAGCAACATCGCATTAGCTGAGTTCAGCCCGGTAGGCAAACTGCCGGGTTTCTGTTAAGTTTAAAGCCAATATACAGGTGGATGTTCGTTTTATATGCAATTGAATGCGTTAGTGCAGCTTTTTGCTTTACCTTTGGAGAGGCTTTTGTATAATGGCGCCTCCAACGCTAGGGGCATAGTTCCAATTGGTAGAACAGCGGTCTCCAAAACCGATGGTTGGGGGTTCGAATCCCTCTGCCCCTGCCACTCTTCTTTATTATGAATATATCAGCAAGCCAGTCTCAGTTACTCCGTCAGCTTAATATCAAGCCACTTCAGGCACGCTCAGGTTTTTTCACCCACAATACCAGTTCAGAAAATCTGACCAGTGTTAGGGATACAGCTGGCTTGCTGCAACCAGAAGCTACCGTACTAAGTGCGGATATTACTCTGTTGCTGAGACAATCTGTGGTTACTGATTGGCAGATTGACCCTGATGCGACTCAATGCCAGCTAAATAATAATATACTGATAACCCCCGCTCTTACTGCGCTGCAACAGCCCGGCCTTAAGCAACAGCTATGGATATTACTACAACCTTTGCTGGTTAATGATGTTGATTAAAGCGCTTACAACTGCTGATATACCTGCTTTACTGTCAATTGAAACGGTGGCCAATCGCTATCCATGGACAGAAGGTGTATTTACATCTTGTTTTGGCAGTCAATATTTCAATTTTGGTATTTTTGCAAATGATCAATTGCTGGGTTTTTATTTCGGCCAGTTTATTGCTATTGAAAGTCAGCTGTTTAACATTTGCATCCGACGTGATCAGCAAGGCAATGGTCTTGGCGGTAAGTTGCTGACGCATTTTATTGCCCAATCTGAGCAGCGTGAGGCAACAGAAGCCTGGCTGGAAGTCAGGGCGTCCAATGTTTCTGCCATTAATTTGTACACTAAACTTGGCTTTATTGAAGCCGGGCGTCGGCCAAACTACTACAGTAGTGCTGGCGGTAAAGAAGACGCTATCATGATGTGTCTGCCACTTCGGTTTTCAAATTAATCCGGCGCTGTGCCAGCGCCAGTGATGCTGCTATAATCCCCGACAATTATTTTTCATTGCTATGTCAGCCAGCTCTCTGGTTGTTAACTGATATTGGATACCATGACTAAAGATAAATTTCTGCATGAAATAGACAGCAGACGCACTTTCGCGATTATTTCGCACCCCGATGCCGGTAAAACGACTATTACTGAAAAAGTATTATTGTTCGGGCACCTGATTCAAAAAGCAGGTACGGTAAAAGGCAAGAAATCCGGCCAGTTTGCTACCTCAGACTGGATGGAGATGGAAAAAGAGCGTGGGATCTCTGTCACCACTTCAGTTATGCAGTTTCCTTACAATGACTGTCTGGTGAACCTGCTTGATACTCCTGGTCATGAAGATTTCTCGGAAGACACTTACCGTACGCTGACGGCTGTAGACTCTTGTCTGATGGTAATTGACGGCGCCAAGGGTGTTGAAGACCGCACTATTAAACTGATGGAAGTGACCCGGCTGCGTGATACGCCTATTATCACCTTTATGAACAAAATGGATCGCGACATTCGCGACCCGGTTGATCTGCTGGACGAAGTAGAAAGTGTGTTAAAAATCGCTTGTGCGCCGATTACCTGGCCTATTGCCTCAGGTAAGGAATTTAAAGGCGTTTACCATATTCTGCGTGATGAAATTATTTTGTATAAATCGGGTATGGGGCACACTATCCAGGAAGTAGATGTGATTAAGGGCCTGAATAACCCAGAGTTGGATAAACGTATTGGCTATTATGCTCAGCAATTACGTGATGAGATGGAGCTGGTTCAGGGCGCCAGCAATGAGTTTGATCAGGAGCTATTTTTAAAAGGTGAATTAACGCCGGTCTTCTTTGGTACTGCATTGGGTAACTTTGGTGTCGATCATATGCTTGATGGTCTGACGCAGTGGGCGCCGAAGCCACAATCCCGCCTGACCAACAGCCGTGAAGTTGCCCCCGTTGAGCCAGGTTTCAGTGGTTTTGTGTTTAAAATACAAGCCAATATGGACCCGAAACATCGTGACCGGGTCGCTTTTCTGCGTATTGTTTCCGGTAAATATGAAAAGGGTATGAAAGTACGACATGTACGGATCGGTAAGGATGTATTGATCCCGCAAGCACTGACTTTTCTGGCTGGCGACCGGGAGCATCTGGACGTGGCTTATCCTGGCGATATTATCGGCTTACATAATCATGGCACCATTAAAATTGGCGATACCTTCACTACTGGTGAAGATATGCAATTTAGTGGTATTCCTAATTTTGCCCCTGAATTATTCCGGCGGATCCGTTTACGTGATCCTTTAAAGCAAAAGCAGTTACTCAAAGGGTTGGTACAATTATCTGAAGAAGGCGCAGTGCAGGTCTTCCGACCCCTGGATACTAATGATTTAATCGTTGGCGCAGTGGGGGTATTGCAGTTTGATGTCGTGGTTAGCCGTTTGAAATCTGAATATAATGTTGATGCTATCTACGAAAGCGTTAACGTCGCGACCGCTCGCTGGGTGTATAGCAATGATGGCAAAGCCTTACAAGAGTTTCAAAACAAAGCCAGCGCTAACCTGGCGCTCGATGGTGGTGACAATCTGACGTATATTGCGCCGACGATGGTGAATCTTAATCTGGCCACTGAACGCTACCCGAAAATCTCTTTCCAGAAGACCCGTGAACATTAACAGGCCGGTATTATGAATATTAAGCAACTTCTTAATGACAGAACGTTAGTCGCCTTCAACACACTGGGATTGCCGGAAGGCACTAATCCCGCTGTTACCCAAAGTACCCGGCCTGAATTTGGTGAGTATCAGATTAATGGTGCTATGGGCGCTGCAAAGTTATTAAAAACTAACCCGAGGGAACTGGCCGGCAAACTGCTGACGCTGCTGGATTTAAGCGATATCGCTGAAAAAGCAGAGATCGCCGGTCCCGGCTTTATTAACGTTTCGCTGAAAGCCGACTGGTTGGCTTCGCAGCTAAAACAAGCCGCTACAGACGTACGCTTGGGGGTCAGCATAAACCCGCAACCGCAAACCGTCGTGGTGGATTACTCAGCGCCTAATCTTGCGAAAGAGATGCATGTCGGGCATTTACGCTCAACTATAATCGGAGATGCGGTGGTTCGTACTCTGGAGTTCTGGGGCGATAAAGTTATCCGCCAGAATCATATGGGTGATTGGGGCACCCAGTTCGGCATGCTGATAGCACACCTGGAAGATAAAATTGCCGCCGGGATCGATTTAGAACAGGTAGCTTTGGCAGATCTGGAAGATTTTTATCGCGAAGCGAAAAAGCGTTTTGATGATGAAACCGGCTTTGCGGATAAGTCGCGTCAGTATGTGGTAAAGCTGCAAAGCGGCGACGAACATTGTCAGAAATTATGGCAGTTGTTTATCGATACCTCGATTAAACACAGCGACGAGGTGTATCACAAGCTTAATGTGACCCTAAAGCACGCTGATATCAAACCAGAAAGTGCTTACAACAGCATGTTACATGGCATAGTGGATGATTTGCAGCAGCGAAAACTTGCCGTGGAAAGTATGGGGGCGCTGGTGGTGTTTTTAGCGGAGCTAGCTGATAAAGAGGGCAATCCGTCGCCTTTTATTATCCAGAAAACCGGTGGCGGCTTTTTGTACTCCACCACTGATTTAGCCGCATGTCAGTACCGCAGCCACGAGTTATCTGCCGATCGAATTATTATTTTTACTGATGCCCGTCAGGCGCTGCATTTTAAACAAGTAGAGCTGGTAGCACGTAAAGCGGGTTATTTGCGCGATAGTACGGCTTACGATCATTGTCCTTTTGGCACCATGATGGGGGAAGATGGTAAACCGTTCAAAACCCGCAGCGGTGGCACGGTAAAACTTGCTGATTTACTGGAAGAAGCCGTAGTTCGGGCTAATACCTTGCTGCAGGAAAAAGCGACAGAGTTGACCGCTGAAGAAGTTGCAGAAATTGCTAACAAGGTAGGAATTGGCGCAGTAAAATTTGCCGATTTATCGAAAAACCGCACCAGCGATTATATATTCAGCTGGGAGGCGATGCTAAGCTTTGAAGGGGCCACCGCCCCCTATTTACAGTACGCCTATACCAGAGTTCGCAGTATTTTGCGTAAAGCTGGGGTGGCGGATACCTTTAATGCCGCGATACAGATACAGTCTGTGCAAGAAAAACAGCTGGCTGTAAAGTTACTGCGTTTAGAAGAAACCCTGCAAATGGTGATAAAAGACGCCCAACCTAATTTGCTTTGTAATTATCTGTACGAACTCGCCAGTTTATACATGAGCTTTTACGAAGCTTGTCCAATCTTAAAAGAGGGCGTTGAACCAGAGTTGCGAAACAGCCGTTTAATGCTCAGTATTTTAGCCTCTAGAGTACTGCAGCAAGGTTTAGATTTGCTTGGGATAGAGGTAATGGAGCGTATGTAATGAAAATTGACGATATTCGCCGCAGTTACACCAAAGATAAGCTGGAGCTGAACACGCTTAACAGCGATCCGATTGCGCAGTTTGAACTCTGGTTAAAAGATGCGATTGCGGCAGAATTGCCGGACCCAACTGCGATGTGTGTGGCGAGTGTCGATAGTGAGGGCCAGCCATCCCAGCGGCTGGTGTTGCTAAAAGATGTTAATCAGCACGGTTTTACGTTTTACACTAACCTGGGTAGCCGCAAAGCAACTGAGCTGGCTGCTAACCCTAAGGTATCGCTGCACTTTCCCTGGCATCCGCTGGAGCGCCAGGTCATTGTCTTTGGCATCGCCAAGCGAGTACCAGATAGCCAGGTCATGAAATATTTTTTATCCAGGCCAAAAGAAAGCCAATTGGCAGCCTGGGCGTCAGAGCAAAGCAGGCCAGTGTCTACCCGCCAGGCACTGCTACAAAAATTTGCTGAGATAAAACATAAATTTTCAAAGGGTGAAATACCGCTGCCTTCATTCTGGGGCGGCTTTTTAATCAGACCCCATAAAATAGAATTCTGGCAAGGCGGTGAGCACCGGCTCCATGATCGCTTTATGTATAGCAGAGCCGATGATGCGCAGGAAGCCCCCCTTTGGCACATTGAACGGCTATGTCCCTGATTGCTGAACCTGCAAAATCATTCCGGCTAATTGACAGTCACTGTCATTTTGACTTACCCGAGCTTGCCCGGCAGCAGAACATCTATTGGCAGCAAGCGCAACAAGTGGGTGTGGCAGCCCTGGTTATTCCGGCGGTTGCACATACCGCCTGGACTAATTTACTTAAATTACACGCTGAACAACCCGCCTGGCATGTTGCGTTAGGTATTCATCCCTGGTGGGCCGCTGAACATACTCTGCTTAATGTAGAGCGGTTAGATCAGTTAATCCGCCAGCATGCAGATAACGTGTGTGCGGTAGGCGAAATTGGCCTGGATTTCACCATAGCCGAAAATACTTTTGTCTTACAGCAACAGTTGTTTGAGTCGCAGCTTGCTGTAGCAACAAAGCATGCTAAACCGGTAATTTTGCATCATCGGAAAAGCCAGCCTCAATTGCTGGCAGAGCTTAAAAGACAGCGGTTTCACCAGGGCGGTATTTTGCATGCATTTTCTGGCAGTCAGCAGCAGGCTAAAGCGTTTCTGGACCTTGGTTTTAAACTCGGAATTGGCGGTACCATCACCTATCAACGAGCTCAGAAAACCCGTAACACCGTACAAAAGTTGCCACCAAACAGCTTTGTGCTGGAAACCGATGCGCCAGCGATGCCTCTGGCTGGCTCACAGGGAGAGATTAATACACCCGCCAGGCTGGTTGATGTATTTGATATGTTTTGTCAATTGCGAACTGAAAGCCGGGCTGAGCTGGCAGCCGCACTTTGGCAAAATACGACAGACGTGTTAAGGCTTATGTAAACGAAAACCATGTCGTGACAGACGGGAGAAACTGCGGCGCAGCAAATAGCCGGTTAAACCGGTGATTAGTAACAACAGCAGCAGCTGTTGCATTAAGTTTTGCCAGCGAGCAAAACTGGGGTTCAGTTTGGTATCCGGTTGCAGACTAATTTTGATATAGCCGAGTAATTGTTGCTGACTACGAATTTCCTGAACCATAGGCACCAACGGTTGGCTGGCGAATTTACCGTACATTAGTCTTGCTGCCGCACTGGCTTCAGACCAGCTGATCCGCACGCCGTTACTATCGTAAAAGACCACATCGTATAAAAATGGACTGGCCGCAATATTCTGAGTAAGTTGTTCCAGACCATCAAGTTGATCATGCTCAATCAGATAGGCTGCCGCCTGAGAAAGCGTGATCAGGTTTTCCCGCATCAGTTGTTCAGCCTGGCTTTGCAGAATAGCCTGGCCCTGATTACTGGTGTTTACCCAGCTATGCAACACAAACCAGACACCCGCAACCGCAATAGCTAATTGAACCAGCTTAATAAAACTTGAAGTGGAACTCGGTATTGCGATATTGTTCTGCATATTTTTTTAAATAAACTGCTGCTGGCTCTGATGCGCTAAGCATGCCATGGTATTAACACCAAGTATAGGTTACCCATTGTCGTTCTTGATAACCGTCAGCCCGGCGCAGCTGACCAGTGCTGATATTGCCGGGCTATTGGCTCAGCAAACTGCTTTCTGGTTTCAGACCCAGGGCGAACAGCTTCATTTGCAAACGTTGCAGATAAGCCCTTTGTTTGCTGAGGCTGAATTTATTGCGTTTAATCCACCGCCAATAAGCGATTGTTCAATTCGTTTGTTTGGTAAACCGGTAGATGGCGCCCTGCTTTATGAGCTTGGTCAGTTGTTAGCTAACGGCAGCGTTCTAAAAGCATCACTGCTGCAGCCTCATCCTGATTTGCCGCCAGCGTTGCTTATTCAGCTTACTGCGACGTTGCCGCTAGAGCTGCAACAGCAGTTATATCACTTTGCTGCTGAGCAACAGATAGAACTGGTATATCTTGAGAGGCAGATAAAATTGTCTGAACCAGGTCTGTTGGTGATGGATATGGATTCGACGGCCATTACTATTGAATGCATAGATGAAATTGCTGCATTGGCCGGTGTCGGTCCTCAGGTGGCGGCGGTGACGGCCCGGGCTATGAACGGGGAACTGGATTTTGCTGCCAGTTTAATTGCGCGGGTAGCAACATTAAAAGGTGCACCGCAATCAGTATTGCAGCAAGTAGCGACAGATTTACCGTTAATGCCTGGGTTAGTTGCTCTGGTGAGCCGGTTGCAGCAACAGCACTGGCGGGTGGCTATTGCTTCAGGAGGCTTCACTTACTTTACCGATGTGCTGCAACAACGCTTAGGATTAAATGCTACTTTTGCCAATGTATTAGAGATTGAGAACGGATTATTAACCGGTAAGGTGTCAGGCGATATTGTCGATGCCTGCAGCAAAGCACGCGCTGTTACTGAGCTAGCCGAACGTTATGGAATAACGGCAGAGCAAACCGTGGCGATAGGGGATGGTGCCAATGACTTACCAATGCTGAAGACCGCCGCGTTGGGGGTGGCGTTTCATGCAAAACCCAAGGTACAGCAGGCAGTATCGGCCCGAATTAATCGCGGCTCACTGTTGCAGCTGTTATATTTACTGGACCTTGCATGAAGCATCAACAAAGCTCAATGTATGTTGATTTGCAGCAGTATCAGCTGCATATACGACGTTTAATCCCACTGCAACACTCTTTAAGTCCGATCCTGTTTTTACATGGCGCCATTGAAAATGGCCGTATTTTCTACAGTCATTCAGGAAAAGGCCTAGCCTGCTTTCTGGCCGATCAGGGATTTATTGGCTACTGTGCGGATTTTGCCGGCCGTGGTTTATCGTAACCGCAACTGGTTACGGGGTTCGACCAAAATCAACATCAGGTTATTACCCGGGATATTCCCGCGTTAATTGATTTTGTCTATCAGCAGCATCAGCAGCCGTTAACCATTGTTGCTCACTCCTGGGGTGGGGTACTTTTAGCTGCCGCGTTGGCACGTTTTCCGGAATTACTCAGTAAAGTACGGGCTAAAATCTATTTTGGAACCAAAAGGGTGATTAGCGTCCAGAGCCTGGAGCGCAAAATTAAAATTGACTGGGTCTGGAACCGCTTTGCGCCATGGTTGGGCAAAAAATATGGCTATGTACCTGCCAAAAAATGGCGGCTCGGTGCGGACAATGAGCCAAAAGCATTTTTATCCGATACGATCAGTTGGATTAAAGGAGCGCCATTTGCTGATATCACGGATGGTTTTGATTATGCCAGCGCCAGTCAGCAAACACGGTGGCCGCCAAGTTGGCACTTTGCTGCAGTAAAAGATACCTTACTTGGCCATCCAGCTGACGTTCAGCAATTTATTCATGAAACTGGCCAGCAGCAGAGTAAATATACGTTACTGGGACGTGCGCAAGGACATTTACAGGACTATGACCATATTTCTATGCTAACGCACCCGAGCGCCAGCGAAGATCACTTTGTCCAGATTAACCAGTGGCTGGTACGTCTGGATAACTGATCCAGGCGGTAAATCCGGCTATTATCACCGGCTTTTACTGTTGTTTAACCACTGCTGGCGGAAAGCATTATCGTCAGCATGCGCTGTGATACCGTAACGCCAGGCAAGTTCTTTACTGATATCTACCGCATCACCCACACCTGCCACACTCCATAGCTCTTCTTCCAGAGTTTTTGCCCTGTGAATAGCATAAACACTGATGTAACTAATTTCTTTGGCAATATAGTCGGTATCGGGTCGCCCTGTCCGGGATAAAAATAACCGGAACGCAAATAGTGTTGCTTCGCGCAACGCGTTCTTTATAAATGCCTTCTTTTGTTGTTCATCGCTGAATTCGTAATCATAGTAGCTTTCTAAAGCCGCAGAAGATCCAGATGATGCACGTGGCGCTTTAATGTACAGCTCATAACTTTTAGGGGGATCAAAGCGTTTCATCGATTTAAGCTGTTGAGCAAATTGCAGGTTGGCTGTGCTGTTTTTCAGTAACAGTTCTAAATCAAGCGCTCCCTGATTACTGTGTTGCAATAGCAAGGTATGCAGCGCGTTTGGTGAGGCCCCCTGAGCGACCACATTCAGTTCGTAACGAATGCCTTTTCGGTGCAGGTAAAAAGCAAAGTTATTCAGCGCTTTTAAGTACATGTTGCGCAACGCTTCCGATAAACCCGGATATTTAGGGGTTTCTTCTGCCAGGGTCAGTTTTGCCCGGTTATTTTGAATTAACTGTTGGAAGAACTGCTTGCCCGTATGACCTGCATCAGTAGCAAGCGCTCTCAAATTCATGATGCTCTGACTTTTGCTCACGGCCATCACTTCGTAGGGCAACTTGGTTAACTGGTGCTTATTAGTGATTTTCTGCAGGTCGACTAAATCCAGCTCAACGATATCACCCTTTTGGTATTGCACCGGCTGCACAGTTTCAATTTGTAAACCACCGGTAGAGAAATCACGACTGAACCCGGCAACCAATTGCTCGTTTTGTTGCAGCTGTACCGAGGTTTTATATAAATAGCGTGATTCTGCCCGCAGATTAATATACTGGACCGGCACTGCCTCGCATGGCGGTACTTGCGGCAATTTTCTGTGGCCAAATTGATTTAACTGTCCGAGATGGGCTGGGTTATAACTATATTGCTGATAGCTCGTCGCATTATTAGAAGTAATATCGGTAAGCCCGGCAATATAGCGCAGATTTTGTATCACGCCCTGTATCAGCGGGGTGATGGTTGCTTTTGCCGGGCTCGTTTCCGTATTTTGTTGCGCTTCCGGTAACGTAAAATGAGTAGTAGCATGCTGAGCTGTTGTTTTAATAAGGTTTAAATGGAACACCCGCCAGCTCGGTTTAGCGGCGCCAAAGCCAAAAAAAGTATCACGCAATTCTGGCGCGGCTAATAGTTCTTCAGCCGTGGCAGAGTAATAATATAGTTTTCCTTTGGCAGCATGAGTAAAGCAATAAAGGATAGTAGAGCGTTCAGGGCCGGGTTGGCCAAGCAAACTTTTAAGGCGTTTGACACTAAGTAACGTTATCAGTACTGAACGTTGTTGCTCATCCAGAAAATAATGCCACACTGACTTATTATAATCCGTTGTCAACGCAAAACGTGGGCTGACAGCTCCATCATTAACCGCCAGATATACTGGCAGACTGTTCAGCCTAGGCAGATAGAACTGCTCATATCCTTTAGTAGTAACCGCATCGGTTGTGTTATCGAGATTGACTTTATAGCGTCGTTTATTACCATGAATAAATTTTTGCAGAAAGTTACTGAAAACCTGATCTTGTTCGGATGGCAGTTTTTTCAAACGCCAGTAATTGACTTTATTAAGCTGTTCAATTTCTACCAGCTGATATTGAATGCCGTCAGGGGTATCGAGTGTGAACTCTTGTTCCAGACCGGTAAAATTAATGGTAACCGTATCACCGGGGCTTGCTGTTCGACCTTTAGGGATTTTTAACTTACAACCAGAAATTGATAAATCGCTGGTGGTGGCAACAAATCGACTGTTATTTACTTTAACGTCGACATCTATACCAAAATTCATGCGCTCTTCAGTGCGGCTGACGTAATGACCAAAGGTAATAAGCTTGGCTCTGGCTTGCTCACCCGGGGTAAGCTGAGGAACATCGTCGGTGGGCTCATTGCCTTCTAATACTGATTTGACCCGTTGCGCCGTTTCTTTTTTGTGCATAACCCGAAAGTTATTGTCGGCGTTCATAACGTCTTCGTAGACTCCCAGGGTGTAACCGCCATATTGTTTAATACCATTTTCAAATATCTGAATGGCATTATCATCCATGTAATGAGTTTTTCCACGGTAGACGAATGGCCGGACTTCTCCATCGACATGGCCACGCAAATCGATAAAATAATCGCATGGTTGTGCCAGACGTTTTAATTCCATTTTTAATAAAAACTGTTTAGATTTCGGTAGGTCTGCTGTGAGCAAGCTGAAAGTCTGATCAAACTCAGCAGAGTTGATCAGACTTTTCATGCGCTCAATTATGCCAACATACTCTTTCAGGTCGTCAGTGGTCATAGTTTCGTTATTCAGATGCCAAAATTCAGGCGCCTTCTGGTTATAATGGTAGTACGCTACGTGGTTATAAATTGAAAAGCAATATCTATGCCTTTCTTTCAAATTAGGATTTTTGATAATGGCAAAAGCAAAAACGGCATACGTTTGTAATGAATGTGGAGCCGACTTTATGCGTTGGCAAGGACAGTGCAGCGAATGTGGTGCCTGGAACAGCATAACCGAGGTAAGGCTTGGCGCGGTTAAAACCACTGGAACCCGCCAGGGCTATGCCGGTGCTGCTCAGGCCAGAGTCATGCGGCTGGATGAAGTTGACTTGCAGGACGTACCGCGGTTTAGTTCGGGTTTTGCCGAGTTTGACCGGGTGCTCGGCGGCGGCATTGTGCCGGGGTCGGCAATCCTAATTGGCGGCGCGCCCGGTGCCGGCAAAAGTACCTTGCTGCTGCAATTGATGTGTGGCCTGGCAGAGCAGGGCAATGCGTTATATGTAACAGGCGAGGAATCTTTGCAACAGGTTGCAATGCGGGCTCAGCGCTTGGGTTTACCCAGTAGTAAGCTGAATATGCTGGCTGAGACGAATGTCGAAACGGTGTGTTTACTGGCGCAGCAGGAAAAGCCGCGGATTATGGTAATCGACTCTATTCAGGTGATGCATCTGGCCGATATCCAATCGGCACCTGGCAGTGTATCGCAGGTAAGAGAAAGCGCCGCGTTTTTAACCCGTTTCGCCAAACAATATAATATTGCCATTATTATGGTTGGCCACGTCACGAAAGATGGTTCGCTGGCTGGCCCTAAAGTGCTGGAGCATTGTATTGATTGTTCGGTAATGCTGGAAGGAGATACAGATAGCCGTTATCGCACTTTGCGAGGCAACAAAAACCGCTTTGGTCCGGTAAATGAGCTTGGGGTATTTGCCATGACCGGGCAGGGTATGAAAGAAGTGAAAAACCCTTCGGCGATTTTTTTAACCCGGGGCAAAGACGATCAGTCTGGCAGTATTGTTATGGTGTTATGGGAAGGCACCCGGCCATTATTAGTGGAGATCCAGGGGCTGGTTGATCACTCGCCCTTAAATAACCCACGCCGGGTCACCCTGGGCATGGAACAGAACCGGATTTCGATGCTACTGGCTGTAATGCATCGTCATGCCGGTATTCAGATGGCGGATCAGGATGTGTTTGTTAATGTGGTGGGCGGCGTAAAGGTTAATGAAACCAGTGCCGATTTAGCCACCTTACTGGCATTGGTTTCGAGCTTTCGGGATAGACCCCTACCTAATGATTTGGTGGTGTTTGGAGAAGTAGGTCTGGCTGGAGAGATCCGACCGGTGCCCAGTGGGATAGAGCGCTTGAAAGAGGCGGCAAAACATGGCTTTAAACGGGCTATCGTGCCGCTTGGCAATAAGCCCAAAGAGCCAATCAGTGGTATGGAAGTTGTAGCGGTGGCAAAACTGGCAGATGCGCTGGAAGCGATTTAAACAAAGCTGCTCAACCGCATTGTCAGGCCCCGGCGAACCGGGGCCTGATGACATCAGAAGCGATTATTCGCGGGAAAATTGTGTTTTAAAACCTTTACGGTGTCAGTTTTAAGTTTCTCCAGACCCAGCTTGTCGTAGCTTTCAACCATAACCTCAAGCGCCTGCTCCACATGAGGTGAGTCGCGATAATACTCTACAATATATTTGCCGCGGTTAGCTGCAGCCAGAAACGCGCCACGGCGCATATAATAGTCAGCAACTAATAATTCATGCCGGGCCAGAGTGTCTTTAATCTGTACCATTCGCTTTTTTGCTTCAGCACTGTATTTGCTTTCTGGATAATTACTGACCAGAATTTTAAAATCATCAAATGCCTGTCGGGTACTACTTAAATCGCGGTCAGCGCGGTCAACGCCAAAGAATTCCTGAAAACTATTTTCGTCGGCTTTTAAGTTCGCCAGACCCCGCATATAGTAAACGTAATCCAGATCCGGTTGATTCGGGTTAAGTCGGATAAAACGGTCAATACTGGCTATTGCTTGCGGCAAATTTCCAGCTTTATAGTAGGCGTAAATTAAGTCCAGCTGCACCTGACGAGCTAAGGGTCCAAACGGATAGCGTGATTCTACCGCCTGCAATAATTCAACGGCTCTGTTGTATAAACCGTTATCTAATACTTCTTTTGCCTGTTGATACATTGCCTGAGCAGTCTGACTGCTTGGATCTGGCTGGGCAGGCTTGCCAGCACAGGCACTTAACGCTAAAGAAACCACTACTATCAGTAAAAAATTCGCTTTCATGTAAAAATCCGTAACTACTTGGCTAAATGGCTGTCTAGTCGGGAGTAAAATCGCTAAAATAACCGCTAATGCGATTCTACCCCAGATAAGTTGGGGTTGCACACAGGATAACTGCTTCCGTCATGACAAAACAGATAAAACTTTCACAAATCGTCCCGGACCACTTTTATGGTATGCGCTTAGATCAGGTTTTAGCCGAAATGTTCCCGGATTATTCACGCTCTCGTTTAAAAGAGTGGATCCTCGCGGATGCCGTGCAGCTTGATCAGAGCATTCAAAACTTACCAAAGTTTAAAGTAGTTGGTGGCGAGCAGGTTGATATTATTGCAGATATTGTCGAAGAGCAACGCTTTGGTGCCGAGCAAATCGCGCTGGATATCCTGCATGAAGATGAGCATATTCTGGTGATAAATAAACCTGCAGGCCTGGTGGTGCACCCTGGTGCGGGTAATGCTGATGGCACACTGCTTAATGCCTTATTACATCATTGTCCGTCAATTGCGGAAGTTCCCCGGGCTGGTATTATTCATCGTTTGGATAAAGACACTACGGGTTTAATGGTGGTTGCGAAAACCATTCCGGCGCAAACCCATCTGGTAGAAGCGATGCAAGCCCGGGAAATTACCCGCGAATACGAAGCCATTTGTTACGGCAAAATGACCGGAGGTGGTTTTGTTAATCAGCCGATTGGCCGTCACCAGACTAAACGAACCCAAATGGCAGTGATTGATGGCGGCAAGCCAGCCGTGACGCATTACCGCGTAATGGAAAAATATCGTGGCCATACCCGGCTCCGCCTGCGTCTGGAGACGGGGCGAACTCATCAAATCCGGGTACATATGGCATTTATTAATCATTCTCTGGTGGGTGATCCGGTATATGGCGGCCGGCCGCGGCCACCGCGCAAAGCGGCAGAAAGTTTATTGGTGATGATGCGTAATTTTAAGCGTCAGGCTCTGCATGCGGCGATGCTGCGGCTGGCTCATCCTATCACCAGTGAAATTCTGGAATGGCACGCGCCACTACCGGATGATTTAGTTGAGCTCAATGCGGCGCTGCGGGCTGATACGTTGTTGCACGGGATGGACGAAGCCTGAGTTGCCAATGTCTGAGTCGATCAGGTCTGAATTGATTAAGTCTGAATTGATTAAGCCCGCCTGGCCGGCGCCGGCAAACGTTAAAGCGATCAGTTCTACCCGCCATGGCGGGTATTCTGCAGGGCCTTTTCACAGTTTAAATTTAGGTAATCATGTCGGTGATTCCGCCGATGCTGTCAGGCGCAATCGTCAACAGTTTCAAACCAACGCTGCCATGCCAGGCCAGCCGGTCTGGCTTAATCAGACTCATAGTACGCATTGCATATCGTTGTCGTCGGTGGCTATTACCAATTGCGATGCCGACGCGAGTTTCAGCGTCCAGCCAGGGCTTATTTGCACGGTGATGACTGCTGATTGTTTACCGGTACTAATCTGTAACCGGCAGGGCACCGAAGTGGCTGCAATTCATGCCGGCTGGCGTGGCTTGTGCAACGGCATAATTGAAAATACCTTGCAGCTGTTCAGTAGGCCAGACGACTGTATGGCCTGGCTAGGACCGGCTATCAGCCAGCAGGCTTTCGAAGTTGGTGCCGACGTTCGTGCTGCTTTTATGCAGCAAGACCCCGGCGCTGGCGCCGCCTTTGTACCCGGCGTATCAGGTAAATGGTTTGCCGATTTGTATTTACTGGCTCGCCAGCGTCTGACGGCCAGCGGTATCCACGCCATCTACGGCGCTGAGTATTGTACTTACCAGCAAACGGCAGATTTTTTTTCCTACCGACGCGATGGCCAAACCGGCCGCATGGCTACCGCCATCTGGCTTGATTAAGCCCTCAGCTAAGTCCGGATTTGCGGTTTTGCTGATCTAAGTCAATTTTTTGACGTTTATTGCTTGATATTTGCCCGGTATCCCCCAATCTTACATCACATCAACGTTACATGATGTGGAGCCAGCCATGCGTTTAGATAAATTTACCAGTAAATTCCAGGAAGCGATTGCGGATGCGCAATCATTGGCATTGGGGCGGGATCAACAATTTATTGAACCCGTCCATCTGATGTTTGCCCTGTTAAATCAGGAGGGGGGGACTGTCCGCGATTTGCTTAACAAAATCGCAATAAATTTTAATGAGTTGCGGGCGAAAGTCAGTAAAGCAATCGAGCGCTTACCGCGAGTTGAGGGCGAAGGCACTAATCTGCAGCTGTCAACCGCGACGGCTCAGCTTTTACAGCAGTGCGACAAGTTTGCTCAAAAGCGCAAGGATCAGTTTATCTCCAGCGAATTATTTGTGTTGGCGGCAACTGAAGATAAAACTGAGCTTGGTAATATTCTGCGTTTACTTGGGGTAAGCAAAGAAAAGGTAAATGCCGCTATTGAAGACATCCGGGCCGGCCAGAATGTCGATGATCCCAACGCGGAAGACAGCCGTCAGGCATTAACCAAATATACCATTGACCTGACGGCCAGGGCTGAAGCTGGCAAGCTGGATCCGGTTATTGGTCGGGATGAAGAGATCCGTCGCTGTATTCAGGTGCTGCAGCGGCGCACCAAAAATAACCCGGTGCTAATCGGCGAGCCCGGGGTCGGTAAAACCGCTATTGTTGAAGGGCTGGCACTGCGAATAATCAATAAAGAAGTGCCTGAAGGGCTAAAAAGTAAGCGGGTGCTGTCGCTTGATATGGGCTCTTTGCTGGCTGGTGCTAAGTACCGGGGCGAATTTGAGGAACGTTTAAAAGCGGTATTAAACGAACTGGCGAAAGAAGAAGGCCAGGTTATTTTATTTATTGATGAAATTCATACCATGGTTGGGGCCGGAAAAGCTGAAGGTGCGATGGATGCCGGTAATATGCTAAAACCGGCACTGGCACGTGGTGAATTGCATTGTCTTGGTGCCACTACCTTAGATGAGTATCGCAAGTACATAGAAAAAGATGCGGCACTGGAGCGGCGCTTTCAGAAAGTACTGGTAGAAGAGCCCACGGTGGAAGATACCATCGCTATTTTACGTGGTTTAAAAGAGCGCTACGAGTTACACCATGCCGTTGAAATTACCGATCCGGCGATCGTGGCTGCTGCAACATTGTCGCATCGCTATGTTAGTGATCGCCAGTTACCAGACAAAGCCATAGATTTAATTGATGAGGCCGCCTCCAGTATCCGGATGCAAATGGACTCAAAACCCGAAGAACTGGATCGGCTGGAGCGACGAATCATTCAGTTAAAACTGGAAGACAATGCGCTGGCAAAAGAATCTGATGAAAGCAGCAAAAAGCGCCGGGACATTATTCAGGAACAAATCCAGGAGCTGGATGCCAATTATAATGAACTGGATGAAATCTGGGAGTCAGAAAAGGCTGCCCTGCAGGGTACCCAGAATATAAAAGCAGAGTTAGAGCAGGCGCGCCTGGATCTGGAAGTTGCCCGTCGGGTTAGCGATTTGCAGCGGATGTCTGAATTGCAATACGGTCGTATTCCAGAACTGGAAAAGCGGCTCGATTTAGCCAGTCAGGCAGAAATGCAGGAAATGACGCTGTTGCGCCATAAAGTAACCGAGCAGGAAATCGCTGATGTGCTGTCAAAAGCTACCGGCATTCCGGTCAGCAAGATGCTGGAAGGTGAACGAGACAAGTTACTGAGAATGGAAGATGCACTGCACAATACTGTAGTAGGGCAACATGAGGCCGTTGCTGCCGTGGCAAATGCTATTCGTCGCTCCCGGGCTGGCCTGGCTGATCCGAATAAACCTATTGGTTCCTTTTTGTTTCTGGGGCCAACCGGCGTTGGTAAAACTGAGCTTACCAAATCACTGGCGCAGTTTTTATTCGATAGCCCCGATAATATGGTTCGGATTGATATGTCTGAATTTATGGAAAAACATGCAGTGTCGCGCCTGGTTGGTGCCCCTCCGGGTTATGTTGGTTACGAGGAAGGTGGCTATCTGACCGAAGCGGTCAGACGTAAACCCTATTCCGTGATCCTGCTCGATGAGGTCGAAAAGGCCCATCCGGACGTATTTAATATTTTGCTGCAGGTGCTGGATGATGGACGCTTAACTGATGGTCAGGGCCGGACTGTCGATTTTAAAAATGCTGTGATTATTATGACGTCCAATCTTGGATCAGATTTAATTCAGGAGCATTATCAGGAGTACAGTTACCAGCAGATGAAAGATATGTTGATGGAAGTACTAAGCAAACAATTCCGGCCGGAGTTTTTAAACCGTCTGGATGAGGCTGTGGTGTTTCATCCACTGGATACTACACAGATTAAACAAATTGCCCGCTTTCAGTTGGGCCGGCTGGAGCAAAGACTACAAGCTCGTGGTTTTGAGTTAAACGTAACGGAGGCCGCACTGGATAAACTGGCCGAAGTTGGTTTTGACTCGCTGTTTGGCGCCAGACCGTTAAAGCGGGCAATTCAGCAGCATCTGGAGAACCCGTTAGCGCAAACGCTGTTGCAGGGCAGCATGATGCCGGGCGCCACCATTAACGTTGACCATGATGGCGGGCAATTTGTTATTACCAGTTAAGCTGCTGCAATAGCGTTAATTGGTATTGGCAATAACAACAACAAAGCTGCAGTGCGAGTGATGTCATGCTGTAGCTTTTTTCTATTTGCGCGGTGGCGTGATGGCTGGCAGAGCAGCAACTTTTGCCGTTTACCTATCCATGTTAAGCTAAGTCCCTTATAATCTAACAATTGCTAATTAGAAAAGATGGTTTTATGACAGACTCAAAACATACTGACTCCAGCCCGCGCAAAGGCATTTATCTGTTACCCAACCTGTTGACTACAGGGGGCCTCTTTGCCGGCTTTTTTGCAATTGTTTCCTCCATGAATGGTCGGTTTGAAGCGGCAGCGGTAGCTATTTTTATAGCGATGATTTTTGACGGTCTGGATGGCCGGGTTGCCCGCTTAACCAATACCCAGAGTGAGTTTGGCGCCCAATATGACAGCATGTCGGATATGTTGTCGTTTGGCGTGGCACCTGCGCTGGTGGCCTACAACTGGGGCTTGGCCGATTTAGGTAAGTTTGGCTGGCTGGCAGCGTTTATTTTTGTAGCCTGCGCAGCGCTTCGCCTGGCGCGCTTTAATGCTAACTTAAGTGTGACTGATGGCCGTTTTTTCCAGGGGCTGGCCAGCCCGGCAGCGGCGGCCATTATTGCGGGTATGGTATGGACCGGTTCTATTTACGAGGTTGATGGCGACAATATTGGTTATCTGGTCGGCTTGTTAACCATAATAACCGGCTTACTAATGGTCAGTAATTTCCGTTATCATTCATTTAAAGACCTGAACTGGCGTGACAGGGTATCGTTTCTGACGATATTATGTGTGGTGCTGGTGTTTGTGGTTATCGCAGCGCGTCCGGCAGAGATGCTGTTCGGTATCTTCTTTATTTATGCATGCTCGGGGCCCGTTACTACTATTCGAAGCGTGCGAAAATTAAAACTGGAGCATGTGGTCGGTGATACCAACGACGCAGATTTTGCTGATGAGCTGCAGGAGCGCAATGACGCAGTTAAAGTAAATGAACCGGATAATGAGCCCCGTTCCTGATTTTCCGTCAGCGCGGTAAATTAGCCAACACGCTTGAGTTTTTGAGACCGCCACCCCATGTCCGATGGCAACAATAAAAGTAAGGGCCCTCACTTGGCTGATATCCTGCAACAACGCCTGCACGCGCTGGCGACTGAACAAAATTTAAAGGCGGTAGTTGGGATAAAGCGGGGTATTGAGCGCGAAACCCTGCGAATTAACCAGGATGGTAGTCTGGCATTAACCCCTCATCCGCAGCGGTTGGGGGCGGCACTAACGCACCCCTGGATCACAACTGATTTTTCAGAATCGCTGCTTGAGTTTATTACGCCGGCGACTGACAAAATAGAGACCACACTGGCGCAACTGGCAGATATACACCGTTATACGGTAAAACAGCTGGGCGAAGAGCGGCTTTGGCCGTCGAGCATGCCCTGTTTTATTGGCCAGGATACCACCATACCGTTAGCGCAGTATGGCTCATCAAATGTTGGCCGGATGAAAACCTTATACCGCAAAGGCTTACACAATCGTTATGGCAGCATGATGCAGGCGATTAGCGGCGTACATTATAATTTTTCGTTGCCATCCGGTTTCTGGTCCTTATATCAGCAGCAGCTTGCTGATCAGAGCACATTGCAAGATTTTATCTCAGAGCAATACCTTGCCCTTATTCGCAATTACAAACGCCATGCCTGGCTTATCGTCTATTTGTTTGGTGCTTCGCCGGCAATGTGCCAATCGTTTATAGCCGGTCGGCGTTCGCCATATCCGTTTCAGCAGCTGGGCAAGGGCACCTTATATCTGCCTTATGCCACGTCGCTGCGGATGAGTGATTTAGGCTATACCAACAGTGCCCAGTCCAGCCTGAGCATTACGTATAATAGTTTGCCGGAGTACATTGCGGGTTTACATAATGCGGTCAGTCAGCCGTCTGCCGAATATCAGAATATTGGCATTAAGCAAAATGGAGAATATCAACAGCTCAATGGCAATGTACTGCAAATAGAAAATGAATTTTACTCGACGATCCGTCCCAAGCGAACTACAGAGTCGGGTGAGCGACCCACTTGTGCGCTAGCAAAGCGCGGGGTGGAATATATAGAAGTACGAGCACTTGATGTTAATCCCTTTAGCAGTATTGGCATTACTGCTGAGCAAATGCGCTTACTGGATGTGTTTTTACTCTACTGTTTATTGCAAGACAGCCCGTCGCTTTCAGATGATCAACAAACTGTTACTGAGCAAAACCTGCGCAAGGTCGTTACGGACGGCCGACGGGTTAATCTTGAATTATTGCAGGATGGTAACAGCAGGTTGATGCTGGATTGGGCCGAGCAGATTTTTGCCGATATGATGCCAATTGCGAAATGGCTGGATCAGGCATATCAGAGTACAGAGTATCAGGGCGCATTGAAGAAGTACTATGTCTGTTTGTTGGATCCGGCGCAAACTTTGTCAGGTCAGTTACTGAACCAGCTGCTGAGTACCCAACAAGATAATGGCCATTTTATGCTGGCAAAAGCCGGCGAGTATCTGGCGCAGTTGCGCAGCGAAGAATATCAGTTTTATAAGGCCGAAGACTTCGCGCAGGCGGCAGCAACATCAATTGCTGATCAGCAGCAGATTGAGCAGCACGACAGCTTGAGTTTTGACCACTATATTGAAGAGTATTTTGCAGAAGTACCCGCCTGTAAATAACCTATTTAAACCGGGCGTCCAGCGCTTTAACGATAAAAAAACGGCTGTCAGGAGACAGCCGTAAAAAGGAGGAACCAGGGAATAACAAAAACTTGGTTTGCGTCCGTTCAAGCTGTTAGAATCATCATGATGAAAAAAGTTCAAACACCTCATAAACATCTGAAAAAAATTGTTGTACTCTCCCTGGCGGCAGTGCTTAGTGGCTGCAGTACACCTCCACCACAAAACACCTCGGATATCTGCGAAATTTTCAGAGAGAACCGCTCCTGGTATCATGCGGCTGCCGCTGCCAGCGAAAAGTGGGGTATGCCAATCGCATTGCCGATGAGTATTATGTATCAGGAGAGCAGCTTCAAACATAATGCCCGGCCTCCCATGCGTTGGTTTATTGGTTTTATTCCTTATGGCCGCGGCAGCTCAGCTTATGGCTACTCGCAGGCGAAAACGGTTACCTGGGACGAGTATGTTAAAGAAGCCGATCGCTTTTGGGCCAGCCGCAACGACTTTGCTGATGCCATCGACTTTATGGGTTGGTATATTGATAAAACCTACCGCCTAAATAAAGTGTCGAAGTGGGATGGTTATCATCAGTACCTTAATTATCATGAAGGTTGGGGCGGCTACCGTCGGGGCAGCTATAAAAATAAGGCCTGGTTATCAACGGTAGCGCGTCGGGTAGATGATCGGGCAAAGATATACAGTGCCCAGCTGAAAAAGTGTGAAAAGGATTTACAGCGTGGCTGGTTATGGCGGCTGTTTTTCGATTAACTGCGCCGCCGTTAGCCTGGAATTACTGTGCTGTTGGCACTGCTTTAATGTGCTGGCTTTTTTGAACCTGCTTTTTTAGGATTGACCAGCAGGCGAATAGTTTTAATCATATTGTCCTGCACATCGACTATCTCCATTGGATAACCTGCCAGTTTAACACTTAACCGGCCCTGCGGAATTTCTTCCAGATATTCGAGGATCAGGCCATTTAAGGTTTTAGGGCCATCAGTTGGCAGGTTCATTTTCATTTCCCGGTTTAAATCCCGTAAGTTAATACTGCCGTCAATTAAAAAAGTCCCATCAGGCTGGGCCAGGATATCTTCGTTGGTATCTTCGGCAATATCAGTGGTAAATTCACCAACAACTTCCTCTAAAATGTCTGCCAGGGTAACCAGCCCCTGTATATCGCCATATTCATCGACTACCAGACCAATGCGATCTTTAGCCCCCTGGAATTTCAGTAACTGGGTATTTAACGGCGTACCTTCCGGAATAAAGTAAACTTCACTGGCAGCGCGCAGCAGGGAAGCTTTAGTCAGTTGCTCTTTAATCAGCAGGCGCATCAATTCGCGCGGGTGAACAAAACCAATGGCATCGTCAATGTTATCTCTGAACAACAAAATTCGGCTGTACTGAAAGTTAGCCAGCTGTCGTTCAATGTCTTTCCATTCGTCATTAATGTCGATACCGACAATCTCATTACGCGGGATCATAATATCTTCAACCGTGGCATTTTCCAGATCAAGCACACCCACCAGCATATTCTGGTGCTGCTCGGGAATCAGAGCACCCGCTTCATAAACTACTGTGCGTAACTCTTCTGCACTTAAACTGTTGCCCTGATGTTTCTCCGGGCTGACACCGAGTAAGTTAAGCAAACCATTGGTAATCTTATTTAATGCCCAGACGAAGGGATAAAATACTTTCAATAGTACTGACAGTATTGCTGAAGTGGGTAGTGCTACTTTTTCAGGGTGTAAGGCGGCCAGGGTTTTGGGGGTAACTTCAGCGAAAATTAAAATAATAACCGTTAAAGCAATTGGTGCTATTGCTAAACCATAATCACCATATAATCTGACACCGATAATAGTGGCCACAGTCGACGCAAAAATATTAACCAGGTTGTTGCCGATCAGTATTAGGCCGATCAATCGGTCTGGGCGTTTTAACAGCCGGCTGACCCGCAGTGCAGCCTTGTTTTTCTCATTGGTAAGATGTTTCAGACGGTAGGGGTTAACAGACATCATGCCTGTTTCAGAACCTGAGAAATAAGCAGAAAGCACAATAAGCACGCCTAGAATTATAAACAGCGTACTAGTCGATATGTCGTCCAAGAGCTAAATACCTTTATTGCCAAACATCAATTTGCATCTTAACAGCAGTTTAACGCCCGGCGCTATCAAAAACCGTTAATTTCAACCAAGCCTTTCAATTATTACCTCTTTGACAAAGCGACTGCCAAAATAAGCGAGGGTTAGCAAACTGGTACCTATTACCGTTAAAGTAATAGCCGTTCTGCCGCGCCAGCCTTTTCGGGCATGGCCCCAACACAGGCTGAGAAAAACCATAAAAGCCAGTGCACTGAGTACTGTTTTATGTAAATTAGCTTTGCCCAACCAGTTATCGATAAATAGCATACCAATAAGCAGTGCCAGACCTAACAGCACGGTGCCAGCCATCAGTAGCCGAAACTGAATTGCTTCTGCTTGCATTAATGGCGGCAGAAACTGGCTGACCGGGGTAATATCTTTTTGCTTTAGCCTGGCACTTATATAGCTAACCTGGAACGAGTATAAGGTTGCCATGGTAAGCACCACATAAGCCAGAAAAGCAATAGTGATATGCACCAGCAAACTGATGTTCTGCTCAAAATGATGTAGCTGTAAATCCTGCGGAACCAGCAGCATGGCGATTTGCATCAGTGCAGCGAAGCCATATACCACCGGTAACAACAGCACAGTGGGCGTGCGTAGCGCGGTAAGGGTAACTGCCACGGTAACCAGCCAGCACACTAATGAGCTGACATTCATTAAACTGAAATTCTGGCCTTCGGGGGTAAACAGGGTCTGAGTAAGAGCCAGCATATGCAGCACTAAACCAACAATGCCTGCACTGAACATTAATTTAAAATGGGGCCCCTTGGGGTGAAATAACCGCAGCAATACTGAGCCTGTCGCCAGCAAATAGGCCGCTAATGCGAAAAAAGGAAGCAGTCCGGTCATTGTTAACAATCCTGTGTTTCAGTGTGTTGGTTATTGTATGGTAACTGTTTGCTTAAGCCCAGCAGTTATAGCTGGCCACTTTAGCACGTGATAAGCGGCTGACGTAACACTCTGGCTGCGTTATAATCGCTGCAATAATTGAATACGGGTAAAAAAAATGTTTGAGAACCTGTCCGATCGGTTAAGTAAAACCTTAAAAAACATCAGTGGCCGTGGCCGGCTGACGGAAGACAATATTAAAGACACCTTGCGTGAAGTACGGATGGCCTTATTAGAGGCAGACGTGGCTTTGCCAGTAGTGCGTGACTTTGTGGCAAATGTCAAAGAGCGCTCAGTAGGGCTGGAAGTCAGTAAAAGCCTGACCCCGGGCCAGGAGTTTCTTAAGATTGTCCGTACTGCATTAGAAGAGGCGATGGGTGAAGCCAATGAAGAACTGGCGTTAAACACTCAACCTCCGGCAGTGGTGCTGATGGCAGGCTTACAGGGCGCCGGTAAAACCACTTCTGTCGCTAAGCTTGCTAAATTCTTAAAAGAACGCAAAAAGAAAAAAGTGCTGGTGGTATCGGCTGATATTTATCGACCCGCAGCCATTAAGCAGCTGCAAACATTGGCGGCAGATGTGGGCGTAGAGTTTTTCCCCAGCGATTTAAGCCAGCAGCCGGTGGCCATTGTTAATGCCGCTATTGCGCATGCCCGCACCCGGATGTTTGATGTATTGCTGGTGGATACAGCTGGGCGTTTACATATCGACAGCGATATGATGAACGAAATTAAAGCGCTGCATGCAGCGGTCAAGCCAATAGAAACCCTGTTTGTGGTTGATGCGATGACGGGGCAGGATGCGGCTAATACCGCAAAAGCATTCAATGAAGCGCTACCGCTGACCGGGGTTATTTTAACTAAAACAGACGGTGATGCCCGCGGCGGTGCGGCGTTATCCATTCGTCATATCACCGGTAAGCCGATTAAGTTTCTGGGTACCGGTGAAAAAACTGATGGCCTGGAGCCCTTTCACCCGGACCGGATAGCGTCGCGCATTTTAGGCATGGGCGATGTGCTGAGCTTAATCGAAGATCTGGAACAGAAAGTCGATAAAGAAAAAGCCGCGAAGATGGCCCAGAAAATGATGAAAGGCAAAGGCTTTTCATTGGAAGATTTTCGGGAACAGCTGGTGCAGATGCGTGGCATGGGCGGCATGATGTCAATGATGGATAAACTGCCCGGCATGAAAAACCTGCCGGCTGGTGCAGCGGGCCAACTGGATGATAAACAGTTCGTGCGGATGGAAGCCATAATTAATTCGATGACCCCGAAAGAGCGTAATTATCCTGACTTACTAAAAGGATCACGTAAAAAAAGAATTGCGGCGGGATCTGGCTGTCAGGTACAGGATATCAATAAGTTACTGAAACAGTTTATGCAAATGCAGAAAATGATGAAGCAGATGTCGGGTAAAGGCGGCATGATGAAAATGATGCGTGGCATGGGCGGCAAACTGCCACCGGGCATGTTACCTCCGCGCTAAACAGGCCAACATACTCGCTGTAAAGCCTGAAATGCCTTGCATTTGCAGCAAAAATCCGTACAATGCAGCAGCCCTTCAGTCTGACTGGGGGCTTTATTATTTTTTAAAACCTGAACGATTATTTTTAGAGGACGGTATGGTAACTATTCGTTTACAACGTGGTGGCGCGAAAAAGCGTCCATTTTACCAAGTTGTGGTAGCGGACAGCCGTTTTGCTCGTGACGGCCGCTTTATTGAGCGCGTGGGTTTCTTTAACCCAATCGCTGGCGGTACTGAAGAGAAACTGCGTCTGGACCTGGAGCGTGTTGATCACTGGGTAGCACAAGGTGCTGCATTAAGTGACCGCGTTGCAAACCTGGTAAAAACCGCTAAGAAAGCAACTGCTTAATTAGCAAATTGGTGTGGAGTAGTAGCCTTGAGTGACAAAGACGACAAAGACTTAGTTGTCCTTGGTAAGTTTGGTGCTGTTTACGGCATTAATGGCTGGCTTAAGGTAGTTGCTTACACCGATATCCCGGAAGGGATTTTTGACTACACACCCTGGCAAATCAAATTGCAGGGTAACTGGCTACCGGTGCAGGTTGCAAGCTGGAAGCGCCATAGCAATGGCCTGATAGCAAAACTGGACGGCATTAGTGATCGGGATATCGCGCAGCGTTATGTTAACGCTGAAATAGCGGTAACCGCGCAAACGCTACCTTCGTTAGAAGATGGCGATTACTACTGGAAAGACCTGATGGGTCTGGCTGTGGTAAACGTAGCGGGTTATCACTTAGGTGAAGTCTCGGACATGATGGAAACGGGCTCTAACGACGTTATTGTGGTGAAAGCCAACCGGACAGATGCATTTGGTAAGAAAGAGCGTTTGTTGCCGTTTTTAACCGATACAGTGGTGAAAAGCGTCAACCTGGCTGAAAAGCGGATTATTGTTGACTGGGATCCGGCGTTTTAATGCAGCAAAACGCTAAACTCTGGCTTGGCGTAGTAACGTTATTTCCAGAGATGTTTGATGCAATAACGCAATACGGAGTAACCGGCCGGGCAGTAAAGCAGGGCATTATGCAGTTACAGTGCTTTAACCCGCGGGATTTTACCTCGGACAAGCATCGTACCGTTGATGACCGGCCTTATGGCGGTGGTCCGGGCATGTTAATGATGGTTCAACCCTTAACCGAAGCAATTCGGGCGGCCAAACAGGCTGCAGGGGGCAAGGTTCACACCATCTACTTATCGCCGCAAGGTCGTAAACTAGATCAACAAGGTGTAGCTGAGCTGGCCACGCACGATAAGCTACTATTAGTAGCTGGCCGTTACGAAGGCATTGATGAGCGCGTAATTGAAAGCGAAATTGACGAAGAATGGTCAGTGGGTGATTACGTGTTAAGTGGGGGCGAGTTGCCAGCGATGACACTGATTGATGCAGTATCTCGCTTAGTACCTGGTGTACTTGGGCACGACTTATCCGCAGCGCAGGATTCATTTTCTGAAGGCTTGCTGGATTGTCCGCATTATACCCGGCCTGAGGTGTTAGCCAATAAACAGGTGCCGTCAGTTTTGCTGAGCGGTAACCACGAAGAAATCAGACGCTGGCGTTTGAAACAGGCCCTGGGAAGGACCTGGTTACGACGGCCAGATATATTAAAACCCCTGGCTCTGACTAAGGAGCAACGCAAATTACTGGCTGAGTTTCAACAGGAACACCAGGCGTTGCAGCAGCAAGATAGTTAATTCCAGGTAAAGTGAGATTGTTATGAGCAAAGTTAGCCAAAACATCATCAAACAACTTGAAGAAGAACAGTTAAAGCAAGACGTGCCAGCGTTCGCGCCGGGCGACACTGTTGTGGTTCAGGTTAAAGTGACAGAAGGCGACAAAAGCCGTCTGCAGGCATTTGAAGGCGTAGTTATCGCTAAGCGTAACCGTGGTCTTCATTCAGCCTTCACCGTCCGTAAAATTTCTAATGGCGAAGGTGTTGAGCGTGTATTCCAGACGCACAGCCCGCTGGTAGACAGCATCACCGTTAAACGTCGTGGTGCGGTTCGCCGTGCTAAGCTTTACTACTTACGCGATCGTTCAGGTAAATCAGCGCGTATCCGCGAAAAGCTTAACTAAGCAAACCTTAAAGGCCGGCGATTGCCGGCCTTTTTATTATGTCATCTATTCAGCCGCCCCTTACCGAACCCGTACTCCAGTTGTTACAAAACCAACTGGCAAGCCTGATCCTCTCTGCCATACCTGATGCGCCAGAGCGCAGCCTTACTGAGCAGTATTTACTGTCCCGCTTAGAGCTTAAATTAACCACTGACACCGAACTGAGTCCTGACCTGCAACGTTTTCAGCAACACTTTGTGTTGTATCATTTGCTGTATCGCCTGCAAACCGACTGGCGTAGTGCAAACGAAGGGTTTCTGAGCATTGGCCTGGCGAAGGTTACGCTGATTAGCGACTGCCGTGAGACTGCTAATAGTATGGCGGAGCACGATGATAACCAAAGCAAGGCTGAATACTACAGTAACTGGCACAACTTTTATGCGATGAGCGAGCAGCTGCTCGATAGCTACCTGCGGCAGTTCTGGCAGCATTTTAGTAAAGGCGCAGTAACTGAAACTGCGTTATCGACGGAGCAGACACAACAGCTGCTAAACTTGCATCCGGGCTTTAGTCTGGCACAATTGAAAAAGGCGTATCGAACTCAGGCTCTGTTATTTCATCCCGACCGGGCCAGTGGCCATACTGAGAAATTCAGGCAAATTCAGCAGGCTTATCAGCGGCTACTGCGGCAGTTCTAATAACCCACATCATTTCGTATTAAATAGTTTACGTTTAATTTATTGGCAATAAATCCTTTTTATCTCGTATTTATTGGGCTGCAGCGGGTTGACGCTGTCCGGCAAGATCTTTACTATGGATAAATTGTATTTAATTAATTACGTGCTGTATTATTAAGTTTACATCAAGGCGTCTGACCACTGTTATCGTCGTTTTTATCTATGCTTAATCACCAGCACATCAGCCCACCCATGGAGATAGCATGAGCCAGATTGTCGATGATTTAAGAATAGTGGCGACCAAGCCACTGAGCCCACCTGCGGTAATGAAAAAAGTACTGCCATTATCAGAGCAGGGCGCTGACTTTGTTGCCCGCGCCAGGGCTGATATTGCTAATATTGTCCATGGCCGCGATAAGCGCTTACTAGTCGTGACGGGGCCCTGTTCTATTCACGATCCTGTAGCAGCAATTGAATACGCCACCAAGCTAAAAGCCTTACAACAGCAATATATCGACAGTTTATATATCGTGATGCGGGTGTATTTTGAAAAGCCACGCACCACAGTCGGTTGGAAAGGCTTTATTAATGACCCACACCTGGATGACTCCTTCGATTTGGAAACCGGCTTAACCTGGGGCCGTGAGCTGTTGTTGAAAATGGTTGAAATGGAACTGCCCACCGCCACCGAAGCGCTGGACCCAATCAGCCCGCAATATTTATCCGATCTGATCAGTTGGGCCGCGATTGGCGCGCGTACGGTTGAATCGCAAACCCACCGCGAAATGGCCAGTGGTTTATCAATGCCGGTTGGCTTTAAAAACGGCACCGATGGTAATTTGAATGTGGCGTTAAATGGCTTGCAGTCGGCGGCCAGCGGTCATAGTTTTATTGGGATTAACCAGCGCGGTGAAGTCAGCCTGGTGCAAACCGCCGGCAACCCCGATGGCCATATTATTTTGCGCGGCGGCGTTAAGCCTAATTACGATGCCGACAGTATTAATGCTGCGCTCTCAGAGCTGGATAAACTGAATCTGCCACACGGTATCGTGGTAGATTGCAGCCATGGTAACTCGAATAAAGATCATAACCGCCAGCCTGCGGTGGCAGAAGCGGTGTTATCGCAACGACTCGCTGGCACCGAGGCCATTATTGGTATCATGCTGGAGAGCCACTTATTTGGTGGCCGCCAGAACTTAACCAATGGCAAAGCAGAGCATTATGGTGTCTCGGTAACCGATGCTTGTATCGATTGGCCAACGACCACAGAGCTGTTGGCTAGTTTGCACCAACAAATGCAACGTTTGGTGGCAGCAGCTTAAGATGTATCAATAAAAGCACGGATAAGTAACAGCATGGACAAACAACAGCAGGCCCAGCAGCAGTTAGCGCCGCTGCGCGAGCAAATTGACACTATCGATAGCCAATTGGTGCAACTGCTGGCCGAAAGGGCCAAAGTGACCGCGCAAGTTGGTAAAGTAAAACAGCAGTTTGCTTTACCGGTATACGTACCCGAGCGTGAGCAAATGCTGCTATCTGCAAGGCGTAAGCAAGCCCGGGCACAGCAAGTATCACCTGAGCTGGTAGAAGATGTGCTGCGCCGGATAATGCGGGAGTCGTACGCCACCCAGGAAAACCATTTTGTCTGTTGCCGGCCTGAGGGCGGTAAAGTGGTGGTGGTAGGCGGCGCCGGCGCACTGGGCCAACGCTTTGTCAGTTTATTTCAGCGCTCTGGTTATCAGGTGTTGGTGCTGGAGCAGGCCGACTGGCCAGATGCCGGTATGTTATGCGCTGATGCTGCGCTGGTGCTGATAGCGGTGCCGATTACATTAACAGAGCAAGTGATTAGCCAGCTGCCTGCTTTGCCGGATAACTGCGTGCTGGCCGATATTACCAGTATTAAGCAGCAACCATTAAATGCGATGCTGGCCAAACATGCTGGCCCGGTGGTGGGGCTACACCCGATGTTCGGCCCCGATATCACTAACCTGGTAAAGCAGGTAGTGGTGGTATGTGATGGCAGGGCAGAGCCGCAGTATCAGTGGTTACTACAACAGCTGCGGGTTTGGGGCGCCGAGCTCGCCAGCCAGAGCGCAGCAGAGCACGATAAGGCGATGCAGCTTATTCAGGCGATGCGTCACTTTTCGTCTTTAGTGTACGGTAGCCACCTGGCTGAAGAGCAAGCTGATCTCAGCCAGTTGCTGCAGCTAAGCTCACCAATATACCGGTTAGAGCTGGCCATGGTAGGGCGCTTATTTGCCCAGAATGCCGAGCTGTATGCCGATATTATGCTGTCATCGGCTGATGTAACGGCCTTGCTAGAGCGTTATCAACAGCGCTTTAGTGAGCTTTTGCAATTGCTGAAAAATCAGGATAAAGCCGGCCTGATGGCTCAGTTTGCTAAAGGCCAGCAGTTCTTTGGTGAGCTGGCCGGCCAGTTTTTGCAAGAAAGTAAGCAGTTACTTCAGAAAGCAGCCGATAGCCGCAGTTAGCTTGTTCGGGACAGGACTTATCTTTACGTTTGAAACGCTTGGCGATTATTCCGGCCTGTATTATTCTCGGGTAAGCAGAGTAGTGGCAAAAAGCAAGACCTTATCGCTTTGCTCATTGATTCTGACAGGTAATAAGTATGAGTTTTTCGTTGATGATGGCTGAAAATTTTGATTTTTTTATGATGATGTTTTTGGCTATAGTTATGCTATTTTTTGTATCATCCGCCTATCTTCTATATTGTTATCGTACAGGGAATGTAAGGCGCGTTAAACTTTTTGTCCCCGTTATTATGTCATTGCTGTTTGTTACTTTTTCTGCTCAGTTGGTTAGCCGATATTACCTATTTAAGTTTTCGGTTGAGGCAATAAGTCAACCAAGTTCTATAGTGAAATTTAACGGAATTGAAGTTTCTAATGAAATTCGAGAGAAGTTAATTTACGCGTTTAAAAATAGGAAACAAACAAAACTAAGCGGTTCGCACCCACTTGAGAAAATTACGCTAACGATTCAAAGCGAATTGTTTTCTATTTCTTTTTCACTAAGAAAAGACTCAAGGGAACATGATTTGTACTGGGTATTTTTGCGTAATAGCAGGATAACTGGTGTTAACACTTTTATAAATCTCAATATTTAGTTTGTGAGCTTTTAATCTAAAAGCTACCAACCAGCAGCAGACCTATTAGCGCAATCCGCTTTGCTGGTCCAGTCTAAAACGGCAAGGCATGCAGCTGCCCGCATGACCAGCTATTAATGGCCCTTTTTCAGGGTTACTTTGACTGCGTTTGCCCCAGCTCGTAGTAATCATAAATAAGCTGCCAGGCATGTTCCGGGGTGTCAGCAAACTGAATAAGCTTTAAATCCTGTGGGCTGATTAAGCCCTCGTCGGCCAGCATGTCGAAGTTTATCAGCCTTTGCCAGAACGCTTTGTCGTACAAAATAACCGGCACCCGTTCGGCTTTTTTAGTTTGAATCAGGGTTAGGGTTTCAAACAACTCATCTAAGGTGCCAAAGCCACCTGGGAAGGCAACTAAGGCCCGGGCGCGTTGCAGAAAGTGCATTTTACGAATGGCAAAATAGTGGAACTGAAAACAAAATTTTGGCGTGATGTAGGGGTTGGGGTGTTGCTCTTTGGGCAGCACAATATTTAAGCCGATACTTTCACCACCGGCTGCCATCGCGCCGCGGTTGGCTGCTTCCATTACCCCCGGGCCGCCGCCGCTGATGATCATTAAGGCACTGTCCTGATGTTTATTGCTATGTTCGGTCACCAGCTGTGAAAAGTGTTGCGAGGCGAGATAATAGTCACTGTTTTTCTGGTTGCGTTTGGCCAGTTTAACGGCCTGTTGTAACGCTTTGTCCTCTGGCTGCTTAGCCAGACTCTGTTCGGCCAGCTGCAGATTTTTATCCGCCTGCTCAGGTGACAGAAAGCGGGCGCTGCCAAAAACCACTATGGTGGCTTCAACGCCGTGCTGCTCCAGTACCAGTTGCGGTTTCAGGTATTCCAGCTGCAACCTGACATGACGCAAATCGTCCTGCATTAAAAAATCGTTGTCGGCAAAGGCCAGTTTGTAGGACTCATGATCCTGTAATTTGGCAATCGCGGCCTGTGATTCTTCCGCTGAAGTGAAATGGCGTTTATATAGCTTATGCGCGTCTGACATAACGGCTCCTGCAAAGTGGTATTTAGCACAAACTAACAATATGTTTGATATAGACTAATCTTTTAGCAGTCAGGATGCGATATAAACTTAATTCGCTAATCACAGGGACAACACTATGTCTGTAGCCAATTTAACCTTTTTAGGTGCTGCCGGTCAGGTTACCGGATCTTGCTATCTTATCGAGCATAATAAGCAGCAAATCCTGCTCGATTGCGGCATGACGCAGGGGGCGGATCAGGTACGGGAGTGGCATAAGTTCCGCTTTGCCTTTAAACCGAAAGACATTGATCTGGTTATTCTCTCCCATGCGCATATTGATCACAGTGGTTTACTGCCACTGCTGGTTGCACGCGGCTTTAAAGGCAAAATTATCTGCACCCCCGGTACTGCTAAAATCTTACCGGTATTGCTGAAAGACTCTGTCGGCTTGTACCTGAAAGATTTAGAGTGGCAGAACAAAAAAGCCGCCCGTAGTGGCAAAAAGCAGCACGATCCGGTAATGACGGTAGCTGATGCCGAGCGGGTCAGTGAGCTGGTGCAGCCACTGGCTTATCGCAAAAGGTTGGTGCCAATGCCGGGGTTAGAGCTGGAATTCGCCGATGCCGGCCATATTCTGGGCTCGGCGATTATCGAGCTTTGGATCAAGGGCAACCAGGCCATGCGTAAGCTGGTGTTCTCCGGTGATTTAGGTAACCCGGCTACCGTACTGATGTATGATCCGACTGAAATTGGCCAGGCCGATATTGTGCTGATGGAAAGTACTTATGGTAACCGCAACCACCAGAGTCTGGATAATACCGTGGAGGAGTTTGCCAGTGCGCTGGAACAGGCTGATAAGGAAGGTGGCAATGTGTTTATCCCGGCTTTTGCCCTCGGCCGTTCACAGGAAGTACTGTATTATCTGGCCCTGTTGCACCATCAGGGCCGGTTAAAGCAGCGGGCAATTTTTCTGGATAGCCCAATGGCAATCAGCATTACCAACATTTACAACGATTTTTTGCATGCGCTTGATCAGGCTGATTTAGACAAAATTGGTGCCGGCCGCAGTTTGCAACAACTGTTGCCGATGCTGAAGCTGACCCCAAAAGTCGAAGATTCAATGGCGATAAACCGGGTAACCAATGGCGCTATTATTATCGCGGGTAGTGGCATGTGTAATGGTGGTCGGATAGTCCATCACTTTAAACATAATCTTTGGAAAAACACTAATCACGTGATCTTTGTTGGATTTCAGGCGCGAGGTACGTTAGGCCGACGGCTGGTTGACGGTGAAAAAAGGGTGAAAATGTTTGGTCAGGATATTGTGGTTAAAGCCAAAGTGCATACCATTGGGGGTTTTTCCGCGCATGCCGGCCAGAGTGAACTGTTAGCCTGGGCGCAAGCAATTGGTGGTCAGCCGCAATTTTATCTGGTGCATGGTGAGCCTGAAGCGCAGCTGGTATTGCAGCAGGAATTGCACGCTCTGGGAATTAACGCCTTGATCCCGGCTAAAGGAGACAGTATTAAGTTGTAACCAGATAGTATTGGGCATTGGCAAATGGCTGTCAGCGGTTACAATGCTGCTAACACTTAAATTAAGGACAGCCATGAAACAAGTAACTTTTACTGCTTTGCTGCTTAGCTTTGGGCTAACTGCTGCGCCGGCAGATCTGCAACAACAAGTATCAGACCTGTGGCAGCAACAGGATTTTGCAGCTGCCAAAGTGCTACTGGCTGATAAAGTAAACCGAAAAACCAAAGATGCCTGGTTGCTGGCAGCGCTGGGTCGCAGCGAACTTGAGCTGGGGCAGGCAGATGCCGCTGAAGAGCTATTAGCCCGGGCGGTGAAAATTGAAGCCGATAACGCCCGTTATCAGTTCTGGTTTGGCAGGGCAAGTTGCGATAATGCTCAGCAAGCCAGTATGTTCAGTGCGCTGGGTTATGCCAAGCGCTGTCGCAAAGCCTTTGAGCAGGCAGTGTCGCTGGCTCCTGCAGATACCGGTTACCTGAAAGCATTAGGAAAATACTATGCCCAGGCCCCTGGCATTGCCGGTGGTGATAAAGAGCAGGCACTGGCTATCGCGGCAAGGTTAGAACAACAAGATCCCCTGCAAGGTCAATTGTTACAGCTCGAAGTGCTATTTAGCGCTGAAGATACCGCAGCCGCTGAAAAGTTAATTGAAAATAGTGCCTTGTTACAAAGCCGGCCAGAGCCGTATTTTATGCGAGGCGTTGGTTTGGCGCAAAACAGGGACTATCAGGCAGCGATGCTGGAATTTAGTAGAGCCAGCGAAAAACAGGTAGCTGATGAAGAAGGTCAGCGAAACCGCCTGCTGGCATTATATCAGCTGGGCCGGGCGAGCGTGCTGGCCAAAACTGAGCCACAGCAAGGTATTGATGCCTTAAATGAATTTTTAGCCGATGGCCGTATGGCTGATTTTAACGACTGGGCACAATTCAGGTTAAGTCAGTTGTACCTGGCGCAGGATCAGCGTGCCAAGGCCGAGGCAATTCTGACCCCTTTACTGGCCAGCACAGCAGATGACAATCTTAAATCAGAAATTAAAAAAATTCTCTAATACAACGCAGTAAACGCAATGGAGCAAACGTAGTGGCGGCAGAACTGACAGGTATTCATCATGTAGCGATAATATGCAGCGATTATCCGCGTAGCAAAGCGTTTTATAGTGAGCTATTGGGGCTGCAAATTCTCGCCGAGAATTACCGGCCAGCGCGCGACTCCTGGAAGCTGGATTTACAATTGGCCGATGGCAGCCAGCTTGAGCTGTTCAGCTTCCCGAAGCCACCGCCACGGCCCAGCAAACCTGAGGCTCAGGGCTTACGCCATCTGGCATTCAGGGTGACAAATCTGGCTGATTACGTGGCGTATTTAACAACAAATGGGGTTAGCGTGGAGCCGGTTCGGGTTGATGAATATACCGGTAAATCTTTCACCTTTTTTCAGGATCCGGATGGCTTGCCACTGGAGCTGTATCAGCAATAGCACGGGAGTATATATGGCATTACAACTTATTCCACTAATCAAAGTGCTGGGACCTTACCTTACCACTATTGCTACCACCGCTATCCCTGCTTTTACTGCTAAGCCTGCTGAAACAAAAACCGACCCGGTACAGGCGCAACAAATCAGTGAACTGCAGCAGGCGGTAACCAAAAATGCCCAGTCATTACATACTCTGGCAGAACAGCTACAAAAAGTGATAGCCCTGGCTGAACAAGCTTCAGCCGAAGCCGAGCGCCAGATCAGAACGTATAAGTTGTTAGTTATCGGCAGCACCGTTGTGTCTTTGGTGGCTATTGCTATCGCTGTCTTTGCTCTGCAGTCTTAAGATACAACCTTGTTTAATCTTTCAGTATTTACTGCCGTGTTTTGCTGGCCTTTCAACAACAGCTGATTACCATAAGTACTTGTTATTATGGGCATAGTTTATTTTTTTGATTATCCTTTCCAGGGTTTATATTTATTTTTTGTAAACTCAAAATATCCATTTATTGTCAGAATGAAAACAGCTATATTCCGCAAAGAATTTCACAGCTCGTTATTTATTTAACGAATACCGTAGTTAATCTAAGTTAAGGGAATACCTGATGCAGTTTAAGCACGCTTTGACATTATTGGGCAGTGTTTGGTTGTTAAGCGCCTGTGGTGGCGGTTCTGGTGAAGACGCCGGAGGAGGTGGTGGTGTAACGGCTCCATTAAATGCAAATTACTATGGCATGTGGCAGTTAGACGGTGACACGTATGTGGGTATTTCTGAGCGCTCAATCAGCACTTATGTCAGGGACCCCGGTCGCGGCTGTTTTGTCGTTGATTTATTTAAAACGGTGTCCAGTACTGTTAATTCAATGGTATCTGAAGATGTTACGACTGGCGAACGTTCGACGTCGCTTTTTTCACTTAATGGTTCGAACTTGCGTGTTACTGAAGGCAACGTAACCCTGGAGTTCTTCAGCAGTGACCTGCCCGATATTTCAAATGGCTGTGACAGTTCTGACAATGCCCGTCGCTTAAATTTCGACATCGAGCTGGAATATTTGCCCCCTGTTGTACTCATTAACCGCAATGCGCAGTTAACAGGCCGGGTAGAGTATTCTTATGGCGTGCATTTTGATATCAATCAAAATAATATTGTCGATGCTGGCGATGTTGCGATACAAGTTCAGCACTTTAAATCAAATTCTGGTGTTCAAGAGGAAAAGCCGCTGGCGGACTTAGGCTCTAATATTTGGAGTTTTGTGCCCCGGCAACAGGCGCAGGGTTATGGTTCAACCAGCAACAGTAACAGCGCAGCTATGGTGCAATTAAATCAGGAAGACAAAAAGCTGGTATTTAGCGTAGACATGACAAAGCATGCTTTACTTCGGTTTATTAGTGCTGATACGCCGCTGTTTCTTTATAGTTATATTAACTATCCTCAGCCGGAAACGGCGGTAATCCCGGGTTGGTCAGATGGTCCATGGAACTGGTCGTCTGAAACTCACGAAGACCGTTACCCGGATACCGGCTTTACCCGATTGTCTCTGCACCCAAATATGCAAATGCTGGATGCCGCTAACGATTTGAGTAATGGCCAGGCAAAATGGGTTGATATTAAAACCATCAATTTTAATTTTATTAATTAATGATCAAAAGTATTGGCTACTGGCAAAACGGGTAAAAAAGATGAAAGTTGCTGCTGATAGCCAGTGGCAACTTTCATCTGGATGTTGTTAGTTTGTGGCTACCTGGGTCGGCTTAATATCTTCACTGGGGTAACATCCCAATACTTTGACGAACTTGGTAATATTATTTAGTTCTTCCAGCGCCCTGGTCATGGCGTAGTCTGCCAGGTTGGCAAAGACATCAACATAAAACATTTCTTCCCATGGGTTACCCGGTATCGGCCGCGATTCCAGCTTAGCCATACTGATGCCATGTTGTTTTAATACCAGCAGCGCCTCTACTAACGCACCAGGTTGCTGGCCGGTATACATTATAAAGGTGGTTTTTGCCGGTATGGCTTTAGCGACAACCACTTGCTTGCGGGCCACGACAATAAAGCGACTGACATTATCTTTCTGGTTAGCTAAATCGCGGGCCAGTACCTCCAGGCCATATAACTGGCCACCTTCTTCACCCCCTATGGCAATAACGGTGGGGTCTTGCAGCGCTTTTACTTTAGCAAACGCCGCCGATGAGCTGTCACAATAGTCAATTTTCACGTTTGTCAGCCCCAGTAAGTACTGACTACACTGAGCAATAACCTGCGGATGTGCACACACCTGGCGCACCTTGCTAAGCTCAGCTTTGGCAATGCCCAGCAAACAATGCGCGATAGGATGGGTTAATTCGCCAACAATAGATAAGCGGGTATGCTGCAGTAAATCAAACACTTCGTTAATTGAACCTGAAGAGGTATTTTCAATCGGTAGCAGTGCATAATCGGCATGGCCGGTTTCTACCGCCTGGACAATCTCGTTAAAGCTGTCGCAGCCAAGCTCAATAATCCGCTCAGCCCGGCGGGTGAAATATTTCTGGGTCGCCCAATAGCTGTAAGAGCCCTGGCCACCTAAAAATGCCACCCTGACACTGGGACCGTTTTCGCCATTTAACTGTCCCTGTACTTTGGCTTGTTGTTGTAACACCGAATCTTCAATAATGACATGATAAATGCGGGTAACATACTGAGCATCTATGCCGAGGGCCTTGCCCTGGGTAATTAGTGACACCAGCAATTCCTGTTCCCGTTTTTGATCGCGAATGGGTTTGTTCTGGTTCAGCTTCGCCTCAGCCACTTTCAGCGCCAGTTGGCGACGTTTTGCCAGCAATTGCAGCAATTGTTGATCGGTACTACTGATTGCCTGGCGAATATCGTCAAGTTCCATGATGTTTCCTTTTATCGGGCTGCTATCAGCAAAGTAATCACTAGGTAAAAGTCTCGGGCAAAAAAAAACCTCCCTGCGGAGGGAGGTTTCTTGCCAATTGTGCACGCACGGCCAGTTACCTCCCCTATGGGGTGGTAAAGCTAAAAAAACCGAGTGTGCAGTAATATGTTTTCATATTAAGCACCATAATCCGTCTGGATGGCTAAAGTCAAGCGTCGGGAACTAACCTTAGTTGATATTTTTTCGGGCCGGGTAAAAATGGCAAAGCGACTTCATTTAACCAATATTGGTGATCAGCCCGGTAAAAGGGTGACAACGGGTGGCCAGACTGGCCTGCGGGGATGGTAAGAATACCGTCTTGTTCCTGACCTGGCGCGACAACCATTCGTTGTGACTGCCCAAAAGAGGGCAATTGAACCCGTGGCATATGGCGATCTCCGGCAAACTCTGAGGTCGGCATGTTGAGCCAGTCACCGAGTACTGGAATGGCATTGCTTAGCGGATGGTTAATTTTTGCCTGATTATGCCGCCCCCAGCGACTTGCCTGAACACTACCATGCTGTTGCTCCAGCTGCTGCTTGCTGTTCAGTACTGCCTGCAACAATAAGTGCGACCAGTCAGTAAAGTCTGCGGGCAGGGTGTCGGGCCGGCGTTCCTGCAGCATGGCCCAGGCTGGTGTTTCAAGGGAATATTTTAAATAGGCACTGCGGCTACTGTGTTGCTCCAGCAGTGCAGAGAGCGGCTGGAACATTAACTCAATCGTTTGCTGGCGAAATTGCTGTACCAGGGTGTAGCCAATATCGTCGGGCGCGGCATAGCGGCTGCTTTGGCTCAGTAGTAATCGATAGTCTGTCAGTTGATGTTCAGCAGTAACCTCGGGGGTTAACACGTCAAGCAGCAATTGCTGCCAACGACTTAAAAACAGCGCCTGGTTGTCCAGTTGAATTTGATGCAGCGCTTGTTCATCCAATGGACGCTGACTTAACAGGTTATTGCGTATTTGCTGACCACGGGCACCCAGATCATAGCCGCCGTTGCCAAGTAACTTATAAGCCTCGCCACCGACACTGCGGGCATTCGCGGTCCATAATACGCCCGCTTCAGGGTTCAATATCTTTGGATACTGCTCAGCACTGAGGTTGGCAGACCAGTTTTGCTTGCCATCGCTCCAGTCTTGCGCGGTGTCCCAGTCGCTTAGCTGTCGTGCGGGTAAAGGCCCCAGTGGCGTCCAGCCGATATTGCCTTCTTTGTCAGCAACCAGCATGTTCTGGGTTGGAATTCCCGTTATCGGCGCCAGCGCCAGCGCCTGGGCCGTATTTTTACTGTTTTCTAATCGCAGCAAATTAAAATTTACCGCGCTGGGATCATAGGCAACCCAGCGCAGCGCAAAGGTTTGCTTACCGTAAGTGATAAAAGGGCCCCACTGCGTTTCCTGCAATTGCAGCGGGTAATCTTGGTCATCTTTGACCGTAATGGTTTGGTAGTAGCGTTGCAGCGGCTGCCAGCCTTGTGCCGTTAAATAGGAATTGCCATCGTCCGATAGCTGCAGCTTAATTAAATCGTGCCAGTCTGCCGTACTATTGGTAAAGCCCCAGGCGATATGGCCATTGCTGCCGACCACGATGGCTGGCGCGCCTGCCAGGCTTAAACCCGTTACCTGTTGCCAGCTACCGTCATTGCGCCAGTTTAGTTGTACTTTATACCAGGTGCCGGGCGCTCTTATGGTCAAATGCATATCATTGGCCACTATTGCCGTTCCATGACTGGTTAACCGGCCCATCACTGCCATATTGTTGCTACCCAGGTCGGCACTGTCTTTTGGGGTGCACGCTTGACAAGAACCGGTACGACGCAGAATTTCCGGGTAGGGGCTGTCAGGCATTGCAGTGGCTGTTACTACGGAACCGTCAATAGCGGCCTGCCAGTCACTGCTATGCTGTTGTAAAAACTGATACCAGGGCAGAGGAATTGCCTCGTGCAATATTGTCATGGCATATTCGTCACGACCTAACTTTCCCTGCAGCTCCAGGTACATATTGTAAATAACCAGCACTGAGTCGGTTTCTTGCCAGGGCGCAGGTTGGCTTCCGAGCAACGTATACTCGAAAGGCGCAACGGTTAATGAAGCCAGGCCATCGTTCACCCCGCGACTGTATGAACTCAGAAGTTGCACGTCAGCAGTAGAAAATGTTGCTAAAGTGGCTTCAGCCCGCTCAGCAAAACGGTGTCTGCGCCGTTCGATATCAGTGGCTAATGCCCGTTTACCAAACAACTCAGCTAATGTGCCAGCGGCACTGCGTCTGGCCAGATCCATCTGAAAAAAGCGCTCCTGCGCATGGGCAAAACCCATGCCGTATGCGGCATCATTCCGATCTGCGGCGCTGACACTAAGGTAACCGAGCGCATCACGGTCAAGCGTTACCGGATTAGCCACTGCGGCACGTTGCTCACCCTGATATTGGGGTAAACTCAAGCGCAACCAGAAGTAGCCTGCCAGCACTATTGCCAGGCTAATGAGTGCGATCGTGAGCAGTAGCCATTTAATTCCTTTCATCGACTTGATCCGTTATCATAAAAACCAAAAAGTTAGCATAGCAGGAGCGATCCGAATGGCGCAAAAAATAAAAGTATGGGATAGCGCGGTGCGGTTTTTCCACTGGACCATGGTTTTGCTGGTTGCCGGCCTGTGGTATAGCGGCAGTGAAGGCTATATCGCCCTGCATCAGTTATTTGCTTATGGCCTGGCATCATTATTAATTGCCCGGATAGGCTGGGGAATATGGGGTAGTGAAACCGCCAGATTCCGCCGGTTTGTGGCTACTCCGGGCGCGGCAATAAACTATTTGCGGCACACTAAACCAGTGGTAGGCCACAATCCGGCCTCATCTTATATGATATTTACCCTGTTAGCGTTGCTGGCACTGCAAATTATCAGTGGTCTGGCAACCTTTGATAACAGCTACATGAGTGATGGTCCGTTAGTGGCGATATTGCCGGCCAGTTGGGTTGATGTCGCATCGGCGGTACACAAATTTAATATTAATATTATTCTGGTGCTGGTAGCGGTGCATGTGTTTTTTGCGCTGTGGCATAGCTGGCGGCATGACAATGTGATTAAAACCCTGTTTACCGGCAACACGTCAGGCGACGATGCCTGCCAACCTACTTTGCGCCATAGCTGGAGCTTTTTTGTGTTGCTGCTGGTGTTGCTGTGGTTATTGTATTACTGGCAGGGACGGGCGTTATTGGCGCTGCTTTAACACAGCGCCCCGGTAATACTTTCGGGCAGTGTATTACTCTTTGTAATTGTCATGGCAGGCTTTGCAGTTTCGGGCAAAGTTGCCAAAGGCCTTGCGAATTTCACTTTTATCACCGGTTTGTGCGGCAGTCTGCAATAGGCTGGCATCAGCTGCCAGCTTCTCACCACGCTCAAGAAAATCATCCAGATTCTGCCAGATATCAGCTTTAGCATCACCACCACCCTGCTCGGTGCCGCTTACCTGAAATGCTTCCCAGGGCAGCGTTGTGACCAATACCAGGGCGTCAGCTCGTTTCTGCACCCGGGCTGCGTCAAAAGTTACTTCTCCTTTAATCATTTCATTAATATCCGCCATATTATGACGGATCAACTGAAACGCTGCCTGACGGTATTGAACAGCGTCTTTAGCGTCGGTAAATGCCGTTGCTGCAGCCAGTGGTGCAGATATGATAAGAGCAGTAAGGCCGGCAAATAAGGCTTTTTTCATTTGTGCGTTCTCTTTTGTTGGTTTTGCATGCAATAATGTTGAGGTATTTACAATAGTATTCGGCTAGAGTCTGTTGTACCAGAGTGAATTTATTATAACAATAGCAAGGTCGCTTCATTGAAGGATGTAAACACGACAAAACCAACAGGGATGAACTCACTGGGGCTTAAATTCTCAGTTGTAGCGTTTCTCGCAATTGTAGTGGCGGGGCTGCTATTTGCTTATGCTGTTATCTGGCTGCAAGAGCTGGCCCAGTTCGAACAACAGCAAAGCGCCTTGCAGCGCACCGCAAAAAACTATGCGCGCCAGTTGGATTTACAACTGGATAATAAAGAAAAGACAGCCATATCAGCCAGTCAGGTTATTAGCCGTTATCTGACTGAGCAATCTCGTTCGACCCGCAATATTCCGCGGCCCGACAGCGATAATATCGTGCGCCAACAGGATAGTTTCTCTGCAGCCGCCATACCCGCTGCTAACCTTAAATCTGATGCTATTGCCGTATTCAGTGATAGTCAGCTTGTCTGGCAACAGTTGTCACCTTTTATGCTGGAGGAATTCTCACGATTTTATTTTGTCAGCAAACACCAGTTTATCCGGGTGGCGCCGGCGGCAATGTTGCAGCAGTTAGCGCCAGAACACGATCTGCGCACAGATTTGTATTATCTTGAAGCAACCCCTGAAAATAACCCTGCCAGGCTATCTCGCTTGACATCCGTTTATTACCATCCTATCTGGCAGGATTGGGTAGTAAGTATTCTGGTACCGGTTTATGTCAGAGAGCAGTTTGTCGGTGTTAGCGTGGCTGATCTGGAGCTAAGCGAGTTAACTCGCAATATTAATAATATTGGCTATTGGCATCGCCATGCTCAGGTTTTGCTCTTCAACACTCAGGGCAGAGCGATTAAGCCGCCGCTGAACAATTTAAATACCTCTTCTGGTAATACTACAGACCAGTCCTTCGCGCTGCGCGAGGAAAATGGCATGACTAAAAATATGATTTACCCGGGAGAAGAGGTGGCAGACTCTGTGCTTCGAGCACACATCACACATATTATCCAACCTGCCGCAGCGAATAACCAAGCAAGCGAATATTTATTTGCTGCGGCGCCATTAAAACATCTTGAGTGGCATGCTGCCGTTTATCTGGATAAAGCCGACATTGTGACCGCGCGTCAGCAATATCGCGGGCGCATAGCCTTCATATTTATTGTGGTGGCGGTTGCGTTAGCTGCACTGTTACACCTGATCAGCTATCAGTTTGGGTTAAAACGGCTAAACCGGCTCTCTGCCGCGGTAGTAAAACTGAGTCGGGGCGATCTGGCACAGGTTGCCCTGGATAACAAAAATGATGAGATTGGTGCGTTAAACCGGGCATTTACCGGAATGTCAGCAGAAATTGGCCAGTTAGTAACAGGTTTAAATGACCGGATTGCTGAAAAGGAACAAGCCGAACGGGCTGCCCGTAAGCTAAGCAAGGCCGTGTCATTCTCCAGTTCGGGTATTATGCTGACGGATCCGCATCTGAGTATAGAATACCTGAATCCGTTTCTGACTGAGCTATTGGGGTGTGATGAACGCAGCGTAGTAAACCAGCCGTTGAATATGCTGCTGGCAGATGAGATGGAACAACTTAGCGCTGAAATTACCCAGACACTGCATGAACGTCAGCATTGGCGTGGTGATATTTTACTGCAACATCAAAAGCTGCCAGCCAAACAATTTTGGGTGTCGTTGGCAATTGCCCCTATCCGCGATGATATTGGCTCCTTGCTTAATTATGTCTGTGCGATGCAGGATATTTCTTTTATCAAGCAAAGCCAGAAGCAAATGGAGCATCTGGCCTATTACGATATTTTAACCGGGCTGGCAAACCGCAGTTATTTTCGGGATCAGTTGCGCAAAGCTATCGCCATGGCGCATCGGGGCTATTACAACTTTGCCCTGTTATATTTTGATTTAGATGAATTTAAACGGATCAACGATACCCTTGGCCATGATGCGGGTGATGAGTTGCTAAAAGAAGTGGCGAGACGGCTCACCTCACGCTTACGGGAAGAAGATACCATAGCGCGACTAGGCGGCGACGAGTTTGCGGTTATTTTAAGTGGCATTAAAGACCGGCAACAGGCTTCGACTATTGCTGCCAATCTGCAGCAAGCATTTCATGAACCGGTTAAATTAGGCCATCACGACGTGGCGATCAGCGCCAGTATCGGTATCACGGTAGCACCAGAAGATGCCTCAGAAGAGGAACTGTTGCTAAAGCATGCTGATCTGGCAATGTATGAAGCTAAGGCCCGTGGCAAAAATACCTTTCATTTTTTCAGTCAGGATTTGAATGATGCTGCTAATGAACGGCTGCAAATTGAAAATCAGTTGCGAGAGGCCATTCGTGAACATCAGTTCTTACTGTATTTCCAACCTAAGATCGATATCCGGACGGATATTATTACCGGCTATGAAACCCTGATCCGCTGGCTGCGTCCCGACAACACCCTGGTGCCCCCCGTTAAATTTATTCCGGTAGCCGAAAGCACCGGCCTTATTGTGCAGATTGGCGAGTGGATAATCTGGGAAGCTTGCCGTTTTCTGGCCCGGCAGCAAAGTCGCGGTTATGACGTGACATCGTCGATAAACTTATCGGTGCGCCAGTTCAATGATCAGGATTTACCGCTTATTGTCGAGCGTATATTAAAACGAACTGGCGTAAAACCACAGGCGGTTATCTTTGAAATTACCGAAAGCATGCTGATGGGCGATACCGATGCGGCTATTAACCAGTTAAATCAGTTAAAACGCCTCGGTGTCTCTTTATCTATCGATGATTTTGGTACAGGCTATTCGTCGCTCAGTTATTTAAAACGTTTTCCGGTTGATGAGCTGAAAATAGATCGTTCTTTCGTCAAGGACATACCGCAAGATCGAAACGATATGGATATCGTTGCCGCCATTATTGCGATGGCCCAGAAGATGAATTTGCGGGTAGTGGCGGAAGGTGTTGAAACACTGCAACAGGTTGAATTTCTGCGCGCTAATGGCTGTTTTGAAGTGCAAGGTTACTTTTACAGCATGCCATTGGCCGAGCAGGAACTGAGCCAGCTTAATTTCACTGTTAATACCTAATTACATAATAAATATTGTATTACAATAACATCAGGAAACTTCTATGACACCAGCCCGCCTGTCCATGTTCAGCATGGCTCTGCTTGGTGCTTTTAGCACAGGTAGTATTGCCGATCAGACCTCACCGCAACTGGGAATTCGCGATAAAACGCCGAATTTGATTGCGTTGATCAACGCCACTGTAGTCACCGAGCCAGGCCAGGCCCTTTCTGGTGCTATGGTGCTTATCCGAGACGGTAAAATTGAAGCCGTTAGCCGTGATGTCAAGGTACCAAAGGGCTACCAGAGCATCGATTTAGCCGGATATCATTTATATCCTGGTTTTATTGATCCTTATACGCAGTATGGTCTGCCAGCGGCGGCTAAAGCTGAAGGTTACAGCTTCGGCTCTAAGCCAGTGTATGAGAACGAACGTATTGGCGGCAATGCGGCTAACGCTGCTATTCATGCCCAGCAGCGTTGGGTCGACCAGTTCAAACCTGACCCGGAAGCAGCAGAAAAACTGCTTAAACAGGGCTTTACTGCAGTGCAAAGCGCCCGCCATGACGGTATCTTTCGCGGCACAGGCTTTGTGGCCTCGCTGGCTCCAGGTTTACCAAATGATCTGGTACTCAAAGCTGACAGTCAGCAGTTTATGTCATTTAGCAAAGGCAGCTCTAAACAGAGCTACCCATCGTCGCTGATGGGCAGCATCGCGCTTATTCGCCAGACATTTGCCGATGCAAATTGGTATCAGGCTGCGCAAACCAAACAAGATTTTCGTTTTGTCAGTGGCGGCGTTGAATACAACGCCGCGCTAGCTAACGTGGCAAAAGCCGCCAACCTTGGGGTATTGTTCGACACCAATGACGAGCGTGCATTGCTCAGAGCGGATAAAATTCTGGCAGAATTTAATATTAGTAATGCGGTTATTTTAGGTTCCGGACATGAGTACAATCGATTGTCTGAAGTAAAAGCGAGCGGGCGTTCGCTGGTGTTACCGCTGAATTTTCCGGCCGCACCAGAAGTAACGCTGCCAGATCAGCATATCGATGTTAGCCTGGCAGACTTGCGCCATTGGGAACGAGCTCCTGCTAATGCCGCTGCGCTGGAGCAAGCTGGCGTGCGCTTTGCCCTTACCAGCCATGGTTTAAAGAAAAAAGAAGACTTTTTACCCAACCTGCGTCAAGCCGTAAAACATGGCCTGAGTCAACAGAAAGCGCTGGCGGCGTTAACTACCGTTCCTGCCAGCATGCTCGGGCTGCAACAACAGCTTGGTAAGATCGCCAGCGGCTATCAGGCCGATATTGTGGTAAGCCGCGGTGATTTATTTGAAGATGGTGAAATTGTTGCCACCTGGCTCGCCGGCCAGTTACAGCAATTTGCGCCACTTAATGCCCCGCAGTTTGCCGGCAATTACCCGCTGACTGTCGCGGACAATAATTTCACGTTAAGTTTGACCGGTCATTCACCTGAACTGAAAGGGCAGCTTAAGCTCGGTGAAGACAAAGTTGAATTAAAACATCTGGTGGTGCAAGGCCAGAACCTGCAGTTTAGTGCACCACTTGAAAAACTGACCGGTAAAGCCGAAGTTGCACAGTTCAGTGGTATATTGCGCGGTAGCGAATTAACCGGCCAATGGCAACAAGCCGATGGTAGTGAGCTGGCGGTAACAAGCAACCGCACGGCAGCCACAGCAGCTGATGGCAAAGCCGATAAAGCGCCGGCGCCGATGCTCTCAAAACTGACGTATCCTAACCGCGCCTTTGGCCGGGAGAGTTTACCAACCCAACAAAACCTGCACATTAAAAATGCAACCTTGTGGACAGCAACCGAGCAGGGGGTAATGGAAAATACTGATCTGATTATTCGTGATGGTAAAATAAGCAAGATTGGCCAGCAACTAAGTACCCCTCGTGGTTATGCTGTGATCGATGGTAAAGCGCTGCACGTTACCCCGGGTATTATTGATGAGCATTCCCATATCGCGACAGAGCAGGGGGTAAATGAAGGCAGCCATGCCAATACCGCAGAAGTGCATATAGGGGATGTAGTTAACCCTGATGATATCAATATTTATCGTGGCCTGGCTGGTGGTGTTACCGCGGTGCAATTGTTACATGGTAGTGCCAACCCTATTGGCGGTCGGGCACAGATTATCAGCCTGCGCTGGGGGGAGTCAGCAGAAGGTATGAAGTTTAGCGGAGCCCCCGGCAGCATTAAATTTGCGCTGGGTGAAAACGTCAAGCAATCGAACTGGGGCAGTGAGTTTACCAGCCGTTATCCGCAAAGCCGGATCGGTGTTGAAACCTTTATCCGGGATAACTTCCAGGCGGCAAAAGAGTATCAGGCCAGCTGGCAGGCCTATAACAAATTGTCCAAGCGTCAGCAAGGTAATGTACTGGCACCAAGGCGTGACTATCAGTTAGAGACTTTGGTCGAAATACTGGAAGGCAAACGCCATATTCACACCCACTCTTATGTTGCCTCAGAAATTTTAATGCTGATTAAAGTAGCTGAGGAAATGGGTTTTAATATTCAAACCTTTACTCATATTCTGGAAGGCTACAAGGTCGCCAGTGAGATGAAAAAGCATGGCGCCGGCGTATCAACCTTTGCCGACTGGTGGGGTTTTAAAATGGAAGTCAATGATGCTATTCCCACCAATACCTGTCTGATGCATGAGCAGGGGCTGCTGGTTAGTGTTAATTCTGATGATCCGGGCTTGTTACGCCGGTTAAATCAGGAGGCCGCCAAATCGACGATGTATTGTGATATGGACGAGCACGAAGCACTGAAGATGGTGACCATTAACCCGGCAAAACAGCTGAGAATTGATGACAAAGTAGGGTCATTAGCAGAAGGCAAGCAAGCTGATTTTGTCATATGGGATGGCCATCCACTGTCAGTTTATGCTCAGGTACAGCAAACCTGGATTGGCGGTGCCCGTTATTTTGATCGTAACGAAGATTTGACGTTACGTGCTGCCCAGGCTGCTGAAAAGCAGCAGCTTATCCAGAAAGTGCTGACCGGGGGCGATTCTGCCCGTAGCGGTGCTGAGCATGCGTACAAGCAAGACGATCCTATCTGGCACTGTGAAGACAATGCCGACTGGTTACAACTGCGGTTTGGTCAGCACGCTGACCATGCCAGTCATGCTGATAGCCAAAACCATCAGTATCTGCAGCACTAGGGAGTAGCGACTGTAATGAAAAAATTGACGAAAATAATAGTGCTGGCAACAGCACTGGCTTCAACATCGGTTGCGGCAGTAAACCCGGTACCCGGTGGCAAACAGCAACAACCGCTGTTGTTGCAAAATGCTACTGTACACAGCGTAAGTTCGGCACCAGCGCAACAGGATGTGCTGCTGGTAGACGGTAAAATTGCGGCGATTGGCCCTAACTTAGACGTACCGGCGGATGCGCAGCAGCTTGATTTAACGGGTAAGCATGTTTACCCGGGCTTAATTGCGCTGATTAACCAGCTAGGGTTAATTGAAGTCGAAGCGGTGCGCGCTACCCGGGATGATCGTGAGACCAGTTCCACCAATCCGGATCTGCAGGTGCAGGTCGCCTATAACGCAGATTCGGTAGTGATCCCAACAATCCGTAGTAATGGTTTTAGCCATAGTTTAATTTATCCTGATGGTGCCATGTTAACCGGACGTTCTGCTTTTATGCAGCTGGATGCCTGGAACTGGCAGGATGCTACCGTACAGGCCAATGTCGGCTTGCATGTAAGCTGGCCACGGATGAGTGTGCAAAGTGGCTGGTGGGTGCGGGACAGTGCAGAGAAACAGCGTGAGAAGCAGCAGAAACAATTGGCAGAGCTGCATCAGTATTTTCAACAGGCCCATGCTTATTATCTGGCGGAGCAAGCTGGTTTGAACAAAGGAAAAGATTCACGCTGGCATGCCATGCTTGAATTTTTTGCCGGTGAGCTGCCTTTATTTGTCCATGCGGATGACCCACGACAAATTCGTCAGGCCATGTTGCTAGCCGAAAAATACCAGGTTCGGTTGGTCATTGTTGGCGGTCGCGATAGCTGGCGTTTAGCTGATGAGCTGGCTAACGCTAAGGTAGATGTGATCTATACCGCACCTTATGGCTTGCCAACCCGCGGCGATGAAGCATACGACCAGGCTTTTTCGGTACCCGGCCAGTTGCGCCAGGCGGGTGTCAGGATCGCCTTATCGCTGGATGGCTTCTGGGATACCCGTAACCTGGTATTTGCCGCTGGCCATGTTACCCGCTACGGCCTGAGCAGTGAAGATGCACTGCGGGCATTAACGCTGGATGCCGCGGCAATCGCCGGGGTGGCCGACCGCTTAGGCAGTATTGAAGTGGGTAAGAGCGCCAGTTTGGTGGTCTCAGATGGCGATATTTTTGACTACCGGGGTCATAAAATTGAGCATTTATGGATTGATGGCCGTGCCGTAGATTTAACCAACCATCACAAGCAACTGCATGAACGGTTTAAACAGCGCTATAACCGCGCTGATTAATCTCTTCGTTTGAATAGTAAATAGTGAATAGTCATTAGAAAAAGTGCCAGTACGTACTGGCACTTTTATTTTTGGAGAGTCCATGTTGTATAAATTAAGCAGCAGTGTCACGTTGGCGCTGTTATTAAGTGCCTGCTCAGCCCCTAATGAACCGTCTGAGCAACAGCTTAGCGCCCGTCCGGCAGCAATAGAGGCCCACCTGCAGTTTTTAGCCAGTGATGAGCTGGAAGGCCGGGATACCGGTAGCCGCGGCCATCAAATTGCCGCAAATTATATTGCCAGTCAGTTTCAGGCATTGGGTCTGGCACCTGCCGGGGATAACAACAGTTATTTTCAGCAGGTACCACTGCGTTCTGCCCGGGTGCAACAGGACAGTGTCAAACTTAGTATTAGCCGGGGTGAAACCGTCAGACAGCTGAGTTATCCGCAGCAGTTTTTCAGCGGTGCCTCGATCAATCAAACCGAGGTGGCGGTTAGCGCACCACTGGTATTTGTCAGTTATGGTTTAGTATCAGAAGAGTTTGGGCTTAATGATTATGCCGGGCTTGATGTGACCGGTAAAATCGTGGTGCAGCTGGCGGGATTGCCGGCGTCTTTGCCAAGCGAAGAACGGGCTTATCTTGGCAGTATTAAAGGCAAGCTGGCCGCAGAGCGTGGTGCAATCGGGGTTATTACTATCCACACGCCGCAGCAGGAAAAAAACCGCCCTTACGCCAATAGCTTGTTGTATCTAAACACACCGCGTCTGGCCTGGTTAACTGCCGACGGCGAGCCGGGTAACGGTAACAGCCAGTTACAAGCTGCAGCATACCTGCACCCTGATGCTGCTGCCGGCTTATTTGAGCAGGAGCAACACAGTCTGGCTGATATTTTCGGTATGCTAGACGCCGGCCAGCATCCAGCAGGCTTTGATTTAAGCAGTGGCGCCAGTTTAAGCGCCAGCAGCAGTCATCAGCAGATCAGCAGCCCTAATGTTATCGCTGTGCTTGAAGGCAGCGATCCAACGCTTGCTGACGAATACGTGGTGATCACCGCCCACTCAGACCATATCGGTTTTAGTAACGATTTACGCAGCGAAGATAAAATAAATAATGGTGCCATGGATAACGCTGCCGGAATGGCGATTTTGCTGGAAACAGCGCGGATGTTCAGTGAACTCGCGGTTAAGCCCAAACGTTCCATTTTATTTGTGGTGGTCACAGCAGAAGAAAAAGGCTTACTGGGTGCAGATTATTTTGCCACTAATCCGACCCGGCCAATAGAGCGCTTGGTCGCCAACGTTAATTTGGATATGCCGGTATTATTGTATCCGTTTGCTGACTTAATTGCGTTTGGGGCAAATCACTCCACCCTGGGCCAGGTCGTGGCTGAGGCCGCTGCTAAAGAAGGTATCGCGCTCAGCCCGGATCCAATGCCAGAGCAGGCGATATTTACCCGTTCAGATCACTTTACCCTGGTCAAGCAAGGCGTGCCGGCGGTATTTCTGATGACTGGCTTTACGTCGAAAGATCCAGAGCAGGACGGCGCCAAAATCTGGGGCAGCTTCTTTGCCAAACATTATCATAAGCCTTCTGACGATATTGCCAGCTTAACGAAAGAGTATGGCCCGCTGCGGTATGACGCGGGTGCGGTATTTGCCGATATTAACTTTAATATCGCGCGGGATATTGCCAATACGCCGCAGCGACCTTTATGGAAAGCAGACAGTTTTTTTAATAAGGTTTTTGGTAAGGATTACAATCGGGAATAAAGCGCGGCTGCTGGCAGCCAGGTTGCTGGCTGCCAACGAGCTATTACTGCTCTAGTAATTTATAGAGCAGTGCCTTTACCAGTTCAGGTTCAAAAGGCTTGTCGCACATGGCATTAACCCCGGACTGAGCAATGTTACTTAAGTGGGTGTCATTGGCTTCGCTGGTTACCATTAGTACCGGAATATGAGATTGCTGGCTGTTTTCACGAATATACTGGGTCAGCTCACGGCCATTCACTTCCGGCATGTTGTAGTCGGTTACGACTAAATCAAACATTTTTTGCTTTAAAATTTCAATCGCTTGTTGGCCATCTTCAGCTTCTGTCAGGTGCTGAATGCCCAAATTGGTTAATACCCTTTTAATATGATTGCGGGCCAACCGGCTGTCATCTACTACTAACACCCGAATATCATGCACATCAAATAATGACAGCTCCAGCTCGCTTGGGCTGAGTAAATCGATGGCGGCATTCAGTGCCTTGCCCAAATGCGCCGTGGTAAAAGGTTTCGGTAAAATAGCGACCACACCGGATTGCTTAAATTCTTCCAGCATTGCTTTGCGGGTTTCACTGGATACCAGCATAAAGGGTATTTCTGCCAGTGTGGGCTGTTGTTTAATATTCTGCAGTAAATCAAGTGCGGTGCCATCGGCAAAATGCAGGGCACAAGCAATTAAATCGGGTTGATGTTCGCTAATTTGCACAATGGCGCTGCTAACCGAGCTGGCCTCGCTAATATGTTGTACTTGTTCCATCTGCAGGTGGCGGCTGATAATTTTTCGCTGCGTATCTGACGGCTCAACCAGTAAAATGTGTAGATCAGCAGGTGACAGTTGTTGCATAGAAATTCCTGTTGTTTTGCTTATGCTGCAAAAAATTTTCCGGGCTTACCCGCCGGCCCATTTCACATTAAAGCCTAACTGGCTTAAATGTTGTTCTATGAGTTGCCGTTTATCGGCCTGGATCTCAATAATACCGTCTTTAACTGCGCCACCACAGGCGCATTTTTTCTTTAATCCGGCGCAAATTTCTGCCAGCTCTGCCGCCGACTTAGCGATGCCGCTTATCGTTAGCACGGTTTTGCCGCCGCGGCCTTTCTTTTCCCGGCGCAGGCGGACAGCACCATCCGGATAAGCTGTGCCACCCTGTTCTGCGGCTTTGGGTTTGGCAATACTGCCACTTTCCGTACTGTATACCAGATTGCTGTTGCTGGCGGTGTCTGTGCTGCTGTCGCGCCGACCAAGTTGCTGCTGCCAGTCGTCAAGCGAAATTTTCTGTGCCATAACTGTCGCCGTAAAATTCAGAGGTTACAATGCATTAATGCCAGCTTACCGAGCGGATTGACGACCAGCAAGTTTTTCTCGGTCCTGCTTGGCTTTTTAATCGCTTCTGCTAAAATAGCCCGAATTTTAGAAATCTGGACGGCTATTAGCCCGGTGAAGTATGCAGGCATTTGAGTATTTACAACAAAGTGGTTTATTGGCTGAGTATGGCGATATCAGCGCTGATATTGAGCAAAACCGGGTGGCGCTTTCGCACTATCTGCAAACGGCAACGGGCCCGGTTAGCTGGCATTTTCAGGTGCCGGAACTGGGCGAAGGGGGCGCGTGCAGCTTGTTTGGTCACCTGGCTGCGGAGCCCTATAGGCTGGCGCCTATCCTGGGTGGCGAAACCCCGGTCAATGCGCTGGCACTTAGCAAACTCAGTGCTATTGCCAGCTATTATCAGCAGCATAGCAACCAGGACTGGTTTGGTATTTACCAGGCCCGCGCCAATACTGATGGTGAGCAGGTACTGGTTAAACTGGCTTATTATGGCGCGGCATCGCGGGCTGAGTTTCCGCTGAACAGCGAGTTTGCCCAAATCAGCAACAATAGTACGGTGGGCCTAACCGGTCAGGGCCGGGTTATCAATAGTGTGCCTGAATATTTAGCGGCTGGCGGCGAGTATTACACCTGCGATCCGAAAGTGCAGGCCGAAGCATGTTTGCCTCTGTTTGACCAATCAGGCAAAATAGCCGGTATTGTCGATGCTGAACATTTTCAGCAAGCTATTTTTACGCCTGCTGCCATGGCGTTACTGGTAGCGGTGTGCTTGGTAGTGCCGGATTATTTGCCCTAACAAGTTACCCTAGCAAGTAGGCTGTCGGCTTACTTTTATTGCAACACTATATAATCAGGTAGAACCTTATGTTTTCTCAGTTACAAACGGTTGCCACTGACCCCATTCTTGGCCTGATGGCCGAATACAAAGCCGATCCTAATCCGAACAAGGTTGATTTGGGCGTAGGGGTATATAAAGACGAGCAGGGTCATACCGCAGTACTCAAGTGTGTAAAAGAAGCTGAAGCCTTACGTTTACGCCAGGAAGACAGCAAAACCTACATTGGTATGGCGGGGGATCTGAATTTCAATACCCATATAGAAAAACTGGCATTCGGGCCTGCGCATCAGGTGTTGCTGGCAAATCGGGTAACAACCGCTCATACCCCAGGCGGCACAGGTGCATTGCGGGTAGCGGCAGAGTTTATTAAAAGAGCCAACCCTGACGCCACCATCTGGGTAACTACTCCTACCTGGGCTAATCATATTTCGTTATTTCAGGCGGCGGGTTTAAAAGTTAAAGAATACGCCTACTACGACTATGCCACCAAAGGCCTGCAAACCGAGCAAATGTTTGCCGATTTAAATACCATTTCTGCCGGTGATGTCGTGTTGGTGCATGCTTGTTGTCATAATCCCAGCGGTATGGATTTAACCTTTGAACAATGGCAGCGTTTTACTGCCATAGCCATCGAACGTGGTTTTACCCCACTGGTCGACATGGCGTATCAGGGCTTCGGCAGTGGTCTGGACGAAGACGCCGCCGGTCTGCGCTATCTGGCTGATCATGTACCGGAGTTGTTGCTATGCAGCTCCTGTTCTAAAAACTTTGGCTTATACCGTGAGCGTATTGGAGCCATTAGCATCGTAGCAACTGATAGTAAAGTGGCTGAAATTGCCCGGGTTAATTTACTCAGTGTGGTACGTAGTATTTATTCAATGCCGCCGGCCCATGGCGCTATTATCGTTGGCCATATTCTGGATAGTCAGGAACTCACCACATTATGGCATCAGGAGCTGGCTGACATGCGCAACCGGATCAATGACTACCGGCAGCTGATCATTGATAAACTGGCGGCAGAAGGCGTTACAGACGATTTCAGTTTTATTAGCCGTCAGCATGGAATGTTCAGTTTTCTGGGGATCACTAAAGCACAAATAGACCGCTTAAAAGCTGAGTTTAGTGTTTATATGGTGGGTTCAAGCCGGATCAGCATTTCCGGCTTAAACCATAACAATATTGATTATTTCGCCCGTTCTGTTGCCACTGTGCTGAAAGGTTGAACATCGCTGCCTGGCAAGGTTTGGACGTAAAACCTTGTTCTGGTTAAGTGATATAAGCCTTATTAAACCGTCATTTTCGCTTAAATGGCGGTTTTTTTATTTTAGCAGACTGCTAAACAGTTGCCGGAACTTTGCCATTTTCGGCGCAATAATCACCTGACAGTAACCTTGTTGGGGGTTTTGCAAAAAATAACCCTGATGATAATCTTCAGCCGGATAAAAAGTGCTGGCCGGGCTTATCTCCGTCACTATCGGTTTGGCAAACCGCTGCTCGGCGGTTAATTCGTCAATGATGGCCTTTACCGTATCGGCCTGTTGTTGGTTATGGGTAAACACGACTGAGCGATACTGGGTACCAACATCGTTGCCCTGCCGATTAAGCTGGGTGGGGTCGTGTAACACGAAAAAAATCTGGCAAAGCTGCTCAAAGCTGATATGTTGCGGGTTAAACCGAACCTGCACCACTTCCGCATGGCCGGTAGACCCGGTACAAATACTGCGATAATCAGGATTATCGGTGTGCCCCCCCATATAACCGCTGAGTGCTTGCTCTACGCCTTGTATTTGGTTCAGTGCGGATTCCAGACACCAGAAACAGCCGGCGCCAAAAGTGGCAATCTCAATGCTCATTGGTACTCCGTTAAGTTTGATTACGATATTACCGATCGGGATGTCTAAGCATAACGTAATAAGTACCACAGCGGTTTGCTAATCAGGAAAGCTTTTTATGACGGTGGCAGTAATTGGTGCCGGTATGGCCGGGGCAGCAGCAGCCAAAACGCTCACTATGGCGGGTTGGCAGGTAGATGTTTTTGATAAAGGGCGCTCTGCTGGCGGCAGAATGAGTTCTAAACGCGTTGCCGGACATTATCTGGATTTAGGCGCTCAGTACTTTACTGCTCGCAGTGAATCATTTAACGAACAGGTTGGTCAGTGGCTATCTAATGGGCTGGTCAGTAAATGGCCGGCCGTCTGTTATCGGCATGAGCAAGGCCAGCTGTTGCAGTCATCTGATAGCACCGTTCGTCTGGTCGGCAATCCATCGATGCAGGCACCGGTAAAAGCACTGCTGGCAGATATTCCCGTGCTGTTAAATTGCCGGATAAGCCGGCTGCACTATGCTGCTGACAAAAATGCTGCTGACAAAAATGGTACTGACAACGTTGCTAATAAAAATGCTCAGTCAGATTCTGGCTGGTATCTGTTTGACCAGCACAACAAACGTTTTGGCCCTTATACGGCACTGATATTAGCGTTGCCACCGGTGCAGCTACATACCTTATTGGCAACTGCCGCTGCGCCGGATGGCTTGGGATACCGTGAGATTATACCGATAATGAACCAGTTGCAGGCCCAGGCCCAGGCTTTACTGCCATGTTGGGCGGTAAATCTGCAGCTGGCCAGACCGCTGACAACCGATGCCGATGCCATTTTTGTCAAAGAAGGTAATATCAGCTGGCTGGCGCGACAAAACACTAAACCAGGTAGAGATCACATGGTGGAAAACTGGTTAGTACATTTTAGTCCGCAGTGTTCAATTCTGCATTTAGAAGCACAGCCAGCCCAGGTGGCGGCGCTGGCTAAAGCCGAAATGGAGCTGATTTTTGACCAGCAGCTTAATGTCATCGATACACTAAGCCATCGATGGCTGTACGCGCAGATTAATCCCGCTGTTACTCAGAGTACGCCTGATTATCATGCGGGGCTAAAGCTGGCTTTTGCCGGCGACTGGTTAAAAGGTGGCCGGATTGAGAACGCCTGGTTAAGCGGCGTGGCTGCAGCAAAGGAGATTATGACCCATGGCTGAAAATATTCTGATTATTGGTGCCGGCAGTGGTATTGGCGTTGGGCTGGTGCAACATTACTGTAATCAGGGCCATCAGGTGCAGGCAATTAGCCGTCAGCCTTGTCCTGTTTCGATGGAAAGGGCTGACGTTAGCTGGCTGTCGCCTGCCGACGATCAAACCGATGTTACAGAGGGCGTAAGCGAGCAAGCGGTTCATAAGGTGGTTGCTGAGGCGCTTACCGCTGAACCTGCGATTATTTTTATTTGCCAGGGCTGGTTGCATGATAATCAGCATGGTCCGGAGAAAACCCTGCGTCAGCTGAACGCTGTGCAAATGCATAAAAGTTTTGACATTAACGTGTTGCAACCCGCTTTATATTTAAAAGCGTTATTCAGCTACTTAACCAGACAACCTCAGGTGAAAGTGCTGGTGCTAAGTGCTAAGGTCGGGAGCATCACAGATAACGAGTTAGGGGGCTGGTACAGCTATCGGCTAACTAAAGCTGCGGTTAATATGCTGGTGAAAACCAGCAGTATTGAAGTTAGCCGTTATAATAAAACGGCCACTGTGGTGAGTTTACATCCTGGTACTACCAACACGGCGCTATCAGCACCATTTCAGGCCAATGTCCCGTCCGGACAGCTGCAAAGCACTGCGGCCACTGCCGAGCGGCTGGCGGCAGTGGCATCAGGCTTAACCCCCCAGCTCAGCGGTAAACTGCTGAACTGGGATGGGACTGTTTTACCGTTTTAATATTTACTTCGACCCTACCTCATCGGCCGCATGCTCATCCGGTGCTTGTTGTTCCAGTCGCGCCAATTCAAGGCTGAGCGCTTTCGGTGAACCGGTGTTGCGGGCCAGAGCAATATAGGTTACCGGCACCACATACAGCGTTAGTAAGGTAGCCAGGGCCACACCGCAAAATATCACCATACCTATTACCATGCGGCTTTCAGAGCCCGGGCCGGTGGCGATAATCAGCGGTAAGCTGCTCATAATCGTGGTAAAGCAGGTCATGGTAATGGGCCGTAAGCGTTGAATCGCCGCCCGGCGGACAGACTCTTCAAATTCGACGCCCGCGTCCCGCAGCTGGTTGGCAAATTCGACAATCAGAATACCATTTTTTGCTACCAGGCCGATCAGCATGACCAGACCAATCTGGCTATAGATATTCAGTGACATATCGAAGAAATACAGGCCGGACAGGGCGCCAACCAACCCCAGTGGTACGGTAATCATTATCACCAGCGGATGAATAAAGCTTTCAAACTGGGCGGCGAGTACCAGATAGGTAATGACCAATGCCAGTAAAAATACCAGTAAGGTTGACTCACCACTTTCCTGAAACAGTTGCGACTCGCCTTTGTAATCAATACCCACCGTATCCTGGATTTCAGTTTGTACAATCGTTTCCAGATATTCTAACGCCTCACCCAGACTGTAGCCGGGTGCCAGACTGGCCGAGATAGTAATAGAGCGCATCCGGTTATAGCGATTCAGGGCAGCCGAGGTTGCTTCTTCGCGCAGGGTAACCAGGTTATCAAGTGGAATTAACTGGCCAGTACTGTCTGAGCGGATAAACACGTCTTTAATGGTGCCTGGCGCCTGGAAATCATCGTCCCAGCCTTCCAGAATAACATCATATTCGCGGCCCCGATCTAAGAAGGTGGTCACCCGTCGGCCACCGAGCATTGCTTCCAGGGCCCGGCCAATTGCGCCAACAGAGATACCAAGATCACCAGCCCGCTCTGTGTTAATTTCTACCAGTATCTGTGGCACCGTTTCTTTATAGTCATGATCCAGCATCAGCAGGTTACGGTTTTCACTTGCCTTATTGATGACGGTATCGCGCCAGCGAGCCAGCTCCTCATAAGTATTGCCCTGCAATACAAACTGCACCGGCCGGCCGCCACCGCCACCGCCGCCTAAACCACTGCGCATAAAGGTAAACGCTCGGACATCGGGCAATTCGTTGATTTTTGCCGCGACCTCTGGCATCAGTTCGGCGGTACGTCGTTTGCCATTATTCCAGTTTTCGGCACCAACAATGGCAATACCACCACTCCCTCCCCAGCCAGGAACCCGGATCAGCAAGCGGTTAAATTCGCCATCTTCGTAATAGGGCAGCAAAATATCTTCAATCAACCGCATATTACGGCTGTTACTCTGATAACTGGCGCCTTCAGCCGGGGTCATCGAGATAAAAAAAGTACCGCGATCTTCGGTCGGTGCCAGTTCGGATGGCAACATTTTAACCAGCTGATAGCTGGCAGCAAAACACAGCACCACCACTACCAACACCGGCCAACGGGTTTGGGTGACCACATCTAGTTGTTTCCGATAGCCGTTTTCCAGCTTGGCGAACCCCTGGTGTAAGGCATGGCCTAATTTAGATTCACGTTTGCGATGGCGTAATAATTTGCTACATAGCATGGGTGACAGGGTCAGGGCAGTTACGCTGGAAAACGCTACAGCAGCGGCAATCGCCAGGGCAAACTCAGTAAAAAGTTTGCCCAGCTGGCCCTGCATAAACACCAGTGGCACAAATACTGAAATTAGTACCAGTGTGGTGGCGATAACCGCAAAACCTACTTCTCTGGCACCGCGATAAGAGGCCAGTAAAGGGTTCTCTCCGGATTCTATTCTACGGTAAATATTCTCCAGCACTACGATAGAGTCATCCACCACCAGACCAATCGCCAGCACCATGGCCAGCAGGGTTAACAAGTTGATTGAAAAGTCCAGCGCAAACAACACCGTTACCGCGGCAACCAGTGCTACCGGTACTGTAATAGCGGGAATAAAAGTGGCTCTGATATTGCCAAGAAACAGGAAGATAACCAACACCACCATGCCCATCGCAATACCAAGGGTGTTATACACTTCTTTAATAGATTCAGCGATAAACAGTGATGAATCGTAGCCTGGTTCTATGGTGGTCCCCTGTGGCAGCTGGGCTTTAATTCGCTCCATTTCGGCGCGGGCGCCCTTAACGACCTCCAGCGTATTGGCTTTAGACTGTTTAATAATGCCGATACCAAGCAGGTTTTTGCCGTCACCGCGAAACTCACTTTCTTCATCTTCTGAGGTGAGCATCACATCAGCGATTTCGCCAAGACGCACCAGATAATTATTGTCGCCCCGTTTAATCACCAGCCGCCGGAAATCCTGTTCTGTTTTATAGGTGCGGATAACTCTTACCGTAAAATCGCGGTCAAATGATTTTATATTACCGGCTGGCAGTTCAACGTTCTCATTACGCAGGACACTTTCAATATCCTGCACCGTAACGCCACGGGCAGCCATTGCATCCCGGTCCAGCCAGACCCGCATGGCATAATCGCGCGAGCCCCCTAATTGAATGCGGGCTACACCATCAACCACCGAAAAGCGTTCAACAATATAACGGTTGGCATAATCGGTCAGTTCCAATGTGGTCATGTTTTCGCTGTTAAGCACAAACCAGGCAATGGTATCTTCGTCGGCATTGGCTTTGGATACTTCAGGGGGATCGGCCTGGTCAGGCAGGTTATTCAGAGCCCGTGACACTCTGTCCCTTACATCATTGGCAGCCGAGTCTATATCGCGTTCAACGTTAAATTCAATGGTAATACTGGAGCGGCCATTACGACTGTTCGAGTTGATACTTTTAATACCCTCAACACCGCTGATTCTGTCTTCCAGCAACTGAGTAATCTTGGTTTCAACAATCTCAGCAGAGGCGCCCGGATAATTAGTATTGATACTGATTATCGGCGAGTCGATGTCTGGAAATTCTCGCAGTGGCAGCATGGTAAAGCAAACAATACCGAACACCACCAGCAGCAAGTTAACAACGGTCGCAAAGACCGGACGCTTTACTGATAAATCTGATAACAGCATTATCGCGCTCCGACCCGGTTAATGACCTGACCAGGTCTCAGCTTCTGAATGCCTTCAACCACAATTTCTTCACCTGCAGAAAGGCCTGCTACGACCTCTACCCAGCCCGGGACCCGCTGACCCACTTCAATTTCACGCTGGCTCACCGTGTTGTCAGCGTTAACCACAAATACAAACTGTTTGTTTTGTTGTGGTATCAATGCGCGTTCAGATATTTGCAACGCCGGCACGTTGGCCAGCTCAACTTTGACATTGAGCAACATACCAGGACGTAAACGCAGATCGCTGTTATCCAGGGTGGCATGTACTCTGACAGAGCGGGTTACCGGGTCCAACCGGGTATCGATAGCGCTGACATCACCTTTAAAATCTACATTGCCGTAGGCAACGTTAGTAACATGCACCGGCATGCCACGTTTAATCTCGGCCAGATAGTGTTCAGCTACACTGAATTCTACTTTCAGGGTATTTAAGTCGTCCAGGGTGGTAAGTACCGTACCCGCATTAACGTAAGCGCCCTGACTGACCTGACGCAGGCCAAGATAGCCGTCAAATGGCGCACGAATTGTTAATTCGTTTAACTGAGCTTTGGCAATATCAAGTTGGGCTAAGGTGGTATTTACCCGGGTTTGTTGCTCATCAAGCAGCGACTGGGCCGTAGCCTGGGTGTTGGCCAGATTCTCCAGCCGCTGCAGCTGCCGGCGCTGGTCAGTTAGTACCGCTGATAACTCGGTTACTCTGGCCAGCTGTTGTACATTATTAAGCCTTGCGATAACGTCGCCGGCTTTAACCTGCTTACCTTCCTGAATGTTTAATTCAATTAAAAAATCACTGGCAGGTGCCACTATTTGCACTGAGTTATTGGCAATGCCACTGCCCAGCGAGGTAATTTGCCGGATTAATGGCTTTACCGATACTTCAGCAGTACTTACAGCAACCGGTGCCCCAGCGCCTCTGCCCGCTGCGGGCTCCTGTTGTTGCTGCCAATACAGATAGCCAAGAAACACTGCTAACGCTATCATGATTACCCAGATGAGACGTGAATGAGTTTTTGTCACAGTGACTCCGCTTACTGCATAAAATACTTAATGCGTATTGTATGTTTTAAATGGTGGAACAGATTATCCGTTATCGCAATCACGGCGGCGTTGGTCGTATTCTGTGGTGCCTCGTGCTGATCCAGTATAACAGTTGCCACAGTATTGACCGTTAAAGCGTAAAAATCAGAGCTTACCATGGGCAACGAGGGTTAAATGGAGCCAATGTTAGTTAGTCAGTCCAGCCATCAGGGGGGAGCCAGATTGTTATTATCCGGCCTTGGCGCCCTGCTGGGCCTGGTAATATTTACGGTGTTATTTGCAGAGCAATTTAATTTGTGGCTGGCATTGGCTTATATTGCCGCCGCAATGGCCATATTTCTGGGTTTTGCTAAGCTGGCAGAGCCAAGGCATTTTCTGAAATGTGATGAGGTCGGCGTTCATTTCTATCATCGTTATGGCAGTTGGTTGCTGCCATGGCACAGTTTTCAGTACTGCGCTGTACCGCAGTTGGAACACCAGGATCTATCCTTTATTGGTTTTAAAGTGACTGATTACGATGCGCTATTGCAACCGTTGCGCTTGCGCCTGGCGGTGCGGTTGATGACAGAGCAACGACCATTATTTTTATCGGCAATAAAACAAGGCTGTGCCGATGGCCAGTGCGCCAGCGAATTATTGGTAGAAAAAGATCTGTTCAGCACCAAGCATCACACTTATAACGGCGTGAAAGCCGTTTTTGGCCAGAGAATGCGTCGTCTGGCGCAAGCCAGTGGCTTTGAAGTATTTGTCAGCAGTTCATTAAGTGCAGAGCAAACGGCAGCGCTATGTCAGCAAATTAATCAGCTGCGCCTGCAAATGATCCAGAATACAGCGACCTAGACACACTGCCGACTGTGTATCATAATAAGCAAAACCTCTTTTTTGGCAGGATGGTGCATGAACAGCTACGATAAAGCATTTTTGGTTAGTGGGCGTAATACCCTGATCCATAAAAATAAAAAACTAGATTTAATCGTCATAAATGACGATAACGATCCGCCGCTGATCATTACCCGGCATGGTGTAAAGATGTTTCAGGAATCGGTACCCGCTAATAAGGTTGAAGCGAAAGAACGTTATATGGAAATTGTTGATATTTCCAGTACTGAAGTATTTGGTGAAACTAAAACACTATTATTTGTCCAGGCGCTTAACAACAAAGAATATAAAGTTGATTATAGTAAATCGGGAACAGATCTATTTATTCGGATCCACCAGGACAATTATATTTAATTATTTCAGCTTCTAAGGCCCTGAAATACAGTAAGGGCTTGCCTTTCTATCCATTTTTTGCTTCATTAGGCATCATACTTTTGTCGTAGTACAAGCAGACAACTTACATGCAATTTACTGAGCACGATAATACAATAAAAATAACGGTGCCGGTCTCGTTAGCGTCCATCAGTGCGGCCGAAATTCAACAGCATTTAATTAATCATGGCTACGAGCGTTGCCTGGTGCTGCAAGATCAACTGACTAATCTGCTGGTCGAATATCAGCAAATCCAGCAAAAAATTAAAGAAAACGTGCTAACAGAGCACAGCAAAGAAATAAGCTACCGTATTGCAGAAAAACGTAATGCTGAGCTCATCTTTGATATCAGTGAAGATAAAATGATGGCAACAGCCATTATTACGGCGGCCTGGGGCGGAGCGCCTGTTTCAGCCAATGAACTGGTTAAAAGTGCTCAGGCAGCAGGTATTGTGTTTGGTTTTAGTAAAGAACAAATCATTAAACTGGTTTCCTATGCCGCAAAAGCCGAGCCTGGCAGCAAGGTTAAACTACTGATCGCACGGGGGCGGGTGATGGTGCCGGGCGCCAACTCCCGCTTTAAGCCGCTACTGGCGGAGATGGAAAGTCGCCGCAACCGGCCGGTGGTTAAAACTGATGAAAAAGCAGATTTGCGCGACTTTGGGGTTATTCCTGCCATCAGAACCGGTGAAGCCATTATGCGGCGTCATCCGCCGACGGCTGGTGTCGCAGGTATGCTGGTTACTGGTGAAATGATTCCGGCCACCCCGGGGTTACCGCTGGAATGGCAACTTGGTGAGGGGGTGGAGCTTGCGCCAACTGACAAAGATTTACTGCTGGCGGCGCGGGATGGATTACCCCGGGTGATCGAAGCCGGTGCCACGGTTGACGAAGTGTTTACTGTTAAAAATGTTGACTTAGCTACCGGTCATATTGTTTTTCGCGGCTCAGTAGTGGTTAATGGCAACGTTAATGAGGGGATGAAAGTCGTTGCCGGCGGTAATATCTTTATTAGGGGCATGGTTGAGGGCACGTTAATTGAGGCAGGCGGTGATATCACTATTAATGGTTCGGTGATTGGCCATCAGCTGGCTCAGGCTGATCAGCAAAGTGAATACAGTACCGAGCTAAAAGCCGCGGGTGATATTCAATGTAATCTGGCGCAGTACAGCCGGATCAGCTGTGGTAGCAATCTTTATGTTAATAAACAACTGATGCACTGCTCAGTGGAGGCCGCCATTGTGTATGCGGGGCCGGAAGATAATCCCAATGGTAAGCTGGTTGGTGGTTATTTTTATCTGGACCAGGGGTTATTCTGTGGCAATCTCGGTGCACCATCAAGCAGCAGCGTGCTGGTAAAATTAAATCGGCAGCTCGACCCCATTATTGAAAAACAAGAGGTACTGCGGGCCAGTGTGGCAATAGAGCGTACCGAAATGGAAGACATACGCCAGCAACTGGAAAAACTGAAAAAAATTGAAGGTAATGCTCAAATTGAGATGCGCCGGCTTGAATTGATAGCAAAATTTGAAGAGCATAAAGAACTGGCAGTATCATTAATTAACGATATTAAAATTCTTGAGGTACAACGGCAGGAAAAGCTGGCTGAACTGCTGATTGTGGTACGCCAACAATTGTTTTCTGCGGTAGAAATTCATTTTGGCAAAGAACTGGTAAAAAGCCGCCGTGAATATGGGCCATCCAAAGTGGTGCTGGTTGACGGTCATCCTGCTATTGAGCCGCTGTAGTAGTGAATACGCGACCAGCGGTAGTCGTGTTGCGGCATAAGGTAGTGCCAATTTCAGCGGTATCTATTAGGCTGTAACAGTGTGGTTTAAGAGATTGTGGTTGTGAAAAGCCTGCTACTTGTATTGTTACTACTGTTTCCTGCTTCGGCGCTGGCCGACTGCAATATGGCATTTCGCTATGGCCTGGTGATAGGCCCGGAACATATCTTGTTCGTGCAGAATACCCGTACCTATGTTCAGATCAATGAAAATCGCCAGCTGTTTGTGGTGGGCGAGTGGGTACAGTTAAATGATGCCGATACCGAGTTGCTTGAACAATACAGCCAGGGGTTACGTAAGTTTGTGCCCGAAATTGTTAGTCTGGCGGTAGATGGGGTTGAGCTAGGGTTATCCAGTATTGAGTCAATGCTATCTGGCCTTGGCAGCAAGTCGCAGCAGGCGGAATGGCAGGCGCTAATTCGCGAAACCACGTTTCAGTTTATGTCGCGTTTCGTGCGTACCGGTGAGTATTTTTATCTGGCGCCGCAGAGCCTGAATGAACTTGACCACTTTTTAAATCGTGAACTGAAACCCCAACTGAACAATTTAGCCCGCCACACGGTAGGCGCGGTATGGGGCGCATTGCGTGATGCGCTGCGCCAGTCTGACAGCAACTTTGAGCGTACTGACAGCCAGGGGCTGGAGTCGGTTGAGCAATTGGTTGATAACATCAGTTTTGGTCTGGATGAAAAGGCTATAGAGCTTGAAGAAAAATCTGCGCTGTTTTGTCAGCGAATGCGCGAGCTCGACGAAATTGAAACCAGCTTGCAACAGCGGATCCCGTTGCTAAGCCAGTATGATGTCGTCACCGAGAAAAACTAGGTTTGTGCTCAACTGCTAGCGCAGTTAAACCACACCGTATTCGTCTCTAAGCGCTGCTGGCATGGCGTTATCTACCTCGTCACTAATTGCATCGAGAGTCTTTTCTGCTTCATCCAGCGAGCTCACTTCAGCCACGTGAAATAACGCCTCACCTTCGTTAACCAGGGGCAAGTTATTGCGGCCGATTACTACGCCGTCAAAGGTAGCGGGGATCGCTACTTCAAAGTCGGAGTAAGGCGAATAAATATGCGCCATAATATCGCCGGTTTTCACCGTTTGTCCCAACGTCACGTAATAGCGGGCAATACCGTCATGTTCCGCTCTTACCCAGCTGCTTTTCTTTGAGAATACCGAGCGATTTTTTGGTGCTTTGGTTTTGCCGCTGAGCATGCCTAAATCCTGCATCACATTGACAATGCCACGCACACCAATTTTAATAGACTGCTCGTCAAAGCGCAGTGCTTCGCCAGCTTCATACAGCAGCAGGGGGATGCCTAAATTGTTGGCGGTGCCACGCATGGTACCATCGCGGCTGGCGGCTTTAATAATCACCGGCGCGTTAAACACCTCGGCCATACGCAGGGCAGTTTTATCTTTGGCACTGGCCCGAACCTGCGGCAAGTTTGCCCGGTGAATCGCACCGGTATGCAAGTCTATGGCGTGAGTACAGCATTTTAGTATTTTATCGGTAAATTGATAGGCCATCCGGCTGCCAAGCGAGCCTTTTTCGCTGCCGGGAAAGCTACGATTTAAATCGCGCCGGTCGGGCAGGTAGCGCGACTGCTGCACAAAACCATAAGTATTAACAATGGGTACTACGATTAAGGTGCCCTTAATCCGGTTGAGCCTGGGTAATTTTAACAACCTCCGACAAATTTCCACGCCGTTGATTTCATCACCATGTAATGCTGCCGTTATCAGCAATACCGGCCCGTCCTGCCGACCGTGGATCACATGCGCGCCGATATTGAGTTCAGTATGGGTATACAACTTGCCAAACGGAATATCCACCACAGCCCGGCTACCTGCGGCAATTCTGTCTGTACCAAGAGTAAACGCTGGGCGGCTTTCCATTAACCCGTTCCTTTTGTTTTGGCTTTGCGCCGGGTTTTATGGTTAGCTACTTTTTTCTCTAAGAAGCTGATAATCAATCCGGCAACATCTTTAGTGGTTGCGGTTTCAATCCCTTCCAGGCCCGGTGAGCTGTTTACTTCCATCACCACCGGACCGTGGTTTGAACGCAGCAAATCCACCCCGGCCACATTTAAGCCCATAGTTTTAGCAGCATGCACTGCGGTGCTGCGCTCTTCCGGGGTTAAGCGCACCACAGTGGCAGAACCACCGCGGTGTAAATTAGAACGAAATTCACCTTCTTTGGCCTGGCGCTTCATCGCGGCAACAATTTTGTCACCCACCACAAAACAGCGTATATCGGCTCCCTTGGCTTCTTTGATGTATTCCTGGACTAAAATATTCGCATTTAGCCCCATAAAGGCCTCTATTACGCTTTCGGCAGCGGTGCGGGTTTCCGCCAGTACGACGCCAATGCCCTGAGTACCTTCCAGCAATTTAATAACCAGTGGCGCGCCGCCTACCATGTCAATTAAATCGGGAATATCACCGGGTTTATCAGCAAAACCGGTAATAGGTAAGCCGATACCTTGACGGGCCAGCAACTGCATCGATCGCAATTTGTCGCGGGCCCGGCCAATGGCTACCGATTCATTTAGTGAATATACGCCCATCATTTCAAACTGGCGCAGCACTGCGGTGCCATAAAACGTAATAGAAGCGCCAATGCGAGGGATCACGGCATCAAAGCCATCTAATACTTGCCCCTTGTAATGAATAGAAGAATTGGTGCGGTTTATGTTCATATAGCACATTAGGGGGTCGATAACCTGAACCTGATGACCCGCAGCTTCGGCTGCAGCAACCAGCCGTTTGGTCGAATATAATTCAGCGTTTCGCGATAGTATCGCAATTTTCATGTACGCTCCGTAACATTAGTGAATTTGTGGCCTGCCAATGCCTTAAAACCAAGCCAGTTAAAAATAAACCATTATTGATCAGGGTGTTAATAACTACGTTATCGGAACTAAGTCATTAGAGCTAAGTCATCAGAAATAAAGAACCCAAGCCTAAAAAGGCAAAAAAACCAATAACATCGGTAACGGTGGTTAAGATAACCGAGCCAGAAAGCGCCGGGTCGATATCCAGCTTTTCAAGCCAAATAGGAATAAATACGCCGGAAATTGCCGCCGCAATAATATTAATGACAATAGCCAGGCCAATTACCCCGCCGATAATCCAGTCTCCAAACCAAAAATAGGTGATAACGGCAATCACCAGCGCCCATAGCACGCCATTAATAGCACCGACTCCGAGCTCTTTGCGAAACAGCATCAGATAGGTTCGTGGTGTTATCTGCTCCAACGCCAAACCGCGAATCATCAGGGTTAGGGTCTGGCTGCCTGCTATACCTCCCATACTGGCAACAATCGGCATCAGCACTGCCAGAGCAACCACTTGTTGCAACGTTGCTTCAAACAGGCCAATGGTCCACGCGGCCAGGAACGCCGTTAGCAAGTTAATGCCCAGCCACAACGCCCGGCGTTTCGCACTGTCAAAAACCGGTGCAAATAAATCCTCTTCTTCGTCCAGACCGGCGGTATGCATAAACTGGCTTTCCAGCGCTCTACGCACGTTTTCCAGCGCTTCACCAATAGATAACCGGCCCAGTAATTTGTCGTCGGTATCGACAACGGCCAGCGCAGTATAACCAGAGCGCGATACAATTTCCGAGCCCTGTTCCAGCTCCATTTCGCCGGTTACCACCGGTGCCTCTTTATCCAGAAAATGTTCTACCGGCAAATGGCTCGGCTGACCCAGCAACGCCGTAGCATGCACCAGCCCGGCATAACGGCCAGTGCGGTCAATGACAAACAACGCATCCTGATACTCGGCGTCATCGGCCAATTTGCGAAACATTCTTATCGCATCACGTACCTTGGCATTTTTATTGATAATCAGTAAATCATGGTCGGCGTAACGACCACACTGATCTTCGCTGTATGTTAATGCTGTTTCTAACCAGCTGCGCTGACTGGCATCAAGTCGTGAGCAGGCATAGGCATAGATACGTTGGGGTAGCTCATCAAGTAACTCAATTAAATCATCAACTTCCATTCCCTCTACCAGAGTGCGAAGTTGTTGCTCATCCAGTTGCTTAAAAATGTTATCCCGGGCGTCTACCCGCATGTAGGTCAGGGCGGCAACCTGATCATCGGGGTGCAAATCAAGCCAGGTGCTAACCCGTTGCTCAACCGGCATGGCCTCCAGTACCAGGGCAATTTCTTCCGGCTCCAGCTGGCTGATTTTTTCAATCAGCGAGCTGCTGTCCTCATCAGTAAAGCTGTCGCGGACAATATCCTCAATATCCAGTAGCGAGTTATCTGCCATTACAAATCCTTATTACCACCAGTTTTTAAACTTAAACCAGAACAAGCCGCCTATTCCCAGTAAGGCCATGGCCAGCAGCGCATAAAAATAACCATGGGGGTTGGCTAATTCCGGTATGTTGACAAAGTTCATCCCGTATAAACCGGCGATAAAGGTCAGCGGAATAAATATGGTGCTAACCATGGTAAGTACTTTCATTCGTTCGTTAATTTGATGCGAGGTGGTCGACATATATCCTTCAACCAAATCACTCAGCTGATCGTAGTATAAATCGGTCATGCTGTGCAGGCGTTCAAATTTTTCGTAAAAATCACGGACATCCGCCGCAGTAAACTGCTGCAATAGCGGGTTTTGTTCTTCATAAAGCGCGTCGGCAAAAATGTCTTTCTGATATGCCAGGTTGCGGTTAATTTTCCGAAGTACCGAACGGTAGCGCATCATCATCGCCATTTGTTCGTCACTGCCCCGTTGCAACATATTGTCTTCAAGCTCGCTCAACACATCCTCAAAGGCAATCAGCTTTTCCAGATAGCTTCCCGATACGGTCAAAATAAGCTGTTTTACCCAATCCGTTACTGCCAGGCTTTGGCCAGCCGTAATTTTCGGGGTAAGTTGCTCCAGCAAGGTAGTGCTATGACAATGCACCAAGCTTATTAAAACCTGCTTAGAGTATAACAAGTTAACCTGAGCACTGCTGCTGTATTCGCTAAAATCCGGGTCGGCGTAACCCCGCATAATCAGTAAGCTGAAATCGGGCTGAGTTTCCAGTTTAGGCGGGTGGCGCTGGCGGCTGAAATCTTCTGCCAGAGTAGGGGCAATAGCAAATCGTCGCAGTACCTGCTGCAGCTCTTCAGAGGTGGCTTCGTTCAGGTTAAGCCACACCCTGGCATCGGCACTGAGCTGGCCGGGTAGCTTGGCAAAGTTCATTTGCTGCCAACTTTGGGTTTCTGGTTCAAAATAATTGAGCAAAATCATATTGTTTATCCAATGCCAGCAGTATGTTCTTCAGGTTGTCAGCATACTAACAAACCACGGTGCCGGGCAAATGACTTACACCGGAAATATTCTGAAATAAAAAATGTTACAGCATAAAAATGCTTGATTTACATTCAGGTGCAAGAATAGACTCAGCAACCAAAAGGCCAAGTGAAAGCTGGAAAAATAAAAAATATGGCACAAGAATACATTTCAGGAATGGGCAAGGATTCGGTTGTACCTGAGGAAATTAAAGGGTGGAATTGGGGGGCCTTCTTACTCAATTGGATATGGGGTATCGGTAACAGCACCTTTATAGCTCTCCTGATGTTGGTGCCACTGGTAAATTTGGTGATGATTTTTGTGCTGGGGGCAAAAGGGAACGAGTGGGCATGGCGAAACCGCACCTGGCGTGATGTAGCGCATTTCAAATCTACGCAGCGAAAATGGCGTAATGCCGGGTTTGTTCTTATCTTTATCATCCTTCCTGTAATGGTCATGCCACTGATGAGCATTATGAAAGGTGAAGCTTATGATTTATCAGTAAAAGCGGTTCAAGCGAATTCGCAGGTAATATCACTGGTGGGGGAGAACCCTGAACCGGGATTCTTTGTTTTGGGCCAAATTACTTACCGTGGAACAGGTGGTAGTGCCAACTTAAATTATTCGATTAAAGGCACAAAATCCGGTGCTGATGTTTATGTTTACGCCACCAGCTCAGCCGACCAATGGCAGCTCAAAGAGCTGCTGGTAATAGACAAAAAAACCGGCGAGCGGGTTATTGTACTGACGCAGTCAGAATAGTTCAGGCCATGCAATAGGTCGTAGCCATTAAAAGTATTAATAGGTAAATTGTATTACCTGCAACCATAGAGAGTTCTTATGAGTGATAATTTATACGCCCCACCACAATCAGAGTTAGTTGAAATAATTGATAATAAATATGCAACTGCCTCCAGGTGGAAAAGGCTCTGGGCATCACTAATCGACACCTTAACGATAATGGTGGTAACCATTCCGGTTATGATTTTAACGGGTGGGTTTGATGGCGTATCGGAAGGCGTAGGCCCATCCTTAAGTTATAACTTGTTAATGGGTGCAATTGGCCTAATCATATTTTTTGCCATTAACACTAATCTGTTAATTAAATCCGGGCAAACTGTCGGGAAATTGGCACTAGGGATTAAAATTGTTGATTTGAATGGCGAGAAACCAACCTTTAACCAACATCTGGTAAAACGATATGCGGTATTTTTTCTGCCAGGTCAAATACCGGTAGTAGGACAGCTTATTTCCATAGCAAACGTTTTATTTATATTTGGCAAACAGAAGCGCTGTGTGCACGACTATATTGCTGGAACCATCGTCGTTGATAGCCAACACAGCGTCAAATAAAAGCTGATTCGCTTCTACGAGCCTTACACCGCTGCCGAGGCAATACCGGCCTTAGCATTTAAATTTGAGGAGAGTAAGATGAAAGATTTATCAGCCAGGCAGTGGCTCTGGACGTTACTGGTTGTAATGCCAGTGACCTTTTACGTTGTTGAGCTTTTTGCTGGTGATGCTCAGCCAAATATATTCTCTGCAATGTCATATATTATTTCTGCCGTTTTGGGTGTGTTATTAGCTTATGGGTTGTTTAGCAAAGGTCTGGTTAAAATCAGACATGTTAACGGTTATAAATTACTAGCGTTCGTTATTATTATGGTGCTTGTTGTATTGCTTGCGCTGCTGGTCAGTTTTATTGGTATAAACCAATTAGGTATCTTAATTTTCAAGACGGTTATTTTAACATTCAGCTCATCAGCGTTTGTGCTGGCCTTTTGCAGTAAGCACAGTGAAATTGAGAACAGGCCGGGCACAGAACGATGAATGATGCATATCAAACTAATACTAAGATTGAGTGGGACTGGGGTAACGGCACTGCCGAGGGCTATACCCGGGAAGTGTTCAGAAAGAAAATAACCAAGACCATAAAAGGTACCGAGGTTACCAGAGATGCCAGTGACAACGATCCTGCCTATCTAATCGAACAATCAGACGGCGACCAGGTTTTAAAGCTGCATTCAGAAATTCGCAAAAGCGTGTAATTGCGTGGAGGCAATTTAACGTTGCCCTGAACACGTTTAGGAGCGTCAGGGCAAAGACATTACCACGCCAATTCAAGCGGGTGTCTAATTGTCTTTTTTGGTGCCAAACTTTTCATGCTCGCCTAAATCGGGCTGCTCACCTTTCATTTTAGCGGCAACTGTTTTAACGCTTTTTACCATGGCATTACTACTACTATCCCAGTGCTCGCCTTTATGAATTTTAATTTCCAGCATGCCGACATTGGGTGAGTTCTTGCCTTGCGGGAACCAGGCTGCCACAAACGAATTCCAGTATTTGTCTACCAGTGTTTTGTTCTGAATAGCGCGGCCAGTGCCGGTAAGAGAAACGAAGGTCTGGCTCTCAGGATCGGCGAAGGCCAGGCATACCTCACTATCGCGCTCCAGCTCCAGCACTTTCTCTGACTCGAGATCGGTATAAAACCATAAGGTGCCGTCATACTCATCCTGCACCAGAACCATCGGGCGGGAGCGCAGTTCGCCACCGTGGTGGGTAGTTAGCATGGCCGTTTTAATGTCTTTGATCAGGTTCCAGATTTTTTGCTTGTGCTCCGGGCTAGACATAGGGTCTCCTTATTATCTGAGATAGCCTGTGCAGGCTTTGAATGTTAAAGGTAAACCGTAGCACAAAAATCATATCTTCGCGGTAAACGCGGCAGCTAAGTAGACAAATCGTATAAAAAAAGCCGGAACAGAGTCCGGCTTTTCAGCATTGTGTTTAGCGCTTAATACTTAGTGAAGCGCACCTGCTCTCAAGGCTTGGCAGCGGCAATATATTCGTCTACCAGTTGCTCTAATACGTCTAACGGCACGGCACCATTACGGAGTACCACATCGTGAAAATCACGAATATCAAAGCTATCGCCCAGCGCCGTTCTGGCTTTTTCGCGCAGCTCCAGCATTTTAATCATGCCAATTTTGTAGGCGGTAGCCTGGCCTGGCATCACAATATAGCGCTCAATGGCTTTGGTGGCATCGGTTACCGAGTTAGGCGTATTCTCTACCAGATAGTCAATAGCTTGTTCGCGGGTCCATTCTTTCGCGTGGATACCGGTATCAACCACTAAGCGACAGGCACGCCATAGCTCCATAGCAAGCCGGCCAAAGTCAGAGTAGGGGTTCTGGTAAAGACCAATGTCTTTAGGCAGCACTTCGCTGTACAGGCCCCAGCCTTCAATGTAAGCGGTGTACCCACCAAAGCGACGAAATTTCGGCATGTCTTCCAGTTCCTGGCCTATGGCCAGCTGCATATGGTGGCCCGGAATACCTTCATGGTAGGCCAACGCCTCTAACTGGTAAGTTGGCATATCCTGCATTTGATACAAGTTAGCGTAGTACACGCCAGGGCGGCTGCCATCCATTGACGGGCGCTGATAAAACGCTTTGCCTGCGCTTTTTTCACGAAAGGGTTCTACCGCTTTTACGATCATATCTGCGCTGGGTTTTACCCGGAATAAATCATCCAGCCGGCCTTTCATATCGTCGATAACCCGGGTGGCTTCCGCCAGATAGGCAGCGCGGCCTTCATCGGTATCGGGGTAGTAGAACTGGGGATCTTCGCGCATAAACACGAAAAATTCTGCCAGGCTGCCATCAAAATTAACTTGTTGCATAATGGCGCGCATTTCATCATGAATGCGGGCAACTTCTTTTAGTCCCAGTTGATGAATTTGCTCGGCGGTTAAATCGGTAGTGGTGATCCGTTCCAGCCGGTGTTTATAAAACGCGGCGCCGTCTGTAAAGCGCCATACACCATCATCGGTAGTGGCTTGTTGCTGCAGGTTTTGCAGATAGCTAATCAGGCTTTGGTATGCCGGGCCAACACTGGTTAGCAAGGCCACATTTGCTTCATCCAGTAACAGTTTCTCTTCACCGTCACTCAGTGCCAGCGCTTGCAGCTTTTTCTTATAATCGGCCAGCAAAGTGCTGTCATCGCCCTGGTTAAAAGGGGCTCCACTTATCACGTTCTGGCTGGCGGTGATGACATGATCAAATACAAATTCGGGGATGATAATGCCTTTTTCAGCACGTTCAGTCAGTTGTTGTTGCAACTGACTGAACAGCAGCGGCACATTATTCAGACGGCTGATATAGGCTTTAGCATCACTAATATCATCAATTTTATGCTGGTTTATCAGCAGTGAAGGCACCAAAGAATGAATGCCATACATCTGATTAACCGGATAACTGTACCAGCGCCATTTGCTGTCATCCAGGCTGTTTTGTAAATCTTGTTTTAGCAGCTGATAACTTAAGGCTGTGTTTGGATCAAGCCTGGTCGGGTCGATTGCCTTTAACAAGTCAAGATGACCACGAACCATAGCAAGTTCAGCCTGATAAGCAGCTTCGCTTAAGTCCTGCCATTTGTCATAGTCGTCTTTAATACCAAGCCGGGTTTGCAGCACCGGATCCTGGCGCACCCGATCCATATAAATTTGTTCAAAAAGCTGATTCGCCTGCTCGTTGACATCAAGCTGGGCTGCTGCTGTTTGCTCAGCACTTTGCCCCGGTTGATTGGTTTTCGGGCCGCAGCCACCAAGCAGCGCCAGGCTGACTGCAAGGGGAATAAGGGCAAGGGCGCGAAACGTTGTTTTTTTCATATTAGGTCCTGTTTTGTTGTCATGAAACGATGCCTCTTATCACGGTTAATCAATGAAAAGTGTAAGCAAGTCATTCAGGTAGCGGGCACCTTTATCGGTAATTTGCCAGTGCTGCTCAGTGCTATGCAATAGCTGCTGACGCACTGCGTTATCAATCGCCAGCTGGATGCTGCTGACGGGCAGGCCGGTATAAGCCGTGAAGTCTGCCTGCGGACAGGGTTCGAGTAAGCGAAACCGGTTCATAAAAAACTCAAAAGGCCGATCTTCTGCCAACACCTGCTCTTTGCTGTCAAGATAACCCCGGCTGATATCCATGTAACCTTTTGGGTGTTTAATTTTAACCGTGCGCAAAATCGTATTGCGACCTGGCAGGGTTATCTTGCCATGGGCACCACAGCCAATGCCCAGATAATCGCCATATCGCCAGTAATTCAGGTTGTGCTGACACTGATGGCCTGGTTTGGCGTAGGCAGATATTTCATATTGCTGATAACCATGATGTTGCAGCAGTGCCAGGCCTTGTTGCTGAATATCCCACAAGGTATCGTCGGCTGGTAATACGGGCGGTCGTGAGGCAAAGGCGGTATTAGGTTCAATGGTTAGCTGATACCAGGATAAATGCGGCGGAGCCAGGTCAATAGCCTGACTTAAATCGGCAAGGGCGCCCGCGATATCCTGTTGTGGCAGACCATGCATTAAATCGAGGTTAAAACTTTGCAGGGGCAGGGCGGCGGCCAATTCAGCCGCCCGGATAGCTTCGTTGCAGTCATGAATACGGCCAAGCGCCTTTAGCTGTGCACTCTGAAAGCTTTGCACGCCAATCGAAAATCTGGTAACACCGGCGGCGACATAGCCGGCGAAGCGCTCGGCCTCAACAGTACCCGGGTTGGCCTCCATCGTGACTTCCATAGTAGCGCTGCATGCCAGGCGCTTTTTAACGCCTTGCAAGATCTGACCTATGCCGTTGGCGGAAAATACGCTGGGCGTGCCCCCCCCAATAAAGATACTGGACACCGTGCGGCCTGCCACCAGCTTCAGATCCTGGTCTAGATCTGCCAGTAAATGCGCGATGTATTCCTGCTCCGGAATACCTTGTTTCACTGCATGGGAATTAAAATCACAATAAGGGCATTTTTGAATGCACCAGGGAATGTGAATATACAGCGACAGCGGCGGTAATTGCAGGCCCACTTAACCTTGCTGCTCTGTTGATAATCGTTGCATTTGCGCGACCAGCTGGCGTAATGCCAAGCCGCGATGACTGATAGCGGCTTTCTGTTCTTTGCTTAGCTCTGCCGCACTGAGGGTGTCGCCGGTGGGTATAAATACCGGATCATAGCCAAAACCAGCGCTACCTTGCACCTGCTCACTGATCGTGCCAGACCAGACACCATGGCACACTAGCGGGGTAGGATCGCTGGCGTGGCGCAAGTAAACCAGCACACAATGAAACTGAGCACTGCGGTTTGCTGGCGGCACCTGCTGCAACGCATGTAATAACTTGCTGATATTTTCCGCGTCGGTGGCGGCTTCCCCGCTGTAGCGTGCTGAATAAATGCCAGGTTCGCCACCAATAGCATCGACCGCCAGGCCGGAATCATCGGCAATCGCGGGTAAACCGGTTGCCAGTGCAGCATGACGCGCCTTTAAGATGGCATTCTCGACAAAGGTCAGGCCGGTTTCATCGGCATCAGTTACCCCCAGCTCCTGCTGTGGTACTACCTGCAACTGATAAGGTGACAGCAGAGCTTGGAGTTCACTAATTTTGCCTTTGTTTGAGCTGGCGAGAACAAGTTTTTGCATATTTTCCGGGCTTAAATTTAAAAGTGAACGGTTTAATCAACAAAAAACGTATGGCTGAACGTCAATTGTTGCTGTTGTTCACCCTGGCCTATATTGATACTGAAATTATAAAGTTGTTCATTCTGATAGGGCACCGTGGCCAGATAATAGACGGCGTCGCCTTCTACCACCTGATTAAACTCCAGTTTGCGCTGGCGGCCAAATAAGTCTTTGGCAATACCATTAATAGCAACCTGTTGTGCCTGCTGGCTTTTACTGTCCAGCACCGAGATATTAATAACACCGTTAAATTTACTACGCTGAATGTCATATTCCACCGCTATTTCCGGCGTTAAAAAGGTCGCTGGTAAAGCAATATAATGCACATCCCAGCTCCCCAGTTGTTTCATTTGCTCAGCGCTGAGCTGTGAGCTGGCCAGTAGGGTGCAGAAACTAAAAAACAGTGCTGAAAAAACTGATATTTTCATCATATTACTCCTGTCGAACAGTTAAACTACCGAGCGGTGGTTCAGCACGCCTGCAATGGCACTCTTGATATGGGCTAAATGCCCCGGAACAGATCACTAAACAGCAAATTTATAAACTGAATGGCAATAATCAGCACGAATACCGATAAATCCAGGCCACCCATCGGCGGAATTACCCGCCTAATGGGTCTTAGCAGCGGGTCTGTCAGTTGATGCATTACCATTTCAATCGGGTTGTTACCCTGGCTGAACCAACTCAATAAGGCGCGAATAATTAAAATCCAGAACACCAGGTTAAGGGTTTCTTTAATCAGCACCAATATGCCGCTAATGAAGGTTGCAGGGATCTGAATGCTGCCAACCAGCACCATCTGTAACACTATAAGTTTAGCTACTGCCACCAAATACGCCAACAACACGGTAGCGGTATCGAGCTTGCCGATACTGGGAATAAGCTTGCGAAGTGGCAACACGACGGGGTTTGTTGCCTTAACAATAAACTGACTAAAAGGGTTATAAAAGTCGGCTCTGGCCAGTTGCAGCCATACTCTGAGAATAACCAGCATTAACAGCAAATTAAAAGCGGTATTTATTAAAAACAGCATGGCCTGCATTATGGGATCTCCGACAGCTTAAATTTGTTGTGCCATTTCTTCAGCACGCTTAATAGCCGCATACATGGCGTCTGCAACCATCTTTTCCAAGCCCTGCTCAGCAAATGTGGTTACCGCTTCATGGGTTGTGCCGCCTTTGGAGGTAACATTGGCGCGCAGCTGCGAAAAGCTTTCATCGCTTTGCAATGCCATCGTTGCCGCACCTAATGCCGTTTTAGCGACCATGGCCTTTGCTTGCTCCGGCGCAAACCCCAGTTTTTCGGCAACCTGCTGCATCGACTGCATAAAATAGAAAAAATAAGCCGGTGAACTGCCGGTTACCGCAATAATATGGTTAATCTGGGTTTCCTGCTCCAGCCAGACATTCATGCCGGTGCCACTGAACATATGATCGACAAAGGCGCGTTCATAGTTGGAACAGCGGCTTGGGAATAAGCCGGTTACACCCTGACCCACCAGAGATGGCGTGTTGGGCATAGCGCGAACCAGCCGCACCTCGCCAAGCCACTGCTCATAGCGTTTTACTTCAATGCCGGCTGCAATAGTAACAAACAGCTTTTCCTGAATTTCAGGTGCGCTTTGCAGCAAATTCTGACAAAGAGCTTCCATCATTTGTGGTTTCACAGCTAATACGATGATATCGGCTTTGCTAACCGCTTCGATGTTATCCAGCGTGGTATTGATACCATAATCTGCTGCCAGTGCCGTCAGCTTAGGCTGGCTGCGGTTGGCTGCGATAATATTGGTGGGCGGATAGCCTGCGTTTACCATGGCAGCGATAACGCAGCGTGCCATATTGCCTGCGCCGATAAAGGCGACGGTGTTGTCATTCATTTCTTTCATAAGTCCTTGCGCCAAAAATTGCGGTGCCTAATCTTATCATAGTTGCGCCGTAATGCAGAGCCAGCGGCCAGTCATCTGACATACCCATCGATAACTCCGTCGCGCCAGGATGCTGTTGTTGCAGGCTTTTTGATAACTGTGCCATGGCTTCAAACGCCCGTTTACTGTCATTTGGTGCCGGAATGGCCATCAGACCACGCAACTGCAGTTGCGGTAGCTTTGCGACGGCGTCAGCCAAACCTGGCAGCTGATCCGGATGAATACCCGCTTTACTGTCTTCGTGACTAATATTAATTTGTAGTAGCACCTGCAGCGGAGGCAGATCGGCAGGACGCTGAGCCGACAATCGCTCAGCGATTTTCAGCCGGTCAATGCTATGGACCCAGCTGGCGTGCTCGGCGATAAGCCGGGTTTTGTTCGATTGCAGTGGGCCAATAAAATGCCACTCAAGCTCTGGTAGCGCAAATAGCGTCGTCGCCTTTGCTTGCAACTCCTGGGGGTAGTTTTCGCCAAACTGGCGCTGGCCAGCCTCATACGCTGCCATTAGCGCAGCAATGGGTTTTGTTTTACTGACGGCTACTAAGCATACATCCGCCGGTTCGCGGCCAAGCTTCTGGCAATTTTCTGTTATGTTGTGATAGGCGGCGTTCAGTTGTTCTGCTATGTTATTCATATTTGTTGGCATGTTGGAGTAGATATTGTCATGGATATTACCGAATTATTAGCGTTTAGTGTTGAACACAAGGCGTCAGACTTACACCTTTCTGCTGGCGTACCGCCACTTATCCGGGTAGATGGTGACGTTCGTAAGCTGAATATCCCCCCCCTCACTCATAAAGAAGTACACGCCTTAGTGTACGAAATTATGACTGATCGGCAACGTAAGGAATACGAAGAAAATCTTGAATCGGATTTTTCATTCGAAGTGCCCAATTTAGCCCGCTTCCGGGTTAATGCGTTTGTGCAAAACCGCGGTGCTTCAGCTGTGTTTCGTACCATCCCCAGTGAAGTTCTTACGTTAGATGATTTGGGCGCGCCTGATATTTTCAAGACCATTTCAGAAAACCCCCGGGGCCTGGTGCTGGTAACCGGACCAACGGGTTCAGGTAAAAGTACCACCCTGGCAGCGATGGTAGATTACATTAACACCACCCGCCATGACCATATTCTGACCATTGAAGACCCGATAGAATTTGTTCACAACAACAAATTATGTTTGTTGAACCAGCGTGAAGTGCATCGCGATACCCATAGTTTCAGCAACGCACTACGTTCAGCATTGCGGGAAGACCCGGATGTGATCCTGGTAGGTGAATTACGGGATTTAGAAACTATCCGCCTGGCGATGACCGCAGCAGAAACCGGTCACCTGGTGTTTGGAACCCTGCACACGACCTCTGCACCGAAAACGATTGACCGGATAATTGACGTATTCCCGGGTGAAGAAAAAGACATGGTGCGTTCAATGTTATCTGAATCGCTCAGAGCCGTTATTTCGCAAACCCTATTGAAGAAAATAGGGGGCGGCCGGATTGCTGCTCATGAAATTATGGTTGGGGTACCGGCTATCCGCAACCTGATCCGGGAAGATAAAATTGCCCAGATGTATTCGGTGATTCAAACCGGTGCGGGCCATGGTATGCAAACGATGGATCAGTGCTTGCTTAACCTGGTAAACCGGGGATTAATTTCGCAAAAAGATGCGCAAGCCAAAGCTCAGGACAAAAACAGCTTTGGTGCGATGGGACGTATGTAGAGCAGTATTTAGGAAACGACGGCATGGAACTGACAGATTTTTTAAGCAAAATGGTCAAAATGGGCGCATCAGATATGTTTGTTACTGCCGGTATGCCGGTAGCAGCAAAAATCAATGGTGAAATGACGCCCATCGATCAGACCCCGTTAACTGATGCCGCCTCGTTGGAGCTGGTGCTCGATGCGATGAATGAAAAGCAGCAGCATGAGTTTAACCACAGCAAAGAGTGTAACTTCGCGATTGCCAATGATGCCGGCCGTTTCAGGATCTCGGCGTTCTGGCAACGGGATCAGGCCGGCATGGTGGTGCGGCGCATTGTGACCACTATTCCTAATGCTGATGAGCTTGGGCTACCTCCGATATTAAAAGACATTATCATGTCAAAACGCGGGCTGGTGCTTTTTGTCGGCGGAACAGGCACCGGTAAATCAACCTCACTGGCGGCGCTGCTGGGCTATCGCAACCGCAATTCAAAAGGCCACATTCTCACTATTGAAGATCCAATTGAGTTTGTGCATGAACATCAGAAAAGCCTGGTTACCCAGCGGGAAGTCGGCATTGATACCGAATCGTTTGAGGCAGCGCTTAAAAGCTCGCTGCGACAGGCTCCAGACGTTATTCTGATTGGTGAGATCCGCAGTCAGGACACCATGGAATATGCGTTGTCGTTTGCCGAAACCGGCCATTTGTGTATTGCGACGTTGCACGCTAATAACGCTAACCAGGCCATTGACCGCATTATGCATTTGGTTCCCAAAGAAATGCATGCCAAGTTGCGTTTTGATTTGTCACTGAACCTGCGCGCGATCGTTGCCCAGCAACTGATACCCACGGCTGATGGTCAGGGCCGGCTGGCGGCAATCGAAGTGTTGTTAAATTCGCCGTTGGTGGCTGATTTAATTGCCCGCGGTGAGGTAGGTGAGATAAAAGCGGTAATGAGTAAATCGCGCGAGCTGGGAATGCAGACATTTGACCAGGCATTATATGACATGTATCAGCGAGGTGACATCAGCTATGCCGATGCCATTCATCATGCCGACTCGCCAAATGATTTACGCCTGATGATTAAGTTGCGTAATAATGAAACTAAAGGTGCGGGGTTCCTCTCAGGAGTTACTTTGGAAGGTTTTGAAAACAAAGACGATAAGTAATACGGTACCTCAACCTTAACTGAGCGCAACGCTGCCATTTTAGCGAGTGCAGGCCGCCTTCAGGCGGCTTGCTGATAGCGTTTATGTAAAATTAATACCCTTTTAATATATGCCTGGGTTTCAGCAAACGGGGGCACGCCTTTATGCCGCCTGACATTGCCAGGTCCGGCGTTGTACGCGGCCAAAGTAAGGGATAAATCACCATTGTATTGTTTCAGTAAACTGGCCAGGTAGGCGCTGCCCCCTTTAATATTCTGCTCCGGTGATAATGGATCTCTGACACCAAGCATTGCCGCCGTATCCGGCATTAATTGCATTAAGCCCATCGCCCCGCGTTTAGACAAGGCCGCAGCCTGAAACGCAGATTCAGCGTGAATAACCGCCCGGATTAACGCAGCATCGAGCTGCTGCTCTGACGCTGCCCGATCAATAATCCGGTTGTAAGATCGGACAAATAATGGTGTTTTATACCAGTTAATTGCCGAGTTTGGATTGCAGGCAAAACAATCGAAATGCAATTGCTGATAAGGCCGGTTAACTGGCTTTCTGTCTGAAAAAAGTGTAGTGCCATCAGCCTGGTTAGATTTGAACACCGCAATGCTGTTGGCGGGCGCAGGGGCTTGCACCGCTTTTGGCACAGTAAGTGGTTGCTGATTAGGGCTGAGTTTCAGCTGACGCTTTGGCTCGTTCTCAGCGGCTGTCTGCTCTCTGGCCACCAGCGGTGCGCTCAGTAGCAGGCAGAGCCAACAAAGCGTTACTACAGTTTGTTGCACGTTGGTATCATCCATCTGGCAGTGAACTGCCAGTAGAGCACTAAGCGGTTTAAATCTCAAGCCGCTTAAGTCTTAAGCGACGTCAATAATAAAACATGGGTTCAGCGTGCTTTATCATGCAACGCCTGCTCTTTTTGCAGTTGCCGGCTCAGATAGGTCAGCAGCAATGCCACTGTCACTAATACCAGCGGCAGGCTGATACTGCGCCACAAGCTGACATTCAGCCCTGGCAACCAGAAAGCGACTGCTACCACCGCTTTATCGGCCAGTTGTGCCGCATAGTAGCTAATCGCGACAAAGGATAGGCCTTCTACCACCTGTTGCAGTTTTAGTTGTAATCTGGCTTTTTTATCCATCGAGACCAGCAATTGCTGGTTTTGCTGTTCCAATTTCAGGTTTATTCGGGTCCGTAATAATTCGGTAGAGCGCCCGAGCCTGGCGCTTAGGGCGGTTTGCCGGGTTTGCACCGATTCACTGGTCCGAAACGCCGGCGTTAACCGACGCTCGGTGAAGTCCTGGAGCGAAATCAGATCGCTGATCGGTGTTTCATCCAGTGCGGTTAGCCGGTCCTGCGTTAGTTGGTAGTAAGCAGAGGTGGCGGCCAGACGCGAACTGGTTTCGGCAATTAAATGCTCGGTTTGCGCGGCCAGCTGAGTGATCTGGTTCAGCAGGCTCTCGTCATTATCATGTTCCTGTTGGATCCGTTGGGTTAAACCGGACAATTGTTGTTCCAGATCGTGCAGTTTTTGCAAAGACTGACGGGCGACCGGCCAGCCAAGTAGTGCTAACTTACGGTAGTTACCAAGATCAAATAAGTGCTGAACCAGCCGACCCAGCCGGGCAGAGCTTAAGCCGTAGTCCACCAGCAACAGCCTGCCAGCACCTTCAGCATGTTTCTGAAAATCCGTCCATATCCGGGCTTTTTGCCCGGCCAGCATACTGCTGATACAGGTTTCATCGTTAAAATAGCGGTTTATTTCGCCTTTCGCGGGTAAGGCGTTAGCAGGCAGTATCGTCAGTTGCACCACCCGAAATACCTGACCTGGTAATTCATCGAACCAGTCACGACTGGGTAAAAAGCTAAGCGGATCATCAAACAGGGCCGGTGCGCTACCTGCTAAAATAAAAGTATAGCTGGAGAATTCACCATGGCGCTCCCAGCGCAGGGTACCGGCAAACAACGGAATATTAAGATCCTGATCAGTTTCGGTTAAATGGGTACCCTGTTGCTCTGCCTGCTGCTGCATCAGCGAAAATTCCAGCTGGCGGGAGGCACTGGCCACGGTAAAGGTAAAATGGCAGAGTCGGCAGGGCGCGCTAAGTGCAGGAAATGTACGCTGGCGTAATTCTTTGTCCAATACATCGCGTAGCGGGTGATTTCTAAGGGTAAGTTTACTCATCATTGGATCCTCAGTCTCAGCAAACCGTAAAGGCAATACGTCGGCTAGCGGTTAATGCATCCATTAGCAATAAGCAGGTCCTGTGCCAGTAAGCCTTGCTGCTATTGCTTATTGTCTGTTAGCTTCCAGTGTTCCCGCTTGTTGTGTCAGCGCTATGACATTGCGGTGGCAAAGTGTTGATATTGTCGTGACGTTTTAACCATGGCGCAGCGGTAAAACGCCTTATCCTGGTAGTGGTGCGCCCAAAAATATGGCAAATTGCTGCAAGATGGGGCAGTGTCAGCTAAAATAACCTTCCTGCGTTTAGCTTTGGTCTGGATTTCTGTTATGGCGCGCGCCCTCGATAAACCCCTGTTATTGGCTATCTGCTGCGTGCTGCTGGCGATGATAACGATCCAAAGCGGAGCGTCGCTTGCTAAGCAGCTCTTTCCGCTGATTGGTCCGGACGGCACCACAGCGCTGCGCCTTGGTTTTTCTGCAATTGTCTTATGGCTGGTGTTCCGGCCATGGCGTGCTATGCCGCGCAGGCATGACTGGCAGGCCATTATTGTTTATGGCCTGTGTTTGGGCGGCATGAATATTCTGTTTTATCTGGCAATTGCCCGCATCCCTCTGGGGATTGGCGTGGCACTGGAATTTACCGGCCCTTTGACGGTTGCGCTGTTGGCGTCACGGCGCAAACGGGATTTATTCTGGGTAGCATGTGCCATCGGCGGCATATTGCTATTGCTCCCTGACATGCGCGGCGCTGACGCGCTGGATCCGGTTGGGGTGATACAGGCACTGGCGGCTGGCGCTTGCTGGGCAGGTTATATCTTATTTGGTAAAAAAACCGGCTCGCAGGCATCCGGTGGTATTACGGTGGCACTGGGCATGACTGTTGCAGCAATGGTTCTGGTGCCTGTCGGGGCAATGACTCAGGGTATGGCGCTGTTGACCTGGCAGGTGCTGCCGCTGGGCTTGCTGGTGGGTATCTTATCCAGTGCTATTCCTTATTCACTGGAAATGGTAGCACTGCGCCATATGACGTCACAAAATTTTAGTGTGTTTATGAGTATGGAGCCGGCAATTGCAGCAATGGCAGGTTTTATTTTTCTCGCGGAATTATTAACACTGTGGCAGTGGCTGGCTATCTTACTGGTTATTGTTGCTTCACTTGGCAGCTCGTTAACTGCCGGCAAGGCCGGGATAGCCTCGCCGGTAATTAAAGAGCACTAATTACATTTTTGGCATAATGACACTGTCCAGCACATGGATAACGCCATTGCTGGTTTTAATGTCGGTAGCAATAACTTCAGCACCGTTGACGTACACTTTACCCATTTTTACTTCAATGGCAACGTCCTGACCCTGCACGGTAGTGGCTGAGTCTAATTTGACAACATCTGCTGCCATCACCTTACCCGCGACCACGTGATAGGTTAATACCTTGGTTAAGGCAGCTTTATCTGCTACCAACGCATTTAAATCAGCAGCGGGTATTTTGGCAAACGCGGCATCGTTAGGAGCGAACACAGTGAACGGGCCTTCTCCTTTGAGTGTTTCAACTAAATCGGCTGCTTTTACGGCGCTAACCAGAGTAGTGAAGTTGCCGGCGGCGACCGAAGTGTCAACAATATCAGCAGATTTTTTATGATTGTGCGCCTGTACAGTCAGCATTAAAGATGCGAGCAACAGCGAACCGGTAAGTACTTGTGAGACTTTCATGATGTTTCCTTCTGTTACAATATTCAGGACAAAGGTGTCGTTGCTATTAACGCGTCAGCCTGCCAAGCCGATCAGTCAGTTCAAAAAAAAGCCCGCGGGTATGCACCAGCGGGCTGCGACAATCTGATCTTTACCTATTGTCAGCCGAGCGCAGATGATGCCTCGCTGACAGCTTCTGGCTGCTGCTGATAGTCACGGGCAAGCAACAGGTACATGGCCGGAACAACATACAGGGTAAACAGTGTGCCTATGGTCATGCCACTGGCAATAACCAGCCCCATAGCATAACGCGATCCGGCACCTGCGCCGGTGGCTATCAGTAACGGGATCATTGCCAGCACCGTCGCTGCCGTTGTCATTAAAATGGGCCGCAAACGAATGGAGGTTGCTTCTTCAATGGCTTCACGTTTACTGCGACCCTCAAGTTGCAACTGGTTAGCAAACTCCACAATTAAAATACCGTGTTTGGCAATTAATCCTACCAGGGTTAACAGGCCCACCTGGGTATAAATGTTAATGCTGGTGGCACCTAAACTGGTAAAAATTAACGCACCACAAACGCTCATCGGTACCGTTACCAGGATAATAATGGCGTTTTTAAACGACTCAAACTGAGCTGCCAGAATTAAAAAAATAACAACCAGTGCAAAAAAGAAGGTCACGACCAGCTGTTGGCCTTCGGCTTTAAATTGCCGGGACTGGCCAGCGTAATCCACGCTAAAACCAGCAGGCATTTCCTCAGCGGCTATCTGGTCCAGCACGGCTAACGCATCACCCAACGGCACGCCCGGACGGGGCACGCCGGATATTTTCACTGCATTAAGCTGCTGAAAACCTCTCAACGCCTGAGGCTGCACCGACTCGGTTAAGGTAACCAGCGCCGACAGTGGCACGAGCTCACCGTCACGATTGCGGGTGTAAAAGTCTTTCAGCTGTTCAGGGTTTAACCGTTCGTTGCGTGCTACCTGCGGAATAACCCGGTAGGAACGGTTGTCGAGTGCAAAACGACCCGCATCCGCACCTGACATTAAACTGCCAAGATCGGCGGCAATTTGCTGCATCGATACTCCCATCAACGCGGCTTTTTCCCGATCAACTTCAACCGTTTGCCGGGGCCGGTTTATTTTTAAATCACTGTCGACAAAAATAAAACGACCGGAAGCCATAGCCTTGCCCAGTATCTGTTGCACCACACTTTCCAGCGCGGCAAACGGCTGGGTAGAGCCGACAATAAACTCAACCGGGGTACCGCCGCCGGGTGATGGCAGAGAAGGGGGGATTAATGCAAAACTATTAATACCGGGCAAATCCGCCATAAAAGGCTGAATATTCTGCTCCAGTACCTGAGCGGTCGTGCGCTCCCGTTTATCCCATGGCGCCAGCACAAAGCCTGCGATAGCATTGTTAGTGCTACCGGTACCGTTAATAATAAAAATATTTTTAATTTCCGGGGCTACTGTACCGAGCTTATTTAATTCACTGGTATTTTTTTCCAGGTAGTCCAGAGTGGCGAAGCTATCGGCCTCGAGAATCGAGAACACAAAACCCTGATCCTCAGGTGGCTCCAGTTCTGCCGGGCTGGTAATAAATAAAAAGTAGCAGGATACCAGCACAATAGCACCAAAGGTTAACACCACCGGCAGATAGTTGAGGGTGCTGTGCAATTGGCGCTGATAGCCGCTGCGCAATGTTTCAAAACGCTGATCAAGCCAGTGCTCTAATGAGTTATCGTTTGGGTTGTTATTATCGTGTGGTTTGAGAATATAAGCACACATCACCGGCGATAACGTCAGGGCGACGATTCCTGATAAAATAACCGACGCCGCCAGAGTGAAAGCAAATTCGACAAATAACACGCCGGTCAGGCCGCCAACAAAGCCGATGGGTAAAAATACCGCCACCAGGGTGGTCGACATGGTAATAATGGGCCAGGCCAGTTCGCGTGCCCCCAATATTGCCGCTTCTGCGCGCGACTTACCTTCTTCAATGTGGCGGTGAATGTTTTCCAGCATAATAATGGCATCGTCAACAACGATGCCTATGGCCAGTACCATTGCCAGCAAAGTCAGTAAGTTGATAGTGAATCCCAGCAGCCACATTAAAAAGAAGGTGCCAATCAACGAAACCGGAATGGCCACTGCAGGAATAATAACGCTACGCATGGAACCTAAAAAGGCATAAATCACCAGAATAACAATGACCAGTGCCAGCACGATAGAGATAACCACTTCATCTATCGCGTTTTCAATATATTCGGTAGAGTCGTACGGAATGTCGGCGTCCAGTCCCTCAGGCAGCTGTGGAATAATATCGCGATCCCAGACTTTTCTGACTTCAGCAATAACATCCAGTGCATTGGCATCCGGTGAAATTTCAATGCCGATAAAGGTTGCAGCCAGGCCGTTAAAGCTGACCGAGCTATTGTAGCTTTCGGCGCCAAGCTCAACCGTGGCCACGTCTTTTAAGCGCACCAGCGCATTGCTGTCTGCGCTAATCACCAAATCAGCAAATTGCTCAGCACTACGTAAATCGGTGGCAGCATTTAAATCAACAGCCACCATCTGGCCTTTGGTGCGGCCAAGTGCCGCCAGCACGTTATTACTGCGCAGTGCATTGCTGATGTCTGAACCGGTAATGCCAAAAGCTGCCATTTTTGCCGAATCAAGCCAGATCCGCATAGCAAAGGTACGGGCACCAAGAATTTCAGCCCGCTGCACACCCGGAATAGTGGCCAATTGTGGCTCAATCACCCGGACGATGTAGTCGGTTATCTGATTATTACCCAGCACCTCAGAATAAAACGATAGGTACATTGCCGCCGTGTCCTGGCCTACCTTCAATGAAATAACTGGGTCGCGGGCATTTTCAGGCAGTTCTGAGCGGACTTTATTAACCTGAGCTGCAATTTGGGTTAGGGCTTCATTCGGCTCGTAATCCAGCCGTAGGTAAGCTTCAACTGTGCTGGAACCGGCGACGGAAGTCGAGACCAGATAATCGATACCCTCAGCTGATGCGATTTCGCGCTCCAGGGGGGTGGTAATGAAGCCCTGAATAAGATCGGCATCTGCACCAACGTATACGGTATTTACCGTGACAACCGCGTTCTGAATTTCTGGAAATTGCCGCACATTCATATCCATGATGGCTCTTAAACCAAGCAGAATAATAAATAAGCTGACGACCGAGGCCAGGATCGGTTTTTTTATAAAGACATCAGTAAAGCGCATGGTAATTGTTCCTTACTGGTTTGCCGGGCTGGGCTTAGGATCTGCGGTCGGCGTTACCTGTTGATTGTCACTAATCTTCACCTGAGCGCCATTGCGAAGCTTCAATAAGCCAGAGGTCGCTACAACATCGCCCGCGTTAAGGCCATCGGTTATTGCAATCAGGTCGCCACGACTCTGGCCGGTGCTGACAAAACGCTGGTGGGCTGTAAGCTTGCCATCTTGGTCGCGGATCAGAAATACCGAATTACCATAGGGATTAAACTGAATGGCGGTTTGCGGTACCAGGGTGACTTCCTGGCTTTGTCCGGCGTCCATCTGTACCCGGGCAAACATTCCCGGCCGTAGTTTATGTTGCGGGTTGGCAAAGGTAGCCTGCACTTCAACACTGCGACTGGATTGGCGTACTGCCGGGGCAATAGCGGTAATTTCGCCACTAAACTGCTGATCGGCCCAGGCATCAACGTTCACATTAAGTTGCTGGCCTGGACTGATGCTGGCCAGTTGTTGTTCCGGCAAGCTGAAATTTAGATAAATAGGATCAAGCGATTGCAATGACACCACATTATCACCAGGAGATACCAGCTGGCCCAGACTTACCTGGCGAATGCCGGTCACGCCATCAAAAGGCGCATGAATGGTTTTCTGGGCAATCCGAGCCAGCTGGGAGGCAACTGCTGCTTTGGCTTGCGCCGCTTCACTCTCCCTTCGTCTTACATCCAGCTCAGAGACACCTTTGTCGCGCAGCAAGGTTTGCAACCGATCTAATTCCAGCTCTGCTAACTGTTGCGCGGCCTTTAAACGCGTAAAATCAGCCTGATCGACGCTGTCGTCCAGGGTTATCAGCAGCTGGCCTTTGCGAACCTCACTGGCGTTGTCAAACTGAATGCTGGTAATGATGCCACTGGCCTCAGTGGAGAGCTCGGCGCTGTTAATCGCAGCGAAGCTGCCGACTGCGCTGACAAAGGGTTGCCACTGTGCCGTCGTGACTTCCGTCGCTGTGATGGTGGCGACAGGCATTGGCATAGTATCAAAATATTGGTTCATATAATGATTAACTACAGCCTTGTAAGCAAAAATGCCACCAAAAATCAGGCCAGCAACGATCAGCATTATCAACATGCGCTTAAACATGGGTTCTCCTTTTAAATTAGCGGGAGTAAGTATAATGACTATCGCAGCCTTTTATTGTGAATTTTAGTAACACTTTATGTGCTGAGTGCGCTAATGCGCGCAGCTATATTAATAATACTCATGTCAAACCTGTCCAGTTTAACGATGTCTGCTGTTGATAGGTCAGTTTTGCTCAATTAAACCGGGTAAGCCGGTTCAAAACGTGATCTGAATCAGGCAAGGTCGTCAATTTTTCGCTATACCTGTAATTAACACCGCGATGACAGACCTAAAAGGAATATTTATTATGACAATGACCCACGTCGCTGAACTGATGACAGCTGATCCTTTGTGTGTGCTGCGTAGTGACCGCTTAAAAGATGCTCATGATTTAATGCGCGGCAAAAACGTGCGGCATATCCCGGTCATTGATAGCAGTGGCGAGCTGGTAGGGATGTTAACCCAGAAAATCATGATCGCCAAAGTCATGTCTTTAATGGCCCAGTACGGTGCAGTAGCACTGGAACGCAAAGAAAAGCAGTTGTTGGTTAGTGAATTAATGGCGACTGATTTTGCCACGGTGACGCCAGAGCAATCGCTGGCTGACGTTGCTGATTTTTTTGTCACCAATCGCCATGGTTGCTTACCGGTGGTCGATAGCGCCAATCGCATTGTCGGAATATTAACCTCATCAGACTTTGTAAGGCTTGCCGCCAGGTTATTAAAAGGACACATTCAGGACTGATACCAGCAAAGCTGATCTTTACCCTGGCTTTTTGCCATATACATTGCTGCATCGGCTTGCCGTAACAAATCGTCGGCTGAAGTGTGGTCACCATTGAACATAACCAGACCGATGCTGCAGCTGCATTGGTGGCTCAGTTTTTGTTCCCGCTCAATAACCAGTGGTTCATTAATCGTTGCCGCGATTTTAGTCGCTACCTGCTCAGTGCGCTGCCGGCAATGTGCTGTTGATTTGCCAATGTCATGCAGTACTACAATAAACTCATCACCACCGAAGCGGGCCACGGTATCAGCTTCCCGCACAACATTACGGATCCGTTCGCCAATCAGTAACAGCACCTGATCACCTGTTTTATGGCCATATAAATCATTGACGGGTTTAAAGTTATCCAGGTCAACGAACATCATGGCACTGTAGCTGTGGTGACGTTTGCTATTTAACATGGCGAACTGCAGCCGCTCTTCCAGCAGCCGGCGGTTTGGTAAACCGGTTAACGCGTCGTAAAATGCCAACCGGCGAATTTTTTCTGAGGATATGCTGCGGCTGATAGCCAGCTCTGCCAGATTACTGTAATTGGCTATTTTCTGACGTTGGCTGGTCGTCGGCTGGCAAGGCTGGTTATGATAAATACCAAAAGTACCGAGAACTTTACCTTCAGCATTTTTTATAGGATGTGACCAGCATGCTGCCAGCTTTGCTCTTTGTGTTAAGTGCAAAAAAGGTTGCCAGTAAGGATGACTGTCAATATTTTCAACAATCACCGGTTCGCCGGTAAAAGCGGCCGTGCCACACGAACCCTGGCCAATACCAATAGCAAGGCCATCAACTTGCTGGTTATAAAAGTCGGGCAGGGAGGGGGCCGCACCATGTTTCAAATATTGACCCGTTTCATCAAGTAATAACACGGAGCAGCGCATTTGCGGGTGCAGCAATTCAATTTGTTGCACCATATCGGTTAAAATTGTAGCCAGACTGGCACCCCGGCTTATCTGGCTTAATATCAGATTCTGTAACTCCAGTTCCTGGGTACGTTCGGAAACTTGTTGCTCTACGGAACTAATGGTTCGGGCATAGCGCTGATTAACCATACTCAGCTCAGCGATCTGCTGGGCCAGTGCGGTAAGTAAGTTTAGCAGCGCTGGCAGTTTTTCTTCTGCCACTATCGGAACTTCTGCTATGGCGCTGAGGTAGTCTTCCTGATCTAATCCAAGCTCGGTTGCTTGCGCTCTGAAAAAAGTTAAGTCGGGTTCGGTCAGAAAAAATTGCCCGATAAACAAATTAGCGACATGCACCTCGTTTATCACCAACGGTGTTGCACAATCGGTTAAACCATTGCGACATTTATAGATCGCATAGTTATTTCCCTGCTGCATTCTGCTGGCTAAGTCGATATCACTTTCATGACAGCGCTGCCGACTGGTTTCATTAACCCGGTGAAACTGAATACAGGCACGTTGCCATTTTGACGAAGCCAGTATTTTACCGTCCAGTCCAACCAGGGCGATGGCAATACCTATTGCCTGCAAAAAATGGTCAAATAATGTATTTAAACGCGAAACATTGATGTCTGCCGCAAGTTTGCTGGCGGCATTGTCGGGGGCTGAGCGCTGCGAATTATTCCAGTCAGCGGCCAGAGGATCAAGCATTTGAATTAAGCTGGATTCTTTAAGCAAATACTTACTGTGTTTATCCATGGAATTTTAATCTTAGCTGCTAAAGTTAAGGTTAACCAGCATTGGCTAATTTTTTCCAATAAAAAACCTCTGACAGGCAGAGGTTTTAACAAAATACCGTATTTACCGCGCCAAGTTTACCTGGCTAGTTAACACCAATTTCTTTTAGCAGTGCAGTGGCGTTATCAACCTGTTGCATCTGCCATAGCATAAAGCGTAAATCTACCTGAATTGACCGGGTATTGGCCGGGTTATAATCCCAATCGGAAATAATAGAATCCAGGGTGCCGTCAAACGCCAGTCCGACAAACTCAGCTTTACTGTTTAATACCGCTGAGCCTGAGTTACCGCCGGTAATATCCAGCGTAGCAAGGTAATTAACCGGTACCGAATTTAATGCTGGCACCAGATAAGGGCCGTAATTTTTGGCGTTAATTGCTGCCAGCTGTTCGGCCGGGGCATTAAATTCACCCTCGCCAGTTGCCTTGGCGGTAATGCCTCGCAACGTAGTAAAGGGTGCCCAGGCATTGCCGTCTTCGTTACCGTGCGCGCGGCCTTTAACATTACCGTACGTTACCCGTAACGTGCTGTTGGCATCCGGGTACACTGCTTGTCCTTTGGACTGCATAAACGCCATTTTTGCCCGCATATAACTGGCATAAGCCTGCTGGATTTTACCTGCCAGCTGCTCTTCCTCCGCTTCCTGTTTTAAATCACTTTTATAAAGCGCAACAGCCGCCATAACAAACGGATCTGCACTCTGGCTGAACTGTGCCGGCTCAGACTCAATTAAAGCGGTACGATTCGTTAACTCAGTTAAACCGGTTTTGGCATACCAGCTATCAATAAGCGCCATCAGCTCGCTTTGGCTCATCTTACTTTTTATACCCAGGGCATTATCAAAGTCTGCATTGCGCTGCTGCTTCGGTAATGCCACATACTTGGTCAGATTATGTAAGTCCAGGGCTTTTTCGACACTGACATCAAAGTTACGCTCCATACCGGCGACATAGGCTTTAAAGCGTGGAATATCCCGCAGCTGGTAACCTGCTTTTCGCTCTGTGTCAGGCTTGGTGCTTTCCTGAGCTAACCGGTACAATGAGCGTGCTACATTCAGCAGGCGCGGCGTGGCATTATTAAGAGCATAATCTGCGCGAGCCTTACGGTGTTGTTCTGCTAACAGCTTATCAATGGTGGTCAGGTCTTTAGCGTAAGCTTTTTTATTGTCTCGGCTGCTGTTAACCCATGCGTTAAGCGCTTTATGCTCAGCTTGTTTGCGCGCTAAGAAGTCGCTTTGTGCAAAACTGTCGAGCATGCCCTGGCGGTTTTTCATATAATTGTTAAGACCTGCAACCCGACTGGCATATTTCAGCTCGGCATCTTTGTTGGTCGAGGTTACCCGGTCAATAATAGCCAGGGTGTCTTTGAACTGCTGCACAGTATTAGGGTAGCTCCACTCGAAAGTTTCACTTACCTCCGATGGCAACCGGTGCCGGTTAGTGCGGCCGGGGTAGCCCAATGCCATCACAAAATCGCCTTCCTGCAGCCCTTCAGCTGCCAGCTTCAGGTAATGATCTGGTTGGTAAGGGACGTTATCGACATGATAATCGGCAGACTTACCTTCCGGGCTTACGTAGGCTCTTAAAAAGCCATAGTCGCCGGTATGACGCGGCCACATCCAGTTATCAGTGTCGCCGCCAAATTTACCAACGCCTTCAGCGGGAGCATGCACCAGACGTACATCTTTAATTTCCAGCTGTTTGATTAAATAATACTCCAGAGAGCCATAATAAGCAGCTACCCGGCAGCGGTGTCCCTCGTCTTGCTCGCACTGTGCTATCAACTGCTTCTGGTTTGTTTCAATCGCATCAATCCGTTGCTTACCGCTAAGTTTGGCTGTTTTGTCATCAATAACCTGGGCCGTCACATTATCTACTGCTTTGGTAACATAAACTCTGCTGCCTGGCGCAGCGGGCACTTCATCAGTCATATTTGCAGCGAGAAAGCCATTGGCCAGCAGGTCGTTATCCGGAGTGGAGTTGTGCGCAATGCTGTTGTAAACACAGTGATGGTTAGTAACCACCAAGCCGTTCGGTGAGATAAATGAGGCAGAACAGCCACCAAGGCTGACAATGGCTGCCATCGGAAACTCGGTAAGCTTAGTCAGGTTGGCCGGGTCAAGTTCTAAGCCGGCAGCTTTTAATTCATCAGCAATATCAGGCAGTTGTTGTGGCATCCACATGCCCTCATCGGCCAGAGCAACACTGCTGGCAAACGCTAGTATCAGTAAAGATTTTTTCATGATTTCTCTTTTATTTTTTTAGCTTTTAAACGCGTATGGTACGCAAGACCCAACTATACTCGTTGCCTGGATACGGCTTGTCAAGATACCGCTAAACCCGGTTGCAGATTTATCCGTTAAGTGTGCTGTTTTATGAGCTAGTTTGCTATTTCAAACGTAACTCTCGAGGTGTTGCTTTGTTCGATGCTTTCGGCAAATTGAGTTAATTCAGATTAAAGTTAACTGAGTCTGATGCCAATTTCGCATTTTATAGCCTACTCTGTACAAGATGATGGTAAAATTAAACTAAAGTAATGGTTTCATTCCGGTAATTACACTTTAAAGCGTTGATAGTGCGCGAGCTTGGGCACAGCGCATAAATAGTTCAGTGAGGTAATAATGAGAAAAAGTCTACTCGTCCTGTCACTTGCAGTTATTCTGGCTCCCGCCGCCGTATCCGCTGACACGTCTATTAATGGTTTTGCCTCAATCAAGGCTGGAATGACAACCGGCAGTGATGAGCAATTGTATGGTTATGACGATACCATTGATTTTAAAAATGAAAGTTTGATTGCCTTGCAGATCAAATCTGATTTAGGTGAAAAGCTGTCCGTAACAGCGCAGCTGCTTGGGCGGGGCCGGGACGATTTTGATGTTGGCTTCGAGTGGGCGTTTATCAGTTATCAGCTCACTGATAATATGACAATTAATGCCGGTAGGCTGCGCACACCATTTTATAAATATTCTGACTTTAAAGACGTCGGCTATGCTTATGATTGGCTGCGGGTGCCACAAGGTGTGTACGGCCTGGGTTTTGACACTATTGAGGGGCTGACGTTTTACCGGACGGCTCAGTTGGGTAGTGTCGACTCAACCTTGCAACTGATTTTTGGTAGCTACGATGGCGACGCCACGCTAAGCGGCAACTCAGTAAACGCCAGCATTGACACTATTACAGGTATCACCTGGGAGCTGGCAAAAGACTCGCTAAGTGCCCGTTTTGCCTATCTTGCCGGTAAAACCAGCATAGATACGGCGCCAGTAACCCTGGCACCGGGTTTTACTGTCGGAAATTTATATCAGGCACTTAACGCCAATGGCCTGACGCCGGTTGTTGAAGCGGTTGATATTGACGACGAAAGCTCTAATTTTATCGGCGTGGGCCTGACTTTTGATGATAGCAACTGGATAGCAGTAGCTGAATTTACCAGAGTTGAAGTCGAAAACAGTTTTATTGCTACTCAGAAAAACTGGTACGCCTCTATTGGCAAACGTTTTAATAGTTTTACTCCTTATATTTCCTATGAACGCGAAAACAATGATGCAGTAGTCAGCATTTATCAGCCCTACAGCAACGTGTTACCTCCACAACTGTTAGTGCCATTGCAGGGGTTGGTAGCAAGCCAGGAACGTGATGCCAGTACCTGGAATGTCGGTTTTCGATATGACTTCCATCCTTCGGCAGCCTTTAAAGCACAGTTCAGTTCAGAAGATCTTCAAACCACAGACCAGCGTAATGGTGTTCTGGCCTTTGGTGTCGACTTGGTTTTTTAAGGAGTCTTTATGTTAAACAGATTAATAGTCACTATGCTTGTCGTTGCCGGCGCGGTTAGTGCGTTGCCAGCTACCGCGGATATTGCCGTTATTGTAAATCCGGCCAACAACTCAACCCTGACAACTGATGAACTGACCCGGCTCTATACCGGTCGCTCATCCGCGTTGAATGCAGTAAACCTGGCAGAGAGTTCGCCACTTCGCAGCCAGTTTGATGAAAAGGGCGTGGGACGGTCCTCTGCTCAGTTAAAAGCGCATTGGTCAAAACTGATATTTACTGGCAAAGGTACGCCTCCGCTTGAATTAGCAACGGAAGCTGCAGTAATTGAGCATGTTACCCAGAACCCGAATGCGATTGGCTATGTTGATGTTGCCAGCGTAACAGATGGAGTTAAAGTTGTCCTGACCCTTAATTAACTATAAGTTAATTAATTCTGGCGCCGGTAAACAGAAGGTTTTTATGAAGAATATGTCGATAGTGATGAAAATCTGGCTGGTAATTGGCCTGGCAGTTATCGCATTCTCAACCGTAGTGGCGGTTAGCGTGTTTTTTACTGCAAAAAATAATGCCACCACCCAGAGTATGCGTGACTATATGTATGAAACGTCGAAGCTGGCGTCTCAGGTTCATTCAGGTTTTAACTCTCTGGATGAATTTTTTACCCAGGCCGTTACTTTATCTGATCCCGATTTACTGGCTACTGCGCAGCAACATAGTACCAAATTGCAGCAGAACCTGAACCGGCTAAAAACGCTTAACCCCACGCAGCAGCAATTTTTGGAAAATTTGCAGCAAGATGCCGGGAACTACGCCAGTCTGGCGGGCGGTATTGCCCAGCAATTTATCGATGGTAACGTAGACTTTTCGAAAATTCAGGCAAGCGTCGCCACGAAGACCGAGCAATTTGAAAGCTTGAACACTCGCTTTGCTCAGTTCGAACAACAGGCCGACGAACGTTTCTCACAAGCTATTGAAGATATGTCTGGCAATATGGAGTTGGCGTTAACCGTTATTTTAGCATTAGGTAGCGTGTTGATTATACTCACTGCTGGCCTGGGACACTTTATTGCCAGCAGGATCAGTAACTCAGCGAAAACACTGGGGCTATCGCTGTCAGAGTTGGCCAGTGGTAAGGGCAATCTGGCCAGTCGATTACCGGTAACCGGCAACGATGAACTTGGCGTGGTGGCTAAGCAATTTAACTTGTTTATTCAGATGTTACAGACCTCTTTTAACGATTTGGCCAAAACAATCGAGCCATTAAATCGCAGCGCCAAAGATCTGGCTTCAGGTATGAGTACCATGGAGAAGATGACTCTGGAACAGTCTGATAATTCTGAAACCGTTAGCCATAGTATGGCGGAGATGCAATTGTCGGTGCAGGATATCAGTCGGTCGGCCAATGATGCGGCCAGCGGGGCGGGTAAAGCAAACGAACTGGCCAAGCTGGGCCTGGATAAAACCAGCCATGCGGTAAAATACTCTCAGGGGTTGTCAGATGAAATAAAGCATGCGCAGGATGTTATTACCGAGCTGGCAGAGAAGACCAAAAATGTCACTGAAATTCTGAAAAGTATCAATGACATTGCGGATCAAACTAATTTGCTGGCATTAAATGCCGCGATAGAAGCGGCCAGAGCCGGTGAGCATGGCAGAGGCTTTTCGGTCGTGGCCGATGAAGTACGCAACTTATCGTCGAAGACGGCCAAATCCGTTACCATGGTGCAGGAAGTATTGCGGCAACTTAACGATAATGTCAGTGGTGCGGTCAGTATTATGAGCCAGGCGGTAAGTAATGCGGAACACTCTGCCAGTCTGGCGGCAGATGCCGGTACGTCGATTGAGCAGATTAATCAGGAAGTTCAGCAAATTAGTATGTTGAACGCACAAATTGCTGCTGCAACGGAAGAGCAAACGATGGTGGCTGAGCAAATCGCCAGTAATACCGCTAAAATGATAGGGTCCTTTGCTCAAACCAAGAGCCTGCAATTGAGTGTGCATGGTATATCCGATGATTTGCGGGTTCTTTCCGAGTCACTGGTGACCGTTAGCTCAAAATTTGAGACTTGATTTTAACGCAACCCAGGTTGCAGTGAGGAAGCACAATGAGTTCATTAATGAGTTCGGTAGACCAGAGAACAAATATTGTTGGTCAAAACCGTCTGGAATTATTGATTTTCCGTTTAACCGGTCAGCAACCTTATGGCATTAACGTATTTAAGGTACGGGAAGTTATCCAGTGTCCACAGTTAACCGATATGCCCGGCGCCAATGCCCATGTCCGGGGTATTGCTCATTTGCGGGGTACGCCGGTAACCGTTATCGATTTAAGTAAAGCGACGGGCGGTAAGGCAATTGAAGATTTAAGTAAAGCCTATATTCTGGTCACAGAATATAACCGCACCACTCAGGGGTTTCTGGTTGGTGGTATTGATCGCATCGTTAATATTAACTGGGAGCAAATTATGCCGCCGCCGAAAGGCGCTGGTCGCAATCACTACCTGACGGCAGTAACTCAGCTGGACGATAAACTGATCCAGATCCTGGATGTCGAAAAAGTATTTGCTGAGATTTCACCGCCTGATGAGGAAGTAAGCGAAACCATTAAGCAACGAAAATCAGAACGCGATCTGTCTAAGCTTACTGTTCTGGTCGCGGATGACTCCGCGGTGGCGCGGAATCAGGTGAAGCGGGCGTTAAGTTCGATTGGTATTAATGTTGAGCTGGTCAATGATGGTCGTCTGGCGCTTAATTGGTTGCTGGCGAAATCTGCAGAGTTGGGCGGCGATATATCCGAGCAGGTACCACTGCTGATTTCGGATATTGAAATGCCTGAGATGGATGGCTATACCCTTACGGCTGAAGTGAAAGCTCATGAGCATCTGAAGAATGTGCATATTGTGTTGCATTCATCGTTAAGCGGGGTATTTAACGAAGCCATGGTGAAAAAGGTAGGGGCCGACCAGTTTATTGCTAAGTTTCACCCGGATGAATTGGCCTCAGCGGTACAGCATTGGATGGCGATAGATTAAAAAACACAGGGAAGTGCCTGGCAACTTAAGCACTTCCCTGATGCATTACGTTTACTTATGGCGCTGTTGCAGTACTTTTACCACATCATTCAGTTCAAGTTTCTGGCTGCGCAGTAAAACCAGCAGGTGAAAAATTAAATCAGCTGCTTCATTCGCCAGCTCTTCTCTATCGCCAGCCATCGCTGCCAGCGCAGACTCTACGCCTTCTTCGCCTACTTTCTGTGCTATTCGTTTTACGCCTTTAGCAAACAGGCTGGCAGTGTAGCTGCTTGCAGGATCGGCGCCTTCGCGGCTTTGGATCACTTGCTCTAAATCATATAAAAAACTGAGCTGAGGACTATTGGCAGTATTGTCATGCCAGCAGGTTTCAGTGCCGACATGGCAAGTAGGCCCCTGGGGCAGGGCCAGCACCAAAATGCTATCGCTATCGCAGTCGCTGGCAATGCTAACCAGCTGCAAAGTATTACCTGAGCTTTCGCCTTTGGTCCACAGCCGCTGCTTGCTGCGACTGTAAAAGGTGACCTGGCCGCTTTGGAATGTGTGTTCAAGTGCTGCCGGGTTCACATAACCCTGCATCAGCACTTTGCCGGAAACGGCGTGCTGCACTATTGCCGGCAGTAACTGGTTTTCGGGCCAGCTAAGTTGATTAATTGTATCTTTGTTCATAAGTAACCTTATTTACGACGTCAGGGCCTGATACTGATACCATCGGCTATTAATTTCGCTTTTAGCGCGGCAATCTCAATAATTGCTTTGTGAAATACACTGGCAGCCAGCGCGCCATCAACATCGGCTTTTTCAAACACGTCACTAAAATGCTGCATGGTACCGGCACCGCCACTGGCAATTAATGGCACCTTACAGATATCCCTGATGCTTTTTAACTGGGCAATATCATACCCCTGACGCACGCCATCCTGATTCATGCAATTGAGCACTATCTCACCGGCACCACGCTGCTGCACTTCCTCTACCCAATCACGGGTAAGCCAGCGGGTTTTCTGAGTGCGGTTTTCATCACCGGTAAACTGGTATACCTGGTACTGACCTGAGGCGACATCAAAAAAGCTGTCGATACCCACCACCACACATTGTTGTCCAAAAATATGATTAAGCTCGCTAATCAATTCCGGCCGGGCCAGGGCAGGGCTGTTAACAGATATTTTATCCGCACCCATTTCCAGGATCTTACCGGCGTCAACCACACTTTTGATCCCGCCAGCGACACAAAACGGAATATCGATTACCTCGGCAATCCGCCGCACCCAGCTTTTATCCACTACCCGGCCATCGCTGGAGGCGGTAATGTCATAAAAAACCAGTTCATCGGCGCCGGCTTCGGCATAGCGCTGAGCCAAAGGCACAATATCACCAATGATTTCATGGTTACGAAACTGCACACCTTTAACCACTTTGCCATCACGTACATCTAAACAGGGGATTAACCGTTTTGCCAGCATGCAATGGCCTCCTTCAGGCTGAATTTACCTTCGAGTAGCGAACGCCCAAGAATAACGCCTGCCACACCACTGCCAATCAATGCTTTGATGTCATTCAACGAACCTATTCCGCCAGAGGCCTGCCATTGTATTTGTGGATAATGTGCCGTAAGTTCACGGTACAATCCGACATTAGAGCCACTTAGCGTGCCATCACGGCTGATATCGGTGCATAACACGTGCCTGGCACCTGCAGCAATATACTGGTCCAGCACCTGTTCCAAGGTAATCGACGATTGTTCAATCCAGCCATGGGAGGGCAGCGTTTTTTCACCCTTGTCGTTAATGGCAACATCAAGGGCCAATACAATATGTTCGCCACCGTACTTACGGATCCAGCTTTGCACCAGCTCTGGCTGACGAATGGCAAGGCTGCCGATAACCACCCGGCCAGCACCCGCATCGAGTAAATCAACCACATCTTGCTCGCTGCGAACGCCGCCACCCACCTGAATATGTAAAGGCGAGGCCGTCATCAGCTCGGTTAACAGTGCCAGCTGTCGTTTACTGGCGTCTTTGGCACCGGATAAATCAACAATATGCAACCAGTCGCTGCCATCCTGAGCATAGTTATTACGTAACGTAAGTGGGCTGAATTGATACTCAGTGGTGCTGTCGTAGCGCCCCTGATAAAGCCTTACTACGGTGCCATCAATTAAATCTATTGCCGGGATAATCACAACTGCCACTCCAGAAAATTCTGTAATAAGCGGGCGCCGGTTTTCCCGGAACGTTCCGGGTGAAACTGGGCGCCTGCTACGTTGTCTTTGCCAATAACCGCTGAAAAATCACTGCCGTAGTGACACAACGCCAGCGAATACTCACTGGGAGCTGCGGCAAAGCTGTGCACAAAATATAAGTAATCGCTGCTGCTAAAGCCCTTTAATATCGGGTGGCTGCTGATGTTATGTAAGGTATTCCAGCCCATATGCGGCAGGCGCAAACCAGCACTTTGCATCGGTAATACCGTCCCTGGGATCAGATCCAGGCAGGGCACGTCACCTTCCATACTATGGCTGGTTAACATTTGCATACCTAAGCAAATCCCCAGCAATGGTTGCTGTAAACCTTGCAGCGTCTCGATAAGTTCGCGATGCTGCAGTTGTGCCATGGCATTATGGGCGGTGCCAACACCGGGCAACACCACCTTGGCGGCGGCTTTAATAACGGCTGCATCACGACTGATGGTGGCGTCAATGCCTAAACGTTTAAACGCAAAATACACTGAGCTGATATTGGCGCAGCCGGTATCAACAATAACCAGTTGCATTACAGCACTCCCTTTGAGCTTGGCAACGCTTCGCCAGATACGGTAATTGCCTGGCGCAACGCCCGGCCAAAGGCTTTAAACAGCCCCTCTACCATATGGTGCTTATTACCACTGGAAACCGACAAGTGCAGGCTGATCAGCATGGCATCGCTGATGGAGCGGAAAAAGTGCGGCACCATTTCCAGATTCAAACCGCCAACACTGCCTTCACCTAAGTCAGCGTCGAATTTAAACAGCGGCCGGCCCGATAAATCGAGGATACATTCGGCCCGGCATTCGTCCATAGGCAACACAAAACCGAAGCGGTTAATTCCCCGTTTATTGCCCAGCGCTTGCTTCAATGCCTGGCCCAGCGCCAGTGCGGTATCTTCAACACTGTGGTGATCATCAATATGTAAATCGCCTTCAACCCTTACCTGCAGCGAAAAGCCACCGTGAGTGGCAATCTGCTCCAGCATATGGTCAAAAAAGCCGACCCCGGTATTAAAACTGTTGTTACCGCTGCTATCCAGATCAACACTGATCTCAATATCGGTTTCGCGGGTAGTCCGGCGTACACTGGCCTGACGTCCCCGGCTTAATAATTGTTTTGCTATGTCAGCCCAGCCCAGGGTTTGCCGATTGTACTGAAACGATGGCAAGCCCATATTGTCGGCCAGTTGCACATCGGTCAAACGGTCGCCAATCACGTAAGAATTGGTAAAATCGATTTTGCCCTGCTGCAGATAGTCTTTAACCAGCCCCAGCTTTGGTTTACGGCAGCTGCAGTTGTCCTGGTCAAAGTGGGGACAAATCAGCACGTCGTCAAAAACAATGCCCTGTGAGGTAAGCAGCTGCATCATTTTGTTGTGCGGCGCATCAAAGGTATCACGGGGAAAGCTTGAGGTACCCAAACCATCCTGGTTGGTTACCATAACCAGTCGGTAGCCCGCAGCCTGCAGCTTCAGCAACGCTGGAACCAAATCAGGTTCATACGCGAGCTTCTCCAGACTGTCGAGTTGTTTGTCGATTGGCGGCTCTTCCACCATGGTGCCGTCGCGGTCAATAAATAATATAGGCTGGCCACTCATGCATGTTCTCTCTTTATTTGCTGATTGGTTAAAAAATACTGCTGCATCGCCGTTGTCAGGCGCTGCATTTCGTCGGGGCTGCCGATTGACACCCTTACCACCTGCGTTAACCCCAGCTGGCTGGATTGATTGCGGATCAAAATATCGGCATCGATCAGCGCGTTGACACAGTCTGCGGCATCTGCCACTTGCAATAACACATAGTTGGCGTTGCTGGGCCACACTTTTAGCACGCCTGGCAGGGTACTGGCCAGCTTGATAAAGTCGCTGCGTAGGGTATTAATTGTCGCCACACTTTGTTTCATTTGGGCAATGCCTGCTGCGGACAGCGCCTGGGCGGCAATTTGCGCTACAGGCTCAGCAATCGGGTAGGGCGCTATCATCTTTCTCAGTGCGTTAATCACATCGGGGTTGGCCAGAGTGAAACCGCAGCGCAGACCGGCCAGACCAAAGGCTTTGGACAGGGTGCGCAGTACCACTAAATGCGGGTAGCGGTTTAATAACGGCGCAACTGAGGCTTCTGGTACAAATTCAATGTAAGCTTCGTCTACCACCACCAGAGCGCTGTTTTTAAAATGCTCCAGCACGGCAATAATTTGTTCGTGCGGGATCACATCACCGGTAGGGTTATTCGGGCTGCAAATAAACACCAGCTTGGGGTTGGTAGCAAAAATGCCATCCAGATCCAGCCGTTCACTGTTTAGTAGCAACACCTTGTTTACTGCAGTCTGGTGACTTTGGGCACTTATCGCATACATGCCATATGTTGGCGGACAGATGGTAATACTATCAGTGTTTGGTTCGCAAAAACTGCGGATCAGAAGCTCAATGCCCTCGTCTGCCCCACGGCTAACCAGCACCTGTTCGCTTTTGACCCCGGCATATGCGGCATAGGCGTTAATTACGGCTTTTGGCTGACATGAAGGATACCGGTTAAAGGTACCGTCAAGTTGATACGCCGGTGCCAACGCGTTTTCATTGGCATTCAGCCAAACGGCGCCACCACTCATACTGCTGCGGGCCGATGCGTAGGGCACCAGATCTTTAACGAGCTTTCTGGCCAGGGTATTTACTGCAGAACCATTTTGCTCTGTCATACGTTATCTCCGCCAATAATTGTGTTTAGCGCTGCTGTCTCGTCTAGTGCTGCCAGGCGCAACCTTACCGCATTGGCATGAGCTTGCAGGCTTTCTGCTTCGGCCAGTGTCACGATTGCCGGGCCGATATTGCGCATGCCGCTGGCCGACAACGTCTGAACCGTATAGCGCCGATAAAAATCAGTTAAAGACAAGCTTGATACAGTTTTACTGTAACCATAAGTCGGCAGCACATGGTTGGTGCCGCTGGCGTAGTCGCCAGCCGACTCTGGTGTCCATTGTCCGACAAAAATACTGGCGGCACTGTCAAACTGGTCTATCAGCGCATCATCATTGGCAGTTTGCACAATTAAGTGCTCTGGTGCATAGGCATTAGTAACCGCCACGGCCTGAGCCAAATCCGCAGTTAAAATATAACGGCTGTGACTCAGCGCGGCTGCAGCAATGTCTTTACGCGGTAACTGCGCCAGTTGCAGTGCTACTTCGGCCTGTACGGTCTCAATAAGTACCATGCTATCGCTGACTAAAATCACTTGCGAGTCCGGGCCATGTTCAGCCTGAGAGAGTAGGTCGGCCGCCACGAAAGCAGGATTAGCACTTTTGTCTGCCAGCACCAACACCTCTGAGGGGCCGGCTGGCATATCAATCATCGCACCTCTGACATCCTGGCTTACCTGTTGTTTTGCCTCGGTAACATAGCGATTGCCCGGGCCAAAAATTTTATCTACCTTGGCTATGCTTTCAGTACCATAGGCCAGGGCAGCTATAGCCTGTGCGCCACCAATAGTATAAATTTCAGTGATACCGCACAGCTCAGCCGCGTACAAAATTTCCGGGGCAATATCATCAGCTGCGGGTTTGCCTGGTGGCGTTACCAGCACTGACCGTGGACATCCCGCCAGTTGCGCGGGCACCCCTAGCATTAAGACGGTAGAGGGCAGCGGGGCACTGCCGCCCGGGATATACAGCCCTACCGCACCGATGGCCCGGCTTTTTAACTGACACTGCACACCGGCGCTGGTTTCTACGCTAATATCCCGTGGTAACTGCGCAGCGTGAAATTTACGAATATTATCATAGGCCAATTCGATGGCAGCTTTGCGTGCAGGTAATAAGGTCGCCAGCACAGCTTGTTTTTTACGCTCACTTAATTGCAACGCATTATTATCTAGACCATCAAACTGCTGGCTATAGGCCCGAAGTGCATTATCACCTTGCTGTCTTACGGTGTTAATAATGGCACGCACCTGCTCAGTTAAACCAGCCGAGTCAGCGAGATCCGGCCGGGCCAATGCCAATAGCTGTTCTTTGGCCGATAACTGTGGCCAGTTAATCAGGGTAGCCGAAGTAGTCGCCATAGAATTTGCCATAGTTACTCCATCATTTTTTCAATCGGCAACACTAAAATAGAGCTGGCGCCCAGTGCTTTTAATTGTTCCATGGTTTCCCAGAACAGGGTTTCGCTGCTTACCACGTGGATCGCTACCATACTGTCGTTGCCAGCCAGTGGCAGCATGGTCGGGTTTTCTGCACCAGGCAGCAAGGCAATCACTTCATCCAGTTTAGTGCGGGGCGCATGCAGCATAATATATTTGCTTTCATTGGCCTGCATTACGCCATTAATTCTCGGCATCAGCTTGGCGATCAGTTTTAGCTGCTTGCTGTCGGTTAACGCTTTACGCTGGATCAGCACAGCCTTACTGCGGTAAATGACATCCACTTCTTTTAAGCCGTTAGCTTCAAGCGTGGCGCCAGTTGACACTAAATCACAGATTGCATCAGCTAAACCAGCGCGGGGGGCCACTTCAACAGAGCCTTTTAAATTAACAACCCGGGCCTGAATACCTTGCTGCTTTAAATAGCGGCCCAGCAGTCTTGGATACGTTGTGGCAATGGTTTTACCGGCAAGTGACGCCGGGCCCTGATATTCATCTTCCTGGGGTATTGCTATTGATAAGCGACAGCCACCAAAATCGAGTCGTTTTAACACGGTGTAGTCGAAACTGTCATTATCCAGCTGCCGTTGCAGCGATTCTTCTTCAAGCACGTTTTCACCGACGATGCCTAAATCACATACACCGTCCATCACCAGGCCCGGGATATCGTCATCACGAACCCGCAGGATATCAATATCCATATTCTCAACATGGGCAATCAGCCGCTGCTCACGCAGGTTGATTTTTAAACCGCAACTGGTAAATAGAGCCTGAGAATCAACCGATAAACGGCCAGATTTCTGCATAGCGATACGTAAACGTTTACTTTCTGTTGCCGGACTCATAATGGTCTCCATGACGATATCTGAAAAAATAAATACATTAATAAACAAAAACCCCGGGCCTGAGCTCGGGGTTTTTGTTACGTTACCACCGGAGCGCCAGACCTCTGCCCTCCGAAATTTCGGACGGCTAGTACCTGTGATGATGGTGCAGCGCGATAACGTTTAGCATTTTTGTCTTTCTTGCGAATTAATATGTTATACAAGTTACCTGTGAAGCGGCAAAAGCGCAAGGGTGCTCAGCAAAATACGAGCAGCGGTGAAAAATCGCAATGATATGATATTTAAGCATTATTATTTGGTTGTTAAAAAAATAAATGAATTTATTTTTTTAATGTTTCGCGGAAACGTGAATTTAAAGGTTAAAATGCGCTCAACTTGTATAGTCAATGCACTGGTAGCTTAAGATATCGCTAGTCAGGCCGATATATAAATTAACGTCAGAGTAACAGGGACTTTTGTCAGGGGGGAATTATGGATGCTTTTATGCCATTTATACCACGTGTACCGGGTACGCCAGTCGATCCTGATCCGAGACAGGTTGTGCCGGTATTTAAAGAAGCCAGGTTAAGTCCGATAAAACAACACGAACAGAAGTTTCTGATCCTGCGCCGCCCGCCACCACGCCGGGGCAACGTGAACGAGCAATATCCTGAGCCCCCCTACACCACACCGGAAGAAGATCAGCATGTTGATAAAGATGGTCATCTGGATATTTTTGTCTGATTTTTTCTGCTGAAAAAGGCATAATAGCGCTCTTTTAACGTGCAGGCGCCGCAGTGACGATCTTGAATTCCAGTATCTACCTACCAAACGATGTATTCGCAAAACTATGACTAGTACTCTGGCCAGGCAGGTACTGGCAGCGTTTGCAGTAAAAGGCAAGCTCGCCAGCAATATCAGTGGTTTTAATCCGCGTGCTGCTCAGCTGCAGATGGCCGAAGCGGTTGCCGCTGCTATTAGCGCTAATTCAACGCTGGTAGTAGAAGCAGGCACCGGCACCGGCAAAACCTATGCTTATCTGGTACCGGCCTTGCTTGCCGGTAAAAAGGTTATCCTGTCGACCGGAACCAAAAACCTGCAGGAGCAATTGTTCTTGCGTGACTTACCAAAAGTGCAACGGGCGCTGGCCAGCCCCATTCATACTGCGCTGTTAAAGGGCCGGGCAAACTATTTATGTTTGTTCCGCTTAGAGCAACATTATAACCATGTTCCGGTACAGGATGAGCAATTAATCCAGGACTTAAGCCTGATCAAAAAATGGTCTGCAGAGACCCAGTCTGGCGATATTGGTGAGCTAAGTTATATTGCGGAAGATTCAAAAGCGCTGCCCTACGTTACCAGTACTACGGACAACTGCCTTGGCAAAGATTGTCCGGTGTATGAAGATTGCCATTTACTGAAAGCCCGCAAAAATGCGCAGGCAGCCGATTTAGTTGTGGTTAACCATCATTTATTCTTTGCCGATCTGGCCTTAAAAGACACTGGCTTTGGTGAGTTGCTGCCGCAAATGGATGTGATTATTTTTGATGAGGCGCATCAACTTCCTGATATCGCCAGTGACTATTTTGGCGAGCAGGTTTCAAGTCGTTTGCTGCTGGATTTATGTCGCGATCTGGAGCTGGCTTGCAAATCAGAGTTACGCGACCATCCGCAATTAGTAAAAGTGGCTGAAAAGCTGGCCAGTTTAGTTCGCGACTGGCGCTTAGTGTTCAGCGCCGAGCCAAGCCGCGGTAACTGGCGCGATTTAGTGCAGCAAACGCCAATGCAAACCGCACTGACCCGGGTTAATGATGCAATGGATATGCTGTATCAGGTATTGAAAGGCAGCCTGGGCCGCAGTGACACGGTAGACAGTGTATTTGAACGGCTGGCGCAGTTGAAAAACCGGTTGTTGAAAATGCAGGATTTACAGCAAACCGGGGTAAGTCTATGGTATGAAACCACTCGGTTGCATGTCAGTTTGCATTTAACCCCGTTAAGTATTGCCGCGCGCTTTAAGGCGATAGTAGCAGCCGACAAGCGGAGCTGGATTTTCACATCTGCCACCTTGTCAGTAAATGAAGGTTTCAGCCACTATACCGCTCAGATGGGACTGGACGATGCGCAAACCCTGCTGCTTGAAAGCCCCTTTGATTACGCCAGTCAGGCCATGCTTTGCCTGCCGCGTTATTTACCCGAACCTCATCAGCAGCAAATGGGGCCAGCGTTACTGGCGTTAGCAGTAAAGCTGATTAAAGCTAACAACGGACGCTGCTTTTTCTTATTTACCAGCCATCGGATGTTGCAGTGGATGGCATCGGCACTTCCTGAGCATATTAGTCAGCCCGTACTGGTGCAGGGCAGCACAGGGAAACGCTTACTGCTGGAGCAGTTTGTGACGCTGGATAATGCCGTGCTGCTCGGCACAGGTAGTTTCTGGGAAGGGGTGGATGTACGCGGAGATACCCTCAGCTGCGTGATTATTGATAAACTGCCGTTTGCATCCCCTGATGACCCGCTGTTGCAGGCGCGCAGCGAAGACTGCCAGCGTCGCGGCTTAGACCCCTTTAGCACCGTGCAGTTGCCACAGGCGGTAATTACCTTAAAGCAGGGAGTAGGGCGGCTGATAAGGGATGTCACCGACCGCGGCGTACTGGTTATTTGTGATAACCGACTGGTAACCCGGCCTTATGGCAGTGTATTTTTGAAAAGCTTACCGCCGATGCGTCGTAGTCGTTCTCTTGATGATGCGGTGGCGTTTTTACAACAAACCAGACAGGAACAATAAGGTGAAGTTACTGGCATTAGATACCTCAACTGAAGCATGTTCAGTGGCACTGCTGCATCAGAACACGATTATTGCCTTGGACGAAGTCTGTCCACAGCAACATAGTAAACGGGTGCTGCCAATGATTGATAGCATCCTGGCAGATGCAGGGCTTAGTTTACATGCGCTGGATGGCATTGTGTTTGGCCGTGGGCCCGGTAGTTTTACCGGTGTCCGGATTGGCGTGTCGGTGGCACAGGGTCTGGCGTTTGGCGCTGATTTACCGGTATACGGTATCTCTACCCTGGCAGCTATGGCCCAGGCTGCGGTGCGGCTATATCAGGCCAGACAAATCGTTGCCGCCATTGATGCCCGGATGGCGGAGGTGTATCTGGCCAGTTTCAGCTGTGACTCTGACGGTGTATTACGGCAATTAAGTGCGGAACAGGCGGTAAAACCAGAACAACTTTCGCCGCTTGGCCTGACGGGAGAGGTGATTGCGGTGGGTACCGGCTGGCAAACCTATGCCAACGCGTTGCAGCAGGCCCAGCAGGCCAGGATTGCCAATGATATTTTGTATCCTTCGGCACAGGATATGCTCAGCCTGGCGCAAATTGCTTATGTGCAAGGGCTCTTTGTCAGTGCTGATCAAGCCGAACCGGTGTATGTAAGGGATGAGGTGAGCTGGAAAAAGCTGCCTGGTCGATAAAGTTCTTGGTTAAACCTGTAAACTGGTTATAATTAAGCCAGTTTGCTTACTATGAAGAAGTTATGAGCCTGACTGTTAATCAAAGCCTGAATGCTCCAGCCAATGTTGCCAGTGTGTTTGCTGGCACAGAGCAGCGTCGTGCACCCTTGCTGGAAGAAAAGCGTGTAGTTACGCCGCAGGGTGACGGTATCAGAGCCAGTCAGCAAGCGATTAACCTGCTTGATAATGAACAAAGAGCTAAGCAAAACAATTTTCAAAACGCTAATTCCAGTCGCGGCCAGCAAGCTGTTGCGGCTTATCAAAGCCAGCAGAATGAGCAGCGCCGCGCCGAGGTTCAGTCATTACTAGGTGTAGATCTTTACGCCTGAGCCAATCCAGTCGCGCTATCGCGCCGTACCTCTCTTATAACTACTTTGTTATCTGCTGCCATGCAGCGATCTTATAAGGATGTATTATGGCTAAAACATGTCTGATAACCGGTGCCAGTTCTGGTATGGGAAAAGCAACCGCGCTGCATTATGCCGCCAATGGCTGGCAAGTATATGCAGTTGCGCGCTCGACCGACAAATTAGCTGAACTGGCTAAAGGTAACAGCCACATTAAGCCGGTAAGTTTAGACGTTACCGACAGCGTTGCGCTGGCAAACTGGACGGCTGGATTACCGGCCGGCCAAAAATTAGATGCGGTAATTCTAAATGCCGGTACCTGTGAATATGTCGAAGTGGCAGATCTTGATCTGGCAGCATTTGAACGTACCTTTGCGGTCAATGTGCAGGGAGTGGTTGCCTGCACCCGCTATCTGCTGCCACTGCTAAATAAAGGCAGTCAACCAACCCTTGCTATTGTCAGTTCGATGTCTCATTTCTTCCCTTTTACCCGCGCCGAGGCTTACGGCGCCAGTAAAGCGGCGGTAGCTTATTTTGCCGAAAGTTTACGGGTTGATCTAACAGATACCGATATCAACGTCTGCTTAATTGAACCAGGCTTTATCGACACCCCGCTTACCCGCAAGAACGAATTTGATATGCCGTTTTTGATGGCACCAGAGGATGCGGCCAAGCGCATTTTCAATGGTATTAACAATAAAAAAACACGGTTACGCTTTCCCCGTCGCTTGAGTTTTCTGTTAAAAACGCTGGGATTACTGCCATACAATCTGCGCAATAAAGTTGCCAGTAAGATGAAACAGCAATGAGTAATGTCAGCTCTTCACAATTGGCTACCGGATATTTAAGCCCGCCTAAGGGTATTCACTGGCGTTCCATTGTTGGTTTCGAGCTGGCATGGCTGGCACTGGTATATTTTCAGAGTTTGGCTATCGTTCCGGCCATTGCTTACGGAATGTATGGCATCTATTGCCTGCCGGTGCGAGCCAGGATGGCGGTGCTGTTTATTGGCCTGGCGGGTGTGGCAACAGACACCCTATTAATGACGATGAATGTTATTTCGTTCAGTGGCAACACATTATTACCCGTCTGGTTTATGTTGATTTGGGTGTTGTTCGCCCTGGCAGCAGTAGAAACCATGGCAGGTTTTTTACGGCCGTGGTGGCTGGGCTTTATTCTGGGCGCCACCGGAGGGCCACTATCTTACCTTGGTGGTGCGGCACTCAGTGGCGGGGTGTTACAGTTCCCACTGGCTCATTGGTCGTTTGTGGTGCTGGTGCTGGTATGGGGTTCCCTTGGGGTGGCATTGGGCTATAGCAGGAGGTTTTATGCACAAGGTATTAGTTAGTTTACTGGCGCTGGGTTTCAGTACCCTGGTGGTAGCCACACCAGATCTGAAAACGATAGGTGAGGGCAGTTATCGCTATTTATTCTGGCAGCTTTACGATGCCAGGCTGGCCAGTACAGATGGTACTTTCAGTGATTATCAGCAAAGCCGGCCATTGATGCTGGAACTGACATACAAGCGGGATATCAGTAAGAAAGAGTTTATAGAAGCCACCGTAGATCAATGGCAGGAGCTTGGTCACAGCACGGAGCAACAACAGCAATCTTGGGCGGCTACTCTGAATGAATTATGGCGTGACGTTGCTGATGGAGACCGGCTGGCAGCGCTGCTGACTGAACAGGGGCAGGTTCGATTTTATTTTAATGGCACCGATATCGGGGTGGTAGAGGACACTGCATTTGCGCCGGCATTTTTTGACATCTGGCTTCATCCTGAGACCACGGCACCAAAATTACGGCGCCAGCTACTGGCAGCAGAGTAACCCGGCCACGTCTGCTGACCGGGTTGGCGAGCTGGCTAATGGGGCTGAGTCTGCTGGATATACTGAATAAGTTTTTTGGCAATAGCAGTATTATCCATAAAGCCATTAAATTCGCTGGCATTTTTGCCATAGGCCATTACCGGGACATCGGCGGCGGTATGGCCGCCGCTGGTCCATCCGGTCAATGATGCTTCACTGATAAACTGCACTATCTGGCCTAGGCCAATTTTTTCGTCTTCATTTTTAAGCGCCGTCAGCAGCAAATGCAGTTGTGCTTTATTCAAACTAAGTCCCGTTAGCTCGGTAAAACGTTTGCTGATGTCCTGCTGGTTTTCGAGTTTTCGCAGCTGCTGTGCGATGGCCCGGCCCGTGGCTTTAACTTTTCGGATGACCTCAGTACGCCATTGATAAACCCCATTGGCACCCAAAGACAAGCCGCCGGTTTCATGATCAGCCGTGATAATGAGTAGCGTATCAGGATTGGCATCGACATAGGCCCTGGCAACCTGAATGGCCTGAGCGAAATCGTGCATTTCTGCCATGGCACAGGCAATGTCATTGTCGTGGCCGCACCAGTCGATCTGGCTGCCTTCAATCATTAACACGAAGCCATTATCTGCGCCTGACAATAGCTGCAACGCTTTATCGGTTAGGGTGGCCAGCATGTTAACCACCTCAGAGTTAAGCGCTGCAGGCAGGGCATCTTCAGAAAGCAAAGCAAGCGCGGGTAATCGGGTTATACTGTCAAGCTGAAGAAAGTTATCAGTGTACTGATAACCGAGCGCGCTAAAACCCTCGATTAAGTTTCGATCTTGCCGCGCAAAATATTTACTGCCACCGCCAATAATCAAATCAGCGACGGGCTTGCCGTCAATCCGGTAATCCAGATACATATCGGCAATATCGTTCATATTGCGCCGACTATTACTGTGCGCCAGAAATGAGGCTGGGGTGGCATGATTCACCTGTGAGCTGGCAACAATGCCATTGGTTTTACCCAGTCTTTTTGCCAACTGCATCATGGTGCCAATAGGTATATGTTGCCGGTTAACAGATATCGCACCATTATAGCTTTTCACTCCCGTAGCCAGGGCCGTTGCGCCTGCCGCCGAATCGGTTACCAGAGTATCGTCATCCGGGTAAGTGCTGGCCATGCCAGTCAGCAAATCGTCAAAAACCGTATTGGCAACCTTTGTCTGGTCAGGTTGATGCTGGTAATAACGGTACGCTGCAACATATGACGGTCCCATACCATCGCCAATCATATAAATAATGTTTTTCGGTGCGGCAATGGCAATCACCGGCAATAAACTTGTTAACGCAAGAGATAAAAAGACTGAACGCATGGTATAAACCTTTATCGTGTTCGATATTAAGCAGAGTGTACGGCAACAGTGTACGTTGACCAAGTGCCTTGCGACAGGCAAACATCATTTTACTTTAAGACTGTCAAATAGGTGTTTTGCTGGACAATTTTCGTCATGGCAGGCTATCTTAGAACGAATACGTAGTATTGTGGTCCAACGAGTGTGATGTATAGCAAGCTGAATAGTGGTAAAAGGAAGCTATGAAAAAAATAATAATAAACATAGTACTGACAGTAGTACTGACAATCGCATTTAGCCTGGCAGCGCAAACACAGGCAACTGAAGCTGATCCGCGGCAAAAATTAAGTGAACTGGCGCTGCATAGTGAGCGCAGTTCAGAGCATATAGCCCGTAATCAATATAGACATCCTGCTGATACCCTGCATTTTTTCGGATTAACACCTCAAATGTCAGTGCTTGAAGTGTGGCCAGGTCGGGGCTGGTATACCGAAATACTGGCACCCTATTTGAAAGAGCAGGGGCAATTCACTATTGCTCAGTTTAGTCGTGATGATGGTACGTTGAAGGACGAGAGAGCAAAATTCTGGGCGCGCTTAAGTGCCGGACTCTCTGAGCGGATTTCTGAACAGCAACAATATTTTGGTGTGGTAAATCAAGTAGAATTCGAACCTCCCTATTTTGAGCCTGCATTAGCCCCCGGCCAATTTGATATGGTGCTGTCGTTTCGTAATGCTCATATCTGGGATGAAAGAGGGCACTTATCTGCTACCTTACAAACCTTGTATGACCTGATTAAACCCGGTGGCGTGCTGGGCTTGGTTGAACACCGTGCAGCAACGTTGTCAGACACCACCAGTGTGGCGGTGGAGGGGTATCTGGACGAAGCTTATGTTATTGCAGCAGCTGAGCAAGTTGGCTTTGAGCTGGCTGAGCGCAGCGAAATTAATGCAAATTTACTTGATACTAAAGACCATCCTAAAGGGGTATATACCCTGCCACCAACTCTGGCACTGGGTAATTATGACCGGGAGCTTTATCAGGCCATTGGTGAGAGCGACAGAATGACGTTGAAGTTTATTAAACCGGCTAATTGATGTTGATTGGCGCCAACTGCAGTAAGCTAATTGTGCAAGACGGGCAATTGTGGGATGATTAGCGCTAGAGTAAATACTCAATATCAGGCTTATTACCCGGCAATAAGATACTAAAAAGTATTGCGGGTAGCCTTATTTATAACTATAAAATAATAACCTTAAAAGAAAGGAGTGGACGGTGGATAAAGTTTGGTTAAAGCGTTACCCGTCAGGTGTGCCCGCAGAAATTGATGCTGATCATTACCCTTCCCTGCTCGATATCTTCACCCAGAGCATTAGCCAGTTTGCTGATAAAACAGCATTTATCAATATGGGTAAAAGCATTAGCTATCGTGAACTGGACAAATTAAGTAAAGCCTTCGCTGCTTATCTGCAAAAAGAGCTTGGCCTGAAAAAAGGCGATGCAGTAGCCATTATGATGCCCAATTTACTGCAGTATCCGATAGTGTTAATGGGTGTACTGCGAGCGGGTTGCACCGTTGTAAATGTTAACCCCCTTTATACACCGCGTGAGTTACAACACCAGCTGTCTGATTCACAAGCAAAAGCGATTGTTATCGTTGAAAATTTTGCTCATACTCTGGCGTCAATTGAAAAACAGGTTGGGCTCGAGCATATTATACTGACTAAAATGGGTGATATGTTGGGGTTGGTGAAAGGCAGTATCGTCAATCTGGTGGTAAAACATATTAAAAAGCTGGTTCCGGCTTACTCCCTGAATAAGACTATTACTTTTAATGACGTGTTGGAAAAAGGCCAGCATTTAAAATATCAGAAGCCGGATATAATCGGTGACGATATCGCCTTTTTACAATACACCGGTGGTACCACCGGTGTATCAAAAGGTGCCATGTTGTCGCATCGTAATATGGTGGCAAACCTGGAACAATGTAGTGCTTTTCTCGATTGCTTTTTAGACAAGGGCAAAGAGCATGTTGTTACCGCGCTGCCGCTGTACCATATCTTCGCATTAACCGCTAATTTCTTTACCTTTTTTAAATATGGCGGCACTAACTTATTGATCACGAACCCGCGTGACATGCCCGCGTTTGTTAAAGAGCTGGCGAAGTTTCCGTTTACCGCTATTACCGGGGTTAATACCTTGTTTAACGGTTTACTGAACACTCCTGGTTTTGCTGAGATAGATTTCAGTCGCTTAAAATTGTCTCTGGGTGGTGGAATGGCGGTGCAACGACCCGTTGCGGAACGTTGGAAAAAAGTCACGAAAACCCGTTTGCTCGAAGGGTACGGTTTAACCGAATGCTGCCCGCTGGTAACGTTGAGTCCATTCGATTTAGACGATTTTAACGGTAGTATTGGTTTGCCTGCGCCGTCAACGTTAATTCGGTTAATTGATGAAGAAGGTAATGATGTCGCTGTTGGTGAGCCGGGCGAAATGCTGGTGCAGGGGCCACAGGTTATGTTGGGATATTTAAACCGCCCTGAAGAAACAGCTAAAACCGTTAAAGATGGCTGGTTGTATACGGGTGATATTGCCACGATGGATGAAGAGGGGTTTTTCTTCATTGTGGATCGTAAAAAAGACATGATTATTGTTTCAGGCTTCAACGTATTTCCGAATGAGATCGAGGAAGTTGTCGCCATGAATGAAAAAGTATTAGAAGTGGCTGCCGTGGGTGTGGCGAACGAAGCCTCGGGAGAAATCGTAAAAGTAGTTATTGTGAAGAAAGATAAATCGCTGACGGAACAGGAAGTGATCACTCACTGCAAACAACATTTAACGGGCTACAAGGTTCCAAAAATGGTAGAGTTCCGGGACGAGTTACCCAAAACCAATGTTGGTAAGATCCTGCGGCGCGAGCTGCGTGATTAACCCAAAACCGGCAGCAGCCGGTTTTGTTTTTTATGAGATGGATAAATGAGTTACCTGATCACTGATAATCGCGCTCTGGCACAATATTGCCAGAATGCTGCGGGCCAGAGTGTGCTGGCTGTTGATTCTGAGTTTATTCGCCAGAGTACGTTGTATCCCAAACTGGGTTTAATTCAGCTATTTGATGGTAAACAGCTGGCGTTGGTTGACCCTCTGACCATTACTGACTGGCAGCCGTTGGCTCAATTGTTTGCCGATGAAACCATCGTTAAAACGTTGCACTCCTGTACTGAGGATTTGGAAGCGCTTGCGACTATTGGTATTAACCATATCCAGCCGTTATTTGATACCCAGCTGGCAGCAGAACTACTGGGTCTGGGTAGTAGTATTGGTTATGCCAGGCTGGTTGAGCAGGCAACCGGTGCTGTGTTGGACAAAAGTGAGTCACGCACCGACTGGCTGGCCCGGCCTCTGGCCGAGAAGCAATTGGAGTATGCCGCAAACGATGTGACTTACCTGCTCCCTCTGTACCAACATCTGCTGACACAGTTTACCGATCCCGCATTGTTGCCGTTACTGCTGGCAGAAGGGCAACAGCTGCAACAACGGCGGGCAAATCCGTTACCAGCACGGTTAAAGTATCTGGAAATTAAGAATGGCACCCTACTGCGTAGCCGGGATTTAGCCGTGCTGCGCGAGTTGGTAGCATGGCGGCTGGAGTATGCTGCCAGTCGTGATCTGGCTCTGGGCCTGGTGATTAAAGACTTTCAAATGCTGGATCTGGCAAAGCGTAAACCAGGCTCGGTTGAAAGTTTATTAAATATCCCCGGGATGACTGGCCGCGATCTGCGCCGCCATGCCAAAACCCTGATTGAACTGATTGAGTTGGCAAAGCAATTACCGCAAGAGAATTGTCCACAGCCATTTTATTATCCTGAGCATTTTCCCGGTGAGAAAGCCGCGCTGGCTGAACTGACCCAGGCTATCAAAAAAACCGCTGCTGAAACCGCTATACCAGCAGCGTTTTTATCGGTCCGGCGCCAACTGCATGAATATTTTAACTGGTGTTGGCGGGTCACTGATCAAGAACGAATGTTACTGCCGGTACCCGAATACTTAACGGGCTGGCGCCGGCAGCTGCTGTTGCCAAAGTTGCCGGTACCGTTACACGTACAGCCGTAGATCAAAAATCTTGTTTAAACGTTGTTGCTAATAAATCAGATCAGTAGAAAAATTTGGTTAATTCAGATAAAAATTTGCAATAAAAAAATCTGATCCTTTTCAGTTTTTAATGGCGTAACCCTTACGCAACTATTAACTGAAGGGTAATAACCATGAAAGGAATACTAAAATTTGCCGTACCGGCTGTTTTAACTTTATCACTTGCGGGTTGTTTTGACAGTGATTCAGAATTGCCAACGCCGGTTCCGCCGCCATCGCCGCCAGTAGTGGATGCCACCTTACGGGTAGTGCATGCCTCATTTGATGCGCCAGCTGTCAATGTCAGTGTTAACGGCGATGTCGTTATTGAAAATCTGGCCTATGGTAACAGCTCGGAGAATTTCAGTTTGCCGCCAGCTGATTATGCAGTCGCGGTCGACGCAATATTGCCGGGTGAAGGTAATACTGCGACAGTGATAGATGTGCCTGAACTGGCCCTTGCCGAAGCAACCAACTACAAAGTCTTTGCCGTTGGCCTGGTGGCCGATGAAACCCTGGCGCCATTGGTAGTCACCTCAGATGTGGCTGAGCTGGCTGATGGCAACGTCCGGTTGCAGGTTGTGCATGCAGCGTCTACTGCCCCTGCGGTAGATATTCATGTCACTGCGCCAGACGCAGAGCTGGGTGCGCCGCTTACCACACTGGCCTTTACTGAATTTACCGACGCACTGGATGTGCCGGCCGGCGATTACCGGGTGCGGATCACCTTACCCGGTACTGACACCGTGGTATTTGACAGCAACACCCTGGAGCTGGCTGGAGGTACTGATTTAGTTGTAGCGGCTATCAACAGCGAGTACTCAGGTGCATCACCGGTATCGCTTATTGCGGTTACACCTGAAGGCGAGGTACTACCTATTCTGGACGATAGTTCAACCTCATCACTGCGGGTGGTGCACAATGTGTCTGACGCACCGGCGGTTGATGTCGTGGTAAACGATAACTTCACCGAGCCACTGGTATCAGACTTAGCTTTCCCTGATTTCACCGGCTATGTGACTCCGGCACCAGGTGATTACAATGTAAAAGTTACAGTAGCCAATACCGAAACCGCAGTGATTGATGCTGATGTAACCCTGGATGCAGGCGCGTTTTATACAGTGCTGGCTGTAGGCTCATTAAGCGATGCTGACGACTTTGCGATTGAGCCACTAATTCTGATCGACAATACCCGTACTGTAGCCACTGAAGCCCGGGTTCGGATTATCCATGGTTCTACTCTGGCCGGTAATGTTGATATATATGTTACTGCCGATGGTGATATCAGCGACGCTATGCCGGCTTTCAGTGATGTAGCCTTTAAAGCTGAAACGGGTTATGTGCCGCTGGCCGCGGGTGAGTACTTTGTAACGGTAACCCCAACAGGTACCAAAACCGCTGCCATTGAAACCGGTGCCCTGATGCTGGAGGCCAATAAAATTTACACCGCTATTGCCCGCGATGGTGCTGGCTTAATGGGGGTAGGTTTAACAGTAATGGATGGTTTTGTTGCTGAGTAAGCTGCAAACAAATACACCACTTTCACGGTTCTGAATAAACGGTTCTGATTAAGTAGTAACACTAAAGCCCGCAATTGCGGGCTTTATTATGGCTGAAGCGGGGTAAATACAATAATCAGATTTTTACGATGACCCGGCCCTGTAGTTTTCCCTCTAATAACGCAGAGGCGGTATCTATTACCTCATCTAACGAAATAACGTGGCTGATAGTGTCAAAGTCTTCCGGGCTGAGTATGTCACTCAGGCGCTGCCATGCCTGCACCCGATCAGCTAATGGCCGCATCACGCTATCAATACCATATAACGTCACTCCGCGCAGGATAAATGGGGCAACAGATGACGGAAAATCCATACCCTGAGCCAAACCACATGCCGCAACGGCACCGCCATAGCGGGTGCTGGCACAGGCATTAGCCAGGGTGTGGCTCCCCACACAATCTACCACACCGGCCCAGCGCTCTTTTTGCAGTGGTTTGCCGGGCTCACTGAACTGTGAGCGAGGTAAAATATCCACTGCGCCTATTTTTTTCAGGTAGTTGCTTTCCTCTGGTCGGCCTGTTGCCGCTACTACCTGGTAACCCAACTTACTTAATATACGCACAGCATAGCTGCCTACGCCACCATTCGCTCCGGTTACCAGTATTTCACCATGCGCTGGCGTAATGCCATGCTTTTGCAGTGCTAATACACACAGCATGGCGGTGTAACCTGCCGTACCTACCGCCATGGCCTGTTCCGGGGTTATGCCGGCTGGCAGTGGGATCAGCCAGTCGCTTTTCAGGCAGGCTTTCTCTGCCAGGCCGCCCCAATGCCCTTCGCCTACGCCAAAGCCATTTAGCAGTACCTTATCACCCACATTAAAACGATCGGAGTCAGATTGCAGCACTTCACCCACCAGATCAATGCCCGGCACCAGCGGGAAGCTACGCACCACCGGGGCCTTACCCGTTATCGCCAGGGCGTCTTTATAATTAATGGTACTGGCGATTACTTTAACAGTAACATCAGCCACAGGCAGTTGTTGTTCGTCCACGTCGCTTAATACTGAGCGATACCCTTGTTCGTCTTTATTAATCAGAATGGCTTTAAACATATATTTCTCCGTTGAAATGGCTTGCTTGGATGTAATGTTAAAATCAGCTTTGCAGCTGCTGCAGAAAAAACTGGCCAAACTGGCGCAGCGGTAAGTCAGAGCTCAGTAAGCGGGCACGTGATACGGCACCCTCCCAGCCTATCCAGAATACTTCTGCCAGGTATTTACACTCTTTGTCGGCAGTTATTTCGCCGCTTGTATGCGCCTCGCGCAAACAAGCGGCAACCTTGTTTTGCCAGCTTGTATAAGTATCCATAATGGCCTGGCGAAAAGCCGTGGGTAACTTTGTTACCTCACCTTCTAAATTGCCAATAAGACAGCCGCGGTTGTAGTCGTATCTGGCCATACTTGCGCTGGCATCCGTCATAAAATTATTTAACCGCTGCAGCGGCGCCACGCTGTCATCCGCAAGACTACGGTCTAACTTAGTTTCAAAATACTGCCGATATTCCTGAAGCACCTGCAAACCAAAGTCTTCCTTGTTATCAAAGTGATGATAGAAAGAGCCTTTAGGGATCCGGACTGAGCGCAAAATGCTATCAAGACTGCTTTGATTAAAACCCGAGGTTGTTAACCACTTTAAACCGGCCCGAAGCAACACAGCTTTAGTGTCAGTGGGCGCGTCTGTGCATGTTTTTGGCCTGCCGCGACCGCGTTTTAGACTGTCCATAAGTAGCCTTACTGGTTTTACTTTATTTAGACTGATTGGTCTAAAATAGGCTATGTTGTATTAGTTTGCAAGTGGGTAACGAAATGAGGTGGCGGTAAAACTGATGGGGTAAGCCAGAGCTGGCAGCTTAATGGAAGAGTAAAAACATAAAAAAACCCGCGTTGCGCGGGCTTTTCTCAATGCGTCGTCCGACGCTTAGCGCTTATCATCCGGGAAGGTGACGTTAAGCTCCAGTACCGAGATCTGGTCACCACGCTGCTCCAGCGAGACGGCAATTTGATCAGCCGGAATATCGACATATTTGCGGATAACTTCCAGAATATCGCGCTCTAACTGCGGCAGATAATCCGGGCCATTACGTCGCTTGCGCTCGTGCGCCACGATAATTTGTAACCGCTCTTTCGCAGTATTGGCGGTGTTTTTCTTAGTTGAGCGAAAATAATCCAGTAATGACATCAGTTAACCTCCAAAAATCCTTTTAATAAAGCCCTTTTTCTCCACGTTCAGAAAACGGAATGGTACCTGCTCGCCCAGTAAGCGCTTTATGGTATCGAGATAAGCCTGGCCGGCATCGCTTTCTTTATCCAGGATAACCGGCTGGCCAGAGTTAGACGCATTTAACACGGCCTGTGATTCCGGAATCACCCCCACCAGCTCAATCGCCAGGATTTCTTTTACGTCTTCAACGCTGAGCATTTCGCCTTTTTCGACCCGTTCCGGATTATAACGGGTGAGCAGTAAATGCTCCTTAATGCCTTCCAGCCCTTGTTCGGCACGGCGTGATTTACTCGATAACATACCCAGAATACGGTCTGAATCGCGCACTGACGAGACTTCCGGGTTAGTCACCACTACGGCCTCGTCGGCAAAATACAACGCCATCATGGCGCCGGATTCAATACCGGCTGGTGAGTCACAGATAATAAAGTCGAAGTCTTTCGCCAGCTCGTTTAGTACTTTTTCAACACCGTCACGGGTAAGCGCATCTTTATCGCGGGTTTGCGAGGCCGGTAAAATAAACAGGTTATCAGTACGTTTATCTTTAATCAGAGTTTGCTTTAAATTGGCTTCGCCGTTGATCACATTAACGAAGTCATATACCACCCGGCGCTCACAGCCCATAATTAAATCAAGGTTACGCAAGCCGATATCAAAATCGACAATAACGGTTTTATGGCCAGCCAGCGCCAGGCCGGTACCAATAGCCGCACTGGATGTGGTTTTGCCAACACCGCCTTTGCCCGATGTAACCACAATAATTTTTGCCATAGTGACGATCCTTACACTAATTCAGTGATGACTAAGCTATCGTCCTGCATCTTAATGCAGGCTGATTTGCCCCAAAATTTGTCCTGCAAACTGTCGCTGAGCCAGTAGTTTCCAGCAATAGACACCAGTTCTGCCTGCAGGTTATAACAATAAATACGCTTACTGGTATCGCCGTTGGCGCCGGCGATAGCCTTGCCTCTAAGCGAACCATAAATATGAATATTGCCATCGGCAATCACTTCGGCGCCGGCGCCAACAGCCCCTTTAACGATGAGATCGGTGCCTTTGGCATAGATTTGCTGGCCTGAGCGCACAGTTTGCTCCACTACTTTACTGTCCATTGTTACCGATGCAGGTACAGTGGTGCTGGTATTACTAACCTTCGCGTTATCAGTAACGTCAGTTGTGCTTAGTGTGGCAGGTTGCAGGGGGGCGGCGGATGTCTGGCTTTTACCATTCGCTTTGCCTGCTTGCAGTACTGCCAGGCCCGCAGCATGCGCGGCTGTTTTCTGCTCCGGATTGGCGGCGGTTACGCCAACCAGCACCAGTTTCAGCTCGACAAACAGGTTTTTCAAGGCAGTAAAGTCAGGGATCTGGTTAACATTGCTCAGGTTGAGCACAATTGGAGCCTGCAAAAAAAAAGCAGGCGCTTGCGCCAGCTTGGCGCTTAACAATTGCTGCAAGGTTGCTGCGCTTAAATCAGCACAATGCAACACTGACATGGGAAATAAACTTCCTTTCAGCTCTAACGAATTATCAGACATAAAACTATCGGCGCACGCGTTATTTTTATCACTGCGATAAGCAGTATTATTTATGCGCCTGGCCGTTGAGCCAGTGCGCATTACCTGTGCTTCATGTTATAGTTTCGCCCTCTGTTAGGCAAGGTAGCGAAGACCTTTTATTGATGTTATGTGTTGTTTATAAAAGCCCACGTAAAGAGGGCACTTACCTGTATGTTGAACGCCGTGATGATTTTGGCCCGGTACCGGCTGCTTTGCTGACCACATTTGGTAAACCGCAGCTGGTGACGGTATTTAATCTGGCAAAGCGGGAACATTTAGCCCTGGTGGATATTCATAAGTTACGAACTGCGCTTAGTGAGCAGGGGTTTTATTTGCAATTACCACCTCCACCTGAAAACCTGCTGGCTCAGCATAAAGCCAGTATCCAGACAGAAAAAGGTTAATATGAAATTAAAATTAGCGCTAAAACACATTGGCTTACCTGTATTAATAGCTAGCGGTCTGCTAACGGCTGGCGGCAGTTTCGCTGCTACCAGTCAAACCACTAATCAGTCTGAAACCACTAGCCAGCCTGAAACCGCGGCGGCTGAACAACCGGCAAAACCAAGCTTTGAGCAATATACCGCTGCCCTGCGTCAGGAAGCTGAGCAGAAAGGCTATGACAAGGCGCTGCTTGATGACGTATTCAGCTCGTTAACTTTTCACGAGCGGGTGGTAAAAGCCGATCAGAGCCAGCCTGAAGTTGTGGAAACACTCAGCACTTACTTACCGAAGCGGGTAAGCGAGATCAGGATCACGATGGCCCGTGGTTTTTATCAGCAATATCTGCCACAGCTGGAAAAAATAGGTGAGAAATATGGCGTGCAGCCGCGCTTTATCGTCGCCCTCTGGGGGCTGGAGAGCAGTTTTGGCCGCTTTATGGGCACTTATTCTATTCCATCGGCGTTAGCCACGCTGGCTTATGATGGCCGGCGCGAAACGTTTTTCCGGCAGGAGTTTTTTAATGCACTGGATATTCTGGCCGAGGGCCATATCAGCTTTGCCGATATGAAAGGGTCCTGGGCCGGCGCGATGGGGCAGAGCCAGTTTATGCCAAGCTCATTTTTAGCCTATGCTCAGGACGGTGATGGTGACGGCAAAAAAGACATCTGGACCAATCAGCTGGATGTGTTTGCCTCTATTGCCAATTATCTGAAAAACCAGGACTGGGATAACAGCATTACCTGGGGCAGGGAAGTAATATTGCCCGAAGGGTTTGACACCAGCCTGGCGATCCAGCGCGGCAGCCTGGCGCGCAGTGCCTGGTTAGGCCGCTGGAATGATTCGGCCCGCAGTCTGGCCAAATGGAATGAATTAGGTGTCCGGCGCTTAAATGGCACAGCGTTGCCTGAGCGTCAGATGCAGGCAGCATTAATTTTGCCAGATGGCGATGCAGGCCGGGCCTTTTTAGGCTATGACAACTATAAAAGCCTGATGCACTGGAACCGCTCTTATTATTTTGTTACCAGTGTCGGCCATCTGGCTGATCAGATTATTGCCGAGTAAACCATGAATTATTCTCATCAGCACGTTGACGGTAGCAACATCGCGTTGCCCGTGGGTAAAGTGGTGTGCATTGGTCAGAACTATCAGGACCATATTGCTGAAATGCAAAGTAAAACTGCGCCCGAAGCGTTGTTTTTTATCAAGCCCAGTACTGCGTTACGCCCTCTGGCGCCGGCTTTTACTATACCAGGTGGACGCGGCGCGGTGCATAACGAGCTGGAAATCGCGGTACTCATCAGCCAGCAATTGACGAATGCAACCTCGGAGCAGGTGACAGCGGCGATCTGGGGATATAGCCTGGCACTCGATTTAACCCTGCGTGAGGTGCAAGCCAGCCTGAAACAGTTGGGCCGGCCATGGGAAGTGGCGAAAGGTTTTGATGGTGCCTGCCCGGTTGCGGGTTTTGTGCCGGCTGCCGATGTTGCTCATCCACAGCAACTGGATTTTAGTTTGGCGGTAAACGGGGTAGAGCGACAGCATGGAAACAGTGCCAACATGATTAAAGGAATAAGCCAACTGATTAGTGAAATGACCCAACATTTTACCCTGCTGCCAGGCGACATGGTACTGACCGGCACCCCGGCGGGCGTCGGACCGCTGCAATCAGGCGATCAGCTGCAACTGCAACTGGCCGACTTTTTCATTGTTAATACAAAGGTAAGTTAGGTATGGCTTTAGCAGAGCGTTATTGGGAAACAAAAACCCTCGATGAAATGACTAACGAGGAGTGGGAAGCGCTTTGCGATGGTTGTGCCAAATGCTGCCTGAATAAATTTATTGACGATGACGAAGAACAGGGGCCAACCAGTGTTATTAAAGCTGATGAGCAGGTGCACTATACCAATATTGCCTGTCGTTATCTGAATAGTCACAAATGCGAATGTACCGAGTATAGTCAGCGAACCGTGCTGGTACCCGATTGTATTCAACTTACCAAAGGGAACCTGAAAGATATTTTCTTTATGCCCACCAGCTGCGCTTATCGGCGGCTGCATGAAGGTCGCGGCTTACCAAGCTGGCATCCGTTACTTAATAACGGTAAAAAAAGCCTGATGCATAAAAAACAAATGTCGGTACGTAATAAGGCGATTTGCGAAACTCACGTTGATCTGGATAATTTTGAAGACTATATCGTCCGCTGGCCACTGAACGATTTAGATTGAGTAGCAAGGAATTTACCGTGTCTTTTTTCGAATACAGCCAAAATTTGCTCCGCCATTTTAACCCGGTAACCATACAGCTTATTATCACCGTGTCGGTGGTAATACTGTATTTTATTATCAGTTACCGGGTTATGCCGCTACTGTATCAAATCATCGCCAACAGCCGTTTAAAGGCTGATATGAATAAGCGCGCTGCGGCGGTATTTCATATTCTGCTGGTGCTGCTGCTGATTGTAGTGCTCAGCGTGATATGGGGTGTGGATATCCGTGGCTTGCTGGTACTGGCGTCATCCATGATCGCCGTAATTGGTGTGGCATTATTTGCGGCCTGGAGTTTACTCAGCAATATCACTGCTTTTTTTATTTTGCTTGGCCAGAAAGCCTTCGCCAAAGGCATGGACGTGCGGGTGATTGATGGCGGCAACCACCTTGAAGGACGGATTGTCGAAATTAATCTGTTTAGCACGGTGCTGCAAACCAAAGATAACGAACAAGTGATTTACCCAAATAATTTGCTCGTTTCAAGGCCTGTAGTGGTGTTCGCCCGAAAAAGCCGCGCAGCGGTTAAAATCACAGTAGCAGAGAAAGCACAGCGTTGGCGCCGCAAGAGCTTTAGCACGCCGAAGTCTGACTGATTTTTGCGTGACAGGTTATTTTGCTGCTGTTACATTTTGCTGATACGCATACCAATAACAATAATACCGGGCACTGATGCGCTTAAAACATATTAAACTGGTGGGCTTCAAGTCCTTTGTCGACCCAACACAGGTGCCGTTTCCTGAGCAAATGACCGCAGTAGTTGGCCCCAATGGCTGTGGCAAATCCAATGTCATAGACGCAGTGCGCTGGGTGTTGGGTGAAAGCTCGGCTAAAAATCTGCGCGGCGATGCGATGACCGACGTTATTTTTAACGGCTCAGGCCAGCGTAAGCCGGTATCGCAGGCATCAGTCGAATTAGTATTTGAAAATACCCAGGGCCGGCTTAGCGGCAATATGGCCGATCGTAGTGAAATTTCGATTAAACGGCTGGTTACCCGTGAAGCACAATCCAGCTACTTTTTAAATGGCAGCAAGTGCCGTCGTCGTGATATTACCGATATTTTTCTGGGTACTGGTCTGGGGCCCCGTAGCTACGCCATTATTGAACAGGGTATGATCTCGCGGCTTATTGAATCAAAACCGCAGGAATTACGGGTATTTATTGAAGAAGCCGCTGGTATCTCCAAATACAAGGAGCGACGGCGCGAGACTGAGAACCGGATTAAACATACCCGTGAAAACCTTGACCGACTGGCCGATGTGCGTGAAGAACTGGCCAAAAATATCGAGAAACTTAAACGCCAGGCCAGTACCGCGCAGCGCTACAAAGAGTTAAAAGCGCAGGAACGCAAACTTAAAGCCGAACTAACAACTCTCAAGTGGCTGCGATTTAATAACCAGCTGGTGGGCTTAGAGCAGCAGTTAGCAAGCCAGGAAACCGAGCTGGAAAAATATCAGGCTGGCATGCAGGGCGAGCAACGCATCCTGATTGAGCTAAAAGAGCAAACCACAGAGGCCAGGGCGCAAGCTGAGCAACAGCAAAGCCGCTTTTATCAGCTGGGGAATACCATTAGCAGGCTCGAGCAGCAAATTTTGCATCAGCGCCAGCAGCAGCAAATACTCAGTAACCAGTTGCAGCAAAAGCAGCAGGCACTGCGCGATAGCGAACAGTTTATCGCCAGTGAGCAAGCACTACTGAACGAGCTGACTGATCAGCAGCAACAATATGGCCCGGAACTTGAGTTAGGCGAAGCACAATTGGCAGAGCTGGAGCTGCAGTTGCAGCTGGCACAAGCTACCCTGGTTGAGCATCAACAGCAGTGGCAGCAGTGGCAGCAACACCATTTTAATTTGCGCCAGCAACAGCAACAGGCTCAGCTAGCCTGGCAAAGTGCCGACAATCAGGCACGTCAGTATCAAAGCCAGCTGACATTGCGCCAGCAACAGTTAGCACAGTTACAGCAGCAACAACCTACCGCACATGCTGACGAGATGGCGTCTCGGGCGCAGCAATTAACAACGCAGCGTGACGCCACACAGCATCAGGTTGAGCTGGCATTAGTCAGCACAGAGGATACGGCCGCTCAAGTTGCAGCAATAAAGCAACAGCTGGCCGCGCTGGTTACCCGACAGCATATTTTAAATCAGGAGCAGCAACGGTTAACGGCGCTTGATGAACGTCAGCAACACAGCCAGCAGGCTTTAGTGTCGCACTTGGCGGTGGCACCAGGCTGGGCTGCTGCGGTCGCTGCGGCGCTTGGTCCGCTGCAACACGCCAGCATTGGCAATGCTGATACTCTGCAGGATGATTTTAATTATGTCAGCCCGCTACGTTTGCAGGCTGCACCTGATACCCTGGCCAGTGTCATCAGTAGCGGCCATTATCCGGATTATTTTCAAAATATTTTCCTGGCTGACTCGCTGGCTGCGGCGCAACAACGGGTTGCAGCACTTGCGCCAGGGCAGTCGGTTGTCACGACTGCCGGCCAGTGGCTGGGACAGAACTGGGGCCACAGCAGTAGTAACGACAGTACTGACTCAGGTTTACTGCGCCGTGAACGCTTAGCCGCTATCAATGCTGAACTGACTGAGCTGGCCGCCGGTCAGGCGCTGGCAGAGCAGCAATTAACTGTAGCTCAGCAGGCACAAAGCCGTGCGCGCGAGGCATTAGCACAACAACAACAGCTGCTGGCTGGTATTCGGCAGCAGTTACAACAAGCCGATACCGAGCGTCAGCTGCACGTTCAGGCACAGCAGCTGGCTTATAAACAGCAAGTGCAGCTGGAGGCTGAATGTCAGCAGCTTAGTGCTAATCATAACGGGTTGATCGCTGAATTGGCATTACTGGACGAGCGCCAGCAACAGGCACAATTTATTTTAGACGAACACGCCGAAGCGGAACAACACCTGCAGCAGACACAGCAACAGGCACAGCTATCATTGCAACACAGCCGCGAACGGGTCGATCAGCATAAAGAGCTCTGCCGGCAACTACAAACGCAGCTCACTGTGGCCGAACGACAGCAGCAGGGATTGGCGCAGAATCTGCAGCGGGCACAATTACAACTGGCGCAACTGCGTGAGCAAATATTCACCCTGGAGCAGCAGCTCAATGAAAACGACGAGCCGGAAATTCTGCTGCAGGAACAATTACAGCAGGCGCTGCTAAGCCGGCAGGACGCCGAACAGGCGATGGTGGCAGCTACTGATAAGCTGGCTGGCCTAGAGCAGAAAATGCGTGAGCTGGAGCAGGGGCAACAAGGTATAATGCAACAGCTGAATCAGAAAAGGCAGCAACTTGAATCCCTGCGCCTTGATGCTGAAGGGTGTCGGGTCCGGGCCAACAATATGCTGGAACTGCTGCGCGAACAACAGGTCAATATAAAAGAGGTCATGCCACAGCTGGCAGCAGATGCTGAGGAAACGCTCTGGCAGCAACAGTTGGATAAAACTGTTGAAGCAGTGGTTCGGCTGGGGGCCATAAATCTGGCTGCCATTGACGAATATGAGCAACAGGCTGAGCGTAAACACTATCTCGATAGTCAGCACGACGACTTAACCGGCGCACTGGATACGTTGGAAACCGCAATCCGTAAAATTGATAAAGAAACCCGACAGAAGTTTAAAGAAACTTTTGAACAGGTAAACGAAGGCTTAAAGGGACTGTTTCCAAAAGTTTTTGGTGGCGGTAGTGCCTATCTGGATCTAACCGAAGATGATTTACTGGAAACCGGTGTTACTATTATGGCCAGACCACCTGGCAAAAAAAACAGTACAATTCATTTATTATCGGGTGGTGAAAAAGCGCTAACGGCCTTATCATTGGTGTTTTCCATATTCAGACTGAATCCAGCGCCGTTTTGTATGCTGGATGAGGTAGATGCACCGTTAGACGATGCTAACGTCGGCCGGTTTTGTAATCTGGTCCGGGAGATGTCGGAAACCGTGCAGTTTATTTATATTAGCCACAATAAAATTGCCATGGAAATGGCAGCACAGCTGATGGGCGTCACCATGCAAGAGCCTGGGGTATCGCGGGTGGTGGCTGTGGATGTGGATGATGCTGTCAAGCTGGCAGTAGCCTGATAACATAAAAAGGTACAACTATGGCTGATGAGTTGAGATTAGTATTAATTATTATCGGGGCGCTGGTACTGGGCGGCCTGTTTATTCATGGACTGTGGACGGTAAGAAAAAATAACCGTCAGACAAATCATCGCTATCATCCGGACGCTACGCCGACGGCTGCGCCTGAGCAAACTGAAGGGTTTGATGATCTGGGTGTTGGCCCGGTGCGGGTAGTAAAATCACGCAGCGGCGCGCCTGCGGCTCCTGAAACGACGCGCACTGAGCCGAAAATCAACCCATCGTCAGCCCAGCCAGAGCTCGCCCCTCAGGCCGGAAATAACCGGGACGTTAGCCGGCAACAGCCAGAATTCGATTTTGACGGCGCGGACGATAAAACCGAACCGGCTATTAATTTCAGTGCCCTGGCCGAAGATGAAAGCCCACGTCGCCAGCCTGCTGATACTGTGGCGCGCCAAGCAGATGCCAAGGCCGATGCGGGTGCAGTAGCGGAGCAAAAGTCAGCACATCAGCCCTCAGAAGTATTAATTCTGTATGTATTATTACCCGAAGGCCGCGACATTAAAGGCCCTGATTTGCTGTCGGCGCTATTACCCCTGGGCTTTAAATATGGTGACATGGATATTTTCCATCGTCATCTGGACAGTGCCGGCGGCGGTGATGTGTTATTTAGCCTGGCGAATATGTTTAATCCGGGCACTTTTGATTTAGAGCAGATTGATAAAATCAGTACCCGGGGGCTGAGCTTGTTTATGACCCTGCCCGGGCCGGGTGAGCCATTGCAGAATTTTAACTTAATGCATAATGCAGCAAAAAAACTGGCTGAAGAATTCGGAGGTCAGGTACTGGATGGCCAGCGTAGTGTATTAACGGTACAGACGGTTCGCCATTATGTTGATAAAATTCGTGAATTTCAGCGTCAGCAATTGATTCACGGCTAACGTCAGATATTAATTTAATACGGCAGGGCTTTCCCTGCCGTTTTTCATTCGGTAGTGAAAGTAAATGAGCGATTCAAAAAAAGCCAGAATTCTGGAACTAACAGAGCTGTTGCACCAATACTCTCATGCGTATTACAACTTAAACACCACTAGTGTCCCTGATGCCGAATACGACGAGCTGTTCGACGAGCTGGTTGCGCTGGAAGCGGCATATCCAGATTTTATCCAGGAACATTCACCCACGCAGCGGGTTGGCGCAAAGCCCCTTGATAAATTTAGCCAGTTTGAACATACCTTGCCAATGTTGTCACTTGAGAAAGCTAAAACCGAGGAAGAGCTCAGTCAATTTAATAAGCGTATATCAGAGAGTCTGGACTCGGAAAGTGAAATAACCTTTTGTTGTGAGCCAAAACTGGATGGGGTTGCGTTGAGTTTGCATTATCAGCATGGCCTTTTAAAAAGAGCGGTTACCCGGGGGGATGGTTTTACAGGTGAAGACGTCACGCAAAATGCCAGAACAATTAAATCTGTGCCATTAAAGCTGTTGGGAGATGAACATCCGGCAATGCTTGAGATCCGCGGTGAAGCCTATATCCCTCTTAGTATGTTTGCCCAAATGAATGATCGCTCGGGTGCCAGTGGTGAAAAGTTATTTGCTAATCCGCGCAACGCCGCCTCCGGCAGCTTAAGGCAGCTCGACGCTAAGATAGCGTCCTGCAGACCGCTGTCGTTTAGTGCTTATTCAGTTGGTGACGTTGAAGATACTCACACTCAGCTTGATCAGAGTAGTCACTACGCCAGACTACAGCAGCTGCAAAGTATGGGCTTAGCGGTAAGTCCGCTACTGAAAAAAGTAAAAGGAATTAGTGCCGTTATTGCCTATTGTCATGACATTCTGAAGCAGCGGGATCAGCTTGGTTTTGAAATTGATGGTGTTGTTATCAAGGTTGATAGTCTGGCGCAGCAGCAGGCACTGGGTTTTGTGGCCAGGGCGCCACGCTGGGCTATTGCTTTTAAATTTCCGGCGCAGGAGCAACTGACCACCTTGCTGGATGTTGAGTTTCAGGTGGGCCGCACCGGCGCGATAACCCCGGTGGCACGGTTAGCGCCAGTCGAAGTAGGCGGAGTTACCGTCAGCAATGCCACCTTGCATAACCAGGACGAAATTAACCGTCTGGGTATTAAAATTGGAGACACCGTTACCGTGCGCCGGGCGGGCGATGTTATTCCACAGATTGTCGCCGTGTTGCTTGAACGCCGGCCACCTCAGGCGCACGATATTGTATTTCCTGCAGCTTGTCCGGTATGCCATTCAGCCGTAGAGCGGGTTAGTGGCGAGGCGGTGGCGCGTTGCAGTGGCGGCCTGTTTTGTCCGGCCCAGTTAAAAGAGTCTATTAAGCATTTTGTCAGCCGTAAAGCGATGGATATTGATGGCCTGGGCGACAAGCTGGTAGAGCAATTAGTCGACCAGCAGTTGGTGAAAACCCCGGCGGATATTTACACCCTGGATATGCCGGCATTAATTGGCCTGGAGCGGATGGCAGAAAAGTCGGCATTAAAGCTGTTAAATGCGATTAAATCGTCAAGCCAGACCAGTTTGCCCCGTTTTATTTATGCCCTGGGTATTCGTGAGGTGGGAGAGGCTACCGCGCTTAATCTGGCGCAGCACTTTGGCAGCCTGCCAGCTATCGCTAATGCCACTGTGGAGCAGCTGCTGGCGGTTAATGATGTCGGTAATATCGTGGCAGAGCACCTGTTGAGCTTTTTTGCTGAGCCGCATAACCAGCAGGTTATCGCTGATCTGCAGCACGTGGGAATAAACTGGCCAGACATTACGGTGCAACAGGCTTCAGCACAACCGCTGGCGGGATTTACCGTGGTGCTCACCGGAACACTCAGTGCGATGGGTCGGGATGACGCCAAAGCCCGTTTGCAGCAGCTGGGAGCGAAGGTGTCAGGCTCAGTGTCAGCGAAAACCTATGCGGTTATTGCTGGTGACAATGCAGGTTCTAAATTGGCAAAAGCTAACGATCTTAATGTGCCGGTATGGACTGAGCAGCAAATGTTAGATCTTTTTAACCGTAACGGAGTGGCCTGAGCATGGAGCTGTTGTATCAGTTGCTAACAGACTGGGGCTTATTTTTCCGACCTTATATTCGGGATATCGCGCTGGCGATGGTAGCTACATGTCTGGTGGTATTTGGTGATGATATTAATCGTTTTATTCGCCGCCAGATTAGCAGCCTGCACTTTATCTGGCGCACTGGTATTTTTATCCTGGTGTGCGCCTTTGGTTATGGTGCTATCACTATTTGGTTAACCCCGGTTGTGGCGGGCTGGCTGGTGCGCTTAACCAACATAGAATTGCCCTGGGTTTGCCTGGCAATTTTTATAGCCCTTGGTTTGTTCGCCCAGCGTAAGCGCCAGGTTTAAGATGCACAGGATTGCAACAATATGAGCGCTCAGCACTACTGGCCACTGTTGGACAATAACGGACTACTGCAAATACCAATGCGCTTTTACGGCCTGTTGCTATTGTTACTGCGGCCTTATATCTGCTGGGTTGCAGAGCTGAGTATGATGCGATCCGAGCATAGCTTGCTCGGCCAGTTTTATCCGAGGCAGCACGATTTTCTAGTGGCCTGTCTGATAGCGCTGCCGCTAATGATATTGCTCGCTGCATTAAGTCAGCGAAAACCAAAAGGCCGTCGCTTCTGGTACTATTTGTGGCGTCCCGGACTGTGGTTGCTGTGGCTGGTAACCCTGGCTGATTTTGCGCATAGTGTCAGCGGCCTGGATGCAGATGTTATTCTCGACGCGCCCTGGCGATTAATCGCCCCCTCTTTGTTAGTCGTGGCGATGCTGTGGTTAGCATGCAGTAAAACCCTGCCGTTAATTTTTCAAGAGTGGCCTGAACAAATAAAACCTGATAACGATGCGGCTGCTAACCGCCCTTAATAAGTTTGATGATGTAAATGTTTTAGTTTAAGTTGCTGATACCGCTGTTGCTGCTCCTGTTTTAAAACACTGTTTTCGATTAATACCTGGCATTGATCCAGCAAACGTTGTTTATCTGAGGGGGCGCACAATGACAGTGGACTGGTCAACAGGGTTTGCCACAAGTTCAGGGCAATACCAGCATTTTTGGGCATCACCTTATAAGCTAAGCTAAAGGCATCAAAAGCCTCCTGCCAGTTACCCTGTTTGTACAAGGTTACCGCATTATTATTCAGTTCCCGCGGGCCAAGGCGCATTGCCAGCCGCTCTTGCTGTTCCTGCTGTAAATAGCGGTTAAAAAGCGGGTCTGCCAGTTGTCGCTGACAATGGTTGCTGATCTGGCGAAATAATTCAGCAGATGCCTGGCTTAATCCCACTTCATGCAATGCTTTGGCCCGGTCCAGCGCGCCCTCAACCGAGGTTATCTCCTGTAACGGTTCCAGGGTGCTGAGCATGGCCTGAGCTTTGTCTTTATGATCCTGCAAATACAATAACCTTGCCTGCAACACCTGTTGCTGGCTTTCCAGGGCAGTGTTGCTGCCACTGGCATACTGACGCTGCGCAGTGCTGAGTGACACCGCCGCCTGGCGATTTAAGCGACTGCTTTGCTCTTCATCATCAACGCTCAGGGCGTAGTCTATACTGGCGCGGGCCAGTGTCAGATATAAATCAGGTTGCTCGTACATCGAGTAACGGGCATATTTCACCATATCACGGGCAGCCCGGTACTGATTTTCATAGTCGTGGTTTATTCGGGATAACTGCAGTAATTTCTGCTGACGAAACATATTACGTGGTGCCAGCTCGGCAGCTTGCAGTAGGTGTTGCTGTGCCTGCTGATAATGCTGTTGTTTAAATTCCAGTTCAGCTAATAAATCCAGGGCGAATAACCGGCTTTCTGAGCGTTCCAGTAAGGCTTCCAGTTCAGAAAAGGCCTGTTGCTCTTTGCCCTGGGCTAGCTGACAACGCACCAACCCCATCCGGGCCCAGCTAAACGATTGAATATTGAGCATGGCTCGGAAAAACTTCTCTGTTGCGACATCATCGGCCTGCCGCAGTAAAATATCGCCCTTGAGGCGCAGCAATAACGGGAATAATTTATGCTGCCGGGCATCGGCCAGTTGTGAGTCTATTGCGACGAGTGCTTTGTTATCGTCCCTGGCATCAAGCGCCTGATACACCTCACGTAACTGTTGTTTGCGCCGTAATACCCGTTCAATCCGCAGCTGTAAATCTTTAATCACAAAGGGCTTGGCGAGAAATTCATCCGGTTGCAGTTCGATAACACTGTGCACCAGCGACGGGTCGGTTTCGGCACTGATAAAAATAATGGCACAGCTAAGTTGCTGCAGACCTTTGGCTTTAATTTCTTCATACAGCTGAAAGCCATCTTTACCCTGTTGCTGATTATGGGCGCAGATAATCAAATCGAACTGATTGTCCCGACACAGGTTTAACGCCACGTTCGCCCTTTCGGCCAGAAAAATATTCTGATAACCCAGTTGCTCCAAAGCAAAGCGGAAAAAGCCCTGAGCCAGACTTTGATCGTCTATTACCAGAATGCGTTCATCGCGGCGCGGCGCTGTGTTCATGCAGTATAGGGTTCCGACAGGGGATTAAATCACTTTGCTTACTATAGCAAGTTTTAGCTGGGGCAACAGCAGATCAATAATTGAATGCACACGCATTGTTATCTGCCGTTACCCTTGAACTCTGGGGTAAGTGATCCAATGTAAGTTACATAGGCTAGAACTAAGCTAGAATATAACCCGGAGTCAATACTACCTGAGCAGGGTACCACTTCGGATCAATGGAGGATTAATGAAAAAAGTACTGATATTTTTAACTAACCACGGCACCCTGGGTGATACCGATGAAGCCAACGGCACTTTCTCACCTGAGCTTACTCACGCGCTGGATGTGTTTCTTAAAGCTGATGTTTATTATGATTTAGCCTCTATAAAAGGTGGCAAAGCCCCTTTGTACGGCACCGACATTGAAGATGATAAGATAAACGCCAGTATTCTGGCCAATGAGGAGTTTCAGAACCGGATTAATAATACCCTGGTGGCATCAAAAGTTAATATTGATGATTACGATGCGATTTTTTATCCGGGAGGCTTTGGCTTGTTATCCGATCTGGCCAGCGATGAAAGCGTCGCCGTGTTAAGTGCCCGCCATTATGAACAAGGTGGTATATTGGCGGCAGTTTGTCATGGTCCGGCGGGCTTATTGCCGATTACCCTGAGCGACGGCAGAAAACTGCTTGAAGATGTGGTAGTCACTGGTTTTACCCGCGAAGAAGAAGTCGACTACGGCACTATCGACAAGATCCCATTTTTGCTGGAAGAATCATTGGCCCGGGCAGCGAAGCAGTACCGTAAAGGCCAGCCATGGGGCGAGTTAGTTATTGAAAATAACCGGGTGATTACCGGTCAGAACCCGGCCAGTGCCCACGCCGTGGCAGCCGCCCTGGTCAAACAGCTGGCGTAGCGTTCACCAAGCCGGTTTACAAAGAAAAAAACGTCCCGCTTCGGGACGTTTTTTTTTAGTGAATTTTTTAAGTTGTACGCTAAAGTATCATGATGGTATAAAAATTCAGGTACAAAGTATGTCGCTAGCGTCAATTATGAGCCGAAAAGTGTGCGCAACCACCGAGGATGCCAGTATGGCAAGTTTGCGAACCTTGTTTACAGAGACAAAGTTTCAGCATGTGCCAGTAATAAACAGTATGCAGCAGCCAATTGGTATCGTATCGGTGAAAGATTACTTTAAGGCCGTAAGCTCTATTGTGGATACGGCCTCAGAAAGTACGACTGAGCTATTTATGCAAAAGCGCAAAGTAGGTCAGATAATGTCGTCACCGGTAATTAGCGTGTCGCAAGATACCGGTATTTTACAGGCTGCTACTATGCTGGTGCAGCATAATATCAGTTGTTTACTGGTGGTTGACGCACAGCAGCATTTAATTGGCATAGTGTCATGGAAAGATATTATGCGCCGGATTGTGCAGGCCCAACAGAAAAAACAACAAGCATCACTGCAAAAGAAATAATGAGCCGCTGAAGAAGTGGTGGATTGTACTGGGATCGAGCTAGTGGCAACCGTGTCTTAGTAAAGAACGGGCGGTGCTTTCTTATGGTTTTATATAAAGAAGTGGTGGATTGTACTGGGTTGGAATGAGTGGCAACCGTGTCTTAGTAAAGAGAGGGCGGTGCTTTCGTATGGTTTTATATAAAGAAGTGGTGGATTGTACTGGGTTCGAGCTAGTGGCAACCGTGTCTTGGTAAGGAGAGGGCGGTGCTTTCGTATGGTTTTATATAAAGAAGTGGTGGATTGTACTGGGTTCGAACCAGTGACCCCCGCCTTGTAAGGGCGGTGCTCTCCCAGCTGAGCTAACAATCCACGGGAGATATACTAATATATTTTAAAAAATCAAATTGGTGGATTGTACTGGCTTAAGCCAGTTATCACCGTCTCGTCGTAAAGAGCGGGCGGTGCTCTTCATGATAAGACATCAAATTGGTGGATTGTACTGGGTTCGAACCAGTGACCCCCGCCTTGTAAGGGCGGTGCTCTCCCAGCTGAGCTAACAATCCACGCTGTTTGATGGCGCTCATTATAGGGAGCATGAATTTAGTGTCAACATTATTTTTTAAAAAGCAGACCGATTGCTGTAAAAGTAAACATCCGGGTGTTTTGCGATGAATTGGCCGCCTAATGCCGTTGCACGGATGGTGCATCCTTAGCCGAGCATTGTTACAATAGTGCCAACTCAGTTTTCGCCTATGTTGGATTAATTATGTCGTTAGTTACCCGTTTTGCGCCAAGCCCTACCGGTTATTTGCATGTTGGTGGTGCCCGTACAGCATTATACAGCTGGCTCTATGCCAAAAAGCGCGGCGGTAAGTTTATTTTGCGTATTGAAGATACTGATTTAGAGCGTTCAAATCAGGCTTCAGTTGACGCCATCCTGGAGGGCATGCAATGGCTGGGATTAGCCCATGACGAAGGCCCATATTACCAGACCCAGCGTTTCGATTTATACAAAGAAGTGGTTGGCCAACTGCTGGCTGCAGGCAAAGCCTATAAGTGTTTTTGTACGGTAGAAGAAGTCGATGCAATGCGTGAAGCGCAAATGGCTGCCGGTGAAAAGCCAAAATACAATGGCATGTGGCGCGATCGTACCGACCATCCGGCAGACAAGCCGTTTGTTATCCGTTTTAAAAATCCACAACACGGCGTGGTCGTCATTGACGACATGATTAAAGGCCGGATTGAAATCGCCAACAGCGAACTGGACGATTTAATTATCGCCCGCAGCGATGGTACCCCAACTTATAATCTTACAGTGGTGGTCGATGACTGGAAAATGGGCATTACTCACGTTATCCGGGGGGATGATCACGTCAACAATACTCCACGGCAAATGAATATTCTGGCAGCCCTTGGCGCAGACATTCCTAAGTATGCGCACGTGCCGATGATCCTCGGTGATGATGGCAAACGTCTGTCAAAGCGCCATGGTGCGGTTGGCGTTATGCAATACCGGGACAATGGTTTTCTGCCCGAAGCATTAATTAACTATCTGGTGCGGTTGGGCTGGTCGCATGGCGATCAGGAAATCTTCAGTAAAGATGAGCTGATAGAACTGTTTGATTTAGCAGATTGTAACCGGGCGCCTTCAGCCTTTAATACCGAAAAACTATTATGGTTAAATCAGCATTATATTAAAACCCTGCCGCCAGCGCGGGTAGCTGCAGAACTGCACTGGCATCTGACAGCACAGCAACTGGACACCAGTAGCGGGCCAGCAATTGCTGCTGTAATCAGTGTTCAGGCCGAGCGGGTGAAAACCTTAAAAGAGCTGGTAGAAGTCAGCCGTTATTTTTATGAAGACTTCAGTGAGTTTGAAGAAAATGCGGCCAAAAAGCACTTGCGACCGGTTGCTGCCGAGCCTCTGGCATTGGTCAGACAAAAGCTGGCTGAGCTAACCGACTGGCAATTAGAACCTATCCACCACGCCATCAATACTGCTGCTGAGCAGTTGGGTCTGGGCATGGGTAAAGTTGGCATGCCAATGCGGGTAGCGGTAACCGGAGGCGGTAATTCACCAGCACTGGACCAAACGTTATTGCTTATTGGTCGTGAGCGAACGTTGGCCAGAATAGATATGGCGCTGGAATTTATTAGTAAAAGGGCAGAGGCAAGCTAATACCGTGGTAAACCTGGTTAGAGTATTTTTGCTGGCGCTGCTGCTGCCGGCAATGTTACCAGTGTCAGCCGATGATGCTGATTCTGCTGATAGCAATTCAGATGTTGATGGTGTTGCTATTGGCGATTCGCCAACGTTTCAGTTGCCGTTAGAGTTTCTTGGCACCATTGGCGGCGACATCGAGCTTGGTTTGCTGGTGAATACCGGCAATACCGAGGCGCAGGCTATCAGGGTAAACAGTGAGTTATCACATGAAATGGAGTACTTTCGTAATAAATACCAGCTGTATGGCCGGATCCAACGCAGTAAAGTATTTAATGCCATCACTGAACAAAATGACGACGTTACTACTGCCAAACGATATGGTATTACCGGCCAGAGTAACTACAAGTTTTTAATTGGCCGTCAGTCTGTGTTCGGACGTGGCGCTTATTTATACGATAAGTTCGGCGCCTTTAAAGTTCAAAGCTCGTTGGCAGTGGGTTATGCCAACCGGGTATATGAAATGCAAGCCAATTATATTGATTTAGAGACGGGGCCGGGCTTCGCGCATCAGCGCAGTGCCAGCGGCAGAACAAATACCGGTTTAATCTGGTTTCTGGCGTTTAATATGGAGCAGAAAATTTATAAAGGCAGCAGCTTCAAACAAAGCTTCGAGGGCTCAGTGTCACTCGATGGCGCCAACTCCACTTTTGTTAGTCGCAGCAGCCTTACTTCGCAGTTATTTGACAGATTATCGATGCGCTTTAGTTTTACCGCCCGGCACAACTCGCGCCCTGAAGGTGACGCAGAAACGATGGACACGGAAACCGCAGCGTCTCTGGTTTATACGTTTTAGCGATAAAAAAAGCTGCCCGCAAAGCGGACAGCTTTTTTCAGTCGTACTAACTTAGTGCAGTACCCGCGCCCTTAATGTACCCGGAATGGCTTTTAACTCGTTTAAGGCCAGTTCATGATCTTCTGAATCAACATCAATGACCACATAACCAATATCCTGCACCGTTTGTAAGTACTGGCCGGAAATATTGATATTATGTTTAGCAAAGGTTTCGTTAATTTTGGTCATCATACCCGGTTGGTTTTTATGAATATGCAGCAGACGTGAGCGGCCTTTATGTTCAGGCAGCGATACTTCCGGAAAATTTACCGCCGACAGCGTTGAGCCGTTATCACTGTATTTAACCATCTTGCCGGCCACTTCATAGCCAATGTTTTCCTGGGCTTCCTGAGTAGAACCGCCAATATGTGGTGTTAGCAGCACATTATCGAAGGCGCGCAGTGGCGAGACAAACTCTTCATCATTACCTTTGGGTTCCACCGGGAACACATCAATAGCGGCGCCAGCCAGCTTTTTGCTTTGCAAACTGGCGGTTAACGCATCGATATCAACCACGGTGCCGCGCGAGGCATTAATTAAAATGGCGCCCTGTTTCATTTGCGCTAACTCCGTTGCCGCGATCATATTTTTAGTTTGCGGTGTTTCCGGTACATGCAGACTGATCACATCTGAGGTAGCAAGCAGGGTGGCTAAGTCAACCTGATTGGCATTGCCCAGCACCAGTTTGCTCTCGATATCATAAAACTGCACCCGCATGCCGATATGCTCAGCCATAATACTTAACTGCGTACCAATGTGACCATAACCAATAATCCCCAGCGTTTTGCCCCGTGCTTCATAGGAGTTATCGGCGGTTTTTAACCATTCACCGCGATGAGCGGCGGCATTGCGCTGTGGAATACCCCGCAGCAGCATAATAATCTGGCCCAGCACTAATTCTGCTACCGAGCGGGTATTAGAGAACGGCGCATTAAACACCGGAATAGCCCGTCTCAGTGCCGCATCTAAATCGACCTGGTTAGTACCAATACAAAAACAGCCAATCGCCATCAGTTTGTTCGCCGCGTCCAGTACCCGCTCTGTTAACTGGGTCCGGGAGCGAATACCGACAAAATGTGCTTCGCTGATCCGCTCGATTAGCTGATCCTCAGGTAACGAGGTTTTCAGGTATTCGATATTAGTGTAGCCCTGATCAGTAAAGGTTTTCACTGCGCTCTGGTGCAAGCCTTCCAGCAGCAGTATTTTTATTTTGTCTTTGGCCAGCGAATATTTTTCCATTTTTTTCTCGTTGCTCTAATTTTAAAATAAGGATTTCAGGCTTCACTGCAGTTGCCGCCACTGTGGTTTATTTCATGTTCTTATTTAAGGACGCGGGTACCACTGCTGCTGCCAACCAATACTATGTCGGCGCCACGTCGGGCGAACAAGCCATTAGTCACCACACCGACGATATTATTCAGCTGCTGCTCCAGTGCCAGCGGATCAATAATCTGCAGGCCATGGGCATCAATAATCTGGTTACCATTGTCGGTTATCACACCCTGGCGCAATACCGGCTTTGCCCCCAGCTTTTCCAGCTCGCGACTGACATAGCTGCTGGCCATCGGGATCACTTCAATGGGCAGGGGAAAGCGACCTAACAGCTCAACTTGTTTAGTGCTATCAACAATACAAACAAAGGTACCGGCTACCGCAGCGACAATTTTTTCGCGGGTCAGGGCAGCGCCGCCACCCTTAATCATCTGCTTCTGGTCGTTAATTTCATCAGCACCATCAATATAGATACTCAGCTCGCTGATGTCATTTAAGTCAAACACCGTTATTCCCAGCTGTTTTAATTTGGCAGTCGATTGCTCTGAGCTGGATACGGCGCCGCGAATGTCATCTTTGATAGTGGCCAGGGCATCGATAAAATGATTAACAGTGGAACCTGTACCCACCCCGACAATGCTGTCTTTGCTGATAAATTCCAGGGCTGCCCAGGCAGCATCACGTTTCATTTCATCTTGGGTCATGGCAGTTCTCTTGTTTGAACAGGGTGTATTTAGCGTTTAGCCGTACAGATGGATATTATATCGAAAGCGACCACAGACAAAAGGGCAAAAGCCAAAAAAATGGAAAACAGTTTAACAGAGGGTTCATTGTACTGAGCGCCGGCCACAATACCCGCCCTTGCTCATCACAGCAACTCGCAGGGCTCAGACACTCTGTGATGACCAGATCGGGTTTCTGGCCTGCTTTTATAGATTTCGAAAATCAAAATACTTAGCTGGTGTTATAAGCTGTTGCAGCGGCACATCCCAGCTTTCTGTGGGTATGTTTGCTACCTGCTGGCAGTTATGGGCCAGGCCAATCACCTGGCAAAGGCTGTTAGCGGGCAGTTGCGACAAGGTCCGGTCATAAAAACCGCCGCCCATGCCCAGGCGGTTGCCTTTGGCATCAAACGCTACCAGCGGGGTAAAGACGATATCAAGCGCGGCAATAGGCATTACGTTGGCACAGTTAAGCCCAGGCTCGGGAATACCAAAGCGGTTTGGCTGCAATGCTGTGGTTTGCTGGTAATGAATAAACAGTAAATAGCCCGGGCAAAATGGGTGTAACACCGGCAGGTAAACCTGTTTACCGGCTTGCCATAACGCCTGAATTAACGGTCCGGTAGCCAGTTCAGCGTCGTTGGCCAGATAAACGGCAAAATGTTGTTTTGCCATAATACCAGGCTGGTTTAATACCTGTTCTGCCAGTTGGCTGGCGGCCTGGGATTGTGTGGTGGCAGCTAACTGCTGGCGTAACAGGCGAACATGCTGGCGTATAGCCTGCCGGGAGGGGGGCACTGCGCCCAAATCGGTCTGCTGCAGTAGTGACATCAGAATACCCTTGCTGCCCTAACGCTGAATTACTGAAGAATGAATGAAGGGTTCTCCAGGTTGCCGTTTGTTATTTAAGCCCTTGAACCCACGGTTCAAGGCGGAAGTCTCATGGTTACCGTAGGCTTCCCGGTACGAGCCGGGCCTGCACAAAAGCAACGCAGAAGAATTCCTGGATAAAACAATTATCGGCTCAGGGACGTCAATAACATTACAAACAACCCAGAGAACGCCTTAAGTATAGCAGCTGAGTTGTCAGCTTATAAGGGGCAAGCTAACAATTGCTGACTCATTGCTCAGATATCCGGCAATACGGTTTGCTGCTGCAGCTTACTGGCAGTTGGCCTGCAGCAGTGATAGGATATTAGCGTATCAATTTGTGAAGAATAAGCTATGAGTAACCCCCTGATTCAAACTTATGACCGCTGGAGTAGTGAGCTGGAGCAGGCTCATGTTATGGCCTCGGCCGCTGAGCTGCATGGTCTGCTTGCCGGCATGTTATGTGCTGGCGTTAAGGCTGATGCTAAAGCCTTATTACCGGTGCTGTACGATTTTCTGAACGATGGTCAGGCATTACCATCAGCACTGGAGAAACAGGTACAGCAGTTAGTCGATGCCACCGCCGATAGCCTTAACAAAAATGATTTCTCGTTTACTGTGTTATTGCCCAGTGATGACGATGCGCTGTTTGAGCGGTTAGAGGCGCTGGTAGAATGGTCACAGGCATTTTTAGTGGGCTTTGCCGTGCAGCAAACTGATTTGTCGCTGGTGTCAGAAGACGTGCGCGAAGCGCTGGACCAGCTGACGGAAGTGACCCGGGTTGATATTCATACCGTAACTGACGGCAGCAAACACGAGAACGAAGAAGCCTATTATCTGGTACTGGAGCATGTGCGTATGATGGTGCTGTGCTGCTTTAATGAAGTAGGTTTGAAATACAGCCCGCAGCCCCCTCATGGTAAAACGCTGCATTAGTGGCTGATCGGCGTGTCGACTGTTAACTTTTATCGTTAAGGATTAAAATGCAAAGCAGTGTATTTGTGCAGCGTCGCCGGCAGTTGATGGCGGCGTTACAGCCAGATTCGGTAGTGTTGATAAGTGCAGCCAGAGAGCAAAGCCGCAGCCGGGATACCGCGTATCCATTTCGTCAACATAGCGATTTTTGGTATTACAGTGGCTTTAACGAACCCGATGCGTTGCTGATTTTAAGCAATCGGGCCGATCTACCGGCAGCACAGCTGTTATGCCGCGAAAAAGACCCTGCCCAGGAAGTATGGCATGGCCGGCGGTTAGGGCCGGCTGCTGCAAGTGATGTTTTGCAATTGCAGGCAACCGCGCGCTCTGAGCAAGCAAGCATGCTGAACCAGGCCCTTAACGGTAGCAGAGCGGTGTACCTTAATCTAACCGAACAACCAGAGTTGCTGGCGCAAATAACCGCGCAAATGCAAGTACTGAAGCAACGCGAAAAGCGCGGTGAGCGCGCGCCGTCCCAGCTGATTGATTTAGCGCCACTTAGTGCCGCACAGCGGCTGATTAAAGACGATAATGAAATAGCCATTATGCGCCAAGCTGGCCAGATAAGTGCCCAGGCACATATCCGGGCGATGCAATGCTGCCGGCCGGGTCGATTTGAATACCAGCTGGAAGCTGAAATTTTGCATCACTTTGCTAGCAACGGTGCCCGTTATCCGGCTTATAACAGTATTGTTGGTAGTGGCAACAATGGCTGCATTTTGCATTACACCGATAACAGCAGTGAAATGACTGCCGGTGATTTAGTACTGATTGATGCTGGCTGTGAACTGCAGGGGTATGCCGCTGATATCAGTCGTACCTTTCCGGTCAATGGTAAATTCAGCGAAGATCAGGCGGCGCTTTATCAATTGGTGTTAGACGCGCAATACGCCGCGTGCAATGCGGTAAAACCGGGTGGCAATTTCGCCACCGTTACCGCCGCCGCCGAGCAGGTTTTAACTGAAGGGCTCCTTGGGCTGGGCATTTTACAGGGCGAACTCACGCAGCTTATTGCTGATAAAGCCTGCAAACAGTATTTTATCCATGGTATTGGCCACTGGCTGGGGCTGGATGTACACGATGTGGGAGCGTATAAAGCTGAAAATCCGCAAGGGCAAAGCAGCGAGCAGTCATTTGTGCCAGGCATGGTGTTAACCATCGAGCCGGGGTTGTATATTCCGGCTGGTAGCCCAACCGAGCCGCGTTGGTGGGACTTGGCGGTCCGGATTGAAGATAACCTGTTAATCACCAAAGATGGCCATGAAAATTTAACCACCGCAGTACCCAAAGAAATTGCGGCAATTGAGCAATTAATGGCAACGGCCAATGTCAGTTAGTAGTAACAGCAATTTACAGTTTGATCTGGTGATTGCCGGTGGCGGCATGGCCGGCAGTTTACTGGCGTGGTGCCTGAGCCAGGCCAGGCCGCAATGGCGCATTGCCATTATTGAACGGCAACCTAAAACGCAGGGTAGTGCGCCGGCCAGTTTTGACAGTCGCAGCATTGCCCTGGCAGCCGGTAGCGTTGGGTTATTACAGCGCTGGCAGCTGTGGCAGGACCTTGCCGCCAATGCGTGCCCGCTTGAGCAGATTTGGGTGTCAGACCGCGGCCATTTTGGCAAAACCCGCTTAACAGCCGCCGAGTATCAGCAAACGGCTCTGGGCCAGGTGTTAGAAGTGGAGCACCTGGGTAATTTACTGAGTGACCGACTGGCAAAGCAGGGCGGCGTTACCTTTTTTCAGCCCGACTATATCAGTGCGGTTACCCCGACCATTGACAGCCAGCAGATCCAACTTAACAGTGGTACTGAACTTAGCGCGAAGTTATTAGTGATTGCCGAAGGCGGTTTATCACAAACCCGGCAACTGGCAGGCTTTAGTGTTAGCAGCGATGATTACCAGCAAACGGCCATTATTGCTAACCTGGCCCTGGCGCAAAGCCATCAGCATACCGCGTTTGAACGCTTTACCGGGCATGGCCCTATTGCGCTGCTGCCGCTAAGTGGCCAGCGCTATTCGCTGGTATGGACCGTCGCACGGGATGCGGCGGCTGAGTTGCTGGCACTGGATGACGCGGGCTTTACCGCGGCTATTCAACAGGCTTTTGGTTACCGGGCCGGAATATTTACCGGTGCCGGTGCCAGAGCGACATATCCGCTGAGCTTGCGTCGGCCCGATACCATTGTGCGCCATCGTACAGCCTTACTGGGCAACAGTTTACATAATTTGCATCCGATTGCGGGTCAGGGATTTAATCTGGCCATTCGCGATATTCAGGCGTTATTGCTGGCGCTGGCTGATAGCAGCGCAGCAAACGCTGATCCCGGGGCTACTGATCCTGGAGCTACTGATCCTGGAACATATAGGGTGCTGCGTGAATACCAGCAACTGCGTGAGCAAGACATTAAACGGGTAGTCTGGTTTACCGACGCCATGGTGCGGGGCTTTTCCAATAACTCCCGGTTGGTAGCGCTGGCGCGCAATACCGGCCTAGCAGCAATGATGCTGTGTGATCCGTTAAAACGGCCGCTTGCCATGCAGGCGATGGGCCAGGGGCAATCTTATGCAAAATACTGATATCACCATTGTTGGTGGCGGTAGCGCCGGTCTTACAATGGCCTTATTACTGGCCCGCCAGCAGCTGCGGGTGGTGCTGGTCGAAAAAGGCGCTGCGCCATCATTAACCGCAGTGCCAGCACAAACCGGGGCCGCCCCGGAGTACCAGCGGGTCAGCGCGCTGAATATGGCCTCGCGCAATCTGCTTCAGCAATTAGGGATCTGGCCGCAGCTGCTGGCGGGGGCTGCAGCCTATACCGATATGCAGGTGTGGGAAGCTGACAGTTTCGGCCGCATTGGTTTTTCGGCAGCAGAGCAGCAGCTTGAAGCGCTGGGTTATATTTGCGATAACGAACATATCCGGCAGCTGCTGTATAGCCAGTTGCAGCAGTACAGTAACGTCCAGTGCTATTTTGATGTGGCGATAAGCCAGTTAAAGCAAGGTGAGCGGGAAGTGATGCTGCAACTGGATAACAACGAGCTGATTTTAAGTCAGTTACTGGTGGGCGCCGATGGCGTTAATTCGTTTGTGCGGCAGCATATGCAGCTGCCGTTAACCCACTGGGACTATCAGCATACGGCGATTGTGGCGAAAATCCGCTGCACTGAGGCTCATCAGCTTACGGCCCGCCAGGTGTTTTTAACCAGCGGTCCGCTGGCACTGCTGCCCCTGCCAGAGCCTGATCTGTGCTCTATTGTCTGGAGTGCTGAAACAGCCGAAGCGAGCAGATTAATGGCGCTGGATGACAATGCCTTTAATCAGGCATTATGCGCGGCCAGCCAGGCCGTGTTAGGGCCGGTTAAACTTGTCAGCGAGCGTCAGGCGTTTGGCTTAACCATGCGCTACGCCAGCAGCTGGCAACGGGGCAGGGTAGTACTGGTAGCGGATGCGGCGCATAGCATTCATCCGCTGGCCGGTCAGGGCATGAATTTAGGCCTGATGGATGTGGCTGCCCTGGCCCAGTTAATTGGCGAGCAGCATATGGCGGGGGATGATCTTGCTGCAACGCCAATGCTGCGCCGTTATGAGCGCTGGCGTAAAGCCGAGGCGCAAAGCATGATAGTGGCCATGGAAGCCTTTAAACGTGGCTTTACCGCCAAGCCAGCACTGCTGAAATTGCTGCGTGGCGCTGGCTTAGTCGCTGCGGATAAGTTGCCATGGCTGAAACAGCAACTGATGGCCCATGCCCTGGGGCTTAAAGGTGACTTACCCGAGCTTGTTAAAAAAACAGGGTAACCATGGCGATGCATTGCCAGACGCTTGATCCATTGCTTTGCCTTAGTTTAATTTGTAACAGCAACTGTCGCATTACAAAAAGTAATCCAAATTGGGCTGTTTGCTGCCGGGGCTATGCGGTATAATCGGCCGGTATTTTTTAGTCTCAAGCTTAGTATTTTTACGTAATAGCCTGAAAAATAAGGCTTATTGCTATTGTTGGTTTTACCGCTTGTGGCCCTCACAATAAGTAGGAAAAAATAATGGCTCAAAAAACTGCGTTACATGCCAGCCACCTTGCTGCTGGTGCCAAAATGGTCGATTTTTTTGGCTGGGACATGCCAATTAACTACGGCTCACAAATTGAAGAGCACCATAGCGTCCGTCGCGATGCCGGTATGTTTGACGTATCCCATATGACCATTGTCGACTTAACCGGTAGCCGCACCCGTGAGTTTTTGCGCTATTTACTGGCTAATGATGTGGCCAAACTTACTGTACCGGGTAAAGCACTGTATACCGGCATGCTGAATACCGCAGGCGGGGTTATTGATGACTTAATCGTCTATTTTATCCAGGACGATTTTTTCCGGTTAGTAGTCAACTCGGCTACCAGGGAAAAAGATCTGGCGCATATCAACGCTGAAGCCAAAACTTTTGCTGTAACCGTGACCGAGCGGCCGGAATTTGCGATGATTGCGGTACAAGGCCCGAATGCGAAAGCCAAAGTAGCGACCTTATTAAGCGCTGAGCAACAAGCCGCTGTTGCGGGCATGAAACCGTTTTTTGGCAAACAAGCCGGCGAGTTATTTATCGCCACTACCGGTTACACCGGTGAAGACGGCTATGAAATAGCGATGCCTGACGAGCAGGTAGCTGATTTCTGGCAAAAATTACTGAACGCCGGCGTAGCGCCAGCCGGGTTGGGCGCGCGGGATACCCTGCGTCTGGAAGCGGGCATGAACTTATATGGCCAGGATATGGACGAAACCGTATCGCCACTGGCAGCGAACATGTGCTGGACCATTGCCTGGACCCCGGAAGATCGCAACTTTATTGGCCGTGCTGCGCTTACTGAGCAAAAAGCAGCGGGTACCGATAAACTGGTTGGCCTGGTAATGGAGCAAAAAGGCGTACTGCGTCACGGCCAGCGGGTGGTGGTAGACGGTGGCGAAGGTGTTATTACTTCGGGTACCTTTTCACCTACTTTAGGTTACAGCATTGCCATGGCCCGGGTGCCGGCCAGCACGGCTGATACTGCGCAAGTGGATATTCGTGGCAAACTGGTTAGTGTTAAAGTGGTTAAACCGGCTTTTGTGCGCATGGGTAAAAAAGTCATCTAAAATAACAAACGTAGCAACCCATGTTGGTCGTTAAAATATACGTGTTAAGACAGCTAAGGAATTTACAATGAGCTCTATCCCTACAGAATTAAAGTACGCAAGCAGCCATGAATGGGTGCGCAACGACGGTGATGGCATTTACACCGTAGGCATTACCGAGCACGCGCAGGAGCTGCTGGGCGATATGGTTTTTGTTGAGCTGCCAGAAGTGGGCGATAGCGTCACTCAGGGTGATGACTGTGCGGTAGCGGAGTCAGTAAAAGCGGCTTCTGACATTTACGCGCCATTATCCGGCGAAGTGGTTGAAATTAATGACGCGCTGGCTGATTCGCCAGAGCAGGTAAACGCCAGCCCTTATACTGATGGCTGGATGTTTAAAATTAAAGTAAGCGATGAATCAGAGCTGGACGCTTTATTAGACGCGGCTGGTTACGAAAGCAGCATCGACGAAGCTTAATAAACAGATCGCTATAGCATAAAGCCCCGTACTTACCGGGGCTTTATCTTACTAACAGCTGTTCTGAACGCTGTAACAATATTAGGACATTCAAAGCATGACCCATACCGCTGTGAAAACCCTGTCGCAACTTGCGAACCACGACGAATTTATTCAACGCCACATTGGCCCGGACGAGGCGGAAACCGCTGCGATGCTGGCCGAGCTTGGCGTTGACAGCATGGAAACGCTGATTGCCCAAACCGTGCCGGCCAGTATCCGCTTACCCAAGCCACTGGCTACCGGCAACAGCCGCACTGAAAATGATGCACTAACCCATTTAAAGGCGGTGGCAGCGAAGAACAAAATGTATAAGTCATACATTGGTATGGGTTATCACCCTACGTTAACCCCGAATGTTATTTTACGTAATGTGCTGGAAAACCCGGGTTGGTACACCGCTTATACCCCGTACCAGCCAGAAATTGCCCAGGGCCGCTTAGAAGCCTTGTTAAACTTCCAGCAAATGTCGCTGGATTTAACCGGTATGGAGCTGGCCAGTGCCTCATTGCTGGATGAAGCCACCGCCGCTGCAGAAGCGATGGCATTGGCCAAGCGGGTAAGTAAAAGCAAAGCAAACCTGTATTTTATTAGTGACGACGTGCACCCGCAAACGATCGACGTGGTAAAAACCCGCGCTGAAATGTTCGGCTTTGACATTGTAGTGGGTAACGCCAGCGATGCGGCAAACCATGATGTGTTTGGTGCGTTAATTCAGTACCCAACCACCAACGGTGATATCCGTAACGACAGCGCCTTAATTGCCGCGTTACAGGCGAAAAAAGCGGTAGTAGCAGTAGCGTCTGATCCGATGGCGTTAATGCTGTTAAAATCACCAGGCGAGCTGGGTGCCGACGTGGTGCTGGGCTCGATGCAGCGCTTCGGTGTACCAATGGCCTACGGCGGCCCGCATGCCGCATTCTTTGCTACCCGCGATGCGTATAAGCGTTCTATGCCAGGGCGGATTATCGGGGTGTCGAAAGACCGTCGTGGTAATCAGGCACTACGGATGGCCATGCAAACCCGCGAGCAGCATATCCGCCGCGAGAAAGCTAACTCCAACATCTGTACCGCTCAGGTATTACTGGCCAATATCGCTTCTTTCTATGCGGTATATCATGGCCCACAAGGCTTAAAAGATATTGCAGAGCGTATTCACCGCAGTGCCGATATCTTCGCCGCCGGTATTAAAGCCAAAGGCGTTGAGTTAGTAAACAGCCACTGGTTCGATACCATTACCTTTAAAGTAACCGACCGTGCTGCTGTCGTTAAACGGGCCCTGGACGCTGGTGTTAACCTGCGTACCGACGTTACTGACAGCTTAGCGGTTAGCTTCAGTGAAGCCACCCAGGCTGCCGATATTGCACAATTATTTGATATCGTACTGGGTGCGGATCACGGCCTGGATGTTGATAAACTTGATAGCGATATCGTTAGCAATGGCTCGGCATCTATTCCGGCAGAGTTAGTGCGTACTAACCCGCTGTTAAGCCATCCGGTATTTAACCAGTATCACAGTGAAACTGAGATGCTGCGTTATATTAAAAAGCTGGAAAACAAAGATTTAGCGCTTAATCATTCAATGATTTCGTTAGGTTCGTGCACCATGAAGCTAAACGCCACCGCCGAGATGATCCCAATCACCTGGCCGGAGTTTGGTTCTTTGCACCCGTTCGTACCGCGCGATCAGGTCGATGGTTACTATGAAATGATTACTGAGCTTGGCGACTGGCTGGTAAACATCACCGGTTATGACAATATCTCAATGCAGCCTAACTCGGGTGCACAGGGCGAATACGCCGGCATGATCGCCATTCGTAAATACCATGAAAGCCGCGGTGAAGGGCATCGTAATATCTGTTTAATTCCGGTATCGGCGCACGGTACTAACCCGGCAACAGCAGCAATGGCCAGCTACGATGTAGTACTGGTTGACTGTGATAAGTCGGGCAATATCGATATGGCCGATTTAAAAGCCAAAGCCGCCGAAGTGGGCGACCGCTTAGCAGCCATCATGGTCACTTACCCGTCTACCCACGGTGTGTTTGAAGAGAGTATTCAGGAGCTGTGCGACATCGTTCACTCTTACGGTGGCCAGGTGTATATGGACGGCGCCAATATGAACGCCCAGGTGGGCTTAACCTCACCAGGCTTTATCGGCTCTGACGTATCGCACTTAAACCTGCACAAAACCTTCTGTATTCCACACGGCGGTGGCGGCCCGGGTATGGGGCCTATCGGCGTAAAAAGCCATTTAGCGCCGTTTTTACCTAACCACCCGCTGGTAAAAATTGACGGTACCGGTGAAACCAACGGTGCAGTATCGGCAGCGCCATTTGGTAGTGCTGGCATATTACCCATCAGCTGGATGTACATTGCCATGATGGGCGCTGAAGGCTTAAAACAAGCCACTGAGTTCGCGATTTTAACCGCTAACTACGTGGCCAATAAGCTGAACCCGCACTTCCCGGTATTGTACCGTGGTACCAATGGCCGGGTAGCCCACGAATGTATTATCGACATTCGTCAGCTTAAAGAAGCCAGCGGTATTACTGAAATGGATATTGCCAAGCGCTTAATGGACTATGGCTACCATTCGCCTACCATGAGCTTCCCGGTTGCGGGTACGCTGATGATTGAACCAACTGAATCAGAAAGCAAAGCCGAGCTGGATAAGTTTATTGAAGCGATGACCAGTATCCGCAGCGAGATTGCCAAGGTAGAAGCAGGCGAGTGGACAGTGGACAACAACCCACTGGCCTACGCACCGCATACCATGGCTGACATTCTCGACCCGGCATGGGACCGCGCCTACGAGCGCACCTACGGTGCCTTCCCGGTAGCCTACGTAGCCGAGAACAAGTTCTGGCCAACCGTTACCCGGATTGACGATGTATACGGTGATCGGAATTTAATGTGCGCTTGTCCAAGCCCTGAGGCTTATCGGTAAGCGTTTAGTATTAAGCTAGACGTTCAACCCAAAACCCCGGCCTTCGTGCCGGGGTTTTTTTATGTCAGAATGTTAAATATGTAAAATAAAGGTTTTAATGTTGACGTAATTGGGTCAGTATTCCTCATTAAGTTTGCTTGTATGAGGCCTGAATATGCAAATTCGTTCAATAGTTCTTTCTATGTCGCTGTTTAGTGCACTTGTGAGTTGCACAGCGTTGGGTACGGGGCAAGACAATGCCAGGGTGCCGCTTGATCGCTTGCAAGCCTTAAGTAACGGCCAGCCGGTTACACCTTTACCTCCAGCATTTTCAGCGCAGGCAACCAAAGGTATAGCCAATGACCAGTTAGCGATGTATCTGGCTGGGGTTATCGACAGTGGCGAAGGCCGAAGCTGGTGTGTTGCAACATCAGGCTTACCGCCTCATGAAGTTAATCAGCAACTATTGGCAGAACTGCAACGTGATTTGCAGCAGCAGAAAGTTACTGCCAACGCCAATTCTGCAGTTCTGCTTGCCAGCAAATTAGAAGTTTTATTTCCATGTAAATAACATTGAGTAGGGAAACACCATGTCAGTTATTAAATATCAGGCTGTTGCCGATGCATACGAAAAATACAACGCTTTTGACACTACCGAACTTTATCAGTTACTGGGCTGGGACGATCTGGTCGGCAAGCCTGAGTGGGCAAATACCTGCGCAGTGAGAATGAGCCTGGCACTGCTGGAAGCTGGCAAAACAGTTGCTGGCCGGGTACAGATTAAAAAGGGTGATCTTAAAGGCAAATGGATTGAGCCAGGGCAGAACCGCTTATCAGACTGGTTAGTACGCCAGCTTGGCGAACCTGAAGTATTCCCATTTAACAGCAGCAGCGCCGCTGGCCCGCAGTCGCTGTACGGTAAAAAAGGCATAGTGTCGTTTATGCGTATTCCAAGCTATGCCGGCGGCCATATCGACTTACTGCACCCCTCAAACGACTACCTAACCTGCAGTCGCAACTGCTACTTCACTGCTGACGAAGTACGTTTTTGGCAGCTTAACTAAGGCTGATTTATCGTTCATGCTAAATCAATTAAAGACATCAAAGAAGTGCCGGGGCAGGTCTAGAGGTGCGGGGCCATAGAGGTGCGGGGTCAGGTCTTGCCTTTTGCCAATTCAAAAAGGCAAGAAATAAGAGCTAACCCCCAAGACTCCCTAAGAATACTCCTTATGTCTTAACGCTTCGGATCATTTAGTGTTCTACCCCGGCGTTATACCCCAACAAACAAAGATAACACTCAGTAACATTGCAGAAAGGCCCAAAAGAACAAAGCCTATCAGAGTGCGCTTCCTAAGCGGCCTGGTTTTACGCGCTTTTAGGGTGAGCACAAGCGTCGCTATACCCATTACCCCGGCCAGCAGCACCAGTAATGCTCCAATACTGGCGGGTGGCGCAAAACCAGCAATAAGACTGACTTCACTGATTTCAACGGCCGCCTGCACACCCAGCCCAATTAACCCGACACCCACCAGTAAAACAAGCGTGGTGATAAACGCGATAAGCCTTGGCGTGACAGGACCAAGGCCTGGCTCGTCGATATTGCTTGAGCTAAAGCGTCGGGTAATGGCACCCCAGGAAATCATAATGAACCCTAACAAGGAAATAATGACCGGCGTAGAGGCGAGCAAGCCCGGGACAACGACGTTTTTGGGTTCATCCATTGCCCGGGAAAAAGGGGTCGGAAAAAGGGGTCGGAGCTAATATATAGGTCGTAGTCTACACTTGTTGCGGAAAAAGGGGTCGGAAAAAGGGGTCGGAGCTAATAAATAGGTCGTAGTCTACACTTGTTGCAGAATAGTAATAGTGGATTGTCAAGATGGCCCGAAAGCCCCGGTTTTACCTCAAAGGAATTCCTTGTCATATCGTACAGCGCGGCAACAATCGCCAAGCCTGTTTTTTCTGCGATGAAGATTTTGGTTTTTACATAAACAGCCTGCAGGCAGCATTGCAGCAATACAACGTGCAATTGCATGCTTTTGTGTTAATGACCAATCACGTTCACTTGTTAATGACGCCAGACGATGCAGAGGGTATCTCGCGTGTGATGCAAAGTGTCGGTCGAGACTATGTACGTTATGTTAACAAATACTACCGGCGCAGTGGCACCTTATTTGAGGGGCGACACAAAGCCAGCCTGATAGACAGTGAGCAGTATTTACTGCAATGTCAGCGTTACATAGAGCTAAACCCGGTTCGGGCAAAGATGGTGCTGCATCCAGCAGAGTATCACTGGTCAAGCTATCAGTACCATGGCTTAGGCAAACCGATTAGTTGCTTGACTCCACATCCAATGTTCCTTGGATTGGGCGATAACAGTGAAAGCCGACACCAGGCTTACCGGGCGTTGTTTTCAACAGAACTCGGTGAGGTTGAACTTAATACTATTCGCCAGAGTTTAACGCACAATTACCCATTAGGTGGCGAGCGCTTTCGGGCAGAAATAGAGCATACGTTGGGTGTGCGGCTGGGTAAATGCGGGCCAGGCAGACCTGAGGCAGAGCGGGGTGGATGCTAATTAGCTCTGACCCCTTTTCTCTGGGGTTTTTTATGTGAGATTACTTGTCTAAATATGAGATTGGCTTTTTGATAGATTGCTGTGTGCTGAAAGCAGAAGTTTTAATATGTAAAAATAATTTTAGCTGATTGATAGTAACTTAAGCGGAAATATCGTTTTAAATAACTATTTCCTTTGTCAGGAAAATTCAATTAGCATTAGATCTCCCGAAAAAGTAGAGCTATTCCATCCATTAGCTGTGCAATTGCAGTAGAACAGTGTGCCAGATAGCATTAAGAGACTTTAATCATAAAAATTGAGAAATTAATGGAAAAAGTATTTAGGTCAAGACCTTTCAAAGTACGAAATGCAGACGAGTATGATGTGTCAAACATTCTCAGTCTTTTCGTCAACCCTATCAATGGTTTAGCTACTCCTTTTGACTATGAAAACTCAATTATTAAAGGGCGAATGGGGTCTGGCAAAACAATGTATTTGCGAGCCAATCATGCATATTATTTATCAGCTCTAGTTCCAAGTTTGATCGCAAAAACTGACGAATTGATACTTCCCGTCTTTATAAGGTTAAATGATTTCCAGCATATTAAAGAACCTTCTGAAATATATCGCGCGATAATAATAAAGGTAATTGAAGAGTTGACTTCTATTTATTTGCACCTTGAAGATATGAAGCACTTGGCAGCGATACAATCTGGTATACAACAAATACCAGAGAATATGCTTGGCGCTCAAAAGTTAGCGACAAGCTTGAAGCAATTGGCACAACTTGGTAGCGACGAATATATTGAGCGGGTTAGTACAGAGTTAGGGTTCAAGGGCGGAGTAAAACCCAAGTTCTTTGAGTTATCTGCTGATTGGCGAAACAGTAGCCTAACCGAACTTAAAAGAAAACCAAACCCAGGAATAAAAGATATTGAAGAGTGTTACAAAAACCTTTTAGAAGGCCAGGAGGGTAAATTACTTCTACTTATTGATGAAGCTGGTTCTCTAGATAAAAACTTTTTCAAAAACGGTGAAGATACCTGCCTATTTGAAGTTTTAATGAATCAGTTTCGGACTGCTTCATTTATTAGAACGAAAATTGCTGTTTATCCCAACTCTTTTTCAGATATGCTTACTGAGACAAGATACGGGGATTCCGTAATACTTGAAGATGATATATTTAATGATCAGGGATATTCTCGTTTCCGCTCCAGAACAATAGAAATGATGTCTAATTATTTGAACCCAAATTCTTATGAAGATACTGAAGTATTAGCAAGTGATGTTTTTAATATAACCAACAAGTCTGATGATCCTGTAGAGCAGATTATATTTGCGTCTAATGGTAATATGCGTCGGATGATGCAGCTTCTAGATTTAACGATGGATGCTGCATATTCTGAGAATAATTGTGCTGTAAAAATTGAAAAAAGACATGCAAAGTCTGCTTTGATAAATCATGCGAATAAATCAGAGTCCGAATTTAATCATCAGGACTTGGAACTCCTCCATTCTTTGGTTACGGTATGTAAAGCAAGAGGTGCTTTTAAGTTCCAATTCCCGAATGTTCCCTTATACAAATACACTAACAAGTCCCAAGAATATAATCTGATAAACGTAGTGCAGCTTGGATCAGGAAGGAGACCTACAACGTATGCTTTTGACTATTCCTATGCGGTGGCAAAGGAAATACCTACGCATAGAATGGCTGATTCGGAAAAAATCTGCCATGACAGATCAGTAGTAGAAGGAAGGTGGCTTACTAGGTCTGCGACTATAAGCGATGAGCTTATTCAGCATGCCGCTTTACCGGGAAAGCAGGAAGGAAACGTTGAATATATAAAGGGAGAATGTGGTTTCATAACATCTGACGGCAATGAAGAATATTTCTTCGCTTGTAGTGATGTAATACAGACTGATAAAAGCAAATTGGTTGTTATTGGAAAAAGAGTTAGATTTTACCCATCAAAGCTGGGTGATGCAAAGATGGCAATATTGATTGAAGTTCTTTAAACAATGTTACAGGGTCAAGCCTTGCGTTTTGCCCAGCACTGAGCGGGTTAAGATAATGAAAAGATTGATTTTAATTTTTATCTGATTCCTAATAACTCTTTATTTTTTCGGAACCATTTTTAGCGCTGCAATTACCTGATCTCTAGCAGCTTCACCAAACAAGTGTGTATTTGCCACCAGCATATCAATGGCGGCTCCATTAGATGAAGTCTGCTTAAAGATTCGCTCTTTTGCTGCAAAAGCAGGTTTAATTCGCTGGTAAACATCTTCCCACCAGTCACGACTGTATTTTTTCAGTAGGCCGGCTTTGATTGATTTAAATCGATTTTTGCTATTGAGTCCTTCGGCAGAGGCTAGAACACTTGCCCATATCATGCGTTTTTGTAGGTCATCTGGCATCCAGTTTTGTCCACGAAGATCGGCAATCACATCAGGGTGCACGTAAAGAGTGTTTTCTGAAACCTTCCTTGCTATCCATTGAGATTGAGCGCTCTCAAAAGCAACCTTTTTCTCTTCAGGGCGATACCCTTGGCAATGTTGTATCCAAGTTTCCAGCTCATCAATCGCAGCTAACTTTTTGACTAATTCTTCCAAGAAAACTCCATAATAATTGGATCTTACCCCGAGCGTTATTAGCCATCGTAGTTTGAATTAACGTATACAGTACCGTCATACCTACGATGAATGGGGAATTTCTTTTCGCAGTCATCGCAAATACACCATGCGGTTGATTTTGCACTTACGCCAAGTTCTTTCAGGTTTTCTGCCCCACAGTCTGGGCACGAAACTTTTTCCATCAATTTCTCGCGTGTAACAGGTTTTTGGAGTGCGGAAAATGGTCTGTACTGTCTTGTTGAAATACCGTCTTTAGTTCGATGCAGGTGGAACCTATTTCCGCATGAAAGACAGGCTGGTAGTGCTGAGGATCCTGGGCTATCTGATATTTCATACTCACCAGATATACTACATTCTGGGCATGCTATAGAAACGGTACTTGCATTCTTTATCCTTACTTCTTCGGATTTTACTTCTACAACCGTACTTTCCTCAGCCTTTTTCAGCTCTAGAAGCCTACTCAATGGAACGATGTAAAAATCACTACCTTTACTTATGCGTTTGAATTCTGCCTGCAATTCATACCTCGGAAGAAATCCTCTTCCTTCCACTCCGTGCAACCAGTCAGCTTTTTCATCCCCACTAACGAAGATGAGGCTGCGCTTATTCTGTTGCCCAATGTCTAAGATTGTTTTCCATATTAGAAAATCTCCAATTCCTGCATCTGGCTTTGAAGCATCTTTATATCCTGGCGGAATAGCGTGTTCATATCTTCGATACATTTCTTCCAAGGTTTTTTCTTTATCAATGCTGGGCTCTTTAACGATATCCTTTGTGAATACCGGACGATAAGCCTGACTTACAGGATCATTGATCCCCCAATCCTTTATTTTTTGACGAACGTTTTTGGCACTTGTTTTAAGTTTTGACTTTAGTGCCGATATCTCACCAATTATCGTGTTCAGTTCATTAAACTCGGTGACAGATTCAAGTATTGGATAAGATAAATTTTCGAGAGTAGTAAGTTTACTGACTTGATCTGAAATTCCTTGATAAAGCTGCGCAAGTTTATTGGGCCGGTTTTTTACAAATTCCCTGGCCACTTGTGCAGGAATAAAAAGTCTTTTTTGCGTCTTTATCTTATTGTAAACACTGACAATTTCAACGAGACTGCTTTGACCCGCCCCGTAAGGAATAAGAAGGACATTTGTGTCTAATACAATATCTGCGTTCTCGACTGCGTTTTCAAGCCCTAGGGGTTCATCCTCGAAAAATCCAGATGCATCAGGTAAAACTTCTTCGATCAGAAATACCCTTTCTTTAGTTGGTCTATGAGTTTTATCGGACATCTAAACCTTCTCAGATAAATGGCGTGGCATGCCGAGCGAAAAAGTCCATATTTGATACTTGGCTTTTTCACCCTTATAAATTTACATTGGTTGACCTTACATCGCTTTATTAAGCTTTACAACAACTTGTCAATACAGATAGTTTATGTAGGTGTAGGGTCATGGAGGTGTAGGGTCAGGTCTTGCCTTTTGCCAATCCAGAAAGAGGTGTAGGGTCATGAGGTGTAGGGTCAGGTCTTGCCTTTTGCCACTGAAATCAAAAGGGTCAGGTTCATTGATTTTGAATACTTAGGTCGCTCTCAAAGGGAATTAAGCTCTCCACAATCAAAAGGGTCAGGTTCATTGATTTTGGATAATTGGGTTGCTCTCGAAAGATATTAAGCTCTCAAGCCGACCAATCTTCAACCTGCTACTCCGGCACATGCTTAAATTCCCTGGTGTTGTTAGTTACCAAAATACAGCCTGCGGCGATGGCATTACCGGCGATAGCACCAAACCGTAGCTCGGCATAGGTAATGGCTGGGGAGCCAAGGCAGGTGTCGCAGTTGTTCTCTCAACATGCCGGATACAACGCTCTTCCTCACTCGCCGGGGCAATTATGCAAGGCTTCCTGCCTTGCACCCAGTGGGCCAGCTAAAGCTGCTCAAATTCGTTCCTGACGAATTTGTCGCCCGTTGCCTTGCGGCAGGGCTCAGACACTCCCCGGTTCGTTCAAAAGAGGTTCCATCCTCTATTGGTTCAGCCGATACCAGAAAGAGAACGGCTGGAACCCCGTTTTGGTCGACACAGAGTGTCTGAGTGAGTGCGTAAGCGCGAGCGAGTTGCTGTGGCGAGCCAAGGCGGGTGTTGCAGTTGTTCTCCCGCCATGTCGGATACAACACTCTTCCTCACTCGCCGGGGCAACTCGCCCGCACTAAGGCTACAGGGTTAAGTCTTGCGTTCTGCCACGACTGACCCTGGAGCTTTCATTCAGCTTGCTGAAGACTTTTTCATCTCAGCAAGGACTTCCTGTCTAATATGCCAAACCTTTTGCTGGTATTGCACCAGCTGCTTAAAGCGCTGAGTACTGAATAAGACTGCGCCAATAACGCCAGCGACTATTCCTATCCATGCCAGAGCGGTGAGTAGTGATGGGGAGTATTGGTTATAAACTACTACCAGCCACAGTGCCCCTGCAACAGCGCAGCAAACGGCATATGCCTGTGTCAGCTTTATGCCGCCTAAAGAGGCTCTGCCTTGAATTAATCTGAGTAATAGCGACATCAGCACAAACATCAGGGCAGTATCAGCCAACATTACCAACGTAGAAAATTCAAACCAGGTAAAGCTGAATAACAACAGCAGCACGAAACTCGACAACAAACAGCTAAGCAAAGCTGATAGCCCGAGAGCAAAATGCGGCGGGAATAAACCGTGGTAGTCAGTGCCCATTTTTGTCTTTATTGCATGCGCAATTGAAATACCTGACAGCATAGTTTGACGCTCACTTTTCGAGGGTTTCATGACTATTGCTCAATGTTCCCATACAGACCGATGGCTAAGTGTTTCATACTGCCACCCAGGGCACTACCGCCAAAAGTAATTGAGTTTGCAACTGCTTCGTGCAGCCGAATCCTGACAGCTTCATTAATCTGTACCGTATTGTATCGTTTAGGATATTGATTCGCCCTAACCATGCGCTTTAACGCACGATTGGATACCATACTGCTGGGGTTATCAAGCCTGATAATTTCTTCGGTAATCCGTTTGCGTTCCTGCCGGTTTAAGCTGCCAAGAAATTGTTTGGGCGATAAGCCGCTGGCAGCTTTTAGTCTTTGATAGTTCTTAACTAAAGAAGCACTTGAATGGATAGCAAAACCTACGGAGATGGCATCAAGTGCTAATGTCGTATGGGTGTACCACTCGTTACTGTCTAAACTATCCAATTTTTCCGGTGCAACTGATTCTGCAATTGTACGGCCCGTTGCATTTATGCACTGAACAGTTGTAATGGCCACGCCAGCTTTGGCGATGACAACACCCGCGGCGGACACACCACCTGTAAGAGGTATTGCCGCAGAGCCACCGATTAGAACCACCCAACTTAAAACCATTGCCGAGCAGCTTAAAACCAAGCCGGCTGCTTCCCATATTACCTTGGACTCACGCTGGTCTTGTTTCAGTTTAGTCGCATATTGCTCTACCGGAACCCGGGGTGGCTCTTTCATTATCAGATATAGTGGCTCAGCACGGCATGATTCAACAAGAGTGACCGCAGTAAACTCTGAATCAATAAAAATAATACCTACACCGGAAAGATCTTGCCCTAAAGCATTGCTCTGGATAAGCCGTTGATAAAGATGCTCTGGGTTAAACATAAACTGCAAACGTGCTCTTAACGCAGCTTGTTTTTGCCTTTGCTGCTGAGCATAGCCAGGTAAATTTAGTGAGGGTAGTGTGGAAGATTGCATTTTTGAGTCCTTTCAAACCAATAAGGCAGCAGATTTCCGGGTAAAGATACTTTAGATGGTCAAAAATGTAAATTTAAATGATCTTAAATAAAAATAAAGTAAATTGGTTGGGTGGGAATAAGATGAACGTACTACTTTCAGTGTGGGTTTTACCGAATCAAAAGGGTCAGGTTCATTGATTTTGGTGTAAAAGACCCCTTTTAAAACGGACACCCTTTAACTAAGCGATAGGCATAAGCCTATCTTTAAGGAGTGTCTATGGAGCGTATTGAAATTTTAACTGGCGAACTGTAGTTGCCCCGCTAAAACGGACAGTACTACCTTGCCATTTTGAGAGCCTGACTTCGTTCAGGTAAAAGTTAGCGTTGCTTTGAATAACTTTTGCAAGCTAAAATGCTTACTTAATTTAACAAGTTAATACTATAGAATGTCGTCAGATCTTGCTTTAGTTGTATTTTTCTTGAAGCTTTTACTCGCAAGCTTTCTGATCACTGTTCGCACTGGCAACCATAAAAGTAACTGCATTCTCGGTATTTATTTGGTAGTTGCCGCTCTTGATATCAGCAATTTTGTATTTCCCGGTTTTTATAGTGCCTACTTAACACTCGACATGTTAAGAGCCAATTTAGTTGCCCTTGAAGCTCCAATACTGTTTTTTTATGTGAAATCACTTTTGCAAAGTGACTTTCATTTTAGCAAACATGACTGGCTGCATGTGTTGCCACTGGTTGTCATCAATGTAGTATTCATGCCGCGCTTTTTCCTCGCCGACGAGCAAGGAAAACAGCTGTTTTACAGTAATGCAAGTCCGATGGTAGAAGTAATTTTTACTCACATCTTCTTATATTCATTGATGGCGATTTATTTACTCTTTATATTCAGAGCGCTAAAAGTTTACAACAAGGTGATAGTAAATACCTTTTCAGAACACAGCCAGATAAGCAAGGTATGGTTAACTCGCTTTATGCAATTATTTCTGTTCAGTTTCCTTGTTATTACGTTACGAAATATTTTCAAATTCAGTGAGTTACAGCTTGCCTTTAACCAGCTCACTAACCTGATGATGTTTACAACGCTGGCGTTTATTAGCTGGATTTTATGGCAAGCGTTAAATCGGCCTGAAATATTTAAAGGTGTAAACTCCGCTTTGCTGCCTCGGGGATCTACAAAAAATACCAGGGCACTTGACCACGATCAGGCAACATATAACCTGGCATTGTTAACCGAACATATGCGAAGCAATAAGCCATTTCTGCAAGCGAACTTAAATATAGACAAACTGGCATCAGCTACAGGTTTATCAGCCCAAGACATATCACAAACCTTAAATCATCATCTTGGGCAGCATTTCTATGATTTTATCAACGCCTACAGAATCGAAGCTGCCTGCCAACAGCTTGCTGCTAGAGAACATCAAGATAAAACGGTTTTAGATATTCTTCTGTCCAGTGGGTTTAATTCTAAATCGTCTTTTAATACTGCCTTTAAAAAACACATGAAGATGACACCTTCAGAATATCGGAATACATAAAAAATTCTTAACCCATTGAAATAAAATGCGTCCGACTTTTTTATTCGGTCGAGCCCATGGGTAAAATGCCTTAAGGTTTACCTCTATTTGAACAATAAAGGTAAATGTAATGTTAGGGTACGCACTCCGGGTAATAATCATCACTTTCTTATTCTGTCAGCCAAGTTTCGCGCATTCGAGCAAGGTAAAGCTTGAGCAACAACTTCAACATGACGCAGAAATGTTTTTAGCTAACGAGCAATTTGTTTCTCTTTCCGTTGGCGTTGTTGCAGGTAAGAACTCTTATACCAAGCACTTTGGTGAACTCACGATTGGCAAAGGAAACAAGCCAAACGACGAGACTTTGTATGAAATAGGCTCGGTTAGCAAAACCATGGTCGGGCTATTAACTGCTTATGCTCTACACGACAATAAGTTAATGCTTGAGGAAAATATTAATCGTTATATACCGGAGGACCTGAGCAAGGTGAGTCCAGAAAGCAACCCGATCACCATAAAACAGTTGCTTAGCCATACCTCAGGTCTCCCCAGAAGCCTTGAAGACTTGGGGTTATCTTTTAACACTTCAGACGAACAAGCTTTTTTAATGCAACTTAGTACTTATGACACATCGGACAAAAAAGGAAGCTTTTTATATTCCAGCGTCGGCACTGAGCTATTGTGTTACTTGCTGCAAGAGTTGTATCAAATGCCGTTCGATTCTTTGTTAAAAGACGTTCTGTATCGCCTGGCAAATATGAGAAATACTCAAGTGAAGATAAGCCATCAGCAGCAACCACTTTTAGCTAAGGGTTACGATAAAAACATGGAACTTGTAGCAGTTACAAGTGAAGCCCGCATTCTTTGCGGCGGCAGTGGCTTTATTAAAAGCTCTATGTCAGATCTGGTTAAATACATGGCCTTGCAGCTGCAACAGCAAAATCCTATCGTAATCACGTCTCAACAGACGTTATTTGAAGTAAGCAAAACGGATGCATTAGCTTACTACTGGATACGCTCTACCGATGAAACCCTTGGTACTTACTTTATTCATCACGGTGGATTAATGGGTACGCAGAACTGGATGATGATTTTCCCTCAACATGAGTTAGCGATATCTGTGATCACCAATTCTGGCTCGCCAAGGGCTGCTGCGGAGCTGCGCAAAATAGGCATGAATATCGCGAAAGTGATTATTAATGCCGATAAGTAATAACCTGATGCTGAGATATGGCAAAGCGTGAGATTTATGGGATCATTTATGAATTCAATAATTGTATCGAAGTGTCCGGTTTTGACGTTTACCTGCCGAAATGCGGTCATTTTAATCAACTAGTATGAAAAATGACCACTCTAAGCTACCCAAATGTCCTGAGCTGGATTAAACGACAGTCACTAAGCATGTAGCGTTTTACTGCAATAACTAAAATCCCGGCCTAAGAGCCGGGGTTTTTCATGGATTAATGTTAAAAATGGTTTAAATAGTGGCTTTGGTAAGGCAGAATCTCAATGCGAAGTTGATGGTCAGGACCTGAATGTGCAAATTAGTTCGGTAGTAAAATAGCTATGTTAAAAATCAAGCCGGTATTCTACTCTGCCATCATTGTTATTGTTGTTTCTGCTTTGAATTTTATGGTTTTTTTGGAAGCTTACAAAAAGCTTGCTTTCCCATTTATCCATGAAGAGCAAAGAGTGGAAAACGCACCTTATATATTTTTATACATATTGCCCAGCTTTGTTCTGGTTGCTGTTATTTCATTGGTGTTAATTAAAATGACGGCTAAGAAAATGAGTAAATAAACGCTCGTGAGCGCTATTACTTCGCCTTCCCGGTAGCATACGGGCAGACAACAAGTTCTTGCCAACCGTTAACCTTTATTTTAGCGACTCAAAACAGATCTGGTTTTGGGAGGTTAGGTAATTGCTATGAAAAAACTCGCCATATATGCACTGCTTGTTGTTGTCACCTTTATCTTAAATTTTGCCATTTACAACCTGTCGTTTAATTCACAAGCCACGCCGTTCTTGCATGAAGCGCAGAGAGTTGAAAGCGGCTTACTGATGTTGAAAACCACCTTGCCCGCATACTTTATTGCCGCTGTTGTTATTGCGGCGATGTTTTATTGGCTGGGGAGACGCAGGTAGGGCTCTCTAAAATGAGGGGTGATGGATTATCTTGGAGAGAATAAGGAGTCGGAGCTAATAAACGTTAAAACTCTACCAGGCATTGAAATTAAAGGAATTAAGCTAGGAATTTTATAATTGTCTCCGACCCCTTTTCCATAATTGTCTCCGACCCCTTTTCCAAAGATTCAATGTCATTCATTTATAGCTAATTTGCTTCAGCTGAAACGTAAACAACCCTATCGATCCCTATTTATATCGCCGCACTGGTGTAAACTCTGTTTCAGGCAAAACCAGTCTCTCAATGCGTTTGCCGGGGAATTCTCCATAATAGATAAGGTTGAAGATATGGCGGAACTTAAAACTAAGGCAACAGCTGCCAGTGTGGAAGATTACATTGACTCACGGGCGTCTGACGAGCAGAAAGCTGACTGCCACGCTTTGATGTCGATGTTCCAAAAGATTACCCAGCAGAGCCCGAAAATGTGGGGGCCAAGCATCGTTGGCTACGGCTCGTATCGTTATGTCTATGACAGCGGAAGAACCGGCGAAACCTGCCTCACTGGGTTTGCGATTAGGGGGCGGGAGCTTGTCGTTTATTTGTCCTGTGAAGATGCTGAGCAGGAAAAACTGCTGACCAGGCTTGGGAAGCACAAGATGGGCAAATCCTGCCTGTATTTCAAACGGCTGGCTGATCTCGACTGCAATGTATTAGAGCAGCTAATCGTCAATTCCATTGCTGCTGTGCAGCATCGTTACGGTACACTTTAGCCAGCGGCGACTAACCAATAAAAATCAAAAGAGTCAGTGCCATTGATGCATAACTGCTTTGCTTCTGCTGTAGTATCAATGAACCTGCCCCTTTCGTGGCCCTTTCGATCGCTATCGATCCCAGCAACAAAATTTATTTTCTATTATTAAATCCAAATCAGATCCTGAGTGCATCTAAGTTTTAAATTAACTCACAGGATATGATATGACGCTTTTAAATACTGTTTCCCGGCACGTTTTTTTTGCTGCCGTACTGCTGGCAACAAGCCCTTTCGCCGCGGCAACCGATACCCACATACAAAATATGAGCCTGCATGATGAACTAGCTCAACAAGACGCTTTGTTTTTTCAGCGTGGCTTTAACGAGTGTGATATCGCTTATCTGGACGCAACTGTCAGCCCTGAGCTGAGGTTTTATCACGACAAAAGTGGTTTTCAGGATAAAGCCTTGTTTATGCAAAACACGCAAAAATATATTTGTGGTGATATGGCGAACAAGCCCATCCGCAAATTAGCCGCCGACAGTTTGAGTACCTTTCCGCTGCATCGTGACGGCATATTGTATGGTGCAGTGCAGCATGGGCAACATCAGTTTTATTTGCGTGAAGCGGGAAAACCAGACCAGCTAACCGGCACGGCACGGTTTACTTCGGTCTGGTTAAAGGCTGGAGACGATTGGCAACTTAGCGATGTACTTAGTTATGATCATCAGCCGGCTGAGGTCGTTAACAGCAATATTCAAGCGGCAGCTATTATCAGCTTGCTACAAAAAAATAAGGTGCCCGCGCTGGGCCTGGGCATTATTGAGCATGGCAAATTGGTGTCCACTCAAGTATATGGCGAGCTGACGCCAGGTACTAAAGCACCGCAAAATACCCTGTTTAAAGTGGCATCGTTAACCAAACCAGTGGTAACCATGCTGACGCTGCGGCTGGTTAATGCAGGCAAACTTCAGCTTGATGAACCCCTTGCAGCCTACTGGGTTGACCCGGATCTTAAAGCTGACCCAAAACATTTATTGCTGACACCCCGAATTGTGCTGACGCACCAAACCGGCTTTGCCAACTGGCGCTATCTGGAAACAGACAACAGGTTACGTTTTCAGTTTAAGCCCGGCACGCAACATCAGTATTCTGGTGAAGGCTTTGAATATCTTCGCCGGGCGCTGGAGCATAAATTTGGCCAATCGCTGGAAGCCCTGGCACAGCAATATGTATTTGAACCGGCAGGTATGACCGATACCTATTTTTGGTGGTCACAAGGAGTGAATGAACACCGCTACGCCCGCAACCACGACAGCAACGGCAAGGCATTTGAGACAGAGAGATACTACAAGGCAAATGCCGCCGCCAATTTGATCAGCACGGTAGACGATTACAGCAAATTTATGGTGTTTGTCATGGCGCAACAGCAAGCAATGCCGGCAGTGTATCAGGACATGCAAGCGCATCATGTCGGGATCGGGCCTCAACATTATTTCGGCTTGGGCTGGGAGATTTTCAGTGGTTTCCCGGGTGAGCAATCGTTGCTGCTGCATAGCGGCCGTGATCCCGGCGTGTCCACCTTAGCTGTGTTTTCACCGCAAAGCCAAAACGGTTATGTTATTTTTATGAATGGCGATAATGCCACAGCGGTACTTGAACAACTTCTGCCGCAGCTGTACCTTGGTGCAGAACTTTGGCAACGAAATTAAATAAGTATGAATGGACAAGAATGGGCAGAGATTTTGGTGCCGCTTATCGTCTTCAGCGCGTTGGTCGCGCTGATGGGGTTAATACTGCTGTATAACTACAAGAAAAAACGCCTGTTTTTGCAGATGATAGAACGCTCATTACAACAACAGCTAACGTTGCCGCCGGAAACAATCCGCGAAGTGGCGCGGCACTTTTTCTCAGCAAACCGTGATACCCGTAAAGGTGTATTTTTGTTGGTGTTGTCAGCCAGCATTCTGGCGTTTTCCTACTTTGCCGATTTTCGTCAAAATGGCAATCTGGATTTAAACGATGCCTTAAACGGCATTGCCATCTTGCCGGCGTTGTTAGGGCTGGCGTTTTTGCTGTTGGCCCGGCTTGATCGGCAACGGCTGTATTAAGACAATGTTGTGTCGCTAAAACAGGCCTCGGTTGAGCAACTGGTTGCCATAGTGCAGGTGTCCGGAGATACGACAGCTTTTAATGAGCTGTTCAGCCGTTATGACAATAAATTGCGCGGTTTTTTGGCGTTTAAATCTGCCGAACAACGCCACGACATTGATGATTTGGTGCAAGAAACTTACGTTAAAGCCTTTTTAAATATTCAGCAGTTTCAGCAACAAGCGCAGTTTTCTACCTGGTTACTGCGGATTGCTATCAATGAAATGTTGCAGGCTAAACGCTCAGGTAATATTTTCTCCGCCCTTAAACAGCGTTGGTTCGCTGCAGAAGCCGGTACGCTTAGCCATACTGACAACACAGCCGCACAGCTTGATGCCGCTACGCTGATTGCGTCTTTATCAACCATTCAACAGCAAGTTTTTGTTTATGCCGAGTTCTATGGTTATTCGCAAACTGAAATTGCCGATAAAATGCAGATCCCGTTGGGTAGCGTAAAAACCTATATGATGCAGGCGCGAACGACGCTGGACAGGAGTAACGCTCAATGCTGAAACTGACATTAAAACAAAAAATCAGACTCTGGCTGCGGCAGTATCGCCGCAGCGTGGTTATAGCCCTGTTTTGCTTGCCCGCCCCGCTGCTGATGTTGGCTTACAACAGCCTGCTAAACACGGAACGTACGCTGTTGCCGTTACTGACATTGACACAATTGGCGGCGGCTGCATTACTGGTTATCGTGGTTCTTATTCTCAGCGACTAGATGCATCAGCACGAATATCGTAGTGGCTTAGCGTGGTTTTTAATTTCATTAATGTTGGGGCCTATTGCCACTTTAATACTGGCTCTGGTTTCCAAGCTGCCAGAAAATCGGTAAGGGGAAAAAGAGGGCGGAGCTAATAAATAGCTCGTAGTCTACATTGAGAAATGGATTTTAACAGGCTGGCTTTTATAGCCAGCCTTAGTTCTTGCTGCGCGGTAGAACAGCTCCGGTAGTGCTTTTAGGGATTAAAGGGGCCGGTTTAGTCCATGTCAGTGTGTGGAGTAACCCTTTATATCAACAGCATTAAGTACAAAGGGTAATACACCCATTTTTAATT
>DIBV01000005.1:120587-179769 GCA_002415085.1 Arsukibacterium sp. UBA5043 | reverse complement strand
TTGACTCAATCAGGTCACGCTGCAGGATGGGGCCACACGGCCCTACGCAGCCCCCCCCTCGATTGCCGGGGGGATGTTCGGCGACAATTAGGATGAACCAGTTGACGACAATTATCTTGGCCGGTTGGGTGTCACACTAAATAGCTGTTCCAAATAGTAGATCACCCGAGGAAGGGAACTCAATGCGGTTTGCGCGATCAGATCAGTCGCCAAACATAACCAATCAACAACCGCATTGAGTATGAACAAAATAGCATTTTTATACGGCGCAGAAACCCGCCGCTTGAAGAAAATTGTACATAAAACCCGAGATAAAGACCTGTGCCGCCGGGCAAATGCGGTGTTACTGGTGCTAAAAGGTGAAACCAAGTCGCAAGTAGCGCGTGTTTTGCAAGCAGGCCGTTCATCAGTAAACCGGTGGATAACCTGGTATGACGCAGCAGGTATAGATGGCCTTAAAACCAAGGGCGTTGGGCGGCCGGCAAGTCAGCCAAAAGGCTTTATCTGCGGTGTTTTAAAACTGCTGGTGAACCATATACCCAGGACACTGGGTTATCAGCGGTCGCGTTGGAGTAGTGAATTATTCGCACTGCTGCTGCATAAGCTTTACCGTATCGTTATTCATAGCTCAACTCTCAGGCGGTGGTTGCCACAAGTCGGCATCGTCTGGCGTCGTGCGGCACCGACGCTGTATATCCAAGACCCGGATAAAGAAGCTAAGTTAGCAGCCATGCGGGAGGCACTTGAAAATTGCAGCGTGGACCATCCGGTGTTTTATCAGGATGAGGTGGATATCCACCTGAATCCGAAGATTGGTGCCGACTGGGGCTTTAAAGGTAAACAGCGTAAGGTAGCTACACCCGGCCAGAATAAGAAACACTATCTGGCGGGGGCATTGCACAGCCAGACAGGACAAATCAGTTATGTTGGTGGTGAGCGCAAGACCAGTGATTTGTTTATTGCGCTGTTGGAGCAACTGAAAGGGCAATACCGGCGAGCGAAAAGTATCACGCTAATTGTGGATAATTACATCATCCATAAGAGCAAAAAAACGCAGAAATGGCTGAATGAGAACCCAAAGTTCAAGCTCTTGTTTTTACCGGTATACAGCCCGTGGCACAACAAAATTGAAAAGCTATGGCATGCGCTGCATGAAACGATAACCCGTAACCATCAGTGTAAGAACATGGATGACTTACTGGAGCAGGTATACCACTTTATGGACACAGCGGCTCCGTTCCCAGGTGGCAAGCATGGATTGAAGCGGGTGTATCACAATTAGGATCAGTTATTTAGCAATTCCTGGTGCTCGTGAAGTTTTACAGACATGGTATGCAATACCGCCGCGATCTGCTCAAATTCGGTGAACGGAAAATACTGTCGACTCTGCTGCAAATTGCCTTCGGCATAGCGTTCGACTAATTTGCTTAGCGCTGTGATCGGTTTCATCTCTAAACGCACAAAAAACCAACCCACAAACAACAACAGTCCAAGAAATAATGCGGTAATCACAGCGAACCGGTAAGTCAAAACAGTTATCGCATTAAGCGCAGTCGCTTTACTGGTTGCAAATTCAATATTTAATCTCGCATTTAATCCAGGCACGGCAAGAGGTGCGACGGTAATCACCATTTCATCGTCAACTGAATAATTAGGAAGCAGCGCTTGTTGCTGCCAGTAAATGTTATGTAAGGTTGCATCAGGACTGTATTTCTCAAGTAATGCTTTGATGCTCTCAACCGGTAATAGCGCGACAATGGCTCCTGTTAACTTACTGCGGGGATCGATTGTTGTCGTGTCTGAAAGCTTTAGCGGAACCTGCATTACAATAAGCTCGGGCATTTGCTGATGTTGGTCGCTATCGGATGTCAGCAACGATTCAGTCAATTCTTTAGACGCTACAAGATAAGTACTTTGTGTTGCGGCATAATCTTGCAAAAATAGTGTTGTCAGCTGTGTCGAAATTGGAGCTAACGATAATAGCATTGCGTCAATTGGCACCGCCTCGACAACCCAGGAGCGGGTATCCACTAACAGTAACGCTTTGGCCAGCGAATGTTGATTTGCCACCTGCACCATTTTATTGCGTGCGTTCTGAGCAAAAATGCCTGAACTTGCTGCCAGTGCAGCATTGGAGTCTGCGGATAACTGTTGCAACTGCAGAGAAAGTTTTTCTAGCTCAAACTCCACTTGCAATATAGCTTTTTCGGTCTGGGCTCGTTGTTTTATGATTTGTTCCTCCGTTTGTATCGTGCGGAACTCCATAATTAACAGGCTGCTTAATACTAAAGATGGAATCATTGCACATAACACAAACTGGACAATTAGCAGGCTTTTTAACGACCATTTTTTTGATGTCATAAACCGGCTGCCAGTATCTGCTGATCGCGTGCTGACACTTTTTGCATAAATTCAGCTGCAGCCGACGCATCAAGGGTTTTGTTTTGATACAACAGCATCCCCTTTTGCATGCCATTCCATACCGAGACCATAGCAGCTGAGGTCGGCATCAGCTGGCTGAGCTCGCGTTGAGCGAGTACTTTTGGGTAAATACCATCTGAATCAGGATAATCTGCCGTGTTTGTTTGATAGCTCTGATAATAAGGGGTGATAAAATGTTTTGTCGCTATGGCTTGCACATTTTCGGGGCGTTGAAAAAACGCAGTCAGTTGTTTAATCTGTGGGGCTTTCTCTGAAGACAGTGACTGATTTGGAAATACCATAACGATATAGGATGCTAAAGGTTTAATTTGCCGGCCTTGTAACTGCGGAAACAATGTAACGCCCAGATCTGACCCTAAACGTTCTCGTGCTGCAGTCAGCGCCCAGGTACCATTGACGGCATAAGCGAATTTTCCCTGATAAAAATCTTCTGAAACACAGCGATAGCCACACTGCATGTTAGTAACGCCACTTTTAGCTAACTGTTGATAAAACTGCAATGCTTGCTGCATGGCCGGCGTGTTCAATGTTACGGTATCATCATAGGTTAAATTTCCACCAAATAAACTGACAAAGATGGAAAACCAGTAAGGCTCCTGATAGTTCAGGGCGAGGGTCTGCACTCCAGCAGCATTGAATAAATCGTGCTGGGCAATTAATTGCGGCCAGTCTGAAGCAGGTGTTTTAACCAATGCTTTATTGTAGAGCATAAGCAAATGATTTCCGGCAAAAAGTGGCACACTGTAATTTTTGTTACGAAACTGCAGGGTCTGCAACGTAGTCGCCGGCATCGCCGTATCTACCATTTCAGGCGGGAGTTCCGATAAGCGCATCAAGTCGGCGTAGCCGATGTTATCGGAAGAAATAATAATAATGTCAGGTGCCCCTTGTTGATCTTTCGCGCGGATCGCTGAGGCCTTTAACTCTTCATTTGGTAATAAATGTACTGCAACAGCAACCTCTGGATGTGAAGTGGTAAAAGACGTTGCTAACGCCGCAAAGTCGGCGTCCAGTTCTTTTGACATATGCCAGATAGTTAACTGCGTTGCGCCATTAGCCCCGCACGATAAAACTAAAAAACAAAGCAGGACAATTCGCAATGGTAACTCCTAAGTAACACATAGTTATTTGCGGGCTGTTAACACTTATTAAAATAACTATAAAGCAATCTACCCGGTACGTCATTACACAACATTAAGTATCCGGGGATTAAGGTATTCCATAGCCTGAACTGGTCCTACACTGATAAGCCAAGTACACTAATGGTTTAATTCAAATGAAGAAGTCATAATGGCAGAATTTAATGTCCAACATAGCCTGGCAGCGCTTGGCCCTACGTTCTCGCTACCATGTCAGCCAACTCCGGTTAAAGCACCAGAGTGGCTGGCTTTTAATTTATCATTGGCCGAAGCGTTGGGCTTACCTGAGCAATACCGGGCCAGTGATGCAGGTTTGCAGCTTTTCTCAGGCAATATGCTTGCCAGCTGGTGCCAGCCTGTAGCGCAGGCTTACGCCGGCCATCAGTTTGCTCATTATGTACCACGTTTAGGGGATGGCCGGGCACTATTACTGGCAGAAATTATCAGTTGTTCGGGCCAGCGGTTTGATCTGCAGTTAAAAGGTGCAGGCCCTACCCCGTTTTCCAGAGGCGGCGATGGCCGCTCGCCTATTGGCCCGGTAATTCGTGAATACTTAGTCAGTGAAGCTATGCATGCTTTAGGCGTGCCCACCACTCGTGCTCTGGCTGCGGTTAGCAGCGGTGAGAGGGTCTACCGCGACGAAACGCTTCCCGGCGCCATTATAACGCGGGTAGCAAAAAGCCATATCAGAATTGGTACATTTCAATATGTCGCTGCATTGGGTGACGAGGCACGGTTAACCGAGTTTACCGACTACGTCATAACACGCCATTATCCGCAATGTGCCAGCCAGAACCAGCCATATCTTGAATTACTGCGATCTGTTATTACTGCACAGGCATCAACCGTAGCACATTGGATGAGTCTGGGCTTTATTCATGGTGTAATGAATACTGATAATATGACCATCACCGGTGAAACCATTGATTACGGACCCTGTGCTTTTATGGAAGCCTTTGATGAAAATACCGTATTCAGTGCCATTGATCGACGCGGCCGCTATGCTTATCGCAATCAACCACCGGTCGCTCTGTGGAACCTCACCCGTTTTGCTGAAACCTTGTTGCCGTTACTTCATGCAGAACAGTCGGAGGCAATAACATTGGCCAGTTCAGCTTTAGAGTTGTTCAATCAGCAGTATCAAACGGCTTACTTAGAAAAAATGACCGCAAAATTAGGTATTCAGCAAAGCACGCCAGATGATGCGCAACTTATCAGTAGTCTGCTGGCATTAATGCAGCAGGACAAAGTCGATTTTACCCTGTTTTTCCGGCAACTAAGTCAGCCCTCGGCCGATAACGCGGGCAAATTATTCAGTGATCAAAACAAATGGCGTGACTGGTGCAGAAGCTGGCAGTCGCGGATAGCCTCGCAGGAGCAAAATGCAGAAGAACGTGCGCTGGCAATGCAGCAGATGAACCCGGCACTTATACCGCGCAATCATTTGGTGCAGCAAGCTATTACTCAAGTCAGCGAGCATGGCGATCTCAGCTTATTTAATCAGTTAAAACAGGCCTGGCTAACACCATTTGAAACTGAAGGCGCGCATGCGGCCTTTAGCCAGCCTGCTACAGAGCAAGAACGGGTTCAGCGAACATTTTGCGGCACCTAGCGGCGCTTTGCAATAATAAGCAATGTTGAGTTATAAACCCTGATTGCATATCGGGGGCTGGGTTAAACCCTGGCAGTCATAAATGTTTCATCTGCTTTTAACAGGCATGTCATCTTTAGTGCCTCTAATGGCTGCAGGTTTCGCCAGAGATATGACTGATGAATACACTGCAAAAGCTAACATTACTGGACACCAGATTGTTTTTCCAGGTCAATTTAATTGGCCAGCTACCTTCGGTAAGAAAACTTAGCCTGGGCTTATCCCGTTGTGGAGATGGCCCACTGTATCTGATTATCGCGTTGTTGCTTTGGCAGTTTGATCATAGCAAAGGCAGTCCGTTTGTTCAGCATGCTCTACTGGCGTTTGCTATTGAATTGCCGCTGTATTTATTGTTAAAAAACGCAATTCAACGCGAACGCCCATCAGGCTCGCAACAGCACGGCTGGGCTCCCGCGATCCGCCCTTCTGACCGGTTTAGCTTCCCTTCCGGTCACACAGCGGCTGCCTTTATGTTTGCCTGGCTACTGGCCGCTTACTATCCTGAATTTAGCTTCTATTACCTATTGCTGGCGTCGGGTATCGGACTATCAAGAGTGCTACTGGGAGTGCATTACCCTACTGATATTCTGGCAGGTGCCAGTTTGGGCAGCGTTATTGCCCTGGCGGTGCTACAAAGCGCACTTTTTATCTTTTAACCGCTAGGCAGGAATAAGATGAAAATACTTTATGGTGTGCAAGCGACCGGCAATGGCCATATTACGCGCGCCAGAGCGTTGTTACCGGCACTGCATCAACAGGGTATTGAGGTCGATTTTCTGTTTAGCGGGCGTCCGCAAGCTCAACTATTCGATATGGAAATGTTTGGCGACTATCGCTGGGCCAATGGATTTACCTTCGCCACTGCCGGGGGTAAAGTACAGCGTCTTATCACTGTTAAACAATTAAAGCCCTTAGCATTCTGGCGGGATGTCCGGCAACTGGATGTGTCAGCCTATGATTTGGTACTAACTGATTTTGAACCGGTAACGGCATGGGCAGCGAAATTACAGGGCGTAATGTCGGTGGGTCTGGCAAGACAATATGCACTTCGTTACCCACTTGCCGGCACACAGTCGGTAAGGTGGTTAAATACAGCGGTAAGCTACTTTGCCCCGGCCCGTCATATGCTCGGCGTGCACTGGCAACCGGCATTTCCTGAGTTATTGCCACCTTTACTGCCGTCATCACCCGCACCAGTTGCCGGTAGCCAGGATCGAAAGTTTCAGCCACCCTTCATTCTGGTATATTTGCCCTTTGAAGATAATTCAGCAGTGATCGCCTGGTTAAAACAGTGTCCCGCCTGGCATTTCAAACTTTATGCTAATGTCAGCAAACCATATTCTGAAGATAATCTCACCATATTGCCTTTAAGCCGCCATGTGTTTCCATTAGATTTACAGCAATGCAGTGGCGTCATATGTAATAGTGGGTTTGGTTTGTGCAGCGAGGCACTTATTGCAGGGAAAAAATTACTGATTAAGCCGTTATCTGGCCAGATTGAACAGGCGTACAATACATATTGTTTGCTGAAAATGGACAAGGCTGAACAGTTTAGCCAATTTACGTGGCAAAAATTATCGGGCTGGCTGGACATGCCAGCCCACTCCCCTCATTCATTACCCGACCCGGCGCCAGCCATAGCTCGTTGGCTTAAACAAGGCTGTGACATACCGGTTGCCGATCTGGCCACGGCAATCTGGCGACAACAACCTGCTACTCATTTTCAGTAATGCTGGTATCCAGCTCCAGTTTTGCCCGCTCAACCAGATCCGGATCTAGTTCAGTTTTCACCGCAACGCCCAATTCTTTAAATTCCGCAGCTTGTTTTATCAGATTACCTTTGCCCGTAACCAGCTGCCCTAATGCTTTGTCATAACTTTCCCGGGCCTTATCTAACTGCTTACCAACACCTTGCATACTGTCTAAAAATGTTTTCAGTTTCTGATAAAACTTTTCAGCCCGATTTGCCAGTTCAGCTGTGTGTTTATTTTGATCCTCAAAGCGCCACAGCTGACGAACGATATTTAGGCTGGTCAGAAGCGTGGTGGGCGTTGTGACCAAAATATTCCGATCTAATGCCTGTTGAAACAATTGGCTGTCGTGTTGCAATGCTGCCACATATGCGGATTCGATAGGAATAAACATAAATACTACCTCAGGGGAGTTTAAACCTGCTATTTGGTAATAATTTTTATCTGCCAGCTCATTGATCCGGTCCTTTACAGCGCTGATATGCGCTTTTAAAGCCAGCAACCGCGTTGTATCGTCCTGGGCATTAACATAACGGGTATAAGCCGATAGCGACGTTTTGGCATCAATAATTAAATGTTTATTCTGTGGCAGATAAATAATCACATCCGGTCGTTGCCGGCCGTTGTCGGTATTGAAGCTTGCTTCGCGCTGATAATCTTTTCCAGCACGCAGACCACTGTTATCCAGAACATTTTCAAGCATCAACTCACCCCAGTTGCCCTGAATTTTGCGTTCCCCTTGTAATGCTTTACTAAGTTGGCTGGCTTCGGTGGTTATTTGCAAATTCAGTGCCTGTAAATGCTTGAGTTCTGTTTTAAGCTCAGCACGCTGTTTGGTTTCTTCAGTGTGTAACGACTCTACTTTTTGTCTGAAACCTTGCATATCTTGTTGTATCGGCGTTAACAGTTGACGCATGCTTTCCTGATTCTGGTTTTTAAACACCTCACTCTTACGTTCCAGAATATTATGAGCTAACAATTCGAACTCTTGCTTTAACACCGCTTTATTCTGCTGCAGCAATTGTAGTTGCTCTTCAAAATGACGTTGCTTCTCTTGCAAGGTGCTGCCTATTCTGGCGTGATCAACAGCCAGCTGCTGATACTGTTGTTGTAGCTCATGATACTGGTGCTGCAGCTGCTGATACTGTTGTTGCCACAGCGAACCATGGTTGTCACTCTTGGCAAGACTAAACTGCAGTTCACGTCGCCGACGCTGCATGGCAGACATCACAATCAGCAACATCACTATCACTGTGGCCAGCACCATTATTGTTATATTGATCGGCGTAAACTGAACATTAGTCAAAGTTAAATCCTGCTGTGCATTATGGTTACGCGGTACGAAGTTGGATAATTAAATTATTATATTTCAACGCAGTTTCTACCTTTGCTTTTAGCGCGATACAAGGCATCATCGGCACGTTTTAAAATAACACTGACATCGTCATCACGCATAAAGCTGGCGACGCCAAGACTCACGGTTAGCGGTTTGCCATGAGAAAAATCAAAACTTTCCACCGCAGATCGTATTCTTTCTGCCAGTAATTTAGCACCCGTGATATCAGTGTGCGGACAAATAACTAAAAACTCTTCACCACCCCAGCGACCAGCAATATCGAGTTCCCGACACTGTTGCAATAAGATACTGGCAAACGAAATTAATGCCTGGTCGCCGGCCATATGGCCAAAGTTATCATTCACCGCTTTAAAAAAATCTAAATCAGCGAGAATGACACTAAACGGACTCTGATGACGAACCGAGCGAGTGATTTCCCGCGACAAAATGTCATCCAGTTTAACACGGTTATACAACCCGGTAAGCGTATCGGTCACCGACAACCGCTGTAATTGACGGTGCTGAGTAGCCAGCGCCTGCATAACCTCGTGTCGGCTGACTTCGTAATAATGAACCATCAACACTAAACAAACTGTGGCAAACACCACATTGAGCCAGGCTTCTAGCGGAAAGCTGTCTGCAGGCCAGGACGATGCACGCCAACTGAGCAGCAATATCAGCAACGTAAAGAATAGAATGGTCGCAATTAATCCTTTTTTACGGCCAAACAGAAAAAACACCAATGGTGGGAAAATACACAGCCAGTAAAGTGAATAAAAATCTGGAGCAGAAACGCCTAAATAAATCAGTAAGAATATGCCAAGTAACGTTGCCGTATGAAATGCCGCCTGACGCACATTATTAAATAGCTGAAAGCGTCGCAAAATAACTGACGCGGCCGCAGCGCTGATAAAATCCAGAAACGCAACACTATATAATGCAAAAAAAGCCAGGTTAATAAAAAAGAAAAAAGTAAATATGACCACCATGCTAAGTAGCATGCCATTGATAAGATAAACCTGCCGATATTCAGGATCGGAAGGTTTAAACTGATGGTTGTTGGTAATAAAGTGTTTTAACACTCAGACCTCTGCCACGTGACTACCCAGAACAAGATAATCAAAAGTTTGCACCACACTACATCACCTTTTAAAAATAGCAGAATATTAGCAGGGTAAATGATCATGCAAATATCGCTAAATACAAACTGCGGCCGCTTAACAGCAGCGTCAGCAACCATACCATAACTGCAATAATATTTTGCTTTATCGTATTTTTGTATTGGCCCATTATTGAAGAATTAACAGCTAACAGCAGTGCCAGACTTATCAATGGTAATAGAATACCGTTAGCAACCTGAGCAAACCAGATCACGGCCAATGGCTTTATTCCCATTGAAGATAAACCAATGCCAATTAATACAATAAGCAACCAGCAAGCACGGAACTGCCCGTTACTCAATGGAATTAACCCATTTAACGCGTAGGCTGCTGCCAACGGCGCGGTGATAGCAGAGCTGACGCCAGCGCCAAGTAAGCCGCCTGCCATTAACCATACCGCAGCGTCCCCCGCCAGTGGTTGAAGCGAGTGCGCCAAATCAACCGCATTGTCTATCTGGTGCGCCCGACCAAAAAACGCTGCAGCTGCTGTCGATAAAATAGCAATTGAAATCAAACCGCCAAGTGGAATTGCGGTTCGAATATCGGCATTGGACAGTGCTAACTGCTGTTTTTTATCCAGCGCAGAGCCTTGCGATTTCCGGGCACTGGCTGCTGCGTGTAAAAAGAGTGAGTAAGGTACGACAGTCGTGCCAACCAGAGCAATCACCGATAACACCGCGCCTGCTGGCAAGGAGGGCAAAAATAAGCCGCGAAGCAACGCCGGCATATCGGGTTTGCTTAAAAACAAGGTTGTCAGAAATGCCAGACTCATCAGTAAAACCAAAGCAATCAAACACCGTTCAATCAACAGATAATTTCGTTGCCACAACACCGTAATAGCCACTGCACCAATCAGCAGCGCCCAGGGGTTAGCCAAGCCAAGCTCGCGTAAGGAGGTAATCAGCCAGCTATGCTGCCACAACGCGTCGGCCCCCATGCTGGCACCACTGATATTTCCCCCCTGATATGCGCTATTGCCAATAACCACAGCCGCAATGGTCAACAACATCATTGGATATTTCAGCCAGGGTTGCTTGAAGACGACGCGTAGATTCTCACCCAGCCCTTGTCCGGTGACAATGCCCAGTCGCGCCGCCATTTCCTGTAATATCAAAGTGGCAATCACAGAAAACAGTAACGCCCAAAGCAACGCGTAACCATAATTTGCCCCGGCCAGCGATGCACTGATTACGGTTCCCGGACCAATAAAGGCAGCGGTAACTAACGTCGCGGGACCCAGCGTAAATAGCGGTGTTTTGGTTTTCATAAAGGCACTACTTATTATTAATCTTATTAGTGAAGGTGCAGCACTAAGCGTGGTAGTGTAGCGGTAATGTCTAAATACTGTCTATCACAGTGTTCTTCAACCAATTGCCGGAGTTGGCTGCACGTTCTCCACTGAGCCGTTATACTACGATAATAACTATAATTGTTTAGACATAAAAGGCACTGTTACTTAAAGCATATAGCTAAGGTTTTATTTTGCGCTTTTACAAGAAAGACATCGTCGTATTTATGCTGGTCAACATGCTAAGCATTGTGATGTTAATGCCATTATCGATTGCGGGCGCTGCTACATTACAACAGCAGCAATCAGACACGAGACTGACATTACGTTTTTGTTATGAAGATAAACAATTACTGCCATATTACGCAGGTGACTCGGTAAAAATACCTGAGCATCCTGGCGCTACGATTGAACATTTACAACACGCAACCGCCGCGGTCGGTATTGGTGTTGAGCTTATACGAATGCCATGGCTGCGATGCTTACAACTGCTGGAGCAGGGTAAAGTAGATGCTCTGGTGGCTGCTTATCATACTCAGCGCGCTCATTATACTGTTTATCCTCAGGATCAGTTAGGCCAACCCGATCCGAGCAAAGCTATTAACAGCAATGCACTGTGTCTGGCCTATCGGTTTGACAACAAACTGCCTGCTAAACTACTTAATAAAGATGCTATGCTAACCATCGCCAGACCTCTGGGTTACCAGGCTCTGCCATTGCCAGCCCATACCCTATTGGTGGATGCTCACTCGCCAGAGCAAGCGTTGGAACTGGTTGTTTCTGGCAGGGTGGATGCGACTACTGTTACATGTGAAATAAATGGTTTAGCGGCAAATCGGCAGGAGATAGACACTCTGCCGCTTAAGGTTCTTCAACCGCCAGTATATTATTCTGTTGGTTATCTGATGCTGAGTAAGCCGTTTTACCAGCAGTATCCTGTTATTTCCACCAAATTGTGGCAGGCTTTGCCGCAGTCTTTAGATCCTAACCGCTATATCGACTATTTGGCGTATCCTCTTGGTTTTTAGAAGCTGGGTTAAGCTATCGCATTAAAAAAAAGGCAGCTCACTGCTATTGATCGTATTTTTTGCAAAGCTAATCTTCTTTTACCCCTTATATCGTTAAATTGAAGTAGCATTACCAAACTAGTAGCGTATTACCAATGAGATAAAGATTATGGATAAGCAAAAGCTTATTACTGCCATGCAAAAAAGTATCATTGGCGTTTTACTGGGTATTAGTTTATTCAGCCAACAAGCCTGCGCCCATATTTTGAAAAATGATCCTGTGCAGGCGAGCGAGCAGACCATAATTCTTATTTCACTGGATGGTTACAGTCAGCAGTATCTTGGAAAGTACCCTGCCCCTAATATTGAACGGCTTATTACTGAAGGTGTTGTAGCAGAAGCTATGCAACCTGCATTTCCAACCAAAACATTTCCAAACCACTACACTATTGTCACTGGGCTATATCCCGGCAATCACGGCATTATTGAAAACAATATTTATGACGCCGATTTTGATAGTATTTTCCGAATGAGTAAGGCTGAAGAAGTTACCGCGGCCCGCTGGTGGCTTGGCGAACCTATCTGGGTAACGGCAGAACTACAGGGCATAAAAACCGGTACCTATTTTTATCCTGGTTCAGAGGCAGCGATTAAAGATGTCCGCCCCACTTACTGGCAGCCCTATGACGGCAAGATCAGGAATAGCGAAAGGGTTCGTTCCGTGTTGCAGTGGTTATCTTTACCTAAGCCACAGCGTCCACGTTTTCTTACGTTGTATTTCAGCACTATTGATGATGCCGGCCATCAGTATGGCCCTGATTCAGCTGAAGTGAAAGCAGCGGTAGCGGAGGTGGACGAAGCAATTGGCCAACTGATTGCCGGTTTAGAACAGCAGAATCTGTATAACGAAGTAAATTTATTGCTGGTATCAGACCATGGTATGGCAGAAGTACCCTCTGAGCAAACTATCATCGTCGATACGTTATTTGATAGCAGCAAAGCAATGCTGACGTTGTGGACCCCGGAAATCGTCTCTATTTTTCCTAAAACAGGTGAGTTAGAACACATTTATCAACAATTGCGGACAGCGCTACCCGATACTGCCCGAGTATATCGTAAGGAGGAATTACCAGCACGCTGGCATTATCAGCAAAGTAAAAGGGTCGCACCGTTACTGGTTATTCCGGAGCCAGGCTGGCGTTTGATCCAGCAAAAGCGCTTTTTTCGTGAGCAAAACAATCCTTCACCGCAACCCGTGACCGGCAGTCATGGTTACGATAATATCGCACCACAGATGCAAGCCATTTTTATCGGCCATGGTCCGGCCTTCGCAAAGGGCCAGACCATCCCTGCCTTTGCTAACATTGAATTATATAATTTAATGTGCAGTATCTTGGGAATTACGCCGGCTGCTAACGATGGTAATCCACAGTGGGCTCAGGCGTTGTTGAGAGCAGGTAAAAAACCTTAGTAAGTTGGACAATACTAAAGCGTTATGGCTATGCTGCAAAAGCTATGTCACGTTATAAACTTTATGTTATTTGAGGATGTCTGCTATGCGCCAACGCTCATTAAGTAATACCCTGCTAACTTCAAAGCTGCTGGCATTAACGCTGGTCATTGCACCTGCTTATACCATAGCGGATGTCAGTAAATTGCAACTTGACGAGCAAATAACCGTTTCAGGCTTATCTTCAGGTGCGTACATGGCAGTACAATTTCATGTCGCGTTTTCCGAACAGGTAAACGGAGCGGCGTTGATTGCCGGCGGCCCACTTTATTGCGCTCAAAATACTCTGGCTACAGCTTTTGCACATTGCATGGGCAAAGCAGATACGAACCCCGATCTTAAGGCGATTAATACTTATTTAAATGAACTGGAGCAAACACAATTGCTGCCAGACACAACACATTTAAAAGATGATAAGGTCTGGATTTTACATGGCCGCGCGGACACTACGGTTAATCCTGAAGTTGGCAAAGCGCTGGTCAGGCAATACCAGCAATGGGTGGCGCCAGAAAACCTGAAGTTTGTAGCGGATAAGAGCTTTGCTCATCATTTTCCGACAGATAACAACGCAGGCACAGCCTGCGACGTTTCTGAGCCGCCATTCATTGCAAATTGCCAATATGATGCAGCGGGTGCGCTGTTACAGCATCTGCTCGGCCCGCTTGATGCCAAAGCAGATACCAGCACCGGCGACATGTTGGAGCTTACCCAATCACAGGCTGGCAGTTTAATGGCAAAAACCGGCTATGCTTACGTGCCAAAGCGTTGCAAAGCTGGCGAGCCATGCCAGCTACATATTAGCTTTCATGGCTGCAAACAGCATGTGGCAGCAGTAGGCGATGCTTATATTACTCAGACAGGTCTTAATCTTTATGCAGACAGCAACAATCTGGTAATACTCTATCCCCAGGCAGCACCCAGTGCGTTTAATCCACATGGTTGCTGGGATTGGTGGGGTTATACCGGTGAGCAGTACATTACGACGCAAGCGCCGCAACTGCAGGCGGTAATGTTACTGGTTGAACAACTCATGGCTAAAGATTAACGTTCATTTCTGAAACGCGCCTTGCAGCAGCTGTTCAAGACACTGCTGTTTAATCCCGTAAAACTGTTTTATCGAAGCGATTTGTTGTAATGCTTCACTATTTACTACCGCATTTTTGCGTTTAGTCGCCAGGATCATTTTGTTTTTACTGGTATGTTCCAGCGAGATAAATTCAAATACTTTGGTGTGATAGCCGTGCGCTTCCAACAGCAATGCCCGCAGACTGTCAGTTACCATTTCTGCTTCCTGCCCCAGATGGATACCGTGGCTGAGCATGGGAGCCATGACGTCTGGCAAACGGATCTGTGGCCGGATTTCTTTATGGCAACAGGGTGAGCACATAATAATTTCAGCGCCAGTACGAACCCCCATATTGATAGCGTAATCTGTGGCGACATCACAAGCATGTAAAGCCACCATCACATTAATGCCGCGCGTCTGAAAATGCTTAACATCACCTTGTTCAAAATGAATACCCGATAGGTTTAGTTTTGCTACTGTGTTATTACATAAATCAACCAGATTCTGGCGTAGCTCTACGCCGGTAATTTTTGCTGTTAATCCCAGCGTATGACAAAAGTAATCATGCATCGCAAAAGTGAGGTATGCTTTACCCGAACCAAAATCTGCCACATGTAACTGTGTTGCTTGCAGTAAGCCGCTGTCTTTGACAGCAGCCTGTAATATTTCAATAAATTTATTGATCTGCTTCCACTTATTAGCCATCGCAGGAATTATTCTGCCCTGGACATCCGTCACACCAAGGGCCGTCAGGAATGGTCGGCTTTGCTCAACAAAACGCTGTTTTTCTCTGTTATGACTGATATCTGCAGTTTGCTTAGTGCTTATTTTTTTACTATTAAGCAATACCTTGCCTTTTTTACTTATTGTCATCTGGGTTTCACTGGCGTTTGCTTGTAATTGCGCGGCTTTAAACTCTTCAGGCAATAAAGTACGCAGTAGGGCAAGAGCGTCTGCCGCCCCATAATTTTGAGTTTGATGATTAGTCTGGTATTGCCAGACAAAACGCCAGCAGATCTTTGATTTAATTTCTACCGGACTGATTTCGAGCCGCCGTAATTGTAATGCAGGCCCCTGATACTTGCTAAGAACCAAACGGATCAATTGCTGCTCTTGCATCAGTTGTTCAATTAACGAGAAAAAACGTTGCAGCTCAGTATTACTGCTTTGTTCAGAGGATGTAAATGAAGTAGGCAAAGTAGCAGTCAACGTCTGATCCTGAATTTAAAACTATAACAAACAGCAATTATACCACTGTCAGCTGGTTTCAGGCACTTCGCGCTAACATTGTTGGTTGATTAAAAGGGCTAACTCGGTTGCGAAGCACACGCACAACACTCGCCCGCTTAATCACTTTACCTGCCAACGTTTGCACGTCAGCTAACATTAAACAACTTACACAGTCGGGATCTTCAGCAACAACCAACGCCGCTACCCTGCCATCGGCACCAACAATACTGACTAAATCACTATGCTGTACCGCTGAGGTTACTTGTTCAGGAAAGTACCAGCTTTTGTGAGCCTGCAACTGTAAATATTGAGCGCTAAGCGCGTGTAAACATAATTCCAACGTCTCAGCATAACCCAGGGTCAATGATTCCAGGCTTTCCAGATATTGCCAGAACAGCTCTGCTTCATTTACCGCGAAACGCTGCTGAACCGGCTTAACCGTTAATTGTTGCAAGGTTAAATTAGAGCAAAACTGAGCTTGCTCACTAATATCCAGTAGTAAGCGGTCGCGTTGTTCACAGTATGTCCAGCTCCAGCGCTCTGACGGCGTTAACATGGTCAAATCCTTTGCAATCAAGTTATTGAATTATCTTTTTATTTTCATCACTATAGCATGCTGATCAATACATTAAAGACTATTTCTTCATATCAAAGCCGGATCGTGGATTGATCTTTATAAGCCGTCAATGATCGTCTTTATCAACGTTGGTCCCCGGTAAATAAAACCTGTATATACTTGCAGCAAGTTGGCACCCGCTGAAAGTTTTGCCTGGGCAGAATCACTGTCATTAATTCCGCCTACTCCAATAATGGGCAGCTTCGGACCAACCGCCTGACGCAACTGGCTGATGATATCTGTACTTTGCTGCTGAACAGGTAAACCACTCAGCCCACCAGCTTGCTCCGCATGTGGCAATCCGGTTACTAAGCTTCTGTCCAAAGTAGTATTAGTCGCAATTGCACCATCCATTTTGCTTTTTAGCAGCGTTTCAGCAATCTGACTCACTGCCAGATTATCCATATCAGGGGCTATTTTAACGAACAATGGCACATATTTGTCATAGTGGGCTTGTAAATCCAGTTGCTCATTTTTGAGGGTTTGCAACAAATCAAGTAAAGCTTCACCAAATTGCAGATCGCGCAGGCCAGGTGTATTTGGTGATGATATATTGATGGTAATATAACTGGCGTGAGGATATACCTTACGCATGCAGCTGACATAATCGTCTTTACCACGCTCATTACTGGTGTCTTTGTTTTTACCAATGTTTATGCCAAGAACACCTTTATAACTGGCGTTTTTAACATTATTTACCAGATAATCAACACCTTTATTGTTAAATCCCATCCGGTTAATGATTGCTTCTGCCTGAGGTAGCCGGAAAATCCTGGGTTTATCATTACCCGCTTGTGGTCTTGGTGTTACCGTCCCTACTTCAATAAAACCAAATCCCATCTGGCCAAAAGCATCAATACAATCAGCGTTTTTGTCCAGACCCGCAGCCAAGCCTACTGGGTTCTCAAAACAAATACCCGCTACAGTTACTGGTTTTGGCGCAACCTGTTGGCGCCACAACATTGATGCTGGGGTATGAGCTAATCGTTTCAGGCTGCCCAGCGCCAGATCATGAGCCCGCTCAGCATCACAGGTAAACATTAGTTTTTTTGCAATAGAGTAAAACATAGACGCCTTCATTAATAAAAAAAATACCCCGGACTTACCGGGGTATTGTAACCATTGTATCGGCTTATTTCAGCATCAAACTGATTGACTTAACAACATCAGTTCACGCATGGCTACAGAAAACTTAGCAAACTCATGGCTCTTAGTTGTTTTAAACTCGGCCAGCATTAAGCGCCAGCGTTCAACCAGAATTTGATGTTGGGTTAACCAGGTTGCAATGACTTCATCTGCTGAACAGGCTTTACCACAATTTCGAACAACCACCGCCGTTAAAGAGCGCTGCTGCCAGTCCAGTTCTTCCCGGTACGATGCCCTTGCCAGTGCTTGCCAATGATTGGCAACGGGTTGCTGGGTAATCTGTTCCAGGAACCAGTGTAAATCCAGTTTGTCGCCAAGTTTGAAGTAAATCTCTGACACAAGAGCCAGAGAGGTTCCCTGATTATCACTGACCTGAGCAATATCCATTACCGAGAAAACCGTACTGAGCTGCGTTAAATAACGGGCTATATCAGCGGGGATACCTTTGCTGATCAAATCTTGCTCGTTATCACGAAGCTGAGCAAGTTCAGCGTCTGCGAGATAATTGGCCAGCTCATTTGATATCGCCTGATAAGCCGGTTTAAAGAAATCTACTGTTTGCTGAATGTCCATGGTTTTATTGCGATGGCGGATAAACCAGCGGGTTGCCCGGCGCATAGTGCGTCGCAACTGGAACAGTAACCGGTTTTGGAGCGATGCTGAAATATCATTATCCAGTAGCTCAAGCTGCTTCCAGAATTTTGACAAATCAAATAAATCACGGGCAATGGCGTAACACATTGCAACTTCACCAATTGTTGCACCCGTTTCTTCCAGCATTCGTTGCGCGAAATTAGGGCCCATTTCATTAACCAGCATATTGGCTAATTTAGTGGCAATAATCTCTGCTTTTAACGGATGGTTTTCCATCTCTTTGGCATACTGCTTTTGTAGTACTTCAGGAAATGCCGTAAATAACTGTCGTTTAAAGTAGTTATTATCAAAAATTTCGGGCAGTACCAAACGCTCCTTCAATACCATTTTGCCATAAGCGGTTAATATCGCAAGCTCCGGACGAGTCAGACCAATCCCTTTTACCATCCGCTCTGCCAGTTCATCGTCGCTGGGTAAAAACTCCAGTTCGCGGTTAAGCTTGCCGTCTTTCTCCAACGCATGAATAAAGCGAGTGTATTCCTTAATCTGCTCAGAACCCAGCAACGACGACAGGGTAATACTCTGGTTTTGCCGATAGCATTCTTTTAATACTAACGCTGCAACATCGTCCGTCATCTCATTGAGTAATTTATTGCGCTGTTTCAGGGTTAAATCACCACTTTGCACCAACGCGTTTAATAAAATTTTGATATTAACTTCATTATCTGAGCAGGTTACGCCCCCTACGTTATCAACAAAGTCAGTATTTATCCGCCCGCCGTTAGCAGCAAACTCAATACGACCGCGCTGCGTGGCGCCAAGGTTACCGCCTTCACCAAATATTTTCGCTTTTAATTCTCTGCCGTTAATCCGTAACGGTTCAGAACCACGGTCACCCACTTCGGCATGGCTTTCTGACGTCGCTTTAATGTAAGTACCAATACCGCCGTTCCAAATCAGATCTACGGGCATCATCAGACATTCACGGATCAGTTCATTTGGCGTCATGCTGGCTTTGGTGGTGCCTAGCATTTCTTTCATTTGCGCTGACAATTTTATTGATTTAGCGCTACGTGCGAATATGCCGCCCCCTTCAGAAATAAGGGACTTGTCGTAATCCTCCCAGGTAGAAGTGGGCAGATTAAACAAGCGCTCACGTTCAACATAGCTGCTAGCTGGATCCGGATTCGGGTCAATGAAAATGTGCATATGGTTGAACGCGACTTGTAAGCGAATATGTTTAGATAACAACATGCCGTTACCAAATACATCGCCAGCCATATCGCCAATACCCACACAGGTGAAATCTGTAGTCTGGCAATTAATACCCATTTCACGGAAATGCCGTTTAACCGCTTCCCAGGCCCCCCGGGCTGTAATCCCCATCTTCTTATGGTCATATCCATTAGATCCGCCTGAGGCAAAGGCGTCACCCAGCCAGAATCCATATTCTTCTGAGATGCCATTTGATATATCGGAGAAGGTTGCCGTGCCTTTATCGGCGGCCACAACCAGATAGGGATCATCTTCATCTAACCGGGTAACATTGGCAGGCGGTACTATGCTGCCCTTAACAATATTATCGGTAATATCCAGCAATGCCCGGATAAAGATCCGGTAACACGCTTTACCCTCTGCAATAAACGCATCGCGGCCACCGGTTTCCGGCAGCTTTTTACATACAAAACCACCTTTGGCACCTGAGGGGACAATAACGGTATTTTTAACTTGTTGCGCTTTTACCAGGCCCAGCACTTCAGTGCGGAAATCTTCCCGACGATCAGACCAACGCAGCCCGCCCCGTGCAACTTTACCAAAACGTAAATGTACCCCTTCTACCCGCGGTGAATAGACAAAGATTTCATACATTGGCAATGGCAGCGGGATATCAGGAATTAAATCGGGTTTAATTTTAAACGAAATATAAGGTTTATCAGTACCGTCAGCGGCTGGCTGATAATAATTGGTACGTAACGTCGCATTAATCATATAAACAAAACGACGGATAATCCGGTCGTCATCAAGATTCGCAACCCCTTCCAACTGGGTATTAATTTGCTCTTCTAGCTTTTCTATAGACTTAACAGTGGCTTTGGATGATGGCGAAAACTTTTTATCAAAAAGTTGCACCAGTAAACCTGCAAGCTCCGGATAACGGGTAAAGGTACTTTCAACATAATTCTGACTGAAGGTTCCCCCTATCTGCCGTTTATACTTGGCAAAAGCGCGAATAATAGAAGCCTGCCGTCCGGTCAAACCTGCCCCTAAAATAAGCCGGTTAAAACCGTCATCTTCCAGTTGCCCAGCCCATACTTTGGCAAATGATAACTGAAAGCTTTGCTGTGCTTCGGCAAAATCCAGCGGAACTTCCCCGTTGAGCTGCATGGAGAAATTTAAAATCCAGCTGACAGAACCATCAGGAGATTTGACCGCATAAGGTGTTTCACCTATAACCCGTAAGCCGAAGTTTTCCAGCATGGGTAAGACATCTGACAAATGGATCGGGTGATCCTTATGGAACAGGTTTAACCGCACCGCTTTGCTATCTTTACTTTCTTCTTGTGGCCGGTAAAACAACATCTCTAGCTTATTGTCGTCGTTTAATGCTTCCAGTTTGCCGATATCTACCAACGCATCGCTTGGCAGCATTTCTTCTTTATAGGCTCTTGGAAAACTATTAACATATTTACGTCCCAATTCCCGGCCCCGGGCTTCCCCATATACGCCGGTTAATGCCGTTTCTAATTTGTCTTCCCAGGTACGGGCTGCTTCGACCAGATTACGTTCAATATCTTTCACTTTATACTCAACATGGCTATCAGTGATCCGCACCAGATAATGGGTACGGGCCAACACGGATTCTGAAAAATAGGTAGTAAACTCTACCGGCTCGTCGGTGCCCAGTGCCCGTTGTAAAATGGCCTGAGTTTCTTTTCGTAGCTGAGTGTTATAACGCTCGCGCGGGACATAAACCATAGCCGTAACAAATCGGCCAAACGCATCTTTGCGCATAAACAAACGGGTCATGTCACGTTCTTGCATCTGCAAAACGCCCATTGCGACATACAGCAGTTCGTCGGCTGTTGCCTGGATCAACTCATCCCGGGGATAGGTTTCAAGTATATTTAGCAATGCTTTATAAGCGTGCGTGCCGGTAGCAAACTCAGACATTGCCATGACCCGGGCCAGCTTACTTTTAAGCAGTGGAATATCTGCAGCACTGTTGTTGTATAACGAGGATGAATATAAGCCGATAAAACGATGCTCGCCTACAACCTTGCCATCTTTATCAAACTGCTTAACGCCAACATAATCAATGTAAGCCGGCCGGTGTACCCGGGATTTGTTATTTGTTTTGGTTAACACCAAAATTGTCGGGCTTAATGCTTGTTTGCGACCGGCATCAGGCAAAGCGGATAACATCAGGTCGCGGGAATCAGAGCGACGCATCAGACCTAAAGAGCTGGAATCAATTCCAGCAATTTTATAATCACCTTTGACCGGCGTCATTTTATATTCGCGATAGCCAAGTAAGGTAAAGTTATCCTTAACTAACCAGTTCAGAAAATCTGTTGTTTCTTTAATTTCATCAGCAGCGGCCTTACCGCTGTTTTTTGCATATGTTTTGATTACGTCTAGTAATTTTTGTCGGGTTGGCTGCCAGTCCTGCACCGCCAGCGACACATCTTCCATTACCGAGTGCAATTCACTCTTTAACGATTGTATCGTGGACTCCTCTGTTATCCGATCGATTTCAATATGAAATACGGTTTGCTGGGTACTGGAGTTATTGCTACTGCCTAGTTTGAAGAAATCAGTAATATGGCCCGCTTTATCGCGCTGTGTCTGTAAGGGATAATGCAGGAGTAAATGTGCTGCGATACCGTGCCGGGTTAACGCCATGCGCACCGAATCAACCAGAAATGGCATATCCTTTACTACTATTTCTACGATAGTATGCTTGGATTCCCAACCGTGGCGCGATATCTCGGGATTGTAAACCCGGATCCGGGCCTCAGCCTCAGCATGTTGATTAAAGGTTTGCCATAAACTTAACGCCGCACCATACAGATCACTGTCATTGCGACCCACTAAATCTTCGTTCGACATATTGCCATAAAGGGTGTAAGCAAATTTCTCCACCAGCTTAGGCTGATCTTTTACTTTTTGAGTTATCAGTTTGCTTACGTTTTGTAGTAGTACAGAAGGATGACCGTCTATCAGTGCCATTATTGTATCCTTTTTAAGAGCACAGCTTTACCAGCTGGTTCTAGCTAACATACAAGGTCTTGTCTGCTGCGCAGTGTAGTGACTATTGTAGCGCTTTTGAAGCACTATTTCCGGCTTTTATGCTGGTTAAACCAGTGGTTTTTAAGGCTTTTGACAACTTATTCAGTTCGTCTAAATAGAAAATGGCCTTTCGGCCATTTTCATGTTTAAACATGCAAAAATCTTTTTCTGCCGTTAACGATTATTCCGCCAGAACACTGCAGCTAAAGCTGGCAGTACCACTATTGCACCCAACATATTCACAATAAACATAAAGGTAAGCAGGATCCCCATGTCGACCTGGAACTTCAATGCCGAAAACACCCAGGTACTTACCCCAACCGCCAGCGTGATACCGGTAAACAACACAGCGCTGCCGCGCTCTTTCAGCGCTTCAAAATAGGCCTGCCGCAAAGGCATACCGTCTCGTAACAACTGACTCATGCTGGACAAGATATAAATGCCATAATCAACACCGATACCCACACCAAGCGCAATAACAGGTAACGTCGACACGGTCAGACCAATCTGCAGTTTTGTCATCAATGCAGTGGCCAGTACCGATACAACATATAGCGGCACTACCACGGCAATTGTAGCCCGCAGTGAGCGAAAGCTTAATAAGCATAAAATAATAACAGCACCGTATACGTACCACATCATTGGCTGCTGTGCCGCCGACACCGCTTCGTTAGTCGCAGCCATTACACCCGCAGGGCCAGAGGCCAGCATAAAGCGGGTTTGTTCATCGCCAAGTTCAGCGCCATATTTTTTCGCGGCGAGTACCACCTGTTCAATAGTTTCAGCTTTGTGATCTTCCAGAAACACCATCACCGGCATTACCGAACAGTCTGCATTTAACAACCCGGTACTGGTTTCAACTCTGGAAGTGGCCTGCACCAGAGACTGAGGATTTCGAGGTAACACCCGCCACTTCTGATTACCTTCGTTATAAGCGGCGTTAATGCTTTTTGATACCGATGCCAGCGATATTACTGATTGCACCCCGGGGACATTTTCCATCAACCACTGAAATTGATCGATCCGATCCATAATGTCATGCTCAGTACAGGCACTGGGAATGGTTTCAACCATAATATTGATATAGTCGACAGAGATAGCAAAACGATCGGTAATAAGCTTGGTATCAAGATTATAACGGGAGTCTTCGTGTAAGGACGGCGCCCCCTCATGTAAATCGCCAATCTTAAGTTGCTGACTTTGCCAGTATCCAAGGGCAAATAACACAGCAGTAACTGCAATAATGGCATACGCAAAACGTTTGGTTGCAAATGCTGATAACGCGTACCAGAATTTATCCGCCTTAACTGAAGGCGACGCAACTCTCGCTTTGTATGCTGCGCTGAACTTAACAAAAGACATTAATACAGGAAGCAAAATCAGGTTGGTCAGAATGATAACGGCTACACCAAGGCTGGCGGTAATCGCCAATTCACGAATAACCCCAATTTCTATGATTAATAAGGTTAAGAAACCTACGGTATCAGACAATAAGGCGACGCCGCCAGGGACCAATAGCTTACGAAAACTGGACTCAGCCGCAGTTTTCGCGTCCATACCGGCCGCAACACGTTTGCCGGTAGAGTTAATCATTTGCACACCGTGACTAACACCAATAGCAAAAACCAGAAATGGTACCAGAATAGACATCGGGTCAATGCCAAAACCGAGCATTGTCAGAAGCCCCATCTGCCACACCACCGCGATAAGTGAACAGGCAATCGGCAGCACCGTCAGCATGATTGACTTAGAAAAGAAAAATACCATCAATGCGGTGACGGCAATTGCAACCAGAAAAAATAACACCACACCTTTGGCACCTTCGGCGACATCACCCACCATTTTTGCGAAGCCAATAATATGGACACTAATTTGTTCACTCTGGTGCTTGGCCCTGATATTTTGCTCTAAGGCCGTAGCAAAATCGAGTGTATCGACAGCTTCTCCGGTTTCGGGGTCAATCTCAAGCAGTTGCGCAGTGATCATCGCACAACTGTAATCATCGGCGACCATACGACCAACGATACCCGCTTTCTCAACGTTGGATTTTACCTTGGCAAGGCCACGTTTATCGGCAACAAAATCGGCAGGGATGACCGGTCCTCCAGCAAAGCCATCCTCAACAACTTCGATAAAACGTGTGCTGGGACTGAACAGTGACTTTACCAATACCCGATTCACGCCCGGGGTATACAAGACGTCATCATGCACCTGGCGGAATGTTTCAAAAAATGTTGGGTTAAAAATATCGCCGCTGGCATCGCAAACAGCGATGAGAATATTGTTGGCGCCACCAAAATCTTCAGCATGTTCCAGATAGGTCTGCATATATTCATGCTTTAACGGTATATTTTTGGTAAAAGAGGCATCCAGTTTAATATCAGTTGCTTTTACCAGTAAACCGACAGTAACCAGAAGAAAAACGACAAGCACCAATAAACGGTGCCGGAATAACGCATATTCAAATTTATTAACCAGTGAATTTACACTCATATTATTCAGACTTATCCAGATTTAATACTTTTATGCCAACCTCAGTGACCAGCAACATCCTGTTATCTAACGCGACGCCATTTAAAATCGCTTTGCCATCTTCCTGCGAACGTTCCGTAAAGCTTACGCCGTCATCAGTGCTCTGAAGTAACGTACCAGCATTGCCGGTAAGGTAAATGTTTCCCATTGCGTCACTAAATACGCTATTTAAAGTAGCCGATTCACTTATCTCAATTTGTTGCCAATTCTGGCCATTGTCTTCACTACGAAAAACATGGCCGCGTAAACCGACAGCCAACAAACCCATTTCTGGGGTACGGTGTAAATCAAACAAAGAACCGTTATAGAACTCCTCTAATCGCTGCCAACTGGAGCCAAAGTCTAAGCTTTTGGCTATAAAACCGGCTTCACCTACCATGTACAAGGTATTGCCATCAATAAATAGTCGATTAAAATGTGGTAAAATTGAACTCAGTTCCTGCCGGTAAATATCTGGATCAGTTTGTTGTAAGTCCAGCAGATATTCTTTATCTTCTTCAGCGGCGAGCTCGACAAATAATTCCTGTTCCCAGGTACTACCACCGTCGGTCGTAACATAAAATAAGCCATAAGCACCAACCGCCATACCATGCTGAGTATCCCGGAAATAAACATCAAGCAGGGGCTTATCATCTTCTGGTAAAAATTGCTGCAGCTGCCAACTGGCTCCACCATCGCTGGTCGCAAGTATTAATGCGTCATGCCCTACCGCCCAGCCATGTTGCTCATCAACAAAAAACACTGCAGTTAGCATACTTTGAGTCGGCACCGGAGACTGTCGCCAATGGGTAGCATCGTTACTCAATAAAATATGACCACGTTCACCTACCGCCACATAAAAATTGTCGCTGACTTTTTGCACATCGGTTAGCAACGACTCTGCAGTAAGCGGCATTATATATGCTGCCTTGGCTTCTTCGACAGAATTAACATCGGCCAGCACCTGCAATGCTGTACTGCTTAACATAATGCAACTGCAAGCCAAAAAAAGTTTTTTAAACATAGGCAGCATAACTACTCTTAAAATTGCAAAATAAATTAATTACTGCCACAACCAAACGTAAGGCAGAAATTAAAACTAAAAAAAACGGCCAGCTAATGCCAGCCGTTTGAACACTAACGTAACTTAACGAGTTCCTTCACGACGTAATGCTGCAGGCGTGAAATCATTGTCAGAAAGTTCGACTGAGAAATCATACATTCTGTCTTCATTATCCAGACCGATAGCAATATAGCGGCGTGAATTAAGATCATGATAAACTTCCAGCGTACTCCAATGAGTGGGTACTTCATAATAGTTCAAGCCGTGCGCAACCGCTACCCGGTACATATCTCCGCGGTTATCATACAAATCAGCGACATGGATCTGCCAGCTGTCTTCATCGATATAAAATACCCGCTTACCATATACATGGCGTGTACCGTCTTTAAGTGTTGCTTCAACTACCCAAACTCTGTGCTTTTCCCAGCGAACATAGTCAGGATTAATATGACCGGCCATCAGAAGATCTGCATATTTCACTTCTTTGCTGTGCAGTTTGTAATCGTTATAAGCAATATACATTTCCTGCTTGCCTTTCAACTCCCAGTTATAACGGTCAGGTGAGCCGTTAAACATGTCGAAATCATCAGTGGTACGCAAACCATCGGAGGCGGTACCTGGAGCATCGTACGCCACGTTTGGTGCACGACGAACACGACGTTGACCGGTATTATAAGTCCATGCCTGACGAGGTGTTGCTACCTGATCCATCGTCTCATGTACTAATAATGCGGTACCTGCCAGTCGCGCTGGAGAGGTAACGCTTTGCTTAAATCTGAACAAAATGTTTTCAGCTTCCAGGGCGTCTGCCGTAGCATCCGGATGCGAATACTTAAACATAATTTGTTCATCAAAACCGATCACCGTATAAGCACCGTTAGAGGTAGGCGCTGCCTGGCCACCATTTCGGCTTGCTGCAACACCACGGTAGCGAACAATATGGTTCCAAACCGCTTCCAGGCCGTTTTCTGGTATCGGGAATGGGATACCAATAGCCGCGTTGACCAAACCGTTACCACCTTGAACTAACTCAGCTTCCGTAGCAATTTTCTGGGTAGCATCATAAAAATACTGTGGAAAAGATGCACTACGACGGGTTGGATACACATTCATCTTAAACGTGTCAGGATAAATATCAAAAAGCTGTATCATACCCGGGCTCAAAAACTGCCGATGATCTGCCACATTAGATTTATCAATGGTTAAAACAATTTCATCTGTGGCAAACGGGTCTATATGGTGGTCACCTGGGCTGTATCCTGCCGGTGGATTGGTGATACCACCAGTCCATGCCGGGATAGTACCATCAGCATTTCCAGCTTTCTCAGCACCAAGCGGTGTTAAATCACTTCCCAACCTGGCAGCTTGTTCTGGTGTTATCTTTGCCAGAGCGTTGCAACTGACAATTAGCGCAATCGCTGAAGACAATAGGGTGAGTTTTTTCATAATCGGCTCTCGTCCCTTAAATAGAGTATTTAATATTAAAAGATACAAAGTCACGGTCGGCAACATTATTAGTGGTACCTACTCCGCCCCAGAACCAATTGTACGACAGTTCAGCTGACCACTTGCTTAAGTAATCAAAACTTACTGCATAAGCCGCTGATTTGCGGTCTTCAACAAACATAAACAATGGGTCTGGAGTAATACCATTGACGTCATGCGAGAATACCAAACGCTGTGACATATTTACGCCGGCAAAGACGTTGTTGTAGTCTGCTTTGGCCAGAATACGATAACCCCAGGCTGAAGCCGTAGGAAACGGATTAGTTTCCGGGCCATCGGATAAACCGGTGTGTAAGCCAGGTGCCGGGCCATTTGTTCCAACCAACGGGCCACCGCTGCGATCTGTACCTGGACCATTTAAGCGTAATACGTCTTGTGAAGGCATGTCCTGAATTTGGATACCACCTACTTCTGCCAGCATAGTGAAGTTGTCAGCGGCCAGTAGACGGGTTGGTCCAAATAAGTGAGTAAAAGTCATTTGAGCTTGCAGGGTGTCACGTAAAATAAAGCCCTGAGCCGGATCACCTGGTTGAACCTTCACTCCAATTTCACGGCCAATCTGTGAGATCCCGGATAAATCAGGACGTAATCCTGCATTTGCCAGCTGCTCCGGCATACCTGCATACAGAATTTCAACATCATCAATTTGAAGTGGATCATCCTGGCGGTAAGCTATTTCACCAGCAACTGAGGTTGTGCCAACAGTCGTGTTGAAGCTGAAGCCATACAATTTGATATCTTCCGGATATTCCAGCTTACCTTTTGAGAATGCCAGTAAGTTATCAATATTATCAGCAGTTAAATTACCTGCCAGCTGCGCTAAATAACCAATATCCTGCTGAATTGCAGCGCCTCTGAAATCAGAAGCAACGCCAGAGATTACTGGTACCCGGCTGTGATAATTCATGTAGTAAAGCGCAAATTCAGTATCATTTAACGCCGGTGAGAAATATTCAATTTTCAGACCATACTGGCCACCATCTTCCGGTTCAATTCTGCCATCAGTTCCCGTTGGACGAAGCGCAACTTTGGTTGGATATGCCAGATAAAGCTGAGCGGCAGTAGCGGGATCCAGTTGACCGGCAGCAACAGCCGAACCGATACCATTTAAGTTTTGCAACAGATACGCCAGGTCAATGTCCGGGTTTCCAGAAAAACCTAATTGAATATTCTGACCATAACCGCCACGGCCAGCAAAATCGTTTGTCGAGAAATAGGTGCCTGGAGGTGGCAGGTAGCTTTCCTGCCAGGAATACTGATAAAACATTTCGGTCGACAGATTTTCAGTCCAGCCAACGGACAGCGTAACCATACCTGTTGGAATAAAGGCTTCTTTTAAATCTGCACCGGGTGCCCGCAGAATGCCGACATCTACCGGAGTAATATTAATACCATGTGGAATAAAGGTACTTTCACCCCAGCTAAGTACCTGGTTACCCACCCGCACCGTCACAGGGTTCATGCCGTCGTTAAACGAAAAGTTGCCATAAAGGTAGGCGTCTAAAACCCTGAAATCCTTACAGGCAAGCTCACTGGATTCTGAATCAGCGCAAGGGTCAACCTGCTGACCGCTTAACGGATTACTGTAAGCGAAATCACCATCGTTCATCGCAAAGTCGTAGAAATACATGAAACGGCCGAAAAAGCCGATATTATCTTTAGTGATTGATAATTCATGCAGACCTTTGAACAGGCTGGAGAACATATCACCGCGGTCAAAGTTAAGATTGCCTGCATCACCATTGCTTGAGTAACCACCAGGCTGAGCCCAGATGTCCGCTGGCTGATAAATTAAGTTAGTGGCCGCGTTATAGCCTGTCCAATCAAAACGTGGGTGGTTTACTTTTGCTATTGTATCCCAGTTACGCTCTTCAGTTCGGATACTGGCCCCATATGAAAAGGTTGAGTCAAATACAACCTGGAAATTGCCAACGTCAAAGGTTGCTGCTTGCGCAGGCACAACAGACAGTGCCAGTAGTGCAGATGCAACCCCTAAGGCTAACGGACTTTTATAAAAAGTATTAGGCCTTCTATTCATCTTGTGATCTCCCCCTGTCCCTGCAGGTATGTTTTGTCTTTTTAATTATTATGCTGAACCAACTGCTCGGAGCTCAGCTTGCATCACGGAAATAATTACATCATTTTAGGGTGTTAGCAAGGCCTCTCCTTGCGTATATCTGTTGATTTTTATTCATTTTTTATTAATTGCAGCATCTGCCTGATCGGATAATCGCACTTTCAGTTTAATCATTGACTTAAGCATGTTGAGACCACTTCATAAGCTAATGAAATTAAAGGTCAAACCAGATGAAACTGCAAAGCTTTGTTTTAATCCAATGTTTAAAGTATTAACTCTAATTAATTTTTTCTAACCGTTCAAAAGCCCCACTTTGGGTTAACGACAGCCTGAAGCGACCACGCAAACCCAAATCTGAAAAAAAAGGCTGGAAATGCTTTAATCCCAGCTGGATCCGCTCTCCACTATCGGCAGTGACAACCACATAGCGCAGCGAACCCTGGTAATAAAGCAGGCATTTATCCCTGGCCAGGAAAGCATTAAACAGAAATTGTCGCTTCATGGCAGACTTTTAGTAATTTTCTCATAAAGATCATTGCTTAACGATGGCTGCGTTGCCAATTGCTGCAATGCTGCCACCATATGGTCCCGCCGTTGATCGTTAAAACGTTTCCAGGCTAGCAAAGGGGTAATTAAACGCGCCGCGACCTGCGGGTTTATCACGTCCATCCTGCTGACGACGTCTGCCAGGCAACGATATCCATTACCGTCGGCACGATGAAATTGTTCCGCGTTGCGCATGCTAAAGGCACCGTACAACGCCCGAACCCGGTTAGGGTTCTTCCAGCTAAACAGCGGATGGTTACTCAGGGTATCTAAACTATCAAATACGTCATCGTTGGGATTACTGGCCAGCAAAGAAAAATATTTGTCCATAATCAGTACGTTTTGATGCCATTTCGCGGCGAAGTGTTGTGCAAGATCATTAAATCCGGCAATACCGGTTTGTTGCGCGGCAAAAAGCGCGGCCAGACTATCGGTCATGTTATCTGAATTATTATAGTGTTGGTTGAGCAGCACAGGACCATCACTGGTGAGAGCAAGATAACTTAAACAACAATTACGCAGCGCCCGGGCACCTGCTGCCTTCTCTGTATAATGGTAAGGTGCGGTTTCTGTCAGCTGATAACAGTTAAGCCACTCTTTAGCGAGCACACTTGCCAGTTGCAATTTAATCGTCTTCAGGCTGCTGAGGATGCCAGACACCGGTATATACTGATACTGCTCGGCCAGGGTATTAAAGTCAGGTAAAGATAATAACTCAGCCGTCAGAGCATGATCCGCCAACGGCTGGCGAAGCCACTGGCGCATTATAGTCAGCAACGCATCGGGTAATTCCAGCTGCGTGTCAGGTTGGGTTATTTTGTGCCTTATAAAGTCAGACCAGAATACCTGCATCGCATCCCACTTGGCAAAACCGTTGTTTGCTTTCTCAGCAATCAACAATAATTGGGATAACTGATAGTTTTGCTGCAGTTTTACTGGTGCAGAAAAATTCTCCCAGACAATTACCGGTTCACTGGCCAAATTGCTGAAACTAAAATGTTCAGTCGGCTCGCGCAGTGTAATAAGGTGTTGCTGATTCACTTTGCCATCATGACTTAATAATTGTAATTGCAATGGTATCAGCAATGCATGCTTATGCGGTTGTTGTTCGGTAGCTGTATGTTCCTGATTTACCACCAGATGCAGCGTGGCATCCTCAGCACTATAGCGTTGTTTTAGTGTTACCACCGGGGTGCCAGCCTGGCTATACCACCGCCTGAACTGAGTTAAATTTGTGTTATTAGCATCTTGCATCGCGTCAATAAAATCATCGCAGGTTACGGCCTGGCCATCGTGACGTTGTAAATAGAGCGCCAATCCTTTGTTAAAACCAGCCTGACCAAGCAGGGTTTGCAGCATCCGGATAACTTCAGCCCCTTTATCATAAACCGTTACGGTATAAAAGTTATTCATTTCAAGAACATGCTCAGGGCGGATCGGGTGTGCCATCGGTCCGGCGTCTTCGGCAAACTGAGCCGTACGGATCAGCTTTACCGCATCTATCCGGTTTAATGTTGCCGAGCCCATATCTGCGCTAAACTCCTGATCCCTGAATACCGTTAACCCTTCTTTTAGACTAAGCTGAAACCAGTCCCGACAGGTTACTCTGTTACCGGTCCAATTATGAAAATACTCATGGCCAATTATTGATTCAATATTGAAGTAATCTTTGTCTGTAGCAGTACTGTCATCCGCCAGTACATACTTACTGTTAAAAACATTGAGTCCTTTATTTTCCATCGCGCCCATATTAAAAAAATCAACTGCAACAATCATATAAATATCCAGATCGTATTCCAGATTGTAGCGTGTTTCATCCCAGCGCATTGCCCGTTTAAGTGCCGCCATCGCAAAATCACCTTTGGCCAGCTGCCCCGGCTCTACAAACAGCTGCAAGCTTACAAGCCGGCCGCTGGCAGTGGTGAAACTATCTGAAAGACAATCGAAGTTGCCGGCGACCAACGCAAACAAGTAACAGGGCTTGGCAAAGGGATCATGCCAGCTCACACGGGTGGTACCATCAGCCCGTTGCTCAGTAGCCACTTTATTACCATTGGCAAGCAAATAAGGATACTGACGCTGATCAGCAATTATATGGGTGGTATAGACTGACAACACATCAGGCCGGTCGGGATAAAACATGATTCGACGAAAACCCTCTGCTTCACATTGAGTACAAAACACATTATCGGCCAGATAAAGCCCTTCCAGCGCCGTATTTGCTGCCGGAGAAATCTCAGTAATTATCAGCAGAGCGAAATTGTCTGGAACTGCAAAGATAGAAAGATGATCGTCAGTAAGCTGATACTGTTCCGGACGCAGTTCAACGCCATCAAGCGCGATATATTTCAGGCTCAGCTGCTGACCATCCAGTATCAACGGCACTCCCGGGCACTGCTGCTTGATGTTCATCAACGCAGTAACCCGGGTAGCGTCAGGGGACAGTTCAAAGGTCAGCTCAATTTCAGGTATCAGAAAATCTGGCTGCCGATAATTGGCCAGGCTACGGCTGCTGCGGGCTGAATTACTGCTCATAATTTCTCCTTGAGACCTTTGGAATCCGCTGGTTCTGAGTTTGAAAAAGCCTGAAATAATTCAGGCTTCTGATTGTGCTAACTTTTTAAAATCTCTGTTTGCCGGGTGGTTGCCGGAGGTGATAACCGCAACACCTTTATACCGAGATAGGCATAAACGATCGACAGCAGTGGATTAATTAAGTTAAAGAATGCATAGAATGCATAATCAAGCGGACTTACCCCCAACACACTGTGCATATAAGCACCGCAGGTATTCCATGGTATCAGCGGGCTGGTGATCGTACCACCGTCTTCTAATGAGCGTGACAGATTTACCGGCGCCAAACCACGGCGTTTATATTCCTCTTTAAACATCCGTCCAGGCATTACTATTGACATGTATTGATCCGCAGTCAGTAAATTAGTAACGAAACATGTCGCAATAGTGCTGGTGATTAACGAACCTGTGCTGCTGGCAAAATAGAGAATTGACTCTACAAATTTACGCAATAATCCAATTTTCTCGATTGTTGCGCCAAACATCATGGCACAAAACACTAACCAGATCGTATTGAGCATACTTGCCATACCGCCGCCGCTCAGGAGCTCGTTCAGGTTGTTATCGCCGGTATCTACGGCAAACCCAGCATAAAAAGTATGCCATACTAATTTAAAAACACCGACAGTCGCAGGCAGACTGCTATCAATCAGGCGAGCCAATAACTCTTGCTGAAAAAACACTGCCCATAATGCGCCAAGTAACGCACCAATAAAAACGGTTGGAAAAGCAGGAACTTTCTTGATGGCCATTGCCAGCAACACCAGCAGCGGTACCAGAGAAACCAGGCTTATAGCAAACTGCTGCTTTAACACCAGACTAATTTGTTCGATACGGGCAAAATCAGCGGTAATGTCACTGTTAAAACCAATAATGGTAAACAATAACAGCGCCAGCACAAAGCTTGGCACGGTGGTCCAGAGCATATGTTGGATATGTTGAAAAAGTTCAGCTCCGGCGACTGCTGGCGCAAGGTTAGTAGTTTCGCTCAGTGGCGACAGCTTGTCACCAAAATAAGCACCTGACACAATGGCCCCGGCAGTAATTGCCGGCGATAACCCCAGCCCTGAGGCGACCCCGATTAGCGCGACACCAATGGTGGCTGCAGTCGTCCAGGAACTACCAATACTCATTGCCACAATACCGCAAAGCAAACAACTTGCGGCGTAAAACCAGCTTGGGCTTAATAATTGTAAACCATAGTAAATCAGTGTGGGAACAGTACCAGAGAGCATCCAGGTGCCTATCAGCGCGCCAACTGAAAGCAGTATAAGAACCGCCCCCAACGACAGTGATATGCCCGACACCATGGCGTTTTCCATGGCCTGCCATTTATAACCATTCTTTAAACCAATGATGACTGCTACCGCTGTTGCAATAAATAAGGCAATCTGGTTGGGCCCATATGAGGAGTCGTTGCCAAATAAATAAACCGATGCCGAAAGTAACACAATCAGGACGATAACCGGCAGCGCTGCATCCAGAAAACTGGGATGTTTTTCAGTCATTAGTGTAGCTCCAATTTAGCAAAGGCGCTTGCAGCGCCTTCTAATATTATTATGATGGAAGAGGCACCGCCTCAGAGCGAACGGTAAAACATCAGCAAAATGATCACCGGACAAACGAACTTGACATACCAAGGCCAAATCCGCCAGAACCAACTGTTGTCAGCCTGTGAATCACCTTTTTTCAGCTCAGCTAAAATGGAATTTCGGTTCCATACCCAGCCCGCAAAAATACACAGCATTAAGCCGAGCAGAGGTTGACTGTATTGTGTTGTCAGTGCAATCACAAAACCAAACAGCAATTCAAAGTTGCACAGAATAAGTACGCTTATTGCGAAAATAACAGCAGCGATGAGCCAAACTGCCCTGTTGCGCGCTACTTTGCGGTTTTCGACAACATATGAAACCGGTACTTCAAGCATTGAAATAGAAGACGTTAGTGCCGCTATCGACATGAGCAGGAAAAAAGCACAGGCTACAACTAATCCGACCGAGCCCATGGTGGCAAACAAAGAAGGCAATACCGTAAATATTAACGTGTCTTCAGCCAGTAACTGGCCATTTGCGCCAAAGATTTCAACGCCATTATGTAACGCGACATACATTGCCGGAATAATCAGTAAGCCAGCCAGAACCGCCACGCCAATATCGACTAGCGCGACAGATGCACCTAATTTAGGCATGTTTTCTTTGTGGCTGACATAGGAGCCGTATATCAGCATTGTGCCAACGCCCAATGACATGGAGAAAAAGGCCTGGCCCATCGCACTTATCAGTAAGTCCGGATTAAGTACTTCTTTGAAGTCAGGAAGAAGATAAACTTTCAAACCATCCATAGCGCCGTCCTGAGTCATCACATACCCAAACAGCAACAGCATCAACACAAATAAGGTTGGCATTAACCGCACAGACCAACGTTCAATACCATTAACCACCCCACCGCTGACGATGCCGACAGTTAACAACATAAAGATGCCACAGAACAAAATATTTCGAGGTAATGAAGACGCTACCAGCCATCCTGCCAGTTGCTCAAGCCCGGCCAGACTGGCTAGCGCTTCCAGGGTATAAGACAGCATCCAGCCGCCGACAATACCGTAGAACGCCAAGATTAAAGAGACGGTGGCAATACCCCACATTCCGACAATACGTCCGGAACGACCTTTAGAAACCGAGCCAAGAGCATCAACTACATTCGACTCGGTCGCCCGACCAATTAATAATTCAGCCATCAGCACCGGGTACGCCAGAACAAACGCCAGCACCAGATACATCAGAACAAAAGCGGCTCCGCCGTTACTGGCCACCTGAGACGGAAATCCCCAGACGTTGCCTAACCCCACTGCAGACCCGGACGCTGCCAGAATAAATCCAAGCCGCGACGAAAACACACCCCTAGTTGTCATAATTAACCTTTATAATTATTTTTATATTTGGCTGAGCCTAACAAAAAGCGGTAATAAATACCGCTTTTAAATTGCTATTTACGCCTTGTTTTTATTTCTTAGCCATCCGGCTTATTCTTAATAAATCAGCCGTTATATTTGCCGCTTCTTCAAGAAATGGGTCCAGTTCAGTGATCATCTCAGGCGCATCATCAACAGACTGCACTTTTTCAAGTTCAAATCTGACCAGCCGCTCGTTAACCCGGGCAAGTTGATCCGCTTTATCTTTATCACGTTCGCTGATCCGAACAGATTCTTTCAAAGACACTGTTTTGTCATTCTGGCGCTGCTGATAGTCTTTTATATCCTGCAACATATAATCAAACTCAGTCTCCTTGCTAATTCGCTGCTGATGTTTCTCAAGCAATACCGGCACTACTGCCTGAATATCATTAACACTGGCGTATTTAGCAGGATTAATCGAATCCCATGGCAACGCGTGCTGCTCTTTGCTTTCGCCCCACTCTGCAGGATCAATAGCGGTAGGAAAATGAATATCCGGTATTACTCCCTGATGCTGAGTACTGCCACCGTTAATGCGGTAAAACTTAGCAATTGTATATTGTACGCTGCCCAGCGGTTCTTCAAACATATCGTAAATACGACCTAAACCACGGTGTTGTTGTACAGTACCCTTACCAAAGGTTTGTTCACCGACGATAATCGCCCGGCCATAATCTTGCATCGCTGCAGCAAAAATCTCTGACGCTGATGCGCTGTAGCGGTCAACCAAGACAGTTAATGGGCCATCGTAATAACTTACCCCATCCGTATCCGGAGATTCCGTTACTTTGCCATCTCCCTGACGAATTTGTACTACCGGGCCCCGGTCGATGAATAAGCCGGTGAGCAGCGTCGCTTCCTGCAGCGAACCACCGCCATTGCCACGTAAATCGATGATAATGCCATCAACCTGCTTTTGTTTTAATTCGACCAACAGCTTTTTAACATCTTCAGCCAGATTATTGTAAAAACCCGGGATGCTGATCACACCGATGTTCTGATCGAGCTCGTTTAGTTTAGGATCTAACACTTCAGCTTTGGCAGCACGGTCTTCTAACCGTATTTTATCCCGGACAATAGTGATTACATCCGCTTTGTTGCCAGCAATATCACTACCACCCAGCACCTGTAATCTGACCGTGCTTCCTTTGGGTCCCTTAATTAAGTCAACAACATCATCCAGTCGCCAACCAATAACATCAACAAAGTCGTCACTGTCCTGAGCAACGCCAATAATCTTGTCTTTGGGCTTTAATTTCTGAGTCTGATCCGCTGGTCCACCAGGTACCAGACTTTGAATGACGGTATAATCTTCGTCAGCTCTTAGCACGGCACCAATGCCCTCAAGTGACAAGTTCATCTCTTGCTGGAATCGATCAGCATTGCGTGGGGACAGATAAGAGGTATGCGCTTCAATCGCCCGGCCAAACGAATTCATCACAAGCTGAAACACATCTTCACTGTTTGTCTGGCTCAACCGCTTCTGGCTGTTCCGGTAACGTTTGGTCAGGATCTCTCTGATTTCATCGTCTGCTTTACCCGTCAGCTTTAAATTAAGCGCATCAAACTTGACCCGTTGCCGCCATATTTCGTTTAGCTCAGCTTGATCTGCAGGCCACTGCACGTCTTCTCTATCGTATTGATAACTATCATCTTTGCTAAAATCAAACTCTTGTGAAAGCAAACCAATAGCAAAATCAAACCGCTCTGCCCTGCGTTGCATCGTATGATTAAACATGTCAAAAGCAAAATTCAAATTGCCTTTGTTTAAACCGTCATCAAATTCATCACGAAAGCGTGAAAATGTATCAACATCGGACTGAAGAAGTACGTTTCGGTAATAATCCAGATTTTTAAGATACATATCAAAAATGCGACCTGACAACTCATCGTCAAGTTGCATCGGTACATAGTGACTACGGGTAAACAGCGCGGTTATCCTTTTACTGGCTGTAGCATGATGGGAAGCCTGGGCCACAACTGGCAGCACCAGATCGTCTTCAGATTTGCCTGGTTCGGCTTGCACAGCCAAAGCCAACATTAAACTTGCCGCTAAAATGGATAATTTCTTCATAAGCTACTCTGCGTTAATCAGGCCTGATACAAACTGTCCCGCCGGGTTTTGACTACCATCCCGGACGAAAGCTGCACCGTTACATCATCTTTATGCACTTCAAGCACGGTTGCTATCATTGGAGACTGGCCTAACTTAACCAATACACTAGCACCTACTTTCAGTTGCTCATCTGCTATTGCCTCTAAAGCCGTTTCTTTGGCTACCGCAGGGGTAGTTTTAGTCACTGCTTTACTGCTTAGCTTAGTGCTGTTAGAGCTACTATTTGTCGATTTGTTCGGCTTTTTTTTGTAAGCAGGTTTGTCGCTAGCGGGTTTCGCCTTGGCTTTCTGCTCTGCGATGCGCGCCTTACGTATTTCGGCTGCTTTATTTTTACTCTCAGTCAGGGTATTTAGGGCATGATCAGCTTGCTGTTGATCAATTTGCTCACCTGCTTCGCCTTCCAGATTTACGCGGGAAACGCCGGGCTGGATCGCTTCCAGATACCGCCAACTGGACGTATAAACCCGTAGTGCCTGGCGTAATTGCGTTTTACTTACCAGGCTATCCTGCTCGAGCCTGGCGGCAAGATCTTGAAAAATGCCTATTTTAAGTGGCTTTACCTGCCCCTTGACACTAAAGCATAAAGGAAATTGTTGGGCCAGATATGCCAAGACTTCTTTAACATTAGTCAGTTTATTAACGTCACGCTCGTTGGCCGACGTTTCTTCTGCTGTCGAAGTATTCCGGGCTGTATTTAACGCTTCAGTGGAGGTTGTCATTAAAATTTACTCTTCTTCATCATCTGCATTAACATCCGCATCTGCTGCATCTGCAGCGTCCGCATCATCAATGCCCAATTCAATTTGTTGTCGCATAAATACCAAAGCCCAACCGGTCAGTTCATGCTCATCAACGTCCAGCAATAAGGTATCAGTTCCTAATTGCTGCCACAGTTGAGGCATTATCTTTTCTATCTGCTCAGTGGCAAGATCATCGGGCAAGGCGTCCCAGACAGCATGAATAATACTGTTAATCTTATCGGTTACCAGTTCTTCTTCGCCATCCCAGTCACCAACTTCAGACTCATTCAATAAGTAATCCTGAACTGTCAGTGCGTCCTTCATTGCGTTTCGGTCAGCCGTTGTTCAAGCAATTTGACCAACGTCTCCAAATGTTGCTGATCACAACTATCAAACCGTGACAGCAGTGGACTATCGATATCCAGTACCGCAATGATTTTCTGCTGAAAACGCACAGGTAACACAATTTCTGAGTTGCTGGCGGAGTCACAGGCAATATGGCCAGCAAATTGGTGTACGTCTTCAACCAACTGGACCTGACCAGTAGCAACTGCAGTACCACACACCCCTTTACCAACAGGGATCCGCACACATGCTACCTGGCCTTGAAAAGGCCCGAGCACTAGCTCATCATTGCGCATTATATAAAAGCCAGCCCAATTTAAATCAGGCAGGCTGTTGTATAACAACGCGCTAAGGTTGGCCATATTGGCAATAACATCGGTTTCGTCGGCAATGAGCGCCTGAGCTTGCTGTAGCAGCAAGCCGTATTGACTGTTTTTTTCGCTAGACATCGATTTGCGGTTTCTGTTTACCAAATATCAAAGGCATTACATTACTTGGTTTGCAGGTTAATTTAAACCTTTTTAATGTGAAAGACTGCCCATAGCAGCATGAATTCTGCAAGCAGATGAAGAAACTGGCTATAAATCACGCAAACTGTGGCATCAACCGCTAAATTGCATTGGGTTCGCCGGATAATAACAAGCGCTGGTCTGGGGCTGGTGCTCGAAAAATCGGGTGTCCTTATAAGGTAACTTCATAAAGCCACCTACTCCCTCGCCAGTGATCAACGGAACTTTGCTCAGAATGCTGGCTAATAAAGACGAAAATTCTGGTTCGGCTGTGCTATCTAACAACCGGTAGTAGCTATGAACTTTCATGTAAAGTGAGGTAACCTCAAAAATAATACAACCGGTATGCCGGAGCAGGTTTAGCTGGGCAATATCGTCCATGATTGCTTCAGGCAAAACGAGTTGCTCGTCCGGATCCTTTCCATCTTCAAAATAGGAGTGTTGTTTACTGGCTTCATCCTGGCTGGCTATCGGCGCCCTCTGGTAAGGGATCCGGGCATTTATGGGCACGATAAAAGGCTGACCGGTGGATTCACGACTAATATGAATGGTATTGCGGGCATCAAATAGACAGGCTTTAAAAACACCGAGTTTGCCAATAGCGCGGCCCAGAATAACCACATTATTGACCGCATGACTGAACGCCACTTTCAGACTTTCGTTATACAAATTTAAACTGGAATCAATATAAACTCCGTCGGCCTGCCAGTGAATGGCCAGGCCGCCGACGACAGGGTAACGAGCCAGCCGGCCCACAGCAGCAATAAAGGCTTTCTCAGTCTCGCCCATCCCTTCCAGGTAATTCTTGTAGTAACGTTCTAATTGCACATCATCAACATAATGTAAGTCGGCATCTTCCTGATGCTCCCGTAAAAACGATTTTCTCGATGAATAGACAACGGTATCCAGCTCTTGCTTTTGAGCGCTACACCAGACGGGTAGCAGCGCATCGTCTGGCAATATTGGCAATGGCGGTAGCACCAGTTGGATAAGTTGGGGCATTCTGGCTATAAAATAATCACCTGCCTGCTGGCGCAATTTCTGATCGTCTGCCAGCATGCTGTCCAGCATAGTGGCAAACTCCACGGGTAAGCCTAAACTTCGGGCAGGTATCGCTAAACGGCCAAAACGACAAGATTGTGCCGATGCCAGAGCATAAAGCGTACTGGCAATGCCCTGCTCATCAAATCGCGGACTGGAAAGTGCCCCGGTTCGTTGCTCCGGACCAATGAAATAGACATCACCCATCCTGGCGTTAGAATGCTGTAAGTCAGCTGACATAAGCTGCATCACATTATTTTCCAGGTACTGTCCCTGACTATCTAACTGAGCATGCACAGACGAGCCCCAGTCTATTAAACTAATTTTGCCGGTCTGCTCATCAAATACCAGATTAGAAGGCTTAATATCGCCATGCACTATCGGCGCTGCATTGCCATTAATCTGTTGCTGACGCAAAAAAAGCAGTAACTCAGCCAGTTGACCAGCGATATCGATCAATAACCGCACGGGTAAACGCCCTACTTTGAGGCTGTATTGCTCCAAATCCAGGCCAGTCGCCCTGCCCATCATTAAGATGCCCTGCTTTCTAACTACCTGATACGTCACATAAGCCGGCACCGCCGGATGGTTAACGAGTGACAACATGTAAGCTTCGTCAGCCAGGCGCTCCTGAATATGCGGCGCTAAATTTATCCTTGAAAATTTAAACACATAAGAAACATCGTCCTGACCCAAACCAGCAAATGCAAAGCCATAGGCACCTTTGCCGATCAGCTCTATCTGGCGATACCCCAGTTTCTCCAGCTCTTCAATACAAAGCGCAACCCAGTCCTTGAGCTTTTTAGCATCATTGGCATTGAGTAAATAGACAGATTGCTCTTCCGGAATATAGAAGTTTCGCAGTGGGATCTTTTCGGCTTTATCCGGCATGCCATTCCTGTTAATTCTGATAAATCGCTTTTGTTATGCCATAACACAACGTTGCTGTGCCCAACGTCGCAGGCTGCTAATCCGTTCAGCCATCACAACTGACAACGGTTGGGTTTCATTCAGCTCAGCCAGTAAATGATCTTGGCTAAAACCGCCACCGTCGGTATGCATCCGATAACTGGCGCTTACCACGGCCTGCTCCAGCTCTGCACCTGAAAATCCCTGGGCCAGCGCAACGCACTGATCAAGCTCTGCATCGCTCAGGTTTAACTGCCGCCGCTGCAGATGTAACGCCAGCAGCGCCTTAATTTGTCCGCTGTCAGGTAGATCCACAAAAAATATTTCATCAAACCTGCCTTTTCGTAATAATTCTGGCGCCAGGATGTCGATGTTATTTGCCGTGGCAACCAGAAATACCGGTTTGTTCCGCTCTGCCATCCAGGTTAACAGAGTTCCCAGGATCCGTCGGGTAACGCCATTGTCGTTATCACCACCTGCCAAGCCCTTTTCTATTTCATCAATCCATAGCACACAAGGAGCCATTGCATCAGCCTGCGCCAGCGCCTGACTAAGGTTCTTTTCAGTTTCACCAATATACTTATTATACAGTGCAGCCATATCCAACCGTAACAGCGGGATCGCCCAGGCGCCAGCAATTGCTTTTGCAGTCAAACTTTTACCGCTTCCCTGCACCCCGGTTAATAAAATGCCTTTTGGTGTATCCATGCCATTCTGCCGAAATGCGTGCTGACGTTGCAACAGCCAACGTTTTAAATTTGTCAGACCGATAACGTCATCCAGATTTTTGGTATCGACTATCTGACTCAGGGTTCCGCCACTTTGCAACATAGAGAGCCTGGCCTGATTAATTCGCGGCAGGTCGGCGGCCGTTATCGCTCCATCATCCGCTACGGCTTTGTAGGCGAGGCGTCTGGCTTCATCAAACGTCAACCCCACTAAATTGTGAACTAATGCACTGACATCTGCCGGCGCCATCTCTACCAACTGGCCATGCTCGCGGCTGTATTTATCAGCGGCTTCACCAATCATTTGTCTGATCTGCTGCTCGCCTGGCAGTGACAGCTGAAAACGGTAGCTTAAGCGTGCCAGTTCCGGCGGTGTATCTAGTGCATAACTCAACAAAATCAACGTATGCCCCAGGCGTTCATGTGCTTGGGCAATTTCTTTAATAAACCGGATGTGACGAGGTTCATTTAAAAACGGATGAAAGTCACACAACACGTAAATTCCCGGCACGCGGGTGCCTTTAATTTGTGCCAGCAACTGAGCGGGTTCGATATTGAACGCTTGCGGACTGCTCTCCCGGTCGGTTCGTTGCAATCCGTCCGTAATGGTCCATTGAAACACCGGACGCATTAAGTTAACGGCCAGACGTTTAATCAATGCCAGTGCCCGCAACTCTTCATAAGTTTCAATAAGAATAAGGGGGCTCTTTGCCTGCACTAACACCCTCAAGTCTTCAAATTCGTACATTTCAATCCTTGTGCCGCTCGATGCGTCAACCATAAAAAAACCCACTGCTATCGTGGGTTTTTATCAGAAACGCTTAAGCTTGCCAACTGCTTAAATCATGTTAACCAGCATCGAGGTTGGCTGTTCCAGATACTGTTTCCACAAATTGGTAAAACGAGCTATCGTGCCGCCATCGATGATCCGGTGATCGCCTGACCAGCTTATCTGCATCAGTTGTCTGGCTTCCACTTCACCTTTGGCATTAAAGCGCGGCAGGTTTTGCACCTTACCCAACGCCACTATTGCCACTTCCGGTTTATTAATGATCGGGGTGGCGACAGTACCGCCAATCGCACCAATATTAGAAATCGTAATAGTACCGCCTTTCAGGTCAGCCGGGCTAACCCGACCTTCCCGGGCAGAATCTGTTAAACGGCCAAGATCGCGGGCAATATCCACAATCGATTTCGCCTGACAACCTTTAACGTTTGGCACCAGTAAGCCCACTTTTGAGTCAACCGCTACCCCAATGTTATGCTCACTGAAATAGCGCAATTCAGTGCAATCGCTGTTGGGCTGGCTGTTCATAACCGGAAAGTCTTTAATCGCCAGTGACAGGGCCTTCATAAAAAATGGCATCATGGTCAGCTTCACGCCTTGCTTAGCATAACTGTCTTTCAGGCTTAATCGCAGGGCGATAAGCTCAGTTAAGTCAATCTCCTCGCAGTAGGTAAAGTGCGGAATAGTCGCCACTGAATCGGCCATCTGCCGCGCCATTGCCGCCTTGATACCTTTAATAGGCTCAACTCTGTCTGCAGATTGGGCGGGGCCCTGAACCGGCGCAGCGGTTCTGGCGTCAGATTGAGTTTTGGCTTTGCCTGCGGCTGCCGGCTTATTGGTACCTTCAGCAAAAGCCTTAACATCTTCTTTGTAAACCCGGCCTTTATCACCCGAGCCCTGTACCTTTGCCAGGTCAATACTTAGTTCACGGGCCAGTCTGCGTACCGCCGGGCTGGCCAATGCCTTACCGCTACTCACTGCAGTAGTATTATCAGGCTTTGCCAGCTCAGCTTTGTTCTGCCCGGCACTTTCAGCTTGTGCCGCACCAGCCGGTGCGGTTGCAGCTTGTGAAGCGCCAGCCGTTATTTCGCCGCTTACCTGCATCGCAAATAACGGCGAGTGTACTTTGGCAATATCGCCTTTGGCGTAATACAATTTACTGACCACACCGGAGTATTTCGCTGGAATTTGCACCAGCGCTTTATCAGTCATCACGTCACAAACCGGTTGATCTTCGACAATGGTGTCGCCTTCAGCAACCAGCCAATCGACAATTTCACACTCAACAATACCTTCGCCAATATCCGGCAGAATAAAGTCTTCACTGCGGCTGCCGGAAGCATCTGCACTGGTGCCGCTTTGAGCTGGCGCCGTTGCGGCTTGTGCTTTAGCCGCGGCCGGAGTTGCTTCGTTGGCTGCTGCGCCGCCGGCAATTTCCATTTCAAATAACGGTGCATGCACCTTGGCTATTTCACCTTTGGCGTAATACAGTTTGCTGACCACACCGTTGTGCACCGCCGGGATTTGTACCAGCGCTTTATCGGTCATCACATCACAAACCGGCTGATCTTCTTTAATGGTGTCACCTTCGCTAACCAGCCATTCCACAATTTCGCACTCGACAATACCTTCGCCAATATCCGGCAGTATAAAATCCTGTTTCATGCCATCTCCTTAGAAATTAACCGAGCGCATAATGGCTTCGTAGGTTTTAAGATGATCGGCCACATATTCTTTTTCCAGTGCCAGCGGGTACGGCGTATCTAATCCACAAACCCTTTCTATTGGACTTTCCAGATGCAGGAAACACATTTGTTGAATGGTAGCGGCAATTTCACCAGCGAAACCACCAGTTAACGGTGCTTCATGGTTAATTACCAGCCGGCCGGTTTTTTTAACTGAAGCAGCCACGGTATCAGCATCCCACGGCAAAATGCTCCGTAGGTCGATAACTTCACACGAGACACCTTGCTCTTGTGCCATCGCCACGGCCTTATCAACAATTTCCATCTGTGCGCCCCAGGCTAAAACAGTCACGTCTTTCCCCTGCTGCACCACATCTGCTTTGCCTAATTCGATTTCATAATAGTCTTCGGGCACTTCACCGGTTGACGCCCGGTACAATTTTTTCGGTTCAAAAAATATCACCGGATCCGGACTGGCAATTGAGGCCAGCAACAAACCTTTTGCCTGATACGGGTCACGCGGGATCACCACTTTTAAACCCGGGGTATGGGCAAAGTAGGCTTCAGGTGACTGGCTGTGATAATGACCACCCGCGATGCCACCGCCGTATGGGCTGCGAAACACCAAACCGCCAACATTAAACTCATTACCTGAACGGTAGCGGAACTTGGCTGTTTCATTAACGATTTGATCAAACGCCGGGAATATGTAATCGGCAAACTGAATTTCCGCTACCGGCTTCATACCTTGTGCTGCCATACCATTGGCAAAACCGGCGATACCCTGCTCAGTTAATGGAGTGTTGAAACAACGGGCTTTGCCGTATTTTTCCTGCAATTTGCTGGTTGCCCGGAAAACACCGCCAAAATGACCAACGTCTTCCCCAAAACATACTACTGAATCATCTTTAGCCATGGCGATATCAAGCGCATTATTAATCGCTTGCAGCATATTCATTTTTGCCATTAGTCCATTCTCCCCGACGTCACCGGATAAGCATCCGGGTATTTTCTGATATGTTGTTTTAGTTCATCTAATTGTTGTTGTAACGCCGGGATCGGTTGTTGATACACATCAGAAATCAAATGTTCTATTCCAGGTTTTGCTACTTTTTCAGCAACTTTTAATGCATCCAGAATTTCACCACGCAACTTTTCAATTTTTGCTTTGTCAGCCTCTTCGTCCAGCCAACCCTGTTTTACCAACCATAAACGAAAACGCGATATAGGATCGGTTTTGCGCCACAACTCTTCTTCTTCTTTTGAACGGTAGCCACTTGGGTCATCTGAAGACGAATGGGCGCCTAAACGATAAGCCATCGCTTCAATTAACACGGGTTCGTTGTGCTCAAGCGCGAATTCACGGGCCATTTTTGTCGCCTGGTACACGGCAAGAATATCAGCACCATCTACGCGCAGCGCTTTCATACCATAACCCACTGCCCGACACGCAATACCATCACCGACAAACTGCTCATTGGCAGGAGTCGAAATGGCATAACCATTATTGCGGCAAAAAAACAATACCGGAGCTTTATGTACTGCTGCCATATTCAGACCAGCATGGAAATCGCCTTCTGATGCGGCACCTTCGCCAAAGTAACAAATGGTGGTTTTATTCAAGCCACGCAGTTTCTGGGCATACGCGTAACCGCTGGCCTGCGGGATCTGAGTACCAAGGGGTGACGATATGGTCATATAGTAAATGTCTTTACTGCCATAATGCACGGGCATCTGCCGGCCTTTTCCCAAATCTTTTTCATTGGAAAAAAGCTGGTTCATAAACTGTTCCAGGCTGAAACCGCGATAGCGCAGTGCGCCTTGTTCACGGTATTGCGCCATTATCATATCTTGCTCATCCAGGGCGGCAGCACTACCTACCGTAGTTGCCTCTTCTCCCAGACACTGCATGTAAAAACTGATCCGGCCCTGGCGCTGCGCTGCCAGCATCCGCTCATCCAGTACCCGGGTAAACACCATGGTGTCATACATTTTCAGGGCGGTTTCTTGATCCAGAGTCGGTTTATCGGCACCATCGTAAAGGTTGCCATCGTCTTTAAGAATTCGCAGAGTGGGAATCTTTAACGCATCACCGGCAGTAAAAGCTGCATTATGCACCGTGGTGATGGTGGCATTATTTGGGTTGGTCATAGCTATCTCTTGGGTTGTGGACACGCTGTCGATTATGGTTATTTGCCGGGAACTTTACCTTTACGTAAACTGCATTGCAACCGTGCTCTGGCACAAAAAAACCTGACCGCCGGCTAAGCTGTCAGGTTATATTTACTGTTTGCCAGGCAGTTCATTGGCCTTGCAGCACGGTTTTATTGCAGATTATCCATCACACTGCAGGGTACCACCATCAGCATTGCCCGCTGACCCACCGCGACATTAGCATTTGGAAATATCAATGCTTCACCTTGTTGCTCAACCCGATATTCAGTATCACCATCTGTTGCTAACAGAGTGCCGGGCGGATAACTGGTAAAGTTTTCAATATCGTCAGCAAAATGTAATTTAAAGTCCTGAGTCTGTTTGATAATAGAGCGATACACTTGGTACATATTGAACTGACTATGATCAAACAAACCAGATTTAACCGGCTCATTACGAATTAACGCTCGCAAACTGGTATCCGCCCCGGCAAAACGGTCCATATCGTTCTGGCCAAATGGCTTCACCTTACCAAGTTCAATGGTAAATGAATTTGCGCCATGCTCATTGGCAGCATAATAGCTAAAAGTACTGGCCGGTGTTTGCATCAGCAGCACCGTATACACATCACAGGCTGCTAAAAATGCAAACTCAGCCTGGCGCCAGGGCTTACCATGTAAATAGGGATACACTGCAAACTTTTCAAAACGCGATCCGCGAATCGCGGTATGCAAGTCATATAAACTACGGTTATGCGTTACAGGCTTGGTTACGGGTAACCTTTGATAGAACTGACTAACATACTGCTCCAGCCTTTTTGCACGCTGTCTTTCAGCATTAATTAAACCCGCGCCTTTGCTATGATATCCAGAGAACAGTCGGTTGAGGTTTTCATCAATTTCCCGCTTTCCGGCATTAATTGCCGGGGGGTTGCCAAACAATACCAGCAAGCGGACTTTGACGGCTAACTGCTCAGTCAGTATGTCCTTTACTATCGCAGCACAAATTTCAATGGGTGCCGTTTCGTTACCATGAACACCGCATGACAACACCACATCTTCCGTTGTTTCACCGGCAGGCTCGAAGCTTATTACCCCACTATCCCATACCTTAACCTGAATACCGTTAGATAAAGTAAAACCGAATGGTGCTAAGCCATCTGGATTATCCAGGGTAAGCTGTAGAAAATCATCAGCAGGTATTAGTTGCTGTGCCATATATTGTCACTCCTTACACTTGGCAGTTGCAGCGTGTGCTTTTTCTCTACTGTTATTGATCAGTTTTCTGATATTCGACCACCTGATTGCGGCCCCGGCTTTTCGCTTCATACATGGCCTTGTCAGCATCAGCCAATAGCAGCTTGATATCATATCCGCTGACATTACTGCCACTGACACCAAAGCTGGCACTCAGGCTGAATTGATGTTCAGTACTATTGCAATCAATACTGGTAATGGCATCCCGGCATATCTCGGCAAGTAAGGTTGCTTTATCTAATTCACAACCAGGCATCATAATAGCAAATTCTTCACCACCAATCCGACCAAATATGTCGTTGGATCGCATAAACTGCTTACATGCCTGCACTATCTGCTGCAGTGCCCAGTCTCCGGTAGCATGGCCAAACTGGTCATTAATGGTTTTAAAGTGATCAAGGTCAAACAAGATCATCGCCAGCGGCAAGTGTTTGGCCTGACAATACTTTAATGCCTGCTTGGCCTGATTATTAAAATGGTAGCGGTTACTGATACCGGTCAGTTGGTCAAACTCTGCCATTAATTTAAAACGCCTACGGCCAGTCAGACCGCGGTATGCCAGCAGCAGGGCAATTCCGCCAATTAACGCAGCTAACAGCAGCAGTAAACGACTGTTTTTTACCTCTTCCTGATAAATGCTTTGTTGTAAAAACAACAGTTCGTTATCTCTGTCCAGTAAGTTAATCCGCTGGTTTTTTAATTCAATCTCAGATTTAACCGTATGATAAGCCGCTTGCTGCTTCGCTTTACCGGCGTTAAACTCTTCTTCTACCTGATACTGTTGTTCCAGATACTGCAAAGCCATCGCATAATTTTTTTGCTGCTTCGCAATCTGGTATAAGGTGGCATAAGCGTCGACCAGCGCAACGTTATTTGGACTGCTTTTAGCCACAAGTAACGCCTCAGTCGATAACATAGCAGCCTGCTGCACGTTACCAAGCTGCAGCTGAGCTTGTGCCGCGCGAACTGACACTTGCGATATCAGCATTGGATAATGTGTTTGTTCTATCTGCGTAATGTATTGCTGATAAATAGCCAACGTTTTAGCGGGTTCATTATTTTTCAAGAAATACTGCATCAAATGGTGTCTGGCAATATTAGCAGGAATGAATTCTCTGGCCGCCACACATTCATCTACCACAGTATTTGTTTCATTTTCGGTAGCAATACTGTCAGTGTGTTTAAATTTTGCTTCAAGTGCAATAACGTTGATCCGACACGCTAATTTAGGGGATATCGAATTAAAATCAATGTAGCGCAAATATAATAGCGATAAATCATAACGCTCGAGCTGGTTATAAGTAAACATAACTAAAACAATAACCTGCGCCATTAACACCGGGTCAGTAATCGCAGATATAGAATTGGTTAACTGCTCAAAGTGGGAAAATGCCAGCTTATGGTTATTTGACAATAGTAAGACATTAACAGCCAACATCCGGGCTTTAATAATCATTGTCGAATCTGAGGAGACATCCAGTAATTGAGTCAGTAGCGGCAATACCCCATCATATTGCCCCAGCAGAGCCTGTTCATAAGCATTTAGCAACATTAAATACTCAATATCCGCAGTTTCAGATAAAGGTAATTGCCTTAGCCTGGCTAATCCGGCTTTAAACTGCGATTGATCTTCCAGTCTAATATTGTCCAGGTAGGTTAACTGTTGTCGAATAGTTAGATTTTGCTCAGCTGCAGGACTCTTTGCCAATATTGCAGGCTCGTTTGCAAAACCTGCAGGTACAATAACCAGCAGGCTTAGCAACAGCACAGCGCCAACCATAATAATTTTCATCCGCTCAGTCTGCTGTGTTTTACTTCTCTTTTAATTAAACCACCCGCTTAATTTCAGGCTCTGCAGGTTCGGGTGTATCTTCCGGCTGCTTTGCGGGTTCATCGTCAGGCTTCGGTTCTTCAGCTGGTAAGATCATACAGACAATTTTATTATTGGCATGCAGCAGTTGTGCTAATTTAATATCGTCATGCTGACATATTGCCTGCTGGATTGCCGGGTCGAAATTTAACGGGTTAACAACCTGTTCCAGTTGAGTATCTGCCAGATGGCGCAGCGTCGCATCCTCTCCCAACCGTTGTAACAACTGTAATACATTACTATTCATGCTGAACGTCCTGAAATCGTTATCTTAGTTATTATTTTTGCAATTTATAGTCATTGCTGTTCTCACAATACACAAAGCCAAGGCCGCTAACCAGCTTTTTTGCGGCCAGATTGTCACTAGCAATATTACATACGATGTTATTTACGACGCTCAGTTGAGACAGCGTCTGAAACAAGCCAGTTAAGGCTTCGTGAGCCAGTCTTTTGCGCTGAACAGCAGGCAACAGCATAATGCCAACCTCTGCGGTAACGGTGACAGAATCGGCTGTTGCATCGTCCGCTTTGAAGGTGACAGCCATTAGTCCGACCGCTGTCTCGGCTGGCCGTGCGGCAATAACCATATAAAGCCGGCTTTCCACTGCCATCTCGCTCAATGCTCCATTGTTATGGTGCAGCGCCGCGGCAAAACTGGTGTTTAGCTGGGCATCCGTTAATGGCTCAGCAATCCATTGCATTACCTCTTTACTACTATAAAGTTGCCAGTAAAGCGTTTGATCAGATGCCACCATTCTTCGTACCCGCAACAACGGCGTGTCAAAACAAACGCTATGGTTAAGCAGATTACTGATAGTTGGCATCATCAGCCTGCAGCGCGGCGAGTTTGTCCAGCATTTGCTGGTTGGCGACCATTTTAGTCGCCGGCGGGATCACCAGGGTCGTTTTAGGATCCATTTCGGCATTCACCAGCTCAGCCAGCGCCAAAGTTGTGATCCGCGGCTGCTGAATGGGTAAGGTTACCGCTTCATACAATATTACCTGATGGTTTAACGGATAATATTCCGCTAACAAGTCGATAAGTAACTGCCGGTAACGGCCATCCGTGCCACGCTTAGCCAGGCTGCGATCCCCCGCCACCCCAACCTGCCATAAAATAAGATATGCTGCGGTATCAATACAACGTTTATAAAACATAAACTGGCTGGTTTCAAAATGCTGGCAGCCATAGGTGCCAGGGTCTATTGCTAAATCGGCTATCAGGCAGTCCTCTGCCGAAATGCCTGGCTCCATATGGGCGGCAAAGCCTTCAGCTTTCGCCTCGGCAATCGCTTTATGCGGTACCCAGGCAAATACCCCTGGATGACCGTAAAACGCCCCCACTACTCTTTTATTAAGCCTTACCTCGCTTAATATCGCCGCGACCATTTGCTGATAGCTAAGCATCCGCGACACCCCGGTCTGATAATAAGGCTGCAACGAGCGAACATCGTTATTCATCTCGCCTACCCATTGTTCCGTAATGCCGTCAGCGACTAACAAAAATACCACATCGGCTTGTTCAATATAGCTGCGACTTAATGGACTAATATGCGAGCCTAATGTCATACCGGTACCGACACAAACTAAACTGCCTGTTTGCTGCACGTGTTTCTCCACTTTCGCTTTTATTTTAAATTTTGCTCGGTTGCCGCTGCAGCCTCATCAATAGCACGTAATCCCTGCTCATTGAAAAAGCTAAAATCAATGCTGCTGACATCGCTGTGCCACAATCTTATTACTTCCAGAAACTCCGGATCTTGCCTGATTTGCGGCATGACTTTATTTATCCTTGATATTTGTTCCTTGCCCCAGGCGTTATTTGCACAACCTATTGCACCAGCCACCGGCTGCTGATCATTTTCTGAAATTGCAATGGTCACCATATTACGACTGTATAACTGCTGAAAATAGTTGGCAATCATGGGGTAATCAATGGTGTAGTCTAGCCTGCCCGAACTGATCATGTGTAAAATGGCAACAGCGCCTCCCGGGCCCGAACGGGCCAGATAGGGGTCTTGTTCATTTATTAAGGGCTGCAACACACCATAACGCCTGCCTGAAGGATAGCCCAACCGGAAGCGAGAGTCTGCCAGTAGTTCGGCTAATGATATGGGTTCACCATAGAGGGCCCTTAACGTTTTAGCTGTATTTTCGTCAGTAATGATGTGATGCGGGTAATAAAGGTGCGTGGGCATACTATAGATGGCTCTGGTCTCTCCTTCTGGTTTAAAAATCATACAGGGAAAACACACCGGCTCTCTATTGTCCAGTGCCTGAGCGATCCGGGGTTGCGGCATTACCAGATATCTAGGCCGGGTTTCTGACATGTAGCGATGGACCACTTTGATTAACACGTCACATACACCCTGGCGTTGATATTCGCCATGTAACACATGGAACGGGGGGGCGTCATTAATTGCCCAGTTTAACCTGTCGTTATCTGCAGGTTCTTCAGATGCTTTTGGCCTCGTCTGAATTTCATTTGTTATTTTATCGGCAAGGTTTGTCTTGGTGGCAGCTTGCACCATTACGGTTAAGCCACAGCAGAGCAGCAACACTTTCATTAGCTGACTAACTAATTTCCTGAACAAAAATGACACCTGCCCGACCTCAGCTGATCTGAAAAACCATGCTTAACTTTACGCATAGCCTGTCGCAATTGCCAAATTTTTATCAATAAAAAACCCATCTTAAGATGGGTTTCAGAAAAAGGCTAGCTTTACGCCCAACCTGATTAAAACTTAATCTACGATGTTACACCGCGTTAAGTGCCATACTTTACTGACATAATCTTCAATTGAGCGATCTGATGTAAACTTACCAACTAACGCGGTATTCAGAATGGCTTTTTTTGCCCAACCGGCTTTGTCACGGTACCAGCTGTCTATTTGCTGCTGCGCTTTTGCATATGATTCAAAGTCAGCCAGCACCAGATAAGGATCTCCCCCTTCCAGTAAACTATGTTTGATTGCGGCCAGTTCACCAGGTTTGCCGGGGGTGAAGTAATCCGTTTCCAACCAGTCTAATATAGCCTTAATTTCCGGATTATTATGATAGTACTCATAACTATGGTAACCCTTAGCATACAGCGCTTTCACTTCGTCAACGGTGAGTCCGAAAATTGCAATATTGTCACTACCCACTTCTTCAGCAATTTCAATATTGGCGCCATCCAGCGTACCTACTGTTACCGCTCCGTTTAACGCCAGTTTCATATTGCCGGTGCCCGACGCTTCTTTGCCCGCTGTTGAAATTTGCTCTGAGACGTCGGCTGCCGGGATCATTTTCTCGGCCAGCGTTACCCGGTAATTTGGCATAAACACCACTTTTATCCGGTTTTTAACCCGTTTATCGTTATTTATTTTGTCAGCAATTTTATTGATAGCAAAAATAATCTCTTTCGCCAGTTTATAGCCTGGCGCTGCTTTGGCGCCAAAAATAAATACCCGTGGCACCATGTCATAATCCGGATTTTGCAGAATGCGGCGATACAGCGCCAGTATATGCAGCAAATTCAGGTGCTGGCGTTTATATTCATGCAGCCGTTTAATCTGAATATCGAAAATCGCTGTAGGATCAATATCGATACGGGTCAGTTTTTTAACTTCTTTGGCAAAATCAGCTTTGTTTTGCTGCTTGATTGCCATAAAGCGATCCTGGATTTGTGGATCGTCAGCAAAATCTGCCAGCTTGCTCAATAATTTAAGATTAACCGGCCAACCGTCATCTACTTTTTCATCCAGCAATTTAGACAATCTTGGATTACAGGCTTTTAACCAGCGTCGAGGAGTAACCCCATTAGTCACATTAGTAAACTTGTCGGGCCAAAGCGCCACCATTTCCGGAAATAAATCGGATTGCACCAGCTTGGAATGGATTTCTGCTACACCATTTACTTTAAATGAACCGACTACTGATAGATGACCCATCCGAACCATGGGTTCGTCACCTTCCTCTATTATGGATAGCTTACGTTTTTTTGCGTTATCGCCTGGCCATAATACGTCGACCTGCTCAACCAGAAAACGGCGGTTAATCTCATAAATAATTTCAATATGCCGTGGCAATACTTTTTCAAACAGCCTTACCGGCCATCTTTCTAAAGCTTCTGGCAGCAAGGTGTGGTTGGTATAAGCAAATACCTGCTGGCAAAGTGCCCAGGCGTCGTCCCAGCTCATATCGGCCCGGTCAATCAGAATTCGCATCAACTCCGGAATCGCCACAGCTGGGTGTGTATCATTCAGCTGAATAACGACCTGCTCTGGAAATTTGCTCCAGTCATCGCCATGCGCTCTTTTATAGCGACGGATAATGTCTTTGAGTGAACACGAACAAAAAAAGTATTGTTGAATCAGCCGCAGCTCTTTACCTGCATCCGTTTCATCATTTGGGTAAAGTACTTTAGAGATGGTTTCCGCTTCAATATTTTCACGTGCTGCATCAATATAGCCGCCGGAATTAAATACATCCCAGTTAAAAAAGTCGCTGGCCCGGCTTTCCCACAGGCGCAACACATTCACTGAACTACCGTTATAACCCACCACAGGGATATCCCAAGGTACGCCCTTAATAATCCGACCTGGGTGCCAGACTTTTTTCATGGTTCCTTGCAAGTCATATACGGTTTCGACGTAACCATAAACAGAAACTTCCTGTACCGACTCTGGCCGACATATTTCCCAGGGATTACCATATTCACGCCAGCTATCTGGGCGCTCTATTTGCCGGCCATCCTGAAAACTTTGTTTAAACAACCCATGTTCATAATGAATGCCGTAGCCAATGGCCGGATAATTAAGGGTAGCCAAAGAGTCAATAAAACAGGCAGCTAAACGGCCAAGACCGCCGTTACCAAGCGCCATATCTTCTTCCTGATCTTCCAAATCAGCTATGTTCATTCCAAGTTCTGACAAAGCTTGCTTAGCCTGCTCGTGCAAACCTAAATTATGCAAGTTGTTACTGAATAAACGGCCCATCAGATATTCAAGACTAAAATAATGTAAAGCGCGGGTATCTTGTTGATAATGAGTGCGCTGAGTATTGCGTAGACCGTCATAAACCTGTTCATTTACCGCGGCACAAGTTGCACGCCACCAGGCCTGGCTGCTGGCTTTATTCACATCTGTACCCAGACTGGAATGCAGGTGTTTAATAATATTCTGTTTAAGTTGTTCAGTTGTCGCACCGCTAACAGCGGTTTTCGGTGAGGTTGCTTTCTTCATTGCCAATCCTGAAATTTACTGAGCTTGTTAGTTAGACCAATTTACTGAGCTGAGCCAATATTATTGTTAAATGTAGAAATATTACGAAAACGATACCTTAATTTAGCTCATTTGGCAAAATAAAGGCCGCCCGTGTAATAAAATTACACAATGAAGCGGCCTGGTGTTGCGTTCACAGAGTACGGAAAACCTGATCTACAAAGGCTTTGGCATCCTGTTCTAACAACTGCAAGTGCTGTTGATCAACAAAACTCTCCAGATAAATTTTGTAAGTATTCTCGGTACCTGATGGCCGCGCGGCAAACCAGCCATTGCTGGTGACCACTTTTACGCCACCTAAATCAGCCTGGTTACCTGGTGCCTTGGTTAATACCGCCACAATTGGATCACCCGCGAGCTCAGTTTGGGTGACACTGGCAATATCCAGTGATTTTAACGCCGCTTTTTGTGCTGCGTTTGCAGGAGCATCTAATCTGCGATACAGCGGAGATCCCAGCTCTTTGGTAAGTGCCTGATATTGTTGATATGGATCAACGCCGGTTTTCGCCAGCATTTCTGCCGCTAACAACCCCATAATAATGCCGTCTTTGTCGGTGGACCATGCTTTGCCATCCAGTCGTAAAAAGCTGGCGCCGGCGCTCTCTTCGCCACCAAATGCCAGGGTACCCTTGTGCAATCCATCAACAAACCACTTAAAGCCCACAGGCACTTCACACAATATCCTGCCCCGCGCAGCCACCACTCGGTCAATCAATGCACTGGATACCAGGGTTTTGCCAATAGCCAGACTGGCAGACCACTGTGGCCGGTTCGACAGCAAATAGTTAATGGCTACCGCCAGATAATGATTAGGGTTCATTAAACCGCCACTGCGGGTAACAATTCCATGGCGATCAAAATCGGGGTCATTGCCGATGGCAATATCGAACTGGTCTTTTAACTGAATTAAATTAGCCATTGCGCAGGCGGACGAGCAGTCCATCCGAATTTGACCGTCTTTATCTAACGGCATAAACGCAAACGATGGGTCTACTTTATTATTTACTACCGTGATATCAAGACCATACTTTTCAGCAATTCGGCCCCAGTAACCAATACCAGAACCACCCATGGGGTCAACACCAATTCTGATACCGGCTTTTGCAATTGCAGCCATATCTATTACATTTACCAAATCGTCGACATAATGCTGAATGTAATCAATATGCTGGCAATAACCTGACTGAATAGCCAGGCTGTAGGGCATCATCTTTACCCCATCAAGATCTTTCGCCAGTAGCTCGTTAGCACGTTGTTCTATCCAGTTAGTGGCATCCGTGTCTGCCGGCCCGCCATGGGGGGGATTATATTTGATACCGCCGTCCTCAGGCGGGTTGTGTGATGGCGTAATAACAATACCGTCTGCCAGTTTGCCATCTGCCCCCTCGTTTTGAGTGAGAATAGCGTGTGATATCACCGGTGTTGGGGTGTAGCCTAAATCTTTCTGGATACAAACCTGAATTTTGTTGGCGATCAACACTTCCAGTGCAGAGGCAAACGCGGCCTCTGACAGGCCATGCGTGTCTTTTCCCAGGAATAGCGGCCCGTTAATGCCCTGAGCTTTGCGATAATCAGCAATAGCCTGACATATCGCTAACACATGCGGCTCATTAAATGAGCAATGAAGGGCACTGCCCCGGTGGCCAGAGGTACCAAAGGCGACTTTATGCTCGGGATGCTGGTGAACATCAGGCTCCAACACATAGTAGGCTGTCATTAACCGACTGATGTTGGGAATAAGATCGTTTGGCACTTGTTGTCCAGCCAGGGGATGTAAAGACATACTCGTTCCTTATAATAAATCGCGGATCCGCTCAGCGTCCTGCTCACTATAACCCAGTTTTATGGCCGTTTCGGTTAACATCATTTTTTTTCTGGTGGTATTGGAATTGGTAATTACCCAGAAAGTGGTGTTTGGAATTTGTTTCGGATTGGTACTGCTGCCGGCCTCGGACAGCGCCTCTGCTGTGGTGGCAAAATACAACCGGTTACGACCTTTAATATCCAATACTTTACCGAATTGCTTCTTGTGTACCCGTGCCAACACTGAAAGCAAATATAAAAAACGTCCTACTACACTCGATTCTGCCTGTAAATCCTGCCGGCTAACCAAATCGAAAACCGTACCCGGGTTAGCGGTTTCAAGAGTCACTGCAGGTTTTAATGGTTCAACCTCAACCGTTTCAGGTTTTGCTACATCTGCTGAAGTCTGGCTTGCTACCTGCTCACCGAGCAGTAATCGACGTAAAATATCAGAAGCACTTTCGCCGATCTGGCGGGTTTGTGTAGCAATGTAGTGATATAAATCATCTTCTATTTCAATGGTTTTCATGTTTTTTTCCGTCAACTGTATGTTGGGCCATTATATAAAGGCTTTGCCACTGACGCCAGCAGCTTAATTTGATAAAATACCAGCCTAGTTTTTTCAGTGAGTTAGCAATGATTCTACATTCCCACAGCACCGGTTCCGGACAACCTCTGATATTACTACATGGGTTGTTTGGCAGTTATGACAACTTAGCTGGTATTGCCCGCACCTTGAGTGACCAGTGGCACGTTATCAGTATCGATTTACCTAATCATGGCCAGTCACCCCACAGTGACACAATGGATTATTCCAGTATGGTGGCGGATTTGGCTGCAACCCTCGATAACCTGAATATTGCACGATGTGCCGTATTGGGTCATTCACTTGGCGGCAAATTAGCAATGGCATTTGCATTGGCTCACCCTGAACGGGTAACTGAGCTTATTATTGCTGATATTGCCCCGGTTAGCTACGCCAGAAGCCATCAGGCCGTTTTTGCCGGTTTAAAAGCAGTAGACACCGCAACGGTTGCCAATAGAACGGAGGCTGACCAGCAACTGACTAAGTATATAACTGAGCCCGGTGTGCGGCAGTTCTTATTAAAAAGTCTGCATAAAACCGAGCAGGGTTTTGCGTGGCGCTTTAACTTATCAGTGTTAGCTCAATGTTACGACCAATTGCTCAGTTTTCCTGAGGGTAATGCCGCATATTCAGGTCCGGCACTATTTATTAAAGGCGCGGAGTCTGATTACATATTGCCAGAGCATCGGTCTCAGATAATGCAATATTTCCCTGAGGCGCAGGCAAAAATAATCAATGGTACAGGCCACTGGCTGCATGCCGAAAAACCAGCCGTATTTACCAAGCTGGTTAAAGACTTTTTATTGAGCCAGCACACTAAAATTTAGCAACTTTTGTGCTATAGTGCGGCCAATTTTTCAGGTATGGCCAGAGCAGATGACCATTGCACAATTTGAAACCATCGGATTATGGCTGGGCCTAGCAGTACTCTATATTTTTATAGTGCTGGCAATTAATGATGTACTGAAAAAGAGTCAGGCTCCACGGTTTGGTCGTTTATTCGTCTGGCTGGTGTTGTTTCTATCACCGCTGGTGTTTGTGATTAAAACGGTGGTCCAGTATTTTCTGGAATAACAAGGTTGAGATTGATGGCTAAAATCGCCACTGATCGCACCACTATTGATTTGTTTGCGGCTGATAAGCGGCCGGGACGGCCTAAAACCAACCCGTTGCCCAGGCAAGAGCAGCTTAAGCTAAATAAACGCAATCAGATTAAACGCGATCGTAATAACGGCTTAAAGCGTATTGAATGTAAAGTGTCAGCTCAGTTATACGATGCGCTTAGCGAGGCAGCCGAGCAGGCAAATACCACACGCAGTAACTTAATTGAACAGCTTTTAGAGCAAGCTTTATCCAGGTAAGAAGGCAATTAACCATGGCAACTGTAGGAATTTTTTTCGGTAGCGATACCGGCAACACTGAGCATATTGCAAAAATGATCCAAAAAGAGCTGGGGAAAAACCTGGTTGAGATCCGTGATATTGCTAAAAGCAGCAAAGAAGACATTGCCGGCTTCGACTTACTGTTACTGGGCATTCCAACCTGGTATTACGGTGAAGCACAGTGTGATTGGGATGATTTTTTCCCTGAGCTGGACGGTATCGATTTTAATAATAAACTTGTCGCAATTTTTGGTTGTGGCGATCAGGAAGATTACGCTGAATATTTTCTGGACGCGATGGGCACATTACGCGATATCATCGAACCTAAAGGCGCTATCATTGTTGGAAACTGGCCAACATCAGGCTACAACTTTGTGGCATCAAAAGCGTTGGCCGATGCCAACCACTTTGTTGGCCTGGGTGTCGATGAAGACCGCCAGCCAGAGTTGACTGAGCAACGGGTAAAGCAGTGGTGCAAACAGGTTTATGAAGAAATGAGCCTGCAGGAATTCGCTGACCTTTAACCCAACTGATAAATAATAAAAAAGAGG
>DIBV01000005.1:0-120398 GCA_002415085.1 Arsukibacterium sp. UBA5043 | reverse complement strand
CCTCTTTTTTATTATTTATCAGTATAATACGGTAAATTGGCCAGGTAATCAGCGGTACTTTGGTTTTTTTCGAATATAAACGGTGCGGTTCACTTCGCAGACTATATTGTTGTCCTGATCTTTAATATGTACCACAAACTCGGGAAAATACTTTGAGCCTGTGGCCGTGTGCATAACAATATCGGCTACCGCTTCGTCCGTCAGTATAAACTCCGCAACCAGTCTGCCTATCCCTGGTTTAATGTAGTCAATATCAGCTTGCTTATCCCAGACCATATACTCTTTACCCAGGGCGCCCATCAACAACAATGGAAATATGGGATCGGTCATCGCAAACATTGAGCCACCAAACTGACTGCTGTTAATGTTGCGGGTCCAGGGGCGGTTTTTTAGTTCTACTCTGGCATAGCGATAATCTTCAGCCAATACCGCTACTCTAATACCACTGAAAAAAAACGGCGGCCAGAAATTCAACAATTTTCGCATGATTTGTGGTTTAAACGCCCAACGCATCTTTGTACCTGGTATGACCTGTTTGCCAGCCATTTTACAACCCTAAAGTGAAAGCACAAGAGGATTGACGTTAAATCAGCAGCAATCGGCCATTTCAATATTGCACTAATGTCTTTATAATCGATGCAAATCCACCAGCAAGACAGAGTTTTTATGTCAGATCATAATACTGAGCTACGCAAAGCCGGCCTTAAAGTTACCCTGCCGCGGGTGAAAATCCTTGAGATTTTACAAGACCCGAATCATCAGCATATAAGTGCCGAAGATGTATATAAGATCCTGCTGGAACTTGGTGAAGATATCGGTCTTGCCACGGTGTACCGGGTACTGAACCAATTTGATGATGCCGGTATTTTAACCCGTCATCACTTTGAGGGAGGTAAATCGGTATTTGAATTAACCGGCAACAGCCATCACGATCATCTGGTATGTTTAAAATGTGGCAAAGTTATCGAGTTTGAAGATGAAATTATCGAAGCCAAACAACTAGAAATTGCTGAGCAAAATGGTATTAAGCTTACTCATCATAGCTTGTATCTGTATGGTGAGTGCACCGATACCAAACAGTGCCAGAAAAATGCTAATTCTCATTAATCTGTAATGTATTAGCAATTAGCAATTAGCGCTGAGATAAAAGGCACCTATAAGTGCCTTTTTGTTTTAATAATCTGAGCATCAGCTATTGGCGGTGTTAATCCGGGCCATACACAGCGCCGTAACATAATTACCATACTGAAAAGCAAAATCAGCCAGCTCAGCTTCAACTTCAAAACCAAATCGCTCGTACAAAGCAACAGCGACGTCATTGCTGCTATACACGGTCAGCTCCATCCGCCTGATATTAAGCCAGTTGTCAGCCAGCTCCAGCGCTGCACGCAGCAATGCCGACCCCACTCCCTGCCCCTGATGCTCCTGTAGCACGCCCATGCCTAACTCCGCAACATGGCGTCGTCTCGGATTCTGGCATACCTGTAAACCAAGCTGCCCTACCACTTGCCCTTCAACTTCTGCTACTAAATTATAAAAACCGGCGCCGGCGTTATACAGTCTCTGCCAACTGGCAACAGGCTGATAAGGCAGCTGCAAGGTATTAGAAAATACAGCTGGCTGGTCATATATCGCTTTAATTGACTCAATATCAATAGGTTCAGCATGGCGGATTAATACAGGCATCGTTATGGCTTTCCTGGCAAGTATTGGATTATCTTAAGTCGGAAATAACACCGGCAACAAGCACTAAAATATAAAAAGCCAGCAAATGCTGGCTTCAATGTAGCATGGCAAAGGTTTAAAGCTGCTGTTCGAGCTCTGGTAACACTGTAAATAAATCAGCAACTAAGCCATAGTCAGCGACCTGAAAGATTGGTGCTTCTGCATCTTTATTTATTGCCACGATCACTTTTGAGTCTTTCATGCCCGCTAAATGCTGAATGGCACCCGATATTCCAACCGCGATATACAGATCTGGTGCGACAATTTTACCTGTCTGACCAACTTGCATATCGTTTGGCACAAAACCCGCATCTACCGCAGCCCGCGAGGCGCCGATAGCAGCGTTCAGCTTATCCGCTATGCCATTGAGCATGGCGAAGTTTTCACCATTTTGCATACCGCGGCCACCGGAAATAATGACTTTAGCAGCAGTAAGTTCTGGCCGGGCTGATTTTGTCAGCTCTTCACCAATAAATTTAGATACCTGCAAATCTTTAACAATATCCAACTTTTCTACTGGTGCATTATTACCCTCTGCAGCGGCTGCAAATGCAGAGACGCGTACCGTCAGCACCTTTATGTTATCTGCAGATTTCACGGTAGCAATGGCATTACCTGCATATACCGGCCGAACAAAGGTATCGGCGCTTTCAATGGCAATAACATCGGACAATTGTGCTACGTCTAACAATGCCGCAACCCGCGGCAGCATATTTTTACCGGTGGTGGTTGCTGCTGCCAGTATGTGACTATAATCTTTACCGATCTCGGCTACTAATGCGGCGACGTTTTCTGCCAGTTGATGGTCATATGCGCTTGCCTGGGCAACGAGCACTTTATTAACACCCATAATAGCTGTCGCCGCGCTGACGGCATTGTCACAGTTGTCACCCGCCACTAACAGGTGAATATCCCCGCCAATCGCGGTAGCGGCCTGCACAACTTTATGCGTGTCAGCTTTCAGGCCGTCATTGCTATGCTCTGCAATTATTAATATCGTCATCAGATCACCTTCGCTTCATGCTTTAATTTTTCAACCAGTTCTGCAACCGACTCAACAATTACCCCTCCTTGCCGGGTTGGCGGTGCGGTAACTTTCACCGTGCTGACGTTTGAGCTCAGGTTTACGCCAAGACTGTCAGCAGCTTTAACGTCTAGTGGCTTTTTCTTGGCTTTCATAATATTGGGTAACGACGCATAGCGTGGCTCATTCAGGCGTAAATCGGTCGATACCACTGCAGGCAGAATTAATTCTACCGTTTGCAGCCCACCGTCTATTTCCCGGGTTACCTGAACTTTGTCACCATTTACTATAACTTTTGACGCAAAGGTGCCCTGGCCCATTCCTGTCAATGCTGCCAGCATCTGCGCTGTCTGGTTATTGTCTGAATCAATGGCCTGCTTGCCAAGAATAACCAATTTTGGCTGCTCTTCTTCAACCAGCTTTGCCAGTAACTTGGCAACCTGTAATGAGTCCAGATTCAGCTCAGTTTCCAGGTGAATTGCACGGTCAGCCCCCAATGCCAGCGAAGTGCGTAACTGTTCCTGCACCGGCTTTGCTCCGATAGACACGACGACTACTTCAGTCGCAACGCCGGCCTCTTTTAACCGCACGGCTTCCTCTACTGCAATTTCACAAAATGGATTAAGCGCCATTTTCACGTTGGCCAGGTCAACACCGGTTTGATCTGTTTTAACACGGACTTTTACGTTGTAATCAATAACCCGTTTTACCGGAACTAATATTTTCATATAATCCTCTAAAATCGCATGCCTTGCAGCAGGTTTACGTTAAGGTAAACATAACAGTGTATAATGCTGCACAATCTACTTACTGTTGACGTTAACGTCAACCTGCAATACCCTTATCAACACAATAAACGCAGTAAATACTGTAAATATAAGCATCCAAGGGGTAACCATCGTGGAAAGAGAAGCAATGGAGTACGATGTTGTCATCGTTGGCGCCGGACCAGCGGGCTTATCGGCCGCGATCCGGTTGATGCAGCAAGCACAACACGCCAGCAAAGAAATCACCGTTTGTGTGGTGGAAAAAGGCTCTGAAGTAGGCGCTCATATTTTATCCGGGGCAGTATTTGAACCCAGAGCTCTGAATGAATTATTACCTGATTGGCAGAGCACCGGGGCGCCGCTGACCACACCGGTTACCCATGATGATATTTATCTGTTTAGCGACGAGCAAACCAGTCGTAAATTACCTGGGTTTGCGGTACCTAAAACAATGCATAACAGTGGCAACTACATTGTGTCTGTTGCCAATCTGTGTCGCTGGCTTGCCGAGCAGGCTGAGGCGTTAGGTGTCGACATCTTTCCTGGTTTCGCAGCCAGTGAGTTGCTAATGGAACAGGATATCGTCAAAGGTATTTTAGTGGGCGATATGGGCCTGGACCGCGAAGGTAAACCGAAAGACAGTTTTACGGCGGGAATGGAGCTTAGGGCAAAATATACCCTATTTGCTGAGGGATGTCGGGGACACCTGGGCAAACAGCTGATTCATCACTATCAGTTAGATAAAGACGTATCACCACAGCATTACGCTATTGGTTTTAAAGAAATCTGGGATGTTCCTGCTAACAATCATCATCAGGGACTGGTGGTCCACTCTGCCGGTTGGCCGCTGGCAGATGAAGCGTCCGGCGGGGGGTATTTATATCATGGCGAAAATCAGCAGATCGTGGTTGGTTTAATTATTGACCTTAATTACAGTAATCCACATCTGGATCCTTTTGCCGAATTTCAACGCTATAAACACCATCCGGTTATCAAACAGTATCTGGCCGGTGGTAAACGCGTGAGTTATGGCGCAAGGGCTATTGCCAAAGGTGGTCTGAACAGCCTACCGAAAATGAGCTTTAAAGGTGGCTTGTTGCTGGGATGCGACGCCGGCACCTTAAACTTCGCCAAGATTAAAGGCAACCATACTGCGATGAAGTCTGGCATGCTGGCAGCAGAGACTGTTTTCGCTGCGCTGCAAAGTGAAGATGGCGGCGGTAGAGATTTAACGGAATATGGCCAGAACGTGCAGCAAAGCTGGCTATTTAAAGAATTGCATAGCTCGCGTAACTTTGGCCCCGCAATGCATAAGTTTGGTACCTTCTGGGGCGGTGTATTTAATACTGTCGAGCAGAACTGGTTTGGCGGTAAACTGCCCTTTACCCTCAAGGATAATAATTTTGATTATGCCCAGATGGTTTTGGCAAGTGAGGCAACAAAAATTGCTTATCCTAAGCCAGATAATATAATCAGCTTTGATCGGCTAACTTCGGTTTACTTGTCAAACACCAACCATGAAGAAGAACAACCTTGCCACCTTAGACTGGCGGATCCTGAAATACCCATTCAGGTAAATTTGCCAAAATATGATGAGCCTGCGCAGCGCTATTGTCCGGCCGGTGTTTATGAAGTCATCAATGAAGGTGGACAATCGCCACGGTTTCAGATTAACGCCCAAAATTGTATCCACTGTAAAACGTGTGATATCAAAGATCCGAGTCAGAATATCACCTGGGTTACCCCTGAAGGCGGGGGCGGTCCGAATTACCCTAATATGTAATAGTACGGTGCATATGGCAAATGCTTGCTGCAAGACGTTACAGCCCCTAAACTAGGGGCTGTTTATTTTAATTCAAGAATTCCATGACAGACCCTATTCAATATCGTTTAAACAAATATATTAGTGATACCGGTTTTTGTTCTCGCCGCCAGGCCGATAAATATATCGAGCAGGGCGTGGTAACCGTTAACGGTGAGATTGCTCCGGTGGGGTTAAAGGTTGTTGATGGTGATGAGGTTAAAATTGCCGGTAAACCATTGCAACAAAAACCAGAAAGAATATACCTCGCGTATCATAAACCCGTGGGTATTACCTGCACCACCGAGCGTCATATCAAAGGAAACATTATTGATGCGATCGGCTATCCGCAACGTATTTTCCCGATTGGCAGACTGGATAAACCTTCCGAGGGCCTGATTTTTTTGACCAATGATGGCGACATCGTTAACAAGGTGTTGCGCGCCGGTAACGCCCATGAGAAAGAATACTCGGTAACGGTCAATAAACCCATTACCGCTAACTTTATTAACAAGATGGCCAGCGGCGTGCCGATTCTTGATACTGTTACCCTTCCCTGTACTGTCACTCAGGTCTCAAAAAATACCTTTAAAATTATTCTCACTCAGGGGCTTAACCGGCAAATACGCAGGATGGCAGAATATCTGGGTTACGAAGTCGTAAAGTTAAAGCGAACCCGGATCATGCATGTGCGCCTGGCCGAATTGCGCCCTGGTCAATGGCGATTACTAGACAAGTATGAATTATCGCAAATGGACCAGTTACTGCAACACTCCAGTAAAACCGTGGATGACTGCAATGCCAGTGTAGCCGATGATGAGGAATAACATATACCATGAGCAGGCTTAATGTAACTTACCTGCTACCATTACTCGCTGGCCCGCTGGTATTTTTACTGGTACTGCTAAATGAGCCTGTCTTTGCTGGCATGTCCAAGCCAGCCTGGCTGCTGAGTGGTCTGACAGCATGGATGGCCATCTGGTGGATTACCGAAAGCGTGCCAATTCCGGCAACTTCGTTGTTACCCATAATTGTAGTGCCATTACTTAATCTCGACTCAGTCGCTAATGTTACAGCCCCTTACGCTGATCCGTTGATTTTTCTGTTTCTGGGTGGCTTTATTTTATCTATCGCCATGGAGCGTTGGAACTTACATAAACGGATCGCTCTGCTAACCATGTTGATGGTGGGCAGCAAACCCAGCCAGCAAATTGGTGGGATGATGCTGGTCACAGCTTTTTTATCAATGTGGATGTCCAACACCGCGACCGCAGTAATGATGTTACCCATTGCCCTGTCAATTATTGGTATGCAAGACAATATCAGCGATAAATTTGCTAAAGCCATGCTGTTATCCGTCGCCTACGCAGCCAGCATTGGCGGCGTAGCCACCATAATTGGAACCCCACCTAACGCATTACTGGCGGGTTATTTACGTAATCAATATCATCTGGAAATTGGCTTTGCCCAGTGGATGTTATTGGGCGTGCCTGTTGCTGTGGTTTTGCTAATTGGCGCCTGGTACTGGCTGACTCAATGTCACTTTCGTTTTGGCCGTGACGAAGTGCAAATAAGCCGCCACATTTACCTTGAAAAACTGCTTGCACTAGGCAAAATTCAACGAGCAGAAAAAATTGTCCTGGCCGTTTTTTTATTAGCGGCCGGTCTCTGGATCTTTAAAAACTGGTTTATTAGTATTACCGGTCTACCTTTAAACGATACCCTGACCGCAATTTTATGTGCCAGTTTGCTATTTGTCATCCCGGTGAGCGTTAACACAGGCCAAAGAGTACTGAATTGGGAAGATTGTAGCAAACTGCCCTGGGGGATCCTGATATTGTTTGGCGGAGGCTTAACTCTGGCCTCACAAATCCAGCAATCAGGGCTGGCTGATTTTATTGCTACCCAGGTTGGTGGGCTTGGGGCAATTCACCTCGTTGTATTAATTATCCTGGTCACAACCATTATTATTTTTCTCACTGAAGTAACCAGTAACACCGCTACTGCAGCTGCCTTTTTACCCTTACTCGGGCCCGTTGCGGTTTCACTGAATACCAGTGCTTCTATGCTGGTGATCCCGGCAGCTCTGGCTGCCAGCTGTGCTTTTATGATGCCGGTAGCCACTCCGCCCAACGCTATTGTATTCGGCTCTGGCAAATTGAAAATTACCGATATGGTAAAAGCCGGTCTGGTATTAAACCTGCTCGCCATAATGGTTATTACTGTGGCCGTATGGTTTCTTGGCCCGATACTTTTTCGTTTTTAATTGTGGTGTATTTTAATCCTGATCACCTGATGCCAACAATCAGGCTAACAAAGGGCCACAACTTGATGATTGCAGCCCATTTGCACTGATAGCCCGGCGCGCTGATAAGATTAGGTGTTGATTGTCACCATGATCGATTTGACGTTAACAAACTCGCGTAGCCCATATCCACCGTGCTCCCGACCGTAGCCACTATCCTTCACACCACCAAAGGGTAAGTTAGGCAAGGCTAAGGAATAACCATTAATATTAACCATACCGGTATCAAAGTGCTTTTTCGCCAGTTCTATAGCGCTGTCTACATTCTTTGAGAAGATACCGCCTCCCAGGCCATAGCGGGAATCGTTGGCAACCTCAATAGCTTGCGAATCATCTTTTACTTTAATTAAAACCGCAACAGGGCCAAACAATTCATCATCATAAGCTGGCATACCCGGTTTAACATGTTCCAAAACAGATGGCGGATAGAAGTAGCCTGTTCGATCGGGGATCTTGCCTCCGCAAACTAATGTTGCACCGGCATTGATCGATTCTGTTACCTGTTGATGAATTTTATCGCGCAAATCGCTACGCGCCATCGGGCCTAAATCGGTGTCCTCATCATTTGGGTCGCCCATTTTAAGCTTGCTCATTGCACCTGAAAATGCCGTTTTAAATGCATCATAATTTTTTTCTGTAACAATAAACCGTTTGGCCGCAACACAGGTTTCACCGTTGTTTACAATGCGTCCCTTAACACAGGTTTCAACCGCTAATTCTATATCAGCGTCATCCAGCACCAGATAGGCATCATTGCTGCCCAGCTCTAATACCGTCTTCTTCGCTAATTTAGCGGCATTTTCTGCAACCGACTTGCCTACTTTATCACTGCCGGTAAAGGTAATACCCTTAACTTTGGGGTGACTAATAAGTTTTGACGCGGTTTCTCCGTCAATTAGCAGCGACTGGTAGCAATGGGGCGGAAAACCGGCTGCCAGATACATCGCCTCGATTTCCTCGGCCATACCAAATACATTAGCTGCATGTTTCAATACTGTGGTGTTGCCTGCCACCACATTAGTAATACTGTAACGAATAACCTGATACAGTGGAAAGTTCCAGGGCTGGATCCCTAAGATAACCCCTAACGGTTGATAAGTGACAATCGCTTTACCCTGGGCAAACTCCCGCTCCTCATCAGCAAGTACCGACTTCGCCTGCTTTGCGGTATAACGGCAAATTTCGGCGCACAGTTTAACCTCTTCTGCTCCTTGCGCCCTAACCTTGCCCATTTCATCTGTCATCAGCGTCATAAGTTGCTCTTGGCGATCTTCGATAATTTGTGCCAGCTTTTCGGCCAGTTCAGCACGCTTAGCCAACGGAGTCAGTTTCCAGCTTGCAAAGCATTTATCTGCGTTATCGATTGCCCGTTCCGCTGCGGCGTTACTCAATAAATCGTAAGATTTAATTGGCTGTTCAGTGAATGGATTAATTGTTGTAGTAGAGTTTGCCATTTTCTAGTCCTGTAATTATCGGAAATAATAACAGATGCAAAGCTAACGCCAAAAGTTAAGCTCCGATAAAGGATTTCAAGATGATGTTTTTAAAAGAAAATTATCAAAAAAGGTTTTTAAGGTTGTTATCGCAGTAACATTAGTATGAACATATTACAAACACTTACTAATGGAGATTTGCAGACTGGTCTGTCTAAAAAGGCTTGGCTATAACGCAAAAAAACAGCCATAAGGCTGTTTTTTTAAAATGTGGAGCGAGTAACGAGGTTCGAACTCGTGACCTCGACCTTGGCAAGGTCGCGCTCTACCAGCTGAGCTATACTCGCGAAAATCTGGTATTACTGTGGTTTATACCAGCAGTAAATGGTGCCCGGGGCCGGACTTGAACCGGCACGCCCTTTCGAGCGAGGGATTTTAAATCCCTTGTGTCTACCGATTTCACCACCCGGGCAGACAACTTTTTTGTAACCTTTCTCTCGTACCAAAATTATGGAGGCGGGTCCCGGAGTCGAACCGAGATGGACGGATTTGCAATCCGCTGCATGGCCATTCTGCCAACCCGCCAAATAACACGATACATTACTCTAAATAAGAGTTGGAGCGAGTAACGAGGTTCGAACTCGTGACCTCGACCTTGGCAAGGTCGCGCTCTACCAGCTGAGCTATACTCGCAATGCTTATGGCCATGTGCCTTAACACGTGACGCATTCTACTGTTTTAATTAACCCAGTCAATAACAAATTAGTAGTTTTGCAACTGACTGCTTATTTTTTAACTGACTTGAGTTAATTAAACGCAATTCTGTTATTGCCGGGATAAATCATGCCAGGCCGCGGTTAAATATTGATACATCGACCATAACGTTAAAATCGTAGCCAGATATAGCATGGCATAGCCAACCGGAGTAAACCAAGCCAGTAACGCAAATTGAGGCTGCCAAATCAAACCAATTAACGCCAGCATCTGAGCAATTGTTTTATATTTGCCTAAATTTGATACAGCTACATTGGCTCTTTTGCCAATTTCCGCCATCCACTCGCGCAGTGCCGATATGGCAATTTCACGGCTGATAATAATAATAGCCGGAATACTAAACCATAACGACTGCTCATGAATAGCCAATACTACCAAAGCAACGGCAACCATAACCTTGTCGGCGACGGGATCCAGAAAAGCGCCGAAAGGCGTAGATTGTTCGAGTTTTCTTGCCAGATAACCATCCAGCGCATCCGTAATTGCCGCCAGACAAAACACCAGTGCAGCCCAAAATCGATAATGATCCCAGCCAGAATAAAAACAGAAGATGAACACCGGGATCAGCATAAGCCTGAACAGCGTTAATAGATTGGGAATATTCCACATATAACAGTTCTCACAAAAACAATGCCGCTATGCTACTTGTTATGACAAGCTTGGTAAATCTTTTCTGCTTGCGAACGAGAAATACCTGGCACCGAGCTCAATTCTAATACTGAAGCTTTCATTACGCCTTGCAAACCGCCCAAGTATTGCAATAAGGACTGCCGGCGCTTCTCGCCAATACCCGCTATATTTTCCAGCGGACTTTTCGTTATACTTTTGCCCCGCTTATTTCTATGGCCGGTAATGGCAAAACGGTGGGCTTCATCACGGATTTGCTGAATTAAATGTAACGCCGGACTATCTGAAGGTAGATGCAACTGCTTACCACTATCCCAGAGTATCAGGGTTTCAAGACCCGGTTTACGGCTAACCCCCTTAGCAATACCAATTAATAATGGCATCTTTTGATGTGGCCAGTTAGAAAACTGAGTCAGGGCGATATTTAACTGTCCCTGTCCGCCGTCGATAAAAATAATATCCGGAATTTTAGTTTCATCGGTTAAACGGCTGTAGCGTTTGTCCAGCGCAAACTGCATGGCAGCGTAATCATCCCCACCGGTAATACCGGTTACATTATAGCGGCGATATTCTTGCTTGTGGGGGCCCTCACCATCAAATACCACGCAAGAGGCAATCGTGGCCTGCCCCATGGTGTGGCTAATATCAAAGCATTCCATCCGCTGAATACTATCCTCCAGCGCCAGTAACAATTGCAGGGCGGCATATCGTAGTTTCATTTTTTGACCGGCAGATTGTCTGCTATCACAGGCAATCTCAGCATTTTTTTGGGCAAGACTTAAATACTGGGATTTCTCGCCTCGCTTGGCAGCTGTAATCCGGACTTTGCGACCCGCTGCTTCTGATACTGCCAACGCCAATGACTCTGTGTCATCAAGACGGATCGGCAACACAATTTCCGGTGGTATTTGCTGGCCACTGCTACCGCTAAGATAAAACTGCAGTAAAAAAGCACTGAGCACTTCAACTGGCTCGGTATTAGCAGGTACCTTCGGATAATAAGATTTAGAACCCAAAATTTTCTGCTGGCGCACAAACAGAACATGCACTACGGCTACCTGACCTGATTTGGCAAAACCAATAATATCCAGCTCCGCATGTTCACCACTGACATACTGTTGTTCCTGAACTTTGCGCAAGGCCGTGATTTGATCACGAAAACTGGCTGCAGCTTCAAAAGCTAGCTGCTCACTGGCGATATTCATTTTATTTACCAGCTGCTCAACAACCTGCTGATTTTTGCCAGCGAGGAATAAACTGGCCAATTGTACTTGCTCTGCATAATCTTCGTCAGATATCTTGCCAACACAGGGTGCCGAGCACAGTTTTAACTGATATTGCAGACAAGGTCGGGTGCGTGCACGGTAAAAACCATCTTCACACTGGCGGATCGGAAAAATCTTCTGCAAAGTTTTTAAGCTCTGCCATACTGCCCCGGCATTTGGATAAGGTCCGAAATACTGACCATTCTGCTTTCTGGGCCCGCGATGTGAACTAATTCTTGGGTGCTTATGGCTGGAAATTAAAATGTAAGGGTAAGATTTATCATCCCGCAGTAACACATTGTACTTTGGCATGAACTGCTTAATCAGATTGTTTTCCAGGATCAGTGCTTCTGTTTCACTATGCGTGGCGGTAATTTCGATACTCGCGATTTGGGCCACCAGCGCTCTGGTTTTAACACTGTCTACTTGTTGTCGAAAATAACTACTGAGGCGTTTTTTCAGATCTTTTGCTTTACCAACATAGATCACTTGTTCAGCCTGGTTAAACATTCGATAAACACCAGGCTGGGCAGGAACTGAAGCTAAAAATGTCTTAGAGTCAAACATCAAATCAAGAAGATACCTTGGCAATATCTATCATGCCATGACGCAGGGCCAGATGAGTTAATTCAACATCCCCGCTGATGGCGAGCTTTTCAAACATTCGGTACCGATACGAGTTTACCGTTTTTGCGCTAACACTCAACTGCTCGGCTATGTCATTGACTTTTTGGCCACGGGTAATCATTAGCATGATTTGTAGTTCTCGGTCTGACAGGCCTTCGAATGGGTTTTCGCTATGGTTATTCACCTTCGCTAACGCCATTTTCTGCGCCACTTCATCAGATATATGCCGCACCCCGCTATACACTTTGCGGATAGCAGACACCATTTCTTTAGGTGCTGAATTTTTTGAAATAAAGCCCGCAGCGCCAAGTTGCATTACTTTAGTAGGTACTGGTTCTTCACAGGAAACTGACAGTGCCAGCACTTTAATATCAGGACAGAAATGCAATATACGCTTGGTCGCGGTCATGCCGCCCATTCCTGGCATATTCATATCCATCAGCACGACATCAGGTTCATGCTGACGGCAAAATTGCAGAGCTTCTTCACCGGAACCCGCTTCGCCTATCACCTTGATACCACGCTCATCCATTAGTATGCGACTGATCCCGGTTCGTACAAGTTCGTGATCATCAACTAACAATACGTTAATCAACTTGGCTTCTCCGTCTCACTGGTTATTAGAATTATTATGCAGCTAGCATAGTAGAGCCTGAGCGTTTGTGCTAACTGATTAGACACCAAAATTGTTGTTCTTGGCTATTAGCCTATTAAGTGTGCCAGAAAGGTAAAAAATAGGAAACAATATTCCATAACTATTTAACCTATCAGTGATAGTGTTAAATTTTGATAGCGGCTTAGCGTCTATTGAGAAAGGTATAGAAAAGTGGCGGAGGGAGAGAGATTCGAACTCTCGGTGGGCTATTAACCCACGCCGGTTTTCAAGACCGGTGCATTAAACCGCTCTGCCATCCCTCCGCGGTACGGGGCGAATATTAAGAACTCCCCCGTGCTTTGTAAAGCCCTTTTTTCCTGCTTTTACCTGTTTGGTTATAAATCCGCCAGCAATCCAACATTTTTCATGCTTTAATCAAGATTAAAACCGTTTTTACATCCTATAAAAGCAAAAACCACCTTGCGGTGGTTTGCGTATAATTAGGTGGCGGAGGGAGAGAGATTCGAACTCTCGGTGGGCTATTAACCCACGCCGGTTTTCAAGACCGGTGCATTAAACCGCTCTGCCATCCCTCCAGCGCTGCGTATACTAATCAGTTTGACTGGGAAAAGAAAGCCAAAAGTTAAAAAAATTTAGTTAATGCTGTTTTTTATCTGATAACCACTGGAGCTAAGGGAACTAAGTCAGTATGATAACTATCAGAAAGACATAATATTCAGCTAACAGGAGACTGCATATGTCGTACAGAGAAACCAGCACCATCAATACCGTCAGTAGCGGTATTGAAATTAATAAAGTGCTTCGAAATACCTATTTTCTGCTTGGGCTTACCCTGGCATTCAGTGCTCTAACCGCTGTCATTGCGATGGCAATGAATCTGTCACCCTTGGCATCCATTGTCTGCTTTGTTGCAGGTTTTATTATGTTATTTGTTGTTAACAAGAAAGCCGACTCTGCCAGTGGAATCTTCTGGGTGTTTGGTTTTGCTGGCGCTATGGGCGCATCCTTGGGGCCGCTATTAAATGCGTATGCGGGCCTGGCAAATGGACCAAGTCTGATCATGCAGGCGCTTGGGGGCACAGCCGTTATATTCTTTTCGCTATCTGCCTATGTGTTAACGACCCGCAAAGACTTCTCTTTTATGGGCGGTTTCTTGATGGTTGGCCTAATCGTGGCGCTGGTGGCAGTTATCGCTAATATCTTCCTGGCAATCCCGGCATTGAGTCTTGCAATCAGTGCTGCCATCATTTTAATCATGTCTGGTTTTATTCTGTTCGACACCAGCCGGATTATTCACGGTGGCGAAACCAACTATATCCGGGCTACTGTAGGTTTATACCTGAACATATTTAACATTTTTGTTCATTTGCTAAGCCTGCTGGGCATTATGGGCGACGAGTAACCCTTTGCCCCATTGTTAAGTTCCGCTAGAATACCCCGTCCAGAACGGGGTATTTTTTTATGAGGCCATTGTGACCAACTTCAGCCTGCTATTAACAACCAGCCCACTGGCCAGCCAGGATATTGCCAGTGCCCTGCAGTTTGCCAAGGCTTCGCTAACAGCCGGCTATAAGATTGATCAGGTTTTTCTGTATCAGGATGCTGTTTTATCAGCAGCACCAGATATCGACTTACCTGCCGATGAACCCAATCTGAGCCAGCAATTAGCGGACTTTTGCCTGCAATATCGAATCCCTTTACTCTACTGCGTTACAGCCGCAGAAAAACGCGGCATTGTCGTGGTAAGTTCAGGGTTTATTGCTGCCGGGCTGGCAGAGTTTGCAATGCGTCTAACTGACAGCAAACTGGTACAGTTCTGATGCAGCATATCGCGATTATTCAGCGGCAAAGTCCCTTTAACAGCAGTAGCGGGCGCGAAGCGCTTGACTTAATTCTGGCACTTGCTGCTGTTGAACATCAGCTGTCAGTGATTTTCAGTGGTGATGCTATTTATCAGCTGCTGCCAGTAAACCTGAACCGCGATTTTGGCTTAAAACGCTATCAGCAAGGTTTTAAGATGTTTGGTTTGTATGATATTGATAAGCTGTACGTATGCGGTCAGTCCATGCAACAACGCCAGATTAGGCCTGAGGAATTAGCGGTGACAGCGCAGCAACTCGATTCATTATCGTTACAACAACTCCTGGCTAAACAGCAGCAAATAGTGTGTATTTAAAATGAAACTGATCTCCCTGATAAACTCCGGCATCAATATCGTTGAGTTGGCAACCTTTTGCGATAATGACGATACCGTATTGTTACGCCAGGACGCTGTATATCTTGCCAGACGCAATGATATTCACTGGCCATGCACCAACATAACGGTGCTTAAATCTGATCTGGAGGTGCGCAAAATCAGCCCGGCGACAGGTATTACCATAATTGATGATGCGCAGTGGGTAGAGCTGGCCGCTAGGGCAACGCAGGTAATGTTATGGCGTTAACCTCTATTTCGGTTGGCGGCAAACAGCTCGCGCTGGATAAACATGGGTATCTGGCTGATATAAATGATTGGCATTGCGGCGTTGCAGAATATTTTGCTGAAGTTGAGCAAATAAGTTTAACCGCGGCGCATTGGGAAGTAATTCATTTTGTGCGGAATTTTTATCAGGAGTTTGGTACTTCACCTGCAATCAGAGTACTGGTAAAAGCAATGGCAAACCAATTGGGCCCTGAAAAAGGCAACAGCAAATATTTGTTTATGTTATTTCCCCAAGGGCCAGCCAAGCAGGCAACCCGGCTGGCGGGTTTGCCTAAACCTGCTCGTTGCCTTTAAGGGTAACCAGCAGGTTTAGGCATTTAATACACTACTCATTACTTAAGATGTGTTTGCCCAGCCATATAAGGTTGCAATACAGCTGGGATCTCAATCGTACCATCCGCTTGCTGGTAGTTTTCCAGAATAGCAACCAGAGTACGCCCTACCGCCAGGGCTGAGCCATTTAAACTATGCAGCAATTCTGGTTTTTTCATGTCGGTACTGCGATAGCGTGCCTGCATCCGGCGAGTCTGAAAGTCACCCATATTACTGCACGACGAAATCTCCCGATAGGTATTCTGCGCGGGTAACCACACTTCCAGATCGTAGGTTTTGCTGGCGCCAAACCCCATATCTCCGGTACATAACAGCATAACCCGATAAGGTAGGCCTAACAGTTGCAGTACTTTCTCTGCATGGCTGGTCAGTTGCTCCAGCGCCTGCATCGACTGCTCGGGTTGCACCAGCTGCACCAGTTCCACTTTGTCAAACTGGTGCTGACGAATCAAGCCCCGGGTATCACGGCCATAAGAGCCGGCTTCGCTACGAAAACACGGAGTATGAGCGGTAAACTTTAAGGGCAGCTCAGCAGCATCAACAATGCTATCACGCACCAGGTTGGTTACAGGCACTTCTGCCGTCGGGATCAATGCCAGGCCTTGCCCCTCTTCGGTAGCCGGCTGGGTATGAAACAAATCTGCACCAAACTTAGGTAACTGCCCAGTGCCATAGAGACTGGTATGATTAACCAGATACGGCACATACAACTCTGTATAGCCGTGCTCAGAACTGTGTAAATCCAGCATAAACTGCGCCAGGGCGCGATGCAGGCGCGCCATCTGCCCTTTCATTACAATAAAACGGGTACCCGATAACTTTACCCCGGCGGCAAAATCCAGGCCTTCGGCAAATGCCTCACCCAGTTCAACGTGATCTTTTACGTTAAAATCAAACTGGCGGGGCTCACCATGTTGTCGAATCAGCTGATTTTCTGTTTCGTCTTTGCCAACAGGTACCGAGGCATCCGGTAAATTAGGTATAGTTAACGACAGCTGCTCTACTTCAGCTAAAACTGCATCTAATTTAGCCTTGGCCGCATCAAGCTCTGCCCCTAAACCATCAACTTCCTGTAATAACGGGCCAATATCCTCGCCACGGGCTTTAGCCTGGCCAATACCTTTAGATTTGCTGTTACGCTGATTCTGCAGCTCCTGAGTTTGCACCTGCAACACCCGGCGTTGTTCTTCCAATGCACTGAATTTATCAGTATCGAGCTTAAAACCGCGACTGGCTAAGCGGGTCGCCGTATCATTTAATTCGGTACGTAAAAATTTTGGATCTAACATAATAGTAGTTACTTCTGTCGGCTGAAGCCAAAACTGGCAGACAAGGTTAAAATAATAGCCACGAATATTAACCAGCTACGCCTTAAATTGAAATGCCTTAGGGCGACTTAGTTCAAAGAAAGCCTATTTTTTATGGCGTTGCTGCGGGCTTTGCCTATCGAGTTGGCGTAAATAAGCGAGTTTATCTGCCAACTGTTTTTCCATACCGCGTTCCGTCGGCTGATATACGCGTTTATCATCCAGCTCTGGCGGTAAATAGCACTCACCTGCTGCATAAGCCCCTGGCTCATTATGCGCATAACGATACCCTTCCCCATGGCCCAACTGTTTTTGTAGTTTACTCGGTGCATTGCGCAAATGTAGCGGCACCGGATAATCCGGCAATGTTTCAGCCAGTTGTTTCATCTGATTAAACGCCTGGTATACCGCATTGCTTTTTGGTGCCAGTGCCAGATATACCGTCGCCTGAGCAATAGCCCGCTCTCCCTCTGCCGGACCAACCCGGCTAAACGTATCCCAGGCATTCAGCGCCAGGGTGAGTGCTCTGGGGTCGGCATTACCAATATCTTCGCTGGCAATCGCCAGTAAGCGCCGGGCAACATATAACGGATCGCCACCACCTGCTAAAATCCGGCAATACCAGTATAATGCGGCATCAGGATCGGAACCACGAACTGATTTATGAAAGGCGGAAATCAAGTCATAAAACATGTCGCCCTGATTATCAAAGCCCGGTAATTGCCGCGGAACAACTTGTTTAATTACTGCGGCATTAATTATCCGGCCCGGGCCAGTTTCATCACCCGCCAGGGTTAGATCGGCAGCTTGTTCCAGAATATTTAGCAGCTTACGGGCATCACCATTTGCTAGCTGCAACAATAACTGCTCTGCATCGCTTTCAATCGTAAGCTGCATCGCACCAAGGCCCAGCTTTTGGTCAGTCAGGGCCCGTTGCAACACTTGCTGCAAGTCAGTGTCATTTAGTGCTTTTAAGACACAAACACGGGCCCGGGATAAAATTGCATTATTAAGGGCAAAAGCAGGATTCTCAGTAGTGGCACCAATAAAAATGATGGTACCGTCTTCAATAAAGGGCAAAAAAGCATCTTGCTGGGCTTTATTAAAACGATGAACCTCATCGACAAACAGTAATGTACGCTGTTGATATTGTTGCTGGCGCTGCTGAGCATCACTAATCGCCTGGCGAATGTCTTTTACACCACTGGTTACGGCCGACAACTTCTGTAACGTTGCCTTCGCGTGACTGGCTATCAGTTCAGCCAGCGTCGTTTTACCAGTACCCGGCGGGCCCCATAAAATAAGCGAATAAACTTTGCCAGCCAGTATCGCCTGATAAAGTGGAGTACCCGGCCCTATCAGGTGCTGCTGACCAACGTACTCACTTAGCACTAATGGCCGCAGCCTGGCCGCAAGCGGTCTTATATCATCGCTGAAGTCGAGCGGTAGATTAGCCATGTAGCTTAACGCTGACGCTGATCGTCAATATCAACGCCATCCGGCACAATGAACGTAAACTGGCTATCAGCAATATCCGGGTTTAAGCTGGCATTTGTAAAACGAAATACACTCTGCTGCTGATTAATATCAATAACCGTCATTTCACTAATGCCATTCTTATCAAAGGCTAAGGTCAATTGTTGTACCGGATTATTGCTGTCTATCGGATGAATAATAAAGACATCCGGCCGGGCAATAACCTGGTATTGCTGCCACAGAACGGGATCTGTTGTGGTGAGCAGCGCAAAAGCAGTCTGGCCAACCTGAGCCCTTGCATCATAAATACTTACCTGTTCAAGCAGCTCATTATAAAACCACAGGGTCTCACCATCACTCATCAGTAACACAGGTTCAGGTTCTTCGCCTTCAAAGCGGAATTGAGCCACTTTTTTAAGCAGCAATCTACCTTGCCCCTGTTGCAACAGTTGTTGTTGTTCATCAAAAACCTGCTGCTGATACCGCGCAGAGAAACTGCTGATTTTAGCAAGCTCAACCAGTAGTTCAGCACTGCCATCCGGTGCGCTTAATCGCTGTTGCTGTGCCTGTTTTAAATGCGGAGCAAAATCAACAGTGGCAGATTGTTGAGCCAGACTGAGACTGCTGAACACTATTGCTACTACCGTTACTAACGCCAGTTTTTTCATTTAATACCCTTTAGGTTGTGCCGGCACCATTACTTCACGATTACCATTATGGCCTGGTCCACTGACCACGCCACTCATTTCCATTTGCTCAACAAGTCGTGCGGCCCGGTTATAGCCGATCCGGAATTTACGCTGAACACCGGAAACTGAAGCCCGGCGGCTCTCAATGACGTGCGCTACTGCCTGATCGTACAACGGATCAGCTTCGCCATCATCGCCTTCCATCGTTTCCCCGGGTAACAGACTTTCTTCGCTGGTTTCACCACTTAAAATTTCAGAAATATAATTTGGTTTGCCACGTTTTTTCCAGTCAGCAACCACCGCATGAACTTCATGATCGTCAACGAAAGCGCCATGCACCCGATTAGGTACGCCGGAGCCCGGTGGCAAATACAACATATCACCCTGCCCTAATAAGCTCTCAGCACCTTGCTGATCTAAAATCGTTCTGGAATCAATTTTTGATGATACCTGAAACGCAATCCGGGTCGGAATGTTCGCTTTAATTAGCCCGGTAATAACATCAACCGATGGCCGCTGCGTCGCTAAAATTAAATGAATGCCTGCTGCCCTGGCTTTTTGGGCGATGCGGGCTATCAGTTCTTCCACTTTTTTACCAACAATCATCATCATGTCGGCAAATTCGTCAATTACAACAACTATTGCCGGCAATTTCTCCAGCAAGGGCACTTCGGTACGCATGTCATCAGAAGGTTTCCACAGTGGATCTTTTAATGGTTCTCCGGCGGCAATCGCTTCTTTCACCTTCAGGTTATAGCCTTTTAAATTCCGAACACCGAGGGCAGACATCAGTTTGTATCGCCGCTCCATTTCACCTACACACCAACGCAGACCATTGGCAGCGTCTTTCATATCGGTAACCACCTCCGTTAATAAGTGTGGTATTCCTTCATAAATAGACAACTCAAGCATTTTCGGGTCTATCATCAAAAAGCGTACGTCATCCGGTGTCGATTTGTACAACAGACTACATATCATTACATTAACGCCAACTGACTTACCTGAACCGGTAGTACCGGCAACCAGTAAATGTGGCATTTTAGCTAAGTCAGCCACGACAGATTTACCGGCAATATCTTTGCCTAACACCATGGTCAGAGCAGACTTAGATTCAGTAAACACTTCATCGCCAATAACTTCGGATAGGCGCACTATCTCTCTATGTTGGTTGGGTAATTCTAAACCAATAAACGATTTGCCAGGAATTACCTCAACTACCCGTACGCTGATTGCGGATAAAGACCGCGCTAAATCTTTCGCCAGACCGGTAATTTTACTCACCTTAACCCCGGGGGCTAAATCCAGTTCAAAGCGGGTTACTACCGGCCCCGGATGTACACCCACTACCCGCGCTTCGACGTTAAAATCGAGCAACTTGGCTTCAACTAGCCTGGAAACGCGCTCAAGGTCGGCTGGGTCTATTGGATTCTGTGCCTTGTCAGGGCGATCAAGTAACGCCAATGAAGGAAGTTCTTCCATGGTGTGCTGAACTTCTTCACTGTCATCAGCATCCTCTTCCTCTTCCGGATACTGCATTAACGGGTCCAACGATTCCTGAGGTTCCAGCTGAGCCAATGTTTTAGAAATATGCTCGGCATTCATTGGCTCATCAACCGCACTAAAGGACAACTGCTCATCTGCCAGTTGGTCCAGACTGTAATAGGATTTTGCTTCTGTTTTAGGGTTCAACGGCTTAACAGGTAAAGGCCCGGTCACTTTTGACTCGCCAAAAAGCGCCGCTTCAGATCGCTCAATTGCAGATTTATGCTGAGCATGATTAAGTTGCAACGGCGCGGGTTCAACAACGTCAGCATCATCAGTATCCGGTGGTGCACTACCAAAACGCTCACTAAGCCAACCCGGCAACAACGCCAGCCATTGGCCCGCCTTAAAACAAGCCATCCCAAGATAATCCGCAACGGTTAACCAGGAGATCCCGGTCATCAATGTCAGACCAGTAGTGAAACCAGCCAGCAGCAACAAACTGGTCCCGATAAAATTGAAATAGGGCAATAGGATACTGGTGGTGACGTCGCCGACTGCGCCACCGGAAGAAAAATAATAAATATCATCGAAATTCATGCTACTGATTGCTGTGGCACACACCAGGGTTAATACAATACCGATCAACCTCAGCCCGAGAATAAGATAATCAAGGGCAAAAACATCGTGATAACGTTTAAATAGCAAGTAGCCGAATGCCGCGATTAAAAATGGCATCAGATAAGACACCCAGCCAAAACAAAATAGCAATATATCCGCGACCCGGGCGCCAATCAGTCCGGCGAAATTATTTACATTGGTTTGATAACCAGTTTGCGACCAGCTTGGATCGGCAGGATCGAACGAAAACAATGCCAGTAGTAAAAATAACGCCAGTGCCCAGAACAGGATCAATCCCACTTCGAGCAGACGTTGCACGCCATTTAAAGGAAATAATTGTTTGCTTTGCAAATGATGGGCCTCATTATTTTTATACTCTCTGCGCAGACCTTACTACCATACCAGAGCCTGCGAAAAAGTGCATCAGCATCATTACGTGGCACCCTGCTCTGGCAGGCTTATTTCCATGCTAATGTGCCTGATTATCAAGCGTAATGTCACCGAGATTAACCCCCGCTTTACCGACCAGTTATCGATAGCGGCTAAAGGCAGATAACCCTCTGCTTATCGGGAAATACTCATTGCTACAAAACTGCTTTGTTTAACTTCCTCCATTACCACATAAGTACGGCTTTCCCGCACGCTGGGTAATCTTAACAACGTTTCGCCCAACAGTTCACGGTAGGCTGCCATATCCGCTACCCGGGTTTTTAACAAAAAATCGAAGCTACCCGAAACCAGATGGCACTCTTGTATTTCTACCAGTTTTTGCACCGCCTTACTAAACTCATCAAAATCTTCAGGCGAGGTTTTACTTAAGGTTATCTCTACAAACACCAGTAAAGCGGCACCTACTTTATGTGGGTCAACCTGCGCCGTATAACCGATAATATAACCTTCGGCCTCGAGTTTACGTACCCGCTCCAGGCAAGGCGTTGGACTTAAGCCCACCCTTCTGGCCAATTCGACGTTTGCCAGGCGACCATCGTGTTGTAATTCAGTGAGAATTTTACGATCAATACGGTCTAACTTCTTGATGCTCTTACTTAAAGAGTACATTGCAGTGAAAACCATCTATTAAAAAAAACTAAGCAGGATTTTGCACTACACAGGCGCATTAAAACAAGCATTAATTCTGATTTATACCCTGTATACTGCGCACAAATTTTACCTACAACCTACAGGGCGGAATATTATGATTATCGGCATACCAAAAGAAATAAAAAATCACGAGTACCGTGTCGGTATGACACCAGCCAGCGTGCGTGAGCTGATTGGCCACGGCCACAGTGTTTATGTCGAACATAACGCTGGGATTGGCATAGGATTTACCGATGAAGATTACACCGATACCGGTGCTGTCGTGTTAGCGACTGCGGCAGAAGTCTTCGCAAAAACTGAAATGATTGTTAAGGTTAAAGAGCCACAAGCTGCTGAACGCGCTATGTTGCGTGAAGGCCAGATCCTGTTTACTTATTTACACCTGGCTCCTGATTTACCGCAAACTGAAGACTTAATAAAATCAAAAGCGGTGTGTATCGCTTATGAAACAGTAACAGACAGTAAAGGTGGATTGCCGCTATTGGCGCCTATGTCAGAAGTTGCTGGGCGGATGTCAATTCAGGCTGGCGCCAGGGCGCTGGAAAAATCTTGTGGTGGTCGTGGCGTATTGTTAGGTGGTGTTCCAGGTGTTGCTCCAGCCAAAGTTGTTGTTATCGGTGGTGGCATGGTGGGTACCAATGCTGCTCAAATGGCGGTAGGTCTGGGATCTGATGTATCGGTACTGGATCGCAACGTCGATGTACTTCGTCGTATTAATGCTCAGTTTAACGGTGCTGTAAAAGCTATTTATTCAACAGCCGCCGCCCTGGAGCAGGAAGTGCTGGCTGCCGATCTGGTAATTGGTGGCGTACTCGTGCCAGGTGCCGCTGCACCTAAGCTAATTACGGCAGAGCATATCAAACGAATGAAGCCTGGCTCGGCCATCGTTGATGTAGCCATCGACCAGGGTGGTTGTGTGGAAACTTCAAGAGCGACCACTCATGCGGATCCAACCTACATTGTTGATGATGTTGTGCACTATTGTGTGGCAAACATGCCAGGAGCAGTGCCACGCACCTCAACATTTGCATTAAACAATGCAACCCTGCCTTTTATTATTCGTCTGGCGAACAAAGGTTACAAGCAGGCACTCACTGACGACAAACATTTGCTGGCAGGCTTAAACGTGTACCACGGTAAAGTGACTAACCAAAGCGTTGCCGAAGCACTTGGCTTTGCGTACACAGCACCTGAACAGGCAATTGCCAATAAATAATTTGTCATAACGGCATTTTATGTAAATAAAACCGGCTTAATGCCGGTTTTATTATTTTATCTGTAATTAATTTCATTATTTTAATAATAAAGCTATACATTCAGCTCAGAACTGTTAAAGTACTCCCCGGCCTGTAAAGCAGACCTATGTAACAACATGTTTTTGAAAACTTCGCTACACAGCTTCATAGTAAGTCATGTCCCTGAAGATTCACGCACGTTTGCCCGCATAAGTAAATTTAACAGTCAGGCTAACAGCGCATTAAGCGTAATTTAGTATCATTAAAATTTTTAGGAGTCATTCATGGCTAAAGTAACTGGTGTAGTAAAGTGGTTCAACGCAGATAAAGGTTTCGGTTTCATTACTCAGGATAACGGCGGCGCTGACGCGTTCGTTCACTTCCGTGCAATCATGACTGAAGGTTACAAAACTTTAGACGAAGGTCAGCGCGTAACGTTCGAAATCGAACAAGGCCAGAAAGGCCCACAAGCTGCCAACGTAACTGTGCTTTAATAGCACCGTTCGTTCAGTTTAAAAAAACCGGCTTTAAGCCGGTTTTTTTTTATTCTCTATTTAAATTGGTTGTTTAAAAAAACTATACAATCTTTAAAGACCTGATAATATATTAACCGGCCTGTAGAGCAGACCTATGTAACAACATGTTTTTGAACACTTCGCTACACAGCTTCATAGTAAGTCATGTCCCTGAAGATTCACGCACGTTTGGCCGCATAAGTAGAGTAACAGTCAGGCTATCAACCCATTATGCAAAACGTTCAAATATTAATTTAGGAGTCATTCATGGCTAAAGTAACTGGTGTAGTAAAGTGGTTCAACGCAGATAAAGGTTTCGGTTTCATTACTCAGGATAACGGCGGTGCTGACGCGTTCGTTCACTTCCGTGCAATTATGACGGAAGGTTACAAAACCTTAAACGAAGGCCAACGCGTCGCGTTCGAAATCGAACAAGGCCAGAAAGGCCCACAAGCTGCTAACGTGACTCTGCTGTAATAGCAAGCAAGGTTTAGTTTAAAAAAGCGGCCGTTTTAACGGCCGCTTTTTTATTGGCGCAAATTTAAAAATACGTATTTAGAATATCGTTCTAACTGTAATTGTGAAAAAAAACGCCGCTAAAGGCGACGTTTTAATCTGATTTACTGTCTTACTTATTCTTTCGCTACCGGCAGCGTCGGATATTTAATCCCTGCCATATCATTCATTACCCGTATTACCTGAGTACTGTATCCAAACTCGTTGTCGTACCAGACATAAAGTACGCAGCGATCGCCATCGACAATCGTCGCTTGTGAGTCCACAACCCCAGCGTAACGTGAGCCGACTAAGTCTGACGAGACAATCTCGGTAGAGCTGGTGTAATCAATTTGATCCTGCAACTCGGAAAATAATGACGTGCGCTGCAAAAAGGCATTCATCTCTTCACGGCTGGTCTCTTTGTTCAGGTTTAACGACAGAATTGCCATCGACACATTCGGAGTCGGCACACGAATGGCGTTACCCGTTAATTTACCTTTAAGTTCAGGCAAGGCCTTCGCAACAGCGCTGGCTGCTCCGGTTGAAGTTATGACCATGTTCAGTGGTGCAGCCCTGCCCCGGCGCTCCGCTTTATGAAAGTTATCGATTAGATTCTGATCATTGGTATAGGAATGCACCGTCTCAACGTGGCCATTACGGATACCAAACTCATCATTAAGCGCCTTGAGTACCGGAGTAATAGCGTTGGTTGTACAGCTGGCAGCAGATACGAACTTGTGTTCGGGCATAATCATATGCTGATTAACACCATACACGATATTGGGCACGTCGCCTTTAGCAGGTGCTGTTAACAGCACCCTGGCAGTCCCTTTGCTTTGGAAATGGATAGCCAACTCTTTGTCATCTTTCCAGATCCCGGTGTTATCAACCACCAGCGCATTGTCGATACCATAAGCGGTATAATCAACTAGTTCAGGAGAACTGGCGTAGATAACCTTGATAAAGGTGCCGTTGGCTTTTATACCCTGGTTTTCCTCGTCAACGGTAATGCTGCCGTTAAAAGGGCCATGAATGGAATCCCGACGCAGCAAACTGGCGCGCTTTTCCAAATCCCCTTGTTTACCACCACGCACAACGATAGCTTTCAGGCGCAGTTTGCTGCTTGGCCCTGAACGCTCGAGCATTAAACGAGCCAGTAAGCGTCCAATCCGACCAAACCCGTATAAAACGACATCAGTTGGTTTAACTTTATCTTCGTGATCAAGAATATCACTGAGCTCGCGCGCCAGATATTGCTCGAGATCTAAACCCGCTCCCGAGTTTTTGAACAAAAAGCCATAAGCCAGTTTGCCAATATCAACCCGGCCAGGGGCAAGATTCATTTTGCTGATGGCTTCCAACACCGGAAAACATTCGCGTAGCCGCAATTTTTCGCCTTCAAACCGCTCTACTGTTTTATGCGCTTTAATAATGTCTATAGTGGTAGCATTTACCAGAGGGCGGCCATAGACCACCACTTCTATTCCTTTGTTGCGGTATAGCCGGCCAATAATGGGCTGCATATTTTCGGCATATTCCTGGCGTTCCTGCCAGCTTTTCTGGTACTGCTCTGCGTGTGATAGGGTCATGTGTCGGCCTTTTACTTCAATAAAATGAATTAATCGGAGCCTCGTGCTGCTTTGTAGGGTACAGCTTGTTTACGAAAGGCGGCACATTGTAATAGATATTGAAACCTTACCACAACCACAACAGGTTATTTTCAGGTTTTTGTCACATGCTGAAAACTCAAGCTCACGGAGTTAACACAAAATCGTTGACCAGTCGGAGCCGGGCCATCATCGAATACATGCCCCAGGTGGGCATCGCAATTACTACACAAAATTTCTGTCCGCTGCATGCCATGGCTGGTATCACTGTGATACTTAACCCTGCCCTCCAGCGCCTGAGAAAAACTGGGCCAACCACATCCTGCATCAAATTTCGTGTCTGACGCAAATAGCACTGCACCGCAACAGATGCAATGATAGGTACCATCTGCGGTATGATGAAGTAACTTGCCGGTAAACGGGTATTCAGTACCTTTTAAGCGGGTGACCCGATATTGTTCGTCAGTTAAACGTTGTTGCCATTGCTGCTCAGTTAACTTCATAATACCTTCCCGTTGAAGACGACGCGTTTGCAATAATACTATTACTAATCAATAACAGCTTAGCGTTATTTTGCCATTTTACCGTTGATATATAAAAAACGCCGTTAAACATAAAAGCTGCCACTTCCTATTTCCAATCATTATACTTGGCTGACAGTGACAACATCGTAAAGGAGAAGAGTATGCAACAGGCCCTCGCATGGTTCACCGTTTTACTAATGATAATCGGTGCGTCAGCAGTTAGTGCTGAGCAGTTGAGCGGGAAATGGCGCGGACAACTGCAGATGGCGCCGCAGGCAGCACTGACGATTGGCATTAATATCAGCAATATGCCTGATGGATATTCCCTTACCCTGGACAGCCCCAATCAGGGAATGTTTGATTATCGTCCCAGCCAGTTTAGCGTCGACGGTCAAAGTGTCCAGTTTCAGGACGATAAGCTAAATGCCAGTTTTAGTGGTACCCTGGTAAAAGGTCAGCTGCAGGGCAAGTTTACTCAGGGTAAAGCCCGTGAGCTGTACTTAACAAAACTTAATGAGCAGCAGCTCAAATTGCTGGCAAATGAAGGCAGTTGGTATGGCGATCTTATTATCAATAACAGTGCCCGCCTGCCACTGGTGTTAAACATAGCGGTATCAGGTGAAGGCTATCATGTCACGCTCGACAGTCCGAAACAGCAGAGCTTTGGTATTCCGGTTGATTCATTCAGTATCACTGCAGAAAAGCTGGATTTCAGCTCTGCTATTATAAATGCCAGCTATAGCGCGACCTGGATGGATAACGGCTGGCAAGGGACTTTTGTGCAGGGTGCGGCTATGCCGTTGGTTTTAAAAAAAAAGCCGGGCTGAGTCAACCATTGCAGCCGACGTTAGCCGATATTGAGCAATGGTTAAAAGCTGAATTCAGCAGTGCAGGCGTAGCAGTTGCCACCATCAGCGATAACCAAACCCGCTTTTATCTGCATGGTTTTGCAGACCATCAGCAAAACCTTGCCGTCAGCAATAAAACGTTGTTTGAAATTGGTTCTGTCACCAAACCCTTAGTTGGCTTGCTGACTGCGTTGGCTGTCACCAAGCAGCAATTGTCGCTTAGCGATACCGTGGCGTCGCTGTTGCAGGCGCCCGAATACCAGCAACATCAATATAGCCTGGCTCACTTACTGACACATACCAGCGGTCTGCCGCGCTTACCTGCAAACCTGACATTAACTGACGTAACCGACCCTTATGCAAATTATACCCGTGCGGATTTAATGTCAGCATTGCAACAGGTACAGCCCGGTGAACAGCAGTTTGAATATTCTAATTTTGGTTTTGGCTTACTGGCAGAATTAGTGAGCCGGCAGCAAGACAGTACTTTTGCTGAGATTATGCAACAGCAAATATTTGCTCCAATCGGTATGTCAGACAGTAAAGTTGCCCTGACCAATAGCCGCTATCCCAACCGCGCTCAGGGCTATCAGATTTATGAAACGCCAGTAGCTAATTGGCATTTTCAGGCATTGGCAGGCGCAGGGGCGGTGCTTTCAACAATTGATGATATGGCGCTACTGCTACAGTATTACCTGCAAGCTACTGCAACAGAGTCTGACGGGACAAGTAAAAAGCAACAGCTTCGTGTCGCTATGCAATTATCGATTAAACCTCTGACGTCTGATCCTGATATTGGATTTGGTTGGATGCTGCAACGCCATGGGCTTGTTTGGCATAACGGTCAGACCGGTGGTTTTAATTCTTTTGTTGGGTTTGCACCAGCTGAACAAGTGGGGATTGTTATTCTGAGCAATTCAACTAATCCGGTAACGCCGGGCGGTATGGCCCTGTTACAACAGTTACGCCAGCGAGCTGGCAGCACAATCAACGCTGACGCTCAACCATGAAGTTAGAACCAGACAACGAGACACAGCATCGTCATGCTTATCTTATCTGTCAGCTGCTCGGCTGGTTCATATTATATGCGGCAATTGGCTTTAGCGCCTGGCTTCGGCCTATCTTTACGCCGGTTGAATGGCTTTATGCACTGGTACTGGTAGGCAGCAGTGCTATTGGCTCTCACTTCATCCGCAGTGGCTATAAAAAACACATGCGCAGACGGATAATCTGGCAACAGGTGATATATCTGGGGATCTGCAGTTTGTTTTTTGCTGCGATTGCAGGGACAATATTACTGAGCATGGTGTTTATGCTGGCCCATTTCGGGGTGACCAATCCAATCCCCTCATCTCAACAACTTCTTGTTGCTAAATTGGTTTTTACCGGCAATTTTTTCAATATGCTGCTGGCATTACTGTTCTGGTCAGTACTCTATTTCAGTATCAGTAAAGTACGTCAGCTACGCCAAACCAGCAAGCTACTGAAATCCAGCCAGCTTGATGCCTTGAAAAACCAGTTAAACCCCCATTTTTTATTTAATGCTATTAATAATATCAGGGCGCTAATCCTGGAAGACCCCGGGGGAGCCAGAGAAATGCTGGCCCGGCTTGCTGACATGCTGCGTTACAGCCTGAGTAAAGACGATAAAAGCAAAGTCACCCTGAGCGCCGAGCTGGCTATTGTTAATGAATATATCGCACTATGCTCTATTCAGTTCGAAGAGCGTTTGCGTTTTTCTGTTAACGCACCAGTTCGCTGCCAGCAAGCACTGGTGCCTAAACTGCTATTACAATTGTGTGTTGAAAATGCCATTAAACATGGTATCAGTACCGAAGTTGCCGGTGGCAGTATCGACGTAACGGTGTCTTGCAGCGATACGATGCTGCATATCATCATCAGCAATGATGGTAAGCTCGATCTCAACGTTAAAAGGCCGGGGGTAGGCTTACAAAACATCAGGCAACGACTGACGTTGCTCTATCCCGATTGCCGGGATACAGGCTTAGCGCTGCAAAGCGAACATAATAAAGTAAAAACTCACATTCGTTTGCCACTGGAGTTCTAATATGAAGGTAGTTGTTGTCGATGACAGCCGGCTGGCCAGGCTGGAATTAACCGAACAATTAAGCCATATCAGCGGTGCCAGCCTGGTTGCCGAGGCAGCCAATATCAGCCAGGCAAAGCAACAAATAGAGACATTAAAACCAGACGTTGTATTGCTGGACATTAATATGCCAGGCGGCGACGGCTTTACACTGCAGGAACAACTGGATTACCTGCCACAGGTTATTTTTGTTACCGCCTATGACCATTACGCTGTTAAGTCGTTTGAATTTAACGCATTGGATTACTTGCTCAAACCCGTTACTTTGCCGCGCTTGCAAGCTGCATTTGATAAGTTACAACCGGTTAGTCAAAATGAGCAAAAATTAGCGTTACATCAGCAATTTTTCATCAAAGATGGGGATCATTGTTTTTTTGTAAAACTTGCTGAGGTCATTTGTTTTGAGGCTATGGGTAATTACACCCGGGTCCATCTGGCACAAGCGTCCCCTGCTACCTACCGGAGTATAGGTGCGATCGCACAACGCCTACCTGCTGACTGTTTTTTTTCGGGCAAACAGAAGCTGGATTATAAACACCCATTATATTAATGAGATAGCACCATCAGTCAGTGGCGGTTTTGATGTTCAGTTACAACACAATAAACAGGTAGAAATATCCCGCCGTCAGGCCAGTGCTTTTCGTCAGCATTGGAGTTTATAGCTTTCACCTGCTACCAATTGTATTGTCTAAACACTAATATTTAAAATGGAATAGTTATTGCAGAGATTTTTATCCTAATAATATGATGATTAACCAGATAGCGGTTTAATCAGATACAGTAGATCCCAGCCTGGAAATGAAAATTTGACTGTGATCCCCGGTGATAGAAATGCTGATGAGTACAAAATTAGTTACACTCGACTTAAGCTACAGCTGCGAAATGCACAAAGTTTTTCAGCAACATCGCCATTATATTGCCCCGTATCAGGGTGAGTCAGCAGAGCATTTTGGCAGACGATTGCTAGCTTATCTTACCCTTTATGAGCAAAGTCCAGTTTGGAATAACACGTCTCATACCGAAAAACTGCCTGACTTATACCTAAAAGATGATTGCCAACACTACACCCTATGGGCTGCGGTTGAACCGTTAACTGGCAAAGGTATGCGTCGGGCTTTGCATCAGGCAGATAGGGTCATTTTATTTTTATCAGAACAGCAAACCGATAAAATCCGACACTACCCGGGTGACGCTAACGTGGGCTACTATCAATTCAGCGACACTGAATTAGCAGCGCTAACTCAGCTGCTTCGACCACATATGCAACTTAGTGTCTGGCGGGAGCTGGATACCCTGAATCTTACTGACGGTTGTCAGCTGGTCAATATTCGTTTACAGAATAGGTATGGCGCATCTTTGATGGCTTTGGCCGGCGATAAATCTGAGCAACGCGTTTGTTAAGCTCTCAAAACACGATACTCTTCCACCATCAGAAAGTTTTGAAGTGACGATCAGTCAGAAGTTTAGTAAATCGCGACGAATAGCTTGCATGAGTTGCTCACTGCTTTGTTGTAACTGACTACCAACTTGCTGTAACTTCTCGGCCATAAATTTAACCGCCTCATAATCTTTACTCAGGGTTATAGCAACCAATTGATTCATCTGCTCGCCAGATACTACAAGCAAATTCTGATACAGTTGCTGAATATCGAGCAAGATCTCAACCACATCGTCAGCAGCACTAAGCTTCAGTTCGGCGGTTTGTTTATCAAGAATGTGTAATTCAGTTGAAGTGGCAGTAGCAACCTTTTGAATTTCTCCGGAGAACCATAAGGTCGCCAAAGACGCTGCAGCTGTGTCTTCTGCTGCTTCAGCGGCCTGATATCGGTTATTAAATTCGGTAAAAAGTGGCAGGAACACCTTTTGATAATCATTCTGATGTCTGAGACGAAATGCCTCAAGCTCATGGCAATAGTCTTCATACTGACAGATTTTAAGTTCGTAAACTTTACGACGGCGCTCAAGTTCGAGGTTTAACGAATGCTCAAGCCTTTGATAACGATTACGCGCTGCCTGTTTACCAAAACAAAATAAGGCAAACCATAACAGGTTTGTAACGATATATAGCCAGATATAATACTCAGGTAGGGTATGAGCTGGCAACTTTGCCAGCAACGTTGTGATGGTATCCATTCCTTTCCCATTCCAGACCGCGCAAACGACTAGCTGCAACAACGGTTCAAAATCAAAATCAGAACATCACCGTACGTCGCCGGTAATGAACTAACACTGAATTAGCAGTGTTTGGATTAATTTTGAAAAAGTTGTTCAATACTTCGCTGATAGCGTGTTGATTGCGGGTCAGTTTTTTGTAAATCGGCAATCAACTGTTTAATCTGGTTATCGTTGTCGGCAAGTAAATAGCTGTAGCCACCACTGGCAGAGGTAAGAATACCCATATTGAGTTGCACAGCACCATTGTCAGAGCGGATAAAAACCAGATTATTACGAATTTTGAATCGCTGTGCACTGTACTGAAAAAACTGCAATGCATACTCCAACTGTTGAAATGAAGTGGGATAGCTACTGCGTTTGACAGGATAATCACTCATCGAGTTGCTCAACGATGCCTGATCAGCGTATACGCTATCAGGTTTGGTTCCGGTAAACTGAAAATACAGCCGGCAAAAACCGGGTTTTCTTTGTTCAATAACTTGCCAGCAGGCCGAATTCCGATCTGAATTAAACTGCACTGTTACCGCAGTAACCTGAAACGACAGCGACAACACGCCAACGACTAACCACACATATGGCTTTAAAAAAATACTCACACTGCGTCCTCCATTACACTCTCTACTGCTCGTACCTCTTACTAACGAAATACGCATATTAAGTTATAGATGGATTAGCGACACTATGCAATTGATAATTTTGCTTTAGCTAATTTAGTCAGGCGTTTCGATTGTTTATAGGAATTACTTAAAATAGTAGAAGTGACCGGTTATCGGATAGGAAAACAACATATCTTCCAGTTTTGGTCCGGCGCCAATGTTATGCACGATCATCAGCCGCTCAGTGCCTGGTACTCGCTTATCACTAACAATTCCGATATGCGGCAAATTGCCCGGCAACATCCAGCTGACAATAGCGCCGGGCTTATAATCTGCAGCCTGCTGAGTTACAGCCAGCTCAGTGCCATGGCGGCGGAAAAACACCTGTAAATTGGGAACCCGCCGGTGGTCGATATTGCTATCAGGTCGACTCAGCCCCCAGATCCGCTTTGACGGATAACTGCTGAAATTACTGCGCATATCTTCGTGTACCAACTGTTGCAAGTCGACACCCAGGCTGCGATAGCTTCGAATAACCACATCAGTGCACACGCCAATATCTGCCGGTACATCACCGCCCGGATAGCCAATACGCCGATATGCACCATCATAACGCACCTGCATATGGGTACGCTGCATGGCTGCCTCTGCCAATTGTTGCTTAAAACCAACAGGCGATGCAAAGCTTGAACAACACATTAAACTCAGTATTACCAGCATCCGATTCGAACATTTTGTCAGCATTTATTTTCCTTGCGAAGAACTGCTGTATGGTAAAAAGCTTTTTACTATAGGTTGCTACAGCGGTTTTTTTGGATAAAAATCTCTGCACTCTGCCCCAAAAGCAGCATCAGCAAACGCAACCCCTGAACAACAATCCAAGCCATCGCGCCCCACATAAGTGCCCTTACGACACACACCAGGCAGCAATTTTTTCCACTTAAGTCCGCGGCTATTCGGACCGCCGTTAGATTCATATTCATAAGCACAATGATGCTGTCTTTTCTCTGCATCTTGCTTATCGCTGTTGTAAGCCGTCTGGCCAATCTGCAAACATTGCTCGTACTTCGGATTATCACGCGCTTGCGCTTGCTCTGCCTTGGCAATTAATTCAATACATAACGTGTTGTCAGGCTCTTTAATACAATTCACTCTTCCATCAAGCTTGCGCTCAATTTTTTGCAGTGCCTGACATTTGGACTTCAGCGCACTAGGTAGATCATCTTTTGCGCACCATTGCTGATAAAAAGCGGGCGTCAAATCAAACGTATTCTTACCTGGACCAGAGCCTCTGTATTGGGTGACTAAACATTCTGTGGCGTTATCATCAAAACAAATTTTACAGAACGAGTTAATTTTACAAGCAACTGGGTTACTAACACTGGAATCCGGATCATGTACAAACTTGGTACCGTTTAAACTTTTGTGTACCACTACATGTGCATCACAATTTGCCGGACAGGACCGGCCGTCATCGTAGATAGTAAGTTTTGGTGCCGCTATTAGGCTCAAAGGCGTGCTAATTAGCAAAACAAATAGCAATACTTTACTGACCATATAAAACACTCCACAGGTTATAGAAAAAATGCCCCCACTGGGCTACTCTCCATAACGTGGGTGCGCTTCGGTTAGCACAATCAAGCCTGCTCCACTAATTTGAGAAATCAGTTGAGAGCATGCAGGTTAAATATTGCACAGCGCAGCAAAACAAACAACTTACTCATTAAGTAAGTCGTATGCCTATGATTTACTTAAACCAAACATGGCCCGACATTGGTCGGCAAAGGCAGTGAATTTCTCTTTCATCGTCGTTTTCAGTTTCACATCCAGTGAGCCCAGAATAGAGTACCCTTCCACCACAATTTGTGGCGCCTGGCGATCGCCTATGCAAGGCGCTCTGTTATCGGTACTGCCAATAATATTAAACATATTCGATACCACATTAACCTGCTCCGGAACCAGAATGGTTAAACTGCCAATCCAGTTATTTACCCGGATAACAATGTTTTGATGCTGAAAAATCGCTTCAGAAAAATCCAGTTCTACTGAGCCAAGGATACTAACAATACGAATTTCAGCTGGCACCAACCATTGGCCACTATGCTGATTTGATGACAGGACACAAATAATATTTTCGTTACGGGTGTCATTGCCAGCCTGGTAGCGCGGCGTAAAACTACGCTCACGTTGCTGCTGATACAGGTTATCTGGCTGCAATGATAAGTCTGCCACCACATCTATCAGTTCCTGAATGCTGGTTGCGTCAGAGGCAACGTCGAGCCGCCGTTCAAACGCTTCGGCTGATATCACACCATGGCTGTAATTCATAATCAGCTGATCAATAGCCTCCTGCCGCACCTGATCAAAGGGCCTGTCTTCAATTTTCACACCAGTGGTATCAATCGCCATCAACAAATTCCTTTTTTGCTAATTTTATTGCTGAAACGTTAGCATAGTTTACGGTCACTGATGTCAGTTTTTGGTATCAAAATGTAAATAGAATATATTCAAGCGGGACGCAGTTGGCGCCAGGTCTGCACTGTGCCAGTAGCATAGAGTAAGCCAATCACCAGACAAATAGCCGAGCTAACCAACCAGAAGCTCAGGCTGTTGTCGGGAAATAGCGGCATAATGGCAATGAACGCCAGGCCACGTAGCAAAAAAATGGCAGAAATAACACAAAGCACGGTACGCAGCAGCGGTAAACGGCGGATAACCCCAGCCCCGGATAAGGCAAATAGCGCCCAGATCAGCAGCACAGTTACCATAACAGAAGTAACGATTGTCGGGTGGGGATTGCCCTGCTCTGCCAGCAGCGCCATCTGCTCGCCAGCACCAAAAAAGCGGTACCAGTCGCCGCCAAAGACAATACATCCCAGGTGTGCCAAAGCAGCGATAATGCAGCAAAGTGCCGCAGCAACAAGATAACGATTTGTGGGCAAAATATGCTCCTTGTTTTTATATTCTATTAAAAACCGTAGCGCTGGATTTTCGACACAATGACAATGACAATGACAATGAATGATGCTAGTGGATCTGCGGCATAAAGTGAACAATTTGTTTCGAAATACCAGTGCAAACTGCTACTATTTTGCCACCTCCCCAACAGGATAAATACCGTGCCCGACTGGACTTATCATCTGAACAATCTGGCCAACCAGCTATGGCGGCTAAGTCCGGCTTGCCGGATACCGGCCGATCCTGTACAGGTAAAACTGGTAGCGCATCGTGGCGCCTATATTGCGGGTAACAACAGCCCGGCGCCGGAGAATACCCTGGCTGCGTTTGACCGTTGCCTGAAGCACAATATCTGGGGTATCGAGCTTGATGTCAGACTGACAAAAGACGGTGAGCCGGTGGTGCATCATGATCAGGCGTGCGGCCGCTTGTATCAAAGGCCCGATATTAACATTGCCAGCACGTCCTTTGCTAACCTGCGGCGCCAGCTGCCGCAAATACCGCACCTGCAAGAGGTAATTGAACGATATGGTAAGCACTTGCACCTGATGATAGAGCTAAAAGCATCCTGGCGTGAGAATAAGCCATTGCAGCCTCAGCTAACCAGATTATTAGACACGCTTGAGCCTGGCGAGCATTATCACCTGCTAAGCCTTGAGCCTGATCATCTGGAAGGGTTTCGGCAATTACCGCCAGCCACCCTGGTTGATGTGGCGTTAACCAATACCAAAGATATCATTCGTCAGAACATAAGCTTGGGACATGGCGCAGTAGCCGGCTCTTTTGCCTTGCTTAATCAGGCTTATATTAATCAGCTAAAAGCGGCAGGCAAACATATTGGTACCGGCCAGGTTAACCATCCCGACATTGTAAATCGCGAAGCATATCGCGGTATTGACTGGGTATTCAGCGATCAGCCGCTGCGTCTAATAACAAATAGTTAAGGCTTCCAGTAACTGTATTGTGAAGTCGGATAAAGTACTTTGTCAGATTCCCCTCTTTATTGTTTATTTGACACTTTTCATAGTTTCAATATGATGGATAGCACATTAAACTAAGGGTTGAAAAATGCCAGTTATCAGTCGCTTCTACGGAATTCTGATTGCCATGTATTTTAACGATCATAATCCGCCACACTTTCACGCCAAATATTCAGGCTATGAAGCGCTATTTGCTTAAACTACATCGCACCACTGGATTAAGTTATGTTACATATTAAATCGGCCAAATATGTGTCGGACTACATAATTTGGGTTGCTTTCGATGACGGCACTTCAGGAGAGATTGATCTTGATGGTGTTTTGCGTGGCCCGGTATTTGAGCCACTGAAAAACCTTACTACTTTTAAAAAAATAAGCGTCGGTCCCGAGCTGGAAACAGTGATCTGGCCAAATGGTGCCGACCTGGCACCGGAGTTTTTAAAGGACTTGCTTAATAAACAAGCTCAGCCAGTGTTGTGAATGTTGAAAGCGCATAATGGCTAACGCATATTATTAGTTATCTTTGCGAGCTCTAAAGCTTTTAGCGTAGATTTGTGCACGGCTACAATACATAACACAGAACAAATTAAAAAGATAAAAGCAGCCAGTACCGACTTAATTGAAATTAATAATACCATACCAATTAAGCCAGTTAAGGCACCAATAGTAGTAAACGCCATCCAAAGCCCGTGTCCTGAATGTGTTTTGTCATATTGGTTGAATACCCATGCACTAAGGCTTGCTGGTAATCCAATAGAACTAAAAATCAACGCGGTAATTAAAAGCCCGCTTTCTGTCGATGTTGCTACCACGCCCAAGATAATTGCCATGTTAAAGGCAGCTAGGCTACCTGTAACTTTTCTGTAGTGTTCTTTCATGTGTAACGGCGCCTTTTCAAACGGAGCTCGATGTAAAGACCAATCGCAAATACTTTTGCGAGTCCCCAGTTAGCAATCTCTAATTATGGCGACTAACGCTTCGATTCTAAATAATTTTCAATTTCAATCATTAACGAATGTTTGTAGGTTTCAGTAGTTACATCTGATGTCACAAAAGCAGTGACTATATCCTTCCGCTCGAGATCTGAATATATCGCTTCTAATGGATGCCTGTCGGCGTTCCACAAGGGCGCATCAAATTCGTCAAATTGATCTGCAGTGATGTCATAAACCTTACCTTCAACTTCTAACCAGAAATGAATGGAACTATTTGAGTCTGTCCCTTTTACATAGTCAACTTTGACATCTGGAAACTTTTCTTTCAAATAATTACCTAGAAACAAAGAGCTCGCTTCACAACAATTTCTCGGAAATGTTGTAGAAAAAGGTAAGTCAATGTGGCATTTGGTTATTTCGAAAAATATTCTTATTTCTTTTGAAGTTTTAATCATAAATCACCAAATCGACGAATTTAAATAAGCTTGTTAATAATAAAAAAATTAAAACCCCACTTGAAGTAGAATATCAAGAAATGCTCTGAAGGTATGGTAGGGACCATATTGCTTTTGCTTGTTTCGCCATATACTTTTGACGAATTGATAAGTTATCCTGAGACCAAGTTTTAAAACCAATTTTCTTAGACAACTCGTATCTGCTTGTTTTATAACCCTCTAACTTGCTGAAAAAATCTCTATTACCTAAGAGTTTATTTTTGTCACTTTCCAAGATAGTAAAGTTGCCCAGTCTATATATAAAGTTTTCCTCTATATCTGTTGGAAATTCCGACTCCCATTCATTTGATGGATTCTCAGGCAGTATATGTTCCAATGTTCCGTTATCATATTCAAAATCAAAATTAACACCTGATAAGTGGTTTTCAATAGTGTATAAAACATATCTAGCAAGTTTAGCGGATCTTTTTGTTCTGATAGATTTACTCTCAAAGCTTCTTTCAAAATCCTCATCAGAAACATATACCGATTTAACTATATTAAAAACATCCCTCGCGGTGTTAGCCATGCCGCTGTTAATCGCTTTACAAGCATCATTATACTTAGACTCCAGAGAATTTGGATTAAGACCTGAAATAACCATATACCTAAATGATATAACAGAACAAATCCTTAGAACGCCAATCCACTCGTCTTCATCAAAATACAAATTCGCATTTATCAATAATGGATAACACTGTGTAACATTAAATAAGCTAAGTTCTCTAATATACTTTTTAACTTTATCATTACCATCCCAGAGAGTATGATTCGCATTGCCTAATGCAGAATATATCTCAGAGACCTCACTCATATCGTTCAAAACCTGAAATGCAGACTTAGGGTCTTTCACATTTCTTTTTATTGTTTTAAAAAGTTCCTTCTCTTGAATAACACCATTTTGCATCATCCAGTAATGGCGAAGAAACTTAGGAAAAGACGCATAAGTAACGTGATTAATTGTGACATCCCATATGTTTTTAATATGACTCTTATCAGATTCACTCACAATTGAAAAAAGGTAATTTTTTAGAAGGTCCGTAACTGAGAGCTCTAAGCCTCTGTCATTGAGTGTCTCAAATATTAAATATGCACTTAGATCATCGGTTGCTGTTATTTGAATAAAAAGCAGACTGTCCGAGATAAATTCGACAAACTCTATTAAAGAGCTAACATCTCCACTCTTAAAAACCTCTTCATAAACCAAAGACTTAAAATAATTGAAACATTTCCAGAGTAATTTATTGCTATTTACCTCAGATTTTATATTAATTGGGTTCCTAAAGTTTGTAAGATATGTTGAAAAGAAAGGATTATTAGATTCATTAAGTTCTATTTTATTTTCATAATTGAGAGATGTTAATGATTTTTTACCGACAAAATCATTAATTAGAAGTTCTATTCTTTTAGTGTTATCTTCAACATCAACGCCAGCTTCTACTAAGCCGTTAATTATGTCAACAACTGCCAACATAATAACTGTGAGAGTGGTCAGTCTTTGCTGGCCATCTATAATGTCATACTTCTTTTTGTCTCGAGAAACAAGAACAATTGAACCCATATAATGCTTTGACTTAGTTCTCCGATTAGTTTCAATGTCAAGCCAGAGATCACTCCAGTTTCTCTCATCCCAAGAGTAATCTCGCTGATACAAAGGAACAACAAACTTGTTATCACCCTTAATAATCCCTGCAAAGGTATCAGTTTCAGCATTTAAAAAATTCTCAGCTGACATTAAAAATCTCCATATAAATCAACAAACATTAGTGGTATTTGTTCATTAATCAAATTAGTTTAATGCTTTACCACATAAAGTAACTAGCATTAATAAATCGAATTATGACTGCATATCTCTATACCACTGATGCTAACGGAATTTATTTCTTTAGGGAACATTTTATTACCTTCAAATTACGAGAATTTGAGTCGTATAACAAAAAAACCACCCGCAGGTGGTTTTTTATTTATTAAGAACTCATTTTAAGTGCTACTTCAGCGTTACGCTTAACTGGCTGATGACCTTAAGGGCTTTATCGGTCGCGGCTTCAACCGTGTCGCTCAGAGCCAGTGCGACACCCATCCGCCGCTCGCCCTGCACTTGGGGCTTACCAAAAATACGCAGCTCTGTATCTGGTTCGCTTAGCGCCTCTGCCATCCCCCGGTACTGAATATCGGCACTGTGGCCGGGAACTAACAATACAGCAGATGCTGCCGGGCCATAGTGTTTAATATAGGGAATAGGCAAACCTAAAATGGCGCGGGCGTGCAATGCAAACTCGCTTAACTGCTGGGAAATCAGGGTAACCATGCCGGTATCATGTGGCCTTGGGGAAACTTCCGAGAAATATACGGTATCGCCTTTAATAAACAGCTCTACTCCAAATAAACCCCGGCCACCTAAGGCTTCGACCACGGCTTTGGCGTAGCGTTTAGCTTCAGCCAGCGCGCTGTCGCTCATCGCCTGGGGTTGCCAGCTTTCCCGGTAATCACCTTTTTCCTGGCGATGACCAATGGGCGCACAATACTGGATCCCACTCAGCGAATTGATGGTAAGCAAGGTAATTTCATAATCAAAGTCGATAAAACCTTCGACTATTACCCTGCCCTTACCGGCACGGCCACCTTCCTGCGCATACAACCAGGCAGCATCGATATCTGACTCGCTGCGCAGCACACTCTGACCTTTGCCACTGGACGACATTATCGGTTTAACCACACAAGGGTAACCAATGGCGTTGATGGCAGCAATAAAGCTGGCTTTATCACTGGCAAACTGAAATGGCGAGGTAGCAAGTTGCAGTTCTTCAGCGGCTAAGCGGCGAATGCCTTCACGGTTCATCGTCAGGTTAACCGCCTTGGCGCTAGGCACTACATTAAAACCGCAATCTTCCAGTTCAATCAACACCGACGTAGCTATCGCCTCCAGCTCAGGCACGATTAAGGCCGGCTTTTCGCTAATTACCAGCTGGCGCAGCGCCGCGTTATCCAGCATCGACATCACCACTGCTTTATCAGCCACCTGCATTGCCGGGGCATTCGGGTAACGGTCAACTGCTATTACTTCGCAGCCATAGCGTTTTAACTCAATACACAATTCTTTACCCAGCTCGCCAGCGCCCAACAACAGTACTTTAGTGCTGCTGGCCGTACCCGGAGTACCAATTTTCTCAATGTTATGGGTTATCGTCATTTTATTTTCACCATAGGCCGTTTCGGATTGCTCCAGTCGACATGGAACATTTTACCTTTGGCTTTATCGGTGCGCTCAAAGGTATGGGCACCAAAATAATCGCGCTGCCCCTGCAGTAAATTAGCCGGTAAAACCGCGGTACGGTAAGAGTCATAATAACTTAGGGCTGAGCTGAGCGCCGCTACCGGGATACCGGCCAGCGTGGCATTAGCCACCGCTTTGCGCCAATTTTGCTGATACACCGATATTTGCTTAGCAAAAAACGGATCAAGCAGCAGGTTTTCTAACTCATCGTTGCGCTCAAACGCATCAGTAATTGATTGCAAAAATACTGCCCGGATAATGCAGCCCGCCCGCCAAATTTTAGCTATTTCAGCAAAATTCAGCTGCCAGCCGTGCTCGTCTGCTGCCGTTTTCATTAAATGAAAGCCTTGCGCATATACGCATATCTTGGCGCAGTACAGCGCATCATGCAGCGCCTGAATAATTTCGTCTTTCTGTTCAGCAGAAATAATATTCTGCGCCGGGCCGGCTAACACAGTAGCGGCTTTAACCCGCTCATGTTTAAGCGCCGATAATGACCGGGCATAAACCGCTTCAGCAATGGTAGGCGACGGGCTGCCCAGTTGCAGGCTACTGACCGCAGTCCACAGGCCGGTACCTTTCTGGCCGGCTTTATCCATAATCACGTCAACCAGCGGTAAACCGGTTTCAGAGTCTTTGGTGGCCAGTACTTCGGCGCTAATGCCGATTAAATAGCTATTGAGTGGCCCGTCATTCCATTGCTTAAAGACCTCAGCAATAGCCGCAGACGTCATGCCCAGAATATCCCGCATAACCTGATAGGCTTCACAAATCAGCTGCATATCGGCGTATTCGATACCGTTATGCACCATTTTTACATAATGGCCCGAACCACTGGGGCCAATATAAGTCGCACAAGGCTCGCCTTCGGTCACCGGATTGCCAGGCTCAAAGCGCTCTATCGGCTTTCCGGTAGCCGGATCAACTTTGGCGGCAATGGCTTGCCATAGCGGCTTAATACGAGTCCAGGCATAGGGGTCACCACTTGGCATTAACGAGGGGCCAAAACGGGCACCCACTTCTCCACCCGATACCGCAGTAGAGAAGAAAATAAACTTACCTTCATACTGTTTTTCCCGGGCAACGGTGTCTGTCCACAGACTGTTACCGGTATCAACAATAATGTCGTCCGCCTGAATGCCGGCGTCGATTAGCTTATGGCAGATATCGTCAACAGGTTTACCCGCTGGTACAGATAACACGACTAAATGCGGTGCCGATAAACGGGCTAATAATTCGGTGTATGAGCTACAGCCAATAACCCGAGCCGGCTTATCACCGCGCTCTGCTTTATCTTGTGCCAGTACCGCTTCCAGTTTCTGATGGTCTAAATCGAAGGCGGCTACCCGATAGCCATTGTCAGCAAGGTTTAGAATCAGGTTTTTACCCATCACCCCGGCTCCGACAAAACCGATATCACAAAGTGGCGCTGTATCTGTCATCTGACGATCCTTTACTTAATGTTGCTAAGCCAACAACAGGCTCGGAAAATGGCGCGCATTATACGGTATAAGTGCTGATAAACCTATTGCCACACCGATATACTATGTGCACTTTGCAAATAGTCGCGGTACAAGCTGCTGATATTGTCTGTCAGACCATCGTTATGAGCCGTATCAAACAGCCGCTGCCAGCCTCCGTTCTTTTTCTCTGTCGGCAGCGTCAACTCAACGGACTGCTCAGCACCATTAAACACAAACAACAGTGCTTTGCCACTTTGGCGGTTGCTAATCCGGAAAATACAAATAGCACGCTGAGGGTCATGCCAGTCGTGTTGTTGCTTTTCAGTGCCATCGGCTAAAAACCAACACACCTGATGTTTATCACCGTGCAATTGGTAGTGATCATCGAGTAAAGATAACTGCTGCAAACAGCTGAATTGTTGGCGTAATTGCAACAACTGACAAATAAACGCCTGAAATTTTTGTTGTTGACCATCGAGCTGCCAGTTTAACCAGCTTATCGGATTGTCCTGACAATAGGCGTTGTTATTGCCGCCCTGGCTATGGCTAAGCTCATCACCGCCCAGCCAGTGGATCATGCCCTGACTTAACAACAACGTTGCCGCCAGATTACGTTTATGCTGAAAACGGCTGGCAACAATCTGTGGATCATTGGTCGGCCCTTCCACTCCGTGGTTAGCGCTTAGATTGTGGCTATGGCCATCACGGTTTTGCTCGCCGTTCTGCCAGTTATGTTTGTCGCTGTAACTGACAACATCTTCCAGGGTAAAACCATCATGGTAGGTCAGGTAGTTTACGCTGCAACTGGCCGGTTTATGATGCTTTTGAAAAATATCACGCGAACCAAGCAACCGTGTTGCGAAGTCGGCTAACACGCCTTTATCGCCGCGCCAGAAAGCCCGGAAAGTATCGCGACATTTGTCATTAAGCTCCGACCAATTGGCCGGGAACTGGCCCAGATGATAGCCAAAAGGCCCGACATCCCAGGGCTCGGCAATCATTTTAGCTTGAGATAGCACCGGATCCTGGGCAATTATCTGAAAGAAACTGGCGTAAGGATTAAAACGTTTATGCTCCCGGCCCAGACTGACCGCTAAATCAAAGCGAAACCCGTCAACTTGCATTTCCGTCAACCAATAACGCAGGGCATCCATCACCAGTTGCTGAGTTGCCGGATTGGCGATATTGAAAGTATTACCACAGCCGGTAAAATTACAGTAATTTTGGTAATCCACCATATCAGCATGGCTGTGAAACAAGTAATAGTGGCGGTCGGCCAAACCACGAAAACTCAATACCGGACCATCATCGCCTGCCTCAGCACTATGGTTAAACACCACATCAAGGATAACTTCGATACCATGTTGATGCAGAGTCCGCACCATTTCTTTAAATTCCGCCACCGCATCATCCCGCTGATAACGCGGGTCTGGGGCAAAAAAATTGACCGGGTTATAGCCCCAGTAATTGGTCAGCCCAAGGCCGGTTAACCTGGGCTCTGCCATAAAGGCTGCCACCGGTAACAGTTGCACGCTGGTAATACCTAGCTGCTTTAAATGATGGATAATACTGCTATGGCACACGCCCAGATAGGTTCCCCGAATGGCGTCTGGTACCTGAGGATGTTGCATGGTCAGGCCTTTTACGTGCGCCTCGTAAATTACCGTTTTTTCACGGGCAATATTGGGTTTGCTACTGTCTTGCCAGTCAAAGCCTGCGGCTTGCCGGCTGTAGGCTGCCCTGTCCAGCACACCTTTCGCTAAAGCCAGATGACTTTTTTGCTGGTATTGATCTGCTTGCCAAACCTGAGGACGATTAAGTCTTCGGGTATAAGGGTCAATAAGCACCCGCCCTTTATCGAAACGCAGGCCAGCATTGTTATTACTGGCGCCGTCGGCTTTTAATGCATACAAGGTGCCGTCAACAATTCCACTGACTTGCACGTGCCAGATGCTGCCAGTGCGGCCGCTAAACTCCAGCTCGGCCAACAGCTCTTCTGTATCAGGCAGGTACAGACACAGCACCAGCGCGGTTGCATCAGGAGCAAATACCGCAAAGTTCCAACAGTCTTCGGCCACCAGGCTTGGGCCCAAGGGATAACTGCTGCCATGCCTGATAGCCATAATTAAATCGGCGTTATCCGGGCTGACACTCATCAGGCGTTATCCTTTTTTCGTAAATATAAGCAGGCCAAAGGCGGCAGGTTTAACCGGATAGCCTGAGCTTTACCCTGACAGCCGGGTGCTGCTGCTAACAAATAGCTGCCAACCGCGTAGTTACCGCCCCAATAATATTCACTGTCGGTATTAACTATAACCTCATACTCACCAGCTTGCTCAACTCCCAACATAAAGTTGTCACGCGGTACCGGCGTAAAGTTGGCGACCACATAAATCGCCGTGCCGGCACTGTCTCGACGGATAAAGCTCAGGGTGCTGTGTTCTGAATCGTTATGATCTAGCCAGCTGAAGCCCTGCTGCTGATAATCCAATTCGTGTAATGGCTTGCAGCGCTGATAACTGTGATTTAAGTCACGAAACAGTTGCTGCATCCCTTTATGCTTAGGATACGCCAGCAAATGCCAGTCCAGGCTTTGTGTGTGGCTCCACTCACGGCTTTGCCCTAACTCATTCCCCATAAAATTCAGCTTCTTACCTGGATGTGCAAACATAAAGGCTATATAGGCCCGTAAATTTGCCGCCTGCTGCCATTCATCACCCGGCATCTTATTAATTAAACTGCCCTTACCATGCACCACTTCATCATGTGATAGCGGTAAAATAAAGTTTTCGTTGTAGGCATACACCATCGAAAAGGTTAAATCGCTATGGTGGTATTTTCGATATGATGGATCTTTGCTGATATAGCGCAGACTGTCATTCATCCAGCCCATATTCCATTTAAAACCAAACCCCAGACCGCCGCTGTCTACTGGCCGTGAGACCTGAGGAAACGACGTAGACTCTTCAGCAATGGTCATAGCCTGCGGAAACTTGCTGTACACTTCAGTGTTTAACCATTTAAACAGGCTGATCGCTTCATAATTATGGTTACCGCCGTCAATATTAGGCACCCATTCACCTTCGTTGCGTGAATAATCCCAGTATAACATTGAGGCTACCGCATCAACCCGAATGCCATCAATATGAAAATGCTCCAGCCAATACAGCGCACTGGCCACTAAAAACTGCCTTACGTAGTCTTTGCCATAATCGTAAATGCAGGAGTTCCAGTCAGGGTGCCAGCCGCGTCGAGGATCAGCATATTCATATAAATGACTGCCATCAAATTTTGCCAGGCCGTGGCCATCTTCCGGAAAATGGGCAGGTACCCAATCAAGGATCACCCCAATACCCGCCAGATGGCAGGCATCAACAAAAGCTTTAAACTGATCAGGTGTACCAAAACGTGAAGTGGGCGCAAACAAACCCAAAGGCTGATAACCCCATGAACCATCAAAAGGGTGCTCCATTATCGGCAGTAATTCCAGGTGGGTATAGCCCATCTCCAGCAAATAGGGAATTAACTGCTGCGCCAGTTCCTGGTAATTGAGCGGCTGGTTATCCTCTTTACGACGCCAGCTGCCAATATGCAGCTCATAGATGCTGATTGGGCTTTGATACGGGTCGGTGGCCGGCCGCTCGCGCCAGTTTTTATCCTGCCATTGGTAATTGTTATGGTCATATACCAAAGATGCATGCGACGGATACTGCTCAGCATAAAACGCCATAGGATCGGCCTTATGAGGCAGTACATTTCCATCTTTATCTTTAATTTCAAACTTGTAACGTACACCACTGGCCACTTCAGGCATCACCAGCACCCAGTGGCCGCACTCGGTGCGCTCCATCGGATGACAGCGGCCATCCCAGCCATTCATATCGCCCACTAAACTGACACTACTGGCATCAGGTGCATACACCGCAAAACGAGTCGCGTGTAGCACCTTGCCGTCAGGGTTCAGGCTGATGAGTTGGGCACCCAGCTGGCGATACAGATTTTCAGGCTGGCTATGCACATGATGTACCGCATAAAACGCCTGCTCGCGAAACTGATACGGATCAATGCAGCGATAGGTGCTGTGGGCGTCATTTACCTGCAAATAATACGCACCTACTTTTCTTTTACGAGCCATTACTAACTCAAACACCCCCTTAAAATCAGGATGTGGTGTAAGTTTACCAAGGCTTTTATCACTCTTATATTCAAACGCCTCTACCGTTAGCGCATGCGGCAAAAAGGTTCGCAGCAGCATACCAGTGCCTTTGGCACTGTAGCTGTTTGCCTGCCAGCCCAGCACCGAAAAAGGGTTGCTACAATTTGCCTGGTTTAATTGCGCCAATGTCATGATATCTGTCCTTATCTACTTATTGTTAGCTGCAAACCAACTTAACTGGCTCGCGCTGCTGTTAGCTGGGCAAGCAGGTTTTGAATATGTGGCTCGGTGGTCCACTGCTCTAGCTCGCGGCTTAACTTTCGTCGCCAGTTAGGATATTCATCACTGGTACCGGGTACATTAACGGGCTGGGTCATTTCCAACCAATCTTCCAATTGCAGACACAGTAGCTGGCTGTTGCCAGCGGCCAGGTGGCGTTGCATGGCAAAATTAAGAGTCTGGTCCATCCCCAGGCTATCTACTTTGCGCGGATAATCAGCCGGTAACATGCCATGCCCATGCAGCGAGTCAAGGATCTGTTGCTTATTAGCATGGCGTTGTTGATACAAGCCCTGCAGTTGGTGCTCATCTTTATACAGGCCCAACTGCTGACCCAGTTTCAGATCTTCACAATGCCAGAAGCCGATTAAGGTTGGTAAATCATGGGTACTTAATGTTGCCATCGCTTGCCCAGGATAATGCGCCGGCGAAATATAGCCGCCATCAGCCGCCGTCTCAAAAAAGAACACCCGGTAAGAATAGATACCATAGTCCTGTAATAACTCCCGGATACCGTCTGGCACCGTGCCTAAGTCTTCACCTATGATCACCGCCTGCTGGCGCTGACTCTCCAGGGCTAAAATACCCAGCAAGTCCATTATCGGATAATACACATAAGCGCCGCCGCCCGCATTTTCTGCAGATTTTGGTACCCACCACAGCCGAAGCAAGGCCATCACATGGTCTATTCTGAGCGCGCCGGCATCCTGCATATTACTGCGAAATAAATCAATCATCGGCTGGTAAGCCTGGCTGAACAGCTGATATGGATGCATCGGTGGCAGGCCCCAGTTCTGGCCAGCAGGTCCCAGAGGATCAGGCGGCGCGCCAACACTGGCTTCGCGGCAATATAACTCACCATTGCTCCATATCTCGGTAGATGCTTCACTGACGCCAACGGCTAAATCACGATACAACCCCAACAACATACCTGAGGTTTTCGCCTGTTGTTGCACGGCTTTAAGCTGCTGCTGAGCAATAAACTGCAGGTAACAATAAAATTCAAGCTGTGGTTGATGCTCCAGCGCAAACTGTTGCACCGCGTCACTTTGCAGGTCACGATATTGCTCAGGCCAGTTAGGCCAGCCCCAGTGGTTACTGTCCTGTTTAATTAAAAATGCATGGAGCGCGTCGTACAGTGCCAATTGCCGCAAGCTGTCGCCTCCTTCGCGCTTAAACTTCGCAAAATCGGCCGCTAAACCAGCTTCCTTACCACTGTGCTGCACAAACCACTGGTACAAGCCCTGCATTACCGGCAGCTTAAGTTGCAACACCGCGCTGTAATCTACCCAGCCACGTTCTCGCTGTGTCGTCAGCGCTTCGCTAAACGCAGAGGTACTGACCCTGTCCTGGGTCGTACTGCACTGCTGGTAGCCAGGCATGGCCGTTACATCAATATAAATTATATTCAGCCAACGCCTTGAGGACGGGCTATATGGGCTGGCACTTTCGGGCATTGCCGGATACAACGCATGAATAGGATTTAAACCAACAAAGTCGGCACCCTGCCCGGCCAGATAATTTACCAGAGTAGCTAAATCCGTAAAATCACCGATCCCCCAATTACGGGTTGAACGCAAACCATAAAGTTGTAGCGATACGCCCCATTGTTTTTGCTGCGCAAATTGTGGTGGCTGATAACAGCTGCCGGGGGTGATAATTAAACTTTGCTCAAAACTAAAATCTGTGTCTTTACAGGTAAGGATCAGACGATGGTAGCCAGCCTCCAGCGGGTAATCCAGGTTGTGCTGGTACTGCTGATATTCTTCCTGTTCAATCAAGGCAACTTGAACCAGCTCACCGGCCACCGGTTCGGTACTGAACTGATAACGCTGACCCTGCTCGGTTTGTAATAACAAATCAAAGTCATGATTAGCCAGGGCCAATGGCACCTGCAACTCGAATTTCACTGGCTCACCAAGCGTTTGCACCGAGACCGGAGAGAGAATTTGCTGCCAGAAATCAAGTTGGCGCTCAATAAGCTCCGTTCTGGCAGCGGCCTCATCTGCTATATTAAAACCCTGAGCAGCGAGTAAGGCCAACTGATCGGCAGCAGCAACCTGGGTAGGTTTACCCCAGGCATCATTAAATTCAGTTTCAATTCCTGAGAACGCAACCAATTCGGCCAGTAACGCGGCATCCATTTTATATTCCTTCGTTTAAACAGTTAGTTGGCTTTATTTTATCGTTAAAAGTTATAACAACACCAAATCAATTTACGTTATTAAATTACAAAAAACCAATTTTATGCAGTTTAAAACTTGAAAAATGCCAGCTTTAATGTAATTTTACTACACATTGGTGATTGAATACGATTAGATGAATACGTTTTCAATCTCTGCGCTTACTCATTTTACTGGTTCAAATTTAATTCTGGAGTCGCTATGTCTATTCGGGTCGCAATTAATGGTTTTGGCCGCATTGGTCGCAATGTGTTACGTGCTTTATATGAAAGCAGCAAAAATTACGATATCAAGATTGTAGCCATTAACGATTTAGGCGACGCCGCCATTAATGCACACTTACTAAAATATGACACAGCGCACGGTATTTTTGCTGCCACCGTATCCCATGATGAGCAGGCGATTTATGTTAACGATGATCAGATTAAAACCTTAAGCATTCGTAATCCTGCCGAGCTGCCGTGGAGCGATTTAAAAATAGACGTTGTGTTAGAGTGTACCGGCTTATTTACTGATCGCAAAACTGCTGGCGCCCATTTGACTGCCGGTGCAAAAAAAGTGATTATTTCTGCCCCCGGTAAAGATGTCGATGCGACGGTAGTATATGGGGTTAACCATCAGGTTATTACTCCACAGATGACGATTATCTCTAACGCTTCCTGCACCACTAACTGTCTGGCGCCCATTGCCAAACCTTTGTCAGATGCGCTGGGTATCGAATCCGGTTTAATGACCACTATTCATGCTTACACTAATGATCAGCGTCTGAGCGATGTTTATCATACCGACGTTCGCCGGGCCCGGGCAGCAGCCATGTCGATGATCCCCACCAAAACCGGCGCAGCCGCCGCAGTAGGTTTAGTGGTACCAGAACTCAAAGGCAAATTTGACGGTCTTGCCGTGCGGGTTCCCACCCTCAATGTATCGCTGGTAGACTTAACCTTTATTGCCGGTCGCGATACCAGTATTGAAGAAGTAAATGATATTATTCGTGCCGCAGCCGCCCAAAGCCCGATGAATCAGGTATTAGCCGTTAACGACTTACCGCTGGTTTCAGTCGATTTTAACCATAATCCGATGTCATCCATTTTCGATGCGACAGAAACCCGGGTTAATGGCCGACTGGTAAAGGTCATGTCATGGTATGACAATGAGTGGGGCTTTAGTAACCGGATGCTGGATAACGTGGTTGAGCTAATGAAGTAAAGGTGCAGGCTAATTAGACATGCGCACATCCATTTGTCAGCAAACAGGTTTTGCACTGTTAACAGATTTGCCTTGCCTCAAGCTGCAATGTGGCAAGGCCAGCGCGGTAGTATCCTTATACGGTGGCCAGGTAGTGTCGTATAAACCAGCCCCCGATAACGAATTGCTATGGTTATCGGAAAAAGCGCAGTGGCATAACGGCGCCGCCATTCGTGGCGGCGTGCCGGTGTGCTGGCCTTGGTTTGGCCCTGTAGAGACAAAACTTAACCCCCTGCGCTTGCCACTGCCTAATCATGGCCTGGTGCGTACCCGGTTGTGGCAGTTAAAGCGCAGCAACGCCACCGCGCAATCAGTAAGTGCTACTCTGACAATAACGGTTAACGACTTACCTGATGGGTTGTGGCAAGACGCAGCTCAGCAACAACCGGTAACACTTAGCCTGACCGTTAACCTCGCCCCTGAACAGTTAACTATGCAACTTGTTTGCGACACGCCTTTGTACCAGCAAGCGGCACTGCACAGCTATTTTAGAATACACAACTTGCAGCAAACCTTTATAAAGGGTGTAAGCCAGCATTATTTCGATAAGGTCGAAAACGCCAGGCTGCACCATAATTCCGACATAGTGCACTTTAACGCCGAAACGGACCGCATCTATTATGATACTGGCGCTCAGTTGCAATTATCAGATGATAAGCAACAGCGACTTATTGCTCAGCAAGGGCATGATGCCAGTGTGATCTGGAACCCCTGGCAACAAAAAAGCCGTGATCTGCCCGATATGGCAGATCACGGCTTTACTGAATTTGTTTGTGTGGAAAGTGCCTGGCTCAATACTACCGCTGTAAGCGACTTGGCGTTGACTCAGACGCTACTGGCGCCTTAAAACTGACCGTGTAAAAACTGCTTCAGATCTTGTTGCGGGTAGCCAAGCTGATCCAGCATTTCCGGCAACTCTTCCTGCGGCAGAAAAACGCTATCAAAGTGTTCAAGAATCACTGTTAAATCAGCACCTTGATCTCGAAGCTGCTGAGCGGTTGCTAAATGAATATTGCGGACAAAATCACTGGTCATTTGGGTTAGCCTCTGCTTGATTCGCTGCACCATACTGAACATATTTTAGCCAACTGACAAGCTTTAAATCACCCTTTTTACCAGCTTGAATTAAACCGCTCATTTATCGAAAGTTTTTGGCCATCGGCCAACTGGAGCGTCAAGTTCAGTTGCCAAATCATGGCAGGATCGGCGCAAGCACCAAGTAGAAATTCAGCCCGCCATTGCTCTGAATTACCTGAGTCATTCGTATTAAGCTTTTGAAAACGCAATGGGATTAACCCCATGTACATGCTTACTCCAGACAGCTCAGCACTGATTGCCGTTATGGGCTGGTCACTTTGCACAATAATTTGCAATGGGGTTTCTACCGGCGCTGCTGCCGGGCTTAACTGAACGGCGAGCGCCGGTTGCTGATATAAAACCAACATACTGTCATCTATCTCAGTCGGCTGACAGGCCAGCAATACTAACAGGCTGAAACTAATGGCTATCCATTTTGGCATGGGCTAACTAGGGACAAATAAAAACAGCATTGTACCGGCTTTTCGGCAAAAGGGCTAAATAGTGACTACAATTGGCTGTTTATTAAGCAGAGACTTTGTTCTACGTCATAAAATGGGCGAGTTAACCTATCTTTTAAAAGGCAAAACTCGTATCATTTCGCCCAAAATTCAGTGGCTGCAACAGCTAAGTTAACATGATGTTAGTTGTCCACTTTATAACAAAGGGCCACCTCAAGGTGGATTTTAGTAACCAGCATAACTGCAGCGGAACTCAACATGAGCCAGACCAAATCGTTAAATGTTGAATACAACTATAGCGTTGTCCGCCTCTTTGCCATCACTACCGTTTTATGGGGTATTGTTGGTATGGTGGTGGGTGTATTACTTGCAGCCCAGCTTTACTGGCCGGCATTAAATTTTGATATTCCATGGCTGACATACAGTCGTCTGCGGCCTTTACATACCAATGCAGTAATCTTTGCTTTTGGTACCAGTGCCTTGTTTGCCACTTGTTATTATGTGGTACAGCGAACCTGTCAAACCCGCCTGTTTGCTGAAAAACTGGCCATGTTTACGTTCTGGGGCTGGCAACTTGTTATCGTCGCCGCGGCCATAACATTACCAATGGGTATGAGCCAGAGTAAAGAATATGCCGAACTGGAATGGCCAATTGACATTTTAATTACCCTCGTCTGGGTGTCGTTTGCTATTGTGTTTTTTGGCACGCTGGTTAAACGTAAAACCAGCCATATTTATGTGGCTAACTGGTTTTATGGCGGCTTTATCATTACCGTTGCTGCGCTGCACATCGTTAACAGCATGGTAGTACCGCTGAATTTATTTAAGTCTTATTCAATTTATGCCGGTGCAGTCGATGCCATGGTGCAATGGTGGTATGGCCACAATGCCGTCGGCTTCTTGTTAACCGCTGGCTTCCTCGGCATGATGTACTACTTCGTCCCTAAACAAGCTGGCCGGCCGGTATATTCCTACCGCTTATCCATCGTCCACTTCTGGGCCCTGATTGCCTTATATATCTGGGCAGGTCCGCACCACTTACATTACACCGCCTTACCAGACTGGACTCAGTCATTAGGGATGGTGATGTCTATCGTGTTATTTGTGCCCAGCTGGGGCGGCATGATCAACGGCATTATGACCTTATCCGGTGCCTGGCATAAGCTGAAAACCGACCCTATTCTACGCTTCTTAATTGTGTCGCTGTCATTTTATGGCATGTCGACCTTTGAAGGGCCAATGATGGCAATTAAATCGGTAAATGCGTTATCCCACTACACTGACTGGACCATAGGCCATGTGCACTCTGGAGCGCTCGGCTGGGTAGCGATGATCTCTATCGGCGCCATGTACCATCTTATCCCGGTTGTTTACAACAAAGTGGGTATGTACAGTACCAAACTCATTAACACCCATTTCTGGTTGCATACTATTGGTGTGGTGCTGTACATCGTCGCAATGTGGATATCCGGTATTATGCAGGGCATGATGTGGCGTGCAGTCAACACCGACGGCACCCTGACGTACAGCTTTGTGCAAAGTTTAGAAGCGTCTATGCCTTTCTATTTGATGCGTTTTATTGGTGGGGTCTTTGTAGTCGTCGGTATGTTGATTATGGCATACAACGTTTATAAAACCGTCCGTAGTAAAGATGAAGTGGCACACGCTGTGCCAGTAACGGCATAAGGGGTTTGACATGTCGAAAAATCATCACGAAAAAATAGAAAAAAGTGTCGGTTTGCTGGGTATCTTCACCGTTATTGCCATTAGCTTTGGTACCCTGGTTCAAATTACGCCATTGATGTTTATGGAAGAAACCAAGCAACCTATCGACGGATTAACGCCTTATACTGCATTGCAAATGGAAGGCCGGGATATTTTTATCCGCGAAGGCTGCACCAATTGTCACAGCCAGATGATCCGGCCTTTCAGAGCTGAGGTAGAGCGTTATGGCCATTATTCGGTTGCCGGTGAAAGTGTCTGGGAACACCCTTTCCTATGGGGTTCCAAGCGTACAGGTCCCGATCTGGCCCGGGTAGGAAATCGCTATAGCGATGACTGGCACTATGCCCATTTAATGGACCCCCGTTCGGTCGTTCCGCAATCAAATATGCCAGGGTATCCATGGTTAGATCGTAATGTACTGGATGGCAAATACACTACCCGTAAACTAGAAATCTTCCGCGGTTTTGGCGTGCCTTATACCGATGAGGACATTGCTGGCGCAGCCGAGGCAGTAAAGGGTAAAACTGAAATGGAAGCCTTGATTGCCTACCTGCAATCACTGGGCACAGCGTTGAAATAACCATGATGGAATTTGCAACAGTTCATAGCATATTAACCGTGATTCTGTTCGTCGGCTTTGTCGCTTTCGTTATCTGGGCTTACAGTAAAAAACGTAAGAAAGATTTTGACGAAGCAGCCAATCTGGTATTTGACGACGAACCTGAATCAAAAGAACAAAAAACCAAACGGGAGTCAGATCATGAGTAGCTTTTGGAGTGCTTGGATCATTGTTTTAACGTTACCAGTGCTGATCGGCTGCTTTATTTTACTGCGCTGGAATTTAACCAACTACGTCGGCGTACCGGAAGATGAAACTACCGATCATGAAGTAGACGGCCTGAAAGAAGTTAATAACCCACTGCCTAAGTGGTGGACTTACATGTTCTACGGTACGTTAATCTGGTCAGTATTTTACCTGGCAGCTTATCCGGGCTTAGGAAATTGGCCGGGCTTTCTGAACTGGACCAGTTCAAATCAGGGTATTAAAAACCTGGAAGAATCGCGCGCAGCGGTGGTCGCAGCGAAAGCCGAAGGCAGAAACGTGCAGCTGGATATTGAAAATGAAGTGGCGGCAGAAACTTATGGCCCGGTATTTCAGCAATTTGCCAAGCGTGATGTACTGGACCTGGCTTATGATCCGGACGCACTGAAAATTGGCCAGCGGTTGTTTTTGCAAAATTGTGCACTTTGTCATGGCTCTGATGCCCGTGGCCAGCGAGGCTACCCCAACCTGACTGACAATGATTGGTTATACGGTGGCAGTGCAGCAAAAATTAAAGAAACGTTATTGTATGGTCGCCGAGCTGCAATGCCTGGCTGGGAAGCCGCGTTAGGCGAACAAGGTATTAAAGAAATGACGGCCTATGTCCTGAGCTTATCTGGCCGGGCAGTCAATGAACGTGATGCCGCCGCCGGCAAAGCCAAATTTGGCTTATGTGCCGCCTGTCATGGTGCAGATGGTAAAGGCAGTGTAGCGCACGATCTGCCATTTGGTGCACCAAACCTGACCGATAATATCTGGTTATATGGAGGTTCAGCCGGTGCCATTGAAGAGACATTAATTAAAGGCCGCTATGGCGTAATGCCAGCGTTTAAAGATACCCTTGGTGAAGATAAAGTACATATTTTAACTGCTTACGTTTACCGGTTATCCAACCCGGAAGATAAACGTTAAACCACAGGTTCGGCTCACCCTGACCCGCCGATAACTGTTTATCACGGGTGAAAAAAGCTAACACCCTCTAAGCCCCGTAAAGGGGCTTAGTACTATCAAAATAGAGGTCACAATGCGACAGGATACTAAACCCTGGTATAAACAAGTATGGCCCTGGATCCTGATTGCCATTCCGGTATTGACCGCGTTGCGGGCGATATATGCTGTAGTATTGATGAATCAGCAACAGCCTGATTTAGTCATTGATGATTACTACAAAGCAGGCAAAAGTATCAATTTACAATTAGCAAAATACCGGGAAGCGGCCTTGCGCAACTTAAACGCTACGGTGCTGATTGCCGGTAACCGTGCAGTGGTGCGCTTTGCCGAAAACGCCGTACTGCAGGACAGTGTTCATCTGGATTTTTACCACCCTACCCTGGCAGCTCAGGATTTTGCCGTAGATGCGCTACGCAGTGGTGAATTACTTTATGTGGCAACGTTGCCACTTACGCCAGCGGGAAAATGGCGGCTAAACGTCAGCGATGACAGTGGCGATTGGAAACTGCGGGCTACCTTTGAGCTACCCGCTGAACAGGAAATTAAACTCGGATATTAGTTATATTGTCAGCAGAGGCCAGATTGGCAAACATTAGCTGTTTTCATTGTTTAGAGCCGGTAATAACTGGCCAGCGCTTCCAGTTGACGATTGAAGGGAAGCCTGAAATATTTTGCTGTGCGGGCTGCCAGGCCGTGGCGCAGACCATTATTGCCAGTGGTCTGGATGATTATTATAAATTTCGAACCAAAGCCGCAGCAAAAGCAGACCTGATACCAGCCGAGCTACGAGGCGCCTTGCAACACTACGACAGCCCTGAAGTGCTGGCCGATATCAGCCAGCCACAACAACAGGGTTCGCAAATTGAGTTAGCGATTAGTGGCATGAGCTGTGCGGCCTGCGCCTGGTTAATTGAAAAGCACCTTAGCAAGCAGGTCGCCATCAATAAAGTCAGTATAAATTCGTCTACCCAACGAGCATTACTCAACTGGCAGCCCGGACAGCTTGCCCTAAGTGAGATTTTGTTACTGATTAGCCAGTTGGGTTATCAGGCCAGTCCTTTTATTGCTGATGAACAGGAAAGTCAGTTTAAAACCGAATTGAACCGTTTCTTAAAGCGACTGGCTGTTTCCGGCATTATGACCATGCAGGTAATGATGCTGGCTTTTGCGTTATATTTTGGCGAATACAGTGGCATTGATGCGTCACATCAGGGTTATTTGCGCTGGATCAGTATGCTACTGACACTTCCTGTAGTGTTATATGCCGCTCTGCCTTTTGTCAGCAGTGCCTGGCGTAGCATTAAAGCCCGCCAGCTCAACATGGATGTACCGGTTAGCCTGGCCATTTATTACACCTTTTTTGCTTCCGGCTATGCCACCCTGACCCAGAGTGGCGAGGTATATTTTGAATCGGTCTGCATGTTTACCTTCTTATTGCAGCTGGGCAAGTTTTTTGAATACCGGGCACGGGCACAAGCCAGGGACGCTACCAGTAATCTGTTGAAAATAATGCCGGTGTCAGCAACCTTGTTAAAGGACGGCCAGCAACAGGCAGTGTCGGCCCGACGCCTGAAATCAGGCGACACGATTCTGGTCAAGCCGGGCGAAACGTTCCCATCTGACGGGGTGGTTTTATCGGGCAACAGCACAGTTGATCAGTCGATGTTAACCGGCGAATATACCGCGATAAGTTGTCAGCCCGGCGAACCGGTGCTGGCGGGCACTATCAACCATGATGGCTTGTTAACCGTAACCGTCAGCTCAACGCTGGCACATTCCCGCCTGGGCCAGATCATTCAGCTACAACAACAGACCTTACATACCAAACCGCGGCTGGTCGAAAAAACAGATAAACTGGCCCGTTATTTTGTTGAACGCTTGTTGGTTATAGCCGCGGCAACCTTTGCTCTATGGTATTTCTGGCTGGATACTGAACGGGCATTCTGGGTCACATTATCCGTGCTGGTCGCCACCTGCCCCTGCGCCTTAAGTCTGGCAACGCCCACGGCTGTAACCTGTGCACTGGCCCGGCTTAATCGCCGCGGCATATTAGTAAAAAACCCCCAGGCACTGGAAACCCTACCCCAATTAAGTCATATTATTTTCGATAAAACCGGTACGCTGACAGAAGGCCGCTTTAGTATTCAGCATGTGCAACGAATACGCTGTGCCGCTGGCGATAGCATTGATGATAGCAATCTGTTAAACCTGATTGCGAATCTGGAGAAACATTCTGAACACCCTATTGCCAGGGCCTTTACCGCCAGCTTGCAGTCAAGCCTGTCGTTTACCGATGTTAGCATTAGTATTGGCCAGGGGATCAGCGCCACCTGGCAAGGTCAATTGCTTAAAGCAGGTAGCGCTGAATTTTGTCAGATAACGAAGCTGCAATTGGCGGAACACAGCAATGCCAATGTATTTGTCACACTTGATCAACAGCTATTGGCGGCAATTACCCTGGCAGACAGCTTACGCGCCGGCTCTGAGCAATTAATTGCTCGCCTACAGCAGCAGGGCTATCAGGTGGGAATGCTAAGTGGTGACAGTTCGGGTCAGGCCGCGCAGCTAGCCGCTGAGCTTAAGCTCGATTTTATGCAGCAGGGTTGTAGCCCCACAGACAAAGTGAATGCCATTAACGCCCTTGTCAACCAGGGCCATACGGTATTAATGGTTGGCGATGGTATTAACGACAGCCCGGGCTTTAATGCGGCGCATATTTCTGTAGCGGTAGATTCCGGCACTGATTTATCCAAAAACCAGGCCGATGTGGTACTGTTGCAACCGGACATCAGCACTTTAGCTATCCTGTTAAGTGCTGGTAAGCAAACTGCCCGGGTGATTCGGCAAAATCTGGGCTGGGCCGTAGGTTATAACCTGCTGATCATCCCCCTGGCAGTGGCGGGCCTGGTATCGCCGTACGTAGCAGTACTGGGTATGTCATTTAGCTCTCTGCTGGTAGTATCAAATTCACTCAGGCTGTTAAAAAACAAGAGTCATTGAATAATGAGCATTATTTATGTACTAATTCCAATTGCCATCTTGTTTGTTATGATCGGGTTGGCCATTTTTTTCTGGGCAGTACGCAGCAAACAATTTGAAGATTTGGATAAAGAAGGGTTCAGCATTCTATTTGATGAACAGCAAGCTCAGCCAAAATCTGAGCAAAACGAACCTTCTGACACATCGGCAGCTCACCGCGACAAAACCGACCAATGAATGCGGATTTAATCGCAGCGCTCCTGATTGGTTTTCTGGGCAGCAGCCATTGTATTGTGATGTGTGGCGGTATTGTCGCCGCGTTGCAATTGGCCTTACCTGAGCGCCGTTTCAGCTGGAAACTGGCAATGCAATTGTTGCTTAGTCTGGGCCGCCTGACCACTTATACCTTGTTCGGTGCGCTGGTCGGCTATTTTGGCGTACAGGCGATGGCAATAGCGGGCGTTTCGCTTATCTGGTTGCGTTTACTGGCCGGGATACTGTTACTGTTGATGGCACTCTACATTGCCAGATTATGGTTTGGGCTGACTTTACTGGAACGTGCTGGCCGGCATATTTGGGCGTTGGTCAGGCCGCTGAGTCAGAAAGTCATGCCACTTGATACCCTGCCCAAAGCTTACCTGTATGGTCTGTGCTGGGGCTGGTTACCCTGCGGTCTGGTGTATTCCACCCTGGGCTGGAGTCTTGCCAGTGGCAGCGCCAGCCAGGGCGCGCTGATTATGCTAAGCTTCGGCATAGGTACTCTGCCGGCATTATTGGTATTTGGAAGCATGGCCAGCCAGTTGAGTGCATTCAAAAACAAGCCCGTGGTGCGCTATAGCGCTGCTGCCATGTTAGCTGTATATGGTATTTATACGATATACCTTGCTTTAAAAAGACTTGTTTTTTAAGCTGTAGTGGTAAATTCAGGTACCGTCAGGAATTCAGATTATGCAACGTTCCGCTATTAACTGTCAGGATTGTGGTTTTAGTCAGTTATGTTTACCCTTTTCTCTGAGCGAACAAGAACTTAGCCGTTTAGATGACATTATTCAGCGAAAAAGGCCGTTGCATAAAGGCGATATGCTGTTTGAAAGCAACACACCTCTGAAAGCCTTGTTTGCTATCCGTTCCGGGTCATTTAAAACATTTACCTTAACCGAGCAGGGCGAGCAGCAAATTACCGGTTTTCACCTGCCTGGTGATGTCATTGGTTTTGATGCCATTAATAGTGAGCTGCATAGCAGCTATGCTGAAGCACTGGAAACCGGCATGGTTTGTGAAATCCCCTATCCCAATCTGGAGCTGCTTTTGGATCAACTGCCAAAACTACGCCAGCAATTAATGCGCTTAATGAGCCAGGATATTCAGGCAGATCAACAAATGATGCTGTTATTGAATCGAAAAACTGCAGAACAAAAACTGGCAACCTTTTTAAATCACCTGGCACAGCGTTTTGGCAGTCGGGGTTTGTCGGAGAAAGCCTTCCGCTTATCGATGACCCGCAGTGATATCGGTAATTATCTGGGATTAACGGTAGAAACCATCAGTCGTTTACTCAGTAAACTGCATAAAGAGGAACTCATTAACGTTGAAGGTAAGCTGATTACTATAAAAAATCCGCTGGCAATGCAACAATTGGCAGGCAATTGTTAGTTTTTTTGATTTAGCACAATCCTAAGCTACCCCGGCTGCTTTTTTATTGACTACACTGTTTATAATCAGCTAGCTAAATAAAAAAAGCAGGGAGTGAGCTATGAGTATTTTCAACAATATTTTGATCGTTCTAGATCCATCCGATAGTCAGCAGAAGGCCTTGAAGCGCGGGCTGGAATTAGCGCGGAAACAATCTTGCAAACTTACTGCCTTTTTGTCGGTATATGATTTTTCCTATGAAATGACCACGATGTTGTCCGGTGATGAACGGGAGTCAATGCGCCAGGCTGTGATTCATGACCGTGAATTATGGGTTGGCGAACTGATTAACGACGCCAGAGATACCGGCATTGATATTGATTTAAAAGTGGTCTGGCATAACCGGCCATTTGAAGCAATAGTGCATGAAGTGCTGGAGCACGGTTTCGATTTGGTGATTAAGGGTACCCATAATCACGACGTACTGAAATCAATGATTTTCACCCCTACTGACTGGCATATCTTACGGAAATGTCCCTGTGCGGTTTTGCTGGTAAAAGAACATGAATGGCCGGATAACGGCAATATTATTGCCGCCGTTAATGCCGGCAGTGAGCAGGATCATCATCAATCACTCAACCAACGAGTGATTAGTGATGCCAAAGCGATGGCCAAAGTATTACAAGGCAGAGTCCATATGGTTAATGCCTTTCCCGGCACCCCGGTTAATATCGCCATCGAAATTCCCGAATTCAACCCGCAGCAATATAACAGTGCTATGCGCCGGCATCATGAAAAAGCGGTGGCCGAGCTTGCCAGCCAGTTTGATATGGCAGAAGAGGACACGCATGTACTCGAAGGTATGCCAGAAGATATTATCCCGGCGCTGGCCGCAAAACTGGATGCAGAAATGGTGGTAATCGGCACCATCGGTCGCACCGGCTTTTCTGCCGCCATCATTGGAAACACCGCGGAGCACCTGATAGATCAGCTTGATTGCGATGTTTTAGCGTTAAAACCGGCTAACTTTGTCAGTCCTTTAGCAAAACACTAAAATCCGCCCTATGGTAATGGCGCACACTTGGTTATAATGTGCGCCATTTTTCTGTAGGGTTACTGTCGTTATGTCTCATGCCGCGCAAGCAAAAGCTCAATACAACTTAAATAAACTGCATAAACGGCTGCGCCGGGGTGTGGGCCAGGCCATCAGCGACTTTGGCATGATAAGCGACGGCGACAAAATTATGGTCTGCCTGTCCGGTGGCAAAGACTCGTATACTATGCTGGATATTTTGCTCAATCTGCAGCAGTCTGCCCCTATCAGCTTCAGTATTGTCGCCGTTAATCTTGATCAAAAGCAACCGGGCTTTCCGGCTGAGGTGCTGCCAAACTACTTACAGGGTATTGGTGTCGATTATCACATCGTTACAGAAGATACCTATGCCATAGTGAAAGAAAAAATTCCCGAAGGTAAAACCACCTGTTCTCTTTGCTCCCGCTTGCGTCGGGGTATATTGTATAGAACCGCCAAGGAGCTTGGCGCAACCAAAATTGCCCTTGGCCATCATCGCGACGACATGCTTGAAACCCTGTTTTTAAACATGTTTTATGGTGGCAAAATGAAATCAATGCCACCTAAACTTATCAGCGATAACGGCGAACATATTGTGATCAGGCCATTGGCGTATTGCAAAGAAAAAGATATTGAAAAATATGCCCAAGCCCGTCAGTTCCCCATTATTCCCTGTAATTTATGTGGCTCGCAAGATGGCTTACAGCGTCAAGTCATTAAAGAGATGCTACAGGACTGGGATAAGCGCTTCCCAGGGCGGATTGAAACCATGTTTCAAGCGATGCAAAACATCGTTCCGTCTCATCTGGCTGACAAGACGTTGTTCGATTTTGTCGCTATAAACAAAGAGCTTAATGGCAGCGTAGAGGGAGATACCGCTTTCGATCCAATTCGGGTCCCCGCCGTTCCCGTTGGCCTGGTTGCCGATGACGACAGCGATAATCTGGCGAGCAGTACTGGCCAGACCGGGCTGAAAATAGTGCAGTTAAGCTAGCCCAGTTAACATGCGTAACTAATCTTCCAGAAAGCGCCGGTTAAAACGGATCATACTGCTAATTTCTGCAATATACTCTTCACCCCGCTCTGAATAGCGGCCTAAACCGGCCGCTAACGCCTCGCCTCTGACCGGTTTTCGCTCTGCCCGTAATTTTGCCCGGATATCTCTGAGTGGCTCGTAGGTATGAAAGGTGTTCAGATTATAAAAATAACTACGGATACTCTGTGCCGGCGAATCAAATTTTGCAACCTCATGACTTTGATCTTCACCACGACTTAGTGGCACCAGTCCACAGCCTTCACGAAAACACCACTGTCCAAAAAAATTAAAGCCTTCTACAGCGAATCGGCTGGTACCCCAAGCCGATTCGTTCGCAGCCTGCATCAACACTAAGCTGGGGGGTAAAATATCAACCCGCTTTAATAATTCTGCAAGCATTTGCGGATCAGATTCCGCTACATCCATCCGGAACTCGTCATACAAACTGTATAAAAAAGCGTATTCGTTGATATTCAGTCGTTGGTTTTTTCTTTTCTTCTCTGCCAACTCCAGCAATTGCTGGCGCAAATATCGCAAGCGGTTATTTTCTCGTTGTACATGAGGACGCAGATAATCAAAAAACGCGCGTTTTTTCGCTGTGGTATCGCTGATTGCATTAAAATCAGGCAACGGTTTAAATTTAATCGCCGGTTCAGTATATGCCAACCGTTCCAGGACTTTTTTCTTATCCGCCTGGCCTAGCGCTGCAATTCTGTCGGGGCGTTGCCATTCGTCCAGTGAATCTTGCTGGGGGATGGGCTGTAGCCCCACGAATGGACTTAACGCGGCAGAACATACTGCCAGCCATCCAACGATAATTGCACTTTTTTTAATCAAAAAATCACCACTATATTCAACAGTTATAGAGCAAGTTCAGTTCAACTTAACCGGTTACTGCTTTGAAAAATCAATGTTCATTTTAGCCTTTGCTGGCGCTGGAGTGAACTAAAAAAAAATTCAGCATTTTTTTAGTGATAATTCGCCAACATTTATGGTCAGCGCATTGCAAATTATTCCCCTTTATGTGACAACTACACTTTATTGTTTTAGCTATCTGGATGGATATTATTTTAGGGGGCAAACCGGTTCTGGCTATGAAACCAATTGAACGTTCGACCAAGCTTGATGGAGTCTGTTATGACATTCGCGGTCCTGTGGCACAGGAAGCCAGAAAAATGGAGGAAGAAGGCCATCTTATTCTGAAACTGAATATCGGTAATCCGGCACCATTTGGCTTTGAGGCGCCGGATGAAATACTTAAACATGTTATTCATAATCTGCCAACAGCGCAGGGCTACTCTGATTCTCAAGGTATTTATCCGGCAAGAGTTGCTGTTGCGCAGTATTATCAGCAGCGCGGTATCAGAGGTGCCGATGCCGATGACGTGTATATCGGCAATGGTGTATCAGAACTTATCTTAATGTCGTTGCAGGCTTTGCTGAATAATAACGATGAGGTACTTATCCCCTCGCCTGATTATCCGTTATGGACGGCGGCCGTTAATCTGGCAGGGGGTAAAGCGGTGCATTATCGTTGTGACGAGCAACAGGACTGGTATCCGGACCTTGCCGATATTAAACATAAAATAAGTAATAAAACGAAAGCCATCGTGCTGATTAACCCAAACAACCCTACCGGTGCGGTGTATGATCAGGCTTTTTTACTGGAGCTGTTGAAAATAGCCCGCGAACACCGGTTAGTTGTGCTAAGCGATGAGATTTACGACAAAGTGCTCTATGACGGCACCGAGCATATCAGCACCGCGGCGCTGGCCGATGATCTGATAATGCTTACCTTCGGTGGCCTGTCGAAGAATTACCGGATTGCTGGTTTTCGGGTGGGCTGGCTCTTTATCTCTGGCGCCAAACATCTGGCGAAGCATTACATTGAAGGCTTAAACGTGCTGGCCTCAATGCGGCTTTGTGCCAACGTACCCTGCCAGCACGCCGTTCAAACCGCATTAGGCGGCTACCAGAGTATTAATGAATTAGTGGTACCCGGTGGCCGCTTATATGAACAGATGGACCTGGCGCACAAACTGGTCAGTGAGATTGATGGCTTAAGTTGTATGCGACCTAAAGGCGCCATGTATTTATTTCCAAAAATTGATCGCAAAAAAATCCGGATCAAAGACGATGAATTGTTCGTGCTGGATTTTCTGCGTCAGCACAAAGTATTGTTGGTTCATGGCCGGGCGTTTAACTGGCCAGAGCCCGACCATTTCAGGATCGTTTTTTTGCCGCATAAGGAACAACTTTCGGCTGCCCTTGGCAAACTTGCCCAATTTTTACCAGGCTATAACCAATGATAACTGACATTTCGTTCCAACAGGTATTTGAGAGTTTCACCGCCAAACTCGCCGCCATCGTGTTTTATGCATTTGATATTAATGGCGTTGCCATACCCATGGTATTGATCTGGCTGATTAGCGGTGCGCTGGTATTCACCTGTTATCTCGGCTTTATTAATGTCCGCGGCTTTAGCCATGCTATTGGTTTGCTAAAAAACAACAAAAGTAGCGGCGGCAGTGGTGAAATTTCACCCTTTCAGGCTTTAAGTACCGCATTATCGGGCACCGTGGGTACCGGTAACATCGCCGGTGTCGCTATTGCGATTAGTCTGGGCGGCCCAGGTGCCACCTTCTGGATGATTGTGGCGGGCCTGCTTGGCATGTCCACTAAATTTGTTGAATGCACTCTGGCCGTAAAATACCGGCAGATTAACACTGATGGCAGCGTGTCCGGCGGCCCGATGTATTACATTAAAGCGGCATTAGATAAATTTAATCTGCCGCTTACCGGCACCGTACTGGCCATGGCATTCTCGGTGTTTGTTATTTTCGGATCTGCTGGTTTTGTCCATGTTAACCAGGGGTTTGTTCAGGTGAAAACCGTGACCGGTTTTGACAATGCCTGGCTGTTCGGTGTTATTTATGCGGTACTGGTGGGCGCCGTTATTATTGGGGGCCTGAAAAGTATCGCCAGGGTTACCAGTAAACTGGTGCCGTTAATGTGCGGACTTTATCTGGCGGCGTCGCTGCTGGTTATGTTTACTCATTTTAGCGCGATCCCTGCTGCGCTGTGGCTGATTGTCCAGGGTGCGTTTACACCGGAAGCCGGTTATGGTGGCTTTATTGGGGTGCTGATTCAGGGATTTCGGCGTGCCGCTTACTCTAACGAAGCGGGCATCGGCTCCTCGCCTATCGCCCATGCCGCGGCAAAAACCAAAGACCCAATTAGCCAGGGGTTTGTTGGTTTACTCGAGCCTTTTATTGATACCGTCGTGATCTGCACTATTACCGCTCTGGTGATCATCCTGACCGGGGCGTATCAGACCCCGGGGCTGGATGGCGTGCAAATTACCTCCGGCGCCTTTGCCTCCGTTGTCAGCTGGTTTCCGTGGGTATTAATGGTGGCCCTGCTGTTATTTGGCTTCTCAACCGTTATCAGCTGGTCCTATTATGGCTTAACCGGTTGGCGTTATCTGGTGGGCCACGACAGGCGTCTGACCAAGCTTTATAAAGTGCTGTTTTGCTTTATTGTGTCCATTGGCGCCGTGCCAAATGTGATGGCGGTGTTCGATTTTATCGATTCAATGATATTTCTGATGGCGGTGCCCAATATTCTGGCGTTGTATTTGCTGCTACCTGAAGTAAAAACCGATTTAAAAGCCTATTGGCTAAAGCGGGCACGTTAATACCATAAAGGCTTTGGCTGCGCTGTCACATCTAAGTCAGCGCAGCTTTTGCTTACTATTGCCATTGCAAGTGGCTCAGGCAGCTTGCTCTGCCCCAGGCTTGTTTGCTGCTAATTCAGTCTCGTCAGGCGCTTTTGTTTCAGCGACCGCTTTAGCAGGTTTTTTTAGCGGCGATTTTTCAGCCACTTTTGCCGGCTTTTTGGCACCCAATGCAACCAGTAACGCCTCTTTATTCTGGGCCAGATATAACGCCAGAGTTTCGGTTTGCGCTTCATCAGTAAACAGGCTACTGGCATTTAAAAAACCAGCCAACTCATCAGCAGTATCCAGCATTTTGTCATAGGCATCAGCCTCCGCTTTTGAGGTAAATGTCATTTTCTCTACTCCATTGCGCTCTACAATATATTTAATTACTACTGCCATTTTGCTGCCCCTGATTAATTTTAACTGTTATTTTATACAGTATAATTTAGCCGGTGTCGAGTGCTCGAATTAAAATCGATTGTCGCGTAGTATAGTTGCCCTTGCTAAGCCGTTTTATCATGATTAAGGAAGGTTATGTTAGCAATTTGGTCAGAGCGACACTCAGAGAGCAGCCATGACAGGCCTAATGATCAACGCTCCCCCTGGCAACGCGACCGGGCGCGCATTTTGCACTCTGCTGCGTTTCGGCGCCTGCAATCAAAAACCCAGATCCTGGGCATTGGTCAGAATGATTTTTATCGGACAAGGCTTACTCACTCATTAGAAGCAGCCCAGATTGGTACGGGCTTAGTGAGTCAGCTGGAAAAAAAGGCGACCGGACACATTAAAGCCGCACTGCCGGATCCGAGCCTGATGGAAGCCTTATGCCTGGCCCATGATATCGGCCACCCGCCGTTTGGCCATGGCGGTGAAACCGCACTGAACTATAAAATGCTCTCTGACGGTGGCTTTGAGGGCAATGGCCAGACCTTGCGGATTGTTGCCAAACTAGAGCCTTATACTCAGCACCATGGCATGGACTTAGCACGGCGTACTTTACTGGGGTTATTAAAATACCCGGTATTGCAACCCACGTTAGCCGCCACCAGCAGCGCAAATCCGCTTAACTTAAATCAGTGGAAACCCGCCAAAGCCATTTTCCAGGTCGACGCTGATATTCTTGACTGGATATTGCAGCCACTAAGCAGCAACGATCGCGACGCCTTTCAGCGGGTAGAAACCTTAGCACAATCACCTTTTATTAAATCCCGCTATAAGTCGCTGGATGCGTCGATTATGGAGTTAGCTGACGATATAGCTTATGGCGTTCATGATCTAGAAGACGCTATTGTGCTGGGTAACGTCAGCTATGGTCAGTGGCAGCAGTATACCGGCGATGATATGCAACAGCTGGGTGCCAAATTGTTCAGCAATGAGCATCATATCCGTAAAGATGCTATTGGCGCGTTGGTAAACCGGCTTATCACCTCGGTAGAGGTATATCAGTCGTTACCGGATGCCTCCGAGCCGCTTATCCGCTACAACGCACGGTTACCCGGTGCGGAAACCGCATTGTTACACAGCTTAAAAAAACTGGTATTTAACTGTGTTATCAGGCAGCCAATTATTCAGCAATCCCGCTTTCGCTGTCAGAATATGTTATTACAGCTGTTTGATGCTTTTGCTTCTGATCCCAGCCGCCTGCTCCCGCTCAACACCCAGCAGCGTTGGCACAGCGCCAGCGAAAATGACCAGGGAATGCGGGTAATTTGTGATTATATTTCAGGCATGACTGACGATTATGCTGAACGTATGCACAAGACCCTGTTTGGTCCGTTGTAACCCGTTTTACTATCGGTGTGAGAAGCTTACTGGAGACCCTGTCGTTTTGAATAAACTTCGTGTATTAGCCGGCCCGGGTGCAATGGCACATATTAAACAACATGGTCTGCACGCCGACGATATCAGTGTGATGGTGGGCGCAAGTGGTGGCCCGAAATGGTTTTGCTTATTTGGCCTTGACCAGTACCTGCTGGCCGATTTTTTTGCCGGGCGCACTAAGCCACTGCATTTGCTGGGCAGTTCAGCCGGAGCCTGGCGCTTTGCTTGCTACGCTCAAGCCAACCCGGTTGCCGCCTCACAACGTTTTGCAAATGCATACTCGACAATTCGCTACCCGGCAGGTGCTAATATTGAGCAGGTAACCCGTATTTCATCGGCCATTATCGACCAGGTTTTCAGCGCTGAGCAACAAGTTACTGAAGTGCTGGAAAATCCGGTGATGAAACTTAACCTGATTGTTGCCAAAGCCAAAGGTATCAACCGAAGTCAGCGCAAACTATGGCAAGCCGCTGGCTTAACCCTGGCGGCGGGTGCTAACTTGTTAAACCGGCGTAACCTGCGACACTTTTATCAGCGGGTGCAATTCTATCCTGAACATAGCCAGGCACCGTTTCACCGCTACACCGGTCTGCCTACCCAACATGTACCGTTAAGCCAGGCTAACCTGCGTCAGGCCGTAATGGCCAGTGGCTCTATTCCGTTAGTACTATCTCCCGTAAAGGACATTGCAGGAGCAGGGCCTGGTATGTATTACGATGGCGGCATAACCGACTATCATTTTGATTTGCCATTTAGTAATCATGGCCTGGTGTTATATCCGCACTTTTACCCCCATCTTACCCCGGGCTGGTTCGATAAAGCACTTAAATGGCGCCGGGCCGATGCAGCCCATTTGCACAACGTGGTATTACTGTGTCCAAGCGCAAGTTGGGTGGCCAGTTTACCGAACGGTAAAATACCTGACAGAAATGATTTTAAGCTCAGTGATCAGCAACGGATCGCTAACTGGCAAACCGTATTGCAGCGCTCTCACGAGTTGGCCGAGGCGTTCGCGAACGGCCAGTATCAACTGGAACCACTGTAGACAACGGCTGTTTACAGCGCCGACCAACGTAATTATTGTGCTGCCAAGGCTTTTGAACTGGCGACCTCAGTTGTTGCTGTTAACGGTTTAATACTAAATTCGGTGGGTATAATATCCAGCTTAACGCCAAAAGCACTGCCACTGTCGAGCAAACCATCGAGATACTGCCAATAGCCTGTAGTATATTCGTCCTGACTAAAACGCAGGGTAAAACCCATCCCTTCGCCCTGATGCAGATAGCTAACCACTTGTGTGCTGCCTTTATTGTCAACCAGATCAAAGGTCAGCAGATCTTTTAGCCGGGTATTACGACTGAACACACCCGATACCACCGGTTTTGCCAGATTAAGATACTCATGGCCGACAGTCGCTGATTTCAGTGGGTTTGCCACAAATTGCTCCGTGTCAAAATGATAATGATCTCCGCCCTGCATCACGCTGATCCGCACATTTTCAATATGATAGCCGTGGGGGTTGTCAATCCGCCTGGCATGACTCACATCAATGGCGGTAACCGAACCGGCGCCAATAACCTGAACACTATGATTCGCCGCAGTGTATACCAGCGCGGTATTCTCATCGATGCCAAAGCCCAGCGGAAAGGTTGCTTTGTTTAGTTCGGCCGCCACAATCAAACGGCCAAAACGGGCTTTGCGGTCAAAGTGCTGATCAATAATGGCATGGGGAAAAAGACCCAGACCCGGTGCCAGCATTAGCGGACCATTCTCCTGATCCTGCATGCCGTTATAACTCTCGGTAGTGCCTTCTGTCAGCGCCCCCCACGAATCACCTGCCGCAATCATAACATCACTCATCATTGCTGCACCGGCACTGGTTCCGCCAATCACCCCACCACGCTGATATAAAGCCCATATAGCTTCAAGCAATACTGATTTATGGCCATCGGGCGCCAGGGTGGCGGTAATGTTCAGCTGATCGCCGCCCAGAAACCACACTGCGGTATACTGACTAAGGTGCTCTGCCAGCTGTATATCAGTAGCACCACGGCGCCACTGACTTTCATCTAAATCGGCGGTGCTTTTATCGTCCGCTACCGCAATCGGAAATAAGGTTATCTGGTCCTCATCCAGACCATAACGCTCCATGTCCTTCTGAAATTGCTTAAAGTATTTAACAGGCTGGCTACTGGCCGCAGGAACCACGGCAATCCGCGCCTGCAGCGCCCCACCGGCCAGTTCAATAAATCTCTGATATACCTGCGCATTTGACGCCGCCAACGCCCCGCCAACCAACACCAGCGACCCTTTATCTGGCAAAGGTAAAGGCGTCGGTGTATCTGCCTCAGTGCAACCTGTTAAACCAGTTATAGTAAAAATTAAAATTAAAATAGAAATCGGAATTGAGTTAGGAATCGACTTCGAAATAAGAATGTGCTTCACCAGATTTGCTCCATCTCTATGCTTCTAGCATTTGTTATTTTTATGGCCCACCGCACAGAGTACCAGATTTAAGCTGGTCAGGTCACTCGCTACGCAGTAAGCTGAAGTTATACTGTTTCTTTCAATCTCAGCGCTATACTGGAGCGCTAAACATCAACCGGAGAATGTTTCAATGCTAAGTACGCTTTTACTCACCTTGTTTATCGCCATGCTATTGCCATTTTTAGCCAAAGCGCCCCTGGCGTTTGCCATGCAAAAATCCGGCGGCTATGACAACAACAATCCCAGAGAACAACAGGCAGCCCTTAAAGGCTTTGGCCAGCGTGCCAATGCCGCCCATTACAACAGCTTTGAAGCATTAATTATTTACGGCTGCGCGGTGTTAAGTGCCGTAGCACTAAACGCAGTAGACAGCACCACCGTTATTCTGGGCTGGGTGTTTATCGCCAGTCGCATTCTTTATTACATCTGTTACTGGTTCGATTATGCCACTCCACGTTCCACCATATGGGCAATAGGCATAATAGCTGCATTTTGTATTGCTGGCCGAGCGATATTTGCGTAAGGCATCGGTTATACAACCAGGTATAGCGCCGATACCACGTTAATCAGCGTCTACCTGGTGATATTGCCGTGCGTTGCTATACTGAGTTGCTTACCATCTAGCCTCTAAATACTGGTCAGAATACTGGTCAGATTGAACGATAACCACTGCAGGAGTATTGCCTTGAGAACAACGCTCTTGCCGTGGGTAATGCTTTCTTTGCTAATTCTTATGTCAGCCTGTAGCGGGCGCGCCCAATTATCTGCAAAGGCCGGCACCGGCACTGATCCGCTACTACCGCCGCCTAACCCTTCTCTGATCCCCACCGTCAATATCGCACCAGCAGTCGGCTGGCCAAACGGTGTCACGCCAACCCCGGCGTCAAACATGAAGGTCACATCCTTTGCCGACGGCCTCGAGCATCCACGCTGGCTGTACGTTCTGCCAAATGGCGACGTACTGGTTGCCGAAACCAATGCGCCCCCAGGGAAAAGTGGTATCGGCGGCATTAAAGGCTGGATAATGAAACGGGTCATGACAAAAGCCGGGGCTGCCGTACCCAGCGCCAACCGCATTTCACTGCTTCGCGATACCGATGGCGACGGCAAAGCCGAATTACGCACTGTTTTTTTGCAGGGTCTGCATTCGCCGTTTGGCATGGCGCTGGTGGGAGACACCTTGTACGTGGCCAACGCCAATGCATTAGTAAAAATGCCTTATCAGCGCGGTGACACAACGATAACCGCTACGCCTACCAAGGTTACTGACTTACCCGGCAAGGGCGATGAATTGAACCACCACTGGACCAAGAGTTTGCTCGCCAGTGCCGATGGCAGCAAGCTATATGTCGGCGTTGGCTCAAATAGCAACATCGCCGAAAACGGCATCGATGCCGAGCATATGCGCGCTGCCATACTCGAAATTGATATTGCCAGCGGTGCGTTGCGAACATTCGCAACCGGCCTGCGTAATCCGGTAGGCTTAGACTGGGAGCCCGAGACTGGTGCACTGTGGGCGGTAGTAAACGAACGGGACGAATTAGGCAGCGACCTGGTGCCCGACTACCTCACCTCAGTGCGCCGGGATGCATTCTACGGTTGGCCATACAGCTATTTCGGCCAACACATTGATAAACGTGTTAGTCCGCAAAAACCAGAGCTGGTGGCGAGTGCTGTGGCGCCAGATTTTGCCCTGGGCGCACATGTCGCGCCGTTAGGTCTGGCCTTTAATAACAATACGGTGGCCGGCTATGCAGAGGGTGCCTTTATCGGTCTGCATGGTTCCTGGAACCGCCAGCCACTAAACGGCTATGAAGTTGTCTTTGTCCCCTTCGCTAACGGTATGCCAACCGGTCCGATGCAGGTGGTGCTGTCAGGCTTCATTGACGCCGACGGCAACGCCCGCGGCAGACCTGTTGGCGTTGTAGTAGATGGGCATGGCGGCCTGTTGGTGGCCGACGACGTTGGCAACACCATATGGCGCGTTACCAGCGCACGCACTATTTTTGAACGGGTTTCAATCAAAGATTCTACTGGCAAGCCTCGTTAAGCAAACTATTAGCGTGTGGCCTTTGCTCAAAGCTTTGTTACTAGTGTTTAGTGATCGTTTCATTCAATGCTTGTTCTAAAGTTCTGAAAAACTTTTCAGCTCGGTCCGGATGATCGTAATCCTGAAGAGCAATTGCATAATCGACTGAATCAAAATGTGACATTGATTTTATAGCCTCTAAGATTTTCATAGTTTTACCCATAAATTTATCAGAAATATCATTTTCTAAAGAATTTAAATCTTTGAAATTACTATATAGATATCTCATTACATTTATTTCTGGAGGGTAATCTACATAGAATTTCAAAACATCATCTTCAATAGTTTTACCTATTATTTTTTTTCGATCGAATTTTACACCACACAAATCAAATATTTTTTCATACTCAAAAATTATCGCTGTACTAGAAGCAAAATTCCAAACATCTTCATTGGTATAGCATTTCGCAACGGTGTCAGTGTAGTCTGCCTCTTTGTGGGAAAGAATCCAAATTATCGCTTTACAATCTGCAGTCAGTTTAGCTAAATCTTTTTTAGCTTCATTAATTTTTTTTGGTGAGAGAAATGTAGCATTTTTATTAGGGATAACACCCCACATAGTATATAGAAATGAAAACACGTTTCTGGGCAAGTTATTAATCATTAAAATTCCATCCAGTCATCAGGAATTTCCTCACCTGTCTGCCAATCTTCCGCTTTTCTAAAATCTACATGAGTTTTTTCATTCATTGAAAAACCGTCTTTTCTATATCCAGTTCTCTTAACTTTATCTAAAAAATCATTCTTCATTCCACGGTTCTCTAATTCTTTGAAAAACTGATTATTATGCTTTTGGGTAGTTTCATAGTGACCTGACTTATTACTCACTTCAGTTAATAATCCATCAATGACTTGCAAGGTACCCGCTGATGCAACGGCACCACCACTCGCTAACGAGGAATGGTGAAATATTTCTCTTTCTTGATAATTCGAAGCATATATACGTCCATCGGCTTCCATGACAAATATAGCACCTCCCCAAATTGAAATTGCCTCCCCCGTATCGAAAGGCTGACCTGAAATTTTGTTTACTAGTAAACCATTACTGACTTCAAGTTCAAATTTTAATTTCTGTTTTTCATCAAGGTATTCAACTACATTTGGTTTATTCCAACGCATGCAATTGTCTAGATCATTTTCGCCATTGTATCCAGGCAATAGATCAGTTGTCTTGTAAAATGGCTTCCCCTCCTTACAACTCAACCCCAACGGATCAACCCAATTAACATGATTAGGCGCATATTGGTAGTGGTTAATGCCGCCTAGCAGGCCTATGGGGTCCTGGCTGATAAAGCGGCCGGTTTCGGGATCGTAGTAGCGAAAGTGGTTATAATGCAGCCCGGTTTCACTATCAAAATACTGGCCTTGAAAACGTAACGGGTTATCAATTTCGTTACGCGTTACAGCCGCTTTACCAAATACTGAGTAGCTGGCTTGCCAGACGATATTGTTTTCACTGTCGGTTAACGATAGTGGCGTGCCGAGTTGGTCTAACTGGTAATAATAAATCGCGCCATTTTTCAGTAGTAATAATGGTTTATTGCTGCCTGGCTCGAAGATATACCAGCTATATTCACCGGCACAGCGCTCACCGATAAGCTTATCGCCATCCCAGAAATACTCGGTGCGCTCGCCACCGCTGATTTTAGCACTGCGTCTACCCAGGGCATCGTATTCGTAGCGGCTGATAGCACCGTTGCAGCTAACGCTGGTTAGCTGGTTAAAGCCATTAAACTCACGCTGCTGGCTACTTGGGCCAGAGGCAGCATGTAACTGGTTGCCACTGTCATCGTACTGATACTGCTTATCGTGATAGCGCAGCAGCCGGTCTTGTTTTACTTCAATGCCTTCGCCAGTGGGGTTGCCAAAACTATCCCATTGATGGCGCTCATTCTGGCTAGGGTCTGTGCTATGCTGCTTGTTGATTAACTGGTCCAGCGAATTGTACTGATACTCAGTGTTGCCCAGCTGGTTATCCGTTACTTTTTGCAGCTGATGCAATGGCGTATAACTGTACTGGCGTTGTTGCCCGAGCTCACCCCGCCGCCAGTGCTGCATGGTTAAGCGGTTAAAAGCATCAAACTGCTGCTCCAGCATCAGGCCGCTGTTGTACTCGCGGGCAGTTTCGCGCCCGGCACTGTCGAAGGTGCGCCAAATTACAGGCTGCTGATTTACTGCCAGCTGGGTCAGCTGGCCTTCTTCGTTGTAACGGTAGTCTATGTTGGTGCCATCAGGTAGCTGAGTCGTGCTGCATTTACCTTGCTCATTATACTGATGATACGTGCAGCTGTTATCCTGCCATATCTCAGTCAGCTGGCCGTTTAAATGGTAATTAAACCGCAGTTTGCGCTGGCCATTACTGGCCCGCAATACCCGGCCAATTTTGTCATAGTGAAAATGATTACTGGCCAGCGCCTGGCCATATAGCGCCGTTTGTTCGGTGATCCGGCCGCGTTTATCCCGCTTTACTTTCAGCTGACGTTTACTGCCGTCTCGAACGCCGGCAATTTTGCCGTTAATATCGTACTGCAAATGCTGCTGGCGGCCATCAAAGCCCTGCAAACGCACCGGCCGCTCCTGAGCATCATAGTCCAGCTGATAGCTGGCACCGTCGCTGCGCATAATGGCGGTTAAGTTACGTTCATTATCATACTGGTAGTCAAAAGCACTGCCATCTGCTTGTAACAGCCGGCTCGGTTGGCTTAATCCGCCGTACTGGCGTTCAACGATGTCCCCATTGGCATTGGTTGTGCTTCGTAAACGGCCACTCTCGTCGTAGCTGAAATGCTGCTCCAGACGCTGTGCAACACTCAGACTTTCACTTTCTGCCGGATACTGCACTTGTTTTAACAGCTTGCCAGCAGGGTTGTAATGGTATTCAGTTACCAGACCACTGGCATCTACCATGCCGTTTAACCGGCCCAGGCTGTCATAGCTGTAACGGGTTAGCGCATCGTTATGTTTCACCGCCAGTAGCTGGCTTTCATCACTCCATAATAACCGCTGCACGCCACCTGCGGGTAAATACACTTTCTCCAGCTGGTTTTCACCATTATACTGGTATCGCGTAACCGAGCTGTCAGGGTTAGATTCTTGTAATAACAACCCACCAGCGCTGTATTCCCGGCGCCATTGCCGCCCTTCAGCGTCAATAATAACGCTGCGTTGGCCCAGCTCATTATATTGAAAATGCGTAATAGCTGCGTCAGCTTGTTCCAGAGTAACCAGCTGAGAGTTTTCATTATAATAAAAGCGGGTCTGGCTGCCGTCCGGTAATGTTTCAGAAGTTTTTTTGCCCTGCTTATTCCAGCTGTATTGCCAGGTCGCACCATCCGGTGCCACCTTTTTTATCAGCAAATTTCGCTCATTATGAAAGTACTGCCAGCAATGGCCGTTACCATCGATACTGCTGGCGCTGTGATTGCTATCGTCATAACTGAAACGATAGTCATAAATGCCATTATCACCCCAGTTACGAACACAGCGGGCTGCCGGGCCGTTACCCTGCCAGCTGAAATAATGACAAAAGCCACTGGCTCGTTGCCGTACCGTGAGTAAATGCTGGCTGTACTGATATTTTTCTGTTTCGTCACCACTGTTGGTTGCACCGATTAGCTCTTTTTCGTCGTTGTACTGGTACTGCGCCAGCAACAGCTCTGTGCCTTTGGCTCCTTGTTCACTCAGGCTGACAGCTTCAATCCGGCTTAATAAGCCGGCAGCATTGTAGTGCAGTTCAATGCCTTTTTTGCGGGTATAATCAATACGGCTCAGCCGGCTTTGCCGGTTATAATAAAGCTGCAGATAACGCCCCAGGCTATCCATTACCTGATGCAGCAGCCAGCGTTTTCTGCCGGCTTGATCATCGTTTCCCGGGGCAGGATCAGTGGCCGCAGGTACAAATATCCAGTGCGTATTATCTGGCTTTAATAACACCAGGCTGCCATCGGTTTCTGCACGCAGAGCCAGCTCTTCGGCGAGTTGATAGCTGGTCTGGCCAGGCTCTGGCCGACTAAAATGCAGTTGCCGCCCTTCTTCATTTACCAAACGCAGGGTCGTCGTGCCGGCTTCATCACTTACGCTATCGATATGCAGGTTAAAATTACTGCGCCAGCCATAACCAAACCCAATATTCTGATGGCTTTGACTGGAACGGTACGTGCGTCGCCATTGCATCGGCAAGGGGCCGGCAAGCTCAAAATCGGTTAGTTCAAGAATTTCTTCGCCGGTACACATTGACACCGGATCACCACATTTTTCAACCTTGTCGGTCTCGGGCGTTTGCCGGCTGGCGGCATTGGTACCGCTCTTTTCTGATACAACATGGGCCCTGCTGGCGGCGCTGCTATTACCCGAACTGCTGGCTGCAGCTTTGCCTCCCCGTTTCATGGTTTTAGTGCTAGCCCTGGGTGGCGTGACAGACTCAGCTGCGCCCAATACAGCTTTTCGTTCCGGCACCTGCAAAACAAGTAATTTGCCGTCCAGTAAGGTTGTGGCCAGGGTGCGACATAATTCAGCGTCACGCACCGCGCTTAACGGCGCTGCTAAATCTGCCTGCGCTGATTGACGGCAAAACCATTGATACACCTGTCTGATACTGTCACTTTGGGTGGCGCTGCGATCGAATGACTGGCGGATCCAGTGCGTAGCAGCATCGCGGCTGGTAAAGTTTAGCGGCGCGCCACTTTGGCCCTGGCTGTCAGTGCAAAAGATATACATTTTGCCTGAACGGGATTTAAGGGTTAAAGAATGCGCCACCATGCCAGTTGTTGTCCTTAAGAGTCAGATATATTACTGGCTTGTTGCCAGCTGAAAACCGCCACGGCGCGGTACAAACGCTGTGAAATTTCACATTGCAGGGTAAAACCACGGTGTCCTGCGTTTAAATACCCCAGGTACAAATGCAACAATCGGTAAACTCCGCCAGCCGCGCCAAGCTCGCCGGTAAAATAGGCTGGAAAGCTCAGCTGAGTGGCGGCATCAATCACCGGCGCTAAGCGCGGATAGTGCGGCTGCCAGCAAGCTGTTGTCGCGCTACTGCCGTTATCTGCCAGATACAACCAGCTCAGCGGACCGTCAGTATTCGCGCTGGCACCGTCAAATAGATTGCCTATAGCCAGTTCATCGGTTTCAGTGCTAACCGTGGCATCTGAGGCCAGATAATGACACCGTAAACCGGTATCGCTTTGTGTAAGCGCCATAGCCACCGCAGCCTCAGACCACACGATTTGTTCCGTTTCCAGGTTCTCTGAGTAGTCAGCGTCCTGGCCTACTTTTGCAGCAGCGCGCGTCATTGCAGCCTGCTCCATCGCATTTGCAACCGGGCTATCCAGAGCAATCAGCCATATCACTGGGGCTCCGCTATCCAGTAATTGTCTGGCCGTGGCAAGCGCTAACAGTGCCGCACTGCTGCCATAAGGAAATAGTTGGCATGCAGCATGACTTAGCAACGAGGGAAACTCTTGCTGCAGTGCGCTGATAAACTCGGCTAACATCTGCTCGCCTGCCAGCTGTTCCGGTAACACCAACAACACCGGCGCCGCAGCTGGTGCAGTACTTAATTGCGGCCATAAGGTACGAAGCAACGCAACCAAACGTGCTGGCAACGGCAAGCCGGGTTCAATCTCAGACAGTTGATTAAATTGCCACCACTGGCCATACCGCAACACCAGACTTGGCGCTACCGGCACCACGTCCAGCTGCATTGCCCAGTCAGTAATGGCAGTTTTACCCAGCACCGCGGCGTAATCTTTTACTGCTAGGCAGTTGGCCATACACCACCCTGCCAGTTGTTCGGTTCTGCCAGGGCCAGGCCTGGTTGCTGCATTACTTGCAGAGCGGCAGCAGCAAAACGTTGATACTGATTTCCGCTAAGCCAACACGCCGCTAAATTCAGCCTACTTTGCAACTGGCCGCCAAGCAGTGGCTCGATGGTATCGGCCACATGCTGGCTCTGCTCTGCTGCCTTGCCGTTTAGCAGGTTGTCTGCTGCCAACGCGCCCAGCATGGTTATCAGGGCGCTTTGTGCTGCTGCATGGTGTGCTGGCTCACGGGCTATTTCCAGCAGCAACGGACAAAACTTAGCTAAACCGCTAAAGCCCATTGCATTAACCGCCAGCGCAATATCGCTAATACAGAGTGCATTTACTATTCGTACTTTATGCTCAGCAGACGCGCCAAGCAGTAATAACTGCAGTTGTCTGGGCGTCAGACATTCAGCGCTTTGTAATTGCTGCACAATGTCGTACTCGTCTATGTGATGCCCTAACAGATACAAACTGTAATTGAGCTCGGCCAGGCTTGCTGTATCAAGGGTGTTATCTGCTGCCAGCTGCTGTAAGGCAGCCCGCTGCATGGTTAAACCACTATGTCCGGCTATTTGAATCGCGCTTCGTATATCAAAGTCTTGCATGGCCCTAAAGAGCCTGCCGGCAGCCGGTTTGTCGGCAAGCAAACAGATGAACTGGCTTTGTTCTGGCCGGCAGTACTGCTCAAAATAATGTGCTTTATTTTTTTGTTGTAATGCCAGCCATAACTCAGCCAGCAACACTTGTGCAGACAACGCAAACGGCAATGCCAGGATTTTGTCCAGTTCAGCGACATGGTTATTCAGCACTGCATTGAGCCAGAATGGCATGTCATCCCGCTGCTGACGCAGATAGCGCTGACATAAACGCACACTTTGTAGCAATCGATAGTCGTGCTGCTGCAACTGGCTAAGCGTAATATAGTCACTACTACCAAGACGCACTCTTTGCAGCCATAACAGATTGCTGCGCTCTGCCAGATCAGTGAACGTTTGCATCATTGCTTAGCCATACCTCTGCCATTCCTTTGCCTTAGTTCTGTCGCTTCTGGAATAGTTGTGCCAAAACTTAGCCACCAATCAGCACAGTCGGTACACCTACCACTATCTTGCCGCCATGGCCTGTGTCATCACCAAGCCGGGCCGCATTTTTGCCATTGATAAACACGGTAGCCGAGCCGCCACTTATGCTGTCGGGTGGCCCGACACACAAAAGTTTATCGCCCTTGCGTGCTGCTGGCATAGCGGCAATACTGACATTAGGAGAGCCTTGTAACACCGGCCCACCTACATGTGGTACCTGACCAGTAACTTTGGGACAGACATGCATACAACCGATTACCGCAGCGGGCTTGCTCATAGTTCACCTGTTTTGCTTTGCATTTATCATCAACCTGCCATTGGTCCTGAACAGCGTTGTCTCTAATTAATGCTAACCTTGGCGCCATTAATGGTAATATTCACGCCCTTAATGGCAATGGAACCGTCGCTTTTCATCGCTATAGAAGCGGCGCCGGTCTTAATCGTAATCGCATCTCCGGCCTCAATGGTGAGTGCTTTCCCCACTTTATGTGTTTCAGCCCCATCTACCTTGGTGCTGCGGTCTTTATTTACCGTGTCTGTATCATTTCCTTTGATCAGTCGGGCGCTGTCATTATCGATATTGATCTGCTGATCGTATTCAACCTGCAGTTTAAAATTCTTTTCCGCGTGCAAATAAAGTAACTCATCACCCTTTTTATCTTCAAAACGGATTTCGTTAAAATTATCAGCCGCCCCCCCTTCACTGGAACGGGTTTTTACTCCGCTCTGGGTTTTGTCTGTGGGTAAATCGTATGGCGGCATATGGTCAGAGTTGTAAACTGCACCAATAATAACCGGTTGATCCGGATCACCATTTAAAAACTCTACCAGCACTTCCTGGTCCCGCCGTGGGTAAAAAAACATGCCCCATTTTTTGCCCGCCCAGTTCTGACTCACCCGGATAGGACAAGAGCTTTCATGGTCGGTAATATCGCTACGATCCCAATGAAACTTCACGGTGACCCGACCTAGTTCATCAACCGAAATCTCCTCAGAACCTTTACAGGTTACAGTGGCAGTTTGCACACCTTGCACCACCGGCTTGGGCGTATGCAGCAGTGGCCGGTATGCCACCTCTTTGGGCACACAACGGAAACTGTTGCTAATTACTTTCTCAAAGCTCTGGCTTGCGCCGTTCTGGTTAATAATGGCTGCTTCTAAGCGCAAATCAGTAATCACATATTGTTTGCCCTCTTCTGCTTTATCTTCATGTTCACTGATAGTAAAGGTGCGCCCGGCGGTAAAACTACGGCAACTGCTGGCCCCTTGCTGCATAGCCATATCACGTTGCAATGCTTCAAGCCTAATGGTGGCGATGGCTTTAGAGCGGCTGTGGGTTTGGGCTTCTGCCCCATAACTGAAAACTTCATAGTCAGCATGTTTACTGACCAGACTGCCCTTGCCATAACTACCAGTAGGTAACGCTTTGGGCTTTTCCAGATTGTATCCGCGCTGCACAAACTTACCCGGCACCATTTGTATCGCTTTTTGCCACTGGCTGATATGTGCCTCTGCCAGGGTACCGGTGTGAAACTTAACGTTCTTTTCTGTACACGGTTCATATGCTGAAGATTTATCAGCGAGAATCAGCTTGTGCTGGCCTTTGCTGTGTTCAAAAAAGTAGAAGATACCTTCTTGTTCCAGCAAGCGGCTGACAAAACTGAAATCCGCTTCTTCATACTGTACTTTATACTCGTAATCAGGATAACTGCCGCTGATTTTAGAACTGGCATCCAGTTTAATACCATGCTCACCGGCTAGCATTTCGACAATTTTCAGCACATTACTGGCTTTAAAAATGCGACTATTCACCTTATGTTGCATATACCAGGCTGCTGGAACAATACTAAGGTGATAGTCGCGAAAACGATTGCCGCCGGCTTCTTTATTAACTCGTAAACCTAAAGAATTAACCGCGGCTACCACACCATGAATGTAACGCTGGCGGTTATTACCTAGTTCAAGGGTTATACAAACCTCTTTACCAATCAAATCTTTAGCTGCTATTTCCTGACCGTTTGTGTACACCGTCGCTGCCAGTGAAAATAACCGGGATATTCCTTCATCTAATACAAACCGGGTCAGATAAAGCGCATCCTTACCCAGCGGGGTATCAATTCTGATGCTGTTTTCATCCTGGGTAGCTTTTTGCATCCGTTCGCCTCAATTAAGCATGGATTGGTAAAAAGTTCGGGGTGGTGATGAGTAAATACAGCTGATACCGCTGGCGGCATCAGCTGTATGTCAACCTTACAGCTTGGCGCCTTTAACGCCGCTGTAACCGTATACCAATGGCGCTGTAACGTTGTTTTTATCGTCTGTCGGGGTAACAGTCATCATCAGCTCGGTGTAGCTGATGACGATAGTTTCAACAGGACGGTCACCCGAAACTGACATCTGATAGCTGCTGATCATGGCATCAGTCAGTTCAATTTTCATGATTTCTTCAATTTTGTCGCCTTGCTTGGTAATGTGGAATACCGCCTTCTGGCCTTTACCAATAGTCGCTTCTTTGAATAGATCCGGTGATGATTTGTCTTGCAGTTTAGTAATAACAATATCGTTTAACCGGGTAGAACTGGCTTCACGATCCATCGCAGTACCGGTGTAAGAAGTTAACTCGCGGTGAGAACCCCAATCCATCGATAGTACGGTGATCATGTCTTTAAATTCATCAGCGGTAGATTCGCCTTTGATCGCGCCATACTGCAGGTAGGTATTTGCTTGCATGCTATGCTCCTTTTGCATATTTAAAATAGTGTCCACAGAGGACAGATATAAACCCGGGCAAACCTCACCCCGGCTAAACGCCTAAAAAACACTTCCTACAGCCACTATGAATACCACAAACAAATTTAACATTGTTTAAACATTAAAGCGGACTTTGTTGGTAAAGTACTTTTTCAAACTGCCTAAATTATACATTCAACGAAACTATGATCAACTTTTAATTAACTTTTTATTTTTATATTTAACCGAAAATAGTTCACAACAGAATTGCCGGGTTTTGCAACCCGGTATGTTTATATTTTGTAATATTTAATCAATGTAATAGTCGAAGTTTTCACCATTAAAACTTAACTGCACCTGTTGTATTATTTGCTGCTGCGCACTTCGCTGCAGGATCAATACTGACAGTTCTGGTAATAAGGTATTTTGCAAAATATTATGAATGGTACGGGCACCTGAGCCGGCGTCCTGACAGCGGCTGACAATAGCGTCTACTACTGCCTGCTCATAGCTGAATGCGGCACTATAATGTTGTTGTAACCGTTGTTCTATCCTTTGTAACTGTAAAGCGCTAATCAGCGCCAGTTTGTCATCATCCAATGGCAGATAGGGAATAACATTTACCCGCCCTAAAAAAGCGGGTTTAAATATCTGCAGCAAATCGTCTTTCAGTGCTTTAGTCAGGCCTGCGATCGAAGGCGCTGTTTCCGGGTCTTCAAATAATCGCATCGTTGTGTCAGTGCCGACATTAGAGGTCATAATGATAATGGTATTTTTAAAATCGATATCGCGTCCTTCACCATCTTTAATGGTACCTTTATCAAATACCTGATAAAAAATGTCCTGCACACCGGGGTGTGCTTTTTCCATTTCGTCCAGCAAGACCACGCTATATGGCTTACGCCGCACTGCTTCCGTTAAAATACCACCCTCACCGTAGCCAACGTAACCAGGGGGTGAACCCAGTAACAATGACACTTTATGCTCTTCTTTAAACTCCGACATGTTAATGACGGTAAGATTATCCTCGCTGCCGTAAACCTGTTCTGCTATCGCCAGCGCTGTTTCAGTTTTACCCACGCCACTTGGCCCGGTTAATAAGAAAATACCATTGGGTTTATTTTCATCTGCCAGTTGCGCCCGTGACGTTTGCACGGTGCGGGCAATCAGTTGCAGAGCATGTTGCTGCCCGACGACTCTCTCGGCCAGGTGCTGTTCCAGTGCCAGTATGTTATTAATTTCATCAGCGTGCATTTTACCAAGTGGTATGCCTGTCCAGTCAGCAACTACCTCGGCGATCAGCTGCCCGGTAACCTGCCAGTGCACCATGGGCATGGTAAGTTCAGCTAATGACGCCCGAAGCGCGTTCAGCTCTTCGAGCAGCGGTCCGTTTGTTACCGCAGGTTCATTGCCCGGCTCAGGGTTATCGGTAGTTATCGTTGTCGCATTTTGTTGCAGCTGTGCTGCCAGCTGTCGCGCCCGGCATACCCATTCACGCTGGGTTTGCCATTGTTGCTGCAGCTCGCTAAGGCTGCGTTGCGCTTGGGTTAATTGCAGTTGTAACTCTTCTAGCTGACTGGTATGAATTTCACCCAGCGTTTGCTCTCGCTGCAACACACTTATTTCACTGATTAGCTGATCAACTTTCCGCTTTTGATCTTCTACCGGGCCAGGTATCGCATCCTGGCTCATTGCAACCCGGGCACAGGCCGTATCCAGCAGCCCTACGGCTTTATCCGGCAGCTGGCGGCCACTGATGTAGCGATCAGATAAATACGCAGCGGCTTGCAAAGCGTTATCGGTAATACTCACGCCATGATGACGCTCCATCACGTCGAGTAGACCCCGCATCATCAGTACTGCTTTAGCCGGGCTTGGCTCTTCTACTTTTACTACCTGAAAGCGCCGGGTTAATGCCGCGTCTTTCTCAAAGTACTTTTTGTATTCAGCCCAGGTGGTCGCAGCGATGGTTCTGAGCTCACCACGGGCCAGCGCGGGTTTCAGTAAATTAGCAGCATCGTTTTGCCCTGCCTGACCACCACTACCAATCATGGTATGGGCTTCGTCAATAAACAAAATAATCGGGGTTGGGCTCTGCTTTACCTCGTTAATCACGTTTTTCAGCCGGTTTTCAAATTCACCCTTCATGCCGGCACCTGCTTGCAACAGCGCTAAATCGAGCACCCGCAACGCAACAGACTTAAGTTTTTCCGGCACATCAGCTGCAGCAATGCGCAGTGCTAAACCTTCCACAACCGCAGTTTTTCCGACACCGGCTTCACCGGTTAGAATCGGATTGTTCTGGCGGCGGCGGGTTAAAATATCGATCATCTGGCGGATTTCAAAATCCCGGCCAACAATCGGATCAATCTTGCCAGCGCGGGCCTGCGCCGTTAAATCAATAGTGAATTGATCCAAAGCAGGCGTTTTACCAGGCTTAGTGGCTATTCCCGCTAATGGTGCGTCGCCCTGTGCCGATACACTACCGTGCTCAGTAGACTGAGCCGCCAAGCCCGGCCATACCCGCAGCAACTCAGCCGCGTTTATTTTATCCAGCTCTGGAATACGGCGCAGCATCAGGCCGGCAAGGCTTTCATCCTGTAGCAAGGTATATAACAAATAGGCACTACGAACCTGCTGGTCACCAAATTCAATAGTGGTGTTAAGCCAGGTTGCTTTTAACCAGCTTATAAGTTGAACTGCGATACCCGGTAGTGAGTTATTTCCGGTCTTCAGCTGTTCTAAGGCATGCTGCAGCTGGTGGTGAACTTTATCCGTGTCCACGGCAAAAGCCCGAAATAACAAGGCAAAGTCAGTGTTGTCGCGTTGCAGCAACGCATCCAGCCAGTGTTCAATCTCTACCGAATAATGACTGCGTGACTGGCAACGTGCCGTAGCAGCTTCCAACGCCTGTTTACAGTCATTGTTAAGTGTTTCTACCAGACTTTTTAAAGTACTTGTCGACATACATGCTTCCTGTGCATTTATTAAAGCCGGCCCAGTTGGAAACCCACCTGAGCAGAATGCTGCGAAACTGCAGCGCGAATACTTAAGCGGCTACCCCGGCCCAGCACAGTTTCTCTGCCAGCAAGGCGGCTACAGGCAAAATCTTGCTGTTTACCCTTAATAACCAACCGAACCTGTAAATGCGGATCGAGATAACGGCCGACGATCTGCTTAACCAACTGGTAATGGCTGCCACCTGGCAATAACCCGGGCAATTTACCGGCTGGCGCAGCTACCTCAATCACCACCTCTGAACTGACATCCCATACCCGCTGCCCCAGCATACTGGTTTGGCCCAGTGCGCTATTCTGACCTTCAGGCAGGTTGCGACCACTTAGCCGGGTTTGCTCGTCTTTATCTAACGCTAACCAGCGCCCAGATAAGGAAACCACCTTAACGGGAGCGCCGAGTAAATCCGTTAAAATCTGCTGTAAGAACTGGCCTGATCGATTACGCTGGCTAAAGGCGCCCGCGTAATACAGCCCAAGGTTGTCATTGCAGCCACTGAGGTGTTGCAGTAACGTGCTGAACGGGTCGTTTAAACCATCAGCAATCTCGTACTGACAGGCAAAGCGGTATTTTTCCCAGGCCCGGTAATACAGTGAGATCAGCCGGTGATTAAACATATCGAAAAAGTCACGCATCGCGCCGTCGCGTTGTTTTAACCGCTGCAACAGCATTTCAGTATAATGCTGCGGCAATACGCCACTGGGCCCGGTTAACCCCAGAAAGCTGACGTATAACTCCAGTGCCAGTTGATCGTTATTGTTGGTGCGCGCGTTTGCCTTGTTAATAGGTTGGCCGGCAAAACCCAAATGTTGTTCAGCTTTAAACCGGACCAACTCAGCGCCGGGAAACGCGTCGCGTCCCACCCCATGCCACTGCTTTTGTTCAGCGCTAAATTGGCGCTCTATCTGATACACCGCCTGATAAAAATCGAAATCGCCCGGGTTGGCTATTAGTACCGCTAAACTCATAGTGTTAACTTCATAACAGTACCCTGCTGCCTACCCGGGCGGGCCAGCGATGATAGAGTTGTTCGTGTTCTTTGAGTTTGACACTGAGCCGGGTATAGCTGTTGACGCTGGCATATTGCGCAAAAAACGCATCTAGAATGTTGGCAAAAAAATACACATTGCTACCGCTATAAGCAGACTGGCTAAATTCCAGTAAAATTTCGGTACCACTACAGACAGCAATCCTTCCCTGCTGATTTACCCGTGCCGAGCCAGCAGTAAGGGTTAAGCCGGCAATGCCATCAATCAACGCTTTAGATTCCGGCGTACAACGAAAATCGTACAGTTTCAGGGTTTCCTGCAAAACCGTTAATGCCCGCTCGCCACTGAAATGATTCAGGGTAAGGTGGTTAACCAGCTGCCAGCGGCTGCTTTCAGCTAATGCCGGACGTATGCTCATGGTTGGTGCGGTCAAACAGCGTACCGATTTAATCACATCAGCATGTTTGCTAATGGCAAATTCGGGCTCACCACCGCCAAAGGGCAAATAAGCAGGCTGGTTGCGGTTACTACACAAGGCGTTAACCTGAATAACCCAGTTTTGCTGCTCATCGCTATTACTAACCCCTTTGAAGTGACGGTCAATAATGGACAAATATACTTCAGTACCCGCCTCTGCGTAGCCTCCTGCCCAGTCAACAAATTCACGGCGGGTATGCCAGAACAGCTGCTGTTGCACCAGGTAATCTGGATGGCCCTGGCTGTAATAAGGGTTAAGAGTTAATTCATTACCTTGCGGGTCAAACGCCTGCACCTGCTGTACCTGCACCACCTCACAGACATCGGCATCAAGATAGCGCGGGGCCAGTCGGTACTCATATTGGGCAGACTCCAACTTCACTGGCTCCAATTTTTGTTTAAATAAGTTAATCACCGGAGTGCAGCCCAGTAGTACGCTGTCGGCGGTAATATGACGCTCTAACTCATCCGCACCTTCGGCCAGATAAAAATACAAGTCCACTTTATCGGCAATCCCCGGCCAGCTTGGATCCAGCTCGTTGAGGGCAAAAAACAAAAACTTTTCCGGACATAAAAATTGCTCAATCAACAGCCGGTAGCCACTGAAGCTGCGCTGACTGTAAGGCACTACCTGCTCATCGTCTGCAAAGCCAACGGCTTGTAAGTGACGTGGTTGCAAAAATCGCATGTGTTCAGGCTTGCCTGATGGGGCAACGCCGATACTGATCACCTGGCGCAGGATCAGCTCAAACAATTTGTAAACATGATGGCGCTGACCGTTCAGATAGAATCGCAACTTTCCTACCGCTAATTCCTGCAGTGAGGTGTTTTCAAACTCACAGGCTAAACTCAGCTTTAATAATGCTTTAGCAATCTGGCTGGATGGCGGTTTCGGCGCATGAAATGGTGCATTCTTAAATTCTGCCTGTACCACCTCCAGCGGCCAGATATCAGTATCGTAGCAACTCTGGAACGTACAGGGCTTTAGCCCCTCTGCCCGGGTTTCAAACTGGGTGCCCCGTTTGACGCAGATCCCTGAGGTCGATAAATTCTGACTCACCAGTTTTAACACCGATATCGAGGGGATGGGCGCCTGGTAATCCGGATACATCTGGCCAAGTAATGCATCTGTCAGTTCCGGAAAGCTGTCATCCAGCTTCTGTCGAATTTGCCCACTAAGTAAAGCAAAGGCCTCAATTAAGCGCGATACGTGGGGGTCTTCTACCGTCTCTTCACTGATCCGCAACCGGCCGGCGATTTTCGGATATTTTTCAGCGTATTCGGCACCCATCCGGCGGATAAAAGTCAGTTCACGATTGTAATACTTTAGTAACTCATCATTCATTACTGATAATCCCTGATGGTCAGCCCCAGATGAACCGGCTCTACCTCCGAGTCAAACATAATATGTTCGGGTTCGGGGTCAGCATATAGCAACGCCTGGATCCGTAACCGTAACACCCGCTCAATATTTTGGTCCTCATCAGCCAGCGTTACTTCTACCTCGACAAACCTGGGTTCAAAGCGCCGGATACATTGCTCTACTGCCCGACATAACAGTTGCCGGCCTTCAATAGAGTCGACTACCATTACCGAGAAATCGGGCAGACCGTAGTTCAGCAGGCTTTGTTCCAACTCGCTGTAACTCTCAGGCCAGACATGCCATTGCACCCTGGTATTAAGCAGGTTTTCCAGATCACGCCGCACACTTTGCCGCAGCGCTTTTAAATCAAAGCCACGACGTTGCCGGCCAGGATCTTTCTGGCCCGGCGCATCGTCAATCAGCCGATCGAGCAGTGACATTTGCAACGCTTGTTTCTGATGCACTTTCATTGACGTTATTCAGCCATTGCCGTACTGACAACCGCCTCGGTTTCGCCTTCAGTGCTAAGCTGATGGATATCGCCCAAAGCCACTGCTTGCTCACCCAACAACAACATTTTCTGGCCAGTACCGGTAATCAGTCGGGCGCTATGTTCATGCCAGTCGGTAGCCCGGCCTAGCTGAATCACCGGATCAGCAGCGGCCTCTGCGCCGCTAGCCATTAGCGGAGTTGACACATAAATAAGGGGTAAAAAAGCCTCACCCTGAGGACCATCAATAATACTGATGTCAACCCGCCGCCAAATAAGGTCAAGCAGACTTTTGACAGGATGCAGCTTTAAACTGGCGATTTGTTCAAACCCCGCCAGATAATACTTACCATCGGTGCCAAATAATTCCAGATACCCAGCCAGGCTGTCGTCCAGATCCCGGATGTCCGAATGGCATTGGTCGAGATGAGCAATAGCAACCTGCGGCCTTAATTGTTCCATTTCCTCAGCCGCCATTGTCGCGGCAGCGATGTCATGTTCATGCATGGCTAAGCGTAGCTTTAACAACGCGCTGAACATCAGTGTTGGTTCACCAAACAACGTGGCCGTCATGCCGCCCTGGTAAAAATCACGCCGGGCAGTTTCTGCCCTGATCAGTTGCCGGACATTAACGGCGCCGAGTAGAAAATCCGGATGCTGACGAACTATCATGTCCAGCTGTGCATCAGCTTTATCCAGCTCACCCGCTATACACAGCAACTCAACGTATACTGCGCGCATCTGGGCATTCAGTGGGTCGTCCCGCAGCGTCGCCAGGGCATGGCTCAACGCAGGCTGTAACTGACCACTACTGATCAACGTATTAAGTTTTTTCATTTAAGATCCCTCAGGCTGACGCCTTTTGCTTCGGAGACAGCTCCGCGACTAACTTTACTGATGTCACCATCTGATCGAGCTGAAAATGAGGCTGCAGCTGGATCACTGAATAATAACGGCCGGGCTGACCCCGTTTTTCTTTAACTTTTATCTGTGCTTCCCGCAAAGGCCGGCGCGCCCTCACTTCATATGAGGCATCAGCAGAGGCCGTGGTGTAGTTATGCAGCCAACGCTGCAATTCTTGCTCGCAGTGTTCTGCAGAGACGTACCCCCCCACTTTGTCGCGACCAATGACTTTGATGTAATGGGCAAAACGGGCCACACATAAGATGTATTGCAGCATGGCCGAAAGCCGCGCGTTTACACTAGATAGGGTTTTATCGTAAGCTTTGGCTTCCTGCACCGACGCATTGTTATAAAAGGCATAGAAATCACTGTAAGGCACCGCCGACAGCGGCACAAAACCGGCATCTGATAACGCTGCTTCAAAGCGGTGGCCCACCAGCAAATTGACCGAGGGTTTATTGAACGGCTGGTATTTCTCCGTTTCATACTGACTTACCGGCAAATGCGTCACCAGCCCAAAATTATAATGGCCGGCTTTCATGCCGCGTATTTGGCCAAACCAACCAGACTCGCTGTATGCCCTGACCAACACCCCGGCAAATGCCCAGGCGGCATTACCCCATAAATAGTCTCGCTGCGGCTGGCTAAATTGCTCTTTAAACACGAAGCCTTCCGTGCGACTGCCATCATCTTTATAGGGCGGGCGCATCAGTACTTGCGGCATTACCAGACCTAAAAAGCGGGCATCTTCCATATTGCGAAGCGCCCGCCATTTAACATATTCCGGTTGTTTAAACTGGCTGGCGATATCACTCACCTGGCCCAGCTCTGAGAAATGGTCAACCCCAAATAAGGAAGGATGCGCCGCAGTAATAAAGGGCGCAAAAGCTGCAGCGGCGGTTCGGGCTACCTCTTTTAACGTATCAAGATCATTAATACTCTGGCCGCGGCGGATTTTGTGACTGATTTGGTAATCGCCAATTAACACCCCAAATGGTTCGCCACCAGCCATGTCAAATTCGTTATCATAAATAAGTTTGAAAAAATCACTCTGGTCAAAATCGATAGCCCGGTTAATATCTTTGCTAAGCTCAGGCCAGGAAAGAGAAATAAGTTTAACTTTCACTTTTTGTTCCCGATCAAAACGCTCTGTCTGCTCAGTCAGATACAACAAACCCCGCCAGCTTGCTTCCAGTTCCTGCAGCAACTTATGATGTAATACTGCATTCAGTTGCTGGTTGATAAGAAAATCAATTTCAGCAATGGCCCGGCCCAGCACCGGTATCACAAAAGCTGCGCCGACACAGGGACGGTTTTCAATATGTTGCAGCCAGAACAGCACCGCTTTTAGCGGATCGGACTCCCGTAAAAAACGGCTCAGTAAACCTTTTCTGGCATAACGGGCATAGGACGGACAGGGACTGGCGTCCTCCTCTGTATCAAATACTGTATCAGCAACAAAATTAACTGCGTCAGCCATGACTTTTCCGTCCCTGCCTCTATTAACTGCTCAGAGTGAGTTACTAAAACCCGCTTAGCTACCCATTTCCGGAATTTTGGCTACTAAACGTAATGACGTAGACAATTCTTCCAGTTGCAGCCATGGTCGTAACCAGGCTACGGCATTGTAAGACCCGGGGCGTCCGGGGATCTCACGAACCTGCACCTTAGCATCGGCCAGCGGATAACGGGCCCGGACTTCCTGGCCACTGCCTTCTGACGCATTGACATAAGTCAGGATCCAACGATTAAGCCATACTTCCACATCCTCGGCTTCCATAAAGCTGCCGATTTTGTCGCGGGCCAGTACCTTCAGATAATGGGCAAACCGTGATGTCGCCATTAAATAAGGCAGGCGGGCAGAGATGGCAGCATTCGCTGTCGCTTCCGGGCTTTCATATTTTTTCGGTTTCTGGGCGGTCTGGGCACCGAAAAATACCGCGTAATCAGTGTTTTTGTAATGGCACAGTGGCAAAAATCCCATTTTGCCAAGCTCAGCTTCCCGCCGGTCGGTAATGCCTATTTCGGTAGGACATTTCAGATCCGGGTCGCCATCATCACTCATAAAGATATGTGATGGTAAACCCTCCACTTTACCGCCACCTTCCGCGCCGCGAATGGCGGTACAGAAGCCATACTGGGCAAAGGCATTGGTCAGCCGGCTACCCAGTACATAAGCAGCATTCATCCAGCAGTAATGGTTATGGTTGGTATTTTTTGCTACCGCTTTCTGAGTATCCAGTTCGAACTCTTCATAACCAAACTCTTCTACCGGCGCTGTGGTACTGCCATAAGGCAAACGTGCCAGCACCCGCGGCATCGACAACGTGACAAAGCGCGAATCATCACTGTCACGGAATGAACGCCATTTGGTGTACTCCAGTGATTCAAAAATCTTTTCCAAGTCACGTGGTTTGGAAAGCTCAGTCCACTCATCAAAACCAAACAGGGCCGGTGAAGCACTGGACAAGAACGGGCAAAAACCAGCGGCAGAAACATTTGACATATAGGTCAGAGTTTCAATATCTTCCGGATGATTGGTAAACTCATAGTCACCAATGATGGCGCCATAGGGTTCGCCACCCGGGGTGCCGAATTCTGTTTCATATACTTTCTTAAAGGTCTGGCTCTGGTCAAACTCAACTGCTTTACTTAAATCTTTGTAAAGCTCTTTTTTGCTCATGCTGATCATACGGATCTTCAGCGAGCTACCGGTTTCGGAATTAGTAACCAGGTGATTAAGACCACGCCAGCTGCCTTCTAATTTCTGAAAGTCTTCTGCGTGCATAATAGCCGCCAGCTGATCAGAGATTAGGGTATCAAGCCGGTTAATTGCCTCGTTAAAGGTTACCGTCAGGTTTTTATTCCAGCTAACGGTACCGCTCATTGCTTCTTCGGTTAGCGTCCGAATTAATTCTTCAGCGCGCGATGCATCTGTCTGCTTGGTGGCACCGATAGCCTGGTCAAGTAGTGAGGCAAACTCGGTGCTGCTGTCGTGGCTTTGTGCTAAGGCTTCCGTACTCATATTATTTGTCCTCTACATTCAGTTCCTGCGCCAGCTGTTGCAGGTCAGCATCACTGTTAAGTACCCGTTCCAGGATATTTTCAAGATCTTCAGAGCGGTCAATTTTGGTCATCAGATCCCGTAATTTGTTACGGGTAGCCATCAGTTTTTCCAGCGGCTCAACCTGACGGACAATGGCCGCAGGCTCAAAGTCCTGCATCGATTTAAACTGCAAATCCACGGCAAACTCGCTGCCATCGCCCGCCAGTTTATTTTCCACTTTAAAATTAAGCTTCGGGTTCATCCGTTTAAGTACTTCGTCAAAATTATCGCGGTCAATTTGAACAAAGCGTCGGTCTTTTAACGGCTTTAGTGCCTGAGTATTGTGGCCGGCGAAATCGCCCATTACCCCTACTACAAACGGCAGTTCTTTTTTTACCGCATTACCTTCGGTTTCTACATCATAAGTAATGTGGACCCTGGGTTTGCGCACCCGTGACAACTTACTGTGAATACTTTCCATTTACGCTCTCCTATCATTTGTCTGTCGTGGCCGCGCAGGCAACGCTGGCCGGTTGCACTACTTAGTCTGCGGTATCCCCGCCAGACGAAAATAACTGTTTCGGGTATTGTTATCGTCAATCAGCTCCTGCAAAAGCTCCGGCAAAGTAAGATCACTCCAGCGGATCACCTGCTCAAGCGCGTACGACATTGGCGAATGAGGTTCGGTCTTACGAAAAAAATCAACAGCATGTTGCAACGAGCGAATTACCTGCTGACGTGATTGCAGTTGCTCATCGACATTATTAGATGGCGGGTTAACCAGGAAGTCAGCTTCGCCAGTTGCAGCGGAATCATCAGCCACTTTCAGCTTATCTGCTGCCAGATAGCTCACCGCATCCAGACACTTTTGCATGGCTTTACTAATGGCAGTGGTTGGCTGCGGCTCGCCGGCCATGGCAGCATCCATTGCGTCAGACAATAGTTTAAACTCACTAATCGCCTGCTGAATGTCATGATAAAGTTGCTGATAAAATCCGGCCGGGGTTTCCTGCACCGCCTGTTGAATTTGCTCCAGGCTGGCGATACCGGCATCAGCTCGAAGTTTTTGCTTACTTTCATCTTTGCGGGATAAGTCGGCGGCGCGTACATATTGCCAACAGGCAAAACACCCTGTTGAACTGACATCGGTAATGGGAATACTTAATATTGGGGTAATTAGCGCGCCATCACCTTCATAGCCATTGAGGCCAACCAGCGGCGCTATCCGGGCGTCCATGCCTTCGTCATCCGGCAGTGGATACAGATCCTGCCAGAAATGTTCAATTAGTAAACGGGTCACTTTAAATCCGGCGGCCAGGCCGGCAAAACCCTCTGTGCGACACCAGGCTTCAATCAGCCAGGCAGCATATTCCAGATCCTTACTTTGCTCAGCTAATATATCGGGTAATGCCTGGGCAAGCGGTCGCCAATCGAGTACCAGCGCCTGAAAATCTTCGTCCTCAAACAACATCGCCCGTTCATTGGCCCGAGCCTGGCTGCGCACGTCTTTTAAAGTGTAATACTGCGAGGTAGGAGAGATATCGCTACGAGGATCGATGCCCGTCGGCGCATGCTCTGCAACGGGTTTAATTAACAACTCGAAATCTATTAACTCACTGCGATCCATCACAATTAACCATTAAATCTATTAACAGCAAAATATGTTACTTTATAGCTCACAAAATAACAACATATCAAACTATATTTATACATTTTTCAGGTTTAGTGGAATTGTTTTGTCATTTTCATTAACATTTGTTTCGCGGCGCACTTTAATCAGGATGCTAGTGATATTGTCTTTAGCCCCGGCAACTAACGTAGAATGCAACAATGCTTTACTGGCGTCAGCAATATCATCATGTTGTAAATATTGATAAATTTCATTATCAGGTAACTCTTTTGTTAAACCATCGGTACACAATAAAAATAAATCATCTGGCTGACAGGTGTCTGAATTCAATGCAACATCAAGTTGTGCGTCAACCCCTACCGCCCGGGTAATTACATTTGCCAGTTCATGGCTCTCTGCTTCGCTGGCCGCCAACAACCCTTGAGATATCATTTCATTAACCTGGCTGTGATCATGGCTTAATTGTTTTAATGTGTTGTTACGTAATAAATAACAGCGGCTATCTCCAGCCCAAAGTAAGTGATAGCTATCCTGCTGAATAAACAAAACCACCACAGTAGAGCCGGCCAGCGTGCCAAGCAGCTGTTGCTGACTGTATTTTACCAATGCCCGATTGGCATCCTGTAATGCCTGGCTTAGTATGGTTGCACTTAACGCCTCTCCGGCACTGTCCACCGCCGTTTTCAGCAGGTCCATCACCATTCGGCTGGCGACGTCACCAGCGGCATGACCTCCCATGCCATCAGCCACCGCCCATACGCCGGCTTCAGGCAGCGCCAAACAGGCATCTTCGTTAAGTTTTCGAACTAAGCCTTTGTGGCTTTGGGCATGAAATGCAATTTGCATAAAACTGAAACCATCCGGATTAATATTGAATATGTTTTTGCTGCCAGTTCCAGCGTGACCAGTCGCCATCCAACATCGCTGCATACTGGCTAACCTGAGGTAAACCAGAGGTCACCAGCAAGCAGGGGGCGACATGCTCAGAGCCATTGGTCCACCACAGGCAATAACGTGAAAACTGTTGCTGGTAGCTCTGATGCAACAAACCAAGACTCTCCAACGGCTCACTGCCACTGATCGTCCAGGCCTGACGAATGGCTTCATTGTTGCTTTGACTGACACTGATTCTCTTTGCTTCAGGCCAGGCAACATGCAGCTTGCCAAGCGCTGCCAGCCACTGCTGCAAATTAAAGCCGTCGTCCAGGGTAGCAAGTACCTGCTGTTCGAAGGTGTCACACCAGTCCCGTTCCTGCCACGCCTGAACCGGAGTGACGGCCAATTCAGCCGCCAGCGTAAAGGGGTAATGGCGTCCTACCTGATCGACCGATGGCATCAGGGTACCGGCCATTGCCTGATCGCTACAGACACCTGCAGATAAGGCAAAGTGCCAGACCGGACTAGTCAGGTAGGTTTCCAGCCAGGTCGCACCAAGTTGTTCCCGACTTACCGCAAGCACTGCCTGCAGCCATTCATTCCAACTATCAACAAAGGCAACCTGGAGCCCCTGAGCCAGAAAATCTCCCTGGCTGGCGACTTTTCCGCAAAAGCCTAACGTTGAGTTGATGGGTGATATTACAGGCTGGCCGGACACGAGAACGCCTCCAGTTCGTTGCTCCAAAACGGCGTGTTGACCGTATCTGGAACCAACTCCAGCCGGGCTTTATTGCCCTGCACCGCCAGATGCAGCACTTTATCACTGCGGGTTTGCGGCCGAGCCAGCGTTAGTTCATCCAGTAAGCGGAACCAGGACCACTCCCCTTGATAGCTGACGTTTGAAGACAGGCCGGCATTTGCCGGGGTAAACACCAGCCGGGTCTGTAGTTTGTTGCGATCGCCCGGCCAGTAAAACTGGCTGGAACGGGTTGGTCCATGCCGGTAAGACAATTCCTGTCCCGCAATGTCCAGCATCAGGTGGGTAATATGCCGATCGAGAAATAATGGTTTTAAACTAAAGCCAACTTTCAATTTCTGGCTGCCCGGTTCAAAAAACGTGCTACGAATACGCTGGGCACTCTGAAAGGTCTTTAGTACGCTGGCATTCAGCCCTATGTCTTTTTTGAACGTCCACGCCGTGCGACTGGTGTTAACAAAGGGGCTCAGATAATCATTAAAAAAACTGTCTAACGTGCCGCCATATCCGAAGAAACGCTCAAAGTCGCGTAATTTAATATCGGAGCTAGCCTGGCGATTCAGCGGATAACGACCAGCAATAGCGCCGCGATACTCACTGAGTACCTTGCCTTGCCAGGCTTCATTAATATGTTGCCGACTGCCGCTGGCAAACAGCTGTGCGGTATCGCTGGAAATGTTACCCAGCCAGGTACTGAACGGCGCCGGCACTTCACTGCGGATCCGGCGCAGAGCCACATTCAGCTCATTCGCTTCCTCTGAGTTAAGCTGGTTGGCATAAGCCTGCCGCGCCCTGCCCCCAGGCGCATATAAGCGTTCCAGATAATCATAGTAGCGCCGGGTAGTCTGGCCAATTTGTTCCAGCTGCGCATCGTTAATGGCCAGCAATTCAGAAAACGCCGCCTCAACTTCTTTACCCGGTAAACTGCGACTGACATCGGGCATCTCGTCTGGTAATACCCTGTTTAAGCGGCGGGTCTGGCTGGAAAACTGAGTCTGAGCTACCTTGCCGGCCACATCTGCTGCCATATCGAGTTCGGCCGATTCCGGCAACTGGGTTAGTCGCAGATTTTGCTGCGCCGCTTTTATCAGGTTCTGAATAGGCTGCTCCGGCCCTGCCAGAATTTTAGTGTGAGCCAGCCCCTGTTCAACATTGGTGATAGGCTGCATTTCGATGTCGTTTAGCAACTCCTGCCATAAATATACATAGTCCCGCATATAGCGCATGGTAACCTGGGCAGATAAATCAGCATTGCTCTGCTTTGCGGCGCCATCGTCCTCATCACCGTATACCCAGCTGTCCGACAGCAGCTGGCGAATGATCCGGCGCTTCTCAATGTTGAAAACACCATGAAACCCCTGATAAGTATATAAGCCTGAAATACCCTGGCGCAGCGGTTTACCACTGCGCCGGCTGAACAGCGTTACGCTGTCAGTTGCCAGCACGTCTGACAGGCGAAAATCTGGAATATGGCTATCCATCAGCTCAGTTCGGATCCGCTGATAAGCGCGCTCAGCTAATGGCACTGTCATCAGCAGATCACGGGTGCCTGCCACCACCTTTTCGTCAAAACGGGCACCCTGAATACCTGCCTGTAATAGCGCATCCAGATGGCTTTGTAATGAGTTTCGAAGCGGCTGGTTAATTTCAGCCGGCAACAGGCGCTCAGTAAACTGGGCAAACCAGGCCTGCACCTGCTCTGCTTCAAATCGCTCCGGCTGAAAAATCATCAGATAGGTTTTCAGGGTTTCATATAAATAATCCCGATGCTCAGCATGCTGCTGCATTTCAGCCGTTAAACTTGCCAGCAAATAGGGTACAAACTCGGCATACAGCGCCCGCTGATAAGCTGTTTTAGCAGATTGACCTAATTTGTCTCCCTGATATAAGCCAAGATTTTTTGGCCCGTCTGCTGGTAATAAACCAGCATAGCCAGCGGGCATATCACGCAGCACATTCAGCTGCTCGTTAAGTTGCAGCATCGATTGTTGCGCCTGCGATTGCTCGAGGCTATGGTACTGTTGCAATGATAACGCCACGTCATCAACCAGTTGCCGGTTCCAGTGGTAACTGGAAGTCCAGGCACTCAGTAACCACACTGACACAACAGCACTCGCCGCCAAAGTGCCATGCCTGATCCAGCGATGTTTGTTTTTATGCTGCAAATTTACCGAGGCCAGCTCCCGTTCCGGAATAACAATTTGCTCAAAAAAGCGTTTTAAAAAGTAACTTTTTCCCTCGCCTGTATGCCGACGCAGCGGCGGCTCGGCCAGGCCAAAGTTACCACCGAGCTGCGCCATAATCCGGTCAATCGGCTGGCCTTGCTGGGTGGCACTGGCAATATAGACGCCCCGCAGCATAGTGGCTTTTTCAAAGGGATTAGGCGAAAAAATCTCTTTTAGAAAGTCATCGGCGGCACTTTGCAATAATCGTAACTGACGAGGAAATTCATAAATGGCAGCCCGGCTTTGTTGCTCGCGCTCCGTTTGCAGCCGGTGGTACAAGCGCTGGTGTAACCGGTTCACTATGGCGTGAAATTCTTTATTAAACTGAGCCACCACCCCTTTTTCTTCATTCTCGGGATGCAGTGAAAAGGTGGTTCCCCATACCTGTTCCCGATCCTCCGGCGCCAGATCATCAAAAAACTCAGAAAAACCGGCAATTAAATCTGCTTTAGTAAACATCACATACACCGGGAAGCTCATCCCCAACTGGTTTTGCAGTTCCTGCACCCGCTGCTTAATGGCTCTGGCATGTAAGTTACGCTCGGTACGGGTCTGGTTTAGTAAATCAGCCAGACTGACGAACACAATAACCCCGTTTATTGGCCGGCGTGGCCGGTGCTTGCGCAGCAATCCTAAAAAACCCTGCCAGGCGGATGCATCTTGTTGGGCGTGACTGTCCTGCGTGGTATAACGACCGGCGGTATCGATTAACACGGCCTGGTTGGTAAACCACCAATCACACTGCCGGGTGCCGCCAATGCCCTCAATGGCATCAACCCCCATTTGTTCTTTTAACGGAAACTCCAGGCCAGACTGTTGCAAAGCGGTGGTTTTACCTGAGCCTGGCGGCCCAATCAGCATATACCAGGGTAACTGATATATATCCCGCGCTTTGCTAAAACTGGCGTGTTTTAAAATATCCAGGGCCTTTTGCATTCTGCCACGCAGTATTTCAATATCCCGTTTCGCCATCGCATCCTGTTGCTGATGCTCATCGCCATTTAGCAACGTATCTACTGCTTGCTTATGTGAGCGGTCTTCACGCATACCCCGGATATAATGACTGGCACCCCATATTAATGCGATAAGCAGCAGCGTAACCAGCCTGGCGGTGGTGCTGGCCAGTGGCTCGACACCCGCGATAGCCACTAATGGGCCACCAAACCAGATTAACAAAGCCAGTGCGGTTAAACCGAGTAAGGTTATCAGCCAGCCTGCAGTCATAATGCGGCGCAATGAGAGAAAAAAACCTTTAAGTTTCATTTATTTAGTCCTTGCACTTCACTATTGCGCTAACAAATCTATTTCAACCCGACGGTTAAGTGCCCGGTTAGCTGCAGTATCATTGGTCGCTATCGGATCAGCTTCTCCGCGCCCTTCTGGCCATAACCGACCATGCAACTGACCGCCTGCTGCCAGCGCATCAGCCATAGCGTTGGCTCTGGCTAGTGACAAATGCCAGTTCGATGGATATTTACTGGTAAAAATGGGCAAATCATCGGTAAAGCCAGTTACCAGAATACGACCATCCACCCCTTCGAGCGACCTGGCAATTTTGGTAATTACGGGCTGAAAACTTTCATTAATTGTCACACCGCCCGCAGTGAAAAGATGATGCAGGCCTACCCGGATCCGTACCCGATCAGGCAACTCTATTACCTGTAACATATCGCGCCGAATTTCGGTTTGCAGCAGTTGTTGTAAGTGAACAGCATCCTGATGAGGTTTGCCACTCTTGCCTGTCACCGCATCAGGCTGCCAGTTCACCAGCGCATTTAATTCGCGATGAACCTGATTAGAGTAACTATTAACCTGATAATTAAGGTACATATAAACGCCCAGCAATAACGCCGCGATAACCGAACATAGCACCCACAATGGCAAGCGGTTTTCCAGCGCGCCGGATTGCACCGCATCGCTGTGCCATTTTGGCGACAGCTCGCGGGCGGGCTCACCACGCTGACTGCGGATCGCTTTGTAAGCACGATCTTTGATCAGCTCCAGTTTCTCGTAGCCGCGTTCTTCAACCCGCATTTTGCCAACAAAGCCAAAAGATAAGCATAAATACTGCAGTTCCAGTAACGTCAGATTTTGGGCCGGCTGACTTATAGCGCTCTCCAGCAGAGTAAAGAAGTACTCACCGCCAAAGGTCTCATTATGAAATGTTGACAACAGGCTCTCAGTCGCCCAGTCACTGTTCCCCCCCCAACTGGTGTTCAGTACAATTTCATCGATAAAGCAGCACAGGGTATAACGAGCCTGCTCAATAACCTCTGCCACAATTCCTTTAACCCGAAGCTGCTGCTCGTACTGATTAATCAGACCAACACACTGTTTTTTTAAGCCATTAACATCATTGTGGCTGGGAGTACTACGAATAGGGCCTACCAGAGAAAACAGTACTGCGGCTTCATCAACCAGCACGTTGTCACTGATCGACAACGTTGGCGGCATCTGGCCCGGTACACTGTTGCGATTGCCAGTAGCAATCCTGGTTTTATCATTGTTAACACTGCCGCTCACTGCCGGCTCTGGCGGGGCAGCAGGCGCAGCCTCTGGTCGGATGGCGCGACCACCCGGCCGGGGTTTTATAATGGTTTGATCAGACATTAGCTTCCATCCCTGTTATTCAGGCTTTAATGGCCCAGAGTTCCAGCTTTAACCCGGGATAATTACCCGATAAATGCAAAGCCAGTGCGCCACTGTTTGCCAATCGCTGCCAATAAATACTGGTTTTATCTAACTGAAAGTAGTGATAGCCGGCGTGATACGGCACCTGTCTTGGTGCGACCGGCAACCCCGTTACCGCAATACCGGGCAGCTGGTTGTTAACCAGTTCACGTATATGCTCAACCGGGCCAATTTTTAATCTGGCCGGTAAATGTTTGCGGATATCCTCCGCAGGCAAGTCGGCACTGACTGCCAATACAAACTGGGCATATTCAAGCAGGGTTTTATCGGTTAGCGGTGATACTAAAATGCCGAACTTAGCCTGCTCTAATGGCAGTGCCTGCGCGGTCTGTTCCAGTACCACGCTGAGGGTCTGATTCATAATCACTGCTAAGTTGCCAAAAACAGGGGTCAGGTCCTGATGAATATAGGGTGGAAACTCAGGTGGCCTTTTCTCTTTACTGGTAAAGGTAGCCAGTTCACCGAGCATGCTCACCATCAGCTGATACAACGCCAGCGGGTTGCTACCATCAAGTTGCTGCCAGTGCTTTAACACTGGCTCATACCGGTTGAGCACCTGTAACATCAGAAAGTCGGCAATAGAACTGCTGGTTCCCTGCCCTTTGCTAATCCGACTGCTTAATGCCTGCGCCCGTTGATTTAGCATGCCAAGGGTTTCAGTAATCAGCGCCTTAAGCGGCGGGTTACGCTGTACATTTAAAAGCGGCGGAATAAACTTATCCTCCAGCTTCACTTCACCCTGATCGGAGACTTCCCGGATCCGCGCAATAGCAAAACCAATAAAGCCACTTCTATCGTCACTTTCCAGCTTCAGCAATACTCTGAGCCTGGCCAATTGTAATGTCTCTGCAGCCACTTCAGCTAAACTGGTATCGGTCAGAGTGTGGTCAGCAAAATGAAAGCGGGTTATCTGTTCGCTATCCGGTTGAGCAATATTTACACCATTTGCTCTGTCAACCGCCAGACACAGATACACCTGCTGATCGCGACACCCCTTGCCAATACTAAGGGGAGCTGGCAAGGGTTCAATGTCAGGTAATTCGAGTAAGGTGCCATCGGGCAGAATACCGCGCAAACTGGTTAAGCCAAACTGGCTGAACTTTAAACACTGGCTGTCAAGCTGATAATCGTAAACGCCCCAGCTAAAAGGCGCTAGCTGTTCCTGACGGCTTTGCTGGTTGTAATGCAGATGTCGGTCTTGTTGTTGAAAGTGCTGCGGCCGCAAAAACATGCCCTCTGACCAGGCAATTTTACTGAATTCACTCATTTGCTTTTTACTCCAGGCAAATTACCGCGTTTAACGGCTTGGCCGTTCTAAATCATGTTCACGGATATACACGGCAAGCTTGTCAACGTAGACATAAAAATCGTCATAACCTGTTGGTTTAACGTCTACTACTGCACGCCAGCGGGCACCTTCAATATCACGGTATGCGGCAATCACAGCAACGGCTTTGGTGGTAGGTAGCAACGTCATTTTGTATTCTGTGCGCTGGCCTGGCTCAAACACCAGCTCGTCTATTTTAAGCAGGTCAGTGCGCAGGGTTTGTTCAGGATTGTCATACAGCGCAAAAAAGTCCTGATTTTCAAATACCGTTTTAGAAGCCAGCTCGTACACACGGATAATTACCGGCGAAGGCCGCTGGTCTGCATCAGGGTTGATGTCTTGTGCTACCCGGAAATGCAGCGTCGTAGACGGCGGAAAAGTGGAATAAACAGCCTGACAACCCTGTAATAAGTACATAGACATCATGACTAACACCAGCAGGTAGATCCGTTTCATAGTTGACAACTCCATTGATCTGTCATTTTTGTTTGGATAAGTATTCTTCATAGGCGCGGATAAAATCATCATTTACGCCACCTTTTGCAGTACGGCTAACCTCAGAAAGTAGCTCCTGGTGCAGCGCCTGAAATAAATTCCAGTAACGGTTGTAACGCTGGCCAGGGTTCACTTTATCAATAAAACTGGCGCCAAAGTCCCGTTGCTCTATCTGCTGCGGCGTAAGCTGAGCAAGCAGTCCCTGCATTGACCCGGCAGCGCCGGCAATGATCGCAGCTTCATGTTGACTCATATCGGAAAACGCCGCACTAACAGCCTGACGCGGTGCCATAAAGCTGCTGGCGTTATGATTAAATAAGTTATGAAAGGCTTCGCTGACATTGGCTGAAAATTTCAGAGGATTGTTTTCCCGCTGTTGAAACGTGGTCTGGTTCACCCGCAAGGTATTTTTCAACTCTGAGCGGGAACGCATCACGTCAATGATGCCCTGCAGCGATGCCTGAAGCGCATCACCCAACTGGCCCCACCAGGCGGGGTTTTGCAGCTGTTGAGCCGGTGGCATGGGTACCTTGAGGGCAGTCAGAAATGCCTGCAAACAATGCCCGGCGTTTGCCTGTGCAGCGCCGCTATCCTGGGTGTTTGGCGTTGTGCTAAGCAGCGGATCAACTTCGTTACTTGTCAGGTTCAGGGGCTCCTCTGGCAAAGTGTCATGTTGCCAGTTCGGTTGCCAGTCATCGGGAATAAGGCTTTGCGGCGGGGAAAAACTTTCAGTTAACATATCACTATTTTCCAGGGCATCACTCTGAGAATAGCCGTCGGTTTGCTTATAATCTGAATCTTCTGCCCCTAATGGTACCGGCGCTGCTGACATTGCCACGGTTCCAGGCAACGTTGACTTGCTCTGCATATGAACAGCAGCAAAGTCGCTGACTTTCAGCCCCTGAGCTGGTGTACTCTCAGGCAGACTCTCTGGCCTGTTCGCTGCGCCGGACATGGCGTGCGTTGGCGCTGTTATGATGGCAACGTTAATTTCATAGTCACCCAGACACAATAAATCACCGTCTGTCAGCAAATGTTGCTGCCCCTTTCCAACCGGGGTAACTGCACGATTAACAAATAAACCATTGGTTGAATGGTCCGTGATCCAGAAACCATCGCGTTGATAGCTAATTTGACCATGAATGCTGGAAACAACGCGCTCCGGATCAGGCAGATGCCAGTCAGCATGCTCAGCCCGCCCGAGAGTACCACCTTTACCGTCAAAGCGTTTCAACGCCACCTGACGAGGTGATAACCGGTGATAACTTAACACCGATAGCTCCAGTAACATATCCGTCTGACTCACTTAACACTCCCTGCCAGCATTAATCAACTTAGTACAATAATTTTACCAAAAGGTTGCAGGCGCAAAGATTAGAGCCAACAATAGTCGAAGTCAATATATATCTTGTTTACATTAATGCAATTTAGCTTGATGTTTTTTCATCTAAAGCTAAAATGGCGAGGGTTAAATCGTCGTGGCACAACTGATATTGCACCAATCCAAGGTGTCTAGTCAGTATTAATAACTTTGTTGTCACTAACTTGTAAATCAGGCGGGGTATGCAGTAACACTGATGCGTTACAAAACCGCAGCAGAACAAAGAGTAAGGTAACCAATAACATGGCTGATAACGCTGATAAAACCACTCAATCTGATATTACGCTTTCTGCCAGTTCACCGGCCGTTACAAAAGCCATGAATAGCGCCTTACGGCGGGATCGTGGGGCGACGACTGTCGCAGATGCTGCGCGTACTGACGCTACTGTCACAGAAGTTACTGTCGCCGAGGATAGTGATGTAAGTGATAATGAGAAAACCCGCTTTGCCCGTCCCAACATGGCTAAAGCTGCACCTTGCAGCGACTTAAGTGGCAAAACGATCAAACAGCGCTACTTACTGGAATCTAAAATTGGTTCTGGCGGTATGAGCGATATATACCGGGCCCGGGATACCTTTTTAGCCAACACCGGGATTACAGAAGCTCAGGTAGCAATAAAAGTGTTACAACCGCAGTTTGTCAGTCAGCCAGAAGCACTGCAACTGCTGTTGCAAGAAGCCCATAAAACCCAGCAATTATCTCATCCTAATATTGTCAGCGTATTTGATGTTGATTGTGAACAGGACTGTTACTTTATCGTTATGGAATATCTGGATGGCGAAAGTCTGGACCAGGTGATCAAACGCTACAAACCCAAAGGGCTGCCTCTGAGCGCGGCAATTAAATTGCTTGATCAATTAGGTGCGGCCTTAAATTATGCCCACAGCAAAGGCATCGTGCATGCAGATTTAAAACCGGCAAATATTATGGTTAACCGTAATGGCCAGTTAAAAGTGCTGGATTTCGGTGTCGCCCATACCCTGCAGCTTAATCATGATATCTATGCAGCAGAACAGCAAAACCCGGCCGCAGCACTAAGTGGCTACACTCCTGCCTACGCCAGTACCGATTTACTGGCGGGCAAAACGCCATCGGTAAGTGATGATACCTTTTCGTTTGGCTGCATCAGCTATGAACTTCTGACCAGTAAGCATCCTTTTGACCGGATCCCGGCGGATAACGCCGCACAGCAACAAAAACATGCCGACAAACCCGCCCATGTAAATCCGTTGCAGTGGCTGGCGTTAAAACGCGCCCTGCGTTTTAACCGTAATGACCGCAAAACCAATATTAGCCAGGTATTAGTGGCACTGAACCGACGCTACTGGCCAGCGGCAACCGTGGCCTGTGCAGCATTGCTGGCGGCTACGGCCTTATGGCAGGTTTACAGTCAGCAGCACCTGCAGCTGCAGATGCTGCAACAACAGCACACTTTGCAACAACAGCAATACAATGGCTATCTTGAGCTGGCTGACAGTAATGCCCCGGAGTTTCTGGCAACATTTTCTGCGCTAGAAACCACTGATCCATTGATACGCTCTGGTTTACTGCGTTTACAATCAGCCAGGCTGCTGACGTATTTTGAACAACAAATTGATCAGGTAATTAGCGATCGCCGTTATAATTATCCTGATTATCCGCAAATTGAACAGCTGCTCAGTCAAGCCAGCCGCTTATATCCCGACTCCCATTATTTGGCGGATCTGGCCAGCAATATGAATCGTAGCAAACAAACGGCGCTTGATGTGCTGCGCAACCAGCTGAGCAGTCAGTTGATCAATCAACATTATCAGGAACATCCTGATGAAATCGATATTTATAATATAATTGAGGATATTCAGCGGATAGATCAACATTATAACATTGTGCCGGACGACGCTGAAATAAGCGCCTATCAAACTGCGTTTGCAGATGCCAGCCGTGAACATAATGCCCCGGCACTACATGCATTAATAAAAGCCGGTCAGCATATATTTGCTAATAATGAACAAACCCGTGATTTATTGCAACATGGTGAGCAACTGCAAACCGCTGTTGCGGCGATGGCGGCCTACCACAATGCTAAAGATACTGGCACCCCACTGCCCTTTCCTCATCAGGAGGCCGCAGTGTTTTATCAGCAAACCTTTGATCGTCTGAGCGAAGCATTAACCCTCAGTAGCTCGGCACAGGAGACTGACAATGTTTTTGAGCAATATCAACATTACAGTACGCAGCTACCGGCTGATTTCAGTTTAATAAGGGGGTTAAAGCGACAATTAGCAGACAAATACCTGACATTATCGGCTGAACTGCTAAAAACTAACCAGGTACGAAATGCAGAGCGACTGATGCGCAGGGCCAACACCCTGATGAGCAGCATTAACAGTTAACGGGTAGTTACTGCGGCTGCTATGTGGTACCCGCCTTGGTTAACGGTACCGATCCAGGCCCTGACATAATTGCCGAATTCCACTCAACGTGCGCGGGCTGGTGCGATACAACAGATCGGCATCTACCGTAACGAACTGGCCAAGCATTACTGCAGGTATTACCGGGTAAGCTTGCCAGAAACCGATATCAGCAGGTTTAGCGCCAGCTGTGGCCTGAATAATTACCTCGGGCTGGGCTGCTAATACCTGCTCCAGACTGGGCTGAGGATAATCATTGCTGGCATTGGCAATAATATTGTCTGTCGCGCACAGTGCCATGGCCTGTGCTGGCCAGGCCTGATTAGCTACTGAAGTAAGCGGCTCCGTACCCATACTGAAAAACACCTTTAACCTGGGCCTATTGTTATATTCGGATTTAATATCAGCAAGTTGCCGCTCAAAATCCGTTGCCACTGCCTCCGCTTGTTGCTGATGTCCAGTAACGTGGCCCAGATACCGCAACTCATCGGCAATATCACTGATCTGGATTGGATCGGAATACACCACATTAATACCAAACTGCTGCAAGCGGCTGATGTCCGCTGCCACATTGCCGGTTTTCCAGGCAATCACCAGATCAGGCTGCAACGCTAATATCGCCTCAAGGTTCACACCGGCATAATTTGCCACCTGCGGTAAGGCTTTTGCCGCATTTGGATAATCGCTAAACGCACTGACCCCAACCAGCTGGCCGCCGGCACCAATTGCATACAACAGCTCGGTAATATGCGGTGCCAGGGCAATAATGCGCTGCTCTGGTGCATGTTGCTGCTGAGGTTTCGGCGTTGCTGCAAATAGCGTTGCCGGACTCAAGCTTAACATCAGATAAAACACAGAAAAAGCAAACCGCATTTTCACCAGTAGACTCTTCACCAGTCAATACCCCGCTGTGCTTTGATGCCGGCATCAAACGCGTGCTTTATCACCTGAACTTCACTGACCGTGTCGGCCATCTCTATTAAGGTGCGATGACAGGAGCGGCCGGTAATAACCACATGCTGCGTCGCAGGTCGGTTTTGCAGGGCACGGACAATCCGTTCCAATTCAATATAATGATAACTGACCATATAAGTCAGCTCGTCCAGCAGTACTACATCAATAGCCGGATCGGCCAGCATCTGCTCGGCGCGCGCCCATACCTGTTCAGCTGCAGCGATATCGGCCGCTTTATCCTGGGTATCCCAGGTAAAACCGGTAGCCATAACCGCAAATTCTACCTGATGTTGCGCCAGTAAATTACGCTCGCCACACTCCCAGCTGCCTTTAATAAATTGCACCACGGCTGCGGTTAAGCCATGACCGACAGCGCGCGCTACCGTGCCAAAGCCCGACGTGGATTTACCTTTTCCATTGCCGGTAATAACCAATAACAGCCCTTTTTCAGCGGTTGCTTTGGCAATGCCCTGCTGCACCTGTTGTTGCAACTTTTGCTGACGCAATTTATGCCGCTGCTGCCGGTTTTGCTCATCCGCCACCTTAGCAGTGGTCCTTTCCTGTTCAATTAGCTTTTTATCATCAGACATCGCTATGCTGTACTCCTGCGTTGGCGCATAATTACCAGAAAAAACAGACTGCCAAGCACCGAGGTTATTATCCCCAGGGGGATCTCCTGGCTTAGCAAAGCACTACGGGCTAAGTTGTCAATCCAGACCAAAAATAAGGCACCAAACACGGTGCAGCCCAGCAATAGCGGGATGGCAGTCACCCCAACAAAATAGCGCACCAGATGCGGGATCATTAAGCCGACAAATGCTATGCCGCCGCATTGTGCAACAATACAGGCCGTTACCAGGGCGGTTAGCAGCAATAAGATAAAACGCAATCGGGTTGGATTCACTCCTAAGGTCTGAGCACTTTCGTCACTTAGCAGCAAAGCGTCCAGCTGCCGACGCAACATCAGGGCAACCAACAGCAATACGCTGACCGCCGGTGCTATTAACGCAACACTGCTCCAGTCGGTACGACTTAAACTGCCCATCAGCCAGAAAATCACTTTGTTGGCGGCAAAAGGCTCGGCAAAGTACAAAATAAAACTACTGATCGCACTAAGCATAAACGACACCGCCACCCCGGCCAGCAACGTCATTTCAATTTTTCGCCATTGCCGGCCCATACACACCAGAAATACCAGCGCCACCGCAAACAATGCTCCCAGAAATGCGGCTAATGCCAGGCTTAACATATGGGGCGGCAGTAAAATGCTGGCAATGCTGGCTCCCAGGCCTGCGCCTGCCATCAAGCCAAACAGATACGGATCCGCTAATGGGTTGCGGCTGGCATTTTGCAGCACCGCACCGGCTACCGCCAGCCCTGCGCCTACCAACATGGCACACAGCAAACGCGGCAACCGCACCTGCCAGACAATAGTGCTGGCCAGGGGATTTTGCTGACTGCCCAGTAACGCCTGCCATACTTCAGCAATCGTTAAACTGGCACTGCCAATGGCCAGGCTCAGCACGCCACTTGCCAGCAGCGCTAATAGCATTAACATCAAAATAAGCCACCGCTTCATAGTGCACTACCACTGGCAAAGAAGGTAATTTGCAACTTCCCGTGCACCGGATGCACACTGACTTCACACGGCAGCTGAAAAACCTGGCTAAGCTGCGCTGCGGTTAACACTTCAGCCGGGCTACCAAACGCCAGCAACCGCCCCTGATGTAACAGGGCTATTTTGTCACAATAGCGAGCAGCCAGATTTAGGTCATGTAAACATGCCAACACCGTTTTACCCAGGCCCCGGCTTAACTGTAAAATCTGATGTTGATATAACACATCAAGATGATTGGTCGGCTCGTCCAGCAGCAGCAACTCAGCTTGTTGCACCAATGCCCGGGCCAGATAAAGCCGTTGCAGCTCGCCACCAGAGAGGGTTTCTACCAGCGCTTGTGCTTTGTGCTGCAAACCCAGTTGGGTTAACGCCAGCGCTATTTGTTGTTCATCATCGCTATTATTGCCATCAAACCAACCTTTGTGCGGTAATAGGCCCATCGCGGCTACCTGGTACACTGTTAATGCAAACACGGGTGGACTTACCTGGCTAACACTGGCAATTTTACAGGCGCGCTGGCGGGCGCTTAATTTAGCCAGCGAGCGTTGATGCAGTAATATCTCACCGGAGCTTAAACGCTGCGTTCCATTGATCAGCTTCAATAAGCTGCTTTTGCCAGCACCATTGGGGCCAATAATGCCAATAAAATCACCTTTATTTGCGCTTAAACTAAGTGGCGCTACTATCGATTGGCCATCAATCGTAAGGGCAGCCTGATGAAGTCTTAACAACGCCGGGGGCAAACGCAGCTCCTGAATTATCCTGCGAAAACAACACTGCCGGCAAAGCGCCGGCAGTGTTGGTCTTTTTTAATGTCGGCAATAGTAGCCGCTTACACCTGTGTTAGTCCAGATTTGCCAGTAAGGTTTTATCTAAACCATCTTCATTTAAGATTTTGATAATCGCCTGACAATGATCGAGGGTAAAATCGCCTTCACCAATTTGCGAATTCAGCATCGCCCGGCGCTTCAGTACTATTTCAGAAACCTGCTTACCATCACCGAGTTTGCTGTGCAGTTTGTCCAGCCACGGGTACAGTTTTTGTTCCGCATCGTAAGCTGCCTGACGAGCTTGTGGATGAAAATCCTGACAAGCATTGATATTCAACAGATAAAAATTCAGGTAACCGGCAACGGTTATCAGCTTATAATCCTGTGTTTCTGCCTGAACCGGTGAAGTTACTATCAACGCTGCCACCGCGGCACCTAACCATTTTTTCATTGTTATTCCCTGCCATCTGTTGCTAATTATGCCAACCAATCTAAACAGAAAATGGGTGTTTTGCAATCTCGGTTCCAAAAAAAGCCAGCCAGCGTGGGCTATTTGTTACTGCTGGCGCGCAGAATTCAGCCCCGCCCGCTCCGTCAGACAGTCGTCTGAACCCATAGCAAATTCGCGGCAAACCCAGGGGCGCTGCTCATAAATGCTACAGCGATACGTATCGCGGTCTAACGCAGAACACCAGCCATCGGCCAGTCGTAGCATCGTTTGGCCGCCCCAGTGGTCGGTGGCTATATGGCGGGCAGGCACCCCGGTATCCGAAATTATCATTACCTCTAAACGGCAACAACAGGCCTGACAATTAGTGCAACTTACTGTTACCGGCTCTACAGTGCTTATTGGGATTATCGTAGTTACTGATTTAGTCATACGTAAGTTTAGCCTGCGCTGCGCGGATGACGCAACAACTGCGACCCCAAACCTGCCAGATTACGCTGATGATCACATGATCAAAGCCAGTAATATTATTTACAGTGATATTAGCAACGGGCTCAATACCTTTGGCCGGATAGAAAATGTGTTGCTTAACAAAAACAGTGATGCAGTTGAATATCTGTTTTTCGAAACATCCAACGCTTTTCGCCCGGTCAGTAGCACTAAAGGCTTTGTTGAAATCCAAATGTTAACTTTAATGCTGACCCCGGGGGGACGTTGAAGGTGCTGGTTAAAGATACCAATGCTCAGCGCAAACCCACAGAGCTGAAAGTAACGAAAAGAGAGGCAGAGTATCGTCTGGTTTCAAAAATACTGGATGAATATATCGTATTTTCTGACCAGCAAATGCGTCAAATCGATGATATCCTGCTGGATGCAAAAACCGGTAAGATTAAATATTTCACGGTTGATATGGCTACCGACAGCTTCTTTTCAGACGACATCAGGGCTATTCCGGTGAATGAAGTTCACGTTAAATGGTCTGGTCAGGTGATATCATCTGCATCTCTTACTGATGTTAGCAGTCATAAAAAATATCAAATGAATTCAATGTAATTACTTAAAAATTACTGTTTATCAATATCAAGCCGGTGTCGGCACAAGGCACCGGCTATTTTCGTACTCAGCTAACTTATCCGCTTGCTTGTTTTTGAGCGATTTTTGCTACATGAGCGCCCTGGAAATAAGCAATTTTCAACTCATTTTCAGACGGTTGCCGCTTTCCATCACTGCCAGCAAGCGTGCTCGCACCATAAGGAGTACCGCCGGTAATTTCATTCATGTTACTCATTTCCTTACATGAATAAGGTACACCAACGATAATCATGCCATGGTGCAATAATGTGGTGTGTATCGAGGTGATGGTTGTTTCCTGGCCACCATGCTGGGTGGCGGTAGAGGTGAAAACACTGCCTACTTTACCGATAAGTTTACCATTGGCCCAAAGCGAGCCGGTCTGATCAAAGAAGTTGCGCATTTGGGCACACATGTTACCAAAGCGGGTCGGCGTTCCAAAAATAATTGCATCATAATCAGCCAGCTCATTCGGACTGGCAACCTCGGCAGCCTGATCAAGTTTAGCGCCTGCTTTTTTTGCGTCCTGCTCTGACATCAGCTCGGGAACCCGTTTAACGGTAACCTCAGTGCCGCTAACACTGCGCGCCCCTTCCGCTATTTTTTGTGCCATGGTTTCAACGTGACCATACATACTGTAGTAAAGAACGAGAATTTTCGTCATGTTGCTCCTCCTGTTTATAAAGATGCTGCAATAAAACAAAGATAATGTTGCCCTCTGAGCATAGCCTAAATGTCAGATGATCCCATTTCCAGCACTCAGCACCCGCTGAAATAACCATTACTAAAGCCAAAGCTGGCCACTGTATTATCACTCACCGACGTCCGACCAGACCGCAAACTCATTACCGTTAGGATCAGTAAAATGAAAACGACGACCTCCTGGAAAGGAAAAAATATTCTGTATAATCAGACCACCTGCTGCTGTTACTTTATCCAGGGTAACTTCCAGTTCATGACTGTACAACACCACTAGCACACTGCCATTACTGCAGGTAGCAACGTTGTCGGATTTAAAAAAGCCACCATCAACTCCGGCGTTGGCAATTGCAACATAGTCCGGACCATAGTCAATAAATGCCCAACCAAAAACGGTGCTAAAAAATGCTTTGGTTTGCCTCAGATCACGCGCCGGCATTTCCAGATAATTAATTTTGCCAGTATCAGCCATAGTTAGTGTCCCCGTTTTCAAGCAACATATAAATTATCTCACAATCTGATTGGTCAGCCGGCTCAACCCTAATATCGCGGAGAAGTTAGGTAACCACCGTTATGATTGGTCGTTTTTGCTGCTGTAAAAAGCAGAAAGAGCCTTTAAAAAGCTATATTCATCCAGCCCGGCTCTGTTGAGCGGTTTCGGCTGGGCACTCCATATTACCACCACCAGCTTTGTATCGGGGTCCACAAATACGTACTGGCCAAAAATGCCCTCAGCGGCATAACTGTTGCCGTGCATCGGCCATAACATATATCCGTAATTAACCTGCTCGCCTGCGATAACCTGACGGGTACTGGCGGCTTTTATCCAACCCTCTGGCAACAACCGTTGGCCGTCGATAACTCCGTCATTGAGTAAAAACAAACCGAAGCGGCCGTAATCACGTAAGGTTGCCGACAAACCGCTGCCCCCGACTTCAAGGCCGTCTGCTGATTGCAACCACCAGTTGGCGTCTGTTTCCATCCCCTTTGACCAGATTTTTTCAGACAGATACTTAGCAACAGGCTTGCCGGTTGCTGCCCGCACTAATGCTCCGGCCAACTGGGTTTCACCGGTACTGTAATTCCAGCGGCTGCCTGGTTGTGCTGCCCGAGGCAGTGTAGCCATCAGATCCAGTACTGCACCGGGTTGCTGACTAATTTGCGCTTCGAGCATGCGGCGCCGATCTGATGCAGGATCAGTATAAGTTTCATTCCAGGCCACACCCGAGCTCATTTGCAGTAAATGTTTTACCGTTACACCATCGTAAGCGGTGTCTTTAAAGCGCGGCAAATAATTGATAATAGGATCGTCGATACTTTTTATCGCACCGTCATGTATCGCGGCTCCAATTAAAGTTGCCGTTATCGACTTTACCACCGACATCGACATCCAGCGGGTACGCTCATCGTTACCTAATTGATATTTTTCAAACTGTATTTCGCCGTTGTGAATGATCAACATACCGCTAATGGCATTGAGCGAAAATATGTCAATTAAATCGTAATGTTGGTCGTCCACAGTGTAGCTGAAGGCCTCTAATGGCTGCTCACTAACCGGTAGCGTACCAACCGTTGCGCCACGAGCTACAGTGCGGGTTGGAAATAACCGGTCAATGTTTCGAAACGTATTTACCCGGATATCAGGATAAAGCTTGCCATCATACAGCTGACGCACCGTACCAATAGGTTCATCTGCATGACGATAAGGAGCGTCTGCAGCACTCACCCACCCGGCAAATGCCAGCAATGTAATCTGAACAGTTACTATGAAATATTTAACGCTACACATTGTCGTATTCGTCCTTTCTTGAAGTAGAGCTGCCAGTCTGATTGGGTAAATAATCGTTAACGTAATGCCATTTTGAGGTCCGGTCAACAATATCGACTGCCGCAAGTGATACTCAGCGCCGGTTCGGTTCAATACGCAAAATTTCGCCTGGCGCATGATCGGTTAACAGGTAAAGCTCACCCTCTTTGCCAACAATGACGTCACGAATACGCTTATCAAGCTCGTGGAACAACCGCTGCACCGACACCACTTTGCCATCTTCAAGCTTAAGCCGAAACACGCCCCTTGCGGCCAGACCACTCACTAGCAAGTCACCATTAAATTCTGCAAATGCATCGCCCTGATAAACCACGATGCCCGAGGGGGCAATAGACGGTGTCCAATGTTTAATCGGTGGCTGCACACCGGGGTGATCTTCGTGGGGCGATATATTTGAACCGGGGTAGTTAATGCCGAAGGTGGCAATAGGCCAGCCATAATTCACCCCGGGCTCGATAATATTAATTTCGTCGCCGCCATAAGGGCCATGCTCGCTCTCATACAACAGGCCAGATTCGGTGTGGAAAAAAAGCCCTTGCGGGTTTCGGTGACCGTAACTAAAAATTTCCGGGCGCTTGCCCGGCTGGCCAACAAAAGGATTGTCGTCCGGAACGGAGCCATTCCTATTCAGCCTGATAAGCTTACCAAGATGGTTGCTGAGATCCTGGGCGTCCTCACGAAAGTCGAAGCCATCGCCAATGGATACCACTAAGGTATCATCGGGAAGAAACACAATACGCGAGCCAAACTGTAAGGTCGTATCCTTGAGTGGCAAGGCCTGAAAGATACGCCGGAAGTCTTTCAGCGTCACACCGTCAAGCTCGCCGCGTCCGACGCAGAGGTTATTGGCTTTTATTGTGCCGCAGGAGTAACTCAGAAAGATTGTTTTATCCCGCTCAAAATGCGGTGACAGCACGATGTCCAGCAATCCGCTCTGCTCGCCTACAACTACGTCTGGCACGCCCTCTAATGCTTGCTGCAACAGCGCGCCATCGAGATCAATAATCCGAATATTACCGCCTCGTTCCGTAACCAGACGTCTGCCATCGGGTAAATGCACCATGGCCCACGGATGCTCCAGGCCTGCGCCAATAGTAGCAACCCGATAGTTTTGAAGTGGATAATCGTCAATTTCTACCTGGCGATCTGGCCGCATCAGAACATGAATACCGAAGGCAGACACCAGCACAACGACCGGAAAAACAAGGTATAACCAGCTGAACACTTTGCGCGCGCCATATTCTGGTTTACCGCTGGTGAGGGTAAATACCCATGCCCCGATGGCACCGGTCGACATCATCGACACGAAACCAACTACACTGCGGGTGGCTGCAATAAGAGTTGGCGCTGCGGCCACTTTGTTGGCAACCACAAATGCCACGGCCAGACCTACTGCACCCGACAGGCATAGCAAAGCACTCTGCCAGCGGGGCCACTTGCGGGCCAGCCATAGTGCCACAGGAAACGCGAGCAGAAATGCCACACCGACGAGCAAGCCATAAAACGGCGCGAACGTCGTCAGGTCCTTAGTAACCGTTCTTAGCCAGTCTTGCCAGGTTGCGTAAGCTCCCATCTCGAGCACATTAAAAAAATTTACGGTCGACTGAAGTAGTGAGCCCAGCAAGGCGGCAACGATGACGGCGAACAGCCAGGGCAGCAGGTTGCGCCCCAACACTTTTAAAGACTTGAACAATACCTGAAGGCTTAATGTATTGGTGGACATACTATTCCTTGTAACTTCTTATCGTTTCTAACTGAATCCGCTTTGCTATGCAATTACCGCGATCTTCCGGTGTAATATCGACCGGGTAACATTGAGCCACCTTAGCTTATTATAAAATGTAGCACAGTTGTTATATTTTATATGTTATCTGTAAGCAGCGCCGCATTGCATGGTTGCCATTCCCAAATTTAAAATTTATCGCTTCCTGGCAACTTTAAGTTATTAACTTTTGTTTTTCCTAACATCTTCAACAAAAGGTTCCGAAAAAATCTGAGTATAGGATAAAGCACTGCGGAGACCGTTTTCGATTTAAAAAGCCAGTAGTTTATTCGGTTAACTATTCCATAGCGGCTGCCAATCAACGTCAGGGCATGAATGGCATCTGCGCCAAAGTAAAACTGCTCGCCAATTTTTAATACGATTCCCTGGTCGATATCAAAGCCCTTAGCGGTAATTTCGTCCACAATTTCGCTACCTTCGCGGGCATTGATAATTTTTAGTTCGCCGACACTTTGCCGGATGTTTATCACCTGACAATAGGCATGACACACCGGACATTCACGATCATATACCAGCACTATTTGTTCACGGCTCACCTGGTTTTTCCTTTTTCAGTACCATTGCGATACCGCCAAGGATCGCAATAGATGCGACAATAAAACGAATGGTTATTGGCTCACTGAGGAAAATAATGCCACCCAAAGCAGTAATAACCGGTACACTAAGCTGCACGGTTGCTGCACTGGTAGCCTTCAAAACCGGCAGCACCATGTACCAGATAGCGTATCCCATTCCTGACATTAATGCGCCCGACGCCACGGCATACCAAAAACCAGCTATATCAAGCGATACCGTATTGAAGGTCACTATGCTGATCACTAACGCAATGGGCACTGCCCGCAAAAAATTACCCGTCGTTGCCGCGGTAGGATCACCCGCACCTTTGCCAAAAAGAGAGTACATCCCCCAGGCAACCCCTGCACTTAACATCAGTATAGCGCCATGCAGTGGCGGTGCCGAAAGCCCTGGTAGCAACATTACTATCAGCCCCCCGCCTGCAAGCAAAAGCCCGGCAAATTGCCATTTGCGAAGACGCTCGCCAGAATAAATACCAAAACCAATCATCGTCGCCTGAACCGCGCTAAACAGCAGCAGCGCACCCGTTGCGGCAGATAAGCTTATGTAGGCAAAAGAAAAGCCAGCGGCGTACACAAATAGCGCCAGGGCCGACAGCCAGTTACCTGTGACAACAGGCCTGGTGTGTCTGAGGCGTACTAGCAGCAAAAGCACTAAGGCACCGGAAATTAACCGGATACTGGTGAAGCTGGCAGCATCGATGCCGGTATCGACAAGTGCAGCCCGACAAAGCAATGAATTAGCAGCAAATGCCACCATACTCAACGAGGTAAGCCCTAAAATTCGTACAAATGACATCAATCGTTTCCCCGGGCTGCCATCATTATCAGCAATAGCGGGTGAGCACCGCGGTGGCTGTTAGCACAACCGGTGCCGGGTGCCTGCTAACGCGATTTATGAGGCAAACGCTCAGCCTATACCCAGCAATTGGCGTTTTATGATTTACAAAAAGTAAACCGTAACTGCTGAGCTTTGTTGGTTTTAGTTAAGCAGAGCGTTTTGCGCTTTTGCGAAACAAGCCAAACCAAAATAATGCTTCAAAAGCAAAGCCTAACATTATAAATAGAAATACACCCGTTGCATTGCCATAACTGTAAGAGCTAAGGGCAGCAATAACGAGTACAACAAGAATTAAGTACCGGTATACTCTATTCACCATAAATCCTTATAATTTGCGGACAAAATTGTCACTCAAAATGTTAAGAAACGAATAACACCAACGGTTTTTTTTCATTGTTAATTAAGTAGTATAGAAACACTACTTAATTTTGGCCCGGCATTTGTGACATTGATCTTGCGGCCAGCAGCTGATTTAACCTGTAAGGCATTAATTATTTAAATCCACTAACATTGTAGCTTGTATTAAATCTTCAAATTGGCTTTCCGTCATTGTTCTAAGTTCTTCAAACGCTTTTGAAGAGTATTCTTTAGATCCCTTTCCTTCACCCGATATTGTGGTCTTGTCACCATCTCGTTTGATAAAGAACATAAATGGCATAGCCGGATTACCTTTCATTGTTGCAAATACAAGTGACTGGCCATCGCTACATGATGTTACTTGCCATTTTGCAGCCGCTAATTCGGTATGTGCGGGCCCGATATTACAGGACATAGGCGGCGCACTATGCGTATAAAAAGAAGCAAACAGGGTTAAGGCTAACGGTAAGTGAATTTTCATAAATTAGATCACGTGTTAAATTGTATTTGGTTGTAACCCAATATCAGCACACACTTCCGGTAAAATCTGCTCGGTGAGCCCTGCAGGAAGGCGCGCTAATTTGGGAAGTGCCAATTGCTGTTGCAAAGTTTGTTCACTAGTAATAATTTTTTCAATCCAAGGCTTAAAGAATGACACTCTGGAATACACTTCCACGACACCATACTTGCCGATACCTTCACCTTCACCTTCAACTCTGGAGCTAATTCCAAGTAAGTAGATCGTACCGTCGATGGTAAGAAAGGCAGGGCCGCCGCTATCGCCTCCACCAGAAACACCTTCATATGGTAAAGCTGCATCTTCTCTATCAAATTTAAATTTTAATAACGGCCCTTCTGCTTGTTCAATTTTGTTATGGGCTTTTCGTAAAACTCCGCCATTTTGATAATTATCAACCGTTTGACCGGTTAACCCATTTCCTGTACCGCCGACACCAATAAACCACGTTATCTTGCCAAACTCGTCAGATTCTTGGTATAGGTTTGCCGGTTTTATACCCTTTATGGGTTCTGCCAATTTTATCAACGCAATATCATGACTTTTACCGGGCTGATAATCTTTGTGCACAAAGACACGTTCTACTTTGTGGTGGCCATTATTCAGGCTGATAAAACTACCAGAATTAATGCAGAAAGTTGCGTGAGCGGCAGTAACAATCCAATCAGGTTTAATGAGTGTGCCATGAGCCCCGTCAACATAAAGCGTTGCTAACGGTGCAAAATCTGCAGGGTTAGCCAGGTACTTTTTGTCCTCAACATCATGCCGAATAACAATTGCTGTAGCCGACAAGCTTAATGTTATCAATGAAATGAACAGAAATATACGCATAGCTACCCTATCTGTTTTAACGCTGTTGTAAAATATCCGATTTCAATCGTTTTGTTAGGTGAAACCATTGTGCAATACAAAAGCACCAACCCTACTTTATTAAATTTTTGAGTAAGCGCTTGCCATAATTTATCGCATTTCTCTCAATTTTAGTTAGTGGGTCGGTTTGCCCTAGCTTCGGACTTCTTAATAATGTTTGACCAAGCGTAACAGCCTCATTCTCAAGCGTGTTTAACCTTGATAAAGAAGATTGATCTTTTGATACGGATGTTTTCATCGTCTGCTCCTGTTTAATGGCATCAATTGACGTGTCAAACACAGCCGCAAGACACTTTATAGACTCAGAACTAACAGCCTGACCACTTTCAATTCTTTGAATCGTTCTCGAACTTAAACCTGAATGACGCGTTAAATCTTCCTGCGACCACCCTTTTTCTAAACGACGATTTTGAATACTCATAAATTATCCTGTTATAACTGTTGAGTACTTTATGGCATATTTACAAGACTAAGAACACGACAAAACACCGACAGAGGATGGTCTGTCGACGACAACGAGTTCAATCTGCGCCTAACGCTGTTGGCTGCGGCAGAAACCCGCTTACTGTGGCAACTCCTCGAATTCTGGCACATCATTTAAACTTTTATCCCAAACCGCTTTGCGAGATGTAAAGATGTGGGCTGTTGGTGACAAAGAGACTTTCGTATCTAAACACCCGGCGGGAATGGCGAGCAGACCTACCTCATGAATACTTGGCAGTGCGGAACCGCAGAATTTACAAAAACTTTTCTTGTGGCGAGAGCCTGGAAGCGTGAAGGTAGTCACAGACTCTGAGCCTGCCAACCAGGACAACTTAGCTGACTTCGAAAATAAATTAGCCGCATGCGCAGACCCTGTATCTTTTTGGCAATGCTGACAATGACACAGGTAAAAACCGTCGAACGTCCCTTGCACTTCAAATTTTGCATTGCCACACAGACAAGACCCATAATAATCAGCCATCAAGTCTCCCTCTGTTGTCTTTAGTTTGCGCACACACAACGCTCAAGTTTAGCTCGGAAAGTCGCGCAGCGGGTTGACGTCGCAGCCAGCGCTTTTTGCTGGCGATAAAATTTTTTTGTTATGTGACGATTGCAAAAACAAACACCACCAAACAGATTAATAAAGCCCATGGAAAGGGAGATGCCCACAAGCTTAAGTCTTGTGAACTTGCTGCTTTAGCACTTTGCCGCCAACGTGCCCTTGTTTCTTCAGTTTGTTTATAACGTTCTCTTAGCTGTGGCCCCGGAAAAAGAAACAATGTTATGCCAAAAAATATTGCATACCATCCCGGACTAAATTCATTAGGTGTATAAAACAACCTGATCACGCCAAAGCTTATAAAAGCACACCCAATTATAATTTCAGACTTTGTTGGTAACTTCATCTTATAGAGTCGCATAGACATAATGACTCCCCAAGAGGTGCTGACCTCCGAGTTCGTGGGTTAGTTTTGCAACCAGAGCCATACTGTATTTGTTGAAGATACAATACTGGAGGTCAGCATGGTTAACAATAGCATAACTTTTATTGGCTTAGATACACACAAAGAGTTCTTTGAAGTGGCCTATATCGAAGACAATCGGGACGCGAAACCGGTCAGTCTGGGCCGTATTAACGGCACCAAACCAGCACTGCAAAAACTGGTGCGGCAGTTCGAATCAAAACACCCTGGTTCTACCCTGCATTTCGTCTATGAAGCAGGCCCTTGTGGCTACTGGATTTATCGCTTTTTAACAAGTTTAGGTCACTGTTGTTATGTGGTGGCACCGTCGTTAATTCCTAAAAAAGCCGGTGAGCGGGTTAAAACGGATAAGCGTGATGCGGTAAAACTGGCATTGCTACTGCGTTCAGGCGATATGGCGCCTATCTATGTGCCAGAGCCCGAAGATGAAGCGATGCGTGATTTATCACGCGCCCGTGAAACGGCGATGAAAGATTTAAAAGACGCCAAGTATCAGCTCAAAGCGATGTTGCTTCGCAATAACATCCG
>DIBV01000010.1 GCA_002415085.1 Arsukibacterium sp. UBA5043 | reverse complement strand
GTGTGGCATTCGCCATGCGAGAGCAGTACACCGCCAGGCTCCCAATTCAAGCAAAAGGCCTACCCTAACCGGTAGGCCTTTTTGCGTTTAGCATACTGATCTTAACGTTGGAAAATTGGGTAATATCTGGACAAATCATTAAATTAAGTTAACACTGTATTGACAGTCAAAAGGAGTTGCTTGTGTCACTTGCCAGCTTGTTTAAACAAAAAACCTATTCCAGCTGGTTTATTATCCTGGCTTGCTGCTTTATTTTTGCCAATATACTCTTCACTCTGTCATTAACTCTGCCTGTTTCACAACTTGCTGGCTGGCAAATTTTCTCGCTGCTTAATATTGCACTGATCATTTTTCTGGCTGGACTTTTTTTTCTGGTGCAATGGCATAGGCGCTCTCTGGCTACCACCGTATTAACAGTTGATCATGCGATTAAAAAGTTAGAAGAGCGCCTAGAATTAACCCATCGTAGTGATTTAATGCCGGAAATTCGACTGGAAAAGATTAATGATCGGCTGGTGAATTATATCAGGCGGGATCACGAGGTGCGCCATCTGGTTAGGGTGCAAGGCTTGATCGATCATGAACTGGCGATTGGCAACCGTATTTTTTTTGAAAGCAAACTACAACATTTTTTAAGCGATGCCTCTGAAGAAGGCGCCGGCGGCTTATTTATTATTGAAGTATCCCATCCTGGTCACAGTATTAGTCAGGTTAAACAACTGGCCTGTCTAAAAGCTTGTGTCGAAGTTATCAACAGTTATTGTGAACCATACCAGGACAGGATTTTAGCACGGCTGTCAGAAAACGACTTAGTGCTACTACTGTCCGGTATTTCAGAAAAAGAAATGGCTAATCTGGCTGATACGCTGGTAGTTGCTATGGGTCGGGCAAACTGTTTTGCCAACTATTTAAGTGCTGACTTTGTGCATATCGGCTATGTTGCTTATCAGCGTAACCAGACCACGTATCAATTGTTGTCTGAAGCCGATATGGCGCTACGCACCGCCCAGCTATACGGCCATAATAGTGCCTTTGGCTTTGAACCGGAAAAAAAACCAGCAGCAAAAGGCTCAGTCTGGTGGCGATCTGAATTAACCAAGGCGTTGGCGCAACATCGCTTCAGTTTAAGTTTTCAGCCGGTATTTTCCTGGCAAGAACAGGAACTATTGCAACAGGAGGTTTTGGTTCGGTTGCAAAGTACCGAGGGGCAAAATATTCCGGCGGCGATATTTCTGCCGATGGCTTACAGTTGTGGCCTAACATTGCAAATTGACCAGCATGTATTGTTGCGGGCAGCCAGGCTGGGTTCTCTGGAAAGTCGCAGTGCAATAAGATGTAGTGTCAATATTAACGCCCATTCCCTGTTAAGTAAGGATTGGCAGCAATGGCTCGAGCACATAGTCGTTTCTGGCCAGCTCGACCCGTCACAGCTGGCGCTGGAACTAACCGAGCATCACCTTATCCGCTACTATGATAAATTAAAACCGATATTGGACAGAATTATTAACCTCGGTTTTCAGCTGGTTATAGATCAGGTCGGCCTGACGATTGATATACCGCCATATGCAGATGATTTGGCGATAGAGTCAGCGAAACTGCACCCTTCGGTTGTTCGTAATATTGATCAACATTTGGAGCAGCAGTTGTTTGTCAGAGGATTAATTTCTCATTTCTCTGAACGCGGGATCCGGGTGATTGGAACTGGGGTAGAGCTGGAGACAGAATGGCAGACTCTGCAAAAACTGGGGGTAGCCGGCGGCCAGGGATTTTACTTTAGCCAACCGTTGCCCCAGATAGTAACCGGTACTGTTGCAGATTAATTAACTTGCGGTAGTATAATCCAGCCAGGCCCTGCAAGCCGCCGGTATGAAAGAAACTGATCCTGCTGCCAGGAGCAAACTGTCCCTCTGCAATCATTTGATAAAGCTTATACAGGGCTCTGCCAGTATATACAGGTTCAATGGCAATGCCATGTTGTCTAGTAAATTGACAACTGAAATCAATGTGCTGCACCGGACATTTGGCATAACGATGTTCAGCTGCTGTGGTGATAATACGCCAGGGCAAGGGCGTAACCTCTGGTGTTGTCAGTAACCCCGCAACTTTGTCGGCCAAAGAGCTGTCATTTACTACGGCCAGCCCAATAATCTCTTTAGCCTTAACGCCTGCCTGACTGGCTGCTGTTATTATGCCGGCTAAGGTTCCGCCACTGGCCGATGCCGTTGCGATAATATCAGCCGGACCGGCCGGGGTATCAGTAAGGTTTAAACCTGCGATACCGCGCATTCCCATTGCCGAACTTCCTCCTTCTGGAATAACTAGATAACCAGGATGGCGTTTGCTAATCAGCTCGATAAAAGCCGGTTGCTGCCGTTGTCGGTAGCTCTGGCGATCGATTGCGATTAGCTTCATTCCCTGTGTCTGGCAGTATGCTAAGGTAGGATTATCTGGATCAATGTTGTCTGCACGGACATAGGCTGTTGCATTAAACTTGTTTAGTTTCGCAGCCGCGGCACAGGCAGCAAGATGATTTGAAAAAGGGCCACCAAAAGTCACTAAGCCGCGATATTGCTGTTGCTGAATCAACTTTATATGATATTGTAATTTCATCCATTTGTTACCAGATAGCATCGGCTCAGCCGTAACCGGACAGTATAACCAAACTTCCACGCTCGCCTCAGAGAGCAGCGGTTCAATAATCCGGTGCCAATTGGCAGAAGGCGTTGCGATATCAGGGAGTGACAATAACATACAGCGGGTTGGCAACTTTAAAATTTAAGGTGCCAGTATTATAAACCGAGATCAGGGTTAAGTAGCATTAAGATGTTAGCCAAAGTATTGCAGCACATCAGATTTGGCCACAATAGATCCGCGGGTATAGCCGTATTGCATATTCGTGAGCACGAAATTCAACTATTACTTCAGTCAGCAAAAGAACAAGAAGCATTCGTTTCTGTTTATCCTGTCAAGGAGGGTGATTGGCAGTCGGCAATGCAAGAGGCTCTTGGCAATGTAAGTAAAATGATGGCGCTGACATTGATTATTTCTCCGGCTATGTACCAGATTGTGCAACTGGAAAAACCGGCGCTGGACGAGCAGGAGTTAATGGCAGCGTTACCCTGGCAAATCAAAGATCTGACCGATATTACATTAGAAAATATGGTCCTGGACTATATCGACTTACCCGCAGCGCCTGGTCAGCCAGCTAAAATTAACGTCGTGGTGAGTGCTAAAAGCCAGCTGCAGGAGCTGATTGCAATTGTTGCTGATGCCAAACTGAGCTTGCAGCAAATCCTGATTGAAGAATGGTTAATCCATGAATTGCCCCAATATGCTGATCATGCCGCGTTAGTATTAATGCATCAACCCGGGCAGGACGTATTATTGCAGGTTATTCGTCAGGGGCAGTTACAATTCTCCAGACGGTTACGCGGCTTTAACCGGCTGCATCAATACAATAAAATCGAATTGCAGCAGGGAGTTTTTGATAGTTTATTGCTCGAAATTCAACGCTCTATGGATTACATCGAAAGTCAGCTTAAATTACCGCCAGTGCGTAGTATCCAACTGTTATGCAGCGGCGCAGAACGAACGGATTTAGTGCCGTTGTTTCATCAGGCAGGATTTAGCCAGGTTCAGGCACTGCAACTTAAACCAGAATTGCAGTGGGCTATGGCCATTGATTTAAATGAATTCTGGCCTGCCATTGCAGCTACAGCCAGCTCCAGCTGGGAGCCGGCGCCATGAAGCAGCGCATTAATTTATATCAGTTAGCGTTACAACCCCAGAGGCAAACGATGGCCCTGCCGTCATTATTTGCTTTGCTGGCACTGGTACTGGTTATTAGTTTGCTGGGGTGGGGAGGGTTGCAATGGCAACAAGAAAAACAGCTACACCTCAATGCTCAGGCCGAGCAGCAATTAACGCGTCAGCAGCAGCAGCTTGAACTATTGCAACAGGCATTGCTGCAGCGTCAGCCATCGTCAGCGCTTATCACTGAGCGTGATGTGCTTAAACGACGGGTGGAACAACAAATCGCCTTGCAACACTATTTATCGGCACAACAAATAACAGCTGATTATGCTTACAGTACGGTGTTGCAGCAGCTACTTGCCACCGATATTAACAGCGTATGGTTAACTCATTTTAAACTGCGCCCAGGCAGCAGTGAGCTAAAAGGTCTGACGATAGCGCCAGCTGAAGTGCCTGGCTGGCTGGAAAGCCTGCGTCATTTCGACTACTTTCAAGGCCAGCGCTTTAACGAACTGCGTTTATCCCAACTGCCAGAGCAGCAGGCGGTACAGTTTCATCTTATCGCTGAGCAGGGAGACTGAACATGGCTAACTGGCAGCAATTAAATCAAAAATATCAGGCATTGCAGCTACGTGAAAAACGGCTGGTTTTCTTTGGTTCAGTAGTTTTAGTTTTCTGGCTTCTGTTAATCTATCTGATAGAGCCTGCCTGGCAACAACAAAAACAGTTAACCGGACAGCAGCAAACGCTGCGCTTACAGCAACAGCAAGTTCAGCAACAACTTGAGCTATTGCAGTTACAGCTGGCCATTGATATTGAACAACCGTTTCGGGATGACATTGCCAGCCTTACCCGGCAACAGGCAGAGCTGGCAGCGCAAAGGCAAAAACAAAGCAGTTTATTTATTGGTGCAGATCAGATGCTGGCGCTACTACGGGAAATTCTTGCAAAAAGTCAGCGGCTAAAGTTGCAGTCACTGTCTACTTCTGCAGCCGTACCCGTTGTTCTGGCAGGCCAGTTGGCAGATGAGGCACCCTTATTGTATCAGCACAGAACAACACTGGTGGTTCGTGGTCGTTACGCTAGCGTGCAGCAACTGTTAGCCGAGTTGGAGCAGTTACCCTGGCTGGTTCAGTGGCAGCAACTGGATTATCAGGTAACGGATTATCCGATGGCTGATATTAGCCTTGAATTTATTACAGTGAGCGAGAATGAAAACTTTATTCAGCTATAGCGCTGTGCTGTTGTTAACGTTTGCCAGCCAGGCCGATCCCACTCGCCCAGCCACAGGTTATGTTGACACCAGCAGTGTTAGTGGCAACGGTAATGCTGCTAATCCGGTCAGTGCGTTAAGGTTACAAATTATTCAAAACAGTAGCCAGCGGACAAGCGCCACGATTAATGGTCAGTTACTTCAGCTTGGTGAGCAATATCAGGGTTACACTCTCACGAAAATCAGGGCGACTTCGGTAATACTGAGCCGGGGAGAAGAGCAATTAATTTTGCAGTTACATAATAAAACGATAAAAAATTATGATGAATAGTACCCGTTTAAATTTGTGTTTTGTCAGCAGTCTGATATTGCTGAGCGCGTGTCAGGCCTTACAGCCAAATGCTGGCCCTACGGCAGCGAAAAAAGCATTACAGCCAGCAGTAGCCGAACCGACGCCAGTATTAGCGATACCGATGGCAGTTACACAGGACTTACTGGCCAGGCCACCTGTTGCCATAGCTAACAATGAACCAAGGTTTAATGTTTCCGCTGTTGATGTTGCCCTGAGCGACTTTTTCCATTCAGTTGTCCACGATACGCCTTACAGTCTGGTGGTTCATCCCAGTATCAGTGGCACAATAAGCCTGCAGCTGAAGCAGGTTACGCTGGCAGAAACCCTGGCAATAGTGCAATCGTTGTATGGGTTTGATATCCGACGCCAGGGTATGGTGTATCAGGTTTATCCTGCTGGTTTGCGCACCGAAATCATCGCCGTTAATTATTTAATGCTGCAACGCAATGGTTTTTCCTCTATTTCTGTCAACTCAGGTGGGGTGTCACAGGACAATAATAATCAAAACGGTAATAATCAGGGCGGTCAGAATTTAGCCAATAATAGTTTACAGAACGACCCTTTTGCCAATAATAATAATGGCCAGGCCCAGAACAGTCAGCAACAGTTTAATGGCAGCACCATTCAAAGTGAGAGTCGAACTGATTTCTGGAGTGATTTAAAAGAGGCTGTAGAGGGTGTATTAGGTGAAGGGCCACAACGGATGGTTGTCGTCAGCAAGCAGGCAGGCTTGGTTACCGTGCGTGGAATGCCAGATGAAATTGCCGCAGTAAAAGCCTTTTTAGGGCAGTCTGAGCAACATTTGCAGCGTCAGGTTGTGTTGGAAGCAAAAATTATTGAAGTCACGTTAAGTGACGAATATCAGCAAGGTATTAACTGGCAGAATGCGCTGGCAACAATCGGTTCAACCAGCTTTAACTTCACCACGTCAGGGGTTATCCCAAACAATACAATAAGCAGCAACGTCGGTGGGGTCAGCGCTATTTCTTTCAGCAATGCTGATTTTAACGGCGTAATTAATTTATTGGAGACGCAGGGCAATGCCCAGGTGCTGTCCAGTCCGCGGGTTACGGCAATGAATAATCAGAAAGCCGTGATTAAAGTAGGCCAGGATGAATATTTCGTTACTGATATTACCAGCAATACTACTATTGCCGGTACTGGTGCTACCACCACCTCCCCTAATATTTCATTACAGCCGTTTTTCTCAGGTATAGCGTTAGATGTCACGCCACAGATAGACCAAAATGGTAGCGTGATATTGCATGTGCATCCATCGGTTACTGAAACATCAGAGCAAAGTAAAACGATCCGTTTTAGCGATGAACAAATTGTGTTGCCGCTGGCGCAAAGCAATATCCGGGAATCGGATACCATTATTAAAGCGCAAAGTGGTGAAATTGTAGTTATTGGTGGCTTGATGCAAACGGTAACCAGTGACAGTGAATCACGCACACCGGTTTTGGGTGCAATACCTATTTTGGGCCAGTTATTTACTAGCAAAAATAAAGTGGAAAGAAAAAAGGAACTGGTAATCCTGCTAAAGCCAACTGTCGTCGGTAATGGGGTCTGGCAGCAGCAGTTACAGCAGTCAGCAGAATTAATCACTGACTGGTATCCTGAGCAATAAGCTTATGTATGCTGCCCACTTTAATCTGGCATTAACGCCTTTTTCACTCACCCCAGATACCCGCTTTTATGTTGGTTTGCCGCAGCACGAAGCGGCTCTGGCGGTGTTGAATACCGCGTTAACTGCTGGTGAGGGCTTTATTAAAGTAACCGGTGAAGTCGGTACTGGTAAAACGTTATTGTGCCGGCTGCTTTTAAAGCAGGCGCAAGCGGACTGGCAGCTGGCTTATTTGCCTGATCCCAGTGTCAGTCCATTAGAGCTGCGCTGGGCACTGGCAGCAGAGCTTGGACTGAAATATTCAGCCAATATCGATGCCAGCCAGCTTTTGCAATTGCTGCAACGGCAGCTTATTTTACTCGCGCATAGTGGTAAGAAAATTATCCTGGTCATGGATGAAGCGCAAGGTTTACCCGACGACACCCTCGAGTCATTACGGCTATTAACAAACCTGGAAACCGAGCAGCGCAAATTATTACAGGTGGTGTTGTTTGGCCAGCCTGAATTGGATCAACGTTTAGCAAGTCAGCAGTTCCGGCAATTACGACAACGTATTTCATTTGCTTACCAATTGCCTGTAATGTCGCCGCCACAAATTCGGTTTTATGTGCGGCACCGGCTGCAGATAGCCGGTGCAACCCCAGCTTTATTTAATGCATTTGCCCTACTTGCTATTGGTCGTTATAGCCGTGGCATTCCCAGACTGGTTAATTTATTGGCCCATAAGGGGTTAATGCTGGCCTATGGCGAAGGTAAAAGCCGGGTGACGGCCAGGCATATCCGCTTTGCCGCCAGAGATACCGAAGACACCCGGGGCACTACGCGCCACTTTCTGTGGTTGTTCAGCGGTGCTGCGGTATTTAGCGCAGCTTGTGTTGCCTGGATGTGGCGATGAGTGTTATTAATAAAATGCTGCAGGATCTTGAACAACGTCAGCAGCCAGGCGTTCGCTCCGCAAAAAAGGAACAGGCACCCCGACACGACAGCGGGCGTACTGTTTATTTCCTTGGCTTTGCTGGGCTGGCAATAGCGGTTTTAATTGGTGTACTTTGGCAGAACCACGGCGTTCAATCACAAACTGCTACGAAACTAACAGCAGTTGCAAGTGCCTTGCAGGTGGCACCTGTAGCCAAAAACAGCCAGCAAATCGAGGTGGCCGAAGCTAAGCCTGACAGCATCATGGCGATACTGTCAGCCGCACCCATAGCGGCGGCAACAGCAGAACAAAAACCTAAACCGGTAGCTGTGGCAGAACCAGCAGTAGCTGCCCAACCCGCTGTCGAACCTCAGGTGGTAGCGCTGACGATACAACGTGAGGTGGCTCCGGTTCAGGCTGCAACTGAACCGGCATCCATAGCTAAACCACAGACGGTGATAGATAAACAACGGCTAAGCACTGACGAGCAGCAGCAAAATATGCAACAACGGGCAAATGCCAGTGAAGCTGCAGGAGACACGGGTAGCGCCATTGCTATCTGGCAACAGATTGTGTCGCAACAACCTGCGGAGGCAAACGGTTATCTGAACCTCGCCAGATTATGGTTAAAGCAACAACAAATCATTACCGCCAGCCAGGTGCTGTTACAAGCCCGCCAAAAAGGGGTAATAAGTGCAGAAATTAATATGCAGTTGGCGCAGCTGGCGGTGCGTCAGGGCCAGTGGCAACAAGCATTGGCGTTCTTACCCGATCAGTTTGAGTTGGCTGCACAGCCGGAATATTTTGGTATGAAAGCCACGGTACTCCAGCAACTGCAGCAACATGCAGCGGCACTTGACTGGTATCAGCGTTTACAGCAGTTGCAGCCAGACCAGGGGCGCTGGAGTCTCGGCGCTGCGCTAGCCAACGAACAACTTGGCCAGCCAGCGCAGGCCCACCAGTATTATCAACATGCCTGGCAATATCGTCAGGCGTTATCGGTTAGCAGCCATAATTTTATCCAACAACGGCTTAAGGCAACAGAACCTTAGTATGCAAAAACCCAAGCTGAAAATGCGCCTAGGCGATTTGCTGGTGCACGAAAACATTATTACTGAGGCCCAGCTGGAGCAGGCTCTGGCGCGCCAGAAAAGCAGTGGTCGCAAGCTGGGCGCCACCCTGATCGAAATGCAGTTTCTATCTGAGCAGCAGTTACTGCAGTTTTTAGCGCAACAGCTGCAGGTGCCCTTTCTGGATATCGCGCAGCGAAAGATTGATCCCAAAGCCGCCCAGTTACTGGCTGAAGTGCATGCCAGACGCTTCAGAGCACTGGTGATTGAAGACATGGGCGATGCAGTATTGCTTGGCATGAACGACCCTGCCGATCTGGCCGTGCTGGATCAGATTGCACCGCTATTGGCACCGCGCGAAATTAAAATTGCCGTGGTCCGCGAAAGCCAGTTGCTGGAAGCATTTGACTCGTTGTACCGGCGCACCAAAGATATTGAAACCTTCGCGACCCAGTTAAAGCAAGAGCATAGCGGTGATACTGATGATGCATTGCTGGCCGAGGAGAACCGCGAAGAAACCGACAATACGATAGCCAAGCTGTTACGTTCAATCTTTGAAGATGCGGTGCAGGTTAAAGCCTCAGATATTCATATTGAACCCGATGAAAAGGTGCTGCGTATCCGCCAGCGGGTAGACGGTATTTTACAGGAAAGTACCTTAAATGAAGTGAGTATTGCTGCCGCGCTGGTGCTGCGGTTAAAACTGATGGCCAGCCTGGATATTTCTGAGAAAAGGCTGCCACAGGATGGCCGGTTTCAAATTACGGTTAAGCAGCATAAAATTGATATCCGGATGTCTACCATGCCGGTGCAATACGGTGAGTCGGTGGTAATGCGTTTGCTGGACCAGTCAGCCGGGCTGTTAAAAATGGAAGATACCGGTATACCGGGCCCGATGTTAGCCAGACTGCGACGTATTGTACAAAGCCCGCATGGCATGATACTTGTTACCGGGCCTACCGGTTCGGGTAAAACGACCACCTTATATGGCTTGCTTAGTGAGCTTAATCAGGCGGGCAGCAAAATAATCACAGTGGAAGATCCGGTTGAATACCGCTTATCGCGGATTAATCAGGTGCAGGTTAATCATAAAATTGGCCTGACCTTCAGCAATGTACTTCGCACCACCTTGCGCCAGGACCCCGATATTATCATGGTGGGCGAGATGCGCGATCAGGAAACCGCCGAAATGGGCCTGCGCGGCGCGCTTACCGGGCACCTGGTATTATCTACCTTGCATACTAACGATGCTGTATCCAGTACCCTGCGCTTAATTGATATGGGGGCAGCGCCTTATCTGGTAGCCAGTGCTCTGCGGGCCATTATTGCCCAGCGTCTGGTTAGGCGGTTATGTGACTATTGTAAAAAGCCACATCAGCCTGATGAACTGGAGTTAACCTGGTTACGCCATCATAACGCCAATGACAATGCCGGTTACTGGCAGGGGCAAGGTTGTCAGTCTTGTCATCATACCGGTTACAAAGGTCGGTTGGGCGTATTCGAGCTGCTGGTGATCAATAAACCATTAGCAGATGCGCTGCGCCGCTCTGATATCGAAGGGTTCAGTAACCTGGCCTACCACAGCCCCGATTTTGTCACTCTGGGTAATATGGCCCTCGATTATGCTCAGCAAGGTATTACCACCCTGGAAGAGGTTATTAGGGTATCCGAATACCTGGAAACCGAGCCGTTGGCGCCTGACACGCCCGCGACTGACGCGGCAGAGGACAACTAAGATATGGCCAGCTTTCAGTACAAAGCGCGGGACGCCAGTGGCAACGCTGTTACCGGCCAGCTGGAAGCCGGTAGTCAGGCAGCAGCAGCCGACATGCTGAAGCAGCGGCGGTATATTCCACTGAGTATTGAAGCCATTGTGGTAGCCGAAAAAACGGCCCGGTTCGAATTATGGCAGGCTAAAGTCAGCCTGACTGAGCTGATTATTTTTTCCCGTCAGATGTATTCACTGATGAAAGCCGGCATTCCTATTATCAGGTCGATTAAGAGCCTGGCTGAGAGCACCGGCTCGCCGCGCCTGCGACAGGTAATGACTGATCTGGCCAGTGAACTGGAAAATGGCCGCAGTTTATCGGTGGCCATGGCCAGCCACCCTAAAGTATTCAGCCGCTTAATTATTAGTCTGGTGCACGTTGGAGAAAATACCGGCCGGCTGGACGACGCTTTTTTACAGTTAACCTTTTATTTTGAACAGGAGCTGGAAACCCGCAAACAAATAAAACAGGCCACCCGTTATCCGATTTTTGTTTTATTTGCCCTGGTGGTGGCCATGGTTATCCTCAATATCTTTGTTATTCCCCAATTTGCCAATATGTTTGCCCGCTTTAATGCCGAACTGCCCTGGTCTACCCAATTGTTACTGGCAAGTTCCTCGTTTTTTATTACCTTCTGGCCCTTGTTACTGGTATTGTTAGTAGCAGCAATTATTGGTGTCAGTTTCTATTTGCAAACACCGGCGGGTAAATACCGTTGGGGTCGTTGGAAATTACGGGTACCCATTATTGGCAGCATTATTAACCGGGCTACTCTGGGCCGTTTTGCCCGTAGCTTTTCCATGATGCTAAAAGCCGGGGTGCCAATTACTACTGCGCTTAGTTTAGTTGCCGAAGCGGTTGATAACGACTATCTTGGAGAGAAGATCCGGGAAATGCGGCGCAGTATTGAACGGGGCGAGAGCCTGCTGCGGGTAGCACAGCAAAGTGATATGTTTACTGAGTTGGTGTTACAAATGATATCGGTTGGTGAAGAAACCGGCCAAATGGATGAAATGCTAACGGAAGTAGCGGGCTTTTATGAGCGCGAAGTAGCTTTTGACTTAAAAAGCCTGACCGCGAAAATAGAGCCGATCCTGATTGTGATCGTCGCCGCCATGGTGCTGTTACTGGCGTTGGGCATTTTTACCCCGATGTGGGATATGCTAAACGCTTATAAAGGCGGCTGATACTTGATTCAAAATAAGTTGATAACAATAAATAACGATATACTCAATATGACATGTGCCTGGGAGAAATCAATATGAAACAAGCCAATATGCAACAACAAGGTGGCTTTACCTTAATCGAACTGGTGATCGTGATCATCATTCTTGGCCTGCTGGCCGCGACCGCGTTACCACGGTTTTTAAATGTTACCGCAGAAGCGGAAGACGTCGCAGTAGAGGGGATTGCCGGTGGTTATGCTTCGGCAGTGGGGCTGGTACGGGCGCAATGGGAAGTGGCGGGCCGGCCAGATGGCAACGGTGGCACGGCAGAGCGTACGGTTGTAAACTATGACATGGTACCAATTGGAGTTGATGGTGATATTGGCTACCCGTCGGGTGATCCGGCGAGTAATACCCGGTTTACCAGTGTTACCGCAGATGATTGCCTGTACCTGATTAACAACCTGTTTCAGCAACGGCTGCGGGTTGATACAACATTTGATCCAGCAGACCAGTTGTTTGTCCGGGCTGATGCTAATACCTGTTTTTACCATCAGACAGCGGGTCTGTCGGCAGCACCTGGCGATACCGTCGGTAATAATGGCTTTTCGTACAATGCGCAGACAGGTCAGGTTGGTTTATTTTTAAACAAAAACATCTAAGTTTTAATTAAGCAAAAGGTAGTATTTATGAAACGTAATCAGGCAGGTTTTACTTTAATTGAACTAATTATCGTAATCGTTATTCTGGGGATTCTGGCAGTGACTGCTGCACCGAAGTTTTTAGATTTTGGGGGCGATGCCCGTAAATCGGTTTTGCAGGGTGTAAAAGGTTCATTAGAGTCAGCGGGTTCGTTGGTCTATGGTAAGGCTATTATTGCTGGTGTGCAGGGAACAGAGGATACGACTGTTGAGAGTATTCCTGTCACTTTTGGTTATCCGAAAGCAACAGCAGTAGCCTTAAACGCCGCTGCTGAATTGTCAGATTTTACAATGGGTGGCGCTGTAGCAGAGAGTATACCAGGTACACCAGGCCAAATTCGAATTGGCGAGTCTACAGATGCTATTACTGATACTGGAGCCTGTTATGTGCTTTACACTGCTTCGTCAGCTGATGGAGATAAACCAGCCATTTCATTAGTAAGCACCGGCTGCTGATAGTAGAAAGTTGTAATGAACAACCTGCAGCGACATACCGGCTTTACCTTAATAGAGCTGATTGTGGTGCTGGTAATCATAGGCGTGTTAGCAGTGTCCCTGCTACCACGCTTTTTTTCTGGCAGCGGTACCAACGAATACCTGTATCGCGACCAGGCCTTCAGCCTGATCCAGCGCCAGCAAATGCAGGCCATGCAATGCACCAACTGCCCGCCGGTCGGTTTTCGGGTTGACAGTTTCAGTATTAACCCCGCCGGCATTGATGCCTGTGCTAATACCGCTACCGCATTATGTATCAGCGAACGTGATCGCAGCAGCATCCGGCTGTCGCCTGGCGCCTTTAATAACGACCTTTTTTTCAATAACCTGGGCCAGCCTATAACCGCATCCGGCTCACGTCGATGTAACAGTAGCTGCCGGGTTAATGTCCAGGGCAGTGTTAACCTGGCTATTTGTATAGAGTATGAAGGGTATATTCACCGATGTTAGCCTCATCGATGTTAACCATAGCTGTGTCAGGCCGCCGCCAACGGGGTGTAAGTCTGATTGAGCTGATTGTCGGTATAGTGGTGCTGGCTATTGCGCTGAGTCTGGTGACTGCCGTACTGGGGCCGTTATATATTAAAAGTACCGATCCCTGGCATCAGGTGCGGGCCACTGAGCTGGGCCAGAGTATGCTAAATGATATTATGGCGCGCTCGTTTGATCAGCAAAGCCCCCGTAGTGGCAGTATACTGCGCTGTGGCGAGAGTGGCGCCCCGGCATGCACCGTACAAAACGCCGATGGCAGCTGGCCGGCCGACCCCGGAGAAAGCGCAGCCGATAACCGGCTACGGTTTAACGATGTCGATGATTTTGATAATTTTACCGCTAACGGTTCCCTGTTAACCAATATTCTGGCGGAAGATCTGGCCGACGTATATCGTAATTATCAGCTGCAGGTTCGTGTTCGTTATGCCTCCGCCGCTGACGTTAGCGGTATCGGCCTGGCCCCAGATCAGGTGAAAGTGATTACCGTTACGGTTATTACACCAACCGGCAGTGCACTGCAGTTCAGCAGCTATAAAGGGAACTGGTGATGCAGCGTCAACAAACAACAACCTCAATAAGGTTCCGGCACGGCTTTAGTTTGATAGAGCTAACCATTGTTATTGTGCTGTTGTCGGTGTTGGCATTGGGCGTAAGCAGTTATATTGGTCTTGGCGCTACAATGTATAGTGACGCCACCGAGCGGGAACAGATCCTGAATCAAAGCCGGTTTGTGGCTGAGCGGCTGCAGCGTGAACTGCGCAACGCGGCGCCGAACAGTATTCGTACCGCAGATGTGGCATTACTACGCTGCATAGAGTTTGCACCCATTGTTAGCAGTGGTATCTATTTGCAGGCTCCAGTAGCCCCTGAGGCAGGTACTGAGCTAAAGCTGGCTATCTTAAACTGGCAAAGCAGTTATCTTGGCGCTGTTCCAACTCTGCCGTTGAGTATTTATCCCCGGCAGCCGGGCGATATTTATAGCAATAACGGTAGCACGATCGCTTTTGCCGGCACTGAAACAGACGATATGGATGGCAATAGTGCCACCCGTACGGTTCAGCTTGCCAGCAGCCACAGCTTTCCGCTAGGCTCACCGGAACAGCGTTTTTATTTACTGGCGTCAAGCCCGGTAAGTTACTGTTTTAACGCGGTAGACGGCACTATTCGCCGTTACAGCAATTATCCTTACAATACGTTGCAACCGTTACCGCCAACAGGCAGTGCGGTTTTAATGGCCAGTGATGTGCAGCGGGTGCGCTTTGCCGTCAATGATGCTGTGCTGACCCGTAACAGTGTGGTGAACTTATTACTGCAATTCGGCCAGAGCCAGACCAGCGACATGTTTTTTAATTACGAGGTGCATATTCCCAATGTTCCTTAACCGGGCGCTTGCGAAAACCCCGCAACGTGGCAGTGCATTAATTGTCGCGGTGTTTATTATTGTGGTGATGCTGGCAATCGTGCTGGCGTTGTCGCGTATTTTGTTAAGCAGTAGCGACAGTGTGGTGTATGAGGTACAAGGCACCCGCGCGTTATTTGCTGCGCAAAGTGGCATGGAGCTGGCCTTAACGGAGCTTTTCCCCCGTACTGGTGCCAGCAACTGCAGTAGCTGGACATTTAATTTTAATACCGACGGTTTAACCGGCTGTCAGGCGCAGGTGCAATGCAGCGCTCAGGCGGTTGCCAGCGAGCAGCTTAGCCAGCTTTATCAATTGCAAAGCAGCGCCAGTTGTAATGCTAATGAATTTATTACCAGTCGCAGTATAGTGCTGGAGGTAAGGCAATGAGGCGAATACTTTTCAGTTTATTATTGTTGCTCAGTACCCCGGTACTGGCGATTAATTGTGAAGAGATCTGGACCACTGCCATTCGCAGCAATAGTCCCCAACCTGGTTCAATTAATTATCCTTCCAGCCCAAACGCGAGTTTTCCAGAGCCTTTGCAGCCTATTGATTATTATTTTGCTGAAAGCGCTGACTGGTTTATCGCCAACAACACTGTTCGTGCAACGTCTGGTGCCACGACCCGGCTTTTTGTCAACGGCAACCTGACGATTGGCAATAGTACAGTACTTAATTCCGGTGGTGCGCCAGAAAACTTTATTTTAGTTGTTAGTGGCAGTCTGACAATCAACAATAATGCAATTATTAATGGTTTTGTGTTGGCCGGTGGCGCGGTTCAGCTGAATAATAATTCGGTTGTTAATGGCGCAGTGACCGCCAAAGGTGCGGTTGCAAATTTTGGAACAGTAAATTACCGGCCTGCTGCAATACCGGCACTAGCTGGTGGTAATTTGTGTGGCGAATTACTGGCAATTGATGATTTTGAAAGCTACCCAACAGGCAGTATCGCTGGTCAAAATGGCGGTACCGGTTGGAATGGTGCCTGGTCGGGTGTTACCAGCCGGCAGCAAATCACTGATACATCGACAAATCAATTACGTTACGATGCTGCTAATAGTGAGTTTATCGCCGGCGGAGATCGTGCATTAACATTTTCTGGTAGCTCTGCCACAGCTGCAACCCGGTTTATCAGTAGCCGCCGTGATGATGATATTGTCTATGTCAGTATGCTTGTCAGGTTTGATATAACCGATGGTAACAACCGCTTTGCAGCGTTATGGTTTGATCAAACCGGCTTTAGTAATGTGCCGAATATTGGTTTAAAAAGTAATCGAGGCAGTGGCGCCGGTCAAGAAGACATTATGGTGCGCACCCGCACGAATAATGATGTCTACAGCACGCCCATCGTAAATGGTGAAACTTATCTGATTGTTGGTCGTATGGCGAAAACCACACCGGGCTCAAATCAGCCGTATGATCAATGGCAGTTGTGGGTGAATCCCGCCACGTTAAGCGATGAGCCCGCCAGCCCTGACATTAGTACAACGGGTAACAGTGATATTACGTCATTCCGGGAAATTGGTTTTCGCACTGAAAACTTATCTGTCAGTGATCGGGTTACTATTGATCGGATAGCAATTGGTAAAACCTGGCAGGAGGTGGTCACTCCCTCAGCACCCGAATTAGTGTGTCTGGCCGACACTTTTAGCGATGCAACTTTAAGCGATACCTGGGTTACCGCCCGCAGCAATGGGAGTTTTACCCCGCAGGTAATAAATGGCCGGCTTCGCATGACTCAGGCGGTGGCAAACCAGGCTACCTCTGCGACGTACCAGCGGCTGTATCCGGCGGCTGATAATCTGGTGATCGTCGAGTTTGATTACCGGGCTTATGGCGGCAGTGGTGCTGATGGTCTGGCGGTAGTGCTGTCTGATGCCACCGTCACGCCGCAACCCGGCAGCTTTGGTGGCCCGCTGGGTTATGGCTATAAACCGGGTATTGCTGGATTTGCCGGAGGCTGGTTAGGCTTTGGCCTGGACGAATTTGGTAACTTTTCTAATGAAGGCGGGGCTGCCAGCAAAGGGCGGCGCCAGCAAAGTGTGGTGGTAAGGGGATCCGGCGAGGGTACTACTGGCTATCGTTATCTGCGCGGTACCTGTAACAATGGTGCGACAAATCCGGCCGGCGGCTGTCTCAGCCCCAGGGTTGATGGCAATGAAGCCAACCCACACCGCTACCGTTTTACCGTCGACTCCAGAACGCCCGGTACCACCATAGTCTCGGTTGAACGGGACCATGGGACGGGCTTTATTACGTTAATAGAACCGTTTAACGTCCGCACAGAACCCGGCCAGGCAGCCGTGCCAGAAAACTTCTTTTTGTCACTAACCGGTTCTACCGGTGGCTCAACTAATATTCACGAACTGGATAATCTGAGTATTTGTGCGCTGCGCTCCAGTCCCGTCGGCCAGCAAATTGATCATTTTGAATTTGATTACAGCGGCCGGGCATTAACCTGTAAGCCGGAAACCCTGACAGTAAGGGCTTGCGCCAGTGCCGATTGCGACAGGCTGATCACGGACCCGGTTCGGGCAACCTTAAGTCCGGCTACCATCGCTAATGGCGGCTGGGTAGGGGGCAATGTGCTTAATTTTAGTGGTGGCACTACCACTGTTGATTTGCGCCGAAATGTTGCTGGTAGTATGTTGATTGGCGTTAGCGGTTCAGTGCCAGCCACCCGGCCGCTAAGTCAAACCTTGTGTCGTGCCGGTGGGGGGGCGTTAAGCACTGCCGCTTGCAATATCAACTTTGCCAGTGCCGGGCTGGTGTTTAATGTGCCCGATGGCATTGCTAATCAGCCTGTTAGCAATATTATTGTCGCGGCTGTGCGGCAAAGTGATGTCAGCCAGCAATGTGTGCCCCAGTTTGCCAATGTCAGCCGCAATGTTGGCTTTTGGGGCAGTTATATTGATCCCGGGGTGGCAGCCCGTCCGGTATCAATGCCGCTGCAGGTAAATGGGGCGAATATTAGTCTCACTGATACCAGCCCGACTGCAGTCCCGCTAAACTTTGACGCTAACGGCGAAGCGCTAATCAGTGTCAATTATGCCGACGCAGGGCAGGTGCAACTCAGTGGTCGTTACAGTGGTAGTGCAGCCAATAACGATAACGGCCTGGTGTTAAACGGCGCTGATCAGTTTATTCGCCGCCCGGCAGGTTTATGTATTAAAAATAACGGACATTGTCTGGCAGCTGATGCCAGTTGTCCGGTATTTAAGCGCGCAGGTGAGTCGTTTCCGCTTACCATAAGCGCCCATGCCTGGCAGGAAGGCAGTACTGACATTTGTACTAACCCGGCAACCCCGAATTTCCAACAGAATAATATCGGCCTTAACCATATTCTGCAGGCGCCGGCTGGGGTGCCTGGTACCCTTGGCTTGGTTAACTATACACACCAGCGAGCCGTCAATAGCCAAACCCTTGTGCAGCAAAGCGTATCTGAAGTGGGTGTATTCAGGTTTAATACTGCACCGATAAATTATTTAAGCATGAGCGATCCGGTGCCAGCGGCAAGCGGCCAGGCTACAGGACGCTTTGTGCCAGCCGATTTTGCCGTTAGTGATATCAGTAGCAGCCCGGCATGTGGTAGTTTCAGTTATATGCAGCAACCTTTTGATTTGGGATTTACCCTGACCGCACGAAATACCCTTGGCCAGCGCACCCGCAATTACTTTGGTGCATTTGCTAACAGCACGTTATTGCTGCAGGCAGAAAATGCTGACAATGGCACGGATTTGACCGGGCGGCTCAGCAGCAGCGGCTTTGGTAACTGGAGCCAGGGCCTGCAACCGTTCAGTACCACTGAGCTGCTACTAAACAGGCTACCAGGCGGAGCGGCTGATGGTCCCTTCTCAACCCTCACCATCGCATTAAACGTGGTGGATGATGATGGAAGTATGATTGCTAATCCTGATACCAATACCAGCAATATCGCTTGTGCCAGCGACAATAGTTGCAATGCTGCCGCCCTGCTGCTGACCGATATTCGTTACGGCCGATTGCAAATGGCCAATGGTTTTGGCCCGGAATTTGATGATTTACCGGTAAACTTAACGGCAGAATATTGGGATGGCAGTCGCTTTATTAACAACACGGCTGACAATTGTAGTGTGATCAGCGCTGCTAATCTTAGTCTGAGTAACGGCCTTACCACAGCCCAGGCCAGCGCTACTACACTTAATAGCGGCAAAACACCGCCAGGTGGGTTATTGCTGGTGGCTCCGGATGAAACCGGTAATGTGGAGGCAACTTATCAGGTACCGGTATGGCTGCAATATGACTGGAACGATGATGGCAACTATAGTAACTCGCCGGTTGCAGAGTTTATGTTTGGCCGTTACCGTGGCAACCCGCGGCAAATCTACTGGCAGGAGCGCTTTTAATATTCAGATAGAAATGCTGAACTAAGTAAGTACTGGCTACTCTGATAAACTGCGCAACAACACTGATTAATTTCTGAAAAATGTCATAAAAGGCTATTTTCTTGGCATAGACTTACTTAGAATAGCCCGAATAACTGATTTTACCTCCGAAGTAAACCAAGCAGTGTGCCCGCCAATGGTGCCGTTGCTGGCGGAGAACTTGTTAATAGGATCTGGCGTCGACATGTTTAATAAATTGCGTGGCCTCTTTTCAAACGACTTATCTATCGATTTAGGTACAGCTAACACCCTTATTTATGTCAAGGATCAGGGCATTGTGCTAAACGAGCCTTCGGTGGTTGCCATTCGTCAGGAACGTGCCGGTGGCCCGAAAAGTGTGGCAGCCGTAGGGCATGCCGCTAAACGGATGCTGGGCCGTACGCCGGGCAACATTAAAGCTATCCGGCCAATGAAAGATGGCGTAATTGCCGACTTTTACGTTACTGAAAAAATGTTACAACACTTTATCCGTCAGGCGCACAGTAATAGTTTTTTACGGCCCAGCCCGCGGGTGCTGGTCTGTGTACCTTGTGGATCGACTCAGGTAGAGCGCCGTGCTATTCGTGAATCGGCGCAGGGCGCCGGTGCCCGCGAAGTTTATCTGATTGACGAGCCAATGGCGGCCGCAATTGGTGCTGGCTTGCCGGTATCAGAAGCAACCGGTTCAATGGTAGTGGATATTGGTGGCGGTACCACGGAAGTGGCTATTATTTCGTTAAATGGCGTGGTGTATTCCTCGTCAGTGCGGATTGGCGGTGACAAGTTTGACGATGCCATCGTTAACTATATTCGTCGCAATTATGGCATTTTAATTGGTGAAGCAACGGCAGAGCGGATAAAAACCGAAATTGGTTCGGCCTATCCCAGCGATGATGTGCTGGAAATCGAAGTTCGGGGTCGCAACCTCGCAGAAGGCGTGCCACGTAGCTTTACCATGACCAGCAATGAAATCCTGGAAGCACTGCAGGAGCCTCTGGCTGGCATCGTCAGTGCAGTAATGGTCGCCCTGGAGCAGGCACCACCAGAGCTGGCATCGGATATTTCAGAGCGCGGCATGGTATTAACAGGCGGCGGCGCCTTATTGCGTGATTTGGATCGGCTGTTAATGGAAGAAACCGGTATTCCGGTAGTCGTGGCCGACGACCCGTTAACCTGTGTGGCCCGCGGCGGCGGAAAAGCATTGGAAATGATCGATATGCACGGTGGTGATGTCTTCAGTTATGAGTGATAGTGCCCTTACTACAATAGTGCTGTTATGAACGCCATTTTCAGCCGGGGCCCGCTACTCGGCCTGCGTTTGCTGCTGGCGGTACTTTGTAGTGTCGGATTAATGGTGGTAGATCGCTATACCGAGCGGTCTACCCAACTTCGCAGTTTTCTTACCTCTGCTGTCAGCCCGTTGTTTTATATTGCCAGCCTGCCCGAAACTCTGCTCTCTGGTGCGAGTGAGCAATTTATGTCGCACCAGCGTCTGCTGGATGAAAATGCCCGCTTAAAAGAAACCTTACTGCGCCAGAATGGCCAGTTGCAGCTGTTGGGATATTTGCAGCAGGAAAATAGTAAACTTCGCGCTTTGCTCGGTTCAGCTCCGCTGACCGATGGTCAGCGGCTGGTGGCAGAAGTGCTGGCCGTTTACAGCCATCCGTTTAGCCATCAGGTAGTATTAAATAAAGGCAAAAATGATGGTGTCACTGTCCATCAGCCGCTTATTGACGAAAGTGGCGTAGTCGGCCAGATCGTTAGTGTTGGCCCTACCAGCAGCCGCGCTTTACTTATTTCAGATAACACCCATGCAATATCAGTCAGGGCTGAGCGTACCGGCATTCGTACGGTGGCCGAGGGGCTGGGGCAATGGGATTTGTTGCGGGTAATCCATCTGCCCCAAAGTGCTGATATCCGGGTTGGCGATCGCTTACTGACCTCGGGGCTGGATGGCTTGTTTCCGGAAGGGTACCCGGTCGCAGAGGTGACCCGGGTGCAAACTGATGAAAGTCAGCCTTTTATGACGGTTTATGCCAAACCTTATGCACAGTTGGATCGGATCCGGCATGTGTTGCTATTGTGGCCAGGTGCCCGGCTGGACAATTTGTTTGAGCTGGAGGACCCGAAGTAATGCGCAGAAGTAATGGTCTTGGTTTTATTTATTTGTCGCTGCTGGTCGCGTTACTGTTAACTGTGATGCCTATGCCGCAACAGGTTAAATTATTCCGGCCTGACTGGGCCCTATTGGTCGTTTTGTACTGGACCATGGCATTGCCGGGCCGGGTAAATATTCTTACTGCTTTTGTACTGGGCTTTCTGACCGACGTACTGGTTGGTACAGTGTTGGGGGTTAATGCGCTGGCATTTTCAGTAGTCACTTTTATCGTCGCGGTTAATCATTTAAAGATCAGGAACTTTTCGGTGATCCAGCAAGCCTTACTGTTAGGCCTGTTTTTAGCGCTGTATCATTTGCTGCTATTCTGGCTCAGCCACTTTTTAACCGGCGTTTATTTTTTGCCGGCTTATTTATGGCCGGTGTTAACCGGTATGTTGGTCTGGCCCTGGTTGTTCTGGCTGTTAAGGCGCTATCGCAGGCGTTTTAAAATCCAGTAATTTTTGCTTCAATACCATTAAGACCTTTAAACATGTATCCAGAAATCGCTCTCGCATCAGCTTCGCCCCGGCGTCGTGAACTACTGCAGCAAATCGCAGTACCGTTTTCTCTGGTAAAAGTAGACGTTGATGAAAGCCTGCAAGGCAATGAAAACCCACAGCATTATGTTTCCAGACTAGCCTACGCGAAGGCGAAGGCAGGTGCTGAGCAACTCCATTTTGCCCTACCGGTTTTAGGTGCCGACACCATTGTGGTGGTCGATGAGCTTATATTGGGTAAGCCGGTTGATCAGGCAGGTTTCAGCCGGATGATGCAATTACTGTCTGGTCGTTGCCATCAGGTCATGACGGCAGTGGCACTGGTGGGACAAACCAACAGTAGCACTTGCTCTGTCAGCACTGAGGTGTGTTTCCGCCAACTGGACGCCACTGAGATTGCTGCTTACTGGCACACAGGCGAACCTCGTGATAAAGCCGGTGGTTACGGCATTCAGGGGCAGGGCGGTCGTTTTGTCCGCCACATCAGTGGCAGCTATAGTGCCGTTGTAGGTTTACCATTATGCGAAACCGATCTTTTATTACGTAACTGGCAGGAGCAGGCATGAGTGCAGAACTACTGTTAAACGTTACGCCCACTGAAACCCGGGTGGCACTGATTGAAAATGGGGTGCTGCAGGAATTGCACATTGAGCGCCAGGCCAAACTCGGCCTGGTCGGCAACATTTATGTTGGCAAAGTTAGCCGGGTGTTGCCTGGCATGCAGGCCGCTTTTGTCGACATAGGCCTGGATAAAGCCGCTTTTTTACATGCCTCTGACATTGTCCAGCACAATGAAAGTACCGAGCAGGACAGTAAGCCGGCTGTAAGCAAGGACATCCGGGTGTTAGTGCGGGAAGGCCAGCATTTGCTGGTGCAGGTAGTAAAGGATCCGTTGGGTACTAAGGGGGCGCGCTTAACTACTGATATTACTCTGCCATCCCGTTATCTGGTGTTTATGCCCGACTCCAGCCATGTTGGCGTATCACAGCGTTTAGAAACGGAAGCTGAGCGTAAGCGTTTAAAAGATATTGTCAGTGATTGCCTGGATGACAGTGGCGGTTTTATTGTTCGCACCGCGGCTGAAGGGGCCGGAAGTGATGAGCTGGTGCAGGACGCCAGGTTTTTGAAGAAGCTCTGGAGTAAAATTGTTAAACGCAAGCAAAAAACCCGCAAAGAGGGGGTGGTTTACGAAGATCTGACCCTGTGTTACCGGATACTACGTGATTTTGTTGGCAGCGAACTGGAACGGGTGCGCATAGACTCTAAAATTACCTATCAGCAACTTACTGCTTTTTGTGAAGAGTTTATGCCACATATTTCACCGTTGCTGGAGTACTATCCTGGCGAGCGGCCAATTTTTGATATGTTTGATGTCGAAAATGAAATTCAGCGGGCACTCGAACGCAAAGTCCCGCTAAAAAGCGGCGGTTATCTGATCATCGATCAAACCGAAGCAATGACCACCATTGACGTTAACACCGGCGCTTTTGTCGGCCATCGTAATCTGGAAGAAACCATATTTAATACCAACACCGAAGCCACACAGGCCATTGCCCGCCAGCTGAGATTACGAAACCTTGGCGGTATTATCATTATCGACTTTATTGATATGCAAAGTACTGAGCATCAGCGCCGGGTTTACCATAGCCTGGAACTGGCGCTGGCGCGTGACCGGGCAAAAACTAACATTCATGGTTTTTCAGCATTGGGCCTGGTAGAGATGACCCGCAAAAGAACCCGGGAAAGTCTGGAGCATATCCTTTGCTCAGAGTGTCCGGTATGTAAGGGCCGTGGTACGTTGAAGACGGTGGAAACAGTGTGTTTTGAAATTTTACGGGAAATTGTCCGGGTTAATCGTGCTTATGCGGCAGACAAATTTGCTGTGTACGTATCACCGGTAGTGAAAGATGCACTGACCACAGACGAATTTCACAGCCTGGCAGAATTGCAGGTATTTATTGGGAAACAAATAACCATTTATGGTGAGCCCATGTACACCCAGGAGCAATTTGATGTGGTGATGATGTAGTGCATAAGGCAACACGAGTCTGCTTTTATTGTTTACATAAAATCTGGCTATTGCTGGCCATAGGCCTGGTGCTGCTTGCTACTCTGGTTTCCGTGTTGCGGCTGGCCTTGCCCTATGCCGATAGTTACAAACATCATTTGGAAAATCTGCTGGCCCGCCAGCTAGGTACCGAAGTGCAGATAGCGGAAATCAGCGCCGGTTGGCAAAAGCTGGGGCCGGCTATGGTGCTGAACCATATGCAGTTAGGTAATGCGCAGCAGGGATTGCAGCTGCAGATAAAGCAAACCCGGGTACGGATTAATTTCTGGCAAAGTGTGCGCAGCATGCAGTTGCGGGCTGAACATTTTGAACTCCGTGGCCTGCGCTATGCGGTTCCAAGCAGTACCTTGCTCCGTCGCCCTCAAGGCAATCAGCCACTGGATGCGGCCCCGGCAATTACCGCGCTGGAACATCTATTTTTCCGGCAACTTAATCATTTTACCCTGCTGGACAGCGAACTGATCTTAACCGCCGCAGGCAGCGATGATATCGTCATTGCGGTGGACAAGCTGGACTGGCGCAATGATGGCGAACATCACCAGGGTATTGGTGAGCTCGCGGTAGCGGATATCACCGGCAATACACTTTCGTTTATTATTGATTTGTACGGACCCAGTTTAGATAAGGCATTTGGCCAGATATTTCTGGAAAGTCGCGAGCTGGATATTTTACCCTGGTTTGCGCAGTCACTGCCCGAAGCTGGCCGGCTGGATCAGGCAGATATCAATTTTCAGGCCTGGGGTCGGGTCGACGACGGCGAGTTGCAGCGGTTTCAGATTGAACTGGCTGATAACAGTTTAAGCTGGCAACGTGAAGGGCAGCCACAGCTTCTGAAATTGGGCCCCGGCCAGCTATTATGGCATCCAACAGCAGACGGCTGGTCTTTGTACTCAGGGAGCTTAGCGCTGTCTGATGGTCAGACACAATGGCCTGATCTTAAAGTGCAGCTGCATCGGCAAACGGCAGGTTGGTATGGTCAGCTACAGCAATTAAAACTTGATGCCCTGGCGCCGCTGAGTCAGTTACTCAGTGAAGAGATACCGCAGCTGGCCCGCCTGACAACCACCGGCTTGCACGGTGAGTTAACGTTTGGCCAGTGGCAGTTTCAAAATAATGACAACTGGCAATTACTGGGTCAGCTACGAAATTTAAGTAAAGAAAACAGTATAGATTTACCGGGCGTCAAGGCGCTGGATGGCCAGTTCTGGGCGGGCCCCAGTGCTGCCGGCATAACGCTTAGCGGGCAGCAAAATGAACTACGCTGGGATAGCATGTTCAGTGCGCCGATAACATATCAACAGGTAGAACTAAACCTGCTCGCCCGGCAAAGCCAAAATGGGATCTGGCAAATACAAATCCCCTCGTTGCAGCTTCTGTCAGAAGATTTTACCCTGAATGCTGCAATGCAATGGCGGCTGGCACAACAGCCCGAGCTTAGTTTGTTTGCCGCACTCACCGATGCCAGCGCAGACCATGTTAGCCGTTATTTACCGTTGCGTTATCTGCCAGAAAAGATACGAGAGTATCTGGGCGATGCAATTGTCGATGGCCAGATAAACCAGGCTACCGTGCTGTGGCAAGGTGCACCAGCCCAGTATCCATTTGCAGAAGGCCAGGGCATATTTCAGGTTGCAGCAGAGGTCAGTGACGCCAGCTTTGTATTTAATCCGCAGTGGCCGGCGCTACAGCAGCTGGGCAGTAATTTATGGTTTGAAAATGCCGCCATGCAAATCAGCAGCGACCAGGCGACCATTGCCGGCATCGCGTTGCAGGGCGACGTAAGGGCGACTATCCCCAATTTACTGGATGCTGAATTTCTTAGTATTGAGATCGACAGTGCCCTGCAGTTAAGTGAGGCAACCGGGCTCATCAATGCCTCGCCGCTTGCCGCTAATTTAGGCAAAGTATTACAACAACTGGCACCGACCGGCCCGGCCCGGGCTAATATTGAACTGCAGTTAGGATTACGCGAGCCAGCGGTGCAGGCCAGCGGACAATTAGCGCTGCAAAACATCAGTCTGGACTTAGCTGCGCCCCAACTGGCGGTGCGCGAGTTAACGGGTGTGCTGACATTTAATGATGCAAAGATAAACGCCCAAGATCTGACATTTAACTGGCGTGAGCTACCGGTTGTCGCCACTATAGCGGGCCAGCAGCAAGACGACACTTACCTGTTTCAGCTCGATGCCGCTGCTAAAAATGCCAGCAGCAACGTGGTACAGGCGTTGTGGCCAGACGCTGCAACATTGGTTAGCGGTGAACTGGACTGGCAGCTGGCCTTAGCCTTAGACCTGCAACAAGATAATTTCAGCTACCGCTCTCAGCTTAGCGCCGACCTGACTAACACTGGTTTGGCGTTACCGGCGCCCTATCAAAAAGCAGCCAGCAGCGCCGCGCCGCTCACTATCAAGGCTGATGGCAACAGTCAACAAGGGTTGCTAACCTTAAATTATGCAAACCAGTTATTTTTCACGGCTGAACTGGACCATGCAGCGGCCCGGGTCAATCGGGCAAATTTAAGCCTGGGGCAGGTAAATGCCGGCCTTAATGGTGCGGGTTTTACCATTGATGTTGATATTGACCGGGCCGAACTGTTGCCCTGGCAAAAACTGTTAAGTGAGCAGCTGTTCACTGCAGAACAGGATAACAACGGGGTAATGCCGCCATTAAGCCGGGTGCGGGGTAGCATTGCTGATCTTAGGCTGGTAGCCGGTACGGCCCTGAAAAATAACGTATTTGAGCTGGAACCGGGCCAGGATGCCTGGCAGTTAAGGCTGCATGGCACACAAATCGCCAGTCGCTGGTCATTCAGTCACGACTGGCAGCAACAAGGCGTGCAGGTTGAGATTGACTATCTGCATTTGCCGTTACCGGCTTCATTGCAACCGGACCCTGGCGAAGATCCGGCAGCAAGCGCCAGCACCGATTTAGCAACCGCCAGCCGCATTGTAACAGCAGAGATTCTGCCACAACTGCAAGCCAGTTTACTCACCATGGCGCCAGTGACATTAAAATGTAGTGATTGCGCTATTGGCAACTTTCGGTTTGGTCAGCTTGAGATGGCTGCCGTTGGCCAGGGAGATCACTGGCAACTGTCGACATTTAACAGTCGATATAAAAAGAATGAACTGGTGATGCAGGGCAGCTGGGTGCCTGACCAGCAGTTAGGGGTCACTGAGCTAAGCGGCAGATTCCAAAGCGCCAATCTGGGGCAGCTGTTAAATGAATTTCAGCTTACTACCGGTATTAGTGGCAGCCGGGCCGATATCAACTTTACGCTGAACTGGCCAGCAGCACCGAGCCAGTTTGACCTTGCCAAACTAAACGGTCAGGTGCAATTTAATCTTGGTGACGGCGCCCTGACTGAAGTCAGCGATCAGGGAGCCCGACTATTTTCTATTTTCAGCCTGGACTCGCTGGTGCGCAAACTACGGCTGGATTTTCGCGATGTATTCTCAAAGGGCTTTTTCTATAACAAAATGTCAGGTGCGTTGGCTATCCATCAAGGGGTGGTGCAAACCAGTGATACCACCATCGATGGTGTGCCTGGCAACCTGGCTATTCAGGGCTATGCTGATTTGGTTAGCAATGAATTGGATTATCAGATGTCTTTTTCGCCAAAGGTCACTTCCAGTTTGCCGGTAATTATTGCCTGGATGGTTAACCCGGCGACGGGCCTGGCTGCGCTGGCGCTGGATGAGGTGTTTCAGTCGGCAGAAGTGATCTCGAGGATCAACTTTACCGTTACCGGTACACTTGCCAAACCGGTAGTTACCGAAGTAAATCGACATAGTACAGAAGTGCCGGTGCCGGTAAGGATTGCCAAACCAGAATCGGTGCTCGACTCAGAGGAGCAACCACGTGGCGACTAACTGGCGTTTATCAGCTATTCAGCTTAACAGCGTGCCTGAACCGGCCGCCAACCTGGCCGCCGTAAAGCAGTATCTGCAGCAATTACCGCCAGCGGCACAGCATCTGGTGCTGTTGCCTGAATGCTTTGCGGTGTTCGGTGGCAGCGACAAACTACAGCTGGCACATCAGGCAGCTATTGGTGAGGGTTTTATTCAGCAAACATGCCAGCAACTAGCCATTGAATTTGGGGTATATCTGGTGGCAGGCAGCCAGCCTACCGCAACGCACGACCCGCAACGTTTCGCAGCGTCTTCACTGGTCTACAGTCCGACAGGACAGCGGCTGGCAGATTATCAGAAATTGCATATGTTCGATGTCAGTGTGGCGGATAACACCGGTAGCTACCGGGAATCGGCAACCACCTTACCTGGTGAAAAGATTAGCCTGTGCCAATTGCCCGATCTGAAACTGGGGCTGAGTATATGTTATGATGTACGCTTTGCTGGCTTGATGCAGGCATTGGCAGCAAAGGGAATGCAGGTATTAACCGTGCCATCGGCTTTTACCCGGCTAACCGGAACGGCGCACTGGCATACGTTATTAAAAGCCCGGGCTATTGAAAATCAATGTTTTGTGCTGGCGGCAAACCAGACTGGTGTCCATGCCAATGGTCGCGAAACCTATGGGCACAGTCTTATTATCGACCCCTGGGGCGACGTAGTGGCTGACGCGGGTACCGGACCTGGCTGGGTATCAGCGCTGGTTGATATCAGTCAATGCCAGCAACTTGGTCAGAAAATGCCGGTGCACCAGCATAATCGTTTTAACAGTGAGCTGAAATAATGAATGCAGTTGAACAGAATTTAATTACCGCCTCCGATCTTAGCATGACAGATCTGGAGCACACACTTGGCTATTTATTTGGTCATCAGCTTGATTATGCCGACTTATATTTTCAATCCAGTGTGCATGAATCCTGGGTGCTGGAAGACGGCCTGGTAAAAGACGGCTCGTTTAATATTGAACGTGGGGTTGGCGTACGGGCCATCAGTGGTGAGAAAACCGGTTTTGCTTATGCCGATACCATTAGCGCTGCTGCTTTGCAGCAAGCCGCCGGTGCTGCCCGGGGTATTGCCAGCCATGGCCAGCAGGGCCGGGTAAAAGCATTCAGCAAAAGTGGCAACAGCAATATCTACCTGCCGTGTGAGCCACTGCAAAGCCTCAGTAATACCGAAAAAGTTGCCCTGCTTAACCAGATTGAAGCCTTTATCCGCACGCTTGATAACCGGGCCGAACAGGTCATGGTTAGTTTGTCGGGTGTGTATGAAGAAGTATTGGTAGCAGCCAGTGATGGTACTTTTGCTACCGATATCCGGCCGTTGGTGCGCCTGAACTGCTCGGTATTACTGGAACAGGATGGCCGACGCGAGCGGGGCAGCGCCGGAGGTGGCGGCCGTACCGATTACTTGTACTTCACTGAACAGTTAAACGGACAACCACGCTGGCAGCAATATGCCCGTGATGCCGTACGTATGGCTCAGGTTAACTTAACGGCAATAGATGCGCCGGCGGGTACCATGCCGGTAGTACTGGGTTCAGGCTGGCCGGGCGTATTGCTGCACGAAGCCGTAGGGCATGGTCTTGAGGGCGACTTTAACCGCAAAGGCTCTTCTAATTTCAGTGGCAAGATTGGCCAGCAGGTAGCATCAAAACTCTGCACTATCGTTGATGACGGCACCCTTGCCCATCGTCGTGGTTCACTCAATGTCGACGATGAAGGCGTGCCCAGCCAACACAACGTACTGATCGAAAAAGGCATTCTGAAAGGTTATATTCAGGATAAGCATAATGCGATGCTAATGGGGGTAAACCCTACCGGCAATGGCCGCCGTGAATCTTTTGCCCATTTACCCATGCCGCGGATGACCAATACCTACATGCTGGCTGGCGAACACGATCCGGCAGAGATTATCGCCAGCGTTAAAAAAGGCATTTATGCCCCTAATTTTGGCGGTGGTCAGGTAGATATTACCTCCGGTAAATTTGTGTTTTCAGCCTCAGAAGCTTATTTAATTGAAGACGGTAAAATAACCAGCCCGATTAAAGGCGCAACCCTGATTGGTAACGGTCCGGCAGCGATGCAGCAGGTGTCGATGGTCGGTAACGATCTGGCGCTGGATACCGGCGTTGGCGTCTGTGGTAAGCAGGGACAAAGCGTGCCGGTAGGGGTTGGCCAGCCAACCCTAAAACTGGATGCAATGACCGTTGGCGGCACCCAATAACTTATAAAAGACAAACAACAGGAAACAAAAATGGCTGCATTTGGTAGTGTTTTTATGCCTCAAATGGCATTAACCCGTTTTGAGCAGGGCGCCTGGAGCACCCCGCAAATTGTTGCTGCAGACAGCATTAGCCTGCACCCGGGCGCCCATGTGCTGCACTATGCCAGCACCTGCTTTGAAGGCTTAAAAGCGTTTAAACATAGTGATGGTTCAATTAATTTATTCCGGATGGAAAAAAACGTTGCCCGTTTAATTCAGAGTAGCGCTTTACTATCGTTACCGCAGCCTGACGCGGCAACCCTAAGCCAGATGATTATTGATATCGTCAAGCAGTATGCCAGCGACGTGCCAGAGCCACCGGGCTCTATGTATATCAGGCCTACTCATATTGGTACCGAGGCCGCCATTGGTAAAGCCGCTGCACCTACTGCCAGCTCAATGTTGTATGTGTTGCTATCGCCGGTCGGTGATTACTTTGCTGGTGGCAGCAAGCCGCTACGCTTATTGCTGGAGCAAAATGGTGCCCGCTGCGCTGCTCATATGGGAATGGTAAAAAGTGGCGGCAACTATGCCAGTGCGCTGCAACCTATCTTAAAAGCCCGCGCCAGTGTCCAGGCCGACCAGGTACTGTTTTGCCCGGGTGGTGATGTGCAGGAAACCGGTGCAGCCAATTTTATGCTGATTGACGGCAATGAAATTATTACCAAAGCGCTTGATAGCAGCTTTTTGCATGGGGTAACCCGCGATTCTGTGTTAACCCTGGCCCGCGACATGGGGATGACCGTATCAGAGCGCGAGCTGAGCGTTAGCGAGTTGCTCGAGCGCGCCGCTAAGCCAGGTGCAGAAGCGGCACTATCCGGCACCGCAGCGGTATTAACGCCGGTTGGCACCCTGATTGCCGATGGCACTGAGCATCAAGTGGGCAGCGGCGAAGCTGGCCCGACTACTTTAAAACTGCGCCAGGCCTTAAACGATATCCAGTGGGGCCGCGCCGAAGACAAGCATAACTGGTTAACCCGTATTTAAGTGTTATTAAACGACAGAATTTAAAAAGCCAGCTCATTGCTGGCTTTGTTTTTTGCGTGGTCAGCGCAATTAATTAGCGTCGTTTTCCATAATAACCGGCCGGATCAGCTGAAACAGCTCTCTAAAGGCTTTGGGCGGCTGCTCTTTTTCCTGCTCTTTTTTGGCCTGGCGAATTAACAACCGCAGTTGCTGGATCTCCACTTCCGGATAGGCCGCGACAAATTCCGTTAACGCATCGTCGTTACTTAACAGTTTTTCCCGCCACTTTTCTACTTTATGAAATTGCTTGTCTGCCGCTTGTTTGGTGTTGCGCATTACCGCCAGCGCCTGCTCTATCTGCTCGATATCCCGGGTGCGCATTAAGCGGCCAATAAACTGGATATGGCGACGCAGTGCTTCACGTTTCTTAGCCAGTTTGTCAGCCAGCTCCAGCGCATCAACTAATTCTTCATCCAGCGGTACCTTAGCGCGGGCAGCCGGGCTTAATGCCACCAGCTCTTCTCCCAGGGTCTGCAAGGCATGCATTTCACGTTTTATCTGGCTTTTGCTGATATGGTCTGGTTGTTCCAGCCATTTACTGTCGCCATATTTAAATTCAGTTTCGGTCATGGTGCTTCTTCGTTAGCAAAGTTTGGTTAAGTATATCACTAAACTTATATCTCCAAGCTTAAGCCACGAAACTTCTGTTGTTAAACTTACGCTTCTAAACTTAGATCATTAAAGTATTGGCTGCTGGCAGCAGCCGCTAGCAGTATATGGTAAGCTTGGCACAAACAGGGCGATCAGCAAGAGTGAATATGCAAGTAACAGAACAAAACGTCTGGCAGGAAATAGCCGAAGTTAAAGATGCCGTCAGTGCAGTATTGGCCCGCGCCAAAGCGCTGGGTGCCAGCAGTGCAGAAGCATCAATGAGCCGTACCCGCGGCTTAAGCGTGGAAACCCGCCATGGCGAGGTAGAAACAGTCGAATTTAACCAGGACGGTGGCCTGGGGATCAGTTTATATTTTGGCCAGCGCAAAGGCTCGGCCTCCACTGCAGATTTAAGCCCGCAGGCGCTGGAACGTGCCGTCGCTGCCGCCGCTGATATTGCCCGTTATACCTCTGAAGACCCGCACGCCGGGGTGGCTGAAGCGGGTTGGCTTGAGTTCAGCCCACCGGATTTAGATTTATTTTATCCGGATAGTATCAGCACAGAGCTGGCGATTAGCTTATGTGCCGGCGCCGAAGAAGCGGCTTTTGCCACTGATAAGCGCATCACGAACTCTGAAGGGGCATCGTTCTCATCACACCAGGGATTAAAAGTTTATGGCAACAGCCATGGCCAATTGGTCGGCTACCCGAGTTCGCGCCACAGCTTCAGTTGTGTGGTGATTGGCGAGCAGGACGATGAGATGCAGCGCGACTACAGTTTTACCGTGGCGCGCCAGTACAGTAAATTACTCGATCCAAAACAAATTGGCCGTGAATCAGCGTTGGAAACGGTGGCCCGGTTAGGTGCGCGCCAGGTACCCACCCAGAAAGTACCGGTTATTTTCCGGGCCGACATTGCCAGCAGCTTGTTTGGCCATCTGGTGTCTGCGATAAGTGGTGGCAGCATTTACCGGAAATCCAGTTTTTTACTGGATAAAGTAGGTAAGCAGGTGATGTCATCAGCGGTAACCGTGCAGGAAAAGCCGCATTTAACGCAGGCTTTGGCGTCCAGCCCGTTTGATGCCGAAGGGGTGAAAACCCGTGACTTAGCGGTAATTGAAAATGGCGTACTGAACACCTATCTGACCACCAGTTATTCAGCGCGTAAACTGGGTATGGCCAGTACCGGCCATGCCGGGGGTATTCACAACTGGTTAATTAGCCATGGCAATGACGATTTAGCTGCCCTTTGCCGGCAAATGGGCAAAGGCTTGCTGGTCACTGAACTGATGGGCCAGGGGGTTAATACCGTCACGGGCGATTACTCCCGCGGTGCCAGTGGTTTCTGGGTAGAACACGGTGAAATTCAGTTCCCGGTAGCCGAAGTGACAATTGCCGGTAACCTGGCTGATATGTTTATGAATATTGCCGCAGTAGGCAATGATGTCGACCGTCGCGGTGGTGTGCTAACCGGCTCCGTGTTGATTAGTCAGATGCAAGTGGCCGGCGCTTAACCTGCGCTAATCACTGCAGCTCAAATAAAAAAGCCCCGTTGCCTAACAATAAGCAACGGGGCTTTTTTTCGGGTAAACCGGGCTGGTTTACCCTTTTGGTTTACTGTTTAGTCTACTTTGGTTTTCAAACCGCGACGAATTAACAACGCTTCAGTAGTCGGCTCCTGGCCGCGGAATGCTTTATACGATTCCATGGTTGGCCGTGAATTACCTACTTCCAGAATGTTCTTGCGGTAATGATCGCCATTCTCCCGGGTTAGACCGCCACGCGACTGCACATAGGCAAAAGCATCTGCCGCCAGAATTTCACTCCACATATAGGCATAATAACCGGCTGAGTAGCCGCCACCCATGGAATGGGAGAAGAACGGTGACTTATAGCGCGGGGGTACCGCTGGTAAGTCTACGCCGTGCTTTTTCAGGGCTGCAGCTTCAAACGCCACCACATCCTGCAGAGGCTCATCCGCTGACAGTGAGTGCCACTCCATGTCTAACAAAGCAGCAGACATATATTCCAGGGTGTCATAGCCCTGGTTAAAGCTGCGTGAGCGCAGTACTTTATCCAGCAATTCTTTTGGAATAGGCTCGCCGGTTTCGTAGTGTTTAGCGTAGTTACCTAATACTTCAGGGTGTTGTGCCCAGTCTTCTTCAAAAGTAGAAGGAAACTCAACAAAGTCACGCGATACCGCTGTACCGGCTAACGTTGGATACTTCACGTCAGAGAACATGCCATGAATACCATGCCCAAGTTCATGGAATATCGTAGTGGTATGGTCATAGCTGATTAACGTTGGGCTACCTTCAGGTGCCTTAGGAATGTTCATTACATTCACCACCACAGGCTTGGTACCCAGTAAGTTAGACTGGCCAACGAAAGAGCTCATCCAGGCGCCGCCACGTTTGCCTTCACGGGCAAAGTAATCAGCATAAAAAATAGCCAGGCTGGAGCCATCAGCGTCAAATACTTCATAAGCTTTTACATCCGGATGGTACACCGGTAAATCCGGACGCGGTTCGAACCGAATACCGTAAAAACGGTTCAGAGTATAAAATACGCCGTCTTCCAGTACCCGGTTAAACTCAAAGTACTGTTTAACTTCGTTTTCGTCTAAATCATATTTAGCCTGCCGTACCAATTCTGCGTAATATTCCCAGTCCCAGGGCTGGGCTTCGAAATCACCGCCTTGCTGTTTGATCATCGCGTTGATATCAGCCAGTTCCTTTTTGGTATTTTCTACCACGGCCGGCACCATGCTGCCGAGCATATCAAAAACGGCTTCCGGTGTTTTGGCCATTTGCGCTTCCAGACCATAACTGGCCCAGTTTGCATAACCCAGTAATTTGGCGCGCTCTGCGCGCAGTTGCGCTAAACGGCTGACGATAGGCGTAGTGTTAAACTCACCGCTTTGGCCACGATACGCAGAGGCTTCCCACACCCGCTTACGCAGTTCACGGTTATCAAGCTGGCTCAGTACTGGCTGACGGGTAGTATTGGTAATGCTTAGCAGGTATTTACCATCATGGCCGGCGGCTTTTGCCGCAGCGGCTGCTGCTGTGATCTGGGCATCGGTTAAGCCGGCCAGTTGTTCTTTGTTATCAACCACAACGGCGATATTTTTGGTTTCAGCCAGCAGGCTTTGCGAAAACTTGGTGGTCAGGTTGGAGTGCTCTTCATTCAGCGCCCGAATAGCCGTTTTCTGCTCTTCAGTCAGCTGGGCACCGGCACGTACAAAGCGGTCGTAATACACTTCAGCCAGTCGCACACTCTCTGCATCCAGTTGTAAATCATTACGGTTGTCGTATATCGCTTTAACCCGGGCAAACAGGGCAGGGTTTAAACTGATGTTGTCAGAATGAGCGGCCATTTTTGGCGCCAGTTCAGACTGAATTTTACGCCGTTGTTCGTTACTGTCAGTGCCGGTAAGGTTGTAAAATACCCGAGACACCCGGTTTAACATTTCACCACTTTTTTCCAGGGCAACCAGGGTATTGTCAAACGTAGGTTCGGCCGGGTTATTGGCGATTACTTCCACTTCAGCCATGTGCTGCTTCATGCCTTCTTCAAACGCAGGCAAAAAGTGGTCATCATTAAAAGCAGTAAAATCGGGCGCCTGATATTGCAGGCTGCTTTGCTGAAAAAAAGGGTTGCTGCTGGTCACTTTAGTATTCTCAACGGCTGAGGGAGCGGATGCTACCTGCTTAGGGGCAGTATTGTCTGAGCAGGCGCTCAGCGCGAAAATGGCTCCCATCGCAGTAGCGAGTATCGTTTTGCGCATTGTTATGTCTCCTTGGCGAAATTGCGGCTGAAGCCGCTAGTCATTATTATCAGCCATGCCCATACAGGCGAGCTGTAGCAGATGCAGTATGTCAAAAAAGGTAACAAAAAGCCGCGTTTTGCAGCCAGTGGTAAGCAAATTAAGACAAAAACCGGGCAGGAGCAAATTTTAGTCAGATAAAGCCCCGGCTGCTGGTAATTCAAAATAGAAGCAGCTACCTTGCGCCAAACGCTGATAACCAATATTGCCGTCCATTTGTTCTATTAGTGCTTTACTGATCGCTAATCCGAGGCCGGTGCCGGCATGCTGACGACTGTTGTGATTATCGGCCTGAGCAAACCGCTGAAATAAACGCGGTAAAAACTCGCCACTAACCCCCTTACCCTGATCAATAATGCTGACCCGAATCATCCCGCCATGTTCACTTAACTTAATTTCAACCACACTGTCAGCCGATGAAAACTTTACGGCATTTGACAACAAATTCAGGCACACCTGGCTTAAGCGGCCTTTATCCGCCATGACAAGATAGGGTTTTTGATTATCCTGGTTGATAACCAGGCGCTGCTGATGCTGCATCGCTTTAATCTGAGTGATGTTTTGCTCCAGCAAAGGTATTAAGGCCACCTCTGAAATGGCAAAGCGCATTTTGCCGCTGGCCAGGCGCTCCGTATCCAGTAAATCGTTGATCAGCTGATTTAGCTGGCCACAACTGCTATGAGCCATGGTCAGCATTTTCTGTGCAGCCTGGTTCAAATCCCCCAGCGCACCACCAATGGCCAGACCAAGGGCACCGTTAATAGCGGTTAGTGGTGTCCGTAATTCATGGCTTACCGTGGCAACAAAATCATTTTTCAGTTTTTCAATTCGTTTACGTTCTGTAATATCCCGGATCAACATTAACTGTTGCTGCTGCTGGCCCTGAACCAGCCTGGTTCGTGTTAACGATAGCTCGAACTGACTACTATCCTGGCGTAAGCCCAGACCTTCAAACTCTTGTTCGGGTGCTGACGTGGCGCTGTAAATCTCGTCAATATTTTGGGGGGTAGCCAGCAACATCGACCAGTGTAAGCCTTGCAAGCTGTCTCTGGGATAGCCATACAATCGGAAACAGGACAAATTTGCATCTTCTATAATGCCGTCCTCGCTGGTCACAACGATGGCATCGCGTACGTTATCCATCACTGCCCGTAAGTAGCTTTCGCTGTGGCTTAGCTCATTAGCCGTTTGGCGTAGTCTTTGCCTGGAGTAAAATAACCAGGCTAGTAAAATAAGCAGACAAAGGGTGCCAGCATACAAGCTAACGCGTAACAACAACCCCCTGTTAAGCACCGGACCGGTAGCTCTGATGGCCATTTGCCAATCTGCGCCGCGAATGGCCAGATTAAGCAGCAGGCTGTCGTCATAAAATAATTCTGGCTCACCGAAAAAGCTGTTGCCGTATTCATTTTGGCCGGGCGTTTTAGCTCTGAGCGCAATAGTGACATTTTGCTCTGCCGCCTTATCTGCCAGCAAAGACCAGATGGTTTCAATATTAATCACAGTGCTTAGAATGCCCCAATAAGTATCATCGGGAATAAAGATCGGCAGTCGGTAAATAAAAGCCTGACCTCCTTGCACCAGCCGAATCGGGCCAATTAACCGGGCCTGGCCGCTACGAATTGTTTCGGCGACTGCCGGCCATTGGTCGGGTAAATCGGGGTAATATAAATTAATGGCGCGCTCATTGCCGGCAAGCGGATAAATATATTGCAGCCGATTGTCCGGTGCCACACCAATATTGCGGATATGCTTGGCTTGCTCGACCAGCCCGGGCAGTAAAATATCCAGCTCGGCTTTATCTACCATACCGTCACTGGCTTTGACATAAGAGGCTAAGCCGACGGTTAAATACAGTGGGATATTTAGCTCTGATTCAAGCATGGCTTTTAACTGGCCAGCACTGGCCACTTCATGGCGTAATTGCTGGCTGCGGATAAGTTGTTGTTCGTGCTCAACTAAAATTTCAGTGGCCAGTAAAGACACACCAGCCAATACAACTAACAATAACCAGTGCCAATAGCGCAGCGCGCTAACAAAACCAACCATTAAACAGGTTCCTCAACCACAATTCAGTTACTCTAGCTTTTCAGAGCCAGTGGCGCAATCACTGCCTGAAAAACTGTTTGCCTAAAAAACGCACTGTCAGGGAATAGACTTACAACAAAAGGCTGTCTATAATGCGCGCTCGCACCAAAGTGCGACGGTTGCACCCGTAGCTCAGCTGGATAGAGCGCTGCCCTCCGGAGGCAGAGGTCAGAGGTTCGAATCCTCTCGGGTGCACCAATTAAATCAAGGCCTTAGCTGAAAAGCAGGGCCTTTTTTTATGCTCGGTGACCAAATGGTGACCATATCGTGACTTTTCTTCGTTTTAACTTACCTTCAAGCCTTCAAGTATTGACCTTTGCTCTTAATAATTAATATATACCTAGCCAAGTGCTCGCAACGCCATCCGGATCCCTGAACCCGAAAAACTTATAATCCTGAATAACTGCTCTGTGCCAGAAGCGGACATTCATAAAAAACATGGACACGATTAGCCTCATGTAAACTGTACTAACTTAGAGATAACCCACTTTTGGAGTGGGTCATCGTTTGTCCTTGGATGCCACGCGACAATAACATCAAAAGGTTCAGGCATTTCATCCAGCTTGATTTCTACCAAGCTACTTTCATTCACAGCTCTTGAAGGTAAGAATGCGAGCGAATCTGTCACGTTTAGATATAAGGGGACAACTGAGAAACAAGGTGCTGTAATCACAACATTTCTCGTTAAATCATGTTTTTCAAACCAATCATCAATAGAACCTTTAAAATTTGGGCGCGAAGGCGATGCTGAAATATTAGGATGCTCAGCGACTTGCTTTAGTGTTGCACTTATTTTTGGAATGCTAGAAAAATTTGATGTTACACATACATGCTGTTCTTCAAAAAGTTTCATCGTCAGATATGACGAAGGAACACAGTCAGGGAATGAGATCGCAAGATTTACTTTTCCACTTTCCATATAGTCATGTATTGAATTCACCTCAAAATCTCTGATAATTATTTTCAATTGAGGCGATTGAGTTCTTAAGGTAATACACCCATTTTTAATTGACGCTAAAAGTAGAGGGTTGCGTTATTAATGCCTGTTT
>DIBV01000014.1:439-23990 GCA_002415085.1 Arsukibacterium sp. UBA5043 | reverse complement strand
TTTTTTAAGATTTTTGCAATCCGCCTTATCTCACCTGAGGCGCTAATACTGCAGCTCCCCTTGGCATGACGCGCATTATAGAGAGTTTATGTTTTGCTGCAAGCCGAAAAGGCAATAAAATATGGTTTTGTTGTTCGTTCGAATAAAGTTTCGACGAAACGCGTTTTTTTAAAGCATTTGCTGCATAATAACGCAGCATTGGAGGTGACTATGTCGATTAGAGCATATAAAGGCGTGCTGCCAAAACTCGCAGCTGGCGTATACGTAGATGAATCAAGCGTGCTTGTCGGTGATATTGAACTGGCTGCCGACGTTAGTATCTGGCCACTAGTGGCGGCAAGAGGTGATGTCAATTATATTAGGATAGGTGCCCGTACTAATATACAGGACGGTACTGTATTGCATTTGTCCCGACCAAGCAGTGGTAAACCCAATGGCTGTGCTTTGATAATTGGTGAGGATGTCACTGTTGGCCATAAAGTGATGCTGCATGGTTGTACCCTGGGTAACCGTATTTTGGTTGGTATGGGGGCTATCGTAATGGATGATGTCGTCGTCGAAGATGATGTAATCATCGGAGCAGGTAGCCTGGTTCCACCCGGCAAGCGTTTACAAAGCGGCTATTTATATGTTGGCAGCCCGGTTAAACAAGCCAGGCCGTTAAGTGACGCGGAAAAGGCGTTTCTGCCGGAGTCTGCTGCCAATTATGTCATCCTTAAGAATGAATATCTGGCGGACGGTAGCCGTTAAAGCCAGATTTCACCTGCTTCGTTATAAGCGTCGTCCGCAATAGCCTGCTCGGCGCTGTCTTCCCAGTTAAATAGCTCTGCTTTTATTTTCGCCACAAAAACATCTGGTTCTGTATTAAGCGGACACGCGATATAACAATACACTTTCAGCCCCGCTACCAGGCAACTGAAGCTTACAGCCTGCCGCGGCGCGTCAAACCCGACATCATCATTAAAAATAAGCTGCTGATTCACGCTGTCAGCTGCTGCTTTAATGCCGCCATTGCCGGTTCAATATAAGGAACAACGCCGCGCCAGATAGCAAAGGCGGCCGCCGCCTGAGACAATAACATCCCCAAACCATCGGCTTGCCGGGCTACACCCTGTTGTTTAGCCCACCTCATAAAGGCTGTAGGTTCAGCACCATACACCATGTCATAAGCCAGCTGACAATATTTAAGATGTTGGGGATCAAGATCTGGCCTGCCTCCTGCCAAACCCGTTGATGTGGCATTAATGATCAGGGAGTACGCATGCTCTGGAATATTGGTCAACCCGCAGGCACAGACCCGGCTATCAAAATTAGCGGCTATTCTCTGTGCTTTATCAGCTGTTCGATTGGCTAAAACTAATTTTTTAACGCCAGCATCTAGCAATGGCCCAATGACGCCGCGACTCGCCCCGCCTGCACCCAGCAGTAATACCGTGCAGCCTGCCAGATTAACCCCCAGTCTTGTTAAATCAGCGACCAGACCAATACCATCAGTATTATCGCCACACAGCTGACCATCGTTGTTAATATAAAGCGTGTTTACCGCACCCGCTTGCTGAGCCCGCGCTGACAATATTTCAGCCAGCTGAAAAGCCTGCTGTTTAAAGGGCACAGTAACATTGCCCCCTTTGCCGCCGCTGGCAACAAAGTTATGCCAACTGTCGGCAAAGCCTTCTGCCGGTGCTAGAATAGCGTCGTATTGCATTGACTGGTTGCATTGCAACGCAAACTGGCTATGAATAAAAGGCGACTTTGACTGGCCTATCGGATTTCCAAATAGAGCATAACGGTCCACAACTGATGTCCATCAAAAAGTTAGTACAGATGATTGTTAATAAAACCACAGTAAATAGCAAGCCACACCCGACGCCGACCCAAACACCTTATCAATTAATCGGTGGCGAACCAAAGGTACGGCAACTGGCTAATCGCTTTTATGACATTATGGCAAGCGACCCTGAAGCCGCCAATTTATATGCCATTCATCCTTTGCCACTGGACAATATCCGGCAGAAGTTTTTTGAATTTTTATCCGGCTGGTTAGGCGGCCCGGCATTATTTGAGCAAAAATATGGCCATCCGCGGTTACGGGCGCGCCATCTGCCGTTTCAGGTAGATGAAAAGCTTAGAAACCAGTGGATGTATTGTATGGACCAGGCACTGGATGACGTGGTGGAAAATAAAATGTTGCGCGATGGCATTCGCCAGTCGATTGGTCAACTGGCGAGCCATATGATTAATTGTTAGGCGAACTGGGCTCGTTATTCAGGCCTAACCAATCCTGCGGTTTTAGGTAACGCTGGTATAACTGGGCTTCGGGGCTACCGGCTTCTGGCTGGAAGCCATATTGCCAGCGCACTAAAGGCGGCATCGACATTAAAATCGATTCGGTGCGCCCACCGCTTTGCAAGCCAAATAGCGTACCTCTGTCATACACCAGATTAAACTCAACATAGCGGCCCCGTCGATATAGCTGAAATTGCCGCTGTTGTTCAGTAAAAGGCGCGTCTTTACGTTTGGCCAGTAACGGCAAATAAGCAGGTAAAAATGCTTCACCAACGGCCCGCATTAAACCAAAGCTGCGCTCAAACCCAAGTGCATTCAGATCATCGAAAAATAAACCGCCAACCCCCCGGGTTTCATTGCGATGTTTTAAGTAAAAATAATCGTCACACCATTTTTTGTAAGCCGGGTAATACTCCGCACCAAAAGGATCTACAGCGGTTTTGGCTGTCTGATGCCAATGCACTACATCTTCTTCATAAGGGTAATAGGGCGTCAAATCAAAACCGCCACCAAACCACCAGACGGGCTCCTCACCATCCTTTTCAGCAATAAAGAACCGAACATTGGCATGCGTTGTTGGCAAGTGCGGGTTGTGGGGGTGCAATACTAAGGATACGCCGCAGGCATGAAAACTACGACCAGCTAGCTCGGGTCGGTGGGCCGTTGCCGACGCTGGCATTTGCGCGCCAAACACGTGCGAGTAATTAACGCCAGCCTGCTCAAACACCGCACCATTTGTCAGTACCCGGCTACGACCACCGCCCCCCTCCGGTCGTTGCCAGGCATCTTCGACAAAGATGCCTTTACCATCTGCGTGTTCCAGTTCGTTGCAAATAGTATCTTGCAGCGCCATAAGAAACTGCTGTACCTGTCGCAATTGTTCGCTGTTACCGGTTGCCATTTTAACTCCTTACTATCTGACCGCTGATAGCATCACGGATTTGACTTGGCTGCCCAGCACCGCCCAATGCGCCATCCACGATAGCCGCTACCTTTAAACCTACGGTTGCCAGCAACTGTTGATAGTCAGTAATAGCAGGCTCCCCTGCCAGGTTAGCACTGGTTGAAACCAATGGCTTACCATATTGCTGACACAGTTGCTGCACGACCGGATGCGCACTGACCCGCACCGCTATGGTACTAAAGTTGCCGGTAATCCATTTCGGCGCGGTTTTGCTGGCAGGCAATACCCAGCTGATATGGCCCGGCCAGCTGGAAATAATCTGGTAACGCTTTTCCTGTGGAATGGCTTTATCATCAACATAAGGCAACAGCTGAGAGTAAGTAGCCGCCACCAGAATCAGGCCTTTTTCAACCGGCCGTTGCTTTATTGCCAGCAAGCTCAGCACGGCGGCTTCATTGTCCGGATCACAACCCAGGCCATAAACAGCCTCTGTCGGATAGCTGATCACTTCGCCTTGCTGCAATAATGCTACGGCTGTCGCTACGGTGCACCCGCTCATCAATTTACCCCTGGTATCAGTAAAAATTCTAATCAGTGTCAGTTGCCGCTATAATAGCGCCTTAGTCATTTCAGTTCATTAAGTTCAGAAGGAAAGCGGCATGCAAGTGGGTATTATAATGGGTTCAACCTCAGACTGGCCAACCATGAAGCTGGCAGCTGATATGCTTGATTCGTTTGGCATCAGCTATGAAACCCGGGTGGTATCCGCGCATCGCACCCCGCAATTACTAGCCGATTATGCCAGCAATGCGGCCAGCCGCGGTTTAAAAGTAATTATTGCCGGCGCCGGCGGTGCTGCCCACTTACCGGGGATGGCAGCCGCTTTTACCAGCCTACCGGTATTAGGTGTACCGGTGCAATCTAAAGCGTTAAAAGGTATCGATTCGTTATTGTCTATAGTGCAAATGCCAAAAGGCGTTGCCGTTGGCACTCTGGCCATTGGTGAAGCCGGTGCAGCCAATGCCGGGCTGCTGGCCGCGCAGATTCTGGCAACAAGCAACCCCGCCTTGCTAACTAAAATTGATGCCTTTCGCCAGGCTCAGACCGACACTGTATTGAGCCAGCCAGATCCAGCACAGGTGAAAGCATGAAAGTACTGGTACTAGGTGCCGGCCAACTGGCCCGAATGATGGCGCTGGCCGGTGCACCCCTTAATATTGCAATCAGCGCCTATGACGTAAACACGGACACTATTGTCCACCCGCTAACCCTGCAAAAGCTGGGTACCGGCCTGGCAAATGCAATAGCAGATGCCGATGTCATCACAGCCGAATTTGAACATATTCCTGTAAAGATACTTGAGCAATGTCAGCAAAGCGGTAAGTTTCTTCCCGGCAGCGAAGCTATTCAGGCCGGCGGCGACCGTCGTCTGGAAAAAGCCTTGCTGGCCCGTTGTGGCGTCGCCAGTGCCAGTTACCTGGTTATAAACAATGAAGCTGATTTTAAGCAAGCTGTCAGTGAGCTTGGCTTACCACTGGTCTTTAAAAGTGCGCTGGCAGGATATGATGGCAAAGGGCAATGGCGTTTAAAAGACCCCGCCCAAGCTGATGCTGCATGGCAACAAATGGCTGATTTTCTGGCCGCCGATGGTAAACAGGCTATTGTTGCAGAGCAGTTCATTGGTTTTAGTCGTGAATTGTCGCTGGTTGGCGTCAGAGCCGGCAGCGGCGAAGTGAATGTTTATCCGTTGACAGAAAATCATCATGTTAATGGTGTGCTCAGTGTTTCACTGGCAAGGCCGGTGACTACCACGCTGCAACAGCAGGCTGAACAGATGTTTGCCGCTATCGCTGACAACCTTAATTATGTTGGCGTGTTGGCGATCGAATTTTTTGAAATAGACGGCAAGCTGTTAGTAAACGAAATCGCTCCCAGAGTTCACAACTCAGGCCACTGGACCCAGCAAGGTGCTGATGTATGTCAGTTTGCCAACCATTTGCGTGCCGTAACCGGCATGCCCCTGGGTAATACCGAGTTGCTCCGACCAACCCTGATGATTAACATTCTGGGTGAGGACCATGTACCCGCCGCTATTCTGGGTATTGCCGGGTTGCACCTGCACTGGTACGGTAAACAAAAACGACCAGGCAGAAAGATGGGGCATATAAACTTATCTGCTGGTTCACTAGCCGAGCTTAAAGCCCGTTTTGCCAGGCTAATCGACTTGTTGCCAGAGGCTGCATTTCCGGAACTAGAGCAAATGCTTAGCAGGGTGAGTGATTAATCTGCGGCGCCGGCTACTGCAGCCGGCTGCTTTTTCTCACAGCCTTTTTTGGCGCAGTACAGCACCTCTTTTTTCAGCACCAGTAGCGGGTAGCTGCAGTAATAACATTGGCCCTGCTGCGGCTGGTCATTTAATAAAAAACGGCAGTCCGGATAGCGGTCACAGCCATAGAAATGCTTACCAAATTTATTAATCCGCTCCGTCAGCTGGCCTTTTTTACATTTTGGACAGCTTAGCTGTGGTTGGTCTTTATTTTCTTCATATTGATCAACTACAAAATCACACGCCGGATAAGCCGTGCAACCAATAAACATGCCGTAGCGGCCGTTTTTTACTGCCAGCGGGGCATCACACTGCGGGCATAGCTCACTGGGTAATGCTTTTACTATGGTGTGGTCGTGTTGCTGCAGCGGTTTAATATAATTGCAAGCCGGGTAAGCACTGCAGCCCAGAAAGGGTCCGTTCTTAGACGACTTCATCTGTAATATATTCTGGCATAGCGGGCAAAGCTGCTGCTGTTGCGGCAGCTTAAACAGCGGCGTGTCTTCGGTCATATCTGTAATGGCCGCTTAATGCAGCGGCCCATCGGGTTCATCAAATATTAAGTCTTCCATTTGTGCATAAGCAGTCTCACGCCCGGGCACGTTAAACAGCACCATCAGCACTACCCATTTTAAGTCTTCCAGACTCAGCGATGCGCTGTCGAGATCCATCGCCCGGTCGATAACCATTTCACGGGTGTTTGCGTCAAGCACATTGATTTGTTCCAGAAATAACAGAAAACCCTGGTCGGTCACGTCCAGCTTACGTTGCTCTTCGGCCGTATAAATACGGACCGCAGTAGAATTACCTTTGGTTAAATAGGGCTTAACATGGCTTTCCTGCAACGCCGATAAACTGTCCAGCCATTTTAATGCTTTGTATATGTCATCGTCATGAAATCCCGCACGGCTGAGTTCTTTCGTCAGGTCGGCGTGGTTTACATAAATATCAGATTCATTATGAATGTAGTTTTCAAACAGGTAAACGAGGATATCAAACATAATCAGGCACTCCTCACTCTAATGTAACCACCGGGTACTGCTGCCACCTCACCCGCTATTTCAAGCTGCAGTAAGGTTATGGATACGTCTGTCACTGACATGTTAGACCGCTCGGCAATAATATCTATTGCGGTAGCGTCATCTCCTACGTTAGCCAACATCTGCTGCGCAAACAAGTCCGGCGCAGACTTTTTTTCACTAAAAGCTAAAGTACTTACCCCATTCTGAGCAAAAAACTGCCACTCTTCCAGGATATCGGCCACACTGGTGACAAGTTTAGCACCTTGTTGAATTAACCAGTGACATCCCGCTGATTGCCGACTGTATATCGGTCCTGGGACGGCAAAAACGTCACGGCTATATTCTGCCGCCAGATTGGCGCTTATTAGTGAACCGCTTTTCATCGCGGCTTCAACCACGATAGTCGCCGAGCTTAGACCAACCACAATTCGATTACGTTGGGGGAAAAATTCAGCTCTGGCCTGTACATCGGGGAAAAACTCACTGACCAGGGCGCCGCTGGCCATAATTTGTTCTGCCAGTGCCCGATTGCTGGCCGGATATATTTGCTGCAAACCATGCCCTAATACCGCGATGGTAAAGCCGCCACCTTGTAATGCCCCTTTATGGCTCTCGCTGTCAATGCCCCGTGCCATGCCACTGGTAATCATATAGCCTTGCTGGACCAGTTCAGCGGCAAAGTTTTGCGCGACTTTGCGGCCGGTTGGTGTTGGCTGGCGAGTGCCAACCATGGCCAGCTGCTGGCGCGGTAATAACTCAGCCTGACCTTTGACAAACAGTAGCAACGGAGGATGTTTAATTTGTTTTAACAGGGGTGGATAACGCGGATCATGAAAAGTGACTGCATGATGCGAAGTGGATTGGTCCAGCCACTCCAGCGCTACATCGGCCCGGCGTTGACCGTGCAAAGCTAGTAACTCGGCCTGGCGCGCAGTAAGGCCGATATTACGCAAGGTACTAATGGGTAGGCTGACCAGGTCGGCCAGTGAACTATGCTCGCTTAGACGTTGGAACTTCAGGCCATCCAGGCCATGCACAGAGGCTAAAGCGAGCCAGTTGCGAAGATCATCCACGGCAAACTGGCTCCATCAGATTAATTACAGGTTAGCGATGGAATCTCCAACCCGGATTGGACGACGGGTGCTGGTAACAATAGCGAAACTCACCCGCTCTGCTACTTTGAACACCATTAACTCGCCTACTTTTTCCCTTGGCATACTAATGCTGTTTTCACCAAAATTACGGAACATTTTCTGTAGTTTATTCGCATCCTCTACATAGACCGGGCCGTTTTTGCCATCAATCACTGCAGGTGACTGACGGTAAATTCCTAACATCTGGCCCGCTTGTAAATCATTGATCAGCCCGCGGTTAAGAACCACAATATCCATTTTGGAGAACTCGCGCAGCTGCGAGGTAGTGTCGATAATAGTGCCGTCAACGTCGAAATCTGGTTTACTTATCAGAAAAAATGCGGGCAGTGATTGTCCTTCAAGTGCTGGCATCACCCGATCACCCTGCTTAATTTCGCGCTTAACACTCAAAACCTGCATAGAGGCGGCTTCAAGCGGGCTGTCTTCGGTTGCTTCGCGGCCGGGTCGAAAGGCCCTGGCGGTCGCGATTAAACTGGTTTCATAACCCAGTACTGAACCCGAATCAGGGTCTATGTAAGGCTTGCCTTTGCGATAAACACCATATGAAGTACCTGGTTGCAGTACACCCTTTACATAAACAGTATGGGTTTCTGCTGCCATCTTAGTGGCCGTATTGGTACCCAGAATATACGGCATGGCCGCTATCTGTTCCTCGCTAAGTGCTTGCTCATACGTCAGAAAGGGCCGAATCATGCTAAGTGGTAATGTGGTAATAGCGCCATCACCCTTCATGGTTTTCCGTATGCCGGGGGTTAAACGCTTAACATTATCGTTTACCCCAAGACGCGGTCTGCCCATACTGTCATAAGTCAGGGTCAGTGTGTCGCCCGGATAAATCAGATGTGGATTATCAACCTGAGGGTTCATTTGCCATAATTGCGGCCACAACCACGGTTCATTAAGGTACAATGCGGAAATATCCCACAGGGTGTCACCTTTTTTCACGACATAGGAAGCGGGAGCATCCTCTCGGATTTGCAGCACATCTGCTTGCAGGCTGAAAGACAACCAACAGAACAGCGCGATGACAGATATTGCAATTTTTTTCAGCATGCCTGCTTCCTTGAACTTATTCTTGTTTTAATTATTGCACACTATGCTGTTATTACAGCGGATTAATGGCTAAAATTAAAACATACCACAACCATTGAAATAAAGCATAATTTTGTAGGTGTTATGGCAGTTTTAAAAGTTTTACATTTCCCGGATGATCGTTTACGCACAGTAGCTAAACCAGTAGCTTCTGTTACGCCCGAAATTAAGCAGTTGGTCAGCGATATGTTAGATACCATGTACGATGAAAATGGTATCGGTCTGGCGGCTACTCAGGTAGATGTCCATTTGCGGGTGGTCGTGATTGATTTATCAGAGCAGCGCGATGAGCCTCTGGTACTAATTAATCCTGAGATTATCGCACGTGACGGCAATACCAGTTATGAAGAAGGCTGTTTGTCTGTACCGCAGAACTATGCTTCGGTAGAAAGGGCAGAAACGGTAACGGTAAAAGCACTTGACCGAAATGGCGAGCCCTTTCAACTGGCAGCCGATGGCTTACTGGCCATTTGTCTGCAGCATGAGCTGGACCATTTGGTAGGCAAGCTGTTTATTGACTATCTGTCGCCGCTAAAACGTGACCGCATTCGCAAGAAACTGGAAAAAGAAGCCAAAATGGCCCAGCGCCACGCGCTGTAATACAGGACAGACCGTGACTCAGCCTTTACGTATTATTTTTGCCGGCACACCCGATTTTGCCGCCCGCCATTTGCAGGCACTGATTGACAGTAGCCATCAGGTTGTTGCGGTATACAGCCAACCTGATCGCCCTGCCGGACGCGGCCAGAAGTTACAACCCAGTGCGGTAAAACAACTGGCCATGCAACATCAATTACCGGTATATCAGCCAAAATCTTTAAAAAAAGCAGCAGCCCAGGCTGAACTTGCTGCGTTAAATGCCGACGTCATGGTAGTTGTTGCCTACGGCCTTATTTTACCGTTAACCGTACTGCAAAGCCCTGCTTTGGGTTGTATTAATGTCCATGGCTCACTGTTACCCCGCTGGCGCGGCGCCGCGCCGATCCAACGCGCTATCCGGGCTGGCGATACACAAACCGGTATTACTATCATGCAAATGGACGAGGGACTGGATACCGGTGCCATGTTAAGCAAAGTAAGGTGCCCGATTGAGGCGGCCGATACCAGCGCCAGCTTGTATGAAAAATTGGCGGAACTTGGCCCCAACGCATTGCTCGATGCCTTGGCACAACTGCCCGCATTGCAGGCCAACGCTGAATCGCAAAAAGCGCAAGACGCCTGTTACGCTGAAAAGTTGCATAAAGAAGAAGGCCTGCTCGATTTTACTAAAAGCGCAAAAACACTCAGTCTGGAGATCAGGGCCTTCAACCCCTGGCCGGCCAGCTATATGCAATTGTCAGAAGGCACAGTGAAAATCTGGCAGGCTGACTGGCTGGATACACCGCAGCAAGCTGCACCCGGCCAGGTGTTAACAGCAACTAAAAAAGGCATTGAAATAGCGTGCGCTGAAGGTGTGTTAGTACTTACTACCTTACAACCGCCGGGTAAAAAACCAATGGCAGTGTCCGATTTCTTAAATGGCCGGGCTGACTGGTTTAAGGTTGGCACTAATTTACAAGCGTCGGCCTTGCCTGCCTCACCTTTGAAGACTGATTCATGAGCCGGGATTGCCGGGCATTAGCGGCCCAATGCTGTTATCAGGTGATTGACAAAGGTCGTTCGTTGTCAGACGTGCTGCCCAAAGCCCAGCAACAAATCACTAACCCACTCGATAAAGCATTGTTGCAGGAAATCTGTTTTGGGGTAATGCGAACCTTACCGCAGTTAGAGCAAGTGTGTGCTCAGCTGATGCAAAAGCCGTTAGTCAAAAACTTCCGGGTGTTGCAATTTCTGATTTATGTTGGCATTTATCAGCTGCACTTTATGCGCATACCCGACCACGCTGCCATTAACGCAACCGTCGAGGCCGCCCGCGAATTAAAAGGTCAGTCTCTGACCAAATTGATTAATGGCGTGCTGCGCAATGTGCAGCGCCAGCCGCAGTTATTTGATTTCAGCCAGGCCAGCGTAGCAGTGCAGTTTAATCACCCTGGCTGGTTAATCAGCAGCCTGCAAGCTGCTTATCCGGATGACTGGCAACAGATACTGGAGGCCAATCAGCAGAAAGCCCCGTTATGGCTGCGGGTCAATACCCGGCAAATAAGTCCGGCGCAGTTTTGCGCTGCCTTAGCTGACGAGCAAATCGGCTACAGCCAGCCGTTGGCACAGCTGCCCAGTGCAGTATTGCTTGATAGCCCGACTGATGTGGTTACTTTACCCGGCTATCAGCATGGTTGGTTTTCGGTACAGGATGCAGCTGCGCAATATGCCGGTTGGCTACTCGCCCCGCAAGATGACCATTACGTGCTCGATGCCTGCTGCGCACCCGGCGGTAAAACCAGCCATCTGCTGGAGCTGGCAGGCGGAGCTAAACTTACCGCGCTGGATAAAGATCCTGCCCGGTTAGTGCGGGTCCAGGAAAATTTACAACGGCTTCAGCTCAGCGCAGAAGTGCTGGCGGCAGATGCAGCCATTCCTGATAGCTGGTGGAATGGCCAGCTGTTTGACCGGATCCTGCTGGATGTTCCCTGCTCCGCTACCGGGGTTATTCGTCGCCACCCCGATATCCGCTGGCTGCGTAAAAAAAGTGATATAGCGCCCCTGGTCGAGCTGCAACAACATATTTTACAACAATGCTGGCCATTACTGGCCCCCGGCGGCATGTTGCTCTACGCTACCTGCAGTATATTGCCGGTTGAAAATCAGCAGCAAATTTCTCAGTTTCTCAGTCTTAATGCTGATGCCCGTTTACACCCTGGCACGCTTGAAACTGACCAGCTTAAAACTGACGTCAGCGCTGAGCCTGGCTGGCAATTATTACCGGGCCAGTTAAACCGCGATGGCTTTTATTATGCGCTGTTGCAAAAAGCGCCACAGGATGACCACCCAGCATGAAAATAATTATTTTAGGTTCTGGCCAGGTAGGCGCTACCTTAGCCGAAAATCTGGTGGGTGAGCAAAACGACATTACCCTGGTTGACACCAACCTCGACAAACTTCGCAACCTGCAGGACAGATTCGATTTGCAGGTGGTGCATGGCCACGGCTCTCATCCTGACATCCTGAAAAAAGCAGGTGCTGAAGATGCCGATATGATTGTCGCAGTCACCAACAGCGATGAAGTCAATATCGTTGCCTGTCAGGTTGCCTACAGTATTTTTAATACCCCGCTGAAAATAGCCCGCATTCGGACCAATCAGTATTTAAAATATCGCGATGAGTTGTTTCATAAAGATGATATGCCGGTTGATCATTTTATCGCCCCGGAAGCGCTGGTCACTAACTACATCCGCCGGCTGATTGATTACCCCGGTGCCCTGCAGGTGGTGGAATTTGCAGAAGGCAAAGTCAGTCTGGTGGCGGTAAAAGCTTATTATGGTGGTTTACTGGTTGGCCATGCGTTGTCGGCATTAAAAGAACATATGCCAAATATTGAAACCCGGGTAGCTGCCATTTACCGCCGTGGTAATGCCATTAAGCCATTGGGCACCACCATTATTGAAGCCGATGACGAAGTGTTTTTTGTCGCGGCCACTAAACATATCCGGGCCGTGATGAGCGAGCTGCAAAAACTGGAACGAAGTTACCGGCGGATAATGATCGCAGGCGGCGGCAATGTTGGCTTTGGTCTGGCCAGGGCGCTGGAAAAAACCCACAGCGTGAAACTGATTGAGCGCAGTAAAGAGCGGGCAGAGTTTCTGGCATCAAGTCTCGACAGCACCTTGGTTTATGTTGGCGATATTTCTGATCCGGAATTGCTGGAAGAAGAAAGCGTTGAACAGATTGATGTGTTTATCGCCGTCACCAACGATGATGAAGCCAATATTATGTCTGCAATGCTGGCTAAACGGATGGGCGCTCAGAAAACCATGGTGCTGATTAAACGCGGTGCTTATGTTGATTTGCTGCAGGGCGGTGAAATTGATATTGCCATATCGCCGCAGCAGGCCACTATTTCCGCTTTACTTACCCATATTCGCCGCGGTGACATTGTTAATGTCTATTCTTTACGCCGTGGTGCCGCAGAAGCTATTGAAGCGGTGGTGCGGGGTGATAGCAGTACCAGCAAGGTAGCGGGTAAAACCATCGGCAACTTAAAATTGCCGCCTGGTACCACCATCGGTGCCATAGTGCGGGGCGATGAAGTACTTATTGCTCATGACACCACCGTTATTGAAACCGATGACCACGTTATTTTGTTTATGGTAAACAAAAAACATATTGTCGAAGTAGAAAAGTTATTTCAGGTAAGTGCCATCTTTATCTGATACCTTACTTAATCACGCCAGAATGCCGGCGTAAACAGCACCAGTAAAGTGAAAATCTCCAGCCGGCCAAACACCATTGCGACGATAAGTATCCACTTACTGGCATCAGGTATGGCGCCGAAATTAGCTGCAACCTCTCCCAGACCGGGGCCAAGGTTATTTAAACAGGCAGCCGTTGCAGTAAAGGCGCTAATGTTATCCATTCCGGTTAATATCAGCGACAGCATAATCACCACAAACACCACCGCGTACGCGGCAAAAAAGCCCCACACTGCCTCGACAATCCGGTCTTCTACCGGCCGGCGGCCCAGTTTAATGGCATAGACTGCCCGTGGGTGCACCAGTCGGTTCAGTTCACGCCGCCCTTGTAAGAACAACAACAACACCCTGACCACCTTCATGCCGCCGCCGGTAGAACCGGCGCAGCCGCCAATAAAACTGGAGAAAATTAATAAAATAGGTAAAAACAGCGGCCAGGTAGAAAAACCGTCAGTGGTAAAGCCGGCAGTCGTTGAGATTGATACCGCCTGAAACGCAGCGTGGTTAAGCGCTTCGCCGCCACTGGCATACACATTGGTGTTTAACAGCACCAGAAAGCAAATTAGCACCAGGCTGGCCTGAATACCCAGAAACACTTTGAATTCCGGATCCCGGAAATAGGTTGAAACACTTTTACCGCGAATAGCGGCAAAGTGCAGTGGAAAATTAACCGCGCTAATCAGCAAAAACACTACGCAAATCATATTAATAGTGGCGCTATTAAAGTACCCCATACTGGCGTCATAAGTCGAAAAACCACCGATGGCTACCGTCGAGAAGGCATGACAAATCGCGTCAAATACCGACATACCAGCCAGATGAAATGCCAGAGCACAGGCAATAGTTATCGCCAGATAGATGTACCATAAGTGTTTGGCAGTATCAGCAATACGCGGGGTCATTTTATTATCTTTTACCGGCCCCGGCGTTTCTGCCCGGTACAACTGCATGCCACCTACGCCTAACAGCGGCAGAATGGCTACCGCTAATACAATGATCCCCATTCCACCGAGCCATTGCAGTTGCTGGCGGTAATATAATATGGCTTTGGGTAAGGTCTCAATTCCGGTCAGTACCGTGGCACCCGTAGTGGTCAGGCCCGAAAACGCTTCAAAAAACGCATCGGCAAAACCCAGCTCAGGGTTGCTGGCAAACAATAACGGAATGGCGCCTACTGCACCCAGTACGGTCCAGAATAACACCACGATTAAAAAGCCATCCCGGACTTTAAGCTCTGATCTTTTACCGCGATTGGGGTACCAAATGGCGAACCCCATGGCCAGACAAAGTAAAAATGATAATATAAAAGGTACGCCAGCGCCGTCTTTATATCCAAAAGCAACCAGTGCCGGTGGGATCATGGTGATGCTGAAAATCGCGATCAGCAGCCCCAGGATCCGAATAATAGAGCGATATTGCATAGCGTCCCTTAACGCCTTGTCAGGCGAGCTGCAAATCCCGGGTCATATTTTCATTCCGGTCACGATGCACAATAATATCATCTTCAATCCGGATCCCTCCAAACTGACGGAACTTAGCAATTTTATCCCAGTTCAGGCTGGCTGCGGCATCTGTCTGCTTTAAATCAGCCAGTAAGCTGTCAATAAAGTACAGGCCCGGTTCAATAGTAAACACCATGTCGGGTTCAATCAGCCGGGTGCAGCGCAAAAACGGATGGTTGTCAGGCGGTGCAATATGAGTGCCCCGCTCATCCTGCATAAAGCCACCGACATCATGTACCTGCAAGCCAAGGTGGTGGCCCAGGCCATGCGGGAAGAAAGTGCGGCTGATTTCGCGCTCAACAATACTTGCCGGGTCAAGCCGGACAAAGTCAAAATCATGCAAAATTTGCGCAATACCCTGATGACACTGCAAATGTAAGTCGGTGTAATGAATGCCGGGTTTTAAACCATCAACCAGGTTTAGTTCCAGCTGGTTAACGGCAGCAATCAGATCGCCGAACTCGTCATTTTTATTAAAACTGTAAGTGCGGGTAATATCAGCTGCATAGCCGTTAAACTCGGCACCGGCATCAATTAAAAATGAGTGATGCTGCGCCGGTTTTTTCCGCTCTAAGGCGGTGTAATGCAAAATGGCCGCATTTTGGTTTAAACCAACAATATTGCCATACGGTACTTCATTTTCGGTCTGCCCAACCGCGGACAGATAGGCCAACTGAATATCGAACTCACTGCCGCCAGCATAAAATGCGGCCTTCGCAGCACGATGCCCTGCCACCGCCAACTGATTCGCATTGCGCAAACAGGCCAATTCATAACCGGTTTTATAAGCGCGGTAAAAGTGTAAATAACTGAGTACCGGCTCAGGGTTAATTTCGGTAAAGCCCAGCGCCTGAGCCACCTCCAGATATTCACCGATATAAGCCAGCCGTGCCTTATCGTAAGGTAACAGGGTTTCAACCTTATTGGCTTTATCTAAAAGCTGAATATCAAAATACTCTGCCCAGAAATCAGCGGGTTCGTCGGGCACTTTGTGCCAGAAATCTTTTGGCCGGTAAAAAATCAACTTAGGTTTATTTACGCCATCAAGTAATAACCAACAATGCGGGTTATCAACAACCGGCAACCAGGCCTTAAAATGCGGGTTCGCTTTAAAAGGATAATCCATATCATCCAGAAACTTGCGCTTGGCCTGACCGGAATGAATCACTAATCCATCCAGATTTTCGCGAGCCAGCACCTGGGCAGTGCGCTGTTGAAGTTCGGCAATATGTGCCTGATATAACGCCTGATAAGCTGAGTTCATATCGACCTTTTATTGTTGATTATGTTGATGCGCGCAATAATAGCACTATTCCACTACCACCCCAATCTTCATAGCTACCAGCGGTTTAAAAACATCTTGGGTGACGTTCATCCGAATATTATAAATCTGATAGTATGCCATCACCGCTTTGACATATTCCCGGGTTTCCCGATACGGAATTGTCTCGACCCAAACATCGGCTGGCAGGGCATAATCCTGGGGGATCCATTGCCTTACCCGGCTATAGCCGGCATTGTAAGCTGCAGTAGCTTTTAACAGGTTGCCATCGTTTCGCTGCTTTAAATAATTAAGATAATCTGTACCGTAATCAATATTGGTGACCGGGTTGTACAACTGGCGAATTTGCACCGGCTTCTTCGCAATCTCGTTGGCGGTACCCGGCATAATCTGCATCAGCCCCCGGGCTCCGGCAGGAGAATAGGCATCGGCCATAAAAGAGCTTTCGCGTCTGGCAATTGCCATACTCCAGCCAGAATCAATTTTAAATTTATCAGCTGACAACTGCATTTCCTGCTGATAGGCCAATGGGAAACGCAGCTCTACGTCATCCCAGTAGCCCACGTCTGCCAGTGAAAATATCGCCCGTTCATGCCATTGCAGCTGACTTGCCAGTTTAGCTGAGGTTAATTTCTGTTGCTCGTCCGAGGTATCCTGCAAGTGATTCCATTCGCGACGCGCTTCGGTCAGTCTTCCCAGCGCCAGCCACTGCTGCGCTCGTTGCACGGCAGGATGCTGTTGCAACAAGGTAATTTCTTCATCACTGACCTTAACCGGGTTATGCGCCAGGCTCGGTGGTAAACCAATCCTGGCTGCCGCCATAAAACCATAATAGTGGCGCTCGCGAGCTAGCGAAGTATATTCAACATTGGCCAGCTCAGTTTGCCCCTGCTCTTCTAATGCTCTGGCCCGCCAGTAACGCCAGTTTATATCGCCCTGCAGTTCAGCCGGCAACTGCTCTATCACCTGTTGCACTTTAGGCCAGTCAAGCTCACGCAAGGCATGAGCTACCTGCCACTGAGCCAGATTAGTATCAAACAATTCGGCTGGTAAGGTCGCCAGCCAGTTGTCAGCCCGCTTGTCGCCTTTGCTGGCCAGCGCAATAGCAAACTGGCGCTGCACATCCAAGCGTTGTGTCTTGGTAAAATACGGGTCATTAACATGACGCTGCCAGGTCGCCAGTGCCTGATCAGGCGAGCGCCAGACTAAGCGCTTTAAACCATAGGCCAGAATATCGCGTTCAATAATATGTTTACCCGGGAAAAAAGCTTGGCGAGCAATTACTGCCGGGTTACGCCGGGTTTTTTGCCACAAATCGGCCAGATATTGCTCGCCGACCGGAAGCAAGGTTTTCAAATAAGGAATAAGCTGTGTCTGACCGCCTTCTGCCGCTAACTGCAGGCGGCGGTGTACAGTTTCACTTTGCAATGGTTTACTGTTGCGCCAGGCGGTAAATAACGGATCACAGGCTTTTGGCTGCGATTTGCCCTCAGTCCAGATATCTTCGGTCTGTTGCCAGATAACAGCCTCTGCCAGCGCTTTGGTTTTTAGCTGAAAACGTAGCGCCAGACATTGCAGCTCGGTATTTGACGAACCCGGGTAATTTGCCAGAAAGCGCTCAGCCTGGTCTTGTTCGGCCAGACGCAATAACCAGGGCTGGCGAAGTGGCCAGTCCATTGGGGTACCTTCGTACTGTGCCAGAAACTTTTCTATCGCGTCATGGGCATTTAAAAAGTTCTGCAGTCGCTTTAAGCGTAAATAAGGTTGCAACGGATAGTCGGCCAGCTCTGCATACCAGGCTTCTGCTTGCTTACGACTCACCTTGTCAATATTATGCTCCAGCGCGACAAAACGCTGTCGTTGCTGTGGTAATTTATCCTGTTCAGCCGCCCGGGCTGTAAATACGCAGGAAAGCACCGTACTGGTGAAAACGGTGATGGCGAATACTAAACGAAAAGTGATCAAGACTTACCCCTGAATTCAGCGAAAAATAGAAAAACAGCTATAGTTAGTGGCACCGTCTGGCCGGGTTTGACGGGCTTTTTCAAACACCTGTTTAAATAACGGTTGAAATTTTTATTAAAGCACGACACACTGAACCTGTTAACCTCATCGTACCAGTTGCGACATCCACCCCTTAACGCGACCAAGGAGCATATTTATGATTTACCAGAGTGACACTATCAGTGTTGAATATACTAAACTTGGTATTGCCCGGTTTACCTTTGCTGCTGCAGGCTCTGTAAATAAATTTGACCAACAGACCCTGACTGATTGTAAGACAGCGTTAGACAAGCTGCACGCTGACAGTAACCTGAAAGGCGTGATCTTTACCAGTAGCAAAGACACCTTTATTGTTGGCGCGGACATCACTGAATTCTTAAGTACTTTCCAGCGGCCCGAGGCAGAACTGGTGCCGTGGATTAAACAAGCTTCTGATATTTTTGATTTATGTGAAGACCTGCCGGTTCCGACCGTGGTGGCAATAAAAGGTTTCGCGTTGGGTGGCGGTTGTGAATGGACCCTGGCTTGTGATTACCGGGTGGCCGATACCAGCACCCGGATTGGCTTGCCAGAAGTAAAATTAGGTTTAATGCCTGGTTTTGGCGGCACGGTACGCCTGCCGCGGATTGTTGGCGCCGACAATGCGATGGAGTGGATCACCACCGGTAAAGACCATAGCGCTGAACAGGCGCAAAAAGCAGGCGTACTTGATGCGGTAGTTGCGCCGGAAAAACTGGAAGCCGCGGCACTGAGCATATTAGAAGACGCCATTGCCGGCAGTCTGAACTGGCAGAAAAAACGTGCCGTTAAACTGCAACCATTAAAACTAAATAAAACCGAAGCCACCATGAGCTTCAGCACAGCCAAAGGTATGGTATTTGCCAGCGCCGGTAAGCATTACCCGGCACCGATGGCTGCGGTACAAACCATAGAAGCTGCTGCTACCTTAGACCGCGCCGGCGCGATGGCGCTGGAGAACGCCGGTTTTGCCAAACTGGCTAAAACCGATGCCGCTACCGCTCAGGTTGGTTTGTTCTTAAATGACCAGCTGATTAAGAGCAAAGCGAAAAAAGCCGGCAAAGTGGCCACTAAGTCAGTTAAAAAAGCCGCTGTGTTAGGTGCCGGTATTATGGGGGGTGGCATTGCCTACCAGTCAGCGTTAAAAGGCGTACCGGTGGTAATGAAAGATATCGCCGATAAAGCGCTGGCGCTGGGTATGGGCGAAGCTACTAAACTACTGAGCAAGCAGGTTGAACGCAAAAAGCTGGATGTTGCGGGTATGGCCAAAGTGATTGCCAGCATTACCCCGACCCTTAGCAACGACATGGTAAAAGACGTTGATATCGTGGTGGAAGCGGTAGTAGAGAACCCGAAAATTAAAGGCGCTGTGCTAAAAGAAGTAGAAGGTTTAATCAGCGATGACGCGATATTAACTTCGAATACCTCAACTATTTCCATTAACGCCCTGGCAAAAAACCTGAGCCGGCCGCAAAACTTCTGCGGTATGCACTTCTTTAACCCGGTGCACCGGATGCCATTGGTCGAAGTTATTCGTGGCGAGCATACCAGCGATGAAACCGTGGCTGCTGTAGTGGCTTATGCTGCCAGAATGGGTAAATCGCCGATAGTGGTCAACGACTGCCCGGGTTTCTTTGTTAACCGGGTGCTGTTCCCCTACTTTGCCGGCTTCAGCAAGCTGGTACTGGACGGCGCCGATTTTGCCCAGATTGATAAGGTAATGGAAAAGCAATTCGGCTGGCCCATGGGCCCGGCGTATCTGCTGGATGTAGTTGGCCTGGATACTGCCTTCCATTGCACTGATGTGATGGCTGACGGCTTCCCAAGCCGGATGGCCAAGCTGGACAATGATCCGGTTGCGGCGATGTACAAAGCGGACCGTTATGGCCAGAAGAATGGCGTTGGCTTCTATGCCTACAGTAAAGATGCCAAAGGTAAGCCGAAAAAAGATATCGATCCGAAAAGTGTCGAAATACTGGCCGGGATTGCCAGCGATAAGCAAGAATTCAGCCCGGACGAAATTATTGCCCGGGTAATGGTGCCAATGATTAACGAAACCATTCGTTGTCTGGAAGAAGGCATAGTTCAAAGCGCCGCTGAAGCCGACATGGGCCTGATATTTGGCCTGGGCTTCCCGCCGTTCCGTGGCGGCCCGCTGCGTTATGTCGACACCATAGGTTTAGCCAACTTTGTTGCCCTGGCCGATAAATATGCCCATTTAGGCGAAATTTATCAGGTTACAGATAAAACCCGCGCCATGGCCGATAACGGCCAGCGTTTCTTCCCGGTTTAAGCGCAGGAGCAGAATAATGAAAAACGCTGTAATAGTAGATTGTATCCGCACCCCAATGGGGCGCTCTAAAAATGGTATGTACCGTAATGTCCGCGCTGAGCAGCTATCTGCCCATGTGATGGCCTCCTTGCTGCAGCGGAACCCGGCGTTAAACCCGAGTGACATTGACGACATTATCTGGGGCTGCGTGCAGCAAACCCTGGAACAAGGCTTTAACGTGGCGCGTAACGCTTCACTGTTAGCCGGTATTCCGCATTCGGTGCCCGCCGTAACGGTTAACCGTTTATGTGGCTCATCGATGCAGGCACTGCACGATGCGGTGCGCTCCATTCAAACCGGCATGGGTGAGGTGTATTTAATTGGTGGTGTAGAACATATGGGCCATGTGCCAATGAACCACGGTGTCGATTTTCACCCAGGCTTATCAACCACTATCGCTAAAGCCGCCGGCATGATGGGCCTAACTGCTGAACTGCTGGGTAAAATGCATGGCATCAGCCGGGCGCAGCAAGATGAATTCGGTGCCCGCTCACACCGCTTAGCACAAGAAGCCAGCGAACAAGGCCGCTTTAAAAATGAAATTATCCCAACCGAAGGCCACGACGCCGACGGCGTATTAAAGCTGATGGATTACGACGAAGTTATTCGCCCGGAAACCACAGTAGAAGCCCTCGGCCAGTTGCGCCCGGTGTTCGACCCGGCCAACGGCACCGTAACCGCCGGTACCTCGTCGGCGTTATCAGATGGTGCCTCAGGCATGCTGGTCATGAGCGAAGAAAAAGCGAAAGAGCTGGGCTTACCTATCCGCGCTTACGTGCGCGGTATGGGTGTGGCAGGTTGCGACCCGTCTATCATGGGTTACGGCCCGGTACCGGCGTCGAAAAAGGCGCTGAAAATGGCCGGTTTATCTATTGACGATATCGACTACGCCGAGCTGAACGAAGCATTCGCAGCCCAGGCGCTGCCGGTAATGAAAGACTTAGGCTTACTGGAAGTAAAAGAGCAGAAAGTAAACCTGAACGGCGGCGCTATCGCCCTTGGCCACCCGCTGGGTTGCTCCGGTTCACGGATCAGCACCACCTTAATCAATGTGATGGAAGATAAAGGCGGTAAGTTTGGCCTGGCGACCATGTGTATTGGTTTAGGCCAGGGTATCGCTACTGTTTTTGAACGTCCATAGTTTGAGCGGCCATAAGCTGATAGCAACAGACTGGTAGCGACCAGCACAATCGCATAGAATAAGGGCCGTTTTTACGGCCCTTTTGTTTTGTGTAATTATGATAACGGCTGTAGGTTGCAACACCCACTGTGCTCGCCACAGCAACTCGGCTTTGCTGGCGCAAAACCTCAGACACTCTGTGTCTGCGCAAGTGGGGTTCCAACCATCGCCTTAGCTTAGCGACGCCAGGCGCAACCCGAATAAGTGCAGCTAGCACCTGCTGGGCAGGTTTAGTTTTACTTTAAGATTTTGGAGTATGGAGTAGTAATGAACCCGCATTTTGACAGCGCCACCCAAACCCTGGATGCCTTGGGCCTGCGCTGCCCGGAGCCGGTAATGATGGTGCGGCTGCAAATGCGTAAAATGCAGGTCGGTGAAACCTTACTGATTATTGCCGACGACCCGGCCACCACCCGCGATATCCCGGCATTCTGCCGTTTTATGGATCACGAGTTACTGGCCAGCGATACTACAGAGCTGCCGTATCGGTATGTAGTGAAAAAGGTAAGTAGTTAGTATTGATTATGCAAGTATCTGTAAACCGTTTTTAGCCACCAGATTAAGCAATTTTAACGAAGGGCCATTTGGCTTTTTCTGTCCCTGCTCCCACTTTTGTACTGTCGATTTACTGGTATTTAAATAGGCCGCAAACACCCCTTGGCTTGCCTTATTTTGGTTACGGATTTGCTTAATCTGCTCAGCGCTAAATTCCTCTAAAACAGGTAAACACAAGGCCTCTATCTCGCGCAGTGTCGTATCCTTCATTACTCCAGCGTTATAAAAGTCCTGCGCTGTTTCCTGCACCATGTCTAAAATTTTTTTATTCATCTGTGTTTATCTCAAATAATGCTCCTGCGTCTAACAGCAGGCGAAGCTCGGTGTCACTGTAATTCAGCAAATCACTAGCCAGCAGTTTCAAAGCTTTTAACTCAGTAACAGTTATATTGGCTCTGGCATTTTTGGCAAATCCATAAACAAAGAATGCCTTATCAGCCACCCGATAAGCTATTAAGGTTCTGCTGCCACCACTTTTACCCTTAGTTGTCGCGACACGTTTTTTAAAAACACCGCCGCCCAGGTCAGCATCAACCAGTCCTTGCTCTATCTCCACGACAGCGACTAAAAGTGCTTTGTCTGTCAGACTTTCTTTGTGAGCCCATTTTGCGAAAACTTTGTTTTTAAATACCCGCATCAGCAATCCTTGCACTAATCGCAAGAAGTATAGCACCTAGTGATATAGTTTCAATCTGTAATTACATGGAACTCCCGTATTTACCCTATCGATATTTCATGAGGAAAGATACTATCTGATTTATGAGTTCTATTAATTAAGTGAATTGTGGATAAAAGCATTAAAGAACGGAAAATATTTGACCGTATTTATGGAGATCTGCCTTTCTTAGACCTAATAAAATCTGAGAGTCCAGACTTTCTGGTTAGATTATCTGAGCTAATAATATTAGGCGTCGAAATTACCGAGCTTCATGGCACAAAAACGCATTCCAAGCTTCAAAATAATAAAGAATACTATGACGGCTTAATGGATGGCTCAAGAAAAGTATGTAGAGCTGACGAATCTATCGCTGAAGTTCTGGAAGCAGATGTATTGCTTCTAAATGGACAAAAACATAAAAATACCCGAGGGTTGATCCTTGAAGGACTATCCTTCATCCAAGCGGCAGCCAAGCTTGAAGAACGCATTCGAGAAAAAATCGTCAAAACTGACGCTTACAAAAAGCAGTGCCAACTCCTTGATTTAATAGTTTACGACGAACACTCCCTGTTTAAACTAAATACCTTAGAGGACATGCAACATTATCTATATGAATATATTGATAACGACATGCTTCATCAATCAAGTTTAAGGGAGATTTATTTCATATCACATTTACTCTCAATCGGTAGAATTGCCTTCCCTCTCAGACTGAACTACTTTCTTGGTGACGCATTGTCTTTGCTCTATTTAGCACAAAATGAGCTAACAACAGATGATAAATTATCTGTATGGAAGGTTGTCTTAGCGGCTTTACATGTTGTTGGACATAGAAATATTTTTTTCGGCTACAGATCAGATTTTATGACTTGTCACCGGCAATGTAAAAC
>DIBV01000014.1:0-156 GCA_002415085.1 Arsukibacterium sp. UBA5043 | reverse complement strand
AAGACGTATCTGATGGAACGGATAGCTGCGGCTAAGCCGGATTGGATACCGGCAACAGTGCTGTTCCGTGAGATCCAGGCCAAAGGATTTACCGGCAAAGAAGGCATTCTGAAGAACTATATCCGGCCTTTTAAACCGCAGCAGAATGAGCCGGTG
>DIBV01000013.1:873-300580 GCA_002415085.1 Arsukibacterium sp. UBA5043 | reverse complement strand
CTGAATACACCACCTTGCACTGCCATTGACCAGCCTTCCACCTGCAATACCTTATAACTGAAGCCGCTGCGAATACCTTTTGCCAGTAACGAATCTATCGCTGAGATTTGTTGATGCAGCTGCTCAGCACTGAGGGTATCCGCTTCAATGCTGAACGACGTCTCGCCTAAATCAACATAATGCGCTTGCAACGCCAGCTTATCTGTCAACGAATAGCTCCCCCCCAGCGCAAAGCTGGTGGCGCTGTTGTCGTAGTCCAGCAACCTTGCCTCTGCTGGCAAGCCAGCCGCAATATCACTTGCAGACTTGCTCGCCGTGCTCTGACCAATATAACCGTCAAACGTCAAACCCTTTGCTTGCGCCGTTGGCGTGCTGACAAGCAAGACCGAACTCAGCAACACCATCAACATGGCGGCAGCGCCCTTTGTAAAACGGGTAAAGCGTACTGCCGCATTGAGTTTTAACCGACGCAGTAATAACAGGCTTAACAACATTAAGCCCCACACGCCGGTAGAACCGCCAGAGGATTTATTCACTACCGTAATCACCTCATACGCTTGAACCGATACCAATACTTCACCTTGCGCGATACCACCGCGGCCATCGCTAATAACAAAACTCACCCGATCAGTACCATCAAAGCCAGCTTTAGGAACATAGCGCAGCATGCCTTCTGAGATGCTGATCATGCCCTGTTCGGCAGTGGCTACCAGAATACTGAGTGAATCACCGTCTGGATCGCTGGCACTGCTTAATACATCGATATTAATGGCGGTACGATCATTGGTACTGGCAGTTGCCGTAGCAACAACCTGAGGTGCCTGATTGAAGTAGACGACAATAGCGACCTGTGCACTAGATGTGCCCCCCTTGCCATCACTGATACCGTATACCAACGTATCGCTGCCAATAAAGTCAGTTTCTGGTGTATAAATCAGCTGCGTCATATCATCACTGATACTGACCTGACCGAAGTTGGCTGATACCTGGGTAATCTGCAGGGAATCATTGTCTGCGTCACTATCATTACTTAATACATTCAGCTCATGGCTGTTGTTCCATTGCAGGTTGTAAGTATCTGCAGTTGCCAGTGGTATCGCATTATTAGAAAACGGCACTGCAACGCCACCCGGATCCGCAATACTGTTGTTGGCAATACCATCAGCATCGTTCGGGCCACCATCTTCTATCAGCAACTGCACACACCAATGGCCTTCAGTCAAACCCGCTTGCCAGCTAGCATCACCCGGTGGCGGGCAGTAGCCAGCGTTACCGCTTGCACTGAACAGGCTATTGTTAGCATTTGTGACAAAGTTAGCCCAGCCAGCCGCTGTCGTGTACTTGCGGTAAATACCACCTGCCGGTACCGGTTGACGTTGTGGTATTACAATACGAATACTATCCCCGGCTTGCGGCAACTGAGACAACTCAAAGTCGAATATCCCACCCGTGTTGGTCGCTTGCATATCCGGTTCCAGCAGCGGCACGATGTCGCTGCCCAATTCAATGCCGCCCGTGTTAGTTAGCAAAGACGTGGCGCCTTTCAACATGCAAACGCCTGGCTCGGCTTCAGCCAGATAGCTGCTCACCTGCTGCAACTGCTCTGGCAATGCATTGCACGACAAACCCGGGTCCTGGTAATCAGGTATGCCGTTGCCGTCGCGATCACCATAACCCTCTTCAGCATCGGGTATTAAGTTACCATTGCTGTCGCCATCGCCCAACACTGGCAGGCTGTTTACCAGCAACAGGTTAATGGTGCGCGTAGTGCTCAGGGCAGGGCTGCCGCTATCGGTGGCCGTTAAGGTCAGTTTGTACACGCCCGCTGCTAAAGCTGCAGGGTCAAATACAAATTGCGCCGGATCCGTTGCCGTGTTGATTAACGTCTCCGCGTGCCAGGTTAAGCTTAATGCGTCTGATGCATTCACATCGGACACAACGCCACTCACCGTAACCGGCCCCGCTGTTTTACTTAGCTGGCTGCTGATCACGCCGTTTTGAGCAGCCTGTAGTTTTACCTCTGGCGCAATATTGGCATTACTTACCGTAATACGCGTGCTGGCATTTGTACCCAGGTTAAGGCTCTCATCCAGGGTAATGACGATGTCTTTGCTTTGTTCACTTGCTAAATCAGCGAACACATTAAACTGGATGTCTGCACTGTTGCCACTGGTGATTTGCACCGTGCCACCTGCCAGATCATGATCCGTCATTGCCATTGCAGAGCCACTGACACTGTAGTTAATATCAAGTGGATACTGCGGCGCAGCACCGTTTAGCAATACTTTTACCGTCACGGCACTATTGGCATTCACTTGCTGAGATTTGCTCAGGGATACCAGCGGATGCACATTGACCACCTGGGTTTCGGTGCTGCTGATACCGTTGGCATCGGTCGCTTGCCAGTATGCCTGGTGTTTACCCGGTGCAAACAGCGGCTGGCCATTAAGTAACGTTACCGCTAAACGATTGCCCTGGGCATCGCGCGCGCTAACAGCGCCTAAATTCACCTTGGTAAACATACCGCTGGCATTAACATCAATATCTTGCGCTATGGTTATGGTTGGCGCTAACGGATTAACACCGCTAATAGTCACCTCAACCCTGGCCATGGCACTTAACTCACCATCACTGATCCGGTATTCCAGGCTCGCCTGGCCATTAAAGTTATCAGCCGGCGCAAAGCGCAAGCTGTTATCCACAATGGAAACCTGACCAACGCTGCTGCTGGCAGCGGTGATCCGCAACACATCTTCATCCGGATCGGTGTCGTTTAACAGCACATCCAGGATATAGATACTATCGGCAGCGATAGGCAAGCTGTAGCTGTCATCGTTGGCGTTCGGCGCATCGTTAACATTGACTACGTTTAGCGTAAAGGCAGCCAGGCTGGCCGATAGCTCACCATCAGAGACTGAAATAACAATACCTGCCGTTGCCCCGACATCTTCATTAGTCGGGGTACCGCTTAACCCACCGTTAGAGGTATCAAAGCTCAGCCACTCAGGCTTGTTCACAATACTAAACGTTAAGGTTGTTTCCGGATCGACGTCATTCGCTTCTGGGGCAAAATGGTATGCTTCGCCTTCATTAACGCTGTTCGCTGGCGTGCCACTAATGGTTGGCGCATCGTTGGTGTTGGTCACGCTTAAGTTAAACGCCGGTAATGCTGCACTTAGACTGCCATCCGTGACACTGATCACAATCGCATTGGTCACCCCAATATCATCATTAGTTGGGGTACCGGTTAACGCACCGGTCGTTGTGTTAAAACTGGCCCAACTCGGTTTGTTGACAATGCTAAAGGTCAGCGTCGTNNGGTCACCCCAATATCATCATTAGTTGGGGTACCGGTTAACGCACCGGTCGTTGTGTTAAAACTGGCCCAACTCGGTTTGTTGACAATGCTAAAGGTCAGCGTCGTGTCCGCATCCACATCGGCGGCCGTTGGCACAAAGCTGTAAGCCGCATCTTGTGCTACGGTCACAGCAGGCGCGCCGCTAATGGTTGGCGCATCGTTGGTGTTGGTCACGCTTAAGTTAAACGCTGGTAGCGCCGCACTTAAACTGCCATCTGAGACACTGATTACAATCGCATTGGTTACGCCAATATCATCATTAGTTGGGGTACCGCTTAACGCACCGGTCGCCGTGTTAAAGCTGGCCCAGCTTGGTTTGTTGGCGATGCTGAACGTCAGCGTGGTATCCGCATCCACATCGGTTGCGGTAGGCGTGAAAGTATAAGCGCTATCTTGCGCTACGGTCACATCAGGCGCGCCGCTAATAGTTGGCGCATCGTTAGTGTTGGTCACGCTTAAGTTAAACGCCGGTAGCGCAGCACTTAAACTGCCATCCGTGACACTGATCACAATCGCATTGGTCACCCCAATATCATCATTAGCTGGGGTACCGGTTAACGCACCGGTCGCCGTGTTAAAGCTGGCCCACGTAGGTTTGTTAACAATGCTAAAGGTCAGGGTCGTTTCCGCATCCACATCGGTTGCGGTTGGCACAAAGCTGTAAGCCGTGTCCTGTGCGATAGTAGTCGCTGGCGTGCCGTTAATGGTTGGCGCAGAGTTCGGTGCGACCGGCGTAACGCTGTTTGATGCGACTGACGCTACGCTGGTATTGGCAGAGTTAGTAGCAGTCACACTAAAGGTATACGCCGTGCCATTAGTAAGACCTGTAACAGTTAAAGGTGATGCCGCACCGCTCGCAGTCAGGCCACCCGGACTGGAGGTCGCGGTATAGCTGGTAATAACTGCGCCACCGTTATTGACAGGGGCACTGAAGCTTACGCTCGCTTGCGCATCTCCTGCAGTGGCGTTGACCGCAGCTGGCGCTGCCGGTGCGTTAAAGCCGATTTGAATATTCAGATTTGCCGAACTCTCAGACACGTTGCCTGCAGCGTCAGTTGCGGTGGCTGCAACAGTGTGTGAGCCAGCGGTCAACACTGTAGCTATATACGTCCAGTTGCCACTGCCATCCGCCGTGGTAGTCCCGTTACTGATATTATCAATTAAGACCGTAATGATACTGCTAGCTTCCGCCGTACCGCTAAAAGTTGGCGTGGTAATATCTGTGATATTATCGGTATCAGAGTTGCCTGTGTCACTGGCGGCGATTAAATCCGGCGCCGCGGGCACAGTTGGCGCAGACGTATCAATAATTAATGCCTTGTTGGCACTAAGTGAGCCAGTTGTGCCAGGCAAAGACAGGATTAAACTGGCTGCATTGCCAGCGCTGTCTTTAATACTGCCACCATTTAACATTAAAGCATTGACAGCCGTATAATCTAAATCGCCAGAACCATCCCCTGCTTGAACAATGTAATTAAAGACTAAGGTGCTGGAGCCTGAACCAGAGCCGTAATTGACTGTGCGGTCGGTTACCCCAGTTTCCAGAGTTAACTGCGGCGAACCTGTTACAGTGACTGTTTCGTTAAACGAGAGCTGCAGTACTATTACATCACCAGCCTTATAACTGCCATCAGCATTAGATGACGTAACGCCTGCCACTACTGGCACTGCTGCATCCACCAATACTGAGGCTGTTGAGCCTACGGAGTTCAACGTCAGGTTCGCATTATTCCCAGCGCTGTCACGCAATGTGCCACCATTACTGGCTAAGCTGCCAATGGCTATACCGTCACTGTCAGCGTCACCGCTCTGTATCGTGTAGCGATACAACAAACTCGAAGTACCTGAACCACTCAGATACACGGCCTGCCGAGTCGTCGCGCCTAGGGTTAACGCCAGCTGCGGCGTACCTCCACCGGTATTGACGGTGATGTTTTCATCAAAGTTAATAGCGAAGTCGAGATTCTGGCCGCTAACATAAGTGCTATTAGCTGGCACATTGACCGAAGACACACTTGGCGCGACCGCATCCACCAGCACAGATGCTGTCGAGCCTACTGCGTTCAACGTCAAATTAGCATTATTACCAGCCGCATCTCTAAGCGTGCCACCATTGCTGGCTAAGCTGCCAATGGCAATACCATCACTGTCATCGTCACCATTTTGCACTGTGTAGCGATACAATAAGCTCGAAGTACCCGAACCACTCAGATACACTGCCTGCCGAGTGATCGCGCCTACGGTTAACGCCAGCTGCGGCGTACCTCCACCGGTATTGACGGTGATGTTTTCATCAAAGTTAATAGCGAAGTCAAAATTCTGGCCGCTAACATAAGTGCTATTAGCTGGCACATTGACCGAAGACACACTTGGCGCGATCGCATCCACCAGCACAGATGCTGTCGAGCCTACTGCGTTCAACGTCAAATTAGCATTATTACCAGCCGCATCTCTCAGCGTGCCACCATTGCTGGCTAAGGTGCCGATGGCTATACCGTCGCTGTCAGCATCACCGCTCTGTATCGTGTAGCGATACAATAAGCTCGAGGAGCCAGAACCGCTTTGGTACACCGCCTGACGAGCAGTTGCACCGATGATTAACGACAACTGCGGCGTGCCGCCACCAGTATTGACTGTGATATTCTCATCAAAATTAATCGAGAAATCGAGATTCTGGCCGCTAACATAAGTGCTATTAGCTGGCACATTGACCGAAGACACAATTGGCGCGACCGCATCCACCAATACAGATGCTGTGGAGCCCACTGAGTTCAGGGTTAAGTTCGCATTATTACCAGTGGCATCCCGCAACGTACCGCCATTGCTGGCTAAAGCACCGATGGCAATGCCGTCACTGTCGGCGTCACCACTCTGTATCGTATAGCGATACAACAAGCTTGATGAGCCAGAACCGCTCTGATAGGTAGCCTGACGAATGGTCGCCCCTATGGTTAACGCTAGCTGCGGCGTGCCGCCAGCTGTGTTAACGGTGACGTTTTCATCAAAATTAATCAAGAAATCCAGCACCTGTCCGCTAACATAAGTTGCGTTGGCGGGTACTGTGACAGAAGACACTGTCGGCGGCGTGCTGTCTACCGGCGCCACTAACATAAACTCGTTACCGCCACTGTAAGCACCGCCATCGGTAGCAGCATAATAGGCGGTAAGCACAGTGCTATTACCACTGGCAGTCACCGTTCCGCCCTGAGGCAGGCCTGAGAAGCTCCCAGTTATACTATCCACGCCATCATTAACCAGCAGGCGGTAACTATCCCCTAAACCTGCGGTATAACTGTGACTAACATTCAGTGTGGCCGCTGACACATCCACTGTGCCGTTTACTGCCACTGAGTCATAACCTGAGCCTAACACTGTCCCTGTAATTTGTGTCGTCAGGGCACCGCCTGCCGCTATGGTCAGGTTGCCGTTGATTGTGATTGTGCCAGGTCCTGAGATACCAGGTGACAAAATGCCGCCACTTTGCACAGTCAAGGTATTGGCTGAACTGGTGGCAAAGAGACTGCCCGAACCTTCTAAGGTGCCACCCGAGCCAATAGTGGCGCCAGTGGTGCCACTCAAGGCGCCAGTTAGATTTAAGCTGCCGCCGCTGATGCTGGTAACACCGGTATAAGTGTTAGTACCCGAAAGGGTCAACTTACTCGAACCCGACTTAGTTAAATTGCTGCCACTACCGGTGATATTGCCGGCAAAACTGCTATCGCTGGTTTGATTAACCGTAAGGTGTGCCCCATTCATGGCCAGTGTTCCCGCGCCAGAAAGTACTCCTATGGTTTCACTGGCATCGAGTCGCAATGTCGCCCCAGACGCTATACTGACCGCAGTGCTGTCTGCTATGGCAGCACCATTATCCAGCACTAAGGTGCCTGCAGAGACAGATGTGGCGCCAGAATTAGTATTAGTACCCGCTAAGGTTAGGCTACCAGTATCAGTCTTAGTCAGAGTGCCTGTACCGCTAACGCTGCCGCTTACGATCAAATTACTGCCGCCAGTAACGCTAATATTCGTATCGGTAGATAACGCTATATTACCGGACACTGTGCTGGTGCCTAGGCTGTAGGCATCTGCGCCCAGTGCACCATAGTCGACAGCGTCAATATTTCTGCCTGTACCATTGAGAAACAGTGGCTCTGGGCTAACCACACCTGCGGCAATTCGCAGTGCCGATCCCGCATTAACGGTAGTGCTGCCAGAGGTTGACCCTAAACCATTGTTGTGACTCAAAATCAGCCCACCATTGGTGATTAAGGTCTGGCCTGAATAGCTATTGTTGCCGCTAAGTTGTAACACTGAAGCGCCAATTTTAGTCAGATTACCGCTACCGGAAATCACCCCGGACAGATTAATAATGTTTCGACCACCACCGCCGGTTGGATTGAATGAACCGCCAGAGGCGCCCAGGGTGATGGGATTATTAATCGTTTGAATCACGGGATTACCAGTGGAGCCGCCGGTCACCGTCATCGCCAAGGTGCCGCCATTTAAAGTCAAGACACCAGTATTGGCACCATCCAGGTTAGTGTCAGCGTCAATGTCTAATGTGCCCCCCAGTACAGAGGTGCTACCCGTGCGGCTACTGTTAGTTCCGGTCAAGCGCAAGGTACCCGCTCCTGCTTTAGACAAGTTACCCGCACCATTAATAGTACTTGAAATCTGCAATTGATTAGCGTGGGTTAAAGACAGGGTAACACCCGAACCTAAGGTTAAGGTGCTGCCGGCAATCACAAAGCTTGACCCTGCGGCGCTGGCATCAATCGCCATGTTTTCGGCAATGCTCAAATTTCCAGCCAGTGACATGCTGCTAGTGAAGGCGCTGGATAAAATCAGCGTCTGGCTACCCGTAGTGTCTGCTAAGGCAATGGCAACCGCCTCACTGAAACTCACGCCGTCGTTGATATTAATCGTGGCGGTATCTGTGGTGCTGGTGACATAGACGCTGTCGCTGGTGACTGTCACATCTGCTGTGGTGCTGGCCGTGCCATCACTCAAGCTATAACGCAAGGCCGCATCTGCGGCGGGAGTATTGTTACTGTATTGAATCCGTTGTAACACATCCTGCACCAGTGATTTGGTGGCTGTGGTGGCGCTGCTATTGAAATTGATGTTCAAAACACCACTGGCATTGGTAAAGGTTGCGAAGGTTAAGCCGCCGCTCTGCAAATTAGCACCGCTAACGCTGAACAGGGCGCCGCTGGTATCGAAACCAAACACATCCGTGGTAATTGCTGCGCCTACCCGTTGCAGGGTTAAAGTCGCACCAGCATAGTTACCGTTGCCACCATTAAGAGCATCGAGCTCAGTATCACTAACGCCAAGACTAGTGCCTGCATCTAAAGACACATAATTGCCCACGCCAGCCCAGGTGACGCTGTCACCGTTAAGGTTGGTTAACACAGGGGTGTTATTGCCCATAGTATAAACTAGGGTATCCAGTCCTGGTGCGAAATTGATAGCGTCGCTTGTAATGGTAAAGGTAGAGACAGAGGTCCAATCTACTGGAGTTAGCGTTACCCCGGCAAGACCCGATAGTAGAGTAAAATCCGCCTGAGTTTTTACTATTGTGGATCCTGAGCCGGAGGTTACGGTAAAGGTATAGTTTCCCGTACTGGCGGTGCCATCAGCTTCAAAGTAGACAAGTGACGAAATATTCACCGGACTAGAAAATGATACTTGAACGGATGTAGCAGTAGCACCCACACCATAAAAAACATTACCGCTAGAGCCACCGCCATTGCCAGCATCAGCTACATCCGCCGTGTCACCATTGAAAGTCGCAGTCATGGTGATGCCATCACCGTTGTCTGCCTCTATATAATTTGCTCCAGATAGGGAGCCGCCGTCACCATCAAAGGTTGCCGCATGGCTCGCTGCAGTTATGCAAAAAAGCGAAAGAAACAGGCTGATCCGTGCAAAGAAGCTCGAACGAACAGAGGTTATAAATTGGAACATAAGGGGATCATCCTAAAGTTACTATTGCATTAGTAGCAAATATAATTTGTTGCGTAGATTTATCTTCGCAATAAACGTTAAACAATGGCCGGAAGACCGATTTACGTTTTGCTTTATCGAAAAAGGAGTAGGACTCGCTGGCGGCGCCCATTTGTTCCAACGCGCCAATAACTAAACCGGCTACCGGACTGCTCATTGCAGCATGAAAACGGGGGTTTTGCCGCAGAATGCCAGCCAACAATGTTGAACCAGAACGGGGTAAACCAGAAGTAAAATGAAATTTTTGCGGCATGGGCAGCTCAATAAGCTCAACAGTGCACATTTCAACCGCAATTGTTAACAACGTCAAGCACTATTCAGTTTATATTCAGCTTAATTTTGGGGAAATGAAATTTTCAAAGCCACGTAAGTAACGTGGCATTGATATAAGTACTGTATAAATACTGCCAGGGCGGTATCTGCCCTATCCTTGATTAACTGCGCGACGAGCGCCGGCCGTCACGATGTTCAGTTTTTGGCTTTTTCGGCCGGTAGGGTTTGCTGTTTGGGTTACTGTCTGCCAGTTGCTGCACCGGCTCAAACCCGGCAACTACCTGCCGTGGAATTTGTTGTTTGGTTAAGCGTTCAATACCTGCCAGCTCTTTACTCTCATCGGCACAGACCAGAGATATTGCCTGGCCTGATTTACCGGCGCGGCCGGTACGGCCAATGCGGTGCACATAATCTTCAGCCACATGCGGCAAGTCAAAATTGACCACTTGCGGTAGCATATCAATATCCAGACCACGGGCGGCAATGTCGGTCGCTACCAGCACCCGGATAGTGCCGGCTTTAAACTCAGCCAGTGCTTTGGTGCGGGCGTTCTGGCTTTTATTGCCATGAATGGCCAAAGCGCTGATGCCGGCTTTTTCCAGCTGTAAACTCAGTTTATTGGCACCGTGTTTGGTGCGGGTAAATACCAGTACCTGCTGCCAGTTATGTTGTTTGGCCAGCGCAATTAATGCCGCGGCTTTCTGGTTTTTATCTACCGGATAGACCCATTGCTCAATTTTTTCGACGGTACTGTTAGGTGGCGTTACGGTCACTTCTACCGGATTGTGCAACAAGCCTTTGGCCAGGGTACGAATTTCGTTAGAAAAGGTGGCCGAGAACAGCAGGTTTTGCCGTTTTGCCGGTAACAGTGCCAGAATTTTTTTAATATCGCGGATAAAACCCATATCCAGCATGCGGTCGGCTTCATCCAGCACCAATACTTCTAAGTGGGTAAAGCGCATGGCATTTTGCTGGTATAAATCGAGTAGGCGGCCCGGGGTGGCGATCAGAATATCAACGCCTTTACGCAGTGCCATCAGTTGCGGGTTAATGCTTACCCCGCCAAATACCACCGCTGAGCGCAGTGGCAGGTACTTACCATATACTTTTACGCTTTCGGCAATTTGTGCTGCCAGCTCGCGGGTTGGGGTTAAAATAAGCGCCCGTACCTGATTAGCCTGTACTTTGCGGCCCTGGTTACTGCCCTCGCTCAGCATTTGCAACAGTGGCAAGGTAAAGCCGGCGGTTTTGCCGGTACCGGTCTGGGCAGCTGCCATTAGGTCGTGGCCGGCCAGCACCGCAGGAATTGCCTGAGCCTGAATAGGCGATGGCGTGGTGTAGCCTTTGTCGCTAATGGCTTTTAAAATATCGTTCGACAGGTTTAAATCGGTAAATTGCATGCGTTATCCCGCAATAAAGGCTGCGAGAAAAATCTGCCGCAGCTGCAGTGGCCCTCGTTTTGAAGGGCGTGCAGCTTACAGGATCTGTTGGCTATTAGCCAATATTGATGCTGGCAAAGCCGAAATCCGGGCTAAAATAAGGTATAAATAAACCCCGCCAGCGCCGATTGCTGGCTTACTACCACCAGCGCGCCCAGTAGCGCCAGCACCAGAATGATTGGCAGTAGCCAGATTTTTTTACGAACCCGTAAAAATGCCCATAAATCAGTTAAAAATTCCTGCATTAAAACGGATCCTCTAAATCTTTGGCGGTGGGTATTTTATCGGGCGCCAGCCAGTAGCTGTCACCTGCTGGTTTATGCTTATACTGCAACTTACCAAGTAATTGCAGCACCAGGCCCAGCGGCAATAGCAGCAGATAGAATACCAGGCCAAGCAGCAGCCGCGTGTTGATCCAGGCCATTACTCTGGCAAAAGCCATCCAGGCCCGGTACGGATAATACAGGCCGGTTGGCCACAAACCCGCCAGCAATAAAAACACCGCCGCTACCATCAGTGGCCATAGCGGCAAGGTAGCCACGGTAAGAGAATCCAATATCCAGGGTAGCAACAGCGAAAACACTAACGGCAAGGCAATGGCCATTTGCCAGCCAAAGGTACGCAACCCGGCGCGGTCAGTTTTTAACAACAACTGCATCATGCATCCTTAATAAGCTAACGGGTTAGTCATTTGCAAAACTGCGCAATCTGGCAGCGGCCAACTGTGCCGGGTCCTGCTCAGCTTTACTCAGGATACAGTTGCCCAGCACCAGATAATCCATGTCGGTAGCCAGAAAGCCCTGTAACGCTTCAGCCGGACTACAAACCGGCGGCTCGCCCCGAACATTAAACGAGGTATTAATCAGTATTGGCGTTCCCGTCAATTCGTGAAAGGTTTGCAGCAAATGATGAAACCGTGGATTACCCGACTTACTCACCGTTTGCACCCTGGCGCTATAATCAATATGAGTAATGGCGGGCAGACTAGAGCGCTGCTCTGCCTGTTTGGCTAAGCCGCGGGTTTCTGGCGGCAGGCTAATACACAATTCAGGGTTCACTTTAGCCACCAGCAACATATAAGGGCTTTCAGCACTAAGATCAAAATATTCGCTGGCATGTTCAGTTAATACCGCCGGGGCAAAGGGCCGGAACGATTCACGTTGTTTAATTTTTATATTAAGAATGCTTTGCATAGCAGTGCTTCTGGCGTCAGCTAAAATAGAGCGGTTACCCAGAGCTCTGGGGCCAAACTCCATCCGCCCCTGAAACCAGCCCACTACCTGGCCTGCTGCCAGTAAACCCGCGGTGGTGTGATACAGCATATTGTCACTTAATTGCTGATATGGCACTTGTTGACTTGCAAGTAATCGACCTATTTCGGTATCGCTATAAGCCGGTCCCAAATAGCTACCCTGCATCTGATCATGCTGCTCATCTGCCGCTCTGCTCTGCTGAAAATACTGATGCCAGGCCAGCAGCGCAGCGCCCAATGCGCCACCAGCATCACCGGCTGCCGGCTGCACCCATATATCACTAAAGGGTCCATCCCGTAACAAGCGACCATTGGCCACACAATTCAGCGCCACGCCACCAGCCAGACACAGCTTTGTTGCTCCGGTTAAACGATGGGCATGATGGGCAATTTTCAGCACAATTTCTTCGGTAACCTGCTGCACCGAACGGGCTAAATCCAGATAAAACTGGCTGGGCGTTGCCTCAGCGCTTAAGGGCGGCACACCAAATAACTGTTCAAACTTGCGGTTTACCATGCGCGAGCCCACCGGATAGCTAAAATAGGCCATATTCAGGGCAAAGCTGCCGTCAGGTTTTACCTTAATCAGCTCTCGATAAATGGTTTCTACAAAACGTGGTTCGCCGTAAGGCGCCAGGCCCATTAGCTTATATTCACCGGAGTTAACTTTAAAACCACAGTAGTAAGTAAAGGCAGAATAGAGCAACCCCAGCGAATGCGGAAACTGCAATTCGAACAATGGAGTTAAGCTGGTGTCTTTACCGTGCCAGATAGTAGAGGTAGCCCACTCGCCAACCCCATCCAGACAGATAACAGCCGCGTTCTGATAGGGGCTGGGATAAAAGGCTGAGGCAGCATGTGCCTGATGATGCTGACTAAACAACAACTGTGGCAGTGTGGTTTTTCTATCCATACCTGCCAAAGTGCGAAGCTCGCGGCGCAGCACGGTTTTCAGATACAACTTTTCTTTTAACCATACCGGCATAGCGGTCAGAAAGGAGCGAAAACCCCGGGGCACATGGGCCAGATAGGTTTCCAGTAAACGCTCGAACTTTAACAGCGGTTTATCGTAAAACACTACGGCGCTTAAATCAGTCACCCCGATCCCGGCCTCGGCTAAACAATAGCGGATGGCATCGGCGGGAAACCCTGCATCGTGCTTTAACCGGCTAAAACGCTCCTGCTGGGCCGCAGCCACAATAACTCCGTCGGCCAGTAAACACGCCGCACTATCGTGGTAAAAACAGGAAATACCCAGAATATATTGCATAAGCCGGCTGTCGAGCAGCACCCATTATAAAATACTTATCTAAAGTAACCTTAATTGACAATTGCCGGTAGTTCAAATGCGCCAAAACTTGCTGCGCTTAAAAACATCGGTTACCGTCGTTGATATCCTGCCGCTGATTACTTAAGCAATGACCGATTATCCGCCCGTAACAGCTAACAAGACACTCACCCGTAAAAAAGTAGTGTTTTACAGTATTGCCCTGGCGTTACCCCTTATATTACTGCTGCTGGCAGAGTTACTGCTACGCCAGACCAGCCTGTATCAACGCTATCCGTTAGTGGTACCGGTACCAGCGATGGCAGGGTACCAGCAAGCCAACCCGGCCCTGATTAACCGCTATTTTGCCGCGCCTGAGCTGGCGCCGCAGGTTAGCCCCGACACCCAGTATTTTCAGGCCAGAAAAGCGCCGAACCAGCAGCGGATCATTTTTATTGGCGGCTCTTCAGCTGCCGGCTTTCCTTATGGCCGCTGGGGCGCACCGGCGGCCATGTTGCAACAACGCTTAAAACGATTGTATCCCGAACAGAATATTGAAGTTATTAACCTGGCTATGGCGGCAATAAACTCCTATACCCTGCTGGATATCAGTGATGAAGTCATTGCGCTTAAGCCTGATCTGGTGCTGGTATATGCTGGCCACAATGAGTTTTTAGGGGTAATGGGGGTAGGGTCTGCCTTTGCCGGTGAGTATAATCACGGCACTAAACTGCTGTATTTAAAGCTGCGTAAACTGGCATTATTTCAGGCGCTGCAACGTGTTTATATCAGCGTCAGCCCGCCTGCAAGCCTGCAACCAAACCGCACCATGATGGCCCAAATTGCCCGCCATACTGAAATTGGTAAAGACACGGCCCTGTTTAATGCTGGCATTGAACAGTTTCATGCCAACATGGGCCTGTTGCTGACAAAATATCAGGCTGCTGGCATTCCTGTTCTGCTTAGCACCGTTGCCAGTAACGAAGCCGACCAGCCGCCTTTTGTCTCGGCAAAGCCCGCACTGCCAAACCCGACTATCCCGCAACTGCAACAGGCACTGAATGCGGAATCCGATATTGCCAGCTGGCACTTTCAACTGGCCGGATTGTACCAGCAACGTGGTGACAAACAGCAGGCACTGGCCCACTATCAGCTGGCGCGCGAGCATGATTTGCTGCGCTTTCGGGCACCCGCGACCATCAACATAACCCTGAAGAAGTTAAGTAGCGATTTTAATCTCCCTTTGATAGACAGTGAGGCACTGCTGCGCCGGCACAGCCCTGATGGCATAATTGACAAGCAACTGATGCTGGAGCATCTGCACCCTAACCAGCTGGGCTATTTTTATCTGGCTGAAGCGTTTTTGCCCGAGTTGCAGCAACAACTGGGGCTGAACCAGGTTGAAACCGGTGTGATACCGCCCGCGCAAGCGCTGGCCGACATTCCCTTAACCGAAGTGGATCTGGCACTGGCACAATTTAAGGTGCGCCAGCTGACCGCCGATTATCCTTTTGTCGCATCACCACAACCGGTCAGCTTTGCACCTGACAGCAACCCCTTTATTGCACTGGCACGCGAGCGCAGCAATGGCTTAAGCTGGCTTAAGGCCAGTCAGCGGCTGGTTACCCTGTATCAGCAGCAGGGCCGGATTAGCGATGCCGCCAAAGTTGCGGCGTTATTAGCGGATGCGTTGCCTACCGAGAGTCATATGGCTTTTGTGGCTGGCCAATTGTATTTCGATAGCCAGCAACTGCCTCTGGCAGCCCATTATCAGCGCAAAGCCGTGGCCATCGCACCAGAGAATACCGACTATCGCTTAATGCTGGCCCGCAGTTATTATTACCAGCAACAGCTTAGGCGGGCGCTGGCAGAAGTAGAGCGGGTCCTGGCACAGCAGCCGCAGCACAAGGTGGCGTTGCGTCAGCAACAGCAATTACTTCAACAATTGGCAGCAGGAGACTAAGCCCGATGCGAATCTGGATATTTCGGGCCATTGCCCTGGCCTTACCACTACTGGTGGTAGTACTGGCAGAACTGGCGTTACGGGCAACCGGTGCCGGCAATAACTGGCCTTTATTTAAAACCAACCCGGCCAATCCGGCCTATCTGGTTAGCGAAACCGATATTGTTAAACGTTATTTTGCCAATAATACTCAGCTGCCTAGCGTTAAAATGGAGCCGGCATTTGTGCTGGCAGACAAGCCTGCTAACGCCATCCGGGTAGTGGTGCAAGGCGGTTCAACCGCTGCCGGTTATCCGTATGGCGCCGGAGCCTCACTGGCGGCGATGCTGGAGCAACGGCTAAGCCGCACTTTTAGCGGCCAACGGGTAGAAGTGGTTAATACTGCCTTAGCTGCTGTTAACAGCTATACCTTGCTGGACCTGGCCGATGAAATTATTGCCATTAAACCGGATGCGGTACTCATTTATGCTGGCCATAACGAATATCTGGGATTGCTCGGGGTGGGTTCACATTATCTGGCCGGACAAAGCCCTGGCGCTACCCGGCTGATGATCAGCTTGCGTAAATTACACAGCTTTCAGCTGATGGAGCAGTTGTATCAGCAGCTGAACCAACCGCTGCAGGGCGCCGATGAAAGCAGCCGCACCTTTATGGCCAGAGTGGCGCGGGATAAAGACATTGCGCTTGGCTCAGCACAGTTTCAGGCTGGCCTTAAGCAGTTTGACAGCAACCTCAGCCGGTTGCTGGCTAAGTATCAGCGGGCAGGCATTCCGGTGTATATCAGCACGCTGGTCAGCAATTTGGCCGGCCAGCCACCCTTTAACAGCAAACCGATCCCAGCCACAGCAAAACTACAGCTACAACAATTGGCAGAGGCCAATACCGAGGCGGGTACAGCAGACAGTAACGATGCCGCTTTGCTCTCGACGCTCAGCTCGCAGGCAGATGCAGAGCATTCAGCCGATTTTCATTATCAGCTGGCTCTGGTGCATCAGCAGCGCAACCAGCATCGGCAAGCTAACGCTCAGTTTTTGCTGGCAAAAGAACACGATCTATTGCGCTTTCGGGCACCCGAAGCCATTAACCAGCAGATCAGGCAGCTGGCAAGGCGCTACAACGCTACCCTGGTTGACAACGAAGCGGCTTTTATCGCTAATTCGCCTGACGGTGTAACCGGCAACAACCTGCTGTTGGAGCATGTGCATCCTAACGTGCAGGGTTATTTTTTACTGGCAGACAGTTTTTATAACGCGCTGGGTCGCAACCAGGCATTGGGCAGCTGGCACAAGCCGGTCCCCCCAGAAATTGCCTGGCAGGAAAGACCCATTACCCCAGCCGAAGAGCATGCAGGCTATTTGCGTATTTTACAGCTGAAAGCCGACTATCCGTTTAGCCCGCAGCCGCAGCAAGTGCAGTTCCCGCCAGCACAAACAGTACAGCAGCAGTGGGGCCAGGCATATGTCGCGGGCAAACTGGACTGGCTCAGCCTGCAAAATCGCAATGCACAGTATTATCACCAGCAGGGCGATGGCGATATGCTATTAAAAACCTTAAAAATCATCGCCGATGCACTACCACACGACGCCAACGCCAATCTGCAGGCCGCCCAAATATTACTAAAAGCTGGCCGGCACGGCGAAGCACAAAGTTACTTGCAGCGGGTTATGCTAACCCCAGCGCTGGCAGCTGACATCCAGCACCAGGTGCAGCAACTGCTAATAAGCATCGCCCAATAATAACCGGTATCAATTATTGCCTGCTTTTACTGTCATTGCTGTCAGCGTTTTCATTGGCAGAGGGCATGGCCACACATTCAAAGCCCCAGCCCCGCTGTTTTTCAACAAAGTTTGCGGCCTGCTGTTCACAGTATCCGGCCTCATTGCTGGCCCGCCACAGCACAGTGCCGGTACCGTCTTTGGTGTAATGCACTTCGCACGGCAGCTCACCGCCGTCAGGGTATACCACTTCAATCACCCGTACTGCATCACCCAGCTGGCAATGCATACTTTGCCCGGCTTGCTGTTGCGCCAGCAACTGCTGACTGGTTAACAACAACATCGTTACCACGCCACCCACTAACACCTGCTTCATTCAGCTTCTCCTAGTACAGTAAAACCTGCATTAGTATAGACCAGCTTTTTAATCAGTTAGAAAAATGTGAAGAGCGACACGCCGTCACTCGCTTAGTATTGCTGACATTGTAAGGCTGGGTTTTGAAAATCGGTAGTGGGAGTTGTATAGTACTAATCTGTGCATACCATTGCGGTGTTAATCTTGCCGAAGCGTCGCGTATTTATTTTCACCCTAATAACGATGCTATCTTCTTTTTATCTGACGGCAGATGCCAGTATTACAGCGACACTGGATGAAGCAGAAGATTATCTGACGGTAAACCCGGCTCAAACACTGCTGCTACTGGACAGCATCACAAAGCCTGCTGCCCTGGCACCTGAGCTGTTTATTCGCCATCAGGTATTAGTACTCAGAGCTGCAGTGCCGACCAATAAGATGGATCGGTTAATCAGAGCGCTGGACGACATTTTTGAGCATCACCAGCACCCTTACTTTAAAGAACAACTTACACCAATAACCAGTGCACTAGGCATTTGGCTCAGGCGCAACAACTACCTGAATGAAGCAATAAGCAGTTTAGAATGCTCTTACAAACATGCTAGTACTGACCGGCAGCGGTTAACGTTAGGCAACAGTATGGCACTGGTAGCCCGTCAGTTAAATGAAACCGAAAAGGCCCGCCTTTTATTTACCAGAGCCCGACTTTTAGCAGAGCAGACCGGTCAGATCAAGATACTGGCAATGACAGAAAATAATCTTGGTTTGCTTGCTCTCGAACAGGCTAATATCGCCCTCGCTGAGTCCCATTTTCGCACAGCATTAGGCCACTATCAGTCTAGCAGTGTGCGTGCCGGTCAAATATCGGCAGGTATCAACCTGTTATTTACATTCTTGGTTCAGGACGATTTAACCAGTTTTCAACGCCTATACAGCCCTACTGCCGCATTGACCCTTAGCTTTCCTAATAAAGAAAAACAGGCTTTGTTGTTTTGGCTGCATACCCGGTTTGAGCAACTGCAACAACAGCCGGTTAGTGACCAAATCCGGCAGCAATTGCTCGACTCATATCAGCAGATAGAAGATGCAAAAGTACAGATTTTGCTTCACCGTTACATGGCAACACCATTACAGGTAAATATTAGCATTGCAGAGCCAGCAGCCCGTCCAATCTTTGACCGACCCTGGTTCGGCAATGTTGTTCAATGTGTGTGGCCTCTGCCCGAAGCATAAAAAAAGCTGCAGACGGGCTGCAGCTTTTTTCATCAGTTTAGCAGTTTATTTCCTGGTCACCGTCAGCTCGGGTGTTTCTGTTAATGTGGCATCTAACAGGAAGTTATATACCGCGTTTTCGGCAAAGTTCATATTCAGATTGTCGTTGCTGCCCTGAATACGCAGTGGGGTGCCCTCGGATACTGTGGCACCGTCCGGCCCCGCCCCCATATTTACTGTGGCCCAGTCACTGGACGCGACTTTAAACTCATAGCTGCCGGCGTTGATACTGATATCGACGCTGTACTGGTTTGCTCCCAGGTACTGGAAGGCATCCGCTTCACCCCAGTCATTCATGCCACCCCGCAAGAACACCGTAGTGGCGCCGTAAGGCACATACTCGCTAACCGTTAGCGTAGGTGCTGCCGGATTTACTGCATTTAAGGTAAATACGTAAGCAGAGGTGCTTGGAATATTTAACAGCAGGTTATCGTTGCTTGGTGCAATGACGATAGGCGTATCAACTACAACCTGATTGCCCGCCGCACCCGCGCCCAGATTAACCGCAGACCAATCCCCTGAAGCCACCTTAAACTCATAACTACCGGCATTAATATTCAGGGTGGCACTATAAATACCCGCGCCAGCATAGTTAAAGGCATCGTTTTCGCCCCAGTCATTCATTCCACCGCGGACAAATATGGTTGTGGCTTCATACGGTGGAATATCCGGTGCACCTAAGGTGGCATCCGCGGCTAAGCCCGGGCCTTGCTCACCCATTTGCGCTTTAACAAATACCGCCATGCTGTAGGCCGGCACAGTAAAGGTTCCTTCATCGGTACCCGCGGTAAAGCTGGCCATACTGACATTAGTATCAACTGACGCCTGCTGTAGCGGGTGCAAGTCAAAACCGGTAGCAGTAGGCACAGTGTGTGACTGCTCCTGCGCGGTGCCGTTAACCATTACCACTAAGGCGTCATGCATCGGGTCTAAATCAGTCAGGCCGCTGCCATCATCAATCGACATCACAATCACACCCTGGGTCTGGTTGCTGCCAATATTATGAAAGCCTACCCGATCCATTACATCCTGGCCGGTGGTTAAGCGAAATAACGGGCTGCCACTGCGGATCGCCAGAAATTCAGCGAACACATCAGACGCAAACATAATGTCGGTGCTGCTAACCTGAGTTTGCGGGTTCAGGAATAACGTAGCAATACTGTCCCAGCTATCACGGTTCTTCTCGGCCAGTGGTAGGCCAACCGCCCAGTTGTTGGTTTGCATGGTGAAATCAACATAGTTAAACCAGTCGCCTGAGTCATAACTGTCGCGGTCCATCGATTTAGAGCGCAGGAAGTCACCACCCATTTGCAGGAATGGAATACCCTGGCTCATTAACGGCAAGGCTATCGCCATATTCTGCGCCCGCACCCTTTCAGTCACACTTAATGTCTGCGGTAAGCGGTTCTGCAGAATATCCCACAGGGTTTCATTATCATGTTTAGACACATAGTTGATAATATCGGCCGGGTCTTCAGCATAACCTGCAGCCTGACCATTCCAGTTGGCGCTGGACGCCGGGCCGGTAATATCCCGATAGTTTTTCAGCACATAATCTTTTAAGGTACCGGCTAAACTAATCCGGATAATATCCTGCTCGGCCAGGTTACCATCGTTATTAACGCCGCTGAAAATGGCCGCACTACGCACACCTTCCCGGATCCGGTCGTTAAAGGTGCCCACTTCGGTACCGGCCATATCCTGCTGCTTGGCCTGAGTAAATAAACGGTTATCTGCCACTTCACCAAAATTCCAGCCTTCACCATAAAAATAGGTATTGGCATCGACCGCCCGCACGGCGTCGCGCGCGGCTAACAGGTTATCTTTCGGATGATGGCCCATAATATCGAAGCGGAAGTCATTAAAGCCAAAATCGCGGGCTAAAATAACTAACGAGTCTTTAATAAACTTATCGAACATTTTGTGTTCAGTTGCGGTGTTTTCACAGCAGGTTGAGCGCTCAATCACGCCAGTGACTTCGTTATAACGGTGGTAGTAGCCCGGCACCAACTTATCAAATACCGAGTTATCAAACAGGCCAGAACTGCTGGTATGGTTATATACTACGTCCAGCGCTACCCGCAGGCCAATATCGTTTAACGCTTTAACCATCGCCCGTACTTCTTTAATCCGTACTGCACCTTCCGGATCAGAGGCATAGCTGCCTTCAACGGCAATAAAGTGATGCGGGTCATAACCCCAGTTAAAGCCGTCAATCCGGCGGATAGACTCAACCAGTGCCTGGGCATCATCACTGTAGGGCAGGTAGCCTTCCAGCAGCGATTGCAGGGTGGCGCTGTCGCTTGCCACACCACAGACCGGTGCATCTGCATTTAACGCACACAGCTGCGCAACCGTATCGGTTAAGTTAATCCGGCGGTTAGCCCGCTCTTCAATATTGGCCTGATCATTTAATGGCAGCACATGAAAATGAGTTAAACCATTGTCGGCCAGTTTTTTCAGGTGGCTTACCGGGGCAGACTCCATCTCAGTAAACGCCAGGTACTTACCACGGTTGGCGGCACTGGTACTGCTATCACGGATACTAAAATCACGGACATGCCCTTCGTAAATGACGCTATCTTCCGGGTTCGCTACCACCGGCACAGTGCGCTCGCTCCAGCCTTCAGGCGCCAGGTCAGCATCAGCCAGGTTAACGAACTGGCTGTAGCGGCCATTGGTCGACACACTGACTGAATAGGGGTCGGTGCTTTCAATGGTTTCTACTGCCCGGGTTAACGGGTGATATACCGTTATTTCATAACGATAGAATTTACGGTCTAGCGCACTTTCTGCACCACTGTAAGACCAGACACCGGTTTGTGCATCCAGGCTCATCGAATGGCTGGCGGCAACGGTTTTATCGCTGTTATACACTTTTAAGGTCATGCTGCGGGCAGTCGGGCCCCATACCGCAGCGGTGATATTGCCTTCGGCATAATGCACCCCTAAATCGGCGTTTAGCGCGCTGTTATCACCCGTGGTATACAAGGCATCCAGTACTTTAGCGACCTGCACATAACTGGCGGCAACCAGCTCACCGTCGCTGTTGTAAGCGGCCAGTGCCAGCTGATTTTTCGCCATGGCTTTCGCTTCATCTGCGGTAAAATCAGCACTAAAAGCGGCGGCGTTGGCCATATGTGGTACCAGCGCTTTTTGCTCGTCGCTCAACTCCGCCGGAGTTAACTCGATACTGCTGCCTTCCAGCTCATCATTATTATTCACAGCCAGATCAGCGTCAGCTGCATAGAAAAGTTTTATTTCGTTGGCGGTATCCGCAATTGCCGAATTCCAGATAAAGGTATTGGTGTCTAACCAGTGACCAGCGGCGCCCTGAATGCTGACGCCAAGTGATACCACCGGAAATTCGAAAACACTGTTTACACCAGAGAAAACCCAGTTCATCCGGCTAAAATCAGGGTCATCCTGTGACAACGGCATTCTCATATCTGCGCCCGGATCTTTACCGGCGTCATCAGTACCAATATGAATAATAAAATTACCGCAGGCGCCCTCAGTGCCGGCATAACCTGGTTTTAGTTCCAGTATCCAGTAAGCGCCATAATTTGTATCAACGCCGTCATGGATTAGGCCGTTAGCCCACGACTCGGCGATGGACGAGTCCTGATAAGCGTCACAGGCTTCATTGTTCCAGGTATGTAACCGGTAGCCGTTATAATTATCATCCGGTCGGTTGTAAAACAACACTGCCTGATTTTCTCCGGCAAACACCACCGGAACTGGCGCGTTGGGATCTTTACCCACGATGCAGCTGTCATTTGTCTCGTTGGGAAATTGTCCGGTAGGACATGATAGTGGTGGTGGATCGATACATTCAACGCCACTGGCATCGGGTATTTGCGGCACATTACAGGTTAATAATACTTCACCGGGCTCGGTTGAGTCGCCACAAGCAGCCAGTACACTTACCGTGATAGCAAGCGTACTTAGCCTGAGCAGACTTTTTATATTAAAAATCGTTGGCTTAAACATTATTCAGTTACTCCAGATTATTCTGTTTCCCGCCACATCAGGCTCAGCCTGCGGGTGACGTGATGCTGGGTTAAAACGAGTACACGGCGCCGACAAAGTACTGTCTGCCAAAAAACTGCAAGGTACCGGTCTGGGCCTTCTGGCCAAAATAACTTTTGGTTGGCTCGTCGGTCAGGTTATTCACCTGGAACAGCAGCTTAAGGTTGTCGTTAAACTCGTAACCAAATTGCATATCAACCACTAATTCACTGTCGAAGTTGGTGATCTGCTCATCTATACCTACCTGGCTTGAGACAAAGGGCGAACGGTAGCGGGCATTAACCCGCGCTTCCACGCCGTCATGCTCCCAGAACAGGGTGCCGTTAAAGACATTTTTTGACAGCCCTTCGAAGGTGGTGGTTATTGCTTCACCACCCAGGGTGTTGATCAGCTCTACTTCACTTTCGGTGTAGGAGTAACTGCCACTTACCCCAAGGCCCGACCAGAAATCCGGCAGGAAGTCGAACACATGGGTGTACGCCAGCTCGAGGCCACGGATATAGCCGCCACGGTCATTGTTTACCGCAGTGGAAAAGGCGCCATTAAAAGTAGTTCGCGGAATATCATCTTCATCAATAATGACGTCCGGCACGGCAAAACCAGCGCCGGCAAAATCAAACTCCTGAATGGTAAAATCATTTATAAAATTCTGAATATCTTTATAAAACAATGCTGCTACCACAGCGCCGCTGCCAAAATAATACTCGTAGGATAAATCGTACTGGTTGGCTTCAAATGGCCGCAGGAACGGGCTGTTTGAGCTGGAGCCGCTAATTTCGCCATCATCGCTGATATTAATAGAAGTATTGGACGCCAAACGGTTAATCGGTGGCCGTGAAATCACTTTCGCCGCCGCAAACCGCAGCTGGGTAGTGTCGGTCAGGCTTAAATTTAAGTTAATGCTAGGCAAATAATGAGTATATTTCTCGCCCAGAATGCCAGGGGCATACTGGTTATTGACCAGGCCGGCATCGTCGGTGATATTCTGGGCTCCGCGCAATTCGTCGCCGCCAACATGGGTTAAATCGGTGGCTGACTGATCGGTGGTTACCCGGCGTACCCCAACATTACCACTTAACGGTAAATCGAAAATTTCGGTATCGAGGTTGGCCATCAGATAGGCAGCCAGTACATCTTCATATACTTCACCACTTTGCAGCACCGACCAGCTGGTATCGACATTTGAGGTTGGGTCGCGGTTAATCACCCCAACATTACCGGCGCCCCAGGTTTGGACCGGCTGGGGCACCCCTTCCGGAAACCAGGCCGCTAATGCCTTATCCAGATCAATTGCCAGATAACTTGGATATTTGGCAAAATCACCCTTGAAATCCACTACTTTTGCCATATCTGCGGTTAAACGCAGCGGCGGTTGTGAATTTAAAAAGGCGCCATCGCTGCCATATTCAAATACGGAACGATCATTGCTGTAAGTGCGCTCTGAGTATCGCACCCCCACTTCAAACGAACGGACAATGGGTAAATCCAGGTCATAGCTTAAATCCAGTTTTACTGCACTGACTTCATCACTGTTTACAAAGGGGTAAATGCCGTATTTACTGACCATAACCCGGTCGATATCGGAGAACGCATCGGCCTGGTTAAAGCCAATACTGGGCAGGTCCATGCCGTTCAGTAAGTAGGAAATAGATACATTTGTATCCAGCTGGGGAGCTGCTACCGTCGCGTCTTCCGCCACCAGCGCCCACAACAAGCCATTTCTGAAGTCGCTGTTGGCAGTAGAGTGCGACACGTCGAACACCAGATTAGTACGATCGTTGATATCCCAGTCCGCAGCAATACCAAAACTTTTTACTTCGTCATAGTCACGGTTATCATCATTAACAATTTCTACCCGGGTAAAACTTTCCCGGCCCGGGCTGTTAGAACGGCTAACATTCGCACCAATTACTGAACGGTTATTTAGAACCGGATTAGCATAATTGGCCTGGTCGCCGCCAAATTTAACCCGTAAACCGCGGGCAAAAGATTCTTTGTCAAACTGAGAAATAAAGGCATCTGCTTTTAAACTAAAGGCATCATGCGGTTGCCACTCAATAGAGCCCAGATAGCCATTACGGGTTTCTTCACCGCCCAGATGCTGAATTTCGAAACCTTCGCTGATAAACTCGTTCTGTTCATCGCCGGCCACATCTTTCTGACCATTGTAGGCCAGGCCGATAAACTGAGTGGCAACACTGGGCTGATACAGCCGGGCATAGCCCAGTGCTAACCCTAAGGTGTTGTCCAGAAACTTACCCTGATAAGAAAAACTGAAGCGATGGCCGAAATCCTGGCCATCCGGCACTTCGTCTGCCCGGTCGTTAAACATGCCGCGCAGGTTAACGTTAAAGCTATGGTCTTTTTCATTCAGCAGTACACTGGCCGTTTTCAGCTCAACCGTACCGGCTACGCCGCCTTCAATTAACGACGCCTTTGGAGATTTATATACCGCTGCCGAATTAATTAACTCCGACGGATACTGGTCAAATTCGATATTGCGTTTACCGCTGGTCGAAACCTGCTCGCGGCCGTTTAAGGTGGAAAACACAAAACCACCCGACATACCCCGGATGTTAATTTCTGCTGCCTGTCCACCGGTACGCACTGCGGAAATACCGGGCAAGCGGGTAAGGGCATCAGCGATTGACACATCGGGCAAGGCCCCCAGATCATCGGCTGAGATGGTTTCAGATACCACATCGCCAAAGCGTTTGGTATCGAGCGAGCGGAACAAGCTGCTGGCAAAGCCCCGTACCTGTATTACTTCAACCTGCTGCTCTTCTGCAGCGGTGTCTTCGGTCGGCGGTTGTTGCTGAGCCACCGCCAACGAACTTAGCCCTGCTGTACTCACAGCAAGGCTAAGCAGACTAAGCTTAAACTTATTCATACTTTCGTCCCCGTTTTGTTTTTATTTTTAGTTGCGCTTTCCATGCTATTAAGGCCATCCGACCGGGCACGAAATAATGCAGCCATCATTGTTGTAGCTTAGTTATTAACCTATTTGGGGCAGCTGGCAATATGAATACGTATTCACAAGCGCTAAAATGGCGCAACATTGATCTGGCAATAGCCAAACTGGTGCAAGTCAGTTCTGGCTTTTCATTTTGGTTAACTCAGGCTATGTTTCAAAGCAAATGTCACGTAGCATGCGGCATAAATCTAATGTAACGTCGCAATAGATGCCCGTAACCCCTGCTGCAATAAAGGATGCTGTTCGTTGAAAAAATCCGCTAAAAGTTCGGTTATGGTGTACCGGCTGGAACGTTTACTGGAGGTATTATATTCCAGTAGCGCCAGTTGTTTTTTCCAGCGCAGCAAAGCGTTTTTCACCAGCTATCGCCAGCAACAAACGGTACTGACACAAGCTGAACAACGCTGGCAGCAGCTGCAACAAGACAGCAGCGCCAGCCAGACTCAGCGCCAGCAGGCCCGCCAGCATTACAGTGAATTACAGTATCAGGACGAAAAAGCCCGCTTAATGCGCTGGGCCGATTTACAGCTGCTTGCCGAACAGTTATTGCAATTGTCAGAAGGTGATAGCAACGGCGAGACACTGGCTTTCAGCGCGCGTTTACTCGGCTGCCTGCAAATTATGGTGCCTACCGCCAAACGCCAGCGCGAACTGGTGCAATTTGCGTACAAACCTTTATATCGGGCAGTGCTCAGCCTGCGTCTGCTTGACCATTTACTGGCCCAGCAGCTGCTGGACGAACCCGCCCTGGTTAGCCATTATCAGCTACGCAACCTGCAGGCTCCCGATGACTGCCCGTACCGGCAAAATGTGCAGTTACCCATTGTCATGGCCGTATTACTGCAGGACATTGGTTTGTTGCATCCTGAGGCGCTGGGCATTGTTCAGGGCGAACTGGCTCAGTTCGATTCTGATCGGCCATTAAATATTACAGAGCGCCAAAAGCTGCTTAAAATTAGCAGCGAAGCAAGTCTGGCATTACTGCAACAGGGCTTTGGCATAGCACCTTATATTGGCAACAACCGGACAGAGCGCGACCATTATCTGCTGGCTCAGCAGCAACGCTTGCAGTGGTTACGTCAGCTGTTGCAGTTAAATCCGGGCGACAAAACGCTGTTTGGCAGTCTGTTAAAAGTGCCGCAGGTGTATGCATCTATTGTCTTACCGGGCCGACAGCGTTTTAATTACGCGCTATTGCCAAAAGCTGCATTGTTGATGCGCGAAGGGGTAAGGCGTAATGAATATAACGGTTTGCTGGTAGACCAGTTACTGAGGATAACCGGCTTATTTCCACAAGGGTATGGTGTGGTATTTACGCCACTGGGTGACGATCAGCAACCGCAGGACCGCTACGAATTCGCGATAGTGAACGGCTTATACCCACAAAAACCTGAACAACCCAATTGCCGGGTGGTCAGCCGCCAGCAGCAGTATCGCAATACCGGTATCAACATCAGCCTGCAAACTGACTACAATCTGTACTTTAAAACCGCACGGGAACGGCTGGAGGTGCTACCCGAACACCGTTTAAAAGCCCTGCTCAACGCCCTGTATCAGGATGGTGAAGAACGCTATCTACGTAAACTGCTGCCCCGCTGCTGGCAGCCGGAGCAGTTTTTTCACGAGCCGGCGCACCAGAATTTATGGCAAAACGCCATACTGAAGCAAAATTAGTTTTTGCTTCAGTTACTTGTCATCAACACTAGGTATAATGTGGGTCATCATCATCTTTATGATGTAATTTCAGAAAATACTTTTCACCGACGAAGACTGCTGTCAGCCCGATTAGCGATGCCCAGATCACCAGCATGTCTGACTGCACCTTAACCCAGAGAAAGGCAACCAGCACTATCACATCAAGTACCATCGCTATGATCAGGACCGTCGCGTTTGCTGCAACGTCCCGGCGTAAATGTCTGAACACGCCCCAATGAATACCAATGTCCATTATGATATAGAAAATAGCACCAAGAGATGCTATGCGGCTGAGATCAAAAAAAATGGTCAGCAAAATGGCAATCACAATCGTATAAATCAAGGTATGGATCTGAATATCGCCCGGCAATTTAAAATGACGATGCGGCACCAATTGCATTTTGGTTAGCATCGCCAACATCCGTGAAACGGCGAATACGCTGGCGATCACCCCCGAGACCGTGGCAATAATTGCAAAACCTACGGTAAACCAGAGCCCATATTGACCAAAAGCTGGACGTGACGCCTCTGCCAGAGAGTAATCTTTGGCATGAACAATTTCTGCTATAGTCAGGTTTGCTCCCACTGCAAGGGACACTAGCACGTACAGTAACGTACAAATAGCGATGGCAATAATGATGGCCCGTCCCACATTTTTATGGGGGTTGCTAATCTCGCCTCCGCTATTAGTAATAGTAGTAAAGCCCTTATAACCAAGGATCCCTAACGCTACTGCGCCGAGAAAACTGCCGGCCGTTGTTTGTTCAGGAACGGCGGAGATGCTCTCAAAGCTCAGACCTGACGCCCAAAGCCCCCCAACTGCCAACACCGCCAGACCAGCAATCTTTATAAAAGCCGCAATAAACGATACCGACTGAATAAATTTATTGCTCAGCACATTAATACAGAATGCGAATACGAGCAGTGCAACGCCCAGAGCAGGCACCAACCATGGCATATCTTTAGCGTCAAACAGTTGTAGGGTATAGGTGCCAAAGGTTCGTGCTACCAAGCTTTCGTTAATAATCATCGAGAAATACATTAGCAAAGCAAGCGCGCCTGTCATCAGAGAGCGGCCATATGCCTTTTTTAAAAACATGGCAATGCCGCCCGCCGAAGGATATGCATTAGCAAGTTTGATATAAGAATAGGCACTAAAACTGGCAACGACAGCAGCCAGAATAAAGGCTAACGGAAACCAGCTACCGGCCAAATCGGCTATCTGGCCGGTCAGCGCAAATATGCCTGCGCCAATCATTACGCCGGTGCCCATCGAGACAGCCCCGATCAGGCTTAGGCTGCCTTTTTTGCTGCCATTTCCCTGCTCCTTCGTCATATCCTTGCACTCTTAATCATTTGTGTCTCGATGATATGCAAAGAGAAAATAACAGCTGGCAGGCAATCGCATCGTCGTTACTCTCCTTCGAACGACGTAATATCCAAGGTAGTATCGCAAGTTAACAGTTTAGATATCGGGCAGTTTAATTTGGCTTCTACCGCTGCCTTTTCAAAATCGCTGCCGTGCATACCTGGCACTTTAGCATCCAACTTTATTTCAGATTTAGTAATGGTAAAACCATCGCCGTCTTTTACCAGGGTAATTTCAACCTTAGACTCCAGAGTACCTTTGCTAAATCCCTTATCAGCCAAACCGAACGCCAGTGCCATGGTAAAACACGACGCGTGCGCTGCAGCAATTTGCTCCTCCGGATTGGTACCGGTTTTATTATCAAACCGGGTATTAAATCCATAGGGTTGGTCTTTTAACGCCCCTGATTGGGTTGAAACATGCCCTTTGCCGTCTTTGCCTAAGCCTTCATATTTTGCCGTTGCCCAATTGATAATGGCCATTTATTGCTCCTTCATTGTTATCGTTTGCACGCGGATGAGAAGCTAAGTTACACAATATTGCCTCTGTAATTCAGCAGGCTCATCTGTATAACGTCTCATTACTTGTTATAACCATAGGCAAGAAGCAAACATTGTTCCAGCTCATCCAGAGCCGCTGTCCATGGCAGCTTTGTGGATAAGCCGTGTGCTGAATTTATAAAGTCTTCACGCTGTGATGTAAAAATTGCCGGAAAACACAATTTATTTAACAAGTATTCTATATTTAGCCACAAGAGTGTTCTATCTTTTTTGTACTGGCAATTCTTAACATTGAAACGGACCCTCAAATGAAAAAATTACTATGGCTTGGTGCAGTACTGCTGTTAAGCACCATAACGGCTGATGCGCAAGCTAAACCTGCTGCGGCTGAATGGGAAATAATCCCGGTAGACACCCAAATGGAAATTACAGATGACCAGGGCACCATCAAAACCATTAATCCCAGCTGTGCTTTTGACACCGTGCTAAACCCAATCAACGGCGAACCCCTGGACAACGCGTTTCACTTTTACTTTAAACAAGGAAAAAGTAAAAATTTGTTAGTTTATTTTAATGGCGGAGGTGCATGCTGGAATGATGCAACCTGTGTGGCGTCACTGGCCCTGGCTGGTGTGCCCGCAGCACGCCCGGCTTATAACCCTTCGATATTAACCGATAATTCGCCGCTAAATGCCGGTGGAATATTTAACGATAGCGAGAAAGATAATCCGTTTAAAGACTGGAGTAAGGTATTTATTCCTTATTGCACCGGCGACATTCATGTCGGGTCGAGTGATGTTGTCTATCTCGATGTAGACGGCTCGATCACCGGTTATCCCGGCGCGCCGGTAACCGTTAAACACCGCGGTTCTGACAATTTTATGGCCGTTACAGCATGGTTAAAACAGCATTTTGATAAAAAAAAGCAGAAAAAGGTGAAAAAGCTATTAGTTACAGGCTCAAGCGCCGGTGGTTATGGCGCGACCTTACATTTTCCGCATTTGCAGGCCGCTTTTCCCAAAGCAGATAGCGCCTTATTTGCCGATGCGTCTTCAGCCGTTGTTACCCAGGGCTTTATCGATAGCGTGTTTGATTTTAATAAAGTGTGGAATGTTGAAGCAAACCTGCCATTGCTGTTTAGCGAAGGATTAACGACCTATTCTGCGCTGGGGTTTAACAATGAAATTTTCAGTCGATTAAGTGAAGCCTATCCAAACAGTCGATTCGCGCAATACACTACCCAACTCGATTGGGTGCAAGTACAGTTTTTAAAAATTATGGACCAAAACGATTTGGGTAACAGCAATCCGTTCACATGGGGAATAAACGAATATGACTATATGTATTTCGCCGAGTGGAATGCCAGAATGGAAGCCTCGTTAACCTTTTTGGCTGAGACAACAAACAACTATCAGCACTATATCGGTAGCGGCAATATCCACACTATTCTGACAGATGATTTTGCCACCCCAGAGGTACCACATCCGTTTTACCAGGAGCAAAGCGCCGCCAATGTGAAATTTACCAAATGGTTAGCGCGTTTTACAAAAAACGGTAAATTTAAACCACACAGCGTAAAGTATTCAGACTAAGTTGGAAAAGGCCAGCCATGCGCGGTTTCATTCCGCGCACGGTTGTTTTATTCGTTCGTTAACTGCGGCTAATCATGGTTTGAATAAAGGTATCATGATCAGGTAGTTTACCGAGCGGTTCTTGCTTAATCGCCTGAATATTGGCCAGCATATCGCGCAGCTTTTCGGCACTGAAATTATTGGCGATCGGATGATAATCTTTTGGCTCTATACCCTGGCCCAACATTACCTGCAGCCAGGAGCTTTCCAGGAATAAATCATTTTGATCCCTGAACAACTGACCATTGTCGGCAAAAATAGCCATTTTCTGGTGCAAACTGTCTGGTATCGCAAGTTGTTGCATATCACGCCAGAACTGGCTGTCATTGCGCTGATTAACGTGATAATGCAAAATCAGAAAGTCGCGAATTTGGGTATATTCCAGCTCGGATTGCCTGTTGTATTCGTTAATAGCACTCTGGCAAATGCCATTGTGCGGAAACAGCTGGATCAACCGCACCACGGCTGACTGGATCAAATGAATACTGGTCGATTCCAGTGGTTCTAGAAAACCGCTACTTAACCCCACCGCTATCACATTTCGCTGCCATTGCTGGCGACGACGGCCGGTTTTAAAACGCAGAAACTTCGGTTCGGCCAACGCTTTACGCTCTAAATTGGCCAGCAGTAAGTCACTGGCCTGCTCATCGCTATAATGGGCGCTGCTGTACACCAGGCCATTGCCGTTTCGATGCTGTAGCGGAATCCGCCACTGCCAGCCGGCACTGTGAGCAATTGCGCGGGTATAAGGTATGGTTTTTTCAAAGCGCTCTGATGGCACGGCTACCGCGCGATCGCAGGGTAAAAAGTGGCTCCAGTCATCATAGCCGGCATTCAGCTTGTCCTGAATAAGCAAACCGCGAAACCCCGAACAATCAATAAACAAATCGCCGCTAAGCTCGCGGCCATCGTCCAGCACCAGGCATTTTATATCGCCACTGGGGTGCTGAAATACCTGCTGTACTTTACCTTCATGACGCACCACCCCCATTTGCTCGCTAAGCTTTCTTAAGTAGCGAGCATAAAGACCGGCATCAAAGTGATAGGCATATGGCAGTTCTAAGATGCTGTCTTTGGCATTGATTGGCGCAAACTTACCCGCCATCGCGCACAGATAGTTTAAATCGTATTGCCATAAATCGGTTTTATCGCCTTGCTGACGGGCGCGCAGCCATAAATGATGAAAATGACAAAACGCCAGGCTTTTACCCGGCGCGCCAAAGGTATGGAAGTAGCCTTCACCCGGCACCCGCCAGTTATCAAATTTTATCGCCAGTTTAATGGTGGCTTTGGTTTCGCGTAAAAACTCGGCTTCGTTTATGCCCATCACATTATTAAACAACCGGATGGGTGGTATGGTGGCTTCTCCGACACCAACGGTGCCGATGTCTTCCGACTCCACCAATTCAATATCGACCGCAGTGGCCAGCACCTTTTTCAGCAACGCTGCAGCCATCCAGCCGGCAGTGCCGCCGCCTAAGACCACTACTTTTTTTACTGCACTTTTTACCACATCGTTTACTGCATTAATCATATTTCAGTACTCGAAAAAAAACCCGACCCTTAAACCAGGCCGGGCTTTTACCAGGGAGAACTTGCTCTGCCTGTAGCCGGCCTGTTATTAGTGTAACAGGCTCAGCCTAGCAGAATTATCAGAACTTACTTATCTGAGCTTAAGCATCAGAACTTAAGCATCAGAACTTGTAGTTCAGACCTAACATATAGTTAGTACCAAAGCTCTGGTACTCAGTAACCTGACGAACGTCAGCACCGTTGGTTTTTAAGGTTGGTTCATCAGTGATGTTCTGCACCTGGAACGTAACCCGCAGGCCGTCCAGCGCATCGATATTTGATTCACTGAAGTCGTAACCAATCTGGGCATCCCACAGCTCAGCACCGCGATCTTCTACGGTCGCCAGTGACAAACTCAGGCCACGGGTTTCACTTAAGAACTCGTCGCGCTTGGTGCCGGAAATCCGGAACTCAAAGCCTTTATACTCATAGTAAGCAGTTAAGGTATAGATTTCCTCTGACAAACCAGGTACCCGGCCACCGTCATCCAGTTTACCATCCATAAAGGTGGCGCTGGCGACAATACCAAACCCATCTAAGGCTTGATGGACAATTTCAAACGGTACACTGGCCTGGAATTCGTAACCACGAACAAAGCCCTGTAAACCATCGGTTACCTGCGATAAGCCGCCCACAAACAGCACTGGTGGTTGGTTGCCAGTCGCATCCGATGATTGGTGGAAGCCCGGAATATACACATCAGAAAAATCAGCAATTACGGTTTCATTGCGGTGCCAGTTTTTCAGATCTTTAAAGAAGAAGCTGGCAGCAAAGAAGCCATTATCGTGATAGTAATTCTCGTAAGCTAAATCAAACTGGTTTGCTTCCAGCGGTTTCAGCTTAGTGTTACCGGCATTACCACCCCATGGGCTGTTAGCAGGGTCATCACTTAAAATATTGCCATCATTGAACTGGAAGGTAACCTGCGCGTTAGGCCGTAAGTTATCCATCCGTGGCCGGCTGATAACTTTTGATACGGCAGTGCGGACGTACTGACGGTCTGCCACTTCGACACTAAGGTTTAACGATGGCAGAATATCGGTGTAATCATCGCTGTCACTAACCGGTGTGGCTACGGTAAAGCCCTGAGCATTACTGGTGGTACTGAAACCCTGGCCACTTTGCTTGGCATTAACCACCTGCACACCAAAATTACCCTGGACCATCATACCGGCTACTTCAGTGTTCATGTCAAACTTGGCAAATAAGGTGGTTAGCTCTTCACTAATCGCATAGGTATCACCAAAACGACCGTTCTCAAGTAAGGCCGCGTCGGTTTCAATGTAGTAACCGCTATTATATAAGCCTAAGCTGTCATAAGCCGTTACACCTTCAATACCGATAAAGCTTAAATCGGCCACACCCAATGGGTTAGGAATAGCCACATCGTCCGGCCAGCTCGGCGCCGTTAAAAAGGCACCATTGTTAATTTTGCTTTTGGTACGTTCCTGATACGCCACACCGGTTTCAACGCCGGTAATAATGCCCCAGTTTACAAAGCCATTAAATTGCAGCCGGATGCTGTCTAAATTTTCTTCAAACACTGGTTGGTTAACAAAACCGTCCTGCGCGGTATCAGGGCCGAAACCCGGGACACCCTGAAAGCGTGAAATTGGATTTAATGCACCACCCCAGGCTTGCGGCCCGGCTAAACGCATTAAGCTGGCATCGGTATAATCTACTGATGGCAGGGTTGGATGGTCACTGTACACGACGCCAGTGGACGTTAAATTCCACGAGCGGGCGGCTAGCGGGCGACCTGGCGTACCGGCACGACCCACACCAGAATAACTTTCTACGTCAGTAATGGTTTTTTCAACTTTACCGCTGGACATATCCAGCTGGGCAGTCCAGTCGTCGCTTAATTCATATTCCAGATTTAAGCCGAAGGTCATTAAGTCGGCTTCCTGGCTGCGCGCATCGTTACGCACTACCGAGTAAAAACCATCATAATAACCAGAGGTTACCAGGCCGTTTTCAACGCCGGTAATGGTGTAGTCACCAGTACCCCACTCAGCACCACCTTCTTCCAGACCACGACGGACGTCGTTTTCGGTAAAGTCGATATATAAAGCATCGAACTTTAAGGTCAGTTTGTCAGTCGGCGTATATTCAATGATGGCAGCGAACGAGTCGCGCTCCAGCATCGCTGAACGGGTAAATGAGTCGTGGCCACCTGAAACCACTGTGCCTTCCGGCACGGTTACGGTATCGGTAGCGCGGCGCGGATTAACAAAGCTGCCATCCGGGTTGCGGGCAAGGTTTACGTTTGCGAAACCCCATCCACGAAATTGTTCTTCCTGGCGCGGCGTTTCCATTGAGGATACGACCAGTGCAACGCCAACGGTATCGTCTAAAAACTTTTCAACAAAGTTTACTGAGAAGCGATGGCCGCTATTATCAAAATCAGGGTTACCTGATGATTTGCCGTTTTGTTCAAAGTTGGCATTAAACGTCAGGGTAGATTCAGCAGTTAATGGCCGCACTGTTTGCAAATCGATGGTACCGCCGATGCCCTGAGCCATGACGGTGGCATCCGGCGTTTTATAAACTACTGCGGTAGAGACAATTTCTGATGGGTATAAGTCGTATTCTACGCCACGGTTATCGCCCATGCCTAACAGTTCACGACCGTTTAACGAAGTGCCTACGTAGTTTTCATTAAAGCCACGTACCGACAAACCGCTGGTGCGGCCGTTACGACGCTCACCGGCCAGGCCTGGTAAGCGGGCCAGCGACTCAGCAATACTGGTGTCGGGTAGCTTACCGATGTCTTCTGCTGATAATACTTCTACCACTGAGCTTTCGCTCATTTTAATGGCTTGCGCTTTTTGCAGACTACCGCGATAACCGGTTACTGCAATAACTTCTATGCCATCTTCTTTTGCCTGTTCGCTGGCGTCAGTCGTTTGCTGAGCCACTGCGGCAGTGCTGGCGCCGGCTGCAATCAGCGCGACAGTCAGCATATTTAATTTAAAATTTTTCATTACCCTTATCCCCGGTGAGGTTGTTATTGTTCAGCAGTAAAGCATTCCAGACTTATCGCAAGCAGTGAAAACTTACTAACCAACTTTTACTATGGTCATTTATTAAACTTATTCGGGCCTAAGCTCAACATGAATACGTATTCATAAGCGACTTATTGCACAATGACAGGGCAAAGCGGTTACCGCGCGCACAAATTGGGTGCAGGCCTTGTACATAAAGCCACCAGCTAAACCGTGACTGGCTGACTTTGTTGCTGGCCACGTCAACAAACGTGCTTTCTGACACGCTTTTCCAGGCGTGCATTTCTGGCTATTTTCGCTGCATACGTATGCAGCATGTTTAACTATGGTCCAACGTTGATTTATGCTTGCACCAATTAATGGCAGCTACGAGCAAAGCCGGGTATTTTGCTTTGCTGCCAATCTGGAGCATTGCACAATGACTATCGTACACCATGGCTTGATGCGTTACCGTCTGTCAGATGAGGTTAGCAGTGGCCAGCGCCATTGTCAGTTATCGCTGTTAAAACAGCATATTTGCCGGCAGTTGCCACAGGTTCCGAGGTTAAACAACTGTGCCGGGGCACTGAATATCAGCAGCCGGTCATTGCAACGTTTTCTGCAGCGCCACCATACCTGCTTTCGTCAGCTGGTAAACGAATGCCGACACCAGTTGGCTAAGCAATACCTGCAGCAAAATATGCTAAATATTCAACAAATTGCTACCCAGCTCGGTTTTGAAGAACAAAGTAGTTTTCAAAAAGCATTTAAAAGCTGGCAAGGTTGCTCACCTGGTGTATATCGCCAGCGAAGCAGCACCACAATAAGCCGTTCTTATCCGGGGAATACCCTGGCCAGCCGACAGGTGATGTATGGAACCAATTAAGCAACTCGCAACGCTTGCGGGCCTGCAAGACCGTTATATTCATGCTCAGGGCCACACGCAACATATTGCGTTGGCCGATCAACAGGCCATTCTGACGGCTATGGGTTACGATTTAACAACTACCGAGGCGATAGCACGTCAGATCAGTGAGTTACAACAAAAGCCCTGGGCTGAGGTGGTGGCACCGGTACAGGTGATCGCGGCGCAGCAATCATTCAGCGTGCGGGTCCAGCAGCCCGCTGCCAGCGCCTGCAGCCACTGGCAGTGGCGGTTAGTTACCGAGCAGCAGCAAGAATTTTCGGGCCAGCTGCAGGTTGCCACCAGCGATATCATTGCTCGCCAACAACTGAATGAAACCACGTATCTGGCGTTTAATCTGCTGATTAATGTCGAGTTGCAACCGGGTTATCATCAGTTGACGCTAGTAACAGATGCCGCCTCCACTGCCACCCAACAACAGTATCAGCAACAACTTATTGTCAGTCCCAGTCGCTGTTTTCAGTTGCAAGACCAGGCGGTGTTACATAAAACCATGGGCCCGGCTATTCAGCTGTATGCGCTGCGGTCCAGCCGCAACTGGGGTATAGGTGATTTTGTTGATTTAAAAAACCTGGTGGCGCCATTAGCTGCCCTGGGCAACGACTTTATTGGTTTAAACCCGTTACACGCGTTGTACCCGGGCTTGCCTCAGGACTGCAGTCCTTACAGCCCCAACAGCCGCTTGTGGCTAAATACCTTGTATGTTGCGCTGGAACACAGCCCGGAATTTGCCGAAAGCGTCCAGGCGCAGCAGTTATTACAAAGTCAGCAATTTCAGAGCCGGTTACAGCGCTGTCGGGCTGCTGCCGATGTTGATTACCACGCGGTAAGCGCTCTGAAAGCAGAAATGGCCAGCTTGCTGTATCAGCATTTTAAACAGCATCATCTGAGCAGCAATAGCGAGCGGGCTCAACAGTTTCATCAATTTATTGAACAAAGTGATGCCAGCCTGGTTAATCTGGCGCGTTATCAGGTATTACAGGCCGAGCTGTTTCGCCGCAATATGCAGATGGCCTGCTGGCAAAACTTCCCGCCAGAATACCAAAATCCGCACAGCGACGCCGTGCAGCAATTTGCCACAGAACATCGCGATGCCATTGAGCAACAACTTTATTTGCAGTGGTTGGCCCAGCAACAACTGGCTGAAGTAAAAAAAGAATGTCAGCAACAAGGTATGGCCATTGGCCTGTATTGTGATGTTGCCGTAGGTGCGAACAGTAACAGTGCCGAGAGTTGGGGTGCACCGGAAGACTTTCTGATGCAACTGAGCGTAGGGGCACCGCCAGACATTATGGCACCTAAAGGCCAGAACTGGGGCTTGCTGGCGTATAATCCGGCGACATTACGCCAGAAAGCGTATCAACCTTTTATTCAGCTAATCCGCGCCAATATGCGTTATGCCGGCGCGCTGCGTCTCGACCACGTAATGGCGTTGTTGCGACTGTGGTGCTGCCCTCCTGGCGCAGACGCCACAGCCGGCGGCTATATAAGCATGCCCGCGCATGAGCTGTTTGCCATTTTGGCGCTGGAAAGCCAGCGTAATCATTGTGTGGTAATTGGCGAAGATTTAGGCACAGTGCCGGTTGAAATCAGCGCGTTAATGGCAAGCTATCAGGTTATGTCTTACCGGGTATTTATGCTGGAACAAAAAGCCGGCAGTTACCAGCATCGGGATCAAACATACCCGGCACTGGCACTGGCTACCGTTACCACTCACGATATGCCAACGCTGGTAGGCTACTGGCATGAACATGATTTGGCACTGCGCCATAAGCTGGATTTATTTCCCAGCGCAGATATTGCGGCTAATCTGGAGCAATTGCGTAAAGATGAAAAGCAGTTGCTCTGTCAGCAGCTGCAGCTGGAGCACGGCAATGTGCAGCAACTGGTGAGCAACAGTCATCTTTATCTGGCCGCCACCCCGGCCCGCTTAATGGCGTATCAGCTGGAAGATCTTATGCTGGTTGCCACCCCGGTTAATATTCCCGGCACCAGCAATGAATACCCTAACTGGCGGCGTAAACTGCCCCTTGAATTTGAGCAGGCGTTAGCCCAACACGAGGTGCGCCAACTGATAACGGCGATGGCAGAGCAGCGTCAGTCAACGTAAGGTTTAATAACAGCTCAATAAAATGAACAAGACCAGCAATCTACCCTCTGCTGGTCTTATTTTTAAATAGCACCCCGTTTAATTCGACGCCAACTATTCGGTAGTTATTGGCTGCTGCTAATTTACGTTGCAAAAAGCATGGGATGCGTAACGCTTATCCGGCACTATTTAAAGAACTTAATACTAAGCGGGTATTCCCAGGCTTCATTCTGGTTGGCTTTAACTGCACCAATAATGATGAAAATGATATTAATAATAATCAGCGCGAACAGCAGGAAAAAACCGACAATGACAAACATCAGAAAAATACTGACGACTAAATAAATTAACAGGCTCAGGATCCAATTGACAATATTCTTACCGTGCGCATCCACTTCAGCAAACTGATCTTTATTAGTCACCCACATTACAATTGGCAAAATAATGCCCGCACCCGGAATAATGAACCCGGCAAACTGCGCTAAATGCATCAGTAAACAAAACGCTTTTAAATCTACGCCCCAGGGCCGGTTAACTTGTTGATTTTCCATACTTGTGATTTCCAGTTATTTTTATATTTTAACCAGCTAGCGCTGGCCGATGGTCAGGCTTTGCTCCGCTGACTACTGCGGATTAGCAAAAATACCCTCTACTCCCTTCCTCTTTAGCCGTTCAATACTATTCAATAAATATCGCAATGCCATTTGCTGTCTGATAGTACTTAGTTACATTTCGAACATATTGCTGGGTGCCATTGCTCATCGGTACCTGGTCTGTTTCCACATCTTCTTTGAGCATGGTTAAAATAATACCATTAGCGCCAAGTGCGGCCGCCTCGGCTTTCAACGCCATTAATACGTCTGCTTTTTTATCAGTATTAGAAGGGATTGTTGAGGCGCCGCTGGTCGCCGTGACGGTAGCAATTTCTGTAAACTGTGCTGGCGGCTCGTTATATACCAGCACTTCTGCAGGGGTAATTGCGGGCCGGGCCTGGCCGGTTAATTGATGTGCAGAATTTGACGGGCTTGATGTACAACTGGTTAATAACACGCTGAGTAATATAAATGCCGATAATTTATACATAACTGATGTCTCCGGTAGTAGTGTTTAGTTGTTGCAGTTAGCTGTTTATACCTTTCACATCTGAATCCTTGTAAATGGCATTATGGTTATTGTAAATACTTTGAAGGTATCTAATAACCAAGGTTTGTTCAACTTATTTTAGGAACGCTATTGCGACATACGTTTTGCCGACGATAATTGTTTTTTGCGTTAAAACTGATAACCAACCTGCAAAAATCCATTAATTTTTTCATCGTATTTCGCGTTTGTTGCATGAGCAGAGATCCCGAAGTTAACACCAGGCTTATTGATGCCATTCATAAAATAGGTGTAACTGATGCCGGCTGCATAATATTTATTTTCATCAATCCTAAAAGTGTCGCCAGTTCTACTTACATAGGATTCATGACCGGCTTTCGTGACATACACACCTAAACCATGTTTGTTTGAACTCGCGTTAAACAGGTCGGTGACAATCCAACCGACCCCCCCGCCGCAAGTCGAACCATACCTGGAGCTATATTCCACACAGCCGACTGAGACATACTTCATATCGGTGTTCGATATAAGAGCAAAGTTTGCGCCGAGCCCACTGTAGGCCGCCCCCATTCCCACACCTACAGAATATTGTTTATCCGCTTCACTCTCGCTGGCAGCGGCTGACATAGCAATCAATGCGAGAAATAGTACTATTTTTTTCAAGATACATCCCTTAGTTAACTAATAATATAAAAGTAATCTACCCCCTATTAAGCGGGTAAAATTTTCGGCTGAAACGTTGCAGAAAGTAACAAACTAACGGGTCTAATTCTGTTTTGGTGCCTTGCTATCAAGTTACTTACCATTAAAACCCACAACGATAATTTCCAATATATACATAAATATTGCTTTTAAATTTAATTGCACAATAAGACAAATAAACCCTGATATTGGTCAGGAATGTACTCCGAAACTCCCTTTTTCTGCACTTTCCCTTCCTTATTCATAACGCTCAACTTTAGCGCAGTGGGTTGGCGTCGCAGCCAGCTCTTTTTACCGGCGATAATATTTTATTGTTATGGACGTGCTTATTGATTGCTCATTTCCCATAATGGGTGCGCTTTACCACCGACACACTTTCAAAACATGTAAATTACAATTAATGCTTGGTAAATGCGCTGAAGTTACCTTTTACGTTTCTTAAAATCAACATATTTATGTTGTGCTCTTGGGCACAACGTAGGGGAAAGCACGGCTTAAGCTTGCGATTTATTTTATTACCATTAATTAAGGTTAGACTGGTTTTATCCATTACTCATTTTGTGGCAAAAGGCAGCTTTTTAAGTTGGGGCTGCCAGCTTACAGTACGGCTTAATGCCGGGCGCGCGTAGTAAATGAAAAGGGGCTGCAATTGCAGCCCCTTTGTTAGGAGTAGTCAGTATCAGATTAATTGATGCGTTACTTTGCCTTGGCTGGCTCGGCATTTTTAACGAATTCATCTAGCCACTGCTGGGTTTCCCACAGCATATGCAGCACCGATTCGCGGGCGCGGTAGCCGTGCGATTCTAATGGCAGCATAACTAAACGGGTAGTACCGCCATGGCCTTTTACTGCCTGGTATAAGCGCTCGCTTTGCATCGGAAAAGTACCGGAGTTGTTGTCGTCGGTACCGTGGATCATCAGCAACGGTGTTTTCAATTTATCGGCATGAAAAAACGGTGACATGGCCAGGTACAGATCAGGGTCGTCCCATAAAGTACGCTGCTCACGCTGAAAACCAAAAGGCGTTAAGCTACGATTATAAGCGCCGCTTCTGGCAATACCTGCCTTAAATAAATTGGTATGGGCCAGCAGATTGGCGGTCATAAAAGCGCCATAGGAGTGGCCACCAATGGCTACCCGTTCAGGGTCGGTTACACCGCGACTTACCCCGGCCGCTATGGCCGCTTCGGCATTGAGTACCAGTTGCGCAATAAAGTTATCATTTGGCTCAATTTCACCTTCACCAACAATGGGCATAGTGGCGTTGTCCAGTACGGCATAACCCTGGGTAGCCAGAAACTGAGGCGTCCAGTAGCTGATGCGGTTAAAACGATACGGCGAGTCTGATACCTGGCCTGCCGCGGCGGCATTACGAAACTCGCGCGGGTATGCCCAGATAACTGTAGGCAACGGGCCATCACGTTTTGCATCGTAACCAGCAGGTAAAATCAGATTAGCGGACATCGGTACCCCGTCAGCGCGCTGGTAGTTAATCAGCTCGCGACTAATACCCAGGGTATGCGGCATCGGATGCGGGGTGTCGGTTAGTGCCGTTAACTCGCCACTTTGTAAATCGCGCAGATAAAAGTCAGCCGGCTCCGTCGGCGCTTCACGCTGGGTCAGCAATTTAGCGCCGGGCAAAAGGGTTATCGGGTATTCATAATACGGCGCCTCTGAGCGCCATAGCCGCTCGGTGTCGCCGCTTGCCAATTCATATTTATCGATAAAAGGCCGGTTTCCCTCTTCTGACGCGCCAACAGCGGTCAGGTAAATATGGCCATTTTCTAACCGCAGCAAACGCTGGCCATTGTCGGCCGTGGTCATTAACGGTCGGCCCGGATCAGCATAGCGGTCTTCGGTAGAGCGTTGCCACAGCAGTTTAGGTTCACTGCTGCCGTCAGGGCTGATTAACCACACTTTTTCCTGCCGTTCCTGCCACCAGCCTTCGTATACCAGGGCAGTATCTGCGTCGGCAGCCAGTAAATCTCGAAAACGAAACGCCATATCCAGTAATTTTACCGGTTCAGCGTTAAAGGGTGCAGCTAACTGCCATAACTGGTCACGAACGTCAGCCTTGTTAGCCGGATCACCGCCATCAGCCGCCTGCGCCCAGTGTAACGTGGCCGGCGCATCGGCCCGCCAGCTAACACTGCGCGGCCCGGTTTCTACCGCATCAAATGCGATGGGCAGGTTATCTGCTACCGGTTGTTCTGCTACCGTGTAGCTTACCTCGCCTCGTGGGTTCCACACTTCAATGTTGGTGGCAAAACGGTAGATGGGTACCGCGTAAGAGAATGGCGGTACTATGCGGGTAACGAGCAGGTGCTGATTATCTGGCGACAGGCTGAAGCGACGGATTAACGCCGGCTTACCGACCATGGTGACCTTGTTGCTCAGGCTTATTTTTACTAGCTGACTGGTAAAGTAATGGTTGAACAGCGCTTCATCATGCGTATCTTTTAATAAATCCTGATAGGTCCGTGCCGGTGCAGTGCGGCCACGGGCTTCAGTTACCACCGGTCCGGCTGGCACTTTGGCGGCAACAGGTGCCGCAGGACGCTTCGGATCTACTGCCAGCAGATAAATTGCATCACTGTTTGCTGCCCACTCCAGTTGGCCACCTTGCACGGCGTTTGGCTGTAGCTTGCCCCAGCGTTTGGCAGTGGCGTTTTTGGTATCAATCCGCCATAAACTGCTGGCGTTATCCTCTAACTGCACCACGGCGACATATCGGCTGTCTGGTGACCATTCTGCCGTGATAACTTTCAAGGTTGCTGGCAAACCTTTAATCTCGCGGCTGTTACCCGTGGCAATATCGATAAGGGTAACTCCGGCAATATAACGTGGCTGACTGGGGCCATTGTTTGCCGGGTTTATCCGCACGCCTGCTAAGCGATGCTGTGGCGCGGCTAAATCGGCCAGGCTGGGCAGCGCAGGAAACTGCAGGCTCAGTAGCGTAGTGCCGTCCGGGCTTAAGCTGGCACTGGGGGTTGGTGCGGCATCAACAATGGCCGTAATGTCGGCTACCGGCTGACGATAACCGGTAGCGACAGCACTGGCGTTCAGCTCAGTACATAGCACCATCAGCAACAAGCTGAGTGTTATAACTAAATGTTTTTTCACTGTATTATCCTTAAATTAAAGGTATGTATCACATTCGAAACTTACAGTATAGTCGGTAAAACCCCCAGGCCAGCAGCGCCAGCCAGGGGGTTAAAAGTGCTATCGGTTTACCAGATTTTTACCCGTACATCCTCTTCTCGGTACATGGCATCGCCTGGTTTTACGTCAAATGCCTGATAAAACTCTGGCATATTTGACAGTACCCCAAGCACCCGGTACATACCCGGTGAGTGGGGTCCGGTGATCACTTGCTGGCGCAGAGCTTCATCACGGAATTTAATCCGCCATACCTGTGCCCAGCCCATAAAGAAGCGCTGTTCAGGCGTAAAGCCATCGATAATAACTGGCGGCTGATCTTTAGTGGCGTTTTGATACGCCTTGTATGCAACAGTTAAGCCGCCTAAATCGGCAATATTTTCACCCAGACCCAGGGCACCCTGTAAGCGCAGATCGTCAATAGGGTTAAAATTGCTGTACTGATCGATCATCCGCTGCGCCCGCTCGCGGAACTGGTTTTCGTCGTCAGTTACCCACCAGTCACGCAAATTACCTTCACCATCAGAGCGACGGCCCTGATCATCAAAGCCATGGGTAAACTCATGACCAATTACCCCACCAATTGCTCCATAATTTACGGCATCATCGGCGTTAACGTTAAAGAACGGCGGTTGTAATATTGCGGCCGGGAACACTATTTCGTTCATAGTTGAGCTGTAATACGCATTTACCGTTTGCGGTGTCATGCCCCATTCATCGCGGTTGACCGGTTGCCCCAGACGATCAGTCATCCGTTGATATTCGCATTCCGCACTACGGCGCAGGTTACCGATTAAATCATCGGCAGCAATCGTGACGCAATCGTAATCGCGCCAGACATCCGGGTAGCCAATTTTGGTATTAAATTTGCCCAGTTTGGCCTGCGCTTCAACCTTGGTTTGCGGGCTCATCCACTCCAGATCGTTGATCGCTTCTTTAAAGGCAAGCCGCAGATTTTCAATCATTTCATCCATCCGCGCTTTTGCTTCTGGTTGAAAATGCCGTGCGACATACTCTTTGCCCACCATAAAGCCCAGAGTGCTTTCCACCGTGCTTACTGCACGTTTCTCGCGGCTACGCTGCTCTTGCAAACCACTTAACACCCGGCCATAGAAATCGAAGCTGGCATTGACAAAAGGTTCACTCAGGTTGTTAGCGTTCGCCCGTAGTAAATGAAATTTAAGGTATTGTTGCCACTGAGCCAGCGGTACCTCTGCCTGAATTTTGGCAAAAGCGCTAAAATAGCTCGGTTGGCGCACCACTATGTGCTCAATATCATTCAGATCGGCAGCATTTAGAAACGTCGTCCAGTCAAAGCCCGGCGCCAGTTCTGCCAGCTCTTTTTTACTTAATTTGTTGTAGGTGGCATTGCGGTCACGATTCTGGATCCGGCTCCACTGCGCCTTGGCCAGCTGAGTTTCAATGGCCAGAATATTGTCAGCCGCCTGCTCTGCGTTATCCCAACCCGCCAGCTGCCACAGCGTTTCAATAAAAGCTTCATACTGAGCCAGCAGTACCTTGCTGCGCTCATCATCTTTTAAATAATAGTCGCGATCTGGCATACCCAGTCCAGCCTGGCTGGCACCGGTAATATATTGGTCTGATTGGCGTTGATCCTGGCCTACATAGACCGCTAAGGGCGTACCAATCCGATAACGTTGGTTTTGCCCCCAGTACTGGCTTAACGCAGCGCTAGAGTCGATATTGTCAATTCGGCTGATCTCACTGCGCAGCGGGGTTAGCCCCAGCGAATTAATGCGCTCTTCATCAAGGTAGGATCGATACAAATCAGCCATTTTCTGGCTATCTGAACCTTGGGCGTGTCCGGTAGCTGCCAGCTCCTGAATAATTGCTAACACTTGTTTTTCGGCATTTTCTCTAAGCTCATCAAAACTGCCCCAGCGCGCTTTATCAGCCGGAATTTCAGTACCGGTAAGCCAGTTACCGTTAACGTAACGGAAAAAATCCTGCTGTGGCGCTACGGTGGTGTCCATGTTAGCCGGATCAATGCCTGAACTTAACGCAGGGGCCGCTTGTTCAAGCTGTGCTTGCTTAGCGTTAGTGGCAACCGGCTGGCCGTTACAGGCAGCCAAACCAAGCGATAAGGCTACGCCTAATGCCAGGGCAGATACTTTATTCATAGAGGTTCCTTGGGTGATAACTATTATTGTTGTAAATATCGCCAGAGTGTAAAAGCTCTGCCCCCGTTGTAAAGCAAGGCAGGTTAACCCGCCGCCAGGCTGCGACAAAATGTAAAGTCATTGGCCTAATACGGTTTTACTTGAATTACGCCGGCTTTTTGCGCAGGATCAGCGCTGGTATAGAATCGCAGGACTTGTTATGTCAGACAACCCCATGTTAAACACCGCATTAGGCTCTTTAGCGGGTATTCCATCCTTTTTAGCATATTTTGCGTTGGCAGTAGCGCTGCTGCTGGTATTTGTCCGGTTGTACACCTGGGTTACCCCGCATGATGAGTTTGCCCTTATCCGTGCTAATAACCCGGCCGCTGCCATTGCCTTTGCCGGTGCTCTGGTTGGCTTTGCCTGGCCACTTAGCAGCGCTATCACCCATTCAATGTCATTGTTAGATTGTGCCATCTGGGGGGGGGTGGCATTAGTGGTTCAGGTACTGACCTTTCTGCTTAGCAGTGCTGCCTTGAAACAGTTGCCACAACGTATTACGCAGGGTGAGTTAGCCGCCGGCATTTTCTCAGCTGGCTGTTCAGTTACGGTGGGTATGTTAAATGCCGCCTGTATGAGTTATTAAGGAGTAGCCGATGAAATTACGTCCCAGCAAACGCAGTCAGAAAGCTGCACTGATCTTTATGCTACCTGCCGCTGGCCTGGTACTAAATGGCTGCGCTGAAAAAGAGGTGACCGCCCAGGTATTCAGTACGCCAGATGAATGCGCGGCATTTTATAACCCGCCGGCCCAGTGCCAGGCAGCATTTGCTGAGGCAGAACAACTGCACCCCAAGGTGGCCCCCCGCTATGCCAATAAACAGGAATGCGAAGCTGATTTCGGCGCTGGCCAGTGTGAAACCGCTCCGGAACAACACCAGCAGGGCAGTTTTTTTATGCCAATGATGATGGGCTTTATGGCTGGCCAGATGTTAAACCGCGGCGGTTTGGCAGCAGGTTCAGGCCAGGCCACCAGTCAGCAAACGGCTGGCGCAACCGGCCGCAATACCGTGCCAACCCAACCACTGTATAAATCGCGTGACGATCGCAATACATTCCGCACCGCCACTAATACCGCAGTCGCCAGCCAGTCGGGTACCACTACTATCCGGCCTTCAGCAGTGCAACCAAAACCGGCAACCCTGGCCCGGCGTGGTGGTTTTGGCGCGCAGGCAGCACAGCGTAGCGCTAATCGCAGCTACGGAGGCTGAATTAAGTGAAACGACACAGTATTGCGCCGCGTCCGGGCTGGCAAGACTTTGCCAGCAGCGTTGGCTTTGAATTTCATACCATCGATAATGAACGATACTGGGATGAAAGTGCTTACTACCAGTTTAGTCTTGCGCAAATAGAACAGGATTTAGAAGCGCCAACAGAAGAACTGCACCAGATGGCACTGGACCTGGTGCCCGATATTCTGGCTGACGAACGATTACTAAGACAACTCGCCATTCCTGAGCGGTTCTGGGACTTTATTGCTAATAGCTGGCGCAATGGTGAACCTCACTTATATGGTCGGATGGACTTCAGTTATAACGGTACTGGCCCGGCAAAATTGCTGGAGCTGAACTACGACACCCCTACCTCATTATTTGAAACCGGTTTCTTTCAATGGGTCTGGCTGGAAGATCAGCTGATGCGAGGTCAGTTACCGCAAGGCGCTGATCAGTTTAACTCGGTACAGGACAAACTGGAGCAGGCTTTCGCCCAGCTGCCGCTGGCCCAGCCGTTTTATTTTAGCAGCGTGACCGAGAGCATCGAAGATAAAGGCACCGTTGACTACCTGATGGATATTGCGTTGCAGGCTGGCCTGGATTGTCGTTACATTCAGTTGGAACAATTAGGCGATATCGAAGGGCAGCTGGTAGATATGGCTGGCTTTGCGGTAAATGGTCTGTTTAAGCTATACCCTTGGGAATTTATGCTGCAGGAAGATTTTGCCAGCACCATTTTAACCAGCAAAACCCAGTGGCTGGAGCCGATTTGGAAGCTATTGTTGTCTAATAAAGGCATTTTGCCGCTGCTATGGCAAAAATATCAGGGCCATCCTAATTTATTGCCAGCCTTCTTTGCCGACAACAGTCAGGTTGAGCCCGGTTGGGTTAAAAAACCGTTATTCTCGCGTGAGGGCGCCAATATTGAGCTGGTGACCGCCAGTGGCCAGCGCTTAACTGAAGACGGTCCTTACACCGACAGCGGCTATATTCGTCAGGCGCTGGCACCGCTGCCAAAATTTGGCGACAGCTACACCTTAATTGGGAGCTGGGTGGTTGGCGATAGTGCAGCCGGTATTTGCATCCGTGAAGACAACAGCCTGATCACCAAAGACAGTTCACGCTTTTTGCCACATATTATCCTCGACTAATCGCCGCTTGCGCCAAAAATGGGTCAGAGTGATTTTAAAACGCCTGAGCCTGAAGCTAAGAATATATATGCTAAAAAAGTGGATAAAAATACACTTTCAACCTAAAATGCTGATTTTGCTGTCAGTAAATTTGGCTTTTTGTCATCTTGCTGCCATCTTTAATAACAAATACTGTTAATTTTTAAGTAAAAGGAAGTCCCTTACCCGTGCGCACTACTGAACTTGTCTCCGGTTTTCGCCAGTCTGCTCCTTATGTTAATGCTCACCGTGGTAAAACCTTCGTGGTAATGCTGGGCGGCGAAGCGATTACTCAAGGTGGTTTTCGCAGTATTATTAATGATGTTGCCCTGCTTAACAGTCTCGGTATTAAAATTGTGTTGGTGTATGGCGCCAGGCCACAAATTAATCAGGCGCTGGGACAAGCCGGGCTTGAACCGACCTATCACAACCGGGTCCGGGTAACCGATGACGACTCATTTAAACTGATTAAACAGGTAGCCGGCGCACTGCAGCTGGATATTACCGCCCGTTTGTCGATGAGTTTAAGTAACACTCCCATGCAGGGAGCCCAAATAAACGTGGTAAGCGGTAACTTTGTTATTGCTCAGCCATTAGGTGTTGATGAAGGTGTTGATTATCACCATAGTGGTAAAGTTCGGCGCATAGACGTCGCCGGCATTAAGCGGCAGCTGGAGCACAATGGCATTGTGCTCATGGGGCCGATAGCGGCCTCGGTGACCGGTGAAAGCTTTAACTTAACAGCCGAAGACATTGCCACTCAGGTGGCGATAAAGCTCAAAGCCGACAAAATGATTGGTTTTAGCGAAGTGGGCGGCATTACCGATGACGACGGCGAGATTATTGCCGAATTAATGCCCAATGATGCTGAAACAACTCTGCAGATGCTGGCTCAGAACAATAGTGCCTGCCCGGGAACCCTGGCTTTTTTGCATGCCGCCATAACCGCCACCCGTGGTGGCGTGCCACGCTGCCACCTGGTTAGTTACGACGAAGATGGCGCACTGCTGCAGGAATTGTTCTCCCGCGATGGTATCGGTACCCAGATTGTTACCGAATCAGCGGAAAAGCTGCGCCGGGCAACGATAAGAGATATTGGCGGTATTTTAGATTTAATCAGGCCGCTGGAGCAACAGGGGTTGCTGGTACGCCGCTCCCGTGAACAGCTGGAAATGGAAATTGACTACTTTACCTTAATTGAGCGCGATGGCCTGGTGATCGGCTGCGCAGCGTTGTATCCGTTTATTGATGAAAATGTTGGCGAATTTGCCTGCCTGGCGGTGCACCCCGATTACCGCGATGCCGATCGGGGCTATTTGCTGTTAAAGCATATTATTCAGCAGGCACGGCAGCGCCGCTATGACAAAGTATTCGCCCTGACTACCCGCAGCATTCACTGGTTTTTAGAGCAGGGCTTTGAATTGGTAACGGTAGATGACTTACCCAGCCAAAAAAAGCAGCTGTATAATTATCAGCGCCGTTCAAAAATCCTGGCGCTGACCCTGTAAAACCGCGACACCACCTTGCGTTAAAAAACGACTACACAATAAACCGGTCTATCAGCCGGTTTAATTCAACTGACAGCTGACGTAACTGCACACTGAACTCGGCCAGCGTGGTAGCAGAACTGGTGCTGTCATCTACCAGCTGCGCCACACTGTGCACGCTTTGTCCCAAATGCTGTACTACCGCCGCTTGCTCGTCGGTAGCGGTTGCCACTTGCCGGTTCAGCTGATCCAGCTCACGAATACCATCGACGATATGTTGTAACTCAGCAGTTGCCTGCACCATTGCCTGGGCACTCTCACTGGCTTGTTGCTTGCCTTGCTCGGCCGCATTTACTGCCTGCTGTGACTCACTGTTCAACTGATTAATCATTTGTTGAATCTCGTCGGTAGCACTTGCTGCCCGCTGGGCCAGTTGCCGCACTTCATCCGCCACCACCGCGAAACCCCGGCCATGCTCCCCGGCCCTTGCTGCTTCGATAGCCGCATTTAACGCCAGCAAGTTGGTTTGCTCTGAAATAGCGCGGATAACATTAAGAATGCCGCCGATCTTGTCACTGTTTTTAGCGAGGGTCGCCACTACTGCCGCGATATGGTCGACTTCCAGGGTAAGTTTTTGCAGGCTCTGGCTGGTGTTACCTATCACTTCAAGCCCGCGGCTGGCATTTTGGTTGGTATGTTCCGCGGTATCGGCTGCTTTAGCAGCATTACCTGCTACGGCACTGATGGTGTTAGACAGCTGTTCAATTGCGGTAGCAATCCCGCTTAACCTGTCGCGCTGCTCCTGCGCCAGATCCCGGTTATTATCAGCACTACTATTAACCTGCACGGCCGACTGCTGCAATTGCTCACTTTGTTGATGCAGCTGGGTGATCAGACCATGAATTTTCGCCACAAAATTGTTAAATCCAGAACCTATCTGGCGCACTTCCAGGGCACCATCGGCTGGCAACCGCTGGCGTAAATCACCTTCGCCCTCACCAATGTTCTGCAGCGTTTCCGCAACCGAATGCAAACGACGGGTGAGGGAGCTGGCCAGTAACCAGGCCAGTAAGCCTGCAAACAGCGTGGCCGCCAAGCCGGTTAACAGTAACGTATTGCGCAGTTGTTGCACCGGGGCCAGCACTTCAGTCAGCGGTACCTGGGCAACCACCGACCAGACAGTGCCCTGCACCGGCACACTGACCAGCAGTAAATCGTCGGTGACCTGAGTGTGTAATGCCTTTCCTGATACTAATTGTCCTGTTACGCCGCTGCCGTATAACTGCGTCATCGTTTGCTGGCCAATCAGACTGGTATCGGGGTGGATCACGATATTGCCATCACCATCGGCCAGATAGGCCTGACCCGTGTCGGCGATACGCAGCCCGCGGAGATAATCGACCATTTGTTGCAGCGATACGGCAATCCCTGACAAACCACGCCCGTTCAGTTGCTGATAGTTAACAAACATCCTTACCTTGCCACCAGGTTCGGTAAACAAGCTGACGTTGGTGGCGGCTGCGGAGTCCCTGAAAGCAAAAAACCAACCGTCTTCCTGCTGATTAAGTACCCTTAAAAAACCATCCTGATTCCAGTACCGGCCGGTTTGCCGGTCTGCCCATGACGCGGCATCAAGACCAAGCTGATTTTTAACATTACGAATTTGCTGCAGCAGTAATGCTTCTTCCTGCGGAGGAAAGCCCTGTTCTGCCCACTGTAAAATATAGGGGTTCTCTGCCAGCTGTCGGGTAGCCATCGTCATCTTGCTTACCTGCGCCTCCAGGGTCTCGCCTATCTGTCCTACTACGGCAGGCATTTCATGCTGCAGCATCCGGTTGACCACCAGCTGCTTCGCTTGACGATAAGCCAGAACGCCACTTAGTACTGAACTGACTAGTATTAACAGCACCAGTACCAGCACAAATTGCTGTTTTACCGCCATTTTGTTAAATGATGAAAACATGCCTACCTCTTAACGGCTATTTTAGTGACCAAAATCATACTTAATTTAAATGACAATGCGAGTTTTTATCGCGAAATATTATCGCAATACTACTTGGTTTCGCTTTTAGCAACCGCTAGCCTAACCTGCTTTGCCAGGGCACGGGCGGTAGTCCACTTGCCGCCCGATACCGTCAGCAATTGCCCCTGCCAGTTGAGCCGATACTCGCGGCTCGCTTTGCTGGCATTAGCACTGCCACCCAGCAATGGCCGCACGCCGGCAAAGTCAGCCAGCACGCTGTTCTGGTCTGCTGCAGGCTGAAAATAATGGTTATACACAGCTAACAAATAGTCTCGCTCGGCGTCTGAGCAGGTAATGGGGTCGCTTAATTGCTGCCTGACCTCGGTAGTACCCAGTAAGGTATTACCCTGATACGGTAATACGAATACGATACGCGTCTCGCCGGGCACCTCCAGCATATGGCCATAGCGACTGTTTGCCGGCAGCAGCAAATGGCTGCCGCGAACTAAATCGAGCGGTAGCTGCGCTAAATCTGACTGCTTTAGCAACTGCTGGCTCCAGGGGCCCGCGACATTGATCACCCGGTCAAAGGATTGCCAACCATTGTCCAGCAATACCTTGCCACCCGTATCAACCTGCAGTACATCAGTATATTCGCAAATTTGCACACCGGCTTTAGTACATTGCGCGGCCATCCATAGCCCCAATTTCTGGTCGTCCATCTGGCCATCAAAAAAAAGATAGGCACCTGTCAGCCCTTCAGCTTTTAAATGTGCGGAGCATCGTAACGTCTGCGACGCCGTTAGCCAGCGGTGACGGCCAATACCTTTGCGTCCGGCAAACGTATCATACAGCCACAATCCAATTTTTAGTTGCCAGCGTTTTCGCTGCGAATCATGATAAATAGGATAAAGAATGGGCAGTCGGCGGGTAAGTTGCGGGGCTTTTTTAAGCCACCAGCGCCGTTCCTGCAGGGCCTCCCGCACCAACCGGAACTCACCCTGCTCCAGATAGCGTAAACCGCCATGCAGTAACTTAGACGATGCGCTACTGGTTGCCGCCATAAGTCTGTCTCGTTCAAACAAGGTGACCTGATGGCCCGCCAGCGCCAATTGCCAGGCACTGGATAAACCGTTAATGCCCCCCCCTACAATCGCCAGCTTCATTAGCATTCCTTTTATTCGGGTAACGTTAATCAGTACGCAGCTGGTTAGCTTAACAGCACTAAATCGTTGCGGTGTACTACCTCTTCACTGGGGCAATAGCCGAGTATAGTGGCGATCTGGCTACTGTGCAGCCCCAGTATTTTGGTTAGTTCGTGCGAGCTGTACTGGCTAATGCCCTTTGCCAACGCCTGCTGTTCTGGACCAGTGATCAGTAGCGCATCGCCTTTGTCAAAACTGCCGGTACAACTTACAATACCGCTGGCCAGCAACGAAGCGCCATGTTGCTGCAACGCCGCACAGGCGCCGGCATCAACTTGCACCGCCCCGCACTGTTTCAGGCTGTTTAACAGCCAGTGCTTTTTGGCACTAAGCCGCTCCAGCTGCCGGACAAAGCGGGTACCCGTTGGCTCGCCAGCAAGAAGTCGTGCAAAACTGTTGGCATCCTGACCATTGATTATCAGGGTGTCGATTCCGGCTCTCGTCGCTTTATCGGCGGCTTGTATTTTTGTCAGCATACCACCGGTACCAATAGCATGATGGCTGCCACCGGCCATGGCATAGATCGTCTTGGTGATCTGAGTCACTTCAGCAATATGCTGCGCATCAGCAACCAGCCTGGGGTTCGCCGTATATAAACCATCAATATCAGAGCAGATTAGCAGGGCATCGGCATCTACCACTATTGCAACCAGCGCGGCCAGGTTGTCGTTGTCACCCACTTTTAATTCCGCCGTCGCCACTGAGTCGTTTTCATTAACAATGGGTAATACCTGATTGGCCAGCAAGGTACGCAACGTATTATCAATATTCAGGTAACGGCGACGGTCTTGCAGATCATCATGGGTTAGCAGTATCTGGGCACAATCAAAGTCGAATAGCTGGCTCCAGCTGGCCATCATCCGGCTTTGGCCTACCGCAGCCATTGCTTGTTTAATATTGATTGGCAAAGGGTGTTGCTTCGCAACAATGGCATTGCGTCCGGCAGCGACACTGCCGGAGGAGACCAGCACCACCTCTATTTCGGCCAGCCGGCACTGTGCAATAAAATGGGCAATAGTTAACAGATAGCGGGTAGAACAACCCTGAGCAGAGGGCGCAATTAATGCACTGCCTACTTTGATAACAATACGACGCCAGGACGAAAAAGCCATAAACCACTCCCGTTTAACCCTGGCAGCAGCTTACGATTTAGGCGTCTACATGTCTATTTTTATTTAGTTGCGCGCTACAGCAACGTTACACTCACCGGCAGTCAGATGGGTAAAATTACCATACGCCGCGATGATAAGCTCTTGTTCAGTGTGATGCCGTACGCGCCAACTCACCTGGCCGCTGCCAAAAGCCGGATGATCAATCACAAAGTTACCTGTTTGTTGGCGGATATTATAATTAAAGGTATCCTGGCGTTGCCCTTGCTGAATGTGCTGAGTCATCTGATGTTTGGCGAATATCCAGGTTTTACTTAGCGATTCATCCCGGTAGACGGTGCCGTCCAGCACTTTAGAGGTTCCCAGCTCACACCAGCTACCCTCTAACAAAGGTATCCGCTCGCGCTCTTTCTGCTCACCGAACAGCATATCAATCTGGGCCTGATCACCTGAAACACAAGGTGCCCCCTGAAATACCACACTGCCATCTGCTGCAGTACATTTAAAGACGTTGGCGTGTGCGACCTGAGCAAGCCCCAAAATAAAAAACAAACAAAAACAACGAATTATTATTATCATCACAGTTTATCCCGACTGTCTAAGGTGCTGGCAGCCATTCTTGCTACCAAAAAACTTAGCTACCTTACCCAAAAAAGCAGCGAAAGGGAATTCCATTTACAAAAAATCTACATGACCTGTTTTGGAAGATAGTAACCAGGCCTATACACTTAAGTAAATGATTAAGTTCAGCAGCAATTCAGAGAACAGTGTTAAGCTCAGTACATCATTATGAGGAGCCCAATATGAAGTTTATGTCTTTTGCTGTTACGACCCTTGTTGCCAGCCTGATCTTAGCCGGCTGTGCTAATCAGTCTAATGCCACCAGAGGAGCCGCTATTGGTGCTGTTGCCGGTGCTATTGCCGGAAAAGCTACGGGTAATCATAAAGATAAACGCCTGGTGATCGGAGCCGCTGTAGGCGCCCTGGCAGGTGCCGCCGTTGGCAGCTACATGGATAATCAGGAAAAAGCCATGCGCGAAGAGCTAAGCGGCTCAGGAGTGAAAGTAATCCGCGATGGCGACATTTTAAAATTAGAAATTCCAGCCCAGCTTACTTTTGATATTAACCGGTCAGATATTAAAGCAAACTTGTATCCGGTATTTAATGATATAGCTAAAGTACTTCGCGATTATGAAAAAACCATGTTGGTCATTGCCGGTCATACTGATGATACCGGCCCCTATCAATATAATATGAATTTATCGATGGCCCGTGCCGATGCCGTTAAAAACTATTTGATGGCGCAAAACGTGCAGTCTGTCAGACTGGAAACTCAGGGCTACGGCCCAAATTATCCGGCAGTACCGAATACTTCAGATGCTAACCGAGCGCAAAACCGTCGGGTAGAGATCCATATCGAACCTATTGTTGAATAAAAATCAACCTATTAAGTTAAAGTAGCAATTAACTTAAATTAATCAAAAACAGCGCCAACAGGCGCTGTTTTTTTATTAGTTACGCTGATTAAAAGCGATAACTGATTTTTCCGTATACAAACTGCCCACGTGGATTATGCACCCGCGACGCATAGCCGTATAAGTCGGCATCACCATCACCTATTGCAAACGGCGGATCTTCATCCAGTGCATTATTCATACCCAGCACAAACTGCGTGCTATCGTTCAGGTTATAGCGCAGCTGCACATCTAACAGCATTTGTGCACTAATCGAGCGTGTTGATGTACTTTCAACATCACTTGGTGCTGCATAGTCTTCAAACTCACCAATGTAGCTTAAGCTGGTTACGACCCCCCAATCACCATGACTCCAGTCTGCTGCAGCTAACCAACGATGTTGCGGATAATTATATTCGCCCGCGTAATCAATGCCATTTTTCTCGAACTTACTGATATATGACCAGTCCAGATTAAAGCGAACTTGCCCCATATCCTGCAACGCTAACCGGTATGAAGTAGACAGATCTATGCCTGTTGCCTCCTGCGAGCTGATGTTGACATAACTGTTAAATAAGCGGGACAACTCACCCAGGGTTTGGCCTGGCAGGGGGTCTAAGCGAACGCAAATGCTACTGTTCTGGTTATTACATTCGGCGTTATAGACATTCTGAAAATTATTTTTGTCGATTTTATTGTCCTGCGTAATGCTCCAGACATCAGCTGTGACATCAAATTCATCATTTACCTGCCAGACAAAGCCAAGATTAAATGTTTCAGATTCTTCTGGTTGCAACCCTTCAGCGCCAACAAACACAATAGTGTAGTCGGTTGCTGCGCAGGCTGGATTGCTCGGATCAATCGTTGGACAGCGAAAGGTGTCTGTGAAAAATACCGATTCCTGAGATGGCCCCAAGCCAATTTGAGCCAATGAAGGGGCGCGAAAGCCCTGCCCGAATGAGGCACGCAGGGTAAAGTTTTCCAGCGGCCGCCATTTCATACTTAATTGCGGGTTGGTGGTAGAGCCAAAATCGCTGTAGTGGTCATAGCGACCGGCGACAGTAAATTCAAGCTCATCAGATAGCGGAACTAATAATTCAACATAAGCCGCATATTGATCGCGTTGTGCTTGCGCCGAAACCGACTCAGTACCGAAAATAAGACCGCGCTGAAACTGATCATCCGGCTGGTCAAAGGCATCTTCTTCCCGGTACTCAACGCCAGCAGCAAACGAGACCATTTGTTGCCCCAGTTCAAACGCTTCACCGCTGATACTGGCATCGTATGCGGTAATATGAGACTCACCACGCCGAACTAACGAGGTCGTAATGGCGTCAATCACTTCTGGCGAATTAATGGTGCCACCAAATGGATTATAGTTGCCTAAGTTAATTTGCTCTTGCAGAAAATCAGTGCGCACCCAGCCCTGTTGCTTGCTGCCGGTTTGCATCGATTCACTGCGGCCTTTCTGGGCAGAAATATCCCAGTCCCATTTCTGCAATTGCCCGCGCAACCCCACGACAAGTCGTAATGAATCAGACTCTATATCCCACGTCCGCGGTCCGGCATCTACCGTACGAAAGCGGTTTATCGCAATATCTTCATTAAAAGGGTTATCTGGATGCGAAGCAGGAACTGTTAATCCGGCATCGCCATCTAGTGGAGTTGCCGCCCCTGCTGCCTGGGAACGGTTATGCTGAACCGCTAATTCGATATAGCCTTCCAAATCATTGCCAAGGCTCTGACTCCCCAGAAAAATTGCACCCACCCGCTCTGCGGCAGGAACCACCATACCAAAAGGACCATAATCAAATACACAGGTTTGACCGAATGCTCTTTCAGCCGGGCAACCCGGGTCGATACGGGTTTCACCATTTACAATGAAGTTGCCCGGGAAACCACGGGAAGAGCGTAAATCCAAACCACCGTAGGGTTCCTGATTTGCCGTGCCAAAGCGGCCCATCTCTGCCCCGGTAATCACGGTGTTTTTAAAATAATCCAGAATTAGGGTTGCGTTGGCATCATCTGTCTCAGCGCCCCATACCAGACTTGCTGAGGTTTCATCATAGGATGGCCCGGTCGTGCCACCATGACTGACACTGAGTTCAGCACCATCAAAGTCTTTGCGTAAGATAATATTAACCACCCCAGCCACAGCGTCTGAGCCATACACAGCAGACGCACCATCTTTAAGTATTTCAATCCGTTCAATCGCGGCAACCGGAATAGAATTAATATCGACAAAGGAGTTGGCAATATTTTCAGCAAAAGCACTGACTGCAACCCGCCGGCCATTGATCAGCACCAGGGTCGCATCTGAACCAAAGCCTCGTAAGCTGATAGCCGCGCCACCATTAGCGGTTGAATCCTGGTTATTGCCGCGGGTAGAAAATGTACCAGTACCAGCAACCGGTGTCCTTTCCAGTAGTTGCTGCAGGTTGGAGAAACCCGATTTTGCAATTTCATCACGGCTGATAATATCAATTGGCGCGGCGCCTTCCAAATCATTACGTTTGATTCGTGAGCCGGTTACTTCAATTCGCTCAACCTGAGGTGCAGTTGCGTCCGTTGAGCTCTGCTGAGCGAAACTGGCACAGCTAAAACCGGTAGAACTGACTGCCAGCGCACAAAGTGAATATTTAAATAGCGTATTCATATGCTTCCTTTTTTATTTGTGTTAGTACTGCCGCATAGACAGCCACAAATGTGTAGCATAGAAACCACCCCTTTCACATTTGGATTACAAATAATTACAAATGATATTGCCAGGTGAATTTTATTTATATTTTACCGGAGATGATTTCGACGGGTTAGCGTAACTGAGTGTTAGGGCTGGCCTAATCTGGCTGGTTAAATATGGATATCGGCGAACAGGGTGGGCTATTGTGCGGCAGGTTGCAGCCATAAAACAGACCAAAGATAAAAGCCCGCTATCTAGCGGGCTTTTGGTAATTGCGGTTTTGGATTAATTACTGATTTTGGGCGTATTGCCGTTCAAGCGATACTGCCTGAGCCTGCAAGCCTCTTAAAGTAGCACGCTCTGTACTGATACGCTCAGCGTAACGTTGCTCGGTTCGCTCAATCTTCTGAGCAATGGCTGCCACTTCTTCTGCCCGCGGGAAACTGCGTCGTAACTTATACTGTTCGGCTTTAAGCTCTTCGAGTAACAGCGTTTTTTCCTGCTCAAGCTTAGCTATCTGAAACTCGACAAACCGGCTTTTACGTTTCACGGCGTCAACCTGCTGTTTAAATTCACCAGGTGTACCTGACAAGGCCGTACCCACCGGCCGCATATCTACTGCTTCAGCATCCTTGGCACATGGAAACTGGCTAAATTCAACAACGCCGTTAGTTTCACATTTATACACCGTCGCTTGCGCTGAAAACGCCCCAAAAAACAATAACGACAAGTATCTCATATTACTTCACCCTTTTTATGAGCAATAAATGTACAAAATGCTTGCCAATTTAGCAAGCCTTCTCTGAGAATTATTTTGTGCCATTCACTCGCCGCAAACTAGTTGATCGGGCTTACACCTTTCTTTAGCTGGCTTCCAGCGCTTTTCTCATAAAGTTTGGCAGGGCGCTGGCTGCTTTATGAATATCAACATTGTAATATTCTGTATTAAAAGGAGCCTGTTGCGCATCCGCTTCACGAAAACCATTGAACGCTGCGCCTTTGCGTGCCAGGGTGCAGGTCCACCAACCGGAAGGATATACCATCTGCGGAAAGTTCAGGGTCTGTAGCGCCGCAAAACCGGCATCGCTCATCGCCTGCCGCATCGCCGATAACAATGGCATATGAATTAACGGTGACTCACTTTGCTGCACCAGAATACCACCAGCGCGCAAGGCTTGCAGGCAGCTGGCATAAAATGCCCGGTTAAACAGCCCTTCGCCGGGGCCTATCGGATCGGTCGAGTCAACAATAATAACATCCACTGATTCTGCTTTTGCATCCCGCATAAACTGAATACCATCGGCAAATTGTAATGTGGCACGAGGGTCATTATTTGATTCGCATAGTTCCGGGAAGTACTTTTCAGCCATCCGGGTAACCTGCTCATCGATATCAATTTGCGTAACCGTTTCTACGCCGGGGTGTTTTAACACTTCGCGCAAGGTACCACAGTCGCCACCGCCGATAATCACCACGTTTTTCGGATTAGGGTGGGTAAATAATACCGGGTGACTCAGCATTTCATGATACAAAAAGTTGTCACGGCTACTGAGCATGATCACGTCGTCAATTACCATTAAATTACCGAAATGACTGGTTTCATACATGGCAATTTTCTGAAACGGCGACTGTACTTCATCCAGCTTTTTGGTAATGGCCAGGCCAAATACGCTGCCGCTGTCGGCAAAAACCTCAGTTAACCACTTTTTGTCATCGAATACTGACATCTTTATTCCCCTTCTACGTATAGGTCACGTATTTTGCCTGTATGAGCGACAACAAACAAATTTTTATCGTTTTTTGCTGCAGCATAGCGGCATAGGCTTTACACTATCTGACAGAGAAATATTTAAGGAATCGTAATGGCTGATTGGGGTATTGAAAAAGCACGTTCAATTTATAACGTTGCCGTCTGGAGTGAAGGCTATTTTGATGTTGATCAGAAAGGGAATTTAATTGCCTATCCGGATCAGGATCATAGCAAAGCGGGAATCAGTTTTCCTGAGCTGACTAACCGCTTTAAAGAAGAAGGCCTGACACTGCCGGTGCTGGTGCGCTTTACCGATATATTGCAGCACCGGGTTGATACCCTGATCACGTCATTTAAGAATGCCAAGGCCGAAAAAGAATACCAGGGGCAGTACACTGCCGTTTATCCGATTAAAGTAAACCAGCAGTTTTCTGTCGTTAAACGTTTAATAAGCCATGAAAGTGGCAAAGTAGGCCTGGAAGCAGGCAGTAAACCTGAGCTAATGGCCATTTTAGGGGTTACCGAAAAACCGTTGCAGATTGTCTGTAATGGGTATAAAGACAGCGAATTTTTGCGCCTGGCGACCATTGGCCAGATGATGGGCCATACCGTCTATGTGGTGGTTGAAAAGCTGTCTGAATTAAAAACCCTGTTGCGCGAAATAGATAACTTAGGTGCAGCGCCGCGTATTGGCATCCGGATCCGTTTAAACTCAGTGGGTAAAGGTAAATGGCAAAACACCGGTGGTGAAAAAGGCAAATTTGGTTTAACGGCTACCCAGGTTCTGCAGGCAATTGACGTGCTGCGGGCGGCAGGCAAGCTGGATTTGCTTCAGCTGGTGCACTTTCATATCGGTTCGCAAATTGCCAACATTCGCGATATTCATAACGCAATTCGTGAATGTGCCCGGCATTACGCCGAATTACGAACCCTGGGCGTCCCCATCACCACCGTTGATGTCGGTGGTGGCTTAGGTGTCGATTACGAAGGCTCGAAATCCCGCTCTGCGTGTTCGATGAACTACACCATGATGGAATATGCCCGCAATGTGGTGAACGGTTTAAAAGAAGTATGTGACGAGTATGACCTGCCACACCCGAATATTATAACCGAGTCTGGCCGGGCGATGACTGCGCATCATGCGGTATTGGTAACTGATGCCATTGATATCGAAAGGGCGCCCGGTTTAGTCAATTTGCCTGAGCCCAGCGACGATGCACCTACGGTTATTTTAGGGTTATGGGAGGCCTACCAGAATGTGACGCCACGTTCGGCGGTTGAGGCTTATCATGATGCTATTCACTATTTCACCGATGCCCATGCCCAATACGTGCACGGCTTGCTCACTCTGCAAGACTGGTCATTGCTGGAACAAATTTACTTTGCCACCATTAACAAAGTAAGAGCTAACTTAGATTTATCCGCTCGCTCGCACCGGGCTATTCACGACGAACTGAATGAAAAACTGGCCGATAAATTATTCGTTAACTTTTCACTGTTCCAGTCAATGCCCGACGCCTGGGGTATTGACCAGCTGTTCCCGGTCATGCCGCTCGAGCGGATGCTGGAGCCGCTGGACCACAGAGCCATTATTCAGGATATAACCTGTGATTCTGATGGCCAGTTAAAAAGTTATGCTGACGGCAACGGTATCGAATCAAGCCTGCCGCTACCGGTATATAAAGAAGACGAGCAGTATTTACTGGGCATGTTTATGGTAGGCGCCTATCAGGAAATCCTTGGTGATTTACACAACCTGTTTGGCGACACCGACTCAGTGCATGTTGAACTGAATGATAACGGTGGTTACAAGCTGACCAATATTATCAAGGGCGACACGGTAGCTGATGTACTGCGCTATGTGCAGTTTGACGCCGCTAAACTGCTAACGTCATATAGCAACCAGTTGGCTAAACTGGACATGAGTACCGATCAGAAAGAAGCGTTGCTGGATGAACTTAAATCCGGCGTTTATGGTTATACCTATTTCGAAGATTAAGCTAGAATAGCCACTGATCGGACAAGTACAGAGCAGCCAGGGGCTGCTCTGTACTTGTCTTAAGCTTATTTCCTGTTGCCTGCGATGGCAACACTAAATAACCAGGTGCGCTATGTTTTCGTTTCTACCTAAACCCGTTGTCGGCACAATATCGGTATTATTATATTTCTTAAATACCTTGTTCTGGTTTGTACCGGTCACCCTGCTGGCAGTGCTGAAATTGCCACCGATTAAACGCTGGCAAAGCTGGATGACTTATCTGCTGGATGCCTGTGCCGTGGCATGGATCAGCGTCAACAACTTTACCACCCGTTTATTTACCCGCATTCGCTGGAACGTACAGGGGTTGGAGCAATTATCACGTAAAGACTGGTATCTGCTGCTAGCCAACCATCAATCATGGGCTGATATTCTGGTGTTACAGAATATTTTTAACCGCAAAATTCCGTTTATAAAATTCTTTCTGAAAAAAGAGCTGATTTATGTGCCGTTGCTGGGTATTTGCTGGTGGGCGCTGGATTTCCCATTTATGAAACGTTATAGCAAGAACTTTTTGCTGAGAAACCCGCAGTTGCAGGGCAAAGATATCGAAACTACCCGCAAGGCCTGTGTTAAGTTTCAGTTTAAACCCACTACCATTATGAATTTTGTAGAAGGCACCCGCTTTACCAAAGCTAAACATGACATCCAGCAATCACCCTTTGCGCGCTTGCTAAAACCAAAAGCCGGTGGCGTAGCATTTGTACTTGGCGCCATGGGCGATCAGCTGCATAAAATGCTCAATGTTACCATTTATTATCCACAGGGCATTCCCAGTTTCTGGGATTATATTTCGGGTAAGGTTCGTGATATAACAGTCCACATTAACGTGCTGCCAATCAGCAGTGATTTGGTTGGCGATTATAACGACCCGGTCTACCGTGAGCAGTTTCAGCTCTGGGTAAACCAGCTATGGCAGCAGAAAGATCGGGAGTTGGCCGCATTGGCAGATAAAGGAGTAAGCTGATGTTAAGTTTTTTACCGGGTTGGTTACTGCTACCGTTCAGTTTTACGGGTTTTGCGCTAAATCTGGCATTCTGGGGCATCGTGGTCACTCCATTGGGCATCCTGAAACTGTTGCTGCCATTTAAGCCTGTGCACCGGCTGCTGGCGACGGCTGGCCGTGGCTGTTTTCGAGGCTGGACCCAAGTTAATACCGGCCTGATCAATTTATTTAACGCCGTTGACTGGCAAATAAGTGGCGAACAGGCTCTGGACCGGGAAAGCTGGTACTTGCTGATCAGCAACCATAAAAGCTGGCTGGATATTCCGGTAGTCAGCGGCTTTGCCCATAAACTTATTCCTGAGCCCAAGTTTTTCTTAAAAGATCAGTTAAAATGGATACCATTTTTAGGAACGGGCTGCTGGGCGCTGGATATGCCGTATATGAAGCGCTACAGTGCGGCCACGCTGGCAAAGCAACCGCATTTAAAAGGCAAAGATATTGAAACTACCCGAAAATCCTGTGCCAAATTTTTAACGGTGCCAACGACCATTATAAATTTTGTTGAAGGCAGCCGCTGTACCGAGCAAAAACGCCTGGCAAAAAGTAGTCCTTTTCAATACTTACTGCCCCCCAAAGCCGGCGGTATTGCCTTTACCCTGGCCAGTATGGGCGAACAGTTTAATGCAATTTTAGATGTCACCCTAATTTACCCGGATAATCAGCAGCATGTTGCATTAGACATGCTGATGGGACGGTTAAAACGTATTGTTATTCAGGCCGATGTGCTGGCAGTAGACGAGCAGGTGATTGGCGATTACTTCAATGATCCGATGTTCCGCGAGCGCTTCCAGCTGTGGTTAAATCAGCGCTGGCATGGCAAAGATCAACATATTCAGGCGTTTTACCAGCAAGAGCAGCAAACTGTTACCGAACAGCAACTGGCCTGCCGGGCAGGACCGCAGCTTTAATGTCGTTCAGCCTGCAACAGCAGGTTGCGCGGTGTGACCTGATAGTCACAAAATGCAGCCAGCCTAACCTGATAGCCATGCTGTTCTAAAAATAATGCCCGATCCAGCACCAGCCACAGTTCCAGTGGCCGCCGGTATAAATGCCTGACCAGTTCAATCCGTCGCACCAGCGCGGCATGCGCTGCACCTTGCTGCAAATAATGTTGCCAGTCTGGTACTGCTGGCAGCGGCAGCTGATGCTGCTCCGCCGCCCAGCGGCCAAATTCCGCAAAGTCGCCACTGAACCAGTGCTTGGCAACGGACGACAACGGTCGGTAGTCAGTCTCACCGGTAAGATCAGCGCGCAGCGCCTGATAGGCCAGACGCCACTGCACTTCGGTATGCCGCAGTTTTTCAATCCGGGCGCCGGCGGTTACCTGACCCTGCACCGCCAGTTTTAAATCATGCTGGCTTAATCGCAGATCCTGTTGCTGCGCCAAAGCTGATAGCGGCTGATACTGCGCATCAACAATTAAATGATAACAGCAGGGCACAATATTCAATTGCTGGCTACCGGTCGCAACCGCGTGCTGCAACAGCTGGATATGCAGCTGACCACAGGCATGCAGCGCCAGCACTTGCTGCTGCGGTGCCAGCACAGAGCTGCCCTGAACTGTCAGCACGTCAGCATGAACAAAACGTTGCGGGATCTGAAACTGACTAGCCAGCGCGCTGCCATCAGCACAGAGCTGCTGTTGCCATTCAATACTGGTTACTGGCCGGTTAAACTGCCAGGCCAGCAACCGGCCCAGATGGCCTTTTCCGGCACACCATTCCAGCATTGGCAGCTTGCTGGCCGGCAACTGGCGGGCAAAAGCGTCAATCTGCTGCAGCTTACGTCCGGCAATGCCATTAGTCAGCCAGAACGGCACCGGCTTTAATTCGGTCGCTGGCAATACGTTGTCCGCTGCGTTCAGATAATTTTCCAGCTGAAATAAGCCGTTAAAAAGCTCGCCGAAATGCTGTTGCTGCAGCGCAGAGCTCTGGTCAATACCTGCCAGCTCTTGCTCTGGCAGCGCCAGCAATTTCTCTGCCAGCGCCGGGTTATGCCAGGGCAATTGCTGGCAGGCAAAAGGCACCAACTGCCAGTATTGCCGGTATTGCTGAAGCACCGCGTTACACGCGATAAAAGCCTGCTGCAGCGAAGCCGGGCTAGTCACTAGTACAACAAACTGTAAAGCTTGCGCCGATATTGACTGGCAACGGCATCTCCCTTGGGCAATGCTGCCAGAATATCCAGAAACAGTTTTTTGCTATCACCGTAATTGAGGTCCTGCTGTAAAATTCCCAGCAACAGCGCCAGCGCTTCTTCGCTGCGCTGTGCAGCCTGGTATTGTACTGCCAGCTGCTCTTTAATACTGTTGTCATCAGGTTTGGCCGCCAGCTGCTGCTCCAGGGCACGAATTTCCGGGGTATCAGCCGCTTCCATCGCCAACTCCAGTTTAGCAACAACCGCTTTGTAAACGCTGTCCTGATCGGCCAGCTTTACCTCTGCCAGTAAAGCTTGTGCCTGCGGCAGCTGACCTAAACTCACCGCGGTATCCGCCAGCCAGACTTTCAGCTCAGCCCGCTGTGGTGCTAAATCCAGCGCCTGTTTAAATAATGGATACGCTTCAGCCGGGTTTTGCTCTGCCAGAAACTGCTGTGCCCGGGCAATCAGTTCATCCTCCGGCTTAGGTAGATAAGGCTGTAAGCGGGCCAATATTGCTTGTTCAGTTTCAACACCGGCAAAGCCATCTACCGGACGGCCATCTTTAATCAGCATGACGGTGGGCAATGACTGCACACCAAATTGCATGGCTAAGTCTTGCTGCTGGTCACAATCTACTCGTGCCAACAACAATTGCTTGGGGTACTGTTGAACGATCGCCTTTAAAATGGGGGTTAGCTGCTGACAACCTTCACTGCGTGCTGAATGAAACTGAAACAGTACCAGTTGGGTGTTTGATTGCTCCAGCACTTCACGGGCATTTTGGAGAGTGACTTCTACAATGGGGCTTTGCATAACTGACAGGTCCTGTATTTCGCCATAATGGCCTAACTATGTGGCCGGTTGCGCTATTTTACAAGCACTGCAAGGGATGGCGCAAATTCGAAAAAACCATCGACATTGGCGCTGAGATCCCGTAAGTTGTTATAGCGTTCAGATAATACGACTTCAAAAGAAGCAACAACAAGAGCGCCATAGTTTACAACCCGTCCATGTAGCAAACAGGCGGTACCATACGCGTACTGCAGATTATTGAGCCGATGCTGGTTATGCAGCGTTGGCCACTCGCTTTTGCTATAAAAAACTATGAGACAACACCATGACAAGCCAAACAAAACAAACCGAGATGTTATCGGGTGCCGCTATGGTTATCCGGGCGCTGGCCGATGAAGGAGTAGAGTATCTTTATGGCTATCCGGGTGGCGCCGTACTGCATATTTATGATGCATTATTTCAGCAAACCAAGGTAAAGCATGTGCTGGTGCGCCACGAGCAGGCGGCAACCCACATGGCCGATGCCTATGCCCGGGCCAGTGGCAAAGCCGGGGTGGTACTGGTGACTTCAGGCCCCGGCGCCACTAACGCAGTAACCGGCATTGCTACCGCTTATATGGATTCTATTCCGATGGTGGTGTTAACCGGCCAGGTGATGAGCCATTTAATCGGTGATGATGCCTTTCAGGAAACCGATATGCTCGGTATTTCGCGACCGATTTGTAAACACAATATGTCGGTGCGCCGGCCACAAGATATCCCGGCTATTATAAAAAAAGCCTTCTATATCGCCCAGAGCGGCCGGCCCGGGCCGGTGGTGATTGATATTCCGAAAGATATGACCATTCCCAGCCAGACTTTCGCATACCACTATCCCAGTGAAGTAAAACTGCGCTCTTATCAGCCAAAACTAAAAGGCCATAGCGGCCAGATTAAAAAGGCTGTTACGGCGCTGCTCGCGGCGAAAAAACCAATTTTGTACGCTGGTGGCGGGGTAATAATGGGTGGCGCCTCGCATGAACTGACCGAACTGGCGCAATTACTGAATTTGCCGGTAACCAATACGCTGATGGGCCTGGGCTGCTACCCGGCCAGCGATAAGCAATTTATCGGCATGCTGGGCATGCATGGCAGCTTTGAAGCCAACCAGACCATGCACCACGCCGATCTTATATTGGCTGTCGGCGCCCGCTTTGACGATCGGGTGACCAACAACACCAAAAAATTCTGTCCCGATGCCACTATTATCCATATTGATATCGACCCGGCCAGCATCAGTAAAACCATCAATGCCCATATTCCGATTGTCGGCCTGGTGCAGCCGGTGCTGACTGAAATGCTGGAGCTGCTAAAGCAAAAGAAAAAGAAATTGGACGCCAGCGCGATGAAAAAATGGTGGCAGCAAATTGAGGAATGGCGCGCCGTGCATGGCGGCCGCTACGACGATGCTGCGCCGTTACTGAAACCGCAATATGTTATTGAGCAGCTAAGTAAAATTACCCACGGCAATGCTTATGTCTGTAGTGATGTTGGCCAGCACCAGATGTTTGCTGCCCAGTACTATGGCTTTAATAAACCCAACCGCTGGATCAACTCCGGTGGCCTTGGCACCATGGGCTTTGGCCTGCCGGCGGCGATGGGGGTGAAACTGAACTACCCGGACGCCGATGTAGTCTGTGTGACCGGCGAGGGCTCTATTCAAATGAATATTCAGGAATTATCGACCTGCAAGCAGTATGGCTTGGGGGTCAAAATCATCAACCTGAACAACGGTTATTTAGGCATGGTTAAGCAGTGGCAGGATATGAATTACGAGTCACGCTATGCCAGCTCGTATATGGATTCCCTGCCCGATTTTGTCAAACTGGCTGAAGCCTACGGCCATGTCGGCATTAGGGTAACCGAACCTGAGCAGCTTATTCCGGCGCTGGAGCGAGCCTTTGCCCTGAAAGACAGGCTGGTGTTTCTGGATATTCATATTGACCCGAAAGAACACGTTTATCCGATGCAGATCCCGGGTGGCTCGATGAATGACATGTTCTTAAGCAAGACAGAGAGGACCTAACCATGCGCCATATTATTTCTGTATTGCTGGAGAACGAATCCGGCGCGCTGGCCCGCTTAGTCGGCTTATTTGCCCAGCGCGGTTACAACATTGATTCATTGACCGTAGCGCCCACTGAAGATGCCACCTTATCGCGCTTAACTCTGGTAACCCATGGCAATGATCAGGTGATTGAGCAAATTACCAAGCAGTTGCACAAACTGATTGAAGTGGTAAAACTGACCGACTTAAATGATGCACCGCATCTGGAACGAGAGCTGATGCTGATAAAAGTCAAAGCCAGTGGCGCGACACGCGATGAAGTAAAACGCTGTGCTGATATTTTCCGCGGCCAGATTATTGATGTTACCGCCAGCACCTACACGGTGCAGTTAGTTGGTACCAGCGATAAACTGGATGCCTTTATTCAGGCACTAGCCGGCACCGCTATTTTAGAAGTGGTGCGCAGCGGGGTTTCAGGGATTGCCCGCGGCGAGAAAACCCTGGCGTTGTAAGCAGGTTATAAAAAGCCACCAAACCAGGTCAGAAATAAGAGGGCAAAGCCTGTCAGATAAATCAGGCCTGCCCAGCTTAATAATTTCAGCGGCCAGCTTAAACCATTGGCACCTTTGCCGGCCATCAAACTGTAATTTAACCAGGCAAATACCGGTGTGGTTAAAAATGCCAGGGTCATGGCAAAGGTCAGCAAAGGCCCCAGCGCAGCGCTGAAAAACAAAATCAGCGCCATACCACTGGCTGCCTGCGCCAGCAACCAGATATTCTGACTATGATGATTAGCCGGCTGTTGCCAGCCTAGTAAGGTAAAAGATTCATTTAAGGTGCGGGCATAGCCATCCAGTACGGTCAGGGTAGTTCCAAACATACATAAAAACGCAATAAGCGCCACCAGCGGCCTTGCCCAGTCGCCTATTGTGCTGGCGTACATGCCAATCAGCTGCTGGGCAAAAGCGGCGCCGGCCAGCGCGATGTCCTGCTCGGAGCCGTATTGCACCAGGGCGCCAAGACTGACAAACACCAGCGCCAGTGCAGCGGTTAACCAGTAGCCCAGATTAAAATCAAATAATCCCTGCTGACGACTGATGCTTTGTTGGCGCAGCTTGGCTTTGAGCCACAATGAGCTTATGGCAGAAATTTCAATTGGCGCCGGCATCCAGCCCATTAGCGCTACCAGAAAGCCAAGAGTCACCAGCTGCCACGGCGACGGCCCGACAAAATCAGCCGGCGCATTGGCACCATTGGCGGCGGCAATAACGGCTGCAGCTACCGTCGTTACCGTCAGCAACACCATGATCAGCTTGGCGACGTTATCCAGTGCCCGGTAATGGCCCAGCAGTAAAATCGCCAGGCACAGCACCAGAATAAGGGCACATAGCAGCGGCACGGCCACCGGCCATGGCAGGGCGTAATGCAACAGGCTGGCCGTTAGCAGTAACACACCGGCGGTATTCACCACAGCAGCAATAATATTCAGGCCGATAAAGCTGTAAAAATAGGCCTTACCCTTGCGCTGATAACCCTGCAGCAAGCTTTCGTTATGCTCGAGGGTATACTGCACGCCAAAGCGGAAAAACGGATATTTTAAAATATTTACTAATAAGATAAGCCAGATAAGCTGCCAGCCAAATAACGCACCCGCCTGAGTAGACGCCACCAGATGCGAGCCGCCAATCGCCGCGGTTGCCATTAAAATACCCGGGCCTAATGCCTGCACCCGACCACGCCATCCTTGTTGCTCAGCTTGCATAGTCTACACTGCTTATTGTTATTTGTTGGTGGCTAGCTTAGCCTAAGCATATTAATGATGCAGCAACAGTTTTACTGTGCTGATAAACAGATAAAAGGTAACGGCATGCAGGATGAACAGCTTGATCAGGCCATGATATTTGAAGTGGTTGAAAACCAGTTGGCCGACAACTACCCCACTGAAGTCAAGGCCACCTTGATGCGCCTGCGCATGACGGGTAACAGTTATGATGATGCAATTGCACTAATCGCCTGTGCTTTGGCGCCGGAAATGGTCGATGTAATTGAACATCAGCAAAGTTTTAATCTGGCACGCTATGTCAGCCATTTAAATTTGCTGCCGCAAACCCCGTGGCTGGAGGAGGAGTAAGCATGACAAGTGACGAAATCATTCATCAGGCCTGGAACCAACGTTTCGTGCTGGCCGGAGATGGCGAGCAAGCGCAACTGGATTATCAGCTGGCCGGTAATACCATTAATTTTACCCATACTTTTGTACCGCCTGAATTGCGGGGCCAGGGTTTAGCTGAAAAATTGGTGCGCCACGGCCTGGCATGGGCAAGAGCCCAGGATTTGACCATTCATGCCAGTTGCTGGTATGTAAAGAAGTTTTTGAAATAGCCACATATTGGCTGGCAAAACTCAGGTAACCCATCACAGGTAAGGCAGTCGTGATCACTTATATCAACATTAAAAAGGAAAATGTATGCTATCTCGCCTTTGTTTTACTCTGTTTGCTTTGTTCATCAGCGCCCTGTTAGCCGGTTGTAATAATACCACTGATACAACCTCACCAGCCGGCCACAACAACGTATCTCAAAATACGTCAACGAATGTGCCGCAGTACAGCGCCGAGCAATTTTTTGCTACTAAAACGTATTTTGGTAATGATATTAATCATGATAACAGCGCCATACTGGTGGCGTCGGATGAAACAGGGGTGTTTAACCTGTATCGGGTCAGTATGGATGGCAAAAACTGGCAACCGTTAACCCAGTCCACCACCGACCCGGCCTTTCCGGTCAGCTGGTTCCCCAATGATGACCGGCTGCTGTATACCGCAGATCAGGGCGGCAATGAGCTAAATCATGTTTATCTGCGTGAAGTCGACGGCACTGTGCGCGATCTGACTCCCGGTGATAAGCTGAAGGCCTATTTTGCCGGCTGGCACAACGACGGCAGTTTTTACATTGCTACCAATGAGCGCGATCCGCGTTTTTTCGATCTTTATCATTACAACAGCAAAGACTACAGCCGCAAGCGGGTCTATCAGAATGACGATGGTTATAGCATCAGTAATGTCAGCAAAGATGGTCGCTATCTGGCGCTGAGCAAAGAGCGCAATAATGCCGATAACAACCTGTTTCTGGTTGACCTTGGTAGCGCCACTCCCAAGCCGGTATTAATTACTGAACATCAGGGCAATATTTCGCATCAGATTTATGGCTTCACCCCGGACAGTAAAGCATTACTGTTTGGCGCTGATGGTAAAAGTGAGTTTGTGGCAGCCTACAGCTACAACCTGCAAAGCGGCGCAACCTCGGCGTACAGTACCGCTGATTGGGATATCAGTTTTATTTACTTCAGTGACGACAAACGCTACCGGGTGCAAGGCATTAATGCCGATGCGTCCACCGTTATCAGTATTACCGATCTGAAAAATGACAAAGCCTTGCAGCTGCCCGACCTGCCGGCGGGTGACTTACGCGGCGTCAGCTTTTCTGACGACAGTAAATACATGAGCTTTTATTTAAATGCCGATAACAGCCCGTCTAATTTATATGTCTGGCAGCTGGGCAGCCCACAGGCCAAACGGTTAACACAGGCACTGGACAGCAGTATTAACGAGCAACATCTGGTGCAAAGCCAGGTAGTACGCTTTAACAGCTTCGATGATGTCACCATACCGGCGTTGCTGTATAAGCCGCATCAGGCCGATCCCAATGCTAAGGTACCGGCATTAGTCTGGATCCACGGCGGCCCGGGTGGGCAGTCGCGTACCGGTTACAACCCGATGATCCAGCATCTGGTTAATCATGGTTATGCGGTGTTATCAGTTAATAACCGGGGTTCTTCAGGCTATGGTAAAACCTTTTATCATCTGGATGACTTACGCCATGGCGAAGATGACTTACAGGATATTGTGTACGGCAAAAAATATCTGCAAAACCTCGATTGGGTGGCGGGCGAACGTATTGGCGTAATTGGTGGCAGTTACGGCGGCTACCTGACGATGGCGGCAATGGCCTTTACCGATGAGTTTGAGGCTGGCATTAATATCTTCGGGGTAACCAACTGGGTTCGCACCCTGGAAAGCATTCCACCTTGGTGGGAGTCATTTCGTGAATCCCTTTATGCTGAGCTTGGCGATCCGGCAGTAGATGGTGAGCGGCTGCGCCGGATATCGCCGGTATTTCATGGTGACAAAGTGCAAAAGCCGGTACTGGTAGTACAAGGCGCCAACGACCCGCGGGTACTGCAGGTGGAAAGCGATGAAATGGTCGAGGCCATTCGCGCTAACGACGTACCGGTTGAATATGTGTTATTTGATGATGAAGGTCATGGCTTTTTGAAAAAGAGCAACCGGATTAAAGCGCAGCAAGCCTATCTGGCGTTTTTAAAGCAGTATTTGTAATTCGGAAGTACCTTAAAATACTGATAATAAACAGGCCGTTTGTATAACGGCCTGTTTGTTTTTCAACATTGGGCTTCAGATTCTGCGGCCTTTAATCAGCCTGATGGCAACCACCACCAGGGCGACAACCAGTAAAATATGGATAAACCCGCCCATGGTGTAAGACGACACCAGGCCAAGCGCCCATAAAATAATCAGCAATACAATGATGGTTTCTAACATAACGTTTCCCTGTTAATTGTCCAAAGAGCATTACTATACAGGGCGATTAATCAATCATATGTGCGCTATCTAACATAGGGCATTACCTTTTTCAGCAGCGATGAGCTATATGTGCGACAACGTACAGAGTTAACAACTTATTCAACTATACTGTTGAGCTAAAATCACGCCGACAAGGACGACGTAATGCCCCAACCTGTTTCAAAGCTGCACGCTGCTGCCACTGAACATCAACCGACGGATAATGATTTGCTGAATACGTTGTCCTCAGAAGTGCAGCAACGGCTGTTTCCCCACCTGGAACTGGTGGCAATGCCGCTGGGCAAGGTGCTTTATGAGTCCGGCGATGTGTTGCGTTATGTTTATTTTCCCACCGATAGTATTGTTTCGTTGCTCTATGTCATGGAAAACGGCTCGTCTGCAGAAATATCAGTAGTGGGCCATGATGGCTTAATTGGTATCGCGCTGTTTATGGGCGGCGAAAGCACCACAAGCCGGGCCCTGGTGCAAAGTGCCGGCTACGGTTATTGTTTGCTGGGCCAGCGAATGAAAGATGAGTTTAACCGCCATGGCGAGTTGCTGACCTTAATGTTGCGCTATTCGCAGGCGCTAATCACCCAAATGGCCCAAACCGCAGTATGTAACCGCCACCACAGTATTGAGCAACAGCTATGTCGCTGGTTGTTGCTGTCGCTGGACCGGTTAAAAGACAACCACCTGGTGATGACCCAGGAACTGATTGCCAACATGCTGGGGGTTCGCCGTGAAGGAGTAACTGAAGCGGCAGGACATCTGCATAAACAAGGCGTTATTGACTACAGCCGTGGTCATATCACTGTTACCTGCCGCGCCAAGCTGGAAAAACTTTGCTGCGAATGCTATGCCGTGGTGAAAAAAGAAACTGATCGCCTGCTACCCTCTTATAGGGCTGCGAGCAAACCATAACGAAGCCTGCTAAAAGTAACATTAATTGCTACTGGAAAAAAAGATATTAACCGATGCGACGTTTGCTGTGCTGTTTATCGCGATACATCGCTGCATCGGCACAGCCAATCAGCTCGCTGACGGTAGCAGCATCTCGCGGAAATACCGATATGCCAATGCTGGCAGACAGCCAGACACTTCTATTGCCCAGCTGATAGGGCTCAGCCAGAATGTGCTGTAATTTATCAGCGAAAGCGCTGATATCCTCATCGCTTTTTATATCAGTCAGCAACAGTAAAAACTCGTCGCCGCCATGCCGGCTTACCGCATCACTATCACGAACGGCGGCTTTTAGCCTGGCACTGACTTGCTGCAGCACCTTGTCCCCGGCTTCATGACCATATTGATCATTTACCGGCTTAAAATTATTTAAATCAATAAATAACAACGCAAACTGACTCTGCTGACGTTTCGCCATGCTAAATGCATAACCTATCCGGTCCAGCATCGCACTGCGGTTCAGGGTTAGCGTTAACGCATCATACTGATTATTCAGCTTTGCCTGATGCAGCTGCACCTGGGTATGGGTATTTAATATGCCGGCCTGTTGCAAGGCCTGTGATAACTGCTGGTTAGCATGCTGCAATTTATGTTGCTGTTTATCCCAGCTATTACGCTGCAATAGAAACTCACAGCGCAGCTGCACCAGCTCAGCATGCTGGGCATTATAGTTAATTTGCAGCACAACATTCCTGAGCAGCTGCGATTCAACATGCTCAGGTTCTTCTAACATAAGCTTGCTCCGTTAACTGTCCAAAGAGCTCGACTATACAGTGTCACTGCTATTCAGTGTGTGCGCTGCCACACACAGGGTTGTAATAAAGTAACCCCTGGACAATATGACAACCATATTAGCTGACATCCTCTTCCTGGTTGCGGTTACGACGGCTTAACCACCAGCTTAAAAGTACGCCGCCGGCGACGGCAATACCCACCGCCAGTAGGGGCCGGTTTCTTATTGTGCTGCGACTGCCGGCAACCAGCTGCTGTTGCAGATGATGCAGCTGCTCGCCTTTATGAGATAAAGCATCAGCAGCCACGTGAGCGCCATCTGCCATTCTGTCAACAGCATGCGATGCTCTGCCAGACATCCTTCTGAACGCGGGTGCGGCTCTGTCTGTTACGTTATCGATTGCGTTGTGTAAACTGCCTCTGGCAGTTTTTAAGCCACGGCGAACGGCATGCTGATTAATATTCTGCTTAGTAAAGTATTCCATAATACCTCCGTTAGTAACTGGTGAAGTTAGCCTTAGCAACGTTGCCGGAATATTCAGTATAGTCTATCTGTGCTGACCGGCTGCGCCATCACAGCCAAAACCGCCAAAGACTACTGTGTTGGGTTTAAAATCGTCACTTCAACCCGTCTGTTTTGCGCTCGTCCTTCTGAAGTATTGTTACTGGCCAGTGGCATGTCGAGACCATTGCCAATTGTACTGAGCCTGCTGCCAGCAACCCCCTGCATCACCAGAAACTCTTTAACCGCGTCGGCCCGGCGCTGCGATAACAGCTGATTAAATGCTGCAGTACCCACATTGTCGGTATGCCCGGCAATCAACGCTGTCCGCTCTGGCTGGGCCGTTAAAAAACCGGCAAGCTTCAGTAAATGGTTACTGCTGGATGCTTTAAGTTCTGCCTGGCCGGTACTAAACAGCATGTCACCCAGGGTAACCACCAGGCCGAGCTCAGTCGGCCTGGCATTAAGCTCAGCAATCTGAGCCCGCAAATCGGCCGCGGTTGCTACTGACTGTTCCGCTTGCTGCCGGGCAGCACGAACATCATCCCGTGCCCGGGCAGCTTCGGTTAGCGCTTGATCTTTCTGGCCGTCAGCCTGCAAGCTTTGCTCGCGGGCCTGCTCAGCTTCACTGCGGGCAGCCATTGCTTCCTGACGGGCGACACTGGCATCGGCGCGGGCAGTGGCCGCCTCGCGGGTGCGGGCATTTAATCTTACATCATCACGTTGCTGAGTTAAGGCGGTTCGCTGTGCTTCTAACAGCCGGGTTTGAGCCAGGCTGCGAGCTATTGCCACTTTGCGCTCTGCCACTATCAGCCGGTATGAGGTCAGCTTGTTATCTGGATCAGGTTGTTCGGTCAGTCTGACCGCCTGCTCAGCCTCTTTAATAGCCAGCGGCGCTTGTTGCGCCAGCTGTGGGTCAGCCTGTAACTGGTTTAGTTGCAGGCGCAGCTCTGCCGAGCCAGCCGGCGCCTTGGGTGCCGAGGCACAACCGACAGCAAAAACGGTGGCTAACGCTACGCTCAGAACGTTTTTAACTAAGGGTTTAATTTGGTTCATGGTTTGACTCCCGACAGGTTACGCTGCGCTTCCTGGGTTAATGCCTGAATGCCTTGCTGCATATCCTGATTAATTGCTCTGGCTTTCAGCAATTCTGCATTGGCCATGGCCAGGTTGGCACTGAGTTGAGCCTGCACAGCCAGTCGCTCTGCCTGCAGCATATCTTTTGCTAACATGGCAGCGCGTGCGGCGGCTAGCTCGGTGCGGGCAGTACTTAGTTCAGTACTGGTGAAGCGATTAACCTGTGCCTGCTCGGCACTGGCAATGGCTTGCTCTGCTGTCAACAGCTGGGCAGTTGGGGCTTGAGGGGCAGTAGCACAGGCAGCCAGTAATACTGAGGTACTGACCAGCACGAGATAGTGGGCCTGGCGATATAAAGACGATGTTTTCACTGAAAAAATGCGGGTATTCATGTGCAGATCCTGCTGGTAAAGGGCTGCAGCAAGGCGCCCAAACTTACGGCTGAGGGTGATCGGATTGCACCGCAGCCATTGTGCAAAGTTGCACCCTAGCTGTAGCGACTTAGCAACTTAGTAAATAAGCTGTTTTGAAGAGACGCTTTTTACACCACGGATATTTTGCGCCAGTTCAATAGCCAGCGCCTGTTCTGCACCACTGTCGACCTTGCCGGAGAGCGTAACAATGCCGTTGTCGGTATTAACGGAGATATCGGCACCTGCCACATTACTGGAATACATATAGGTAGATTTCACTTTGGTGGTGATCCAGCTATCCGCAATAACGGTGCCTTTGTCCGCATCGTTTTTATCGGCGTTTTTACCTTTCGCTGGTTTATCACTTACCTTTAGATTGTTGGCAACCGAACGTACACCATCGGTGTTTTTCGCCAGTTTTTCAGCCTGCTGTTTTGCCTGCTTGGTTGCCACCGTGCCACTTAGCTCAACCTTGCCGGCATTGGTTTCGACTTTGGTATCCATCCCTTCAGTGTGTTTGCTCCATAACAGCTTCGATTTGACCGCAGCAGTGATAGTGGCATCATCCACCACATCGCCATAGCCACGGCTGCTGCGGTCTGGTTGTTGATAATCTGCATTCACTTTTATCTGGTTATCGACATCATCAATGCCGCTGACGCCGGCCGCAATGGCACCGGCCAGATCTTTGTGGACATCTTCTTCTACATTGCCGCTAAGGGTGGCTTTACCATCTACTACCGTCACGCTGAGATTATTAGATCTCAGATAAGGGCTAAGGGTATAGGTAGTCCAGATCTGTGCTTCCTGGCGGGCATTAACAACAGGCCCGCTCAGATCTTTCGCGGTCATTTTGTCACTGGCAATAACGGCTGTGCTGCTAAGCGCCAGCGTGATAGCACCAGCAAGCAGTAACTTCGGTGTTAACGTTTTCATTTTTTAATCCTTTACATTGTGCTGAAACATAAGGTGGCCACCGGAATGGTACACACGGCTAACACACTGTAGCGCGCTATTAAAGGCTTATCGGTGCGCTGGCGCGCATAGTAAACAAAGCCGTGCAGCAAGGGTTTATTCATTTTATAGTAGGGGCTTACCCACATTGGATAACTGCTATGCCTGATCTGAAAACCGCTGTCACTGGCAATACCCTGCCCCGTCACCTGGGCTTATTCGGGCTATGGTTGCTGGTGGTGAATGGCTTAATTGGTGCCGGTATTTTCGGTTTGCCAGGTGGCGCCGCAAAACTGGCCGGCGAATACAGTCCGTTAATTTATTTGTTTTGTGCGCTGCTAATTCTGCCCATTTTGCTCTGCATGGCGGAGCTCGCCAGTTATTTTCGCGGTAGTGGCGGCCCGGTGCGATATGGCACGGCAGCATTTGGCCCTTTTATCGGCTTTCAAGCCGGTTGGTTATATTACATTGCCCGTTTAGTGTCGTTTGCTGCTAACAGTGTGTTGTTAGTCGACAGTATCGGTTACTTCTGGCCAGCGGCAATAGCAGGTTTTAACCGTGTGATGTTACTGGCAGCCATTATTGTCAGCCTTACTCTGATTAATGTCGTAGGTTCGTTGCGGGCCATGCGCTCGCTGGCGCTGCTTACCGTTATCAAGTTTGCGGTACTGCTGCTGTTGGTTGTTGCCGGCGCCAGCTTATTGGGCACCAAGCTACTGCCCGATTTTAACCCATTAACGGTATTTAACAGCCCCTACGATATTGGGGCGGCGACCTTACTACTGATTTATGCTTTTGTTGGCTTTGAATCAGTAGTGGTACCCGCCGGTGAGGCAAAAAACCCGGCGCGGGATATGCCAAGGGCGCTGATCCTGGGCCTACTGCTGGTTACCCTACTATACATTGGCATTCAACTGGTCAGTGTTGCTGCCGTGACAGATATCGCCAATTCCAGCAGCCCGTTACTGGATGTCGCCGCCGCCCTGTTTGGCCCTGCCGGCGCCATGGTATTGATGCTGGGCGTAGTTGCCTCTGTGGCGGCTAATTTGCTCGGTGCAATATTTTCCACGCCCCGCGCCAGCTTCGCACTGGCCGAAGACGGCAGCCTGCCGCGCTGGTTTGGGGCGGTACAGCCGCATTTTTTAACCCCGGCTAACTCTATTATGTTTTTTGGCGTACTGGCATTGATGCTTGCGCTGTATGGCTCATTTTTATGGCTGGCTGCGGCGACGGTGGTATCACGTTTATTATTATACGGGCTTACCTGCGCTGCTGTGCCCGTGCTGCGGCCCAAACTGGCTGTCAGCAACAGTTTTGTGCTGCCACTGGGCTATACCATTCCGCTGCTGGGCCTTGCTGCCTGTGGCTGGCTGGCGCTGCAGGTCAGTTTATCGTCGGTGATCGCCACAGCACTTTTTGTATTACTCGGCACGGCGCTATATTTTCTGGCCCGCTGGCAAGCCGGCCCCGGAAATTAATCAACCCAGAAAATAATCTACAAGTTGTTAACCTTAGGATATAGTACCCTGCTCAATAACCAGCAACAGGAGTGCGGTGTTGCAAACCAGTCAGTTATTAATTCAGCTTATGCTGTATGTGTTTTTACCGCTGTGGGGTATTGCCGGTTTTATTGACTGGTGCTGCCACCGCGCAACCCGCATTGAATACACTTCAGGCCTGCGTGAATCGCTTATTCACTCGTTAATGGGTATTCAGATGGCAGTGCCTATTCTGTTATGCCTGCTGTTTCAGGTTAATGTGCTGATTATGCTGATTTGCATTGTTGCCTGGCTGGCACATGAGGCCGTGGCGCATTACGACGTGCATTACGCGGCGCCCAAACGCCATATCAGCGTCTGGGAAATGCATGCGCATAACTATCTGGCTACCTTGCCCATGTATATGTTGTTGTTGATCATCGTCATTAATTACCCGGTATTTATTAAGCTGATAAGTTTTGCCTGGCAGGGTGAGTTTTACCTGCAACGAATGCCCTATGCTCATGGCGGTGATACTTACCTGCCTTACTATCTGGGTTTTATGGCCGTAGTTTGCGTGCTGCCGTATCTGGAAGAAAACCTACGCTGTTTATTTACTGCGTTAAAGCATCCGCAGGTAAAACTATGAGCGTGTTTATTACCAGTAGCGGTCACTTTTTACCGGGGCCGCCGATAAGCAATGATCAGATGGAGCCACTGCTGGGTTTAGTGCACGGCAAACCCAGTCGTTTAAAGCGGCGTATTTTGCAGTCAAACGGCATTAAAACCCGCCACTACGCTATAGATGCCAACCATAACACCATCATTTCTAATGCCGGCATGGCAGCGAAAGCGGCCGAGCATTGCTTAAGCAGCAGCTTTCTGGGTAAACGACAGATAAAAATGCTCAGCGCCGCCACCAGCCAGGGCGATGTGGTGTTGCCCGGTTTTGGTTCGATGCTGCAGGCCGAGCTTGGCCTGAGTGATATTGAATTGCACAGCAGCCATGGCATTTGTTCCAGCAGCATGATGGCGTTAAAAGCCGCCTATACCAATTTGCTGGCTGGCGAACAAACCAATGCCTTAGTGGTAGCCAGTGAGCTGACATCGCGTTTATTTAAAGCCAGTCGCTACGAAGCGGCTGGTACCGCGCTGGATTTTAACGCCGAGTTTCTGCGCTGGATGTTGTCTGACGGCGCCGGTGCCCTGCTACTGGAAACTCAGCCGCGGGGCAGCTGTTTCCGGGTGGATTGGATCCGCAGTTTTTCCCATGCCGATGCCTACCCGGTTTGTATGAGTGTGGGCTATCCTGGCGACAATAGTGAGCAACGCAGCTGGCAGGATTATGCCACCTACGCCGAAGCCGAAGCGGCTGGGGCACTGCTAATTCGGCAGGATGTGCGATTGCTGGAAAATATCGTTAAGCTCGGAGTCGATGGCTATTTGCGCTTAATCAGTGAGGGTCGGGTGCAACCAGACAAAGTCGACCATGTATTGTGCCATTACTCGTCACATTATTTTCGCGGTAAAATTTTCGATATGATGCAGCGCGCCGGGGTCGGTATTGCTGATCATAAGTGGTACAGCAATCTGTATCAGCGTGGTAATACCGGCTGCGCCTCTATCTTTATTATGCTGGACGAGTTTCGTCGCACCCAGCAATATAAAACCGGCGATACCATTTTATGTATGGTGCCGGAGAGTGGCCGCTTTAATAATGCTTATATGCAACTGACTGTGGTGGAAGCCTGAATGACTGAGCAAGTATTAAGCCCGCAGGGCCAACAATGTTTACAGGCGCTAATGCGGGTGTGGTTTGAGTTTGAACGCCAGCTCGGTCGGGTACCGCTGTTGCAGCGCTTAGATCGGGGCCAGTTCAGCAAAGCTGATTATTGTCAGCTGCTACTAAACTGGCGTCAGCAGGTGATTGAAGGCTCGCGCTGGATCAGCCGCTGCGCCTCCAGCTTTGACCGCGACTACAGCGATGTGCGCTCGGTCATTATCGGCCACGCCCGCGAAGAGCACCGTGATTATGAAATGCTGGAGCAAGACTATGTTGCCGCGGGCGGAAAATTGGCGGATATTCAAAACGCAGTGCGCAATATTGGTACCGAAGCGTTACATGGTTTTTTAATGTACCGGGCCAGCCAGAGCAACCCGGTCGATTTAGTCGGCGCGATGTGGATTATTGAGGGCCTCGGCCAGAAAATGGCCCGCGACTGGGCAGCTCAGATAGACAAAGCCACCGGCGGTGATGGAAGTTTTACCCGTTTTATGCGCTATCATGGCGCTAATGATGATGATCATCTGCAAAAATTGTATCAGCTGCTCGACCGGCTGTGTCAAAGCCCAGCGCAACTTGCGGCAATAGTTCGCACCGCCCGGGTTACCGCCAGGCTGTATTGCCTACAACTAGAAGAAGTGGATCATGAGTATTAATGACAGCAGTAAAAGTAACGCTGAGCCAAGTGCCTTTTTAAAAGCCATCGCTAATGATAACTCGCTACCCATTGAGCAAGCGGCGCTGGATCTCTGGTCAAAAGATTTACAAAATCCGTTACGCTGGGGTGTACGGCCATTGCTGCAGTTTATTTTTGCGATTTTGCTGCATATTGTCTGGTTTTTTAAACGACTGCCATTGCCACAATTTAGCGCCCACACCAGCTTACAAAAACTAATTTGCTGGTTCTGCACTCACTTTGTCAGCAGGGAAGCGAATTTACTGATCCTGCGCCACTATGCCACTGAGTCCAATGTATTAAATTTTCTGGCGGCGAACAGCCCGGCTGGCGACTTTACGCCGGTAAACCTGTATCCAAAAAGCATAAGCGAGATGCAGCAGGCCAGCTTTGTCGAGCATGATCAGGAGCTGTTCCGCTTATTCGCTGAGCTGGGCAGCTGGCACCATCCGACAGAGCCGCTAAAAACGGAGGAACTTAACTGGCAGCACTGGCAACCGGTTGCTATGGAACAGTTTCAGCTAACAGAAAAACGCAGCCAATGGCTCGATTTTGAAAGTGCCCATGCCCTGTTTATGTGTTTATTCTGTTTACTGCTAACCCGCGAGCAATACCGCGATGCCATTAATGGTTTTAATCTGGACCAGTCTATCGCTATCCGGATTGGCGACTTAGTGGGCGAGCCAAAACTGGCCGAAATGGCCTACAACAAATACCCGCATTATTTGGTCGGGCCCTGGAATTTAGGCCAGCGCTTTTTAATGCACGGTTTTTTTACCGAACAGCTGTACGCTTATCTGGAAAAACGCCGCCTGGCAGATCACAGCCAGCCTGAACCGGTAGCAGTTTAAAAGCGCTCTGGGTTTAAAAACGGGATCAGCGCCAGGCTTAGCGCTTGCTGATACACCCTGGCCCGACTTAACTGGTTATGGGTAAGCAAGCCAATAGCGCCGCCGACTTGTTTAATGTTAGTAGTGCCAAATAGTTGGTCCATCGCATCGCCCAGCTGCACGCCCTCTGCCAGCAGATGCAGCGCTGCCGGGGGCAACATCAGGCTGGCCGAACGCGCCTTGCCAAGCTTGCCTTTGTGCTCAATCAGCATCCAGGCAAAGGTCATATCAATATCCAGGCCGGCTTCTATCGCCACATAATAATCAGCAGCGGTTTGCAGTTTCAGCGCCTGTAAGCGGTTCTGCGCACCCAGCAAGGTTTCAGCACTGGTTAGCGGCTGCTCTGCCACACCCGAGGCCACCGCAAAGCCAGTTACCGTAAAAGCCTGCTTGGGAAAGTTGCTTTGAAAACACTGTTTCACCGCATTAATTTTGGCCGGGTTGGCCGAGGCAACTGCAATAGTCCACATAATAAAAATACGTTTTGCTTAAGATAGCCATTATGTAACATGCCAGTGTGGCAGGTTCAAGCCTGCCAGGCAACCGCAGCTTAGTTCTTCATATTTTGATAAAGGTAAGGATGGCGCTGTCTGTGGCGCTGAAATAAAAAACGTCGCAGCGCATCACGATTAGGTTTAGTGGCAGTAATTTTCGCAGCCAAAGTCTGGTTGTGCAGCCTGACGGGTTCCATTCCTAACTGCAGCAACTGCCCATCTGGCAGATGCAAAGTCAATTCGGGGTTGCGGCTCATTTGCTTCACACTATCAACCGAATTTAATTTTAATGCCATGCCAGTGCTGGACAACGACAGCAACTCAATCTTACCCGGCAGATCGTCACTACTTATATTTAGTTCATCCAGTTCGGTTGAACGCCAGCTACGCTGCTTACCAACATATTCAACCACCTCAGGAATACCCAAAACCGGGTTAAACTGGCCAGATTCATCCAGGGTCATCTCAAGTGGAAACCATAACTTATAGTTGCCGACTTCGGCCAACAAAGTAAGTTTGGCCTGGCCAAGCAAGGGGGCTATCAGTTCTGGCACTTCTGTGATAACTGAAATAGTATGACTGGCACCGCCCTGTCCCGCAGAAGCAATGGTGATATTGTCTGCAAATAATTCCGCAATATAACCGCGCTCTTCTTTGCTAAGTACTGGATCCTTTTCCATCTGGCTCACATTGAGCATTCATAAAAGTTCCATAAATATAACATGTGCTGAAGTTTTGCGCAATTTATCAAAAACAAAACTTGCGTAATCATTCAGGTTGAACTACGCCCCTGCATTTCATTTATTGATGGCCATCTCACAGCTCTGAGCTTTAGCGTTAAATCTGCGCATCAGGAATTGCAACAGCAACGACATACCCATCTTTAGCAACAGTTCACCGCTTACTATCGGCGTTGTGTCTGTTGCTGACAGAAGAGGTCAGTAAATTGAACTATGGTAGATAGCTGGGATGCCCGTTTAAGCAGAGCTAATTAACAGGAGTTTGGTTTGAAAAACTGCACCTTATTATTAAGTTTTACCGCCTTATTATTTGTTTTCAGTGCCTGGCCGGTTAGTGGCGCTGAGCCAGAGACGAGTGGGCAGCCTGTGTATGGCCCGCAGCTGGAAGACTTTGCTTATCCTTATCCGGTAAAATACTTTACCGCTAATAGTCAGCAACAACAGCTGGAAATGGCCTATCTAGATGTGCCAGCCAAGGCAGGTACTGCTAATGGCCAAACCATGGTGTTAATGCACGGCAAAAACTTTTGCGCCGCCACCTGGGAAGGCAGTATTAAAGCCCTGAGCGCCGCCGGCTATCGGGTTATTGCCCCGGATCAAATTGGTTTTTGTAAATCAGCTAAGCCCAGGCAGTATCAGTTTAGCTTTCATCAGTTAGCCGCCAATACCAGGGCATTGCTGGATAAGCTGAAAATTGCTGATGTAACGGTAATGGGCCACTCAATGGGTGGCATGCTGGCTACCCGGTTTGCCTTGCAGTATCCAGATATGACCAACACTCTGGTGATGGTGAACCCGATCGGCCTGGAAGACTGGAAAGCGCTTGGTGTACCGTATCGGACGATAGATGAATGGTATCAGCGGGCGCTAAATACCTCTGCCGACGGCATTCGCAACTACCAGCGCAATACCTATTATGCCGGCCAATGGCGTGATGAATTTGAGCCCTGGGTGCAAATGCAGGCTGGTATGTTCCGCGGCGAAGGCCGCGAACAAGTCGCCTGGAATTCAGCCCTTACCGCCGATATGATTTTTACCCAGCCGGTAGTTTACGAATTCCCGCAACTTAAAATGCCGGTAATATTGTTGATTGGCGATCAGGACAACACCGCTATCGGTAAAGATGCCGCCCCAAAAGAACTGCAGCCAAAATTAGGCAACTATGCCAAACTCGGCCCGGCAGCCGCAGCTGCCATTCCCAACGCTCAGCTGATCCGCTTTGCCGACTTAGGCCACTCGCCGCATATTCAGACCCCCGAGCGTTTTCATCAGGCGTTGTTGCAAGCGCTGGTAGCGGAAACGCAATAAATCAGCGGGCCTCCTTAACTGACCTCGTTTGGCTAAAACTCAAACCACTTGCTATAGCTACACTAACTGACTAAGTTAAAAGCTGTTTTTTAGTCCAGGAATTCAGAATAATTAGCATGGAGGGTTCCGGTGCTTGAAGTGATCGAAATTCAGCAAAAAGCCAGTCAGGGTAGAACTGAACCCTATTTATGTCGTTTATCTGACGACAAGCGTTATTACATAAAGGGACCACAGGCTGGGACTAAAGGTCTGATCAATGAAGCAGTTTGTGCATTTCTGGGTAGAGCTTTACAGTTAAGTTTGCCACCGCATTGCTGCGCTTTCTTGCCACAAGCTATACTGCGCTTTGACGAAGCGGCCAGCCGTGTTTTAGGCGCAAGTGATAGCATGGTATTTGCTTCAGAACTGATACCTGACTTGCTAGAAGTAACACCTACAAGTGTGCTTAACATGCCAGCCCATTACGCCCGTGATCTTTTTCTGTTTGATTACTGGATTAGAAATGAAGACCGCACCATGACCGAAAACGGCGGCAACCCGAACTTATTTTACCAGCCGGCCTCCAATCAATATGTGGTGCTGGACCATAACCTTGCGTTTGACAGCAGCTATAATTTTAATAGTAATGCGAATGTCCACTTAGCTTACAATGTCTGGTTCAGTGATCAACATGATGCGCTTTGGCGCACGCATTACAGCGCGAAACTAGCGATTGCGTTGCAAGGGCTTGCCCAGTATGCTGCGACTTTACCGGCCGCATGGTTGGAAGAAGCGCCGGGACATCTGGCAGAAATAAACGACGTACTATCTTTGTTTAACAGCGATGAATTTTGGGAGGTACTGATATGAAAACACTTTATCAGTATGCAATTGTACGGTTTTTACCGCATGTTGAGACGGGCGAGTTTGCTAACGTCGGCATAGTACTGTGCGCTCCTGAATTAGGTTTATTCGATTTTCGACTGGCACCTGGCCGCTTTGCCCGCGTTACCGAGTTTTTTGAAGATCTTGAAGGCAAACTTTACAAAGCGACGCTGCAAACGGTAGAGCAAGAGTTGCAGCGGTTACAAACCTATGTAACACGTCTTACACCAAAAGAGCTAGCACAGCAGATGCAGGAAGTAGTTCGGCCAAGAGAAACGCTGGTGCGCTACTCAGAGCTGCGCTCTTTATATCTGGAACAAAAACCTGCAGCTGTTATTGAGCAGTTATTTGAGCGCCTGGTGCATCGTACCTTCATTACCGAAGAGTATCAGGAAAGCCTGATGGTTAAGGTAATCCGTCAGCAGTTAAGAGATGAAAAACTTACGCATTTTAAGCAGCAGAAAATTCACGACAAATTTGCTGAATTTACTCTGCCGCTGGTGGCGAAAACCAACGACGTTTTCGTGATCAGGCCACTCGCCTTTCGCCAGCAAACGGCTATTCGTTTATTTGATCACGCCGAGCAATGGCTTGGCCGGTTCCGGCGTTTGGTAAACCACAATGTACTGCAAAAAGACAATATTTTGTTGCCATTACAAGCTCCTTGCCGCAACGACAAGAATTTACTTGGAGCCTTTAAAGAAATAGAGCGCGATCTGACAGCCTTTGGTGTACAAACACTAGATCACCACAACAAGGCCGGCATCAGCCGCTTTGCCAAACAGGCTTTAGTGTCAGACAACTTCACCCTGCAATAATCCCATACTAAGCAGGCTCCGAATTCCGGGGTCTGCTGCATCTTACTAACATCTGTACCAAAAAATGCTTTGAATTATTTCTTACTTCGCTTAGGTTAAGGTAATTACACAATAAAGGACTACCTGCCTGCAGTAGTAAAAGGAAGTTATGACCAGCCGAGCTTATGCCATTTTTGAAACCGGAATGCAGGATGTCACCAAGCTGATTCAGCTGTTTGACAATCTTGAATCCCAAGAACACCGTCAGCAATATGAAGTGCTGAAACGTGCAGCTTTAGTCATGACCGCCGCAGCGTGGGAGACCTATATTGAAGCCTTTGCTGTAGAGCAGGTTGAAGCAAAACTTGCCCTGTCTGATGACGAGTATACAGCCGCGTATATCCGCCGAAGGCTTGACCATGAGATCAACCGCCTACACAACCCCACCTCTGATAAAGTCAAAAAGCTTTTTCTCGAATTTTTAGATGTGGATATCACTGAGTCGTGGAGGTGGAATAACTATTCGCCAAAAGAAGCTCGTGAGCGGTTAAATAAATGGCTGAAAATGCGGGGGGATGCAGTGCATCAAGTTTGTCAAAGCAACGACCCAAAAAATGCACATTTGATAAAGCGGGATGATCTGGATAAGGCAGTAAGGTTTTTTACAGATTTGGTGAGAGTGAATCAATCGATATTTACTTAGCTAAGTGGACTAAAATCACAAAAAATACTTTATGTATTGAGGTTACCAATGATTGAAGATCCATCTAAAGAGACAATTCTGGCTGTCAGTGATGCAGTGAAAGAAACTGCTGTCGCTACTCAAGTTGCCGTTCAGGCAGCGGAAAAAGCCGGTGGCTTTTTAGCGAGAGTTTTAGGTGATGCGCCTGAAAATCTGATGGGTGTGCTGTCCGACAAAATAAGGTTCTGGAGATGGGAGCGGCAACTACGTTTAATAGATAAAGTAGATGAGATTATAAAGCTAAGAAATCTGTCTGGACTTACTCGTCCCGTACCGCCAAAATTTGCTATCCCTTTGATTGAACAGGCGACAATGGAATCTGAAGATGCAATTCAAGATCTTTGGGTCAACCTACTCGCAAATGCGATGACTCCAGATCGGGAAAGTGCCAAGACTTCATATATAGAGATACTTAAGCAATTAGATCCAATAGATGTTGCAGTTTTAAACAACATCTATCGGAATTACGTACGCTCAGTTACCGCAGGTAAACTCTCTGAATCAGATTCACCTAGTAGGTTAGGCTTCAGCGGAGATGACATCATGAAATATCATGGATTAAATAGAAGGAAGTATGAAGCGGTTATCGATAATTTACTGCGAGTTAGGTGTGTTACATTTCTTCGTCTCTCTGGCTCCGATATCACCATAGATGGAGCATCAATAATTACGGATAAAGGGTACGATTCAATTTGCCTGACGAGCCTTGGAAAATACTTTGTTATTGAGTGTACCTCTAATAGTTAAATCCCACTTAAATTTTTATAAAAAAGAACTTTCAATAGATTAGAATATATTTATCGCGGATTTCCTGCACAGCCTGCAACTTACCTTGCTCGCTGTCGCGCAGGCCATTCTCTATCGCCTGACGCACATATATCTGCTCCATCAGGTCGTCCCAGGTAGCACCAGCAGGGAGTTAGTCTATCAGTTTGTGCACGTCATCTTTTTTACGCGGATTGGCATAGGTATATCTCCGTTAAATCTGAAATTTTTGGCTGGATACCGCTAAAAAATAATTAAAAGCTCAATCCAACCCACCAAAATAAACACTAAATAAACAATTTACCCAATATATTTTACATTTATAACTAATGGAGTATAGTTACTGGCTTCAGAATCCCACTCTAAGGATAGAAAATGCATACACCCATTCAATTTTTTATGGTGGTACCAGAAGACCTTTTTCGATTAGGCAGGAAGACCACGGCCAAACTTGATTACATTCGCCCTACGCCCCCCAGGGATGAGAAAGAAGATACCTGGGATGTTAAAGTTTATAACAAAGATGGTGTAAGTTTTGTCGATAGCAAATCAGGTGGTTTATCCTTGTTTAACTATCGCAACCCAAAATTCGGTAACCTGTGGTGGAAAATTCCTGCAAGTACAAAACTACCGAGCGGCCTGCATATATCCTTAGACAAAGGCGGCAAAGAAGGTAAGTTTCACTTCACTATTCGACCTTTGCAAGATATGCCGTACTATCTGTATATTGAAAAGCTGAAACAACTGGAATCTGCCGCAATTCCAAGCTTTTTAAGCCCCCCTAAATCCGAGGTAAGTTAGCTATGTTCTCAAATGTAGAATTACGTCATATCCGTTTATGCCTGGTCAGACAAATAGCTGCTGGCCGCGCTGAACTGCTAAAACTGGATGAAGACAGTGACGAATATATGGAAAAGGCGAATGATTTAATGGTGCTGGATAGCATTATCGCCAAGATTGACCGCGAGCAGAGTTGAGCAGAAATTCGGTGTGCAGTTCTCCAAAACACTGAGAGCGCAATCTTTTGAATTACGCCCTTTGCGGTTGTATGACCCTTTGCCTTTTTTCGCCTTAACCACTCTGGTTTGAAACAACTTACTGGTAACTAAGGCCTTAATCGCATTATCGCGGATTTCGCCGCGGCCATGCTCGGCTGCCGCTGGTTTACTCATTTATCTTCTCCTGTTTAAAAAACGCGCAAAGTTTAACTGTGCGCCGCAAGAAACACCAGCGGTTGTTGTTGCGGAGCTTCCACTCTACAATAAGCCCAGCACCATCATCAGGATACTGCATGAATACCGATATTCGCTGGCAACAACGGCTGGCAAACTTCACTAAAGCGCTGGCTGAACTGAGTGAGGCAGTTGCGCTTACAAAGCAGCGGCCGCTTACTAAACTGGAGCAACAGGGTTTAATTCAGGCTTTTGAGTACAACTACGAATTGGCGTGGAACTGCATCAAAGATTTTTATCAGTTTCAGGGTGAAACCGATATTCAGGGTTCGCGCGATGCCATCAGGCTGGCGTTTAACCGTGGTTTAATCAGCGATGGTGAGTTGTGGATGAATATGATTAAAAGCCGGGCGTTAACCTCTCATACTTATAATCAGGATACGGCAAATGCCGTCGCCGATGATGTATTGAAGCGATACTATCCTGCCTTTATCGAACTACATCAGGTATTAAATGACCAGCACAGTGCCGGCTGACGTTTATGGGCTCAGCCAGCAGGCATTGCAGCAAATTAAGCAGTGTCTTGCATCGTTTTCAGCAATTGAACAAGCCATACTGTATGGCTCACGGGCTCTTGGTTCTTTTCGTCCTGGTTCCGATATTGATATGGTTATTATTGGCCAGCAATTTAGCCACCAAAATCTGTTGCAGCTACTGACAGCACTGGATGATTTGTTACTACCTTACAACTTCGATATCAGCCGGATCCAAGACATCGAAAACAAAGATTTACTGTCGCATATAGCACGGGTTGGTAAAGTCATTTATCAACCCGTGGTTAAAAACGTCTGATAACTGCGGTTATTGCTGACTTGCTGGTACTGATAGCCCAGCTTATCTAAATGGCCGGCAATATCGCTGTGTTGCGCCACTTCAAAACCGGCCAGTACATCGCCGGTGGCGGCACCGTGGTTGCGGTAGTGAAATAGGGTAATGTTCCAGTGCTCGCCAAGAGTGTTTAAAAAATTCATTAAAGCGCCCGGGTATTCCGGAAAATTAAACTGATACACCTGCTCGGATAACTGCCGTGGTGGCATGCCGCCGACCATATGCCGCACATGCAGCTTGGCCAGTTCGTCGTCAGACAAATCCTGATAATCATAACCGGCGTCGCTCAGCAACTTGGTCACGGTATCTAATTCCTGCTGGCCGTGGCGTAGCTTAATGCCAACAAAAATATGGGCTTTATTATCGCTGGCATAACGGTAGTTAAATTCAGTGATGGCCCGCCCACCCAGGGTCTGGCAAAAACGGCGGAAACTGCCTTTTTCTTCCGGAATAGTCACAGCGAATACCGCTTCTTTTTTCTCGCCCAGCTCACAGCGCTCTGACACATAACGCAGCGTATCAAAATTTAAATTGGCACCACTTAACACCGCCGCAAACTGCTGCGGTTTAGCTAAAGTGCTGTTAGTTAACTGCTGGCTGTATTTCTTCAGCCCTGCCAACGCCAGCGCACCAGCAGGTTCGGCTACAGCGCGTAAATCGTCAAAAATATCTTTAATTGCGGCGCAAATTTCATCGCTGCTAACCGTCACTACCTCATCACAAAAGCGCTTGGCCAGATTAAAATTTTCAGTACCAATCCGCTTTACCGCCACGCCATCGGCAAATAAGCCTACCCGCGCCAGGGTAACTGGCTCGCCGGCCGCCATCGCCGCTTTTAAACAGGCCGCATCTTCAGGCTCTACCCCTATTACCCGCACATTGGGCTGAATAGCTTTAATATATACCGCCATGCCGGCCATTAATCCGCCGCCGCCAACCGGAATAAACACGGCATTGAGCTGGTTGTGCTGACTTAACAGCTCTTTGGCGACCGTGCCCTGGCCGGCGATAACATCGCTATCGTCAAACGGCGGAATATAAAGAGCGCCTTCGGTATTGGCCAGCTTAATGGCATAGCTGTTGGCTTCATCGAACGCCGTGCCATGCAATACCACATTGCCGCCCAATGCCCTTACTGCGGCGATTTTTATTTCCGGGGTAGTAATTGGCATCACAATAGTAGCCTTTAGCTGCAGCTTGCTGGCTGATAACGCCACGCCCTGGGCGTGGTTACCGGCTGAGGCACATACCACGCTGGCATCGGGGCTTTGCAATTTTACTTTGTGCAGTTTATGAAAAGCTCCGCGCAGTTTAAACGAATACACCGGCTGCTTATCTTCACGTTTAAGCAGCACATTATGGCCCAGGCGCTGGCTCAATTTCGGCATCGGGTCCAGTGGCGTTTCAACAGCGGCCTGGTATACCGGCGACAGCAGAATTTCGCGCAGATACTGCTGCATCACATCGTTATCTGTCTGCTCTGGTTGGACAATTGCCAGGTTATTCATTGTTGCTCCACTGCTATATTTTTTGCTTGTGCCAACCGACACACTTAAGTTTCAAGCGAAGGCAGGTTACAACTAAGCGGGGCGTCTCCAGCAAGGATGCTGGAGAGGAGCTTATAGGGATATATTTACGGCGTCCCCGCGTGTTGTTACCTGTTGTAGCCTTCAACTCATATTTAAACTCAGCGCCAAGGAAATACTTTCTTCGCCGCCTTCAAGGATCACATCCCTGTGCCCTTTCAGCCTCCGCGGCATCCCTGCCGCTGCTACGAAAGTACACCTTGTCCCTTCGTCTAAAGTCTTGCTGTTACTCTTCAAGTTTCGACAAATCTCTTACCGCGCCTTTATCAGCACTACTGGCCAGCAGCGCATAGGCTTTTAATGCAGAACTGACCACCCGCTGCCGGTTCTGTGGCTTCCAGCCTTGTTTACCTTTGGCATCCATCTGGGCATGGCGCTTTGCCAGCTCTTCATCACTAATCGCTATGCCAATTTTGCGCTGTGGAATATCAATTTCAATGGTGTCGCCTTCCTGCACCAGCGCGATAGCACCGCCACTGGCCGCTTCCGGTGATACATGGCCTATCGACAAGCCCGAGGTACCGCCGGAAAAGCGGCCGTCAGTGATTAAAGCGCACGCTTTACCCAGGCCCATCGATTTTAAATAACTGGTCGGGTACAGCATTTCCTGCATACCCGGGCCACCTTTCGGGCCTTCGTAGCGAATAATCACCGCATCGCCTGCTACTACCTTGCCTTTTAAAATGGCCTCTACTGCATCATCCTGGCTTTCAAACACCCGAGCGCGGCCGCTAAATACCAAGTTCTCTGGCTCTACCCCGGCGGTTTTAACAATACAGCCCTGCGGCGCCAGGTTACCAAACAGCACTGCCAGGCCACCGTCTTGCGAATAAGCGTGCTCTTTACTGCGGATACAACCGTCTACCCGGTCGTCATCCACCGACGGGTAGCGGCAGTTTTGCGAAAACGCCTGAGTCGTGCGGATACCCGCCGGGCCCGCTGCATAGAAATCCTGCACCTGTTTTGACGGGCTGGCTTTTAAATCCCACTGCTCCAGCACTGCCCCCAGCGAACTGCCGGCCACATGCGGCGTGTTGGGGTTTAACAAGCCGGCACGGTTCAGCTCGGCTAAAATGCCGATAACGCCACCGGCACGATGAACATCTTCCATATGGTATTTCTGGGTTGAAGGCGCCACCTTGCATAAGTGCGGCACAATGCGCGATAAACGGTCGATATCGGCCATGGTAAAATCAACTTCTGCTTCAATCGCCGCGGCCAGCAAATGCAGTACCGTATTGGTGGAGCCGCCCATCGCGATATCCAGCATCATGGCATTTTCGAAAGCGGTTTTATTGCCGATACTGCGCGGTAAGGCGCTGGCATCATCGTTTTTATACCAGCGGTTACACAGATCCATAATTCTGAAACCGGCCTGGACAAACAGCTCTTTGCGATCAGCATGAGTGGCCAGTAATGAGCCATTACCCGGCTGACCTAAGCCTAACGCTTCCACCAGACAGTTCATTGAATTAGCCGTAAACATTCCTGAGCAGCTACCGCAAGTCGGACAGGCGCTACGCTCAATCTGTTCACTGTCGCTGTCAGACACTTTAGGGTCGGCCGCCGAAACCATGGCATCCACTAAATCCAGCTTGATGATCTGATCTGATAATTTGGTTTTCCCAGCCTCCATCGGCCCGCCGGAAATAAAAATGGCCGGTACATTTAAGCGCATGGCGGCCATCAGCATGCCCGGGGTAATTTTGTCGCAGTTAGAAATACAGACCATCGCATCAGCGCAGTGGGCATTAACCATATACTCGACCGAGTCGGCAATCAGCTCACGCGAGGGCAGACTGTACAACATGCCACCATGACCCATGGCAATACCATCGTCTACCGCTATCGTGTTGAATTCTTTAGCGATACCACCGGCTTCTTCGATACTTTTTGCCACCAGCTTGCCTAAATCACGCAGGTGAACATGGCCTGGCACAAACTCACAGAACGAGTTCACCACAGCAATAATCGGCTTGCCAAAATCGGTATCTTTAACGCCGGTGGCACGCCACAGCGCCCGGGCGCCTGCCATATTGCGGCCTTCGGTAACAGTGGCAGATCGTAACTTTGGCATTGTGGTACTCCGTTATTCAAAAATAGGGTATTGAGCATAGCTAACCAGCGCTGCTCCAGCTAAAAATTCAGGCGCGCAGCGCTGCAATATCGGCACTGGCCAGCTGTAAATCGCGTACGTCATACAGTTTATGCAACTGACTGGTCAGTAAATGAATCGGCTTGTCGCTGCTAACCGTTAAGGTGATCGACAAGCCGGCCTTTTCTGCCAGCGGGGTCAGTTCCAGGCCGGCCAGCTGATAGCCGCGATAGCGGGCTACCTGTAATAAACGTTCAACTACGCTAGCTTCATTATTGGCAGTGATATTCAGGGTATGGTTCATCAGTTGCTCTCCATGATCATATCTTCATTCGCGGCACCCGGCGGTACTAATGGCCAGACGTTATCTTTTTCATCAATTCTTACATGCAGTAAATAGGGGCCGGGCCAGGTAAACATGGCTTCCAGCGCGCTTTCTACTTCATCTTTGCGGGTAATACAGTGGCCCGGTATGGCAAAAGCGGCAGCCAGTGCGACAAAATCGGGGTTGTCAGATAAATCGGTTTCGCTGTAGCGCTCGTTAAAAAACAGCTGCTGCCACTGCTTTACCATGCCCAGGCGCTGGTTATCGATAATGACGATTTTCACCGGCAGCCTGAAGCGTTTAATGGTGCCCAGTTCCTGCACATTCATCATAAAAGAGCCATCGCCTGACACGGCAATTACCGTGTCCTGGGGCCGGGCTAATTTAGCGCCTATCGCTGCCGGCAAACCAAAACCCATGGTACCCAGGCCACCACTGGATAAATGATTACGCGGATGGCTGAACCGCATATGCTGCGCTACCCACATCTGGTGCTGCCCGACGTCGCAGCAGACGACGCTGTTGTCCGGCATCCGCTCGCTTAACTGCTTTAACAGCAGCGGCGCATAAATACGCTCGCCCGGATGATCATAGCGCCAGCCGTGTTGCAACTTTAAGCTGCTGCAATGGGCTAACCAGTCGCTGCAATCGGTGCTGCTGGCAATCGCCGGCAGAATTTGCCGCATATCACCCAGAAACGACACCTCAGCAAAACGTACTTTGTTAATTTCGGCCGGGTCGATATCGACATGAATCACCTTAGCGTTAGGCGCAAATTTTTGCAGGTTGCCGGTTACCCGATCATCAAAACGGGCGCCTAAACACACTAATAAGTCGCACTGCTGTACGGCAAGATTCGCCGCCTGGGTGCCATGCATGCCCAGCATGCCTAAGTAATAAGGGTTGTCTTTGGCTACCGAGCCCATGCCTTTTAACGTAGTAACAGATGGCATCGGGCACTGGGTTAAAAAGTCCTGCAGCTGCGGCATGGCCCCTGCCATATGCACGCCACCACCGATATAAGCCATCGGCTTGCTGGCATTGGCAATTAGCTGGCGGGCCGGGCCACTTTGCGCTAAAGAGGTATTTAGCGCGCGGCTTTGTGGCGAGGCAGCATCACTCGGTTCAGCAGCCGCGGCTAACTGCACATCTTTCGGGATATCAACCAGTACCGGGCCGGGACGGCCGGAGCGGGCAATAGCAAAGGCTTCGTTTAACGTGGCAGCCAGCTCATCGGCGCTGCGCACCATAAAGCTGTGTTTGGTAACGCTTAAACTTAAGCCCAGTACATCGATTTCCTGAAACGCATCGGTACCCATTACTGCCTGCGACACCTGACCGGTAATCGCCACCAGCGGCACCGAATCCAGCATGGCATCGGCCAGTGAGGTAATTAAATTGGTGGCACCGGGGCCGGAGGTCGCCAGGCATACCCCAACCTTACCCGAGCTGCGGGCATAGCCTATGGCCGAAAACGCACCGCCCTGCTCGTGCCGGCACAGGTAGTGTTTCACCGGGCTGGCATAAATTGCATCGTAAATAGGCATAATAGCGCCGCCGGGATAACCAAAAATGGTATCCACCCCCTGCTGCTGCAACACTTTTAATACCAACTCTGCGCCATTCATTCTAAACCTCTTGCTACCCGTTATTTTTCACATGCCCTGAAACGACAAAACCCCCGGTCCTTGCGGAGCGGGGGTTTTGTTGGATTTCGCCTTAAGCTACTTTATTTTTCCAAAACACCGCCCCCGCGGAGATTAATAATCACCACGACCACGAGGACAATAATGTTCAGAACAGCAGCTAAACGCATAATTTGATTCTTACTTATTTACTTGGTTGAATTCGTTTTTATTTTGGGCGCCATATTTCAGCGCTATTGCCTATTACAAATAGCCGTCTATCAGTCTGAAGTCAACCACTTTTTATGATCTGTGAAAAAATAATCAGTTGCGGCTGTGTAGGCTTTAAACCTGTTTGCCCACGACGACACGCCGTGAATACATCCCTGTAGGCTCGTTTCCGCCCGTCCGGGGCTTCAACGGTTGTCTTAGGGCAAACTGGTTTACGCTGGCGACTTAAGAGTAAATCGAAGAAGCAACCTATTTGCACCTTTAGCCTGCCACAACGTACACTAAGTATATTCAGCAGCCAGCGCAGTAGCACTATGGATCAGCTAGAGCTATTCGACATCCCTAACCCCTGTATCGGGGTGTGCCAGAGCAACAACCGGGGTTATTGCCTGGGTTGCCTGCGCTCGCGGGACGAACGTTTTAACTGGCACCAGAAGCCCGCTGCCGAGCGGGCGCATATTCTGAAACTGCTAAGCCAGCGCCGGGCCAGACTGAATACTAAAACAAGAAAAGACCAGGATCTGCCAGAGCAAGGTGAATCACTGGATTTGTTCTGAATTAACTTTTTTTAATTAAACTCACTACATAAATCAGCACTATCGCCCCGACGGTCGCGGTAATCAGCGAGCCAATAAAGCCAAATGACGCCAGGCCGATTAAGCGAAACAAAAAACCGCCGATAAAAGCACCGACAATACCCACCAGCATATTGCCTAACAAGCCAAAGCCTTTACCTTTCATAATATTGCCGGCAATCCAGCCCGCCAGCGCACCAATAATTAGAAATGCAATAAAGTTCATCGTAGTTCCTTAACATGAAGATTCCGAATTAACCTGAAATGAGCATAGACCAAAAAAGCCTGGTTAAGAAGATACTTTTAATGTTGAGCTAAGCAGTTGATTTCTTAAGTCCCATTAACAAATGTTGATATATATTTTCATAAATTTTTTTAAGCTCTGGATTTTCCATTAGAGAAACGGTATATATTACGCGCCTCAATTAGACGAGGCGAATCATAATATAAAAATAAACCAAAGGAATTGAAATGAAATATAGCGCTATCGCAGCACTTACTGTGTCTATGGTTTTGTCTGTATCTGCTTATGCAGATAAAGCTGTTGGTTCAGGTCCTAATCCATTTTCGGATTGTGGTATTGGTGCCGCTTTATTTCCAGAACATAAAGTTTTGGCAGTAACGTCAAACGTAATCTGGGATATTGGTACTACTGCTGTAACCTCGGCTACCGCAAGTCCTGAAACATGCTCAGGAAAAAATGTTGATGCTGCCGCATTTATCTTAAACTCTTATGACAGTATCATCGAAGATACAGCTCGTGGCGAAGGTGAACATTTAGCCGCGTTGATGAACATCCTTGAAGTAGCACCTGCTAAACAAGCACAAGTCATTGATGACGTTCGCAATCAAATGAGTCTGCATATTGCCGATGAATCTTATAACGCCGCCGATAAGCGTGAAAAATCACAACAATATTATTTCACTGTTATTAGTGCTGTAACCTCTGCATAATGTAAAAGCAGAATAGGAAGCTTTCTTCCTATTCTGTCTTGAGTCTATTCATGAATCGATTGATATTACTCTGCTGCCTTGCTTTTTTTTGCAATCTTATTCAGGCATCTACCTTTACTGCTACCCCCGAACTTGAACAAATTGCCGCTTCAACCACCTGGAAAAAACTGCTTGTTTACTCTGATAATGGCCAAAGCTATATCCAATCGGAACACTTTTTTTTATCAAAAAGTGGGAATAGCGATCCATTAAGCGAATTGCTGGCGACCTTAGCTGCCTTTTCAACCCCTGTAGATAAAGAATCCCCGGAAGCACATCCACAATGTAAGTTTGCGGGGCGTTTTAACTGGCTGAAACAACAAATTGCTATCAGTGAGTTTGGTATCAAAGAAATTAATTGTCTTAATTTTAATCAGTTTCTCAGGCAGCAGGACGTCAATTCAATTAGTGTAATTTTCGCCACCGGCTTCCTTGGCAACCCAGCCTCTTACTATGGTCACTTATTACTGAAGTTAAATACAGGTAATACAAGCAATCAACAGAATATGCTGCAGGATACCGCAATAAACTATGGCGCTGATGTGCCCGCAGACGAGAATATGGCGCTGTATGTCATTAAGGGTATTATTGGACAATATGATGCGTCATTTACCCAACAAAAGTATTTTTACCATGCTGAAAATTATGGCGAATCTGAACTGCGGGATCTGTGGGAATATGAACTGGCCCTGGACCAGCAGGATATAACCTTGCTACTGGGACATATATGGGAGTTACTTGACGCGGATTATCAATACTATTTCTTTAACCGTAATTGTGCTTTTCATATGGGCGAGTTATTGCAGCTGTTGTTAGACGCTAAGGTGACAGACAGCAGGCGCCTTTGGATAACTCCGCAATCCATTATGCAGAATTTGTCTGCTACCACCTATAAAAACAAGCCATTGGTTAAAGAAATCAGATACCATCCGTCCAGACAAAGCCGGCTATATCAACGCTTTTCGCTTCTTGATCGCCAACAAAAAAACAAGTTGTTTAGCCTGGTTAACCAACCAGAGCTATTGGCGGATCCCGATTTAGCTGCATTTAAATTAACTGAGCAACAGCAAATAGTTGATACGCTAATCGATTATTTCCAATTTATGCGTAAAGAAAGTGCCGGATTATCGGATCAAAATAACAACCACTATAAACAGTCGGTACTACTGCGTTATCGGCTACCAGCCGGACAATCGGCTGACAGGTTTAATGCCGATTCCCAACCTCATTTAGGCAGAAAACCAAGTTATTCCTCAATTCAGATTGTGCACTCCGATCATGAAAATTATGGCCAGCTCCAGCTACGCCCTGCCTATTATGATGCGCTTGATGCTTCTAACAGTCATGTCAGATTTTCAGCCTTGAGTATGGGAGAGTTGCTTCTGGGATTCACGAATACCAAACTATTTCTAAAAGATTTATCGCTACTGAAAATTGAAAATATCAGCGCAAACTATACCGGCCTGCCCGGCGACCAGAACTACTCCTGGTACCTGGATATCGGAGCAACCCAGGCAAAGATCGGCTGCGTTGATTGTGAAGCCTTTAAAGCAAACACAGGCATAGGTTATGGCTTCGAGGCTCTGTCAGCTTTTAATATTTCTGGCTTTGTTGGCGCAGGTTATCTCAGCAACACATTAGAGAGCGCAGGAAGCTACTTCAGCACAAAGCTTATTTCAACCTGGTACATCTCGGAGCAATTTTCATCCCGCTTTGAACTGGAGCGGCGATTTTTCAGCGGCGGTCTGAGCGACCATTTGGCAAAGTTAAATGTCCGCTATGCCGTTTCTCAGGATTCGGATTTTCGTATCTCCGTTAATAAAGATAAAAATTCAACTGAACTTGGCTTAATTTTGGGCTGGTACTGGTAATATCGGCTTAACAAGCCTAATGAAAATAACTGAGACGTTTTAAATGTTTTAAATGTTTTAATTGGTATGCTTGTGGTTACTGATACTGTGCCAATACCTCGGGCAAGCGTTCAAAAGTTTTAAACATCGACTTTAGTGCCACTTTGTCAGCAAGAAAATGCGGCAAGCTACCGGCCGGGTCGGCCTGGCCCTGATAGCGGATAAACAGTTTACCATCGGGCTGCGGGGTTAAGGTCCAGCGTGCCTGCACCTGTTGCATCCGGATATAGCCGTCTATCTCAGGATATTTATCGCCAAGGTCCTGCACATCCAGTATCAGCTCACCGCTCGTTTCGTCTGTTGTCCAGACCGAGCGGGTTACCATATCGCGGTCTGAAACCGGCCAGGAGGCTTTAAAAAAAGTGTGGACGATATAGGTTGCCGGATCGGGGTGACTGAGCAGCTCAGCTTTGTCGGCATTGGGGACCCATTTATCGATATTGCCGGTATCTTCCAGTAAATGGATAAAAGCGCCTGTGTCAGAATTAACTTCTGTTTGGGCTTTAATTTCCAGTACGTTGGCTGTTTTACGGCGGTACTCTACCCTGACTCCGCTTTCCGCTTTATAAAGCTGCCAGTCGTGGTCCTGCGCTACCGTAGCCACACTTAAAAATGCGCTGACACCTAAAAACATCAGGCATGCTATCAGCCGGCGCATTACTTTATCCCTGTAGCAGCGCTAATTCAGCGGTTGTCAAAGCCCGGTACTCTCCCTCGGCCAAATCTGCCGGCAACTGCAAACCGCCGATTTTTTCGCGGTGCAGTTGCTCTACCTTATTACCAATAGCGGCAAACATCCGTTTAACCTGATGATAACGGCCTTCATGAATGGTCAGCAGGGCTTCGGACTCGGCAACGATTTCCAGCTCAGCCGGCAAGGTAGGATCTTTTTCGCCGCGTAGCATTACGCCCTCGGCAAACAGGCTGGCCACATCATCGCTGATTGGGTCGGCAGTCCATACCCGGTAGGTTTTGGCAATATGATGCTTGGGTGAGCTTATCCGGTGTGACCACTTACCATCATCGGTTAGCAGTAGCAGGCCCGTGGTGTCTAAATCAAGCCGGCCAACGGTATGCAAGCGCTCAACTAAGGGCTCATCCAGTAAGTTAAACACAATGGGGTGCTCGGGGTCGTCATTGGCGCAGAGAAACCCGGCTGGTTTATGCAATATCAGATAACGCAGGCCAATGATCGCCAGCGGCTGGCCATCCATTACCACTTTATCGCCACTGTTAACCTGCAACGCCGCCTGTTTAACCAGCTCGCCGTTAATCGTCACCAGTTTCTGGCGGATAACTTTGCCGGCCTGGCTGCGGGTCAGGCCGGTACAATCACATATATATTTATCTAAACGCATAACACTAGCCACCTGTAAATAAGGTGACTAGTGTACCCTACCGGCAAAAATTAGTCGCCTGTTGCCGGGACGAGTGCCGAGACCATAAAATTCGGATTCAGCAGCTGCTCGCGCTGATACACCTTGCTACTGATACCATCGAAACTAACGGTAGCGCCGGCCTCGGTAGCAACAATATGGCCAGCGCCGGTGTCCCAGGCCATGGTGGGGCCAAAGCGCGGATACACATCGGCGGTGCCATCGGCCACCAGACAAAACTTCAGCGAGCTGCCAACCGGCACCATTTCATGCTGCGTAAACTGCGCCAGATAGCCGGCTAAATCGGGGCTCGGATGGCTACGACTGCCCACCACTTTTACCAATTGATCGCGGCTGGCCTGGTTTACCTTTATCGGCCTGACACCAGCGGCGTGCTTTAAAAAAGCACCTTCGCCTTTGGCCGCGTAATAGGTTTTGGCCAGTACCGGCGCATGCACTACACCCAGCACCGGCTCGCCGTTATCTATCAGCGCGATATTTACGGTAAATTCGCCATTACGTTTAATAAACTCTTTGGTGCCATCCAGCGGGTCGACCAGCCAGTAACGCTGCCAGTTTTTCCGGATATCCCAGCTGATATCGGCCGCTTCTTCAGACAAAATGGGCAAATCCGGGGTTAGTTTTGTCAGTTCAGCCACGATCAGTTTATGCGCAGCTAAATCGGCTGCCGTTAACGGTGAGTCATCGCTTTTAGCGCTGATATTAAAATCAGCCTGGTCACGGCCGTAAATGGCTAAAATGGCCAAACCGGCCTGTTCGGCAATCTGAATAATGGCCGGCAATAAGGTTGCTGTCATAGGGTCGTCCTTGAAAGTTGTCAGAAAATAATGGCGAAAAATCCGTCTGGCAAGCTTACCAGAATTAGCGCAGCCGGGTTAGCGGCTGGGCAAAAACTGCTGTTTGCGGCCGGGCGCCAAACCAGTGCAGCTGCTGTTGTAAACTGACCACTTCACCAATAATCAGCAGCGCCGGCGATTTTACCTGCTCGTTGTCAATCTGCGCGGCCAGTTCACTCAGTTGTGTGGTAATAATCCGCTGCTCCAGCCGGGTACCGTTTTCAATAATCGCTACCGGGGTGGTTGCCGCACGGCCGGCGCTTATCAGCTGCTGCTGGATATGAGCCGCTTTCATCAGCCCCATATAAATCACTACTGTCTGGTTAGGGGTGCTCATACTCTGCCAGTCAGGCTCAGTGCCGTCTTTACGACAGTGGCCGGTAACAAACTGCACGCTTTGCGCATGATCGCGATGGGTTAGCGGGATACCGGCATAAGCGGCGCAGCCGGCGGCGGCAGTAACGCCCGGAACCACCTGAAAGGCAATATTATGGGCCAGCAACGCCTGAATTTCTTCGCCGCCGCGGCCAAAAATAAAGGGGTCGCCGCCTTTTAAGCGGCAGATTTTTTTACCGGCCAGGGCTAAATCAATCAAAATCTGATTGGTATCCTGCTGCGCTACCGAATGCGCGCCGGCTTTTTTACCGACACAAATCAGTTCGGCATCACGACGCACTAATTGCATAATTTCCGGCGACACCAGATAGTCGTATACCACCACATCAGCTTGCTGCATTAACTGCAGCGCTTTTAAGGTTAACAGCTCCGGATCGCCGGGGCCGGCGCCTACCACATAGACTTCACCGGCCAGTTGCTGCGGCTCTGCCAATAGCGCACTCAGCCGCTGTTCCGCCTGCGGCAGCTGATTAGCCTGCACATCGCGCACCACATCGGAGTTAAATACCTTTTCCCAGAACTGGCGCCGGGCAGCAAAACCGCTAATTTTGGCCTTTACCTGATCGCGAAAGCGGCCTACCAGCTGCGCCAGTGGCCCTAAATGCTGGGGTAATAAGGTTTCCAGCTTTTCGCGCAGGCGCCGCGCCAGCACCGGTGCGGTGCCAAAACTGGAGATGGCAATAATAATCGGGTTACGGTCAATAATAGACGGGAAAATAAAACCACATTTGGGCTGATCATCCACGGTGTTTACCAGCATATTGCGCGCTGTTGCTGCGTCATACACCGCGCCATTAACGCTGTCATTATCGGTGGCGGCAATCACCAGTGATTTGCCGTCTAATAATTCAGGGCTAAAATAACCGCTAATAAGCTCGGCTTTACCCTGCTGCTGCCAGTCAATAAATTCCGGAGCAAATTCAGGCGATACCACATAAAGCTTAGCGCCGGCACTTAGCAGGGTGCCGGCTTTACGCAACGCCACCGAACCGCCGCCGACGATAAGCACCGGTTTATCGGTTAATTTAACGAATAAAGGAAGATATTGCACCGCGGCTCCGCAAGCTGAAATCGTCAGCTGATAATGCTGCTTAGCATAGCGCCACATGCATATTTAGCAAAATAGCTTATCGCGCTCAGATATAACCAAAAGCTATTAATAACTTAAGACTTATAATCAGCGGCTCAAGCCTTTGTTGATCCACTGCATTGATAGCAAAAAAAAGCGGTAACCGAAGTTACCGCTAAAGAGGGATGAGAGAGGTATCCCGTTTTGCAAAAGCGTTGCTGCTACCGGCCATTGATGCCGGCTCAGATATTAATGGCGGATCAGATAGTCAAACGCACCCAGCGAGGCGTTGGCACCGGCGCCCATGGCAATAATAATTTGCTTATAAGGCACGGTAGTGGCATCGCCGGCTGCAAATACGCCTGGTACTGAGGTCTGGCCGCGCTCGTCGACAATAATCTCACCACGTGGCGATAATTCCAGCGCCCCGCGCAACCATTCGGTATTAGGCACCAGACCAATCTGGACAAAAATACCCGCCAACTCAACATGATGCGACTCACCGGTTTTGCGGTCGGTATAATTAATACCGTTTACCCGGTTACCGTCACCGGTTACTTCGGTGCTTTGCGCTTCAGTAATAATGGTAATATTGCCCATTGAATTGGCTTTTTTCACCAGCACCGCATCGGCCCGCAGCGTGGCGGCAAATTCCAGTACCGTAACATGCTCGACAATACCGGCTAAGTCGATTGCCGCTTCAATGCCGGAGTTACCACCACCGATAACGGCCACTTTTTTGCCTTTAAACAGCGGACCATCACAGTGCGGACAGTACGCCACACCTTTACCGCGATATTCCTGCTCGCCCGGTACGTTCATTTCTCTCCAGCGCGCACCCGGCGCCAGAATTAAGGTTTTACTGCGTAACATCGCGCCGTTCGCCAGCTCCAGCTCAACCTTGTCGGTTTTACTCAGCTTAACTGCGCGCTGGTTATTCATAATATCCACGTCGTATTCACGGACATGGGCTTCTAACGCATTTACCAGCTTCGGGCCTTCGGTGTATTTAACCGAAATAAAGTTTTCAATGCCGACGGTGTCAGCCACCTGGCCACCAAAACGCTCAGCTAAAATACCGGTATTCAGACCTTTCCGGGCGGCATACACGGCAGCAGAAGCACCAGCCGGGCCACCGCCGACGACTAATACATCAAACTCGGCTTTACTTTTCAGCGCCTCAGCCTGGCGTTTTTCAGCGTTAACGTCGATTTTCTGGATAATTTTCTCCAGGGTAATCGCCCCCTGCGAAAATAACTCGCCGTTTAAAAATACCGATGGCACCGCCATCACGTTGCGCTCGCTGACTTCGTCCTGGAACATGGCGCCGTCAATCATCACGTTGGTAATGTTCGGGTTAGTGGCGGCCATAATATTCAGCGCCTGCACCACTTCCGGACAGGTCTGGCAGCTTAGTGAGATATAGGTTTCAAATTCGAACTTACCGGGTAACTGGCGAATTTGTTCGATGGTATCGGCTTCCACCTTTATCGGGTGGCCACCGGAATGCAGTAATGCCAGCACTAACGAGGTAAATTCATGGCCCAGAGGCACACCGGCAAAGGTAATGTGAGTATCTTTAGCTACCGAGCGCACCAGCATCGCGGGTTTACGCTCCATAGCAGCATCGTCGCGACGCAACGATACTAAATCTGATAAACCGGCTATGTCATTAGCCAGTTGTTCTACTTCAGTGGCTTTGGCGCTATCGTCTAAAGATACCACCAGCTCAACTTCTGTTTTCAGGTTCTGCAAATAAGTTTTAAGCGTTTGCTTCAGGTTAGTATCTAACATAAAAACTCCAGAAAAATTAAGACGATAAAAAATCAGCGTAACAAAGCCTCAGCCTGAACTTACAGGCTGTCAGCATTTAATCCGGGATAGTCCGGGCAGGCATGGCCTGCCCGGGTTCCAAACCGTAGTCTGGCAGAGAGAAGCTGAGTACAGCTTCTTAACAGGGGCTGTAATCAGTTCTCACTGCAGATAACTGCAGATGTTGCACTGCTTAGATTTTACCAACCAGGTCCAGTGAAGGCGCTAAAGTCGCTTCACCCGGAGTCCATTTAGCCGGACATACTTCGCCGTCATGGTTAGCAACGTACTGAGCAGCCTGTACTTTACGGAACAATTCGCCAGCAGAGCGACCGATACCTAAGTCGTGAATTTCAGCTACTTTGATTTCGCCTTCCGGATTGATTACGAAAGTACCGCGCAGTGCCAGGCCATCTTCTTCAATCATTACGCCGAAGTTACGGGTAATGGCACCAGTCGGGTCGCCGATCATCGGGTAATTGATTTTCTTGATGGTTTCAGACGCATCGTGCCACGCTTTGTGGGTGAAGTGAGTGTCAGTTGATACTGAGTATACTTCAACACCAATCTCCTGGAACTTCGCGTAGAAATCAGCTAAATCGCCTAATTCAGTCGGGCAAACGAACGTAAAGTCAGCCGGGTAAAAACATACAACAGCCCACTTGCCCAGTACGTCTTGCTCAGTTACCGGTACAAATTTGCCCTGATGAAATGCAGTGGCTTTGAATGGCTTAATCTTAGTATTGATAATTGAAGACATTGTCTTGCTCCCTTCGGTTAATAAATAGGTTGGTAAATTTCCGCGTTCTCAATAACGGCTATCTTAGCCAGTCATCATAAGTTTTTAAAACGAATTAAATTAATCACTCTAATCGTTTTTATAAATTAAAAGCTTAAAGCGTTACTAATATTTGTGGTTAGCGCTTAGATTACCTGACAGCACAGCCCTGTAGATGAGGACAAGGCGCTGAATTCTCAAGCGCCTTGTCCTATTAACCATTCATTTAAGCCAGCTATCAGTCGTCCTGACGGCTCAGCTGAATAGCCCGGATATCCATGCCGCTTGGGTGTTGATAAACCCGCAGGCCAAATTCCGGCAAAATGGCCAGTAAGTGATCGAAGATATCAGACTGAATACCTTCATATGCCAGCCAGGCCGTGGTATTGGTAAAGCAGTAGATTTCCAGCGGCAGGCCGTCGGCGCCGGGCGCCAGCTGACGGGCCATTAGCGTCATGTGCTGATGCACCCCGGGGTGGCTGGCCAGATAGCGCTGCACGTAAGCGCGAAAAGTCCCTATGTTGGTAATACGCCGGGTATTAACCGGCTCCTGGCCTCGTTCAGCCAGCTCACTGTTCCAGCTATCAATTTCCTTTTGTTTTTCAGAGAGATAATCCTGCAGCAAACTGAAGCGGGTTAAATGCTTACGCTCGTCTGCATCCAGAAAATGGACGCTTTGCTGATCCAGCATCAGGCTGCGCTTAATCCGCCGCCCGCCCGATTGCTGCATACCCCGCCAGTTTTTAAAGGCATCGGTCATAAAACGCCGGGTGGGGATAGTGGTGATGGTTTTATCCCAGTTCTGTACTTTTACCGTATGCAGTGCAATATCAATCACGTCGCCGTCGGCATTCAGCTGCGGCATTTCCACCCAGTCACCGACCCGGATCACATCATTGGAGGATATCTGCACGCTGGCCACCAACGATAAAATGGTATCCTGAAAAATCAGCATTAATACGGCGGCCATCGCACCAAGGCCGGATAACAGAATAAGCGGCGAGCGGTCTACCAGCGCGGCAATCATTAAAATAAGGGCGATAGTAAACACCACTATTTTTAATACCTGCACATAGCCCTTAATTGGCTTGGTCTTAGCATCAGGGCCCTGTTCATAAATGGCATTAATCAGGGTCAGGATATTGGCTATCGCCAGGGCAATGGTCAGTACCACAAAGGCATTGCAGACATTGACTACAATGGTGCTGACAGTTTCAGACACGCCGTCGATTAAGGTAATACCTTTGGAAATGATCAGCGCCGGTACAATATTGGCCAGCCTGGCGATAAAAGCAGAATGCTGAATAACCTGATGCTGGCCATAAACACTGGCCCGCAACGCGCGGAAAATACCACGGATCAGCACTTTTTTAACAATGAAATTGCTTAGCCAGGCAACCAGTAGCAGCAAGCCGAGACTGAGCCATAGTCTGGTTTCAGGGTGCTGCTCCAGCCAGCTCTGGAACGCACTAAAGTCAAATTCCCACATGTATCAACCCATTCCCTGTTTGACGTGATTAACGAGAGACACTGCCGGTGCAGCAGTAATGTCAGCTGGCGTTATTATGCCCCGTTAAACCAGTTTTGCAACCCGCAACAATCAGATGCCGTCGCCATCCATATGCAGGCCACACTCGCGGCCAAAGCCGTTAAAGCGGGTGTCTTCTTCGCTCATGCCCGGCTCAAACTTCACAGTGGAATGGGTGTCACCCACCGACAAATAACCTTGCTCCCATAACGGGTGGTACGGCAGGTTATGCTGTTTTAAGTAGTAGAAGACGTCTTTATTGCTCCAGTCGATAATTGGCTGAATTTTAACCACGCCACGACTGATTTCGACAATATCTTTATCCGCCCGGGTACTGCTCTGACTGCGGCGCAAGCCGGTAAACCAGCTACCCACTTGCAGTTCGCGCAGTGCCCGTTGCATTGGCTCGACTTTATTCAGCTGATTGTAGTGTTTGGTTCCTTCGGCGGTCAGCCACTGCTCACCATAGCGCGCCAGCTGCCAGTTGGCCGATAAGGCAGCGCGGTATACCTGTAAATTCAGACCCAGCTGTCCGGTTAACTGATCAATAAACTGATAGGTTTCCGGAAATAAATAGCCGGTATCGGTCAGCACCACCGGGATATCCGGCCGCTGTACGGTCACCAGATGCAACATCACCGCCGCCTGGATGCCAAAGCTGGAACTGAGCATAGGCTGCTCCGGCAGGTTGCTAAGCGCCCAGCGCACCCGCTCACTGGCGCTCAGCGGGCTTAGCAGATGATTAATCTCTGCCAGCCAGGCCTGCTGGGTTGCGCTGTCCTGTTGCAGTATCTGCCGGTAATCGGTCGTTATACTGTCAATCATGCGGTTTGCTACCATTGATATTCCTGCAATTTTGTTCTGCAATCTCATTCTGCAATAGTTAAATCAGTTAGCTGTTTGCCGTTTTGTTCAGGCATGAAAGTCGGTCTTCGACACTTTCACTTCTGCCACCACGCCGCTGCGAATCACAAAATCACCAAAGCATTCGCCATTGTTTCGCTCTTTCGCCCAGCGGCCGATTAACTTATCCAGCTCGCTGAGAATTTGCGTTTCACCGACATTATCTAAATACAGCTTTGGAATGCGGGTGCCGATTTTATTGCCACCCAGATAGACGTTGTATTTGCCCGGTGCCCGGCCCACTAAGCCTACTTCGGCCAGCATGGCACGGCCACAGCCATTCGGGCAGCCGGTTACCCGCAGCACAATATGGTCGTCATCAACCTGATGTTTACACAGCAAGGCTTCTACTTTCGTTACCAGTTCAGGTAAGTAACGCTCGGCTTCTGCCATTGCCAGCGGACAGGTGGGAAAAGAAACACAGGCCATTGAATTTTTGCGCTGCTCACTATGGTCATCATCAATTAAGCCATGGTCGCGGGCCAGTTGCTCAATTAACGCTTTTTGCTCTGGCGGCACTCCGGCAACAATCAGGTTCTGATTGGCGGTCATCCGGAAATCCCCCTGATGCACACTGGCGATGGCTGCCAGACCGGTTTTCAGCGGTTTACCCGGAAAATCCAGCACCCGGCCATTTTCAATAAATAAGGTTAAATGGTGTTTACCATCAATGCCCGCTACCCAGCCAAAGCGATCGCCGCGCGTGGTAAATTCAAACGGTTTGGCTGGCGCAAAAGGTACGCCTACCCGCTGTTCCACTTCGGCTTTAAAGGTATCTACGCCAATCCGGTCGATGGTGTATTTGGTTTTGGCATTTTTGCGGTTAACCCTGTCGCCATAATCGCGCTGCACCGTAACCACATGCTCAGCAACCTTTAACGTATGCTCCAGACTGATAAAGCCCAGTACTTCAGCTTTACGCGGGTAGGTAGAGTTATCGCCGAAGGTCATCGCCAGCCCGCCGCCGACCAGCACATTAAAACCAGTCAGCTTGCCGTTCTCGGCAATAGCAACAAAGTTCAGATCATTGGCATGCACATCAATGTCGTTATGTGGTGGGATCACCACCGTGGTTTTAAACTTACGTGGCAAGTAGTTCTCGCCCAGCACCGGCTCGGTTTCGGTAGTTTCGACTTTTTCTTCATCCAGCCAGATTTCCGCATAGGCGCGGGTTTTCGGCAGTAAGTGCTCGCTTATCTTCACCGCCCACTGATAGGCCTGCTGATGCAGCTCTGATTCCACCGGGTTAGAGGTACACAGCACATTGCGGTTAACATCGCCGGCAGTAGCAATCGAGTCGATACCGATGCTGTTTAAAAACTGATGCATTGGTTTAATATGCGGTTTTAACACCCCATGAAACTGAAAGGTCTGACGGGTGGTTAAGCGGATACTGCCATACAGGGTCTTATCAGCGGCGAACTGATCGATTGCCAGCCACTGCTTTGGCGTAATAATGCCACCTGGCATCCGCGCCCGCAGCATCACATTGTGCAGCGGTTCCAGCTTCTGCGCTGCCCGTTCCGCCCGGATATCGCGGTCATCCTGCTGATACATGCCATGAAAACGCACCAGCATAAAGTTATCGCCGGTAAAGCCACCGGTGATTTCATCGCTTAAATCCTGCTCGATGGTGCCGCGCAGCTGTTTACTTTCGGCCTTTAACCGCTCGTTGTCAGATAATTTGCCGCTGACCTGCAGCTCGGGTTTAATCGGATATTGGCTCATTAGTACACATCCTTCTGGTAACGCTTGGCTACCCGTAATTCATCTAAATATTGCTGGGCCTGTTCGGCGTTTTTGCCACCCTGTTGCTGCACTATCTCGAGCAGCGCCTGATGGACGTCTTTCGCCATCCGGTTAGCATCACCACAAATATAGACATGGGCACCCTGTTCCAGCCACTGGAATACTTCAGCGGCGTGTTTTAATAACTTATGCTGCACATAAACTTTTTCTGCACTGTCGCGGCTGAATGCCACATCCAGCTTACTCAGCAACCCTTGCTTTAAATAACCCTGCAGCTCAGTCTGATATAAGAAGTCCTGGGTAAAATGTGGATTGCCAAAAAACAGCCAGTTTTTGCCAGTCGCGCCGCGGGCATCACGCTCCTGCAAAAAGGCGCGGAACGGGGCAATACCGGTACCGGGGCCAACCATAATAACAGGCGTGTCGTCATCGGCCGGTAAGCGGAAATTGTTATTCTGCTCAACAAATACCCGCACCTTATCGCCCTCGGCCAGGCGTTCGGCCAGATAACCCGAAGCACCGCCATAATGCGGCTGACCAAAGGCATCGTAACGCACCACAGCCACGGTTAAGTGCACTTCGTCCTCGACTTCCGCCTGGGAGGAGGCGATAGAGTATAATCGTGGCTGCTGTTTGCGCAGGGCATCGACTAACTGCTGGGCATTGATGGCAGTTGTGGTTACCGGGTAATCACGGACGATATCGATAATCTGGCGTAACGCCAGATAAGAGCGTAAAGCGGTTTTATCAGCGGCCAGTTGCTGCAACGCAGCATTGCCAGTGGCAGCAGCATATTTCTCGACAAACGCCGGGTAAGACTGGGTTAACTCCAGCTGGCCGGTCAGGGCCTCAGCCAGGCTTACACTCTGATTTGCCAGATTTACCTGCGCCGCACCTTCCAGGCCGGTCAGGCTTAGCAATTCTGCCACTATGACCGGGTCGTTTTCAAAATACACGCCCAGCGCATCGCCCGGCAAATAGGTTAAGCCAGAGCCTTCCAGTGAAATTTCAATATGGCGGACATCTTTGGCTGAGTCGCGGCCGGTAATTTTCTGATTAGTGTATAACTCAGCGGCAAAGGGCTGCTGCTTGTTGTACTGGCTTGCCGCTGCTGCTGGCGCCTGACCTGGCCAGTTAATCACCTGGGCTGACGGTGCACTGGCAAACTCCGGCTCTACCACACTGATTAACGCATTATTCCAGCTGGTGGCAGCGGCGTCGTAATCTACATCCAGATCAGCCCTCGCTTGCAAGCGCTGGCCACCCAATTCGGCCAGCCGCTCATCAAAATCGGCAGCCGTTTTACAGAAAAACTCGTAGCTGGTATCACCCAGCCCCAGCACGGCAAACTTCAGCTGCGGTACTTGCGGTGCTTTTTTGCTGAATAAAAAGTTATAAAAACTGACCGCATTCTCCGGTGGCTCACCCTCACCATACGTCGAGGTAACAATAATCAGATACTGCTCATTTTTCAGCTGAGTGCTTTTATAATCGGCTAAATCCACCACCTTGGCGGCAATGTTCTTCGCCTTGGCCAGACTGGCCAGTGCTGCTGCCACATGGCGGGCATTCCCGGTTTGCGAGCCATACACTATGGTCAGCGTTGCACTGCTTGCGGTTGCTGTGGCAGGCGCTACAGCCTGACCGCCCGCAAGTTGGGCACTGGCCGCCAGATAACCACTGACCCAGGCTTGCTGAATCGGGCTCAGCTGACTGACCAGCCCCTGTAATTGCTGCACCTGCTGCTCTGACAACGGACTGGCCTGCGCCACTAATGAAGATAAAAGCATAAAAACACCTGTATAAACTTTATAACTTCATTTTAGCCGTCCAAACGTATGCCGGTAAAAGAATGGATCTCTCTGCGTTATTCCAAATAGTAATTAAAAGCACATTTACCGACCAGAAACGGCCAGGTTATAGCGCTGTCTGTGTTGCTCTGCCAAGCGCTGGTGGCTGAGAATTTCGCTAAAAAATAGCCAAAAACGCTAACCCGCAAAATCTTTGGAGCGTGCAATTAAAATTTAATTCATGATAAACAATAACTTAAAAACTGGCATTAGCCTTGCCTTATCAGGTTGTCATTAAGAACCACAACAAGGATCACGATTATGAAAAGCTCACTTTTAGCCAGTGCCGTTGTACTTAGCAGCCTCAGCCTGAATGCCATGGCACATCAGAATAACCACTGTAATATTGAATTTGACAAAGATTTAGTGATTAACCGCAGCAGCGTGCAGTTGCAGGATGATGGCGCCACGCTGTGGCAGATCAGCAATGATGGTCAGTTAACCCTGAATGGCAAAGCGGTAACCGTCAATAATGATACCCGTTTGCTGCTGCGCGACTATCAGGCAGGTATTCGCAGCCAGACCGTTGCAACGGTAGCACTGGTGGAAGATGCGCTTATTATGGCCAGCGAAGCCCTGACCACCGTGGTTAGCGAGCTGAGTGGTAAAACACTGGACGAATATCCGGCGATGCAACAGGCGTTAGCTAAAATCAGTGACGCTGCCAACCAGGTTGTGGTGCAGGACGGGGATAATACCTACCTGTATGGCAGCCGGCTAGAAAACATTGATCAGGCATTCGGTCCCGAGTTTGAGCAGGCGATTGAAGAAGCCGTCAGCCAGTCTATGGGCAGTATTATGATGCTGGTAGGTAAAGCGATGACCAGCGGAGAGGGCAGCTTTAAGCAGCGGATGGAAGCCTTTGGCCAGAAAATGGAAAAATTTGGTGAAAATCTGGAAGCGAAGATGGACATCAAAGCCGCTGCCTTAGAACAGCGTGGCGAAGCCATCTGCGCCCAGGTTACCAAACTGGACACCCTGGAAACGCGGATCCAGCAGCAAATACCCGCGATGCAACAATACGATTTATTTAAAAACGGCGACAGCACAGTAAGCATTAGCCGCTAACCTGGTAACTCCCAACCACAACCTTTAGCGCAGGGGCTTTGCCTGCGCTTTTTTTATGCTGCCTCGCTATCACAAGTTACAACTTGCCCGTTTTAACCGGTCATGTACTGCATGCCAGTTATCATGTTCTGGTGGTAATTCACACCAGATAACTTCTGCTGCTGACTGATCAGCGCTAAATAACGTCTGATACAGCTGCCGTCCAAAACTTACCGGCTCTGCCGGCATAGCAAAGGAGGTGACCAGCCGATTAACCGCAATATCACTGTAATGCAGTAATGCGACCGGTTGTTGCAGCCCGGCCAGTTTTAACCTGAGCTCGGCAGTGGGGTAACAGTACAATATGTTATCCGGCTGATAATGGGCGTCGACATTACCTGGTACTGCAATATTGTGTTGCCGGGGCTGCGCCACACTTTCGCCCAGCACCGCCGCAATCTGGGCACCAGTGATGGGGCCAGCCCGGACGATAACCGGCTTATCCCCGGTCAGGTCAACAATGGTTGACTCCAACCCATACTGACAATCGCCGCCATCCAGCACCGCGGGTATTTTACCTTCCATGCCCGCCAGTACCTGACGAGCTGAGGTTGGGCTCAGCTTTTTATAGGGATTGGCAGAGGGCGCAGCCACACTTAGCTGGTACTGCTGCAGCAAGCCAAGCAACGCCGGATGTGACGGCATTCGTAAGCCAATGGTGTCTAAGCCGCCGGTGACCACTGAACTGACATGATCGGCCTTATGCAGCAATAAAGTAAGCGGGCCGGGCCAGAAGGCTTCTGCCAGCGCAAATGCGCTGTTACTGACATTTTTTGCCCACTGGCCGATAGCCGCTATATCCGGCACATGCACAATCAACGGATGATTGGCCGGTCGCCCTTTGGCGGCAAAGATAGCCCTGACAGCATCAGGGTTGGATGCATCTGCGGCCAGACCATAGACTGTCTCTGTCGGCACGGCGACCAACCGGCCATTTTGCAGTAAATCAGCACATAGCGTAATGTCAGCAGCGGACTCTGCGTTAAGTAATAACGTATTCAAGGGTTACATTCCTGACAATATTGTTGACTGGCGTGACGGGCAGCGACCGGCTCTGTTGCAGTATATCCGCAGCGCTGACAAACTGCCTGGCGCGCGCTGGTCAGACTGGTGGCAACGCCGCAGGCTTCGCATGGCAAACCCGGCAGAGCCTTATCCGGCCAGAAGCCGGGAGTAGCACATTGCGGGCATACACACTGTAAACGCCGGGCTAAATCGTCAGCGGCCTGTTGAATGTGTAAGCGCCGCTGCGGACTGAGATGGGCACGTAAATCATAGCTGAGCGTCACTTCACAGCGGGATAACCGCAGCAACGCCAGATTGTGCGCCTGCGCCGCTGTCAGGGCTTTTTTCAGATAATCACCCTGCTGCAGCACCAGATGCTGGTTGGGTTCAACATCAGCCAGCGCCCGCTGCAGCGACTCAGCATCAGCCAGCAGCCATTGCTGCGCCAGTGAGGGCCCGTAAAAGCGGCCGGTTACCGCCCAGCCTGCTGCCACATTGACACAACAGATCAGCTCCAGATTATAAGTACCAATGCCAAAAGGGCCGACAGAGAAGCTGCCTTCGCTGCCGATGCCGATATTCAGTCCGGATAAGTCAGCGGCCAGCGCGGCTTTTCGAAAGGCACATTCCTGCGCTGTCATAAAACGGGACTGGCCGCCGGCAAAACTACCGAGGGTATCGGTATCAAAACTGGCAATTTCAGTCAGCTGCCAGCCAAACTGACTGAGAGCCGGCGCAATCAGCCGAGCTTTATCATGCCGGGTCAACACAGCAACTGCTTGCTTCATACTGTCACCTGTTGCCAGCGGGCTTGCTGCCACTGATGCAGGGTACCGTCGGAGTCCAGCTGATAGAGCCAGAGCCACTGATTGTTTACCAGAGCCGCCACGTCGTCCGAACGCTTTATAACGTCGGCAATAGCCTGTTGCGGTGCCGCAATAATCACACTCAGACGAACCGGCTGATGACGCAGCCGGGTGCCATCATGCACCGATTGCCAGCTTAAACCAGTACGTAAATCACCGCCATTGCCTTCAAACACGCCGATATGACCGGCCACAACATTGTGCAGCAATTTATTACCACTGCCATATTTATCAGGTGCCACCACTGAGGCGTAATATTGCATATTGATCCAGTTAGTGACGACCATAGGCGCGGTCATAATGGTATGCAGCAGGCTGAAATCCGCATCGTGCTCAGCATTGTAATCATGTAAAAAGCAACGCCCCTGTAAATTCAGCGTTTTAGTCAGGGTACGCGGCGCCACGATAAAAGCAGCATTGTTGGCCAGCCCCCACTCCGGCCGAAGCTGGGCCCAGTCGCGACTGCGCAGCTTAAAAAACCAGCGTAGCGCCGAAGCTTGCGCCGGGGCTTCAGCAAACTGGCTGGCCCGTTGCTCTCTGGCCTTTTTGCCGGCCTCTGCTAACCAGTGCAGCCAGTCAGCCTCAACCGGGGGCTGAAACACTTGTAATGTGTCGGTTGTGGTCTGATGCATTGCGGCATAGAAACGGGTATCTGCCGGGATTGCCAGGTCGTGCCGGCATGCAAGCTCAGCGCGCACCTCGCTGTTATTAAGAATTTGCGCTAACACCTTAACATTGACCTCACCGGTCTGGCCGCCACAGGCACCACAATCAAGCGCCGCTGCCTGCGGGTTATTGCAGGTCTCACTGCCATGTCCCACCAGTAGCACTGTTGCTGCCAGTGTGCCGCCAAGGCCCATCGCCGGCAAAATCGCTGCTGCCAGTTGTGCTTGCTCAGCAACACTGAGTGGCTGCTGATCCTTGCTCAGTTGCCATTGGCCGTCGTCCAGATAGCGGTTCATGGCGTGAGGAGCTTTGGTACGGAAAAACGCCCGCTTTAGCAAACTGAGTAGCTTAGTGGCACCGGCAGCTTCCACCATACCCAGGCTGGATGAGGCCAGGTCAAAGCTTTGTTTCCAGCCCAATGCGGGCTGGCGCGGCAACGTGGTTTTTTCCGGCCGGATTTGACTGACTTGCAGCACCGGCGCCAGCAGTCCGGGCAACTGCGGTCTGCTTAGCTTACTGTCAGCAGCTTTATAGGCAATAGGCAGGCCGAAAAAGCCGGCAAATCCCAGGGTTTGGATACCTGCATTCTGCTGTTCCAGCACCCGGCGCATCGGCTCTGAACGGACATCAATACAAAAGGCAGCCTGCAGCACCGGCCTGGCTGGCGTTGCAACAGGTTGTCTGGCAGCCTGTTGCAGTTGCCCGAACAATGGCAGCTGCACGCTGAACTCCAGAGCCCGTTGCCAGACCTGGCGGATAGTCAGCTGGGTTTGAGTGCTTAGCAGCATGGCTGAATATTGCCTGCTCTGCTGCTTTAACGCAGTAATAATATGATCATGTGCGGCATTGTGACGCTTGCTGTGCTGCCACAATACCCAGTCCCAGCCCAGCAGCATATACAGTAACTGACAGACGGCATTGTGACTCTGCTGCTTGTTCAGCTGCTGTTGCCAGTCGAGCCATGCCTGCCAGCCCGCCCAGCCAGAGAGGCTTTGCAGCAGATTTTCTAAATAGGCCAGCTTTGCCTGCTCGTCTGCACACCAGCTCTCCAGCCAGCACTCCAGCTGCTGTAAAAGTGCAGAGGGCTCTACTGGCAACGTTGCAAACAGCGTAGTTAAATTAATCCCACTCAGTACCTGTAACCCTTTATCCTGGCGGACAACACTAAGCCAGCTTTGATAGCTATGCTGATTGCTTGCTGCCGCAACGCTGAACCGCTCCGGATACTGATAATACAAGCCCATAAACTGGCTGAGTTGCTGCTGTATCAGCTGCGGCCAGGGCAATGCAGACTGGCGGTGCGTTTGTTCTGACAACAGTTGCGCCAGCGATTGCCAGTGGCGTAAATCATCTGGCTGCGACAAGACCGCTACCGCTTCATCAACTGTTATTTGCAGCTCTGCTTCGTGCAATGCCTGCTGCAAATGCGCCGGTTGTATTTGTTGCTGCCACTGAGCCAGATACCAGTCAGCGGTCATCAGACAACTGGTCCCCGCCAACAGCTGTTGTTCAGCGCACACGTCAGCAAAATGATGTTGGCGTTTCGGCCACCAGGGATTGACGGCTATCATCTGATCCAGTGGCCAGGCAGGGGCTATCTGGCTGGCTGCCTGCTCAACCAGTGACTGTAGCTTGCTGCCGGTTTGCTGCGCTAACATACTGACTGCATTCATTTCAGGCACTCCGCTTGTGACAGCTTGCTGGCTTTGGCAGCCGTTTTATTATGATAGGGCCAGATTTTTAACGTGACCCGGGTGGCCCACTCATCAAGATAACCGCCGGCGTTTAGCCAGATAAACACCCGATTAACGGCGCGGTGCCGGCTGTGATAGCGCAGCAGCACAGCCATAACAAACAGACCGGCGAAAACCAGGCTGGTAAAAATATCTGCCAGCATCGATAACACGCCGGTAGTGGGCGCAATGTTCTGCAACAGATACTTACCAATACAATACAGCGCCAGCAACCCAACGCCATAAGCCACGGCCAGTATTAGCCGCAGTGGCCGGCGGCTGTCAGCCCGCGTTAACGAGGGCATTAGCAACACGGTAACGGCCAGCACCAGCAATACGGCACTGCTCAGACTGGCAAGCGGCACTATCTGATGCGCCGGCCATACCAGCAATGATGCTGCCAGCAGCGCAATTAGCCAGTGTCTGGTATCCGGTTCGGTTTGTTCAGCCAGCTGAGCCGCCAGATAATGATTGACTGCATTGCCGCTGTGCAGGAAGGCATAAGCCTTGTAACAGGAGTGCGCTAACAGGTGCAGTAACGCCAGCGTATAAAGGCCCAGCGCAATTTCTACCAGCATCAGCCCCATCTGCGCGATCGTCGACCATGCCAGCCGCACTTTTATACTGATCCGGGTCGTCATAATCAGCGCCGCCAATACAGTACTGATTAACGCAGTAACCAGCAGCAACACGGCTGCAGGCGGGCTCAGCTTTAGCAACGGCGAAAATATCAGCAGTAAAATACCGCCCAGGTTAATGATCCCGGCATGCAGCAGCGCTGATACCGGCGTAGGGGCTTCCACTACCTGGATCAGCCAGCCATGCAGTGGTAACTGCGCACATTTAATTAATGCCACCAGCACCAGCAGCACAGTAGCGACATGACCGACCAGGCTAAGGCTGGCTTGCTGCCCACTGGCCTGACTGATAAGGCTGCTGATATCAGCCGTCCCAAACTCGACATACAACAGGATAAACGCCACTGCCAGCAGTATTTCACCGGCGCGGGCACTTAATGCTTTTTTATGGGCAGCTAACTGGGCACGGGGACGCTCGGGATAAAATAATAACAGCTGCTGCAAACTCAGACTAATCCAGCACCAGCCTAGCCAGAACAACAGCAGGTGGTTACTTAACAGGGTAAAAATCGTGGCTGTCAGCGTCAGGGCTAAGGCCCGCATAAACCGCAGTTTGTCCGGTTCACCGGCTAATGCTGTTGCGCTGTAACGCCAGATCACCACAGCCAGCAGCGCTACCAGCGCCAGTAAAACCAGCTTTAAGGACGAGATAGCCAGTAACGAATTCATCGCTCACCTTTTGGTTTAAATTAACTGGCGCTATTGTCCACAGTGAATTAGCATTAGTAAAATACATAATAAATCATAATTCGTTCACTAAAAGAGAACTATGAGCCGGTTAAACTATCATCATCTGTATTATTTCTGGCAGGTAGCCAGGGGTACAAGTCTGACGGAAACAGCACAGCGGCTGCATATTTCGCAATCAGCGCTGTCATCCCAAATCAAGCAGTTAGAGCAAAGTATGCAAGTGCAGCTGTTCCGGCGTGAAAACCGCCGGCTGGTGCTGACAGACAGTGGCTATCAGACGCTGAAGTATGCCGAAGATATTTTCAGCCGCGGCGCTGAGCTTGAGCAGCTGCTGTTGCAGGGCATGCAACCGCAGCACAGTCCGATCCGGATTGGCACCTTATCGACCATGTCACGCAACTTTATTGAAAGCTTTATTACGCCACTGCTGAGCAAAAGCAATACCCGCTACAGTTTGCTGTCAATGGATCAGACCATGCTGTTAAATGCCCTGGCCCAGCATCAGCTTGATTTGGCTTTAAGCAATATTGCCGTGCAGGGTAACGACAATCAGTTATGGCAGTGCCGGCTGCTGGCCAGGCAACCTGTCGCTGTCATTGGCCCGCCGGGCAAACAACTTACTGATAATTTAAGCGATTACAAAGGTCAGCGCTGGGTGCTGCCGCCGGTACAAAGCCCGGTGCGCACCGCGTTTGATGCGCTGGCAGCGCAGTATCAGTTGCAACCTGACATTGTCGCTGAAGCAGACGATATGGCGATGCTGCGCTTACTGGCTCGCGACAGTGGTGCATTGGCCGTTATTCCCGAAGTGGTGGTAAAAGACGAATTACAAAGCGGCCGGCTGGATAAATATCTGACCCTGCCGCAGATATACGAAAACTTTTACATTATCACCACCCAGCGTGAGCTGGTGCATCCGCAGCTGAACCTGCTATTGCAGGCCTTTTCAGCCTGAGCAGCACCCGGTTTAACCAACCGCAAATTAAAATGGGTCAGAGTGATTTATTTCAGCGGCTGGCGGCAGTAATTTGCTAAGCTGGGCGTCATGAGTTTTAGCTGTAAGGAATTTGAATGTCGGTTAAGAAAAGGCTGTATCTGGCGGGCGCCGCCGCCTTGGTTATAATCGCTATTTTGCTGTATACCCTGGCCTGGCCGGCCTGGCAACAGCAGTTAACCGGGCAGGAGAGTGCCCGGCTGGCGCAGTTACAGGCAGCGGCAAAACCGGCTGCAACACAACAGCGGTTAGACCATCAGCAGCTGCTGGCCGATCTGAACTGGCTGGCTCACCCGGATCGGCAGGGCCGAAAACCGGGTACCCCTGGTAGCATTGAAGCGCGCAGCTGGCTGGCCCGGCAATTTGCTGAAATTGGCTTGCAGCCTGCCGGCACTGACGGCTATTTACAGCCTTTTCATGTGGAGCAACACTTTGTATTCAGCCGCTGGTTACGGGGCAAGAGTGCCACAGTGCCGGCAGCAGAAAATGCAGCTAATGTGCTGGGGCTGCTGCCTGGTTTAAACCCCCAGTTAAAACCGATAGTACTGACTGCCCATTATGACCACCTGGGCCTGGAACACGGTGAGGTATTTGCCGGTGCCGACGATAATGCTTCTGGCGTTGCCACCCTGCTTGGCCTGGCCCGTTATTTCAGCGAACACCCGCTTGCCCATCCGCTGCTGTTTGTGGCGCTGGATGCCGAGGAAGGCGGCCTGCAGGGCGCGGTGGCGTTGTTTAAACATCAGCTGTTACAACCGGAGCAGCTCGCCTTTAACGTTAATATGGATATGCTCAGTCGCGACACCGATCAGTTGCTGTTTGCCGTAGGCAGCTACCAGCAACCCTGGCTGACCCCGCTGTTACAAACCCTGCAACAGCAAAGTGCCGTAAAAATCATCGCTGGTCACGACCGCCCCTGGTACCGGGCTGGCAATACCCAGGACTGGACCTTAAGCTCAGATCACGGCATCTTTTATCAGCAGCAGGTGCCTTTTATTTATTTTGGCGTGGCCGACCATGACGACTATCACTCGGTGCGAGATACCGCAGAGAAAGTCGATCCGGATTTTTATGCCCAAGTTAGTGAAACCATTCTAAGCTTTATTCAGCTACTGGATCAGCAGCTTAAGCAACATTGATCCGCCAGCTGTTAACAGCCGATAAAGTAGTGAAAACAACCACTTTATCGGCTGATACTACCAACAGCAGCACTGACAACTCAGCGCAGAAACCCTAAGGCATTGAAATATAACAATTAAAAACATGGCACTCTTTGTGCAAAATCACGGATAGCAAAACAGAACAAATAATAAAAGGAAGTGTTTATGTCGATGATGTTATTACTGCGCCAAATTAGGCTGTTCAGCCAGGTCGAATTATCGCGGCTGTGGCTGACCCGCCGTGGCCTGATGACTCTGGCAGCCACTGCGGTGGTCTGGTTTTTCTTACTGCGCTACGCTATTGCCCCGGCCAGCGAAATTTTGCAGGAACCCAATTTTCAAAAGTCTTTAACTGCAATGTTTGGCATGCTGGGCCTGCACCAACTGTTAAACTGGCCGGCGCCGGAGCTGACTCTGTACTGGATGCTGAGCCTGATTTTACTGCCAATTTTATGTCTGGCGTTTACCGCCAACCAGTTATCAGGCGACGCAGCCCGCGGTACGTTGCGCTTTATCAGCCTGCGCAGCAGCCGCACCGCCATTGTGCTTGGCCGCTTCTGTGGCCAGTTGGTAGTGCAGCTGTGTTTAATTTTGTTATCACTTAGCGCAACGCTGATTATCAGCGCGGTGCGCCAGGGTAGCATCAGCTGGCAGGCCATTGAAGCGGCATTGTTAATCAGCTGCCATCTGCTGATTGTGTTAATGCCCTTTACTGCACTGATGACGGTATTCTCTGCCTGGGCCCGCTCATCACGGTTGGCACTCAGTTTAGCCATTGTTAGTCTGGGCCTAGTATTTGGTTTGCTTAGCTGGCTTATTTATCATCAGCCCGACGCCGCATTTTTACTGAAATATATGCCCGGTGCGCAAATATGGCAGCTTATTCCGGCCCAGGGTTGGCAAAGTCTGCAACTGGCCGCCTTACCATTAGCCCAGACTGCTGTTTTACTGCTGATTGCCCAGCAAATTTTAAGCCGGAGAGCCTTGTAATGACTAATCCAATTATCAAAGTGGACCAGCTGGTTAAAAGCTACGGCCGGCATAGAGTACTGAACAATATCAGCTTTGAAATCAATAAAGGCGAAACCGTGGCACTGATAGGCCAGAATGGCGCCGGTAAAACTACCTTATTCAGTTTGCTGTGTGGTTACCTGAAAGCCGATAGCGGCAGCATGCAGTTACTGGGTGAGCAACCGGGCAGTCAGGCTTTATTTGGTAAGGTAGCAGCGCTGCCACAGGATGCTCAGCTGGATCCGGCCTTCAGTATTGGCGAGCAACTAAGCTTTTATGGCAAATTGCAGGGTTTAACTACAAGGGCAGCCCGGGCAGAAACCGAACGGGTGCTGGCGCTGGTTGATTTGGCCGGGCATTATCACACCAAGGCCGGTGCGCTAAGCCATGGTATGCGCAAGCGGGCCTGTATGGCGCAGGCTTTTATCGGCTCGCCGGCCCTTATTTTACTGGATGAACCGACTGCCGGGCTGGATCCAGCCAATGCCTTGCATATCCGGGAACTTATCAGCGATCTAAGCCAGCACGCCAGTTTTTTAATCAGCTCACATAATATTTTTGAGCTGGAGCGGCTTTGCAACAAGGTGTTGTACCTGCAGGATGGTCAGTTGCAGCAGCATCATGCCCAGCCAAATGAAAGCACCGCCCATTTAAGCCTGCAGCTGGCAACCGGCAATGGAGCCGCTGCAGCAGACGCGGATGAAGTATGCCAGCAACTGCGCCAATTGGCCGGGGTAAAAGAGGTGACAGCCGGCCGTAACCAGGAGTATCAGGTGAGCTATCAGCCACAGGTGGTAGATGACTTTGATATCCGGCTGCTGCAATGTCTGGCCGCTAATGGCTGGCAGTACAAACAGCTAAGCAAAGGCAAAAGCCTGGAGCAGCAGCTGTTTGCCCGCAAGCAAGCGGCAACAGTATTATCCTGATATCAGGCTTCAGGCAGTTTTATTGCATACAGCAAACCCGCCAGGCAACTGGCGGCGAAAAACCATAACACCGCCACTAATGACCACCAGGCCAGCAGGCTGCTGATGCCGCCCACCACTAATAGCAACACACCAATAATCGTATTACTGACCGAGACATAATCGGTGCGCTGATTGCCTGATGCCATGTCGAGCAAATAGGTTTTGCGGCCCACCCGCACCCCGGCATGGCCAACGCTTAACAGCAGGAACAACAGCAGATAACCATACAGTGGCAGCTCGCCAATAACCATTTGCACTGCCGCCAACACAGCGCAGCCCGCCAGCGCTAGCGTAGCGGCAATAATCATTACCTGGCGGCTGCTGCGATCAGCCAGCCGGCCCCAGAATACTGCACTTAGCGCACTGGCTAAACTGGTGCAAATTAAAAACCAGGCCAGCGTCTGGCCATTGCCATGCTGTTGCTGGGCCAGCAGTACCAGAAAGGGCGATACCAACGCCGACCCCAGCAATAAGCCGCGACAAATAACAAACTGGCGAAACTGCTTATCGGTTTGCAGTAAACCCAGGTTTTGCCAGGCCCGCTGCAGCGCATTTGCCCCGCCGTCAGTCTCGCCAGGCTGCTCCTGCACCTGACTGAAGATAACAGCAGCACTTAGCCACAGCATTGCTGCAGCCACCAGCAACACAACATACACCAACAGATTGTCAGGCTCCTCCCGCAGTAACCACAGCGACACCAATAAGGTAAGGACACCGGACGCCGTGCCGGCAATGCCGGTAAGCTGGCCGCGCTGGCCTTTGGGCACGGTTTTGCCTTTTACATCTTTCATCGCGACCGAACAAAGGCCACGGCCCAGACTAAACACCAGCAGTAAGCCAATAATGGCCGAACCAGCCGCTGCGCCCGTCCAGTAATTAACGGCAAGCGCCATTGCCAGTACGCAGCTGCCCTGAACAATACTGCCGGCAATCCAGAAGGTTTTCCGAATGGCGTAGCGGCGTACCCAGGCACCGATCAGCAGTTGCGGCAACATTGAACCCGATTCGCGAATAGGTACCAGCCAGGCTACCATTGCCGCCGGCGCCCCAACCACATTCATCAGCCAGGTAAGCACAGTTTTCGGGCTGGTCAGTAAGTCTCCCAGGCTTAGCAGCAACTGGCTAAGCAGTACCAGCACAAAATTTTTCGGCACCCGGGTACAAGCACTGTCCGGAATATCCCGGCAGGCGCGGGCGTCTTCCTCGTTCACCAGTAATTCGTATATTTTTCGCTCGGCCATAACCCTGCTTCTTTTGTTATTTCTGAACCCTTGCCACCGTCATAGTTTATTACAAATGAAACGGCAGCAAGCTATTAAATTGATTGACCCTTTTATCTAACATCAGTTACTGTTTGTGGCTCAATTTCTTATACAGGATAAAGCTATGAGTGTCGCAATGATTTGGATCATCGTTGGCGTGCTGTTAATTCTGTCAGAATTGCTGGCAACCAGTATAGTTGCGGTGTTTCTGGGCATCGGTGCCATTGTTGTTGGCATATTATTGCAACTTGGCTGGATAGAAACCGCCACCATGCAGTACCTGATTTTCGGCATTGTCAGCCTGGCCTTATTACTGCTGGCCCGCGGCCACTTTAAGCGCTGGTTTACCGGCTATGTCGCCGACAGTGGCGAGCAACCCAGCCGGCTGAAAGACGACATTGGCAACCGGGTTATTGTACTCAATGATTTTACCCAGGGCGCTGGCCGGGTGGTATTAAATGGCGTGCAATGGGACGCCCGTTCCAATGAGCCATTAAAAGCAGGTGAAGTGGCCTGGGTCATTGCCAATGAAGGCATTCATTTAATTGTATCGGCGCAACAGCCAGTTTAATTGTTAGTTTAAAAGGGAATAACAACGATGGAACCAATAAATATTGAAACGATACTGACGCTGGGCTTTGCCGTCGCGGTAGTAATTACCATTATCAAAACCGCCCGGGTAGTGCCACAAAAATCAAATTTTGTCATTGAGCGGCTGGGTAAATATTCGCGCACCCTTGATTCGGGCTTTCATATTCTTATTCCGTTTATCGACAAAGTGGCCTACACCCATAGCTTAAAAGAAGAAGTGATTGATGTAGAACGCCAGACCTGTGTTACCAAAGACAATATTCAGGTCGGTATTAACGGCGTGCTGTATTTACAGGTTGTCGACCCGCACAAAGCCAGTTACGGCATTAACGATTACCGTTATGCCGCCTCGCAACTGGCACAAACCACGATGCGCTCTGTCATCGGCCAGACTGATTTGGATAAAACCTTTGAAGAGCGGGCTAAAATAAACGAAGAAGTGGTAAAAGCGCTGGATGAAGCTGCCTCGCCATGGGGTATTAAAGTACTCCGTTATGAAATTTCCGATATCGAATTACCGCTAAGCATTAAAGATGCGTTAGAGCAGCAAATGCGCGCCGAGCGGGAACGCCGCGCCGCCATTGCTAAATCGGAAGGTGAACGCCAGGCGATGATTAACGTGTCAGAAGGCCAGAAACAGGAAGTGATTAACCTGTCTGAAGGTGACAAGATGCGCCAAATTAATGAAGCAGAAGGTCGCGCCCGGGAAATTGAACTGGTGGCGATTGCCACCGCAGAAGGTATCCGCCAGATAGCTGAGGCCATTAACCACCCCGGTGGTCAGGAAGCGGTTAGCCTGCGGGTAGCCGAGCAATATGTAAAAGAGTTCGGTAATCTGGCAAAAACCAATAACACCATGATAGTACCGGCCGAACTGGCCAATATTGGTGGCGCGGTAGCGGGCTTAACCGAAATACTGAAAATAGCCCGGCCGGGTGCTAAATGAGGCCATAACCAAAGGAGTATTTTATGGCAAACCAACAGGATTTTAATGAAGCGCTGCTCAAGCTGGCAATTTTAATGTACCGCGTTGACGGCAAAATACGCTTAAATGAGCAGGAACTGGTAGATGATATTGCCGACAGTTTAGACTGGAGCGGCGTAAACAGCATTACCGCCGTGCAAAGCCAGGCCATGGCTGATGTACGCCAGGCCATCAGCAGCAATAAAGTAGAAGCTTATGTAACCGGGCTGAAAAGCGCCTTAATGTTTAATAAGCAACAGGCACTGGATACCGCTAAGCAAATTATGCAAAGCGATGGTGAAGAAGCCATCCAGGAACGCCGGCTGTATGACCTGCTTCGCCAGTCAGTGCTGGTGTAACCTGCCAGGTTGTGTTTAGAGCGAAAGCCAGCATAATGCTGGCTTTTTTATTTAGATCGATGCGTCAAATAATGTTGGAATATTCAAGCTCAATATTCACCGATAAATTCAAGTTTGTTGTAATTATCTATACAGCAAGCAAGGCAAAGATCACCATATCGTACATTTCAACCTCTCTAATTAATGAATGGATGAAGCTTCATTCTTCTATAGTGAGGGGTTAATTATTTATCCCTCTGAAACATTCAACTATATCAATTAGATAATTGTTAATTACGGTCTTTATAGCTCATCAAGACAATTCGCAGATTTTCGTGATAAAAGAAAAATAATCATAATGTTTCATGAATGTTGATCACCTTATGTATTTACGTTAATTTAATGGCAATTCAATGGAGATGAAACATGCAACACTACGACAAGGTTAAAAGCCGCTTACTCAATATACTGCGTCAACTCAATAAAAACTCTACTATTTCTGAAATGGAGCGAGTTGAAATTGCTACTTTCGCTGATTTCTTCTCAAGCAAAGCGTTAAGTTCTGGCGCCATTAATCAGATATTGCGCCAAAGACCAATAGCTATGATGTACCGCGATAATCTTATATATGACTTACGAACTCTGATGGTTGAAGGCGTACTGAAAGAAGTCCTGCAAACTGTTAGTGGCGTAGAGGGATTTGCTATTGATGGCGTTAGCCAAATTGCCGACAAAGGCGGCAGCCAAATGGGGCGGCACGGTACTCAACTTAAAAATCTGGGGGTGGCAGGTCAAATATTCTCTACTGGTAAATCGCTAAAAACCATGACTGACGTATTCACTCCCATTGAAGCCTTTATGATGGATCAGCTAAGTTTTGATATGTGGCGGGTGAAACTAGAAGCTAAGATGGTTCAACGGATAAAAAGAGCAGGTTAATTTATGTTAAAGAAGATTTTGTGTCCTGTTTCGTTGGCACTGTCAGTATTTGCCTGTAACGGAGTGGAAATTGAAAAAAAATTAATTAACAACATCGTTCCTTCTGAAATATGCACCGAAAGGGCTGCCTTTGACGGAGAGACCACGGTTATATTTTCTGAATGTGAGCACTACGAATTCATAAATCAATATACCGTAACAGATGCGATGAGCATGGCTGATTTCAGTGAGTTCATTGCTAATTACAAGCTCGGGTCTGAGTATGAAACTACACTTGAGCAGGAGTTGTTGCGCCACTTTGACGCAATGATTTCACCATTCGACCCTGATACGAAAGTAAGCCAACACGATAATTTGATATTATTTCAATCGAAGAGTCATCTCGCGTTATTTCAGCGTAATGATAACCATTGGTTACTTACCAAGGCGGTATTGCCACAGGCTGACTAATTAGTGTTAAAAAAAGAAAAGCCAGGGCAGTGCTGGCTTTGCTAATTTTAACGCAACTACCATGAAAACAATTGGCTTGCTGGGCGGTATGAGTTGGGAGTCGACCATTCCTTACTACGGCATAATAAATGAAACGGTGAAACAGCAGCTTGGTGGTCTGCACTCGGCTAAAGTTATTCTGTATAGCGTTAATTTTGCCGAAGTTGAGCAGATGCAATGCGCTGGCGACTGGCAGGCTGCCGGCCAGTTGCTGGCAGAGTCAAGAGAACAGTATCGCCAGATCATTGGCCAGCTTATCGACCAGGGTGCCGAGGCTATTATTCTCGGCTGCACTGAAATCTCTTTGCTGGTATCCCAACAGGACTCTGTCGCGCCCCTGTTTGATACCACCGGCATCCATGCCCGCAGCACCGCTGAACTGGCGTTGCGGTCATAGTGGTTTAGGTCAATAAAGTCATTACAAATTGGATCTGAACCTTAACATCGCTGGCAGAATAGCAATCAGCTAGCAGACCCAAGCCAGCGTAAGGCTGGCTTTATAGTTATACGAATAGTAGCTATTTAGCACTGACCGCAATATTAACCAATAAACTGCCCGCCTTTTCAAACTGAATACTTACCCCATCAGTCAGGGCTCTTGTTACTGTTGTATCAATGTCATTAGGAATTAGACTTTCGCCACTTGCACTTTTTAGGGTAACGTCGAGGGTGACGCCTGCACTGGTGTTTTTGGGGTGAATCGCGAGGATAAAGTTGTTAGGTAAACTTAGCTCAGCACCTCTACCTACTGTGACCAGATACTGCAGATTGGCTTCATTGACGTCACCAGTTGCTTGGTGCTCGGCGCGATAATCAACATTCAATGCAATAGTTTCCGCTGATGCCAGTGTAAAGTAGGCACCACCTAACGTTAACATGACGGCCGCTAGCAACCCCAAGCCAATTTTTGCCAGACCTTTGTGCGAAGCAAGTTGCCCGGCTTTCGCTATAAAATAAGCTGGCTCTTTGTTAAAGGAAGCGCTTATCGCCTGTAGAGAGTCATTTGACGCTATGCCAGATTTCTCGATACGCTGGATGGTTCGTAAACTAATTCCGGCAACATCGGCCAGTTGTTGCTGGCTCCATGCTCGCACCTTACGTTCATTAACGATTAAATCCCGATTTATAATCATTTCCATACCTAAGCTCCGAAACAGTAAAACGTAATTGTTCAACATTTCGACGCTAATGCGTTAGGCCATTATTATGTCATTACTGCGACATTGAAGCGACACTGTTACTTCTCGGAACCTGAACACACGAACTGCATCAGCTATCCTGTTTCCGTTTTTTGATCTTTTGCAACGACATCGCGATAACATCTACTACTAAAGCAATTGCAAAAGCGTAAATCGGCACCAGCACCACAATTGCATTATTTAACGGGTCAATCTCAATGGTAATGTCGAAAACCAGACTGTGAATTAATTGATCAAACGCCATAAAAATCAGACAACTGGCGAGTAGCATAAAAATGGCTTTGGGATAGCTCATATTCAATAAACGGTTAATCAACACCGGCATGCCGATTATCAGCAGAAGGCTGAATACGCCATAAATCATACCAAGTTGTTCCTGATACTCAATCATCTGCGGCTCCCTCTGTTACAAGTGATAATTTTAAAAGTTGGTCATTATTTATAGTCGCCAGCTACCGCTTCAATCCCTGCCACTATTGCCGCAGCACTATCTTTGCCATAGCCGCCGCCACCTAAAAATACCGTGGGGATATTCAGTGCTTTTAAGCGCTTATATACCAGCTTATGGCTTTGTGCGACATCGGCAATGCTAAGCTTTAAGCCGCCCAGCGGATCGGTTGCCAGGACATCGGTACCTGCTACGACAAAGGCCAGTTTATAACCGCCGGTAAGCAGCTCCAGCGCGCCGCTTAGTTTATTCAGATATAACTCGGCGCCGGTGCCAGAGGGCAAAGGCACCGGGATATCCACCCGCTGCCGGCTAACCGGTGTATTGGGATAAATATCCTGGTTATACACATCGAGCAGGGTGACGTTATTGTTGTCGTCAAAGGTGCGGGCATTGCCGTTACCGTGATGGGCATCGATATCAATAATCAGAATTCGGTCAGTAGCCGTTAGCTCGCCACTTGCGAGCAACTGCTGATAGCTGATGCCAATATCGTTATAAATACAAAAACCTTCCATTTTATGTGGGCTGGCATGGTGATAGCCACCAGCCAGATTCCAGGCATCGGTGCCAGTCAATGCTAATCGGCTGGCTGCTAATGTGCCAGCAACGCCCCAACGCATAGGCTCAAGGATACGACTGTCCAGCCACGAAAATGATAAAAACGGAATTTTAGGGATTTCCAGCGCCCGGCATAATGCCGCTTTGTCTTTCAGCTGTATTTTTAGCAGTTCATTTACTGAGCCAAGGATGGCAGATTCCGAAATAGCAGCGTCAGGTGCCATAACGTCCGCATCATGCAGTGCAGCGCGCACCTTGCTAAATTTACAACCATCAAACGGATGCAGAAATTTAAAAATGCCAACATCAATGTTGTATTTTTCGTAGTAGATAATCTTCATGCTGATTTCAGTTCGTTTGCATAGCGCATTACGTTTGCCGGAGTCCATATACCGTAACCCAGTATGCGACCGACTTTAGCATACTCTGCAGCGTTAGGTTTAAATGTTGGCTTTTTACTAGCGCCTTAAGGATAATTCAAAGACACCAACATATAAATGCCTTGTTAATTAAAATCAGCATTAGTTGACGAGCAGCCAATTTACAACTTACATACTTTACGTGCTGGCTATTCTATTTTTAAGGCAACTACCATGAAAACAATTGGCTTGCTGGGCGGTATGAGTTGGCAGTCGACCATTCCTTACTACCGCATAATAAATGAAACGGTGAAACAACAGCTCGGTGGCCTGCACTCAGCTAAAGTTGTTTTATACAGCGTTAATTTTGCCGAAATTGAGCAGATGCAACGTGCTGGTGATTGGCAGGCTGCCGGCCAGTTGCTGGCAGAGGCCGCCAAAAGCCTTGAAGCCGCCGGTGCCGACTTTATTGTTCTGTGTACTAATACCATGCACAAAGTAGCAACTGCTATCGAGGATGCGACAACACTGCCACTACTGCATATTGCCGATGCCACCGCCACAGCGGTAAAAGCTGCAGGCTATAAAACCGTTGGCCTGTTAGGCACTAAATTCACGATGGAACAGCCATTTTACAAAGCCCGGCTAACAGAGCAGCATGGTTTGAACGTGCTGGTACCTGATGCGGCTGCGCGCCAGCAGGTGCACCAGATAATTTATAACGAGCTGTGTCTGGGCAAGGTGCAGCCAGAGTCCAGAGAACAGTATCGCCAGATCATTGACCAGCTTATCGAACAGGGCGCCGAAGCTATTATTCTCGGCTGCACTGAAATCTCGCTATTGGTATCGCAGCAGGATGCAGCAGTGCCGCTGTTTGATACCACCCGCATTCACGCCCGCAGTGCTGCTGAACTGGCATTGCGGTGATAAGCCTACAACGAAGACTGCCGCTTGTTAATTCCCACCGCAATGGCCGCTGCGCTATCTTTGCCAAAACCGGCCAGCGGATCGGTTGCCAGTAAAAAATTGACCTGCCCCTTAACCATCGCCAATAAGCTCTGCCGCTATCTGGTAGCTGGTGTGGCGGGCCTTGGGATCGTGCATCATGCTGGTTATTATTAGCTCGTCGGGGTTATGTTCAGTAATAAAATCGATAATACCTTGCTTTACTGCTGCCGGATCACCTACAACAGAACACGCTAAAGCGTTTTTTACGTAGGCCTTTTCATGCGGCAACCAGATGCTGTCCATGCTATCGACCGGCGCGGGCAATAGCCCTGCCTGGCCGCGCGCCAAGTTAACGAATTGCTGCTGCACTGAGGTAAACAGCCGCTGCGCCTCGGTAGTTTTTTCTGCAGCAAACACGTTCAGTGCCAACATCAGATAGGGTTTTTCCAACTGTGTTGATGGCCTGAATTGCTTACGATACAAGGTAGCAGCCTGCGACATCATGCCAGGGGCAAAGTGCGAAGCAAACGCATAGGGTAAGCCCAGTTTAGCGGCCAGCTGGGCCCCATACAAGCTTGAACCGAGTACCCATAACGGCACATGCAGGTTTTGTCCAGGTACTGCCTGCACTAACTGATTAGGTTTGGCTGGCGCAAAGTACTGTTGTAACTCTGCTATGTCAGCCGGAAACTGATCTTCCGTTTCTGCTCTGTTTCGCCGCAATGCCATAGCGGTATGCTGATCACTGCCAGGTGCCCGACCTAAGCCTAAATCGATACGGTTGGGATACAAGGTAGCCAGAGTACCGAATTGCTCGGCGATAACCAGTGGCGAATGGTTGGGCAGCATAATGCCGCCGGCACCTAACCGAATATGTGAAGTGGCGGCAGATAAATGGCTGATGAGTAACGAGGTGGCTGCACTGGCAATACCTGGCATATTATGGTGCTCTGCCAGCCAGTAACGATGATAGCCCAGTGCCTCAGCATGTTGGGCTAACGCTTTGCTGCTGGCGAAGCTGTCTGCCACCGTGCTACCGGCCGAAACCGGGGCTAAATCAAGAATGGATAACGGGATCATCGCGGCTCCGCCTGCTGTGAATATGCTTTTTAAAAATAAACAACTGCTATGGCAATGGGGATGAACCGCAGTTCACTCAAGTACACTGCGAGATTTTTAAGCAAATAATGAAAGTATGAATATCCACAACACTTTACAAAATGACATGTATACTTGACATGCTATTTGCAATAGCCTACCCTTCAAATGTCAAGCAAGCCTTACTTTAAGTCAAACATTATTTACTAGGGGTTTTTATGAACGACATGGCATCTACTACATTAGCGCAGCGCTATAAAGCGTCTAAAAAATCATTATTTGTATGGACTCTCGGATGGTTACTATCATTGGCCTTGTTTGCTTTTGGTCCCAAATTTATCTGGGACTTTAATGTGACCATCAGCCTTTGTATTATTGCTGTTAATGTTGTTTTTGGTTATTTGATGATTATTGCCAATAAAAAATATCTGGACGGCCTGGATGAGCTGCAACGTCAATTACACTTAAACGCTATGGCGATATCACTGGGAGTAAGTATGGTATTCGGTGCGATATATGGCCTGTTGGAACCTGCGCGGTTACTTGAATCGACACCCAGCCCATCTAACATTCTATTTTTAATGGGTATCTCATACTTTATCAGTTTGGTTGTTAATTCCCGGAAATACCAATGAAAAACCGGTTAAAAGTATTGCGGGCAGAACGCAACTGGACCCAATCTGATCTGGCAAAAGCATTGGATGTTTCCCGCCAGACCATCAATGCGATAGAAACGGGCAAATTTGACCCCAGCTTACCGCTGGCGTTTCGGGCAGCTAAGGTGTTTGGTTTAACGATTGAACAGATTTTCGATGACAGTGAGCACTGATCAGCATTAGATCTCTCTGCTTGCCTGGCAGACTATGAGAAACTATGGTTAAGCCACTGTTTTGTTAAAAATGAGCAAACTGTGTTTTTAAAGCAAGCGTTGTTACCCATTTCGTCGTTATTTATTTCCATTGCCTTTCTGGCCACCGGCTATGGCATGCTGATGACGTATATCGGCTTGTATTTAAAACAGGCCGGCCTGTCGGAAATGGCTATTGGTATAATTAACTCAGCGTTTTTTCTGGGGGCCTTACTGGCTGCTGTGTTCAGCCAGAAATTAATTGTATCGGTTGGCCATGCCCGCAGTTTTTCAGCTTTTTCTGCCGTCATGGTCATTGCTTTTCTGGGCCACACTTTACACTACCACCCCTGGTTCTGGGCCGGCTTACGTCTGCTATCGGGCTTTGCTTTTTATGCGCTGTTAATTGTGCTGGAAAGCTGGCTGAATGAAAAAAGCAGTTCAGAGGACCGCGGCCGGGTGCTGGCGGTATATACGGTGGTGTTCTTTCTGGCCACTGCCGTTGGTCAGCTGATTTTAGGCATGGACATCAGTTCGCATCTGGTATTTGTGCTTGGGTCGGTGTTGGTACTGGCTGCATTGTTTTTAGTTGCCATTACCCGGATCAGCCAACCGCAGTTACCGCCTTTTGAACGCTACAGTTTACCTAAAGTACTGCATATTGCACCGCTGGCGCTGGTCGGCAGTGTCATTGGCGGCTTTTTTGTCGGCGGCTTTTACACCATGGTGCCGGTGTTTGTGCTGAATACCTATGGCGAGCAATCGGTAGTGGCATCCTTTATGGCCATTTCAATATTAGGCGGCCTGCTGGCCCAGTGGCCGGTCGGTACCCTGTCTGATCGCTATGGCCGGCGCAAGTTACTGGCGTGGGCCGGCTTATTCAGCTTTGTTATCTGTTTGCTGCTTGCGTTATTCGCCAATCACACCTGGTTATTTTATTTGCTGGGCTTTTTACTTGGCACCAGCCTGTTCAGTATTTATCCGCTAAGTGTCGCCCGCGCCAATGACCGGCTGGATCACGGCAAAGACTTAGTAGAAGTCAGCCGTAGTTTATTGTTTGCCTATGGGATCGGCTCTTTTTTAGCACCCTTGTTGCTGGGTGTGGTGTTAGGCTTATCGGGCGGTTTATTTTTCACGGTGTTAGCCATCGCTGCGCTGATCCTGGGGGTGTATGCCTTAACCGCTGAGCGGATTGCCAATGAGCAGTTAAGTGTATTTGTGGCGGTACCGGCTGCGTCGGGCGCTTCACTTGCTCAACTGGACCCGCGTCAGGATGACGAGTGGGTCGAAGATCATAAACCGACTTTTCCAGCAGCGACAGACAGTGCGCCCCGTACTGAACCCACCATGACAGATATCACTGAAACTGGGAACGCTTCGGAGGATTCGACACAGCCAAAACGACCGAGCAATGATTAACTTGGACTAAAAACCTGCTGCCACGGATAGTTGGATAGCTGCTGGCAAAACCAGCTAAGTGCATTGCCTTGCTGTTGCTTATGCCAGGCCAGGTATAACTTAACGTTGTCGCGCGGAATGTTGTGCTGCTTGGCAATAAGCTCGCCACGGGCTAACTGCTGCTGTACCAGATGGCGTGGCAAGAAGCCGACCCCCAGGCCCTGCTGCTGAGCGGTAATTTTCTGAGCCAGGTTGGCAACCACCACTTGCTGACGGCTGTCGAACAGACCACTGGACAGCTTCTGGCTGTCGATGGCGGAGTCAGCGACAATGATTGCTGTTTCCTGCTGCACATCGGCCAGGGTCAGCACTTTATCCAGTTGTGCCAGCCGGTGGTGCGGTGCCACGGCAAACACAAACTCCACTTCGCCCAATAACTGCAACTGATAAGCGCCGGTATGCTGAGTAGCCGGCAGCCCAATAGCAATGTCGGCCCGGCCGGTATTCAGCGCTTCCCAGCCGCCGGCCATCACTTCCTGGCGCAGCGCCACCCGGGTCAGTTTGCCCAGTTGCAAAAACTGGCTTATCAGGGCAAAAACCGGCTCGGCCGGCACTACACTGTCCAATGCCAGCGTAAGCTCAGCTTCCCAGCCACTGTCCAGTTGCTGCACGGCTTTTTGCAGTTGATCGGCAGCTTTAAGTAACTCGCGGCCCTGCTGCAGCAGCAACTGCCCGGCGGGGGTTAAGCGGGCTTTTTGCTTACTGCGGTCAAATAAGCTCACCCCCAGGTTTTGCTCCAGCTGAGACATAGTGTAACTGAGCGCCGAGGGTACCTTGTAAAGTGCTTCGGCCGCTGCCGCAAAGCTGCCTTTGCGGTCGATGGCGTCGAGCGCCCGCAAGGCATCTAAATTAATCAGTTGCTGCATGCTGTGCTTTATCCATCTCTGCCAGAAACCATTAGCTTATGCCATTATTCAAATAATTTGAACTAATAATGCAAAAGGCTCCGCTTTTTTAAAAGCTAGCATAGCGCTATCTTTACCACATCGACAGGTTGTTCGCGGTCGAGTGAGCAACTAAACCTTCCTTAACCATTAAATATTTTGACAGGTGACTTATGAAAACATTAATTGCGAAACTGACTTCTACTAATGCGGGCTGGTCGGCATTGGCACTGCGTGTGCCGGTAGGTGTGATATTTACTGCCCATGGTGCGCAAAAGTTATTTGGCTGGTTTGGCGGCTATGGCCTTGAAGGCACAGCCGGCTGGATGGACAGCATTGGCTTAAGCCCGGGCATGCTGATGGCGATTTTAGCCGGTGCGGCTGAGTTTTTTGGTGGCCTGGCATTAATCATCGGCTTATTAACCCGGCCGGCCGCAGCAGCTTTATCAATAGCGATGCTGGTCGCCATTTTTGCAGTGCATTTTGCAAACGGCCTGTTTATGGCGAATAACGGTTACGAATTTGGTTTGGCGCTATTGGCGGCCAGTGTTTCACTGTTGTTTAGCGGTGCAGGCAAATTGTCGGTAGATAAGCTTGTTGCCAAAAAACTGAATAGCTAACTGGTGATTCCGAACTCTGAACAGAATCAGGGAGCAAGGTAGCTGACATACTCACTTCACCGGCTTCAAGGAGCACATCCCTGTGCCCCTTCAGCCTGCGCAGCATCCGTGCTGCTGTTACGTAAGCATGTCAGCCACCGTGCCTTTTAACTTCAACATTCACGTAAACAAAATGGCGGGAATATACTATGTTGACGCTACGCAAAGCCGACGAACGCGGCAAAGCTGAATTTGGCTGGTTGAAAAGTCGTCACAGCTTTTCTTTTGGCAGTTATTACGACCCGGCACATATGGGTTTTTCAGCGCTAAGAGTTATTAACGATGACTGGGTGGCCCCCGGCGCTGGCTTTGATAGCCACGGCCACCGCGATATGGAAATTATTACCCTGGTGCTGCAGGGCGCTATCGTCCATAAAGATTCCGCCGGCAATGAAAAAATATTGCCGGCCGGTGAGTTTCAGTTAATGAGTGCCGGCAGCGGCGTGTATCATTCTGAATATAACGCCAGCCAGACGGAAGAGCTGCGCTTTTTACAAATCTGGATTATGCCCGATAGGCAGGGTGGCGCGCCGGGTTATCAGCAGCAGCATTTTGCCAGCAAGCCAGGACTAACCCTGATTGCCTCAGCTGATGGCCGGGATGGCAGTTTAGTGCTGAAACAGCAAGCGCAATTACTGCGCGCAAGTATCAGTGCTGACGAGCACCTTACCTACCCGGCAGCGGGACGCAAACTTTATCTGCATTTAATCAGTGGAGAATTGAAGGTCGGCAACCATACCGTTTATCCGGGTGACGGTGTTATGGTAAGTGACCAAACCGACCTGCTATTAATGGCCACAGCAGATAGTGAAGCCTTGCTATTTAATCTACCATTATGATTAAGCAAGCAGTTATCGTATCTCCCGGCATCAAGGCAAAGTAGTGTTGCCGGGTTTTGCAGCTTACTGCTGATCGGCTGTCGGCAGATCGGTTTGTGAGTCAGTAGTCACATTTTGTGCCAATAAGGCCGCGACCTGCTGCTCAAGTTGTTCAACCTTTTGCCTGGTGCGCAACAATACCTGGCGCTGCACATCAAATTCTTCGCGACTGACAAAATCCAGGTTAGCCAGCTTTTGCTGCAGTACCTGCTTCACTTTGGCCTCAGTATCATCGGCAAACTGCTTTATCTGCGGTGGCAGTGCATTGCCAATTTGCTTGGCGATATCTTCAATTTTTTTGGGATCTAACATAATCGTCTCCTGTTACCCGGTCTGGCGTAGTAATACGTCTATTCTACGGAGATAAATTCAGAACGCGAATGCTATTTGCCGCTAATTTTGGTTACAATGCCGGCCCCGGGGTCAAGGTGCAGGTTATGCAGTTAAATTCGCAACAAAACGCCGCTGTAACGTATATTGCCGGCCCCTGTCTGGTGCTGGCGGGTGCGGGCAGTGGTAAAACCCGGGTCATTATCAATAAAATTGCTTATCTAATTCAGCAATGTCAGCTACCTGCCCGCCATATCGCTGCTGTTACCTTTACCAATAAAGCGGCGCGGGAAATGCGTGAGCGTATTCAGGCCCAGCTACCGAAAACCGCAACCCGCGGCCTGACCATTTCTACTTTTCATACTCTTGGTCTGGAAATTATTAAAAAAGAGTACCGCCATATTGGCTACAAGCCCAGCTTCAGCCTGTTTGACGATCAGGACAGTATGGCGCTGTTAAAAGAGCTGACCACCAATGAGTTTCAGGGTGATAAAGACTTATTAAAAGCGCTGCAAAGTAAAATATCCGGCTGGAAAAATGATTTAACCTTGCCGGCGCTGGCTATCCAGCGCGCGAGCGACCCGCAAAGTATCAGCTTTGCTAATTATTATCAGCAGTACAGCGACCAGCTAAAAGCCTATAACGCGTTAGATTTTGATGATTTAATTCTGATCCCGACCTTGCTGTTTCAGCACAACAGTGAAGTCAGGCAAAAATGGCAGCAGAAAATTCAGTATTTGCTGGTCGACGAATACCAGGACACCAATACCAGCCAGTATGAGCTGGTTAAGGCACTGGTAGGTGAACGGCAGCGTTTTACCGTGGTGGGCGACGATGACCAGTCCATTTATTCCTGGCGTGGCGCCCGGCCGCAAAATCTGGTGTTGCTGAAAACAGATTTTCCCAATTTAAATGTGATTAAGCTGGAGCAGAATTACCGCTCGGCTGAGCGGATTTTAAAAGCGGCCAATATTCTGATCGCCAATAATCCGCATGAATTTGAAAAGAAGCTGTTCAGTCAGAACAGTTACGGCGTGCCGCTCAGAGTACTGCCCTGCAAACATGAAGAAGACGAAGCTGAAAAAGTGGTGGCCGAGATTATTTCGCACCGCTTTATTAACCGCAGTGAATACCGTGATTATGCCCTGCTGTATCGAGGTAATCATCAGGCGCGGGTATTTGAAAAAGCCCTGATGACCAACCGCATTCCGTATAAAATTTCCGGCGGCACCTCGTTTTTTGCCCGCAGTGAAATTAAAGACGTGATGGCCTACCTGCGGCTGCTGGTAAACCAGAATGACGACAACGCTTTGCTGCGGATTATTAACGTGCCGCGCCGGGAAATAGGCGCAGCGACCTTGCAGCAGGTGGGTAATCTGGCTAACAGTAAAAATATCAGCCTGTTCGAAGCCTGCTGTGATATGGAACTATCCATGCACTTGTCGGCCCGGGCCCAGCAGGCGGTACAGCAGTTTGCTAACTGGATAAACCAGGTGGCCGATAACGCCAAGCGGGCCGATCCGGCGGAAGCAGTGCGCGACTTAATCCGGCAGAGCCATTATGAAGCCTGGTTGTTTGAAACCAGTAACAGCCCGAAAGCAGCTGAAATGGCGCTGAAAAATGTCAACGAACTGTATCGCTGGATCAGTACCATGCTGGAGGGTGATGACGAGCATGACGCCATGACCCTGCCAGAGGTGGTAACCCGGCTGACCCTGCGCGATATGATGGAGCGCCAGCAGCAGGAAGATAACGCCGATCAGGTACAGTTGTTAACCTTGCATGCCTCAAAGGGCCTTGAATTCCCGTATGTGTTTATGGTGGGTATGGAAGAGGGTTTATTACCGCACCAGAGCAGTATTGATGAAGATAACGTGGAAGAAGAACGACGACTGGCGTATGTCGGGGTCACCCGGGCCCAACGTGAACTGATTTTCACTTACGCCAAAGAACGTCGCCAGTACGGCGAAGTAATACGGCCTGAACCAAGCCGTTTTTTGCATGAATTACCGCAGGACGATTTAGAGTGGCAGCAGACGGCGCCGGTGAAAACCGAACAGCAACGCCAGCAAACCGGCCAGGCCCATTTGGAGCGACTGCGCCAGATGTTGAAAAAAGACTAATTCTGACTGTTGTAATATGGCAATAGTGGGCAGGCGCGTCAGGTACTAATTTAGTCGGCGCCAAGTGCACGAAGCATCTGGTCGCGCATTTTGTCCTGAAATATCGCATAACGGCCACGACCCAGAGCCTTGGCATGATACATAGCGGCGTCGGCATCACGTAACAATTGTTCACCGTTACTATAGTCCACTTGCATTAATGCAATACCAATACTGACCCCGGAATTAACTTGCTGACCTTCCAGATAATAAGGCTCTCGTATTTTATCAATAATCCGCTGTGCTACTTCTTCGGCGTCATGATCGCCCTGCAGATTTTGTAGTAATACTACAAACTCATCACCTCCCAACCGGGCGGCTAAATCATGCTCACGTACCGCACTTAGAATACGTTTACTGGTTTCGATCAGAAAGGCATCACCAATATGGTGGCCGAGGGTATCGTTTATCAGTTTAAAACGGTCCAGATCAAGAAAAAGCAGCGCCATTCCCACTTCCGGCTGGCGTTTATAGAGCGCAAACTGCCGCTTTAACTGCTCCAGAAACATCTGACGGTTAGCCAGGCTGGTTAACAGGTCGTGATTGGCTTCATAAAACAGCTTTTGCTCTGCTTTTTTCCGCTCCTCTACCTGTAGTCGCAAAAATAAATTGGTCTGACGCAGTTCGCGGGTACTTTCAAACACTTTACGTTCCAGCTCTTCCTGATGCTGCTTTTGTTTTTCTGCTGCCAGTTTTCGCTGAATGGCAACACCGATGTGCTGCGATACGAAGCGCAATATACTCAACTCCTGCTCCGTGTATTCGTAAGCATTGTCATACGATTGCACGGCAATGACCCCAATGACCCGCTGATCTATCAGCAGGGGAGCGCCTAACCAGCATGAGGATAATCTTGCGCGTTGCATTGGGTCTGCCATGCCCCGGCGGATTTCACCCTCTGACGCTAACTGTTCTGCGGCATCAGTGTTAATTAAGCGCGCCTCAGCACACCGAATAACATATTCAGTAAAACCACGGCTAATCGGCCTTTCCCTTGCCGGAGGCGAATACTGGTCAAGATAAAACGGGAACGTCAGTTTGGTCTGATCGCTATTTAGCAGTGCGATGTAGCAGTTGTCTGCCGACATCAGTCCCGCCAGTACCTTATGCACGGCTTTATAAAAACTTTGCATATCACGACTACTGGACGTCAGCTCAGAAATTTCATATAAGGCAGCCTGCAGCCGTTCAGCGTTCGTGCGTTCTTTAATTTCTTTTTGTAATGACTGGTTAATCAGCTGTAATTGCTGGGTTCGTTCCTGGACGGTCAGCTCCAGCAGTTCACGGCTTTTCACCCGATCCAGCGCAGTGACGGTGTGGCCGCCGATGCTCAGAAACATCGCCAACTCTTGGTCGCCATAGCGATAATCGCTGTCATAAGTTTGAATCGCCATTACGCCGATTAGCTGCTCATCGCGCCACAATGGAATCCCCATCCAATGGGTGCATTCAGAACCCTGTGCCCGAATATCGCCATTTGCAATCATGGCGTTAAACTGGTTTTTATCGCACAACAAGGGTTTGCCTGTTTTGGTAACATAACCTGTCAGGCCACTGGAAAATGCAGTTGAAGGTACTTGCTTGATATATTGCTGGTCTTTTTCGTCAGAAAAATATTGTAGCTGGTATTGTTCAGTGCCCATCTCGTAAAGCACGACATAAAAGTTTTCAGCATGCAGCAGCTCTGACACCATTTTATGGATAGCCGGATAAAATTCCCGCATATCACTGATGGTACTCGCCAGTTCCGACAATTTTAACAGCGCGCCCTGAATAGTATAAGCCTGCTTATAGCGGCCAATCAGGGTAGTTAACCGGCGGGCTTTGGCTTTTATTAGTTGGAGTTGTGATCCATTTAGCTTCAACTTATTTCTGCTCTGCTTATGCTGGTTTGAGAATAGCCCTTATTATGCACAAAGTTTCGCCACATGGAAGCCGTGAACAGTCAAACAGGGAGAAAATCGTGCCTTTTTTAAAAACAAAAACCGTGCTTTGCACGGTTTTATTCTGGTTGACGCGATTGTTTTGTTACACGCCGTCGGTCATAAACCGGATAGCAGCCGCAATTTCATCTTCACTGCAGGTGGCACAGGTACCCATCGCCGGCATATTATTAAAGCCTTCTATAGAATGTTTTAACATTACATCAAAGCCCTGGGCAATGCGGGGTTTCCAGCTGTCGGAGCCAGGCTTAGGTGCATCTAAGGCGCCCGTACCATGACATGCAATGCAAGCACCATTATATACTTGTTCACCAGAGCGGGGGCCAGAGGCCACGGCAGCCACTTCGGCTTGCTGGCCGGCAATATACACCTGGCCTACCGGCGCAATGCGTTTGGCTAATTCTTCATTGTTGTCAGTGCTGGCGGTCGCACCAATCGCCAGCAACATTGTAGCCAGCGCAAAAGTTAGTTTCTTCATTAAAAGTTTCCCATAGCTGAAGCCAGTTTCATATTGCTGGCATTATAGCCTGCAAGCTAATGCAATTAAAAGACTGCAATGCCGATCTGAACTGCCGTTTTATTAATCAATCCGGGATCAAGGGTACTTACGGCAAAATAATCCGGCGGGATCAACCATGCTTTCGCCATTTCGGTACCCCGCTAAGCCTTGTCAATGTTGCTTTATGCTTTTAGCTTCTTTAACAGCTAACCTTTAATAGCGAAATTATTTAAAACAACTACTATGCATCGGTCCGGTTTGTGGTAGTCTACTCGACCTACTAAGTCAGGGATTGATTAAGTTGTCTAGCCCCACCCAGACCCCGTAGAAAGTTTTTCCACAAAGTAGATGTAAAATAATAATAACAAGGGCGTTTGCGATTTCCCCCTCAGTTACTATATAGATCAAACAGTTAAACAGCTTTCTTACCCATCATTTTTTTAAATGCGTGGCGCTACCCTATTAGTTTTGCACAAAGTTATCCACAGCTTATCAGTTAAAAATCCTTCTTTGTTCACTGCGGCAATTCTGGCTGTCAACAGAGGGCTGTGGCATGCTATGACAAATTTCCAGAGGACAGTTTAACCATGGTATATATTCCAAAGAATCCGTTGATTTTAGTTGATGGTTCGTCTTACCTCTTTCGCGCCTATCATTCTCCGCCACATCTAACTAACTCCCGTGGGGAAGCCACCGGTGCCATTTATGGCGTGATCAACATGCTGAAAAGTTTGTTGCGTCAATACAATCCCAGCCATATGGCGGTCGTTTTTGATGCCAAAGGTCCAACTTTTCGCAACGAAATGTTCGGTGAATATAAAGCTAACCGTCCGCCGATGCCCGACGATTTGCGTAGCCAGATTGAACCAATTCATCAGATAGTGCGAGCCATGGGCTTACCCTTGCTGTGCATCAGCGGCGTGGAAGCTGATGATGTTATTGGCACCCTGGCCCGGCAGGCTAGCAGTGCCGGGCGGCACACGCTGATTTCTACCGGTGATAAAGATATGGCGCAGCTGGTAGATGGTCACGTTACCCTGATCAATACTATGACTAACACTCTGCTTGATCCTGAATCGGTCGTCACAAAATTTGGGGTAGCTCCGGAAGCAATAATCGATTATCTGGCACTGATGGGTGACAAAGTCGATAATATTCCTGGCTTGCCTGGCGTCGGTGAAAAAACAGCCGCCGCCTTGTTGCAGGGATTGGGGTCGATTGACAATATCTATCAGCAGCTTGATAAAGTAGCCGGACTGAATTTTCGTGGCGCCAAAACCATGGCTGCCAAGCTCTCTGAGCACAAAGAGCAACTACAGTTATCGTATCAGCTGGCGACGATAAAAACCGATGTGGAACTGAATTGCCAGCTGGATGATCTGGCCATTCAGCCGGCAGACCAACAGCAACTGGCCGAGTTATACCGCCATTGCGAGTTTAAACGCTGGCTGGCAGAAATTCTGCAGCACAAGGCACCCGAGCTGCTGGCCACGGCCGAATCGGCACAGCCAGCTGGTCAGAATAATGCAGAAGCAGAAGCGCCTGCAACCGTGACACCAACGCTGGATCGCAGTCAATATAAAACTATTCTGAACCAGGAAGACTTTACAGAACTGCTGCAGGTGCTGGATAGCGCCGAACTGACCGCCATCGATACCGAAACCACCAGTCTCGATTATATGCAGGCCGAGTTGGTTGGGATGTCTTTTGCCGTAGCACCCGGCCAGGCCTGGTATTTACCGTTGGCGCACGATTATGTCGGCGCACCTGAGCAACTGAACCGTGAAGATGTGCTGGCTGCCCTGACCCCCTGGCTGCAGAATAACAACAAAGCGAAAGTTGGCCAGAATCTGAAATACGACAGCAGCGTTCTGGCACGGTATGACATTAATCTGCAAGGTATCTGCTTCGATACTATGCTCGAATCGTATGTGTTTAATTCGGTAGCCAGCCGGCATGATATGGACAGCCTGGCGCTGAAATATCTGGGACACAGTAATATCAGTTTTGAGGATATTGCGGGTAAAGGTGCTAAACAGCTTACCTTTAATCAGATTGCTCTGGAACAGGCGGCGCCTTATGCAGCAGAAGATGCCGACGTTACCCTGCAGTTACATCTTAAACTATGGCCTCAACTTGAGGCCGAACCCGGCCTGAAGAAAATACTGACTGACATCGAAGTACCGTTACTTTCTGTGCTGAGTAAAATTGAGCGACATGGTGTGCTAATCGATAGCAAAGTACTGGCTCAGCAGAGCCAGCAACTAGCAAAACGGATTGATGAGCTGGCAGAGCAGGCCTATGAGCAGGCGGGACAGACTTTCAATATGGCATCACCCAAACAGTTACAGGAAATACTTTTTAATCAGATGGGTTTGCCAGTACTGAAAAAAACACCGGGCGGCACGCCATCCACGGCCGAAGAAGTATTAGCTGAACTGGCCCTGGAATATGAATTTCCAAAATTGATTACCGAGCACCGCGGTTTAAGTAAGCTGAAATCAACCTATACCGATAAACTGCCCAAAGTGATAAACCCGACAACAGGTCGGGTTCATACCTCTTATCATCAGGCCATTGCCGCTACCGGCAGGTTAAGCTCTACTGAGCCTAACCTGCAGAATATTCCAATTCGTAGTGAGGAAGGACGGCGTATCCGCCAGGCCTTTATCGCCCCGGCCGGGAAAAAAATACTGGCAATCGATTATTCTCAGATTGAACTACGGATAATGGCGCATCTTTCAGATGATAACGCCTTGCTGGATGCTTTTGCAAAAGGCTTAGATGTCCATAAAGCGACGGCTGCAGAAGTATTCGGTGTCGCGCTGGATGAGGTTAACGCTGAACAGCGTCGTCAGGCCAAAGCCGTTAACTTTGGTCTGATTTATGGTATGTCAGCGTTCGGCCTTGCCAAACAACTGGGGATCAGTCGCAGTGAAGCCCAAAGCTATGTGAATCGTTACTTTGACCGGTTTCCCGGAGTATTACGCTATATGGAAGACACCCGCAAACAGGCGCATGAATTGGGCTATGTCGAAACCCTGTTTGGTCGCCGTTTATATTTGCCTGATATTAATGCCCGGAATATGGGCCGGCAAAAAGGTGCGGAACGGGCCGCCATTAATGCGCCGATGCAGGGCACCGCTGCCGACATTATCAAAATAGCTATGATTAAAGTGGATGGCTGGCTCGCCAGCCAGTCCGGTAGTGAGGTAAAAATGATCATGCAGGTACACGATGAACTGGTATTTGAGGTGCCTGATAGCGACTTAAACCGGGTACAAACTGAGCTGGTTGCGATAATGGAAAGCGCCGCCAGTTTAAAGGTGCCATTGCTGGCTGAAGCGGGCAGCGGTGACAACTGGGATCAGGCCCACTAACACTTCTGACTTAGCAATTAATGGTAATTAAATTACCATTAATTGCCAAAAGCCGGCCAATAATGTTTTTTTGTAGTTTTATTACATAAAAAACTTGCAATCGTCGGCTGAGTGGTTAAAATTTGTGTTGTAGGGTACAGAGGTAAGATGTTCTATCTTTCAGCGCTACGCCACTAGCCCAGGCATGGTGTGCAAGCAATAGAAAGTAGGCTTATTTAGCCGCCCCGCTGTTTTCAGCGGGGCGTTTTTTTATCTGAAATTTAGTAAACTGTAAAATAACTACGATAAAACTGAAATTTAGCAATATATTTTAGAGTAAATACTTCAAACCGGGCAGATTTATTGTATAATGACGCGGTCCTAGCGATAGGACACCCTGTTGATTTGAATTATTAGCTTCTCCCCGTTTGCTATAACCGACACTGCCTGGTGTCGGTTTTTTTATGGTTGCTAACTTGCCGGATTAGAGTCAAACCAGCTATCCAGTGTCTGCTCAAATTCATCCATCCCAAGTTTGGTCAGTGAACTGAACATGTGAACAGTCACATCGCCCATAAAAGCTAACGACGCTTCCCGAACTTCCAGTAAAGTTTTTTTACGGGCACCCGAACCCAGCTTATCAGCTTTGGTTAATAAAATTAGCACAGGCAAATCACTTTGCACCGCCCAGTGCACTAATTGCTGATCTAAATCTTTTAATGGATGGCGAATATCCATTAATACCACCAACCCTTGCAAGCTCTGACGCTTTTCAAGATATTGGGACAACGATTTCTGCCACTTTTCCTTTACCGCTAACGGTACTTTAGCAAAACCATAGCCAGGTAAATCAATCAATCTTTTGTCTTCTGCAAATCCAAAAGTATTAATAAGTTGAGTTCGACCAGGTGTTTTACTGGTTCTGGCTAAACTATTTTGCCGCGTCAGCGTATTTAATGCACTGGATTTACCAGCATTAGAACGGCCGGCAAAGGCAACTTCGATGCCGGTATCCGCCGGTAATGCCTTAATATCAGGGGCGCTGGTTAAAAAACTAGCTTGTTGGTAATTGAATTTTGCTTTGTACACTGCCTGCTCCGGCGGTTAAATTTGGGCCATTGTAACGGATCTGGCAGATCGGAAGAAGCTTTTGCCGCGCAGATGGGATTTTACTTTCAGTAGTTTCGTGTAAAATGGCAGCACAGATTCTTTTAAACTCACTTGCTTGCCAGCTTGCTGGCAGTTTAATGCGGACAGAGATGGATATAAAATGAAAAAACTCGTACTTCCACTGACGCTGTTAATCGGTTTAATCGGTACAGCCCACGCTTTTGATGGCGATGCTGAAGCAGGCAAAGCAAAAGCAACAACCTGTGTCGCTTGTCATGGTACTGACGGTAACAGCATGGTAGATATTTATCCCAAAATTGCCGGCCAGCATGCTGAGTACCTTTATAAACAATTAACTGATTATAAACTGGGAATGACCACGGGCGGCAAGGAAGGCCGTAACAATGCCATCATGTTCGGTATGGTCGCGTCACTGAGTGACCAGGATATGAAAGACCTGGCAGCTTATTTTTCGTCACAATCGATGAGCAGTGGTACCACACCGGAAAATGTGATTGCCGAAGGTGAGAAATTATACCGTGGTGGCGACGAGGCACGTGGTATTGCAGCCTGTATTGCTTGTCATGGACCCCGCGGTGTTGGCACCAGCCTTGCTGGCTTTCCAAAGATATCCAGCCAGCATGCTTCTTACCTGAAAGCAACGCTGATGGAGTTTCGCAATGGTACCCGTGCCAATGATATGAACGGTATGATGGGTGACATTGCCAGAAAACTAAGCGATGAAGATATTGAAGTATTGTCGCAATATCTGGGCGGCCTGCACTAATCTACCTTGCCGAACAGGGTCTGGGCCCTGTTCGGTGCCATTATTTTGTGAGATATATCTCACACAGCTGTGCGAAATTGACCATAAAATAAAATTATTGAACTTATCTTACTCCCGCCATAAAACCATAAGTCATTGTTTCTGAATCGATTAAACCATAAGCCATGATTAATACTGCATTTTTTTTCGGCAGAGACTTGTCATCTGCTCAGATCAGAGTAAATTAAACACAGTTACGTTTAGTAACAAATAACAACAGGGAAATGCGCAAGCGGCAAGGAAGTAAGTGCCGATATCGGTACACTCTATTTGGCATCAGGAAGGTGCATCGCGTTGCAAAACGCCCAGGGATGAGTAATAAAGTACCAGGATGGTCGTAAAGAATAAAATTTTATACACGGAAGATAAGCAATAATATAGGGAACTTAAATTAACAGGGTCGTTGTAAACGCATCAGGATGATTTAGCGAAATTGAGAGAAGTGTCCACGTAGGCACAAGTATAAACGGGGCGATAAGGCGATCTTATCGCCCTTTTGTTTTTTATAAAAAACGACTGTCTGATGCGACCGTGTTTTGAGTAAGGTATTTTGTTGATTGCAATTAAGGCAGAGCCTGCTAATTCCTTTTGTCCGCTGTGCCGGGCCCGCTCACCCGCTTTATTTTATCAGGATAAACAACGCCAGTATTTTCGCTGTGATCAGTGCGCGTTGGTGTTTGCTGACCGCGCGGCCATACTTAGCAGCGAAAGCGAATATGCACAGTATTTACTGCATAATAATGATTTGAATGATAACGGATACCGGCAATTTCTGACGCGTTTAAGTGAGCCGTTACTGGCTGCGCTGAAAGATACAGGCCTGGCAGGCCTTGATTTTGGTTGCGGCCCCGGTCCATTGTTAGCAAAGATGCTTGGTGATGCCGGGCATAATATGCAACTGTGGGATCCGTACTTCGCTGCTAATCCTGCTGCATTACAACAACGGTATGATTTTATCTGTTGTAGCGAAGCAATAGAGCATTTTGTTAATCCCGGAATAGAGTGGCAATTGTGGCAGCAATTATTGAAGCCGGCCGGAACACTGGCGATAATGACCAAACGCTATACCGATTTAAATGCCTTTAGCCGCTGGCATTACAAGACGGATCCCACTCACGTCAGTTTTTTTCATCAGGACACTTTTCGCTGGTTAGCGACACAAACAAAAATGACTGCAGACTTTGTAACGAATGATGTGGTGATCCTGCAGAAATCTGGTTAAAATATGCGCCCTTTTGTACAGGTATCCTGTTATGACGCGTCAAAAGAAAAGCCGTAATGCCGGCGACAATGGTCAGCGCCATTTGCCAGCTTCAGAAGCCCGCAAACTACGCCAGCCTAAAGAAGAAACCAAGAAAAAAGGCGCGGGCAAAAAATCCGGTAGTCGTAATTCGGTTATTGAACAGCAAGCAGCACAACAGGCTGGTCGCAGCGAGCCAAAAGATCCCAGAACGGGGAGTAAAAAGCCAATCGCGTTAGTGTCTGAACCGGTAAAGGCGCCGCAGGTTAAAGTTGATTTGCAGCCAAAAGCTCGGTTAAACAAAGTTGTAGAGCCAGGCTTAAGCGCAGCAGAAGAGCTGGCCCTGATTGAAAACGATCAGCAGTTACAGCAATTGCTGGAGCGGGTTGAGAATAATGAAATTCTGACCGGCAAAGAGGCCAAGTACTTTAACGCAAAAACAGCCAGACTTGAACAACTGCTGGAGCAGCTTGGTCTGGCTGATAACATAGTTGCTGATACAGATGACGATCCATTAGCTCAGTTTGAGCGTACAGATTGGCGTAAGTCTATATTAGGTGATGAGGATTAATGCAAAACTCCTGGCTGATAATACTGGTAGTACTGGCGGCAGTGATAATAGCAAGTCTGGCATTTTATGCAGGCAAGCTGTTGTTGCTATTGCAACAGCAAACTAAACACCACGCACAGTTGGCGGCAAAACAACAGCAGCAACAATTGCAGAATCAACAGTATGTTGAGCAAAGTATTTTTACTATTTGCAAAGCTGTCGATGCAGACCAGTGTGAGTTATCAGAAGGGGCATTGCGGGTATGGGTGTTGCTCAATCGCTTACCGGAGCAACTACAGGGCCCACTTGCTACAGACTATCCCGGTATTTTTCAGATGTATCAGGTAGTCAAAGAAATGCCAACACATCAAACACGTAAACAGCAAAGCAAACAGGTTACGGCAGAACAAGACAAGCAACGACTGCAGGCTGAAAAAAATCTGGCGCCACAAATTCTGGCTGATGTCAGCAAATTACTGCAGCGATTTAAACCAGCCTAACTGCTACCGACTATTGGCCTGAACGCTACACGTTACAGGCCATGTAGTATCGAATGCTTGCTTTAATTAACAGGTTTATAAACAGTGCCGGCTTTCATTACAAAGCTGACATCGCCCATCGCACTGATATCTTGTAACGGATTTCCCGATACGGCAATAATATCAGCAATTTTACCTGCTTTAATGCTGCCAAGCTCCGCTTCCACTCCCAATAAACGCGCCCCTTCTATGGTCGCTGACTGTATAGCGGCCATGGCTGGCATACCCGCTTCCGTCATATAAACAAACTCACGCCAATTGTCGCCGTGAGGGAAAACCCCGGCATCGGTGCCAAATGCAATTTTCACCCCGGCTTTATAGGCCTCACCAAAGGTTTGTTGAATCAGCTTGCCAATATTCGCGGCTTTGGGCCGCACTAATTCAGGGAAAAAACCATTTATCGCTGCTTTCTCCGCTGCCCACTTGCCGGCACTTATCGTGGCCACATAGTAAGTACCGTGTTTGCGCATCAGGGCAAAAGTCTCTTTATCCATAAAGGTGCCATGTTCAATGGAGTCCACCCCCGCTTTTATGGCCCTTTCCATGCCCTCTTTGCCATGCGCATGTACCGCAACCTTCATATCATAATCCCGGGCGGTTTCCACTACAGCGGCAAACTCAGCATCTGTAAACTGAGGGTTTGTGCCACTTTTAGCCACGCTCAGCACGCCACCGGTGCCCGTAAGCTTTATCAGGTCGGAGCCTTCTTTATAGCGCTGACGCACGGCTTTTCTTGCCTCATCCGGACCATTTATTACCCCTTCTTTCGGGCCTGGATCCCCCATCTGCGCAAAAGCTACCCCATTGGTGGGGTCAGCGTGACCGCCTGTAGTAGCGATAGATTTGCCGGCGGCATAGATTCTGGGTCCATTAACGTAGCCCTGCGCTATCGCTTTGCGCAATGCCACGCTAATCTGATAATTGTCTCCCAATTCACGCACTGTGGTGAACCCTGCCATTAATGTCTTTTCGGCAAACACCGCACCACGCAAGGCAAAATCAGCCTCATTTAACCGATGGCCTTCACTATATACGGTGGGACTAAACTGGGTATAAAAATGGGTATGCATATCCATCAGGCCTGGCATCACCGTATGTTCCGTCAGGTTTATTACCTGATCGCCACTGCCTGGCTGACGATAGCCCGCCTCGAGACTGGTAATTTTTTCACCTTCAATGATGATGGTTTGTTCGGTTAAAATTTTACCGCTCTCAACATTAATTAGCTTACCGGCATGGATCAGGGTCGCGGCACTGAGGGTAGCGCTGCTCAAACAAAAAGCAACTGCAATGGGTAGTACTGCTTTGCGCATAATAAATTTCCTTGTGTAGTTGGCTCAATGTGCACCCGCCGGCCGCTGATTGGCAACAAGACTGCGGTACAGCCCATCATTTGTCAGTTGAAATGCAGTATCAGGCCAGCACGCCCAGGGTAAACGGATAACCGGCACTTTTCAGTTGATAATGGCGTTCACCATCACAGTAAACGTCCCGACATTGTTCAATCAATTGATAATAGGTATTGCGATTTAACCGGGCCGATAAACCGCGCCACAATTGCAGATAGGGCAAACGCTGCTGCTGAAACCAGCGTAATCGTAATGGATACTCCGGAGTGACACTTACCGCGTCACCAATATTCGTGATGAGGGTAAGCAAAGGCCCGTTTTTTGTGCTCTGCCACTCGCTAGCCACTACCACAAATGGCGCATCCTCTACCTGGATCCGCACTTTTTCTACCGGGGTTTGCAGAAAGAATTGCTGTTGCTGGCAAATTAATACTGAAGCAAATAATCGTACCATCGGTTGACGACGGATTTCACTGCCCTGATACAACCAACGGCCATCTGCGGTGATTAACAGTGGAAGATCGCCACAGAATTTTGGCTGCCAGCTTTCTACCGGCGCGAGATCAGGACGCTGTAACTGCTGTTGAAGTGACGTTAAATCCATTTCAGTGCTGGTAATGATTAAAAGTGATCTTAACAATAGAGCGCAGACGTAGCAGGGTCAAGCCATGGTTTGCCATCTTAGGAGCCGGCGAAACCATCGGTATTGATAAAGGCTGCAGCAGGGAGAGTGGGGTGACTGATGGGGCTCGAACCCACGACAACCGGAATCACAATCCGGGGCTCTACCAACTGAGCTACAATCACCACTGTGTGTAGTGAATATTTTAGCTAAAATTGCCGCGCCAACCAAGTTTTTTTACTTAAAGCATGCACTGGCGTACCATCAACGGGCTAAGATTGCTAAACTAGCTACGATATTACGTTTTAATAAGGAATGTGTAATGGAAGAGATAACGACATTTTATCAGGAAAATCACGAAGTCGTACTCGGCTATCTGTTGCAGCTGGTTGCTGCTATTGTTATTTTTTATGTTGGTCGGTTTGTTGCGAAAGGAGTATCACGTTTGCTGGAGCGTGGGTTGCTTGCCCGCTCTGTCGATAAAGCCGTGGTGGCGTTTCTGGTCAGTATTGTCTATGCCATTATTCTTATTGCCACTATCCTGATGGCGTTATCGCAACTTGGAGTACAAACTACCGCCTTCATTGCTATTCTCGGCGCTGCCGGTCTGGCCATTGGTCTGGCATTACAGGGATCCTTAGCCAATTTTGCTTCAGGCATTCTGATTATTTTGTTCCGGCCGTTTAAATCAGGTGACTTTATTGATGGTGGTGGTGTCAGCGGCACGGTCGAAAAAATAGAAATTTTTCAGACGCAAATGAAAACCCCAGACAACAAACGGGTTATCGTGCCAAACGCTCAGATCACCAGCAATCCCATCACAAACTACTCGGCAGAGCCTATCCGCAGAGTCGATCTGGTCATCGGTATTAGCTACGATGCAGACTTATTGCTGGCTAAAAAACTGCTGGAAGACATTCTGAAAAACGATGAGCGGGTGCTTGCCGAACCAGAATTCAGCATCAAGGTTGGTGCGCTAGCTGACTCGTCTGTAAATTTGAACGTTCGGCCCTGGGTTAATTCAGCTGACTACTGGGGCGTTTACTGGGACACTCTGGAAAAAGTGAAATTAACGTTTGATGCCAACGACATTGGTATTCCATTTCCGCAAATGGACGTGCATTTATTTAAAGATCAAGCAGATACTAAGGAGTAAGCATGAGGTTATTCACTGTATTGGCGCTGGCCAGCATTGCCGTTAGCAGCGCCCTCAGTGCGCAGGAAGCAGCGACGGATGATGATAAGATTTGGAAAACCTCTGCAGAGCTTGGTGCTATTACCACTTCCGGTAATACGGTTGGTACCTCGATTACCGGTAAAATTGATGCCAGACAGGAACTGGAGCAATGGAGTAATCAGTATATCGTCAGCGCCTATTTTAAAGAGGATGAAAAACTCGATGCTGACGGTAATACCGTAACCGAACGCTCTGCCGAACGTTATCTTATTTCGGCCAAAGGTGCCTATAAACTGGATACCGAACACGATAATTTATTTATTATCGGCTCGCATACCAGCGATAAATTTGGCGCCTTCGAAAAATACAATACCGTGGCTGTCGGTTATGGTACCCGGCTTTATGACGCTGAAACACAACATCTGGATGTCGAAATAGGTCCGGGTTATTTCAGTGGTAAACGAGCGACCGGGGAATCAGAAAGCGGGCTTATTGTCCGTGGCGCAGCGGCCTACAACTGGCAAATCAGTGAATCGGCAGCTTTTAGTCAGACACTGAGTGTGGAGTACGGTGAAGATAATACCCGTACCATTGCTGAAACCTCAGTGACAGCGAAAATAAACGGTGCCATGCAAATGAAAGCGGCTTTTCTGGTACAGAACGATTCTGATGTACAGCCGAATAAAGAAAACACTGACACCCAAACCTCTTTAACCCTGGTTTACTCTTTTTAAGCCCTGCTGTGCCTTAGCCAAACCCCGTGGCTAAGGCATTCTTATTTAATAAGAATCTTTATTAATTAATTTTTATTTTCTATTTTTACACTATGCTTAACCTTCTCATCACCGGAAACGGTGTCTCGCTATTTGTGCCAGAGAAGTGAATGATGAAGCAACAAGGCGCTGCTAAAACACTACGTCTTTACCCGGTAATGGGTGGATTAATGTATGTTTTGCTAGGGGTATGCTGGATCTTATTTAGCGATAGCGTCCTGAGCATGCTGACTGACAATTCAGAGCAACTGAACCGGTATCAAACTTATAAAGGGCTGTTTTATGTTGGTCTTACCGGATTACTGGCCTGGCTGCTTCTGCGTCAGCATCAACGCCTGACCACAACATTACAAGCTAGTGAGCAAGCATTTACTGATACTTTTGAACATGCCGCTGCTGGCATTGCCCACGTTAATGCTGACGGTAAATTTTTACGAATTAATCAACATTTTGCCGCATTGCTCGGATACAGCCCGGCTGAAATGCTCGATATGTCGTTCCATCAGATCACCCATCCGGAAGATTTGGATAACGATCAACAACAGTTTATCCAATTGCGGCAAAAAATTACCACAAGTTACACGCTTGAAAAACGCTACTTTGGAAAAACCGGCGAAGTGGTGTGGGTTAAGCTCGCGGTATCTACTGCACCAGATAGTGCGAATACCGCACCATATTTTATTGCGGTGGTGCAGGATATTTCAGCTCAGAAACTGGCAGAGCAACAGCTACTTGAAAGTGAGTTACGTTTTCGTACCCTGCTGGATAATGCGCCTCAAATATCGGTTCAGGGGTATGATCAGTTTGGCACGACCATATACTGGAACCGGGCCAGTGAGTTAATTTATGGCTACAGTAAAGAAGAAGCGCTTGGCCGAAGTTTGCTGGAGCTGATAATACCGGATGAAGCCCATGATGAAGTGCGGCAGGCCATGACCTACATGGCTGAAAACGCAGAGCCGATAGCTGCCGAAGAGCTTACCCTGAAACGCAAAGATGGTTCGCTTATTTCAGTATTTTCAAATCATGCAGTGGTCAAATTACCCGAGCAATCTCCACAGATTTTCTGCATTGATATCGATTTAACTGAACGTAAACGTCAGGCCCAAGAGTTAGCCTTTTTAGCGGAGTTTGACCCTCTGACCCAGCTTCCCAATCGCCAACATTTCAGTAACCGCTTAACTAGCGCAGTAAAACTAGCCAAGCGCAATCAACAGTTTCTGGCGGTGATGATCCTTGATCTTGACCATTTTAAAGATGTGAATGACAGTTTTGGACATCAGACCGGGGACGAGCTGCTATTGCAGGTAACTGAGCGTCTGAATCTGAGTTGCCGGGAGACCGATACCCTGGCCCGGCTCGGTGGCGATGAATTTGTGTTTCTGGTTGAGCAGCTGGCGCAGCCGGAAGATGCCGCCAGGGTAGCTGATAAAATTCTGCAACAGTTACATGCTCCTTTCACCCTGGAACTGCACAACGATATCACCGTGGCAGCGTCGGTCGGGATTTGTATTTATCCCAGCCACGCTGATAGCGCTGAGGCGCTGTTGCAGGGTGCTGATGCCGCACTGTATCGCGCTAAAGCAGACGGTCGCAATACTTACAGTTTTTATTCTGACAGCCTGACCATCCAGGCCAGAGCTCGTTTGTTATTAGAGCAGCGCTTACGCAATGCCATGAAACAAAATCACTTAACCTGTTATTACCAACCGCAGCTTGATATTCTAAGCGGCCGCATTGTTGGTGCAGAAGTGCTGTTACGCTGGATTGATCCCAGCGATGGCATAATAGGCCCGGATACGTTTATTCCACTGGCCGAGGCCAGTGGCTTAATCCATCAGATTGGCAATTTTGTATTGCAACAAGCCTGCCAGCAAGGCCGGGCCTGGCAACTGGCCGGCTTACCAAACATCAACCTTGCCATCAACGTATCAGCTCAGCAATTTAACAAGGGTGACTTGCAGCAAAGAATAACCAGTATTTTGCGGGAAACCGGTTTCGATCCGTCTTTCCTGGAGTTGGAAGTAACAGAAAATGCCTTGATGGGTGACGAGGATGTGGTCATTAAAACCATGACTGCGCTGCGCGAGCAAGGTATAAAACTGGCAATAGACGACTTCGGCACCGGGTATTCTTCTTTAGCCTATTTAAAGCGCCTGCCTTTGGATGTACTGAAAATTGACCGCCGCTTTATCGAAAACTTACCCTCGGCAGAAGACGATAAAAGTATTACTAAAGCGATTATAGATCTGGCTCATAACCTGAGATTTAAAGTGCTGGCCGAAGGTGTGGAAACGGTTGAACAACTGGATTTTTTACGTGAGCAGCATTGTGATTACTATCAGGGCTATTATTTCAGTAAGCCAGTGCCAGCTGCAACATTTGCTGAGCTATTAAAAAATCAGTGCTCACCAGCTACTGACTGATCCGGATTTGGCTGTAACCCAATCCGTGCTGTTTCTCCAGTCTGATTTGCACCGGTAGCCGCTGCTTTAATGCTTCCACATGGCTGATAATGCCGATCATCTTGCCACTGGCATTAAGTTGATCCAACGCCGCCAGCGCACTTTCCAGCGTATCGGCATCGAGCGTGCCAAACCCTTCGTCCAGAAATAATGAATCGATGCTGGTTTTAGTGCTGACTAAATCCGATAATGCCAGCGCCAGCGCCAGGCTAACCAGAAAGCTCTCGCCACCTGACAAGGTTTTGGTGTCCCGCGCGGTGTCGGCCTGCCAGGTGTCGAGCACCTGCAATTCCAGCTCTGCGCTAGGGTGACGTGCCAGCTGATAGCGGTTGTGTAACAATTGCAATTGGCGGTTAGCCAGCACCACCAATTGTTGCAGGGTCAGGCCCTGGGCAAAACGCCGGTATTTAGCGCCATCCGCAGAACCAATCAGGCCGTTGAGCCGTTGCCAGAGGGCCAGTTGTTGCTCTGCTTCAGTAATTTTTGCCCGCAAACTTTGCTGATTGGCACGACGTTGCTGATCGTTGTCTAACTGGTGTTGCAACCGCCCCAGCTGCTCAGTAAGATGTTGACCCAGTTGCTCCAGCTGCTGCAGCTGCTGCTGTAACAGGGCCAGTGGTTCTGCGCTGAGCTGCTGCATAACCAACTCGTCGAGGCGTTGTTGCCGATCTGTTACCAACCGGTTGATAGCAACCTCCGCCTGGTGCAGTTGCTGCTGTAGCGTCGTCAGCTCACTTAGCTCGACATCACTGAGCAATGCCTGCAGAAAAGCGGTTTCATCACTAAAGTCACTGGCAGCAATAGCCTGTTGCCACTGCTGCGCAGCAAGTTGCTGTTCTGCTTTGACCTGCTCAAGCTGACGTTGCAACTCTTGCTGCTGCCCTTCAAAGTGCTGTAATTGTTGTTGCAGCCGCTGCAACCCGCTTTTCAGCGCAGCCAGATCAGCGTATTGAGTTGTTACTTTTGGCTCAGCCTGCTGCAGCGCCTGCCATTGTTGTTGCCATTGCGCCAGCTCGCTGCTGCTGGCCACTTGCTGTTCAGTCAGGTTTTGCTGCTGCTGGGCCAGCAGGGCCAGCTTATGGTCTGTTTCGATTTGCCCGCGCTCTGTTTGCTGCTGTTCTATCACTAACTGCTGCAACTGTTGTTGGTGCTGTTCCAGTTGTTTCAGCTTTTGCTCATGGCTAGCAAGTTGTTGTTGAATATCTTTATAATGCTCGTTAAGTGTCTGAGTAAGTTTAATGCCGTTTGCTTGCACTGCCTTACTACCGGTGTCTTGCAGCAGCGGCTGTAACTGGCTGTGCAACTCGTCCAGTTCAGTTTGTAACTGCGTGGTCTGCCGTTGCAACTGCGTTGTTTCTGTCACCAGTTCTGCCTGACGGGTGCGGGCTGCTTCGCCAGCTGTTTGCACCGCACTAAGCTCTGCCTCTTTTTCAGTCAGACGTTTAGCAGTGGCCGAATCATCCAGTTGCTGATACTCGCTAACCGCAGGATGCGCGGTGCTACCACATAACGGACAAGGCTGCTCAGGTTGTAAGTTCGCCCGGTGCTCTGACAACTGCATAATCAGTTGCTGCTGCGCCAGTAGTTGCTTTTTGTCGGCAATCTGCTCGCTCAGGCTTTTAAAGCGGCTGCGTAACGTGGCTAGCTGCTCAGTAAGTGGGGTAACTTGCTGCTGTTTGGTACTGAGCTGCTGCTGCAGTTCAGCCAGTTGCTGCTGCCACTTTTGCTGCTGCGCCAGTAACCGCAGCGCCTGTTGCAATTGAAATAAACGTTCTCGCATGCACTGTTGCTGCTGACGAACTGTTTCAGCGTCGCCGTCCTGCGTCAGCTTGGTCAGTTGCTGCTTCAAAGTAGCCTGGGCTGCAGTTTGCTGCTGTAACGCTGTTGCCAGCTGGCTTTTCTGCTGCTGCAAGTCTTGTTGCTGCTGACTGAGTTTTTGCTGCTGCTGCTGCGCACGTTGCTGAGCAGCCAGCAAGTTTTGCCAGCCTTGCCATAACAGCGCGGCCTGCTCAGTGCGGCCCGATTCGGTTTGAACCAGCAACTGTTGCAGGCTGGCTTGTAAATTTTGTTGGCGCTGCGTTGCTTGCTGTAATGCCTGATACAGCGGTGCCAGTTTACTGGCTGGCTGATGGCTTTTAAGCCGGGCAAGCTTTGGTTGTTGCCTGGCCTGTTCGGTGCTGAGCTCTGCTGCTTCCTGCCGGCTTTGTTGCAGTGCCAGCTCCGCTGCAGTAACTTGCTGACGCCATTGCAGCAGTTGCCTGTGCTTGTTGACGGCCAGCTGCTGTTCATTCAGCCGAGCTTTAACCGTCACCAGTTCAGCCGTCAACTCCTGCTGCTGCTCAGCAGAAAGCAATTCCGTCGCAGACGCCTTCGCCTGCAACAATTCCAGCGCCGCTTTTTGCTCGCGGGCATCACTGAATACCTGCATCGATATCCGGCCATAAATATCGGTGCCGGTCAGTTCTTCTAATAGCTCGGCCCGTTCATTGGCATCGGCATTTAAAAACGCCGCAAAGCTGCCCTGCGCCAGTAACATTGACTTGGTAAAGCGACCGAAATCCAAGCCAGTCAGTTCAGTAATCAGTTTTAATTTTTCATTGTTTTTTTCAGCCAGAATGGTGCCGTCAAGCTTAGCCAGCTCTACTTTTGCTGCCTGCAAATTGCCATCGGCCTGGCCGCGGGCCCGGCGTTGACTCCAGAATGCCCGGTAAGCCTGACCGGCCACTTCAAACTCGACTTCGGCCAGACACTCGCTGCTGTGCCGGCTCATCAGCTCATTACTGGTGGGCGAGGTTTTTAAGCGGGGAGTCTGATGATATAGCGCCAGACAAATCGCATCTAAAATGGTGGTTTTACCCGCGCCGGTGGGGCCAACAATGGCAAATAAACTGGTGCTGTCAAACGGCGGCTGGCGAAAATCGATACACCACTCTCCACGCAACGAGTTCAGGTTTTGCAGCCGTACCGCTAAAATCCTCATGCCTTAGCTAACCCTGCCTGTGATTCTGATTCGGCTTGCTGAGCCGCATCCTGCACTTTAGCCAGTGCTTGCTGATGCAACGCACTCAGCTGCTGTTGTTGCTCCGCGGTCAGGGTTTCTTCTGCCAGCCGGGCCTGCCAGACATCGGCCGGTGCCAACTCTGCCAGACTGGTTTGCTTAAGCTGCTGTAAGCTGCCGCCACTGCTATTGCGCTCGCGGCGCAGCTTTAATAATTCAACCGGCTGGTCGGCAAGCAGTTGCTCAACCCGTGGTTGCAAGTCAGTTAAATAGCCATCACTGGCGCTAATAACCACTTCCAGCCACAAGGTGGCGCCTTCCGTCAGCTTGGCCAGCAGTGGCGTTACCATGCCAGGTAAACTGACCAAATCGGTTTTAATGCTGGCCAAAGGTTGAAAACACGGAATAACAATGCTGCTGACCGTTTTTTGCTGGTTATTGAATTCGATTAACCATAGCTGTTTTTGCTGGCGCGCTTCATCAAAACTGAGTGCAATAGGAGAGCCGCTATAGCGGATGTCAGTACTGCTGTTGAGTTGTTGCGCCTGATGAATATGGCCCAGTGCAATGTAATCCGCAGCCGGAAATTGACTGGCCGAAAACGCCTCTAAGGTACCAATGTAAATATCGCGCACCGACTCAGACTGGCTGACACCTACCGTGGTTAAATGGCCAGTCATGATAACAGGCAGCTGTAACTGATGTTGTTGGTTGTATTGCTGTGCCAGTTCAAACAACTGCTGGTAGTGGCGGGCGATTGCCTGCTGCAAATCAGCCTGCTTCTGCTGACCGCTTTGGCCCGCCTGGCTTTGCAACACATCACGTGAGCGTAAAAAAGGTACTGCAGCCAGCACGCAGGCGGGCTGTCCGCTGCTATCGTTCAATATCACTATTTGTTCAGACACATCAGCCTGTACCGTGGGTATAACCCGGGTATTCAGCTTTGTCAGCAGTTGCTTGCTTTCGGCCAGTACTGCAGGAGAATCATGATTGCCGCCTAATATCACCAGCTGACATCCGCTCGGCTGCAGCTCAACAATAAACTGGTTATATAATTCGCGGGCATAACTGGGTGGGGTGGCAGTATCGAAAATATCACCGGCTACGATAATGGCATCAACACTCAACTCATCTACCTGCGCCACCAGCCAGCGCATAAAAGCCGCATGCTCAGCCGCCCGGCTTTTACCAATAAAGTGCTGACCTAAATGCCAGTCGGACGTATGGAGAATTCGCATGGTCGCTTCACCTGCCGCGATAAAGTAAAAAGCCTGACTAAGCAGGCTTTTTTATACGGTTTAAAAAGGGATATCGTCGTCAAAGTCGATTGGCGGTTCCATTGGCTGGCGCTGTGCCGGCTGCTGATTCCCCTGCTGAGCCGGCTTCTGGTAACCACCGCCTTGTTGCGGCGCATTCTGCGATGGCTGCTGATAGCCACCACCTTGCTGTGGTTGCTGATAACCGCCTTGCTGGGCTGGCTGTTGTTGCGCCGGACGCTGATAACCACCCTGCTGGCCACCGCTCATGCCGCCGCCCTGCTGTTGACCATCACCGCGGCCATCCAGCATTTGTAGCTCGTTAGCCACGATTTCAGTGGTGTAACGTTCAACACCGTCTTTATCGGTCCACTTACGGGTTTTCAACTTGCCTTCAATATAAACCTTGCTGCCTTTGCGCAGATACTCACCGGCAATTTCGGCCAGACGCTGATAAATCACTACCCGGTGCCATTCAGTTTGCTCTTTTTTCTCGTTGGTGGCTTTATCGGTCCAACTTTCTGAGGTTGCCAGTGTCATATTGGCGACGGCACCGCCCTGTGGCATGTAACGCACTTCCGGGTCGGCCCCCAGATTGCCAATTAAAATAACTTTGTTAATTCCACGCGCCATGCGATTTCTCCTGAAAAAATTAGAGTTGGTCGATGCCAACTAATGATTTGGCCTGTGCCAGATCAAATTGCTGCGAACTGACTTTTAAATAACAGCGTTGTTCGGTCAGTAAAATAGTCACTTCCTGCACACCGTTAAGGGCCGCTAACTGGGCTGCCAGCACGCTGGCGTCTTGCTCTGATGTCACCTGCACTGCCAACGACAAGCGCTGAGCCCGGGCAGGTACCAGCATCGTCCGGGCAATAAGCAGCCATATTAAACCAATACCGGCCAGAACGGCAAACACCATTACATAACTAAATTTTTGGGCAACCAGGCCACCAATAACACCACCGGCAAAGGCACCAAAAAACTGGCTACTGGAGTAAATACCCATTGCACTGCCGCGCTGGCCGGCTGGCGCTACCCTTGACACCATGGCTGGTAAACTGGCTTCTAAAAAGTTAAAGCCAGTAAAAAACAATAACAAAGCGGCAACTAACCACCATAAACCTGTGGCGGTAAAGGCCAGTAGCATGGCAATAATTAACAGCCCGATCGCCAGCAAAAAATAGCCCTTTTCCTGCTGGCGGCGCATGGCAATAATCATCATAGGAACCATAAATACAAAGGAGGCCAGCAATACCGGCAAATACACCTGCCAATGCTGGTCAGCGGCCAACTGATACTGACTGAACAATACCGGCAGCGCCACAAACATTGCTGTTAACATTAAATGCAGCAGCATAACGCCAATATCAAGCTGTAATAACTGACGATGTTTTAACATATTCAGCAAAGTTGCTGGCACAGCCAGCGTTTCAGCAGCAGGCGCTTTACTAACGCTTTTAGGTACCAGAAACGCCACAATTAACATCGCGCAGCAAGCCAGCACTGCCGTAAACCAGAATACGCCACTTAAACCAGCCCATCTGGCCAGGAGCGGTCCGGCAATCATCGCCAACGCAAATGATAGACCGATGCTGGCACCGATAATTGCCATCACTTTAGGCCGCTGTTCGTCACGGGTAAGATCAGCAGCCAGCGCCAGCACTGCGCCGGCAATAGCACCGGCACCTTGTAAAACACGACCAAAAGTGACCATGTAAACAGATTCGGCCAATGCAGCCACAACTGAGCCAATAGCAAACAACGCCAGACCCAGCAACATGACTTTATGCCGGCCAATCCGGTCGGATAACCAGCCAAATGGAATCTGTAAAATAGCCTGAGTCAGACCGTAGGCACCAATGGCCAGGCCTATCCACAATGGAGAGTAACCAAGCAGTGCCGTGCCATATAGCGCAAAGACAGGCAGCAGCATAAACAGACCCAGCATCCTGGTAGAAAAGACCAGGGCCAGCGATAACGCCGCGCGTTTTTCTAGAGCGTTCAGTTGATCCATTAATTTTAATTAACAGCCGGAATAAGCGCGCAAGTGTAACATAGAAGCCGCGCGCGTTAACTTGCTAAACGTTAACAAACAGCCATTTTGCGCTATTGTTATTATCTGATCCGGTTTTTATATCCGGTTAGCAGACCAGTTTAGAATTATCTGCGTATTAACAGCCTTATAGCTTCAGGTTACAACACCCGCTAAACTAAGTTAGCTGAATTAGCTGGTTTTTTATTAATGCCATGTAGTGTATATTTGTACAGCCTTCGTGCCCTCACTGCTGATAACCGGAAACCGCTATGGATAAAATTGATATTCGGGGTGCCCGCACCCACAATCTGAAAAACATTTCCCTGCAAATTCCACGCGACAAGTTAATTGTGATCACCGGCTTATCGGGCTCGGGCAAGTCGTCACTGGCCTTTGATACCCTGTATGCCGAAGGTCAGCGCCGCTATGTTGAATCGTTATCGGCTTATGCCCGGCAATTTTTAAGCATGATGGAAAAGCCCGATGTCGATCATATTGAAGGCTTGTCGCCAGCTATTTCTATTGAGCAAAAATCTACCTCACATAACCCGCGTTCAACCGTCGGCACTATTACTGAGATTTACGACTACCTGCGGCTGTTATTTGCCCGGGTTGGCGAGCCACGTTGCCCGGTACACGATCAGCCCTTAGCAGCGCAAACCATCAGCGAGATGGTCGATAAAGTGACTGAGTTTCCTGAAGGCACCAAATTAATGGTGCTGGCACCCGTGGTGCAGGAGCGCAAAGGCGAACATGTTAAAACCCTGGAAAGCCTGGCCGCTCAGGGCTATATCCGGGCGCGGATTGATGGTGAAGTATGTGACTTATCCGATCCGCCTACCCTGGTTTTACACAAAAAACATACCATTGAAGTGGTCATCGACCGGATTAAGGTGCGCGACGACATTAAGCTGCGCCTGGCTGAATCGTTTGAAACCGCCCTGGCGTTGTCCGGTGGGGTGGCTAAAGTGGCCTTTATGGATGAACCAGACGCGGCCGAACTGGTATTTTCGGCTAACTTCGCCTGCCCGACCTGTGGTTATTCGATGACCGAGCTGGAACCACGGCTGTTTTCGTTTAACAACCCGGCCGGCGCCTGCCCCAGCTGTGATGGCCTGGGGGTTAAGCAGTTTTTTGACCCGAATAAAGTCATTGTCAGTAACCAGCTGAGCCTGGCTGGCGGGGCTATTCGTGGTTGGGATAAACGTAACTTTTATTATTTTCAAATGCTCAAATCCCTCGCTGAACATTTCGGTTTTAAGCTGGATGTGCCTTTTAGCAGCCTGTCTAAAAAACAGCAGGATGCCATTTTGCAAGGCAGTGGCAGTGCCGTAGTCGATTTTAAATACCTGAACGATCGCGGCGATGTGGTGCTGCGCAGCCATCCGTTTGAGGGGATCTTGCCTAATATGGAGCGGCGCTACCGCGAAACAGAATCTAACTCGGTGCGCGAAGAGCTCAGTAAATATCTGGCAACTCAGGCGTGCCCCAGCTGCCATGGCACCCGCTTACGCACCGAAGCGCGCCATGTGTTTATTGGTAAAACTAACCTGCCCGAAATAGTTGAGCTGTCGATTGGTGACTGTCTGGCGTTTTTCCAGCAGCTTAGTCTGCAGGGCCAAAAGGCAAAAATTGCCGAAAAAGTATTAAAAGAAATTCAGGATCGGCTGAGCTTTCTGGTAAACGTGGGCCTTAATTATCTGAATTTATCGCGTAGCGCCGAAACCCTGTCAGGCGGCGAAGCGCAGCGTATTCGCTTAGCCAGCCAGATTGGCGCTGGTTTAGTCGGCGTGATGTATGTGCTGGATGAACCTTCAATTGGCCTGCATCAGCGCGACAACGAGCGCCTGCTCGGCACCCTGACTCACCTGCGCGATTTGGGCAATACCGTTATTGTGGTTGAACACGACGAAGACGCGGTGCGTCTGGCCGATCATGTTATTGATATTGGCCCCGGCGCGGGGGTGCATGGCGGCTACATTGTTGCGCAGGGCAGCCTCGAGCAGATAATGGCCGAGCCTGAATCACTAACCGGCCAGTATATGTCGGGTACCCGAAAAATTGCCGTGCCGGCAGAACGCACCCCGCTTACCGATAAATGGCTGGAAGTCACCGGTGCCAGCGGTAATAACCTGAAAAATGTCGATTTAGCGCTGCCGTTCGGCTTAATGACCTGTATTACCGGGGTATCGGGCTCGGGAAAATCCACCTTAATTAACGACACGCTGTACCGGGTCGCGCACCGGGTACTGAATAAAGGCGAGGGTGCTGATCCGGCGCCACATCATGAAATAAAGGGCTTGGAGCATTTCGATAAAGTAATCGATATTGATCAAAGCCCGATAGGCCGCACCCCACGCTCAAATGCCGCCACTTATACCGGCATTTTTACCGCAGTACGTGAATTGTTTGCCGGTACCCAAGAAGCGCGCTCACGCGGTTATCAGGTTGGTCGTTTCAGTTTTAATGTAAAGGGCGGGCGCTGTGAAGCCTGTCAGGGCGATGGCCTGATAAAAGTAGAAATGCACTTTTTACCCGACGTGTACGTGCCGTGCGATGTCTGCAAAAGCAAACGCTACAACCGCGAAACCCTGGAAATTAAATACAAAGGCAAGAATATTCACGAAGTGCTGGATATGACAGTGGAAGACGCGCTGGCCTTTTTTGAAGCAATCCCGGCGGTAAAACGCAAACTGCAAACGCTGCAGGATGTGGGCTTAACCTACATTAAGCTGGGCCAGTCGGCTACCACATTATCGGGCGGCGAAGCACAACGGGTAAAACTGGCTCGCGAGCTCAGTAAACGTGACACCGGCAAAACCCTGTACATTCTGGACGAACCGACCACTGGCCTGCATTTTTACGATATTCAGCAACTGCTGAACGTACTGCACCGGTTACGCGACCACGGCAACACTATAGTGGTGATAGAGCATAATCTGGACGTGATAAAAACCGCCGACTGGATAGTCGACTTAGGCCCTGAAGGCGGTAACGGCGGCGGTAAAATCCTGGTAGCCGGCACCCCGGAGCAGGTAGCTGACTGCAAAAAATCCTACACCGGCCAGTATTTAAAACCGCTGTTGGGGTAAGGTACTAACTGAATGACGGATAAAAAAACACACCGTTGCAAAGTCCCATAATGGGACTATAATTGCGCTATGAGAATTATTGCACTCTCAACGTTAAAAGCATTCTGGCAGGACAAACCAGAATATAGTGATGCCAAAGAGCCTATTCTCGCCTGGCATCGCCACGTATTAAGTGCAGACTGGCATTCGCCTGCAGATGTAAAACAAGATTTCAGGCATGCCAGTATTCTCAAAGATGGCAGAGTGGTATTCAACATAGCTGGTAATAAATATCGGCTGGTAGTTTGGATTAATTATGCATATAAAGTCGTTTATGTGCGGTTTGTCGGCACTCACAGCCAATATGATCAGATTGATGTGCAAACGATATAATCGCCGGAGAAACAATGATGGATATCAGACCTATCAAAAATGATGCCGACTACCGCGCGGCATTGCATGAAGTCGAGCAATTGATGCTGGCTCAGCCGGATACCCCGGACGGCGAGAAGTTAGATGTAATGGTTACGCTGATTGAAGCTTATGAGGCTAAACATTTCCCTATGGATTTGCCCGATCCTGTTGAGGCTATAAAGTTTGAAATGGAACGAAAAGGCTTAACAGTTAAAGACCTGGAGCCAATGATTGGTAAAAGTAACAGGGTTTATGAAATTTTAAATCACAAACGCTCGCTTACTTTGAAAATGATCTGGCGGCTGCACGAGGGGTTGGGCATTCCGGCAGAGTCGCTGATTAAACCACCGGTAAACCTGTCAAATTAAAACCAACGCCTTACCTGCTTGGTATAGGCCTGATACTCAGCACCAAACTTTTCCAGCAAATAGCGCTCTTCCGGTACTATCTGCAACCGGTTCATATACAGCACAAACAGCGGCAGCATTGCCAAGGCTGCTACGTTCATTAAATAACAAGCCAGTGCAGTTAACAGCAGTAAAAAACCCAGATACATCGGGTTACGGCTATAACGGTAAATTCCTTTAATAACCAGACTGGAGGTTTGCTGCGGCACGCGCGGATCTACGGTGGTATCAGCGCGGCGAAATGCCAGTACACCCGCTAACGCCACCGCGCTACCGGCACCAGCCAGCACAATAGCCAAAACCTGTCCCCACAACGCAGGCAAGGCCAAAGGCGGCAGCCATAGCGCCACCAGCCACATTGCTAGTGAAAACAGCACTACCAAAACAACCGGCGGGATTTTAAGTTCAAGTGCTTGCATAGCAGTCATCCAAGGGTCTTATCTAGCGGTATCATACTACTTACTAAAACATGTTGGCAGCTACTGTTTTATATCGCCATCAGTTAAATTATTCATGCTGCAATACTCACCACACGGAGGCAGTTACATACAAAAAATAAACAATTAAATTGCAATTAAATGATTTCTTATTAAGATAGTGATCTTAAACGGCATGACGGAATAAGGGATTGGTAATGACTGCTCGCAAAGGACTTCAACACGCACAGCGCTTTCAATCAGAACAAAAGTTGGCTGAGGATTTAGCTGAAAGCAGAGCGGATATTTATGTACTTAACGCACGAGAACTTGCCGAGTTCTGGCTAACAGTACAGCGTCAGGAGGGCAAATCACAGTCTCAAATTGATAGTTCATTCAAACAGTTGACTGGTTTAGATCCAACGACCCAAATATTAGCCTTGGGTCGTGACTATGGCGCGGCTGGCAATGATTTGGCCACCATGTTGGTACTGGGAACTGACTTGAAGGGTGGAAGCCGCTTCTTCGAAACTTACAGCATGGTTACTCAGAATGGTAGGAATTATATTATTTTTAAGGGTAATCACCGGGCTCGTCTTATCGTTAAAGGCACTCGCTATCTGGCAACAAAAACCCTGATGATAAAGATGGCAGTAGGGACAGAAGGCCTGAAAAACTCCGCCAAAAGTGGTTTTCTTGTATCGGTGATCTTCTCTGTTACTTTACATAGTATCCAATGGTTATTTGAAGATGAATATCGCTGGACACATTGGTTGGCGGGCATCTCAACAGATTTAGTTAAAATTGCCATTGCCAGCACTGCAGGGTATCTGGCAGCTGCAGGCATCGCTTTGTTTATGGGTGCAGCTGTCGTTGCTGTGGTGCCAATCGTTGTAGGCGTCGCCGTATCATTGCTGGTGGGTTATACACTTAATGTTATTGACAAAAAATTTGAGATTACTAAATCTTTGATTCAATGGTTTGAATATCAGGAAAAATCTCTATTGGATAAAGTTAATGCTGGCATTGTCTATGTCACATCCTCAACAGTCCTATATGTTAAACGAAGTCTATATAAAACTGCGACAGACAAAATCAACCAATTATTGCGAAGAAGACCTCAATTATGGCTTTAACGAGTAAGCAGAATGCTGCAGGTCTGGGTTTGTTGTTGTTTTGCCTGCTTCTGTTACCTCTGGTCATCTGGGGTTTGCTATACGATCTATCGAATCAACAGCAACAAGTTGCAAGTGGCCATCAGCTTATTATTCACAGCGACATGCATGGATTAGCTTTTGGCGGCGGTATTTTTTGCTTAGTAATTATCGTTTGGGTCGCAACCAGGTTAATTATTCACAAGTTTAGCTTGCACACTCAGTCCTTAGAGAAAAAATTTAACCGGATTTTCAGCGGGCTGTTGTTAGGTAGTTTTGGGCTAATGCTCGCAAGCTATTATGGTGTTAGCCATTACTGGGAAAACCAAATGGCTGCAAAGGGCTATCAATCCTGTCCGACTACCACTCTGCTATTTACCCGGGTAACTTACAGCGCCTGGACGCAGAACCCTGCTTTATGTTTTGACAGCGACGTGAAGCGCATTGTAACCCGGGGCTCATGGAATGAATCTGTACAGGTAGAACAGATGCTTCAGCAGCGGGCACGACAGCAAGAAGCACGCAGGCAGTTTTTGTTGCAGGAAGAGCAGCTTAAACGGACCCGGAATACTCAATCATAATAATCAGATTACCGTCATTACAGCCAGTGAAGCCAATAGCATCGACTTAAAACCATAAACTACAACCAGCGTCTGAACTCTTTATTCTACAACTTCAGGCAGCTCAGCAAAGCTGCTGCCGTCGCGCAGCCAATGTGCAATCTCGTCAGTAAGTTGTGGCAACGGCACCTTAGTCTTACCTTTGAGCGCACACTCCCAAACCAGCAATACCCGCCAGCCCAGTTCGCGCAGTTTGTCTTGCACTGCTTCATCGTGTGCCCTGTTTGAACTTATTTTTTGCTTCCACCACTCGGTGCGGGTTTTTGGCCAGTGAAACATAGCGCACTGGTGCTGATGCCAGAAGCAGCCCTGGACAAAAATAACGGCTTTGTATTTAGGAAATAGCAGATCCGGTTTGCCCGGCAGGTTGGCAACATGCAACCGGTAGCGGAATCCGGCTGTATGCAATGCTCTGCGTACCAACATTTCAGGCCTGGTATTTCTACCTTTGATGGCAGCCATGTTTTTGCTTCGGACAGCCTTGGAGTGTATGTCGGTCATTATGTTCCAAACTCAATTCAACCAGTGATTTTTTAAAAATAACAAAGTCTAGATAGTTTCTAAATTAGGTGTTAGTTTATTGTATTATTTGTTTTTGCCTGACCTTAACAGAATTATATCAATGTGTTAGGGTTTTTCCGCGCTAATCATATTAGTAATTGGGTGCGATATATAATTCGCAAACTTTGTTCATGGAAGAATTTGGGGTAATAAATGGAGTTTGCTACTGATGCAGGATACCAGGTCAGAGAAGTTCAGGCTGCACCCTATGCATCCTCACTTATTGAAGGGCACAGAGATTTTGGTTACAGCCTTGAAACCGCACTAGCTGATATTGTAGATAACTCAATTACTGCTGGCGCATCAGAGATTCGAATCACTGCAATCATCTCGTCAGATTCGCCTTACATTGCGATAGTTGACAATGGCAGCGGAATGAACGAATCCGAGCTTGTGGAGGCCATGAAGCTTGGTGCCAAAAATCCAACTCACAAAAGACTACGGAAAGATCTTGGTCGCTTTGGCCTTGGCATGAAAAGCGCAAGTTTCTCACAGTGCAGACAACTTACCGTAATTAGCCGAAAAGATGGACAAGATACCTGTGCAAGGTGGGATCTTGACCATGTGGCCTTTAAAAATGATTGGACATTAGCCATCATCGACACTCCGGAAAAGCTGACCCACTACCAATTGTTAACTTCAAAAGGCACGGCAATTATTTGGGAGAAACTCGACAGACTTCTTGGTGAAACAAGTCTGCCTCAGGGAAAATCTATTGAGCATGCAAACGCCGAACTTGTTAAAGCAGAAAGGCATTTATGCCAGGTTTTTCATCGTTTTCTGGAAGGTACTAAACCACGATTGTGTTTATACCTCAATGATCGAAAACTAAAGCCACTTGATCCACTTTGCAGTGACCACCCGGCAACACAAAAAGATCCTAAAGAGGTAATTACCCTTAGCAAAGGTGATGTCATAATTCGCTGTCATACATTGCCGCATCACAGAAAAATGGATTCTGATGACTGGGATGAATTAGCTGGGCCTGAAGGTCATGTTAAATCACAGGGGCTTTATATCTACAGGGAAGATAGATTAATCATTGCCGGTGGCTGGCTTGGGCTTACAAAGCAAACGGAGCTAACCAAACTCTGCAGAATAGCTATTGATATTCCCAACACTATGGATTCTGAATGGAAAATTGATGTTAAAAAAGCTTCAGCTCAGTTACCGCACCAAGTACGCGACCGATTAAAGCGGATCATTGAGCGTTTTGTTGGCACATCAAAAAGAACCTACAGTGCCAGAGGTAAAAAGTTAGTTGATGAGGATTTGCACCCCCTATGGAATCGCGTAATCGCCAACGGGCAAATAAGCTTTAAGCCCAATCTCGACCACCCGGTATTTTGCTCTTATGCCAATCAATTGCCCGAAGATCTTAAAGATGGCTTTTATCGCTGTCTGCGTCTGGTAGGTTCAGGCTTACCTATCGATACACTTCATATCGAATTAGTAGGTAACCCGGAAGCTGTAGTATCAGCTGAGGCGGAAATAGAAGATTTACGGAATCTTGTGTATTCACTTGCAGAAACCTTATTAAAAAATGGTGTAAACACCGACGCAATAAAAAACGTCATGCAAGCTAACCCGTATCTTCGTGACCGCTGGGAAACAGCGAATGAATTACTTTTAGAGTTTTTAGGGAAGAAATCATGAGTTCGATTTTTGATACTGTTAAAGATATGGTGGAAATGGGTTTATTCAGTCAGCCTAGAAAATCTGAATCCGAGCTACGTGAGTTCATTAAAAGTGTAGCAACTGTTTTTCCGCCAGGATTGAATGACGAAGAGATAGAAAAACTGGCGAGGGAGATAGAATTTAAGCAAGGTATCAAAGCAGGGCTGGGAGCGATTGTCGATGGTGAAGGGTTCGAGCCGTGGTTAGATGACGCAAAAGCTTCAATAACGCCATATTACTGGTCAAGGTATGAAAAACTGCTACTTCAAAATGGCTTACCTAAAGACGTAATTAGAACCACTGACAAAGTCACGGACACTATTTTAAGCCGATTGGGAAGTCCTTACCTGGAAAAACAGTGGGATCGTCGTGGCATGGTTGTTGGGCATGTTCAAAGTGGAAAAACAGCTAATTACACAGGATTAATCTGTAAAGCAGCAGACGCAGGTTATCGCTTAATCATTGTTATTGCCGGTATCCACACAAACCTGAGGAATCAGACTCAGGAAAGAATAGATGAAGGCTTTATAGGTTTTGACTCAGGTAAAGAGTGGGGTCGAATGGTTGGTGGCAGAAAGTATGTTATTGGGGCCGGCAACTTTGGTGCAGAAAGGAGACCAGTAACGCTAACTACACGAATACATGACTTTAATAAAAACAGAGCTGACAGCGACCGTAGTCAAATTGATGATTATGTCGAACCGGTTGTTTTAGTAATTAAAAAGAATCATCGTACCCTGCAGAACTTGCTTGATTGGTTAAAAGACAATAGCGCTTCTGGTGACCAGCAAATGATAGAACAGCCTATGCTATTGATTGACGATGAAGCTGATAACGCAAGTATTAATACAAAATATGGGAAGAAGCTCGTAACAACAATAAACGGTCAAATCCGGGACCTACTTAAGCTTTTTCATAGAAGTTGTTATGTAGCATACACTGCAACACCTTTCGCAAACATCTTCATAGATCCTGACCAAGACGATGATATGCATGGGGAGGATTTATTTCCTGCAGATTTTATTATTGGCTTAGATGCACCAGATAACTACTTTGGGGCTACTAAAGTGTTTATTGATGGTCTTCCTGATGACGGCGAGCCGCAATGGCTTAGAACTATACAAGACAACGAAGACATTCTCCCGATAAATCACAAGCAGGATTTTATTCTAAATGGTGTACCTAATTCACTAATAAAAGCAGTGCGATCTTTTTTGCTTGCAAGAACCATTCGTAATCTAAGGGGAGAGGAGCACAAACACAGCTCTATGTTAATAAACGCAAGTTGGCGAAACCCTATACAGAAACAGATAAGAAACAGAGTTCATGATGTCGTTGAGACAATTAAGAACTCTGTAAGGCTAAATGCATCGTTAGGTGAGGCGGCACTAAACGACCCAGAAATATTCGCTTTAAAACAAGTATGGGAAGAAGAATTTGCAGATAATTTTGCTGATTGGTCAAAAATCCAAGCACAGTTGCATGATGCTATAGCTGCAACTTCTGTTGTTGTGGTTAACAAAGACTCCGGATTCCTCGAATACCCAAAAGAGAGAAGCGGTTCAAAAGGGAAATCATATATTGCAGTTGGGGGATATGCGCTATCACGCGGCTTAACACTGGAAGGCCTTACAATAACGTGGTTTTTGCGTAACACTATGATGTACGACACGTTGATGCAGATGGGACGCTGGTTTGGCTATCGTACAGGGTATGAAGATCTCTGTCGCATATGGATGCCTGATGAAGCAATTGGCTGGTACAGCTTTATAGCTAATGCTACAAATGAGTTACATGATGAACTCAAAGATATGGAAAAGGCAAAAGCTACTCCAGAACAATTTGGTCTAGCCGTGAGGAGTCACCCTGCTTCTTTATTGGTTACGGCAAGAAACAAAATGGGCTCAGGAAGAAAAATAATTTCCTCTGTAGGCCTATCAAACGAATTTATTGAAACTTCAAAAGTATCAACTGCTCCAGAAAGCATTGAAAATAATATACGTCTAGCTAGAGAGCTAATAGCAAAATGCTTTGACGGTGACTTCCATAAAGAATCTTGTAAATGGGGCCAACTATTTTTTGGGATTGACTTTGATATTGTTGATCATTTTTTATCGGGTTGGGACAACGCTGAACAAAGCATCCTAACAAAAACTGAACCGGTAAGAGCCTACCTACGTCAAAGAAAAGATGATGAGGTTTCTAAATGGGATGTATTAATCGTAAGTCTGAACAAAGGAACTTATGATGATTCTCTCGGAGTTGAGATAATACCCATTCAACGTTATGTGTGCATAGATGACTTGAAGCATAACTTCATGTCCTTCAGTGGCAAAAAAATGCGAGTTGCCAGCCGAGGAGTTGAGAAAGCTGGTGTCGATCCAATAAAAGCCGAAAAGGCGGAAGAAGAGTACCGGATAAATAAACAGAAAACCCAAAATGAAAAATTAAACTACCCTGATGGTATATATCGAAAGGTTAGAGACCGCCCTCTTCTAATTATTTATTATGTTCAGGCAACCCCACCTAAAGGTCGAGAAAGTGATCCAAAGGCTGAACTGATTCCATCGTCACCAGTGGTGGCTTGGGGAATGAGCTTACCTGTGTCAAATAAACCATCTGATAAAGTTGAATATTTAGTTAATACGATACGGTATGAAGAGATGTTTGGAGAGTATCAAGAAGACGAGGATTTATTAACTGATGATTAAATCTGAGAGTCCTTGGAATAAGTTAAGTGAGGGTGAGGCATTAAGGGTCAATGCAGGCGGTAAATATGATTTTTTCTGGGTAAGACCAGAAGCTGGTATACCTAGTTTAATGCTTCGTTTATTGGAGAAGCCAGATCCATTACCCCGCTTACCCAAACTTAAAAACTTAAGTGCGAATTTTAGAGGCGTTACTACAGGCTATGCTTTTGTTCTTACCCTTAAAGATCAGAGTCAAATTGATGTATTCGAAACACTTTGCCGCGATGTAGTAGATGCAGGCGAATCAGCAGAAAATATCGATGATGCATTGTCACGAACCATACAAAGGACATATCGCTGGCATCACTTGCTTCGAGGCGGTAAACCGAACGGCTTAACCCTTGAAGAACAGCGAGGCCTGGTTGGTGAGCTAGCGTACTTACGTAAATTAGTTGAAAAGCTTGGCCCTGATATGGCCATTGAAGGATGGACAGGACCTAGCGGAGCAACTAGGGATTTCGAGTTCATAAATACCTGCATCGAAGTTAAAACTAAGAGAGTTGCTGCCAAACCCTATGCCTCTATTTCGTCAGCAGAACAGTTAGCTGATATCAAAGATTGTCGCCTTTTTCTTAATGTGCAAAACGTGGCATCAGCCGTCAGCCCCGATGGCTTAACTTTGCATGATCATGTAGAGATGACAGCTAAGTTATTTCAAAACTCAACTAACGCTCTTGATAAATGGGAAGAGTCTCTTTATTCAACCGGCTATGACCCAGCAAATGATTACGAAGAGCGCCGCTGGCATTTATTTGCAGATGAAACTTATGAAGTAAAGAATGGCTTCCCACGTATTACTGCCCCCCTATTGCCGGGCGTGGAAATGGTGAGGTATTCAATAGCACTGGATGCCTGCAGTGCATTTATAACAGACCAGGATCCAACAAGTCTGATTCTTGAGAGTGATGCTAATGAGTGAATTAATCGATTTTCACCGGGAGCTAATTGCGGATATCCAGGGTGATGCAGACGTTGAGGGGTTAATTACAGCAGAAGCTTTTTTTGAGAAAGTAACTGACTTACTTACCGAGACCGGCGAGATAGATGAGGCGAACAGAGCCTATTACGAGGGATCAGTTGGCAAGTCAGTTCTTAAGGTTGATGGATATGGTGGCGACCCGGCAGAAAACGCCAACATACTAACTTTAATTCTCTGCGATTTTGCCAACACTAATGAAGTCCGAGCGATTAACAAAGCCGATGCAGAGAGCTTTCAGAAAAGGTTATATCGCTTCCTAGAAGCCAGTTTAGATGCAAACTTCAGAAGTTCGCTGGAGGAGAGCAGTAATGGATTCAGTCTTGCTCAATTGATCAGCGTTAGATGGCAAAATATAGAAAAAATTAAATTTATCGTTGCCACGAATGCCAGTTTCAACGCGCGCTCTGATGCCGAGCCCCTGGAGCCATTGGATAATAAACCAATTAGCCTGAGCGTTTGGGATCTAAAGCGACTCAAGCAGTTTGTTGAGCAAGGGCAGGCAAGAGCGGATCTGGTAATAAACTTCGCCGACGATTTTGGCGGCAGTGTACCTGTCCTTAAAGCCTCGACAGGCGGTGACACCCTTGAGAGCTATCTTGCCGTTATACCGGGCTGGCAACTGGCAAGCATTTATGAAAAATGGGGACCAAGATTACTTGAAGCAAATGTCAGAAGTTTTCTGCAAGCGCGAGGTAAGGTTAACAAGGGTATCAGAGATACAATCAGAGACGAGCCCCATATGTTCTTTGCCTATAACAACGGTTTAAGTGCGACAGCAGATAGTATTGAACTGGAAAAAACTGAACATGGCCTCGCCCTGTCAAATGCCAGCAACCTTCAGATTGTAAATGGAGGCCAAACCACTGCATCTCTACATGCGGCCAGAAAGCTGTTTGAACAGCAACTAAAAAACGTGCATGTACAAATGAAGCTCACAATAGTGCCAAACTTGCTTTCTGAGCAAGTAGTTCCAAAGATTTCTGAGTACGCCAACAGCCAAAATAAAGTTAACGCGGCTGATTTCTTCGCTAACCACCCTTTCCACGTCAGAGTGGAAGGACTATCACGTAAATTACTGGCGCCAGCTGGCGAGTCGGGATACCGCGAGACCAAGTGGTTTTATGAACGGGCAAGAGGCCAATATGCTGACGAACGCGCCCGTCGAACCATTGCTGAACGGAAAAAATTTGACACCGAGTTTCCGAGGAACCAGTTCTTTACCAAAACAGAGCTGGCAAAAATTGAAAATACCTTTAGCTGCTTACCACATACTGTGAGCTTGGGCGCACAGAAAAATTTTACCGAGTTTGCAAAAAATATTGGTAAAACATGGGGAAATAACGGCGAGTCTTTTGATGAATTATGGTTTAGAAGGCATATCGCTAAAGTTATCTTATTCCGTGCTATGGAAAATTTGGTTTCAAAAGCGGATTGGTACGAAGGAGATTGTCGGGCCAATATTGTTACCTATGGCATAAGTAAACTGGTTTTTGATCTTAACGAAATAGACAAAGTTATTGATTTGGACTGGATCTGGAAAAATCAATCATTACCAACTCAATTAAATATTGCTTTACTAGAGGCGGGTAGAATTTCACAAGAAGTTATTATAAATCCCCCCAAAGGGCTTCAAAATCCAAGGGAATGGGCGAAAAAAGAAATATGTTGGAAATGGGTGGCTGAGAGAAAAGCTGATTATATGCTTAAGCCTGACAAAATAAGTATTTCAAACGAACTCGCCATAAGCAGATCAAAAGATGCAAAACGTACTGCGCAACTTGATCAGAGTGTAAACGCCGAGATTGAAGTTTTTAAACTGGGCTCAGAACTATGGCGCTCAGCTTTGGCATGGGGAACCAGTAAAGATCTTCTCAGCCTAAAAGAGCGAGGCATACTTGAGACCTGTACTGCGATCCCCAAAAAGATACCGTCTGACAAACAATGCGCCGTAGCTCTGGCAACTTTGAATAAGTTAGAAGAAATGGGTTTTGAAATTTAACCTGTGTTATCGCCGTTAATGTAATCCCATACAATAGCGGCGATTTGATTTGCAAGTAATGGAGGCACAGCATTACCAACCTGATGAAACTGATCCGTCCGTGGTCCTTGGAAAAAGTAATTATCCGGGAAGGTTTGTAGGCGTGCAGCTTCACGCACAGTCAAGCTGCGGCTTTGCGCCGGGTCATAATGGATAAAGTAATGACCATCTTTTGATATATGGCTGGTAATGGTAGTCGAAGGGCCGTGACGTGTTTGCACCCGGAAGCGATCTGAAAACTTGCCGCTTTCCCAGTTTTTATGAGCTGGCGCCAAGCCTGGGAGCATAAATTCAGCATGCCCTTTTGGTGATTTATTGTGTTGTTCGGCAAAGACTGCCGCATAAGCATAACGGCCTAAATCGTCAATTCGATGTGAGCGACTTTCATGATTTAACCAAACAGAAAGGTTCTTATCTATCAACCAGGCATCTAGCTGCTCAGAACCTGTCTCAGCATCATACTTTTTTGGGTATACATTTGCACCATAATCAGAGCGCTCTTGTAACTTAGCTGCTGCTTGTCTTAAACCAGTAGCAATATCTTGCATAGCGTATTCAATAGCACTGTCGGCTAATTCATCTAACATCTTGCCTACATTGTCTGCCCAAAAGCAGGGAGAATCAGGTTGTTTGCTTAAACGACTGCGAAGCTTTGGTAACTCGTCGATTGCGTCTTCAACACTCACTTCCGCCTGTTTTACAAGGTTGGGCATAGCACCGAATACCTGTTCTTCCCTTACACCTACCAAAATCACACGATGACGAGCTTGCGGGATACCATAATCTTCGGCTTTAATAATAAAAGAGTTAGCGTCCAGTTTGGCCGGATCATCATCGGCCGAAAAAGATTGGTCAGACACCATCGAAAAGATTTTATACCGCACGCCGTCAGAAACGCCTTCAATCGCCCGTTCCGGGCAAGCGAGGTCGCGTAAAATTTCATGAAAAATAAGACCGTCATTCACTTTGGCAGACAATAGTCCTTTAACATTTTCCATTACAAACAAGGCTGGCCGGTATCTTTGAATGATACGTAGGTACTCTTTGTATAAGAAATGTCTGTTGTCTCCCTCGGCTTTATAGTCTGCTTTACCCTTGTTACGTGCTCTGCCAACCAGCGAATAAGCCTGGCATGGCGGCCCGCCTATTAATACCCACGGAATATTAGGCGTGCTACCAAGAGCACAAGTTATGGCTTTGTCTAACTCGGTATTACCGGTTTCAGTGCCGAGTTCGATGCATAACGCTTCTTCACCGGCTTTTCGCCATAAATATTCGGAAGCTTCGCTGTACGGCTCGGTTGTTTCGCCGTGGCAGTAGGAGTAATAGTCTGAAAGTAGCTCCGGACGCTCTGACCGCAACAGGCGATAAAAAGCCCGCAAACGTAAGGTGAGATGAGCTACAGGGTCTTTTTCAGCGGATACTACTATATGAAACGACTTGCCGTCATTAAGCGCAGAGAAACCTTCGCCTAAACCACCCGGACCGGCGAAAAGATCAACAACAGGAATTGAATTCCGTTTCATAAGCCTCAGAAAATAACATCAGACATACAACCAAGTGCTGGATTATATTCAGATAGCCGACGAGTTAACAGCTTTAAAACCGCCTTTAGCTTATAAGTTCCGTCTGTCAACACAGTAAAGGCTGCAGCAACACCTCAATAGCACTATTGGCACTGTAAACTGCATCAGCCACATCAAACTCCAGCCCGGAATCGAATTCAATTCCATCCTGACACACCGACCAGATATACCCACCGCACCAGCGGTCAGGGTTATCTTCTATATAAATAGTAAAACCGTTAACTTCTTCTTCGTAGGGCACTGTTAAATCGTCTGTTTTGTGCTGATTTTTCATGGTATATACTCCAGCAGTTGGTACTGACAAAGTATTTACCGGGCGCAGGGTAATCACCACGGACAATAAGTCACATAAATTGATATTTTTTAATCAAGCCGGCATGGGCAGTTTACCAACCACTAAAATTGAGCAGCGTGGAATTGGTAAACTTGTGTCGCAGTTTTGTTTATACGCTGCCTGTGCTGCGATTTCTTTTAACATAAGGGTAATTAAATATTGAACGCAGATTCCTGCATTATTTGCTCTGCCCGGCTAATCCCTAACCGCTTCGCAACGGCTTGCCAGTCTTTAACTGCACTTAGCACTTCGTCGTGAATTTGAGTTGCCTGGATTTGAGAAAGCCGAAAGAAGCCTTTTACTTCAAAAGCTAACTGGTAGTCTAAGGCATTGTCTGTGTCAGTAATGTTCAGGTGTAGCCCTTGTTTACCAACGATGGGGTTTAAGTCATAAGCAGGTGATAACTTCCAGCCATTCTTGGTCAGTAAAAAACCATGGTTACGCAGGTGATCATCCGTATTAGACACCGCAATATTAAAGATGATGCGGCGCCACAATTGTGCTAAATCAGCTTCTGTTTGTGCTCCCTGTTTGGAGAGAAACTCAGCAATTTCTAAATAGCTGGCACCTTGCGATCGTTCGCCATCATAGTATTGCAGCTGAGTCATAGCCGATGAAAAATGCAGCCGCTGCTGTCCCTGCCGGTCAAAGCGCTTTGTTAAAAAGGTATGGTGTTGCGATGAAAACTGCCTGATCTCACTTGGAAACATCTCAACGCCAGCAGCTAAAGCCAATTCATAACAGACCATCTCCCACGCACCAACATCATGGGTATCATTTACATTAGGAAATTTAGCTATCCATAATTGATTTTGTTCATCGGTTGCACAGGCTTTTGGTCTGGCACCGCCTAAAGATGAACCAGGTGCAATCAGCATTTTTAGCCAACGATAATACTCGTCACTGTCAATGTTATCGTCTTTTTCAATTTGCATGGCGGCGTGTTCTAACTCACGTAATGATGCCATTGGCGGTGCAACAAACTCGACATGATTGTCAAGAAAAGGGTTGTCTGAAAAAGAGGCATCTGAACAATCAGCATTGTCAGCCCGCTTAAATCGGATCCCTCCCATTCGATATGAATCATGTACGCCCAGCAAGTAATCCAATTCGTTTAATCGACTCGTTGCCCTAATGCCCTTACGCGCTTCAATAGCAGCACGGCGTTGCATTAAAATACGTCCCCAACGATCGGGGGATGAGTCCAGAAAAGCCCGGAAGTTTTTATCGGCTTCGTCATTGTAAAGTTCACCAGCATACAGTGTCAGCATAGGGTCTATTTGCAAGCGATAAGGTGAGGTAAGAAATGCTTTATCGTACGCAAAGCTAAACACACCACCCCGACTTGATTCACTGTAAGTAAGGTGCCCAACTAATAATGGCTGTTCAATTGGATGCCAGTCGGCATATACCTCGACGATTTCACGGCTCATTTTGAACCTTCCAGCAATTTTATATTTTGCAGCTTGATGCCCACTTCATCATGAGCCGCCATTTCTGCAAAGTTACTTTCCATTCCCAATACGGCCATGATCTTCAGATAAGTGCCGATAGCGACACCAGGGTCACCCGCGAAGACCTTGTTCACGGTTTTATGATCAAAACCAGTTCGCTCACACAATAATTTTTTAGTAAAACCACGGCGTTTCATGGCTAATAACAAGTCCTCACCAAAATGCGTAAGGATTTTTCGCTGCTTAGGAAACAGAACATTGTGCAAATCACGCTTAGCCATACCTCACCTACCAGGATTATATTCCTACTATTTAATAATTAATGGGAATATAGTCCCACTTTAATAAGTTAGCAACTGCCAAGCAAAATTAAGAGGACTATGTTCCCACCTATGCGCTATTAATAGGATTAATATCCAACTATGAGATATTCCATACGGAATCGATGATGTTGACAGCATTATTAACCCAGCTTTGTTAATTATTCATACCGGTCGTGGCAGCTCGTCATCTGCTTTAAATAGCCCGGCGCTTAATTGATACACCACGCTGACTCCAGCTGGACCTGACTGCTTATTAATCAATTGCCTAAAATTTAGCTCCATGTAACACTTGGCTGATTAAGTCATTTGCTAAATAAGGATATGTCATGCAAACCACGTTTTCCCGGGATTACACTCTGCTAAATCAGCGCAGCCTTAACGTGCCTGTCTGGTTAAAGTTTTCCGGGGTTTGTTTGCTGGGTGTTTATTTTCTTTTTCTGGTGTATATCACCGGCTTTCTTTATCAGCAGCAATTACCGGCTTTTATCACCATTACTACTGAAAACGTTGCCATGGCGTTTGGGATGATGTGGCTGTTTTTTATTGTGGCTGCCGCCAGTTTTTATGGGTTGATTACCGGTCGTTACCGGGGGTTGATTGCCTGTCTTATTCTGGCGTATCTGGGCCTTGCCGACGCCTGCTTTAGCCTGGTATATCAGGGTAAGATTGAACTGGGCTTACTGCTGTTTCCACTGTTTATTTACCAGCTATACAAAATAAAAGCGAAATGGGCCCGGGCATAAAAAAGGGGCAACAAATGTTGCCCCAAAAGCGCTAGTGCAGCTACCAGAGAAAGTTAGAACTGACCGGTTACGCTCAGGCTGTAGGCCTTATAGTCTGAGTTATCAGTATTGCTGGCAAAGCCGGCTTCTAATGCCCAGTTCTGGTTGAAGAAATGTTTGGCGTTGAGGCTGTAACTGTCTTCTTTACTGTAAGACATACCCACAGAGGTCATTTTACTGAAATAGTAATCTGCATTTGCTGCCCATGTTGAGCGGTCAAACTGCTCTGCCAATGATACGCCGACAGCGATAAAGCGGTCAGCGCCCAGACTGGCGAAGTATTTGCTGCTGATACCGTATTGATCAAATTCATCATCAGTGTAAGCCGTAAAGCCCACATAATCATTGCCCTGCAGCTGATGGTTGTAGCTGGCAGAGAAACGGTAACTGGTATCACCTTCTTCTGGCTTAGCGGCTTGTGCCCGGATAATAAAGTCTTTAGAAATCAGATAACCAATACCAACAGAGGTTGCATGAGAGCCGGCGTTGTCGGTATAACGAGCAGATAACACCAGATTGTTTTCAGCAAAGTATTCACCACCAATGCTCCAGAAGTTCTCGCCATCAAACCGGCTGAATGCTGCGCCTACGTTAGTAACTTTATTAATATATTCAAATTGATCCAGCGGACCCAGTGTTTGTTTTTTATCAAAAAAGTAAGTGCTATTCAGCGACCACACGGTTTCAGATTCACCGCTAACCCGCAAGTGATCGGCACGCAGTTCATTGAATAATTGGTATTCTTCGGCAGAAACAGCAGTAGCAGTTAGTGCGATTACAGGCAGAATGTACTTCAACGTCATTGTTTAAATTTCCCTAAATTGGTGATTGCGGCGCGCATACTACAGCCGGCAAATGAAAAAGTAAAACAATATTTAATGTTTATTTTACATATAAACTTTTCTGTTTACTTTGTACGCTACCATAGGTTATTTACACATCAACAGGAAATTGAGTTTATTTCTGCAAGTCTGTTACAGGACTAAAAAGTTCAGCACAATTATCACAGGCAAAGTAACGGTACTGTTTACCGCATTTGATATTACCGGTAGCACCTGCCCGCACCTGCCAGGTACAGCTTTGCTGCTGAAGTTTTAACGTACCTTCAATAGCACATGGCGCGTAATTGTAATGATCGTGAAGCACTTTATGTTCAACCTCACGTGCCAGTTGAAAAAACCGTTTCACGTCATTATTGCTTAAATCAACGTCTTCCGGTTCGCATTGCTCAGGCGCATCAGAAACAAAATCGGCAATATATATCTCACTGATATCATTGCTGTTAAATTCGCTTTTTTCATTACACCCAAGTAACAATAAGATCAGACAACAGCCAATTAAATGTCGCATTACCAGCTAGCCCCTTTTGCTTCACCAGGATTTTTGTAAGATACCTCCGGATGACGGTAAACATCTGTGTTAGTTAACGAGAAATGTTTATACAACTCTGCCAACAGCCACTGCAGAGACTCATTTTGTGCAGGGGTAACCGCTTCATAATTAGTATCATTGACATGTTTACCTACGATCTCAATACCCAGCGCGTCAGAGTTAACCGGGTAACGTTCCGGGTAAGATTTTTGCCGCTCGTGCGCATCCAGCGCTTTAATTTGGTTGCTCCACGATTTAGCCAGAATCTTCGCCATTTCAGCACTGTCACAACTGTTTTTATCCAATGTAAGGCACTTGGACTTAATTAATCTGCCCACATGGTAACAACGTTTCTGCGTACTGGCTGTCTGATAAATCTGACCATTTTTTCCTATCAGAAAATGAGCGCCGTTGCCGCCATTATCATAAGCATTAAAAGTGTGCTGAGCTGAGGGGGCGTCTGTTTGATGAACTACAACCGCATTAACCCGTGCTAAATTACCATGCTCAATTGTTGGGTAGCGTTTTAGTGAGATTTTATCACCTATTAACATACCTTCAGTATTCAGTGTAGACATAGGGTCTCCATATATCGTTGCCAACTTCAGAGCTTAGTTATAGCGCAAAAATACAATAGTTAAAAATTTAATTTACAATTTAGCAATATTTTTATCTGCTTGCCTTTTCTGGTTGTTGCGCCAGAATAGGCTATTGGCTACAGGAGCATCACTATGTTTAAAACACTTTTAGCATTAGCATTTTCTGTCACATTGTTCAGCGCTCAGGCCGCTACCGTTTTTGGTGAGGTTGTTGATAAAGCAGCAGTAATGCCAGTGGAGCAGTTATTAGCTGCACCGCAAAAGCACTTGCAGCAGGTAGTGACTATTTCAGGCACGGTGGACTCAGTTTGCAGCAAGCAAGGCTGCTGGATGAAATTTGCCGCAAACAGCGACAATAATCCGTTCCGGATAAAAGTTCGTGACGGTGAGATGGTGTTTCCGCTAAGTGCTAAAGGCAAAACTGCTTATGCCACTGGCGTGGTAACCCTGTGGCCGCAAAGCGAAGATAAAGCAGATGGTTATCAGCTGGTACCCACCGCAGTGGAAATAGCCGACTAGTTGATAGTGCCAAGTCGCAGTTGCACTAAATAATGACGTAACTGCGCCACCCGCTGTGGCCGGTTAAACAGCTGATAGAGTTGCAACCAGTCGGCTGGCGGCATCCAGCACACACTATTTTGCCAGTGACACCGCTGCGGATTAAATTGCCAACGGCTTATGTTATCGCCCTGCTTTACCGCAATACCGGCCATCAGCTCAATATCCGGCCAGCCAGTGTGGCTAAATCGGGCAAAATGGCTGCTGGTATATTCACTATGTACTGGCCGGTCCTGCACCTGATACTCTGCGGCTAATGCCTGGCAGATAGCCGTAAAATCATCCTCGCTGCAGACGATATCAATATCGTTTGGTGATTTTTCCAGCCCCAGTTGCCACAGCAGACAACTGCCACCAATACCAAACCGGAATGGGCGCAATAATTCGCACAACTGCTGCAACTGCGCCAGTAACTTAGTATTATTCATCAATAGCCTTGATAAGATAGGCTAAATAAGCCAGTTTTTCGTTATTGAGCTGACGGTAATCGAAATACGGGCATACCAGCAGCCGGTTAAACTTATCTATTGCAAACTCGTTATTCAGCCAGGTTAGCTGCGCTGGTAATCCTGCGTCAAGCAGGGCCTTTGCATGGGTTCGGCCGGCAATTATATGCACGGTTTTTAATTGGGGCTGCATTGCGGGCGAGCTAAACAGCAGCGCGGTATTACTGCCAGCCTGCAGTAAATATTGATCCCGATACTGCTGCCAACTGGCAGCGTGCCTGATAAAGCTGAACTGTTTTGCATCCAGCGCAAATAATAGTTTGCTATATACGTTAAACACCTTGCGCCAGCCATTGCCACAGGCACTGTTAATCAGCTCTATCTCAGCTGCCAGTAGCGGCTTTATCTGGCATAAACCGGCATATTCAGCCATTGGCGGCCGGTTGGCGATGTACACGTTGATATTAGCGTCGTTATCTCCAAAGCCTGCCGCTATTTTTTGTGTCATATCGTACCCATGAAGCTAACAAAAAGGGTGGCCAATGCCACCCCGGATTATCAACTTAAACTTATTTAAGCGTCTTTTTGCAGCAGGTAACTAATCAGCTCCTGTAACTCATTTTCCAGGTTACGCTGATTAAGTGATTCGTTCAGAATTTTATATTTGTCATTGACCACCAGCATAGGCACTGAGCTTAACACCCGGCTTTCTGAAAGTTCGTTTTGTTCTTTCTTCATCTGGTTGGCAGCACCACGAATAGAAAAACTGCGCATGGCTTTTTCATACTCTTCTGCCGGAATATCATTAATCAGCATCAGACTACGAACATCATCTTCATTGACGAATGGTACCCGACTACGATGGATTTGATTAAAAATAGCGGAGGCAACCTGATCACCTTTACCCATATTTTTACCCACAAGGTAAGCACGTGCCAGCATATCCTGAATTTCCGGCGAAGCTGCCCGGATAAAATCGACATGGACTTTCTTAAATTCAGCATTGTCTGGTAATTTTTTGGCCAGACTTTGTGCTACTGGCTCAAAACCATAACAACCGCCGCAAAAGAATGAAAAATATTCTTTAACCACCGGCTTGGCTGATGCTTGCTCGGCAATCACCTGATAATGCTTACCTTCCACAAATTTTGAATTAGCACTCACTGCCAATGGCAATAGCAGTGCAAACAAACATAGTGATAACAGCTTTTTCATTTTAAATTACATCCTTAATCGGGCCGACTCAGCCGCTAGCTTAACAAATTGTCAGTAGCCTGGCACCAGTGATAATGGCGGTTGTTGCAATAAAGCCAGTTGTTCTTTTAACACCAGACATTGTTGCTCCCAGTATTTATCAGTGGCAAACCAGGGGAAACTTTGCACGAAAGCCTGATCTTGCCAGCGCCGCGCTAACCAGGCCATATAGTGCACCATACGCATTGCTCTGAGTGGCTCGATCAGTTTTAGTTCCGCTGGATCAAAATCACAGTATTGCTCGTACTCATCCAGCATCAGTTCCAGGGTCAGCCGTTGTTCTTGCTGATCGCCCGATAACATCATCCAGAGATCCTGAATTGCCGGCCCGGTGCGACAATCATCCAGATCAACAAAAAAGGGGCCCTTATCAACATAAAACAGGTTACCAGCGTGACAATCACCATGTAGCCGGATTTGCCGGCCAGGCTGGTATTGCCTGCTGGCTTCCGCAATAACTTGCTGCAACACAGTGTCAAAAGCCAAACGCATATAATCCGGAATCAGCTCCAGCTTTGTCAGCACCTGCTGACTTTGCAGCAGGTGGCTATCAATGCTGAAGGTTGGCCGGCTTACGAAAGTTTTTTTAGCGCCAACCTGATGCATTCTGCCAAGAAAGCGCCCTAACATTGCCAGTTGTTCGTCGTTATCTACTTCCAGAGTGCGACCGCCCCGGCTGGGAAACACCGCAAAGTAATAGCCCTGATATTGCAATAAACTGGCACCATTAAACCGCAGGGGTGCCACCATAGGGATATCCGCGTCAGCCAGTTCAAAGGCAAAATCATGTTCTTCCTGAATTTGCTGCGGGCTCCAACGCTCAGGCCGGTAAAACTTGACCACATATTTTTTTGCTTGCGGGCTATGATCAGGATAAGCCGTAAACTGATATACCCTGTTCTCATAACTGTTTAAGGCGAGTAAACCACTACTGACGTCCAGCCCTAACTGTAACAACGCGTCCAGAATAAGTTCGGGTCCGAGGGTGGCAAAGTCAAACCGGCTGATGATTTCACTGTTAACGGCCGGCAAAGAATTTATTCCCCTGGCTGACGCTATAGCCATCATCGGACAACTCGGTAACACTAAACTCAATATCCAGTATCGGTTTCGATACGCTGTAGGGATCAAGTGCCAGACTGACCGGCACATTGAGATTGTCGCCGCCGGCGATCGTGACTTCGGTTGGCCCAATCCAGCTGAAATCGTTTACCCCGGAAACCGTTAACTGATATGTTTTTGCCTGCTGCGACTTGTTAATAATACTGAGGGTATAGGTGTTTTCAATTAAACCTTCCGGTGTCTCACGATACAGTGCACCACGGTCACGAATAATATCCAGCTCAAGCGGCTTTCGCAGGTAGAGGTTTGTGCCGAACGCTGCACACACCACCAGCAGAATAATAAAGTAGCCGACCAGTTTTGGCCGCAATATCTTAGTGGGTTTGCCGTTTAAGCTATGCTCTGTGGTGTAGCTTATCAGGCCGGGTGGATAGCCCATTTTTGCCATGGTATCGTCGCAGGCATCTATGCAAGCGCCACAGTTAATGCATTCATATTGCAGGCCATTTCGGATATCAATACCGGTAGGACACACATGAACACACAGATTGCAGTCAATACAGTCGCCGAGACCTTTTTCCTTGTAGTTTTTATCTTTGCGGCTACGCGGACCGCGGTTTTCGCCTCGTTGCTCATCATAGGTGACGGTAAACGTATCTTTATCAAACATGGCGGACTGAAAGCGGGCATAAGGACAAATATGAGTACACATAATTTCCCGCATCCAGCCGGCGTTACCATAAGTACAGGCCGTAAAAAAAAGTACTGAGACTACAGCCCAGAATCCTGCTTCAAAGGTAAAAAATTCAATAAATAAGGGGCCTACGGGGGTAAAGTAACCCACAAATATCAGAGAGGTTAATAACGCGAATGCCAGCCAGCAAAAATGGGTAAGCGCCTTTTTAAAAAATTTGGTGGCTGACCACGGGGCCTGATCCAGGGTCATGCGCTGATTACGGGTGCCCTGAATCTTTTCTTCAAACCACATAAAAATAAAGGTCCATACTGACTGTGGACACAAATAACCACACCAGACCCGACCATAAAAAGCCGTGACAAAAAATAACGCATAGGCCGAAATAACAAAAATCCAGGCCAGAATAGTGAAATCCTGTGGCCATAAGGTAAGCGCAAAAATATTAAATTTCTGCTCGCCAATGTTGAGCAGGATGGCTTGTTTGCCGTTGTATTGGATCCATGGCAGAAGCATAAACAGCGCCATAAAAATAAAACCCATATTACGCCGCAAACTCTGATGTAATCCTTTAACTGAGCGCACGTAAATGCGATCGCGGGAAGCATATTTAGCTTGGTTTAGTAACTCCGGTTTATACGTTTCTACCTTCACAGGTATGTTTTTTATATCGATGCGGTTGTTATCCACGGCTACCTCTTACCAGCTGCTGCGCTGGGGCAAGTATAACAGCCTTGGCCACATAATATTTGATATAAAATAAGCATCAGAGCAGCAGATGCGACTTTGCCAAAAATACTTTACAATAGCGGCTGCGATTTTTGAGGTGCGCTATCTGATGAAAAAGTTTTTTTGGCTGGCTGTGATTGTGTTGTTGCTGCTTACTTTCTCCGATCACGAGTTACTCAGGCCCTATCGTGATCAGTTATATGGTCTGATTCTGGATAACGCTCCCAGTTCCGGTAAGATGTCTGATGAGCAGGCGTTACGGCAAATTAAAAAGCAACTGAATGCGCTTGCTGCCGACTGGGGCGAAGGTCAGCAACAACAACTGACCAAGGCGGCCGAATCGAAAAGCAGTGTCCTGATTTTTCATCAGCGCTACTGTGTCAATCGTGACTTTAACCCTATTTTATTCGGAGAGCCATTACGCCAAAGCTGCAGCATTATTAGTAGCCACTTGGAAGCTCTGACCAGCCCTTAACCAGGCAAATTTACTGAGAAATATTATGCGTGTATGTGGAATTGAAATTAAAGGCAGTGAGGCAATTTTATGCCTGATGACATTAAAAGACGGCCTGTTCGATTTACCTGAGTGCCGGCAGACCCGTTTGGCACTCAGTAACGATAAAGATGCTGAAAGCCTGCAAAAGTTTCAGTTTAATCTGGCCAAGCTGATTGAAGACTACAAAATCGAACAGGTAGTGATCAAAGAGCGTCCACAAAAAGGTAAATTTGCCGGTGGTGCTGTAGGTTTTAAAATTGAAGCGGCGATTCAGCTGATCAGCAATTGTCCCAGTCTGATATTGTCTGGCAACACCATAAAAGAAAAAATTAAGCAGCATCCTGTACCCGTCGATTTCAAAGATACAGGGTTAAAAGGATTTCAGGAAACTGCGTTTATTATTGCGTACGCCTTTTTAGCTAAATGAGTCGCTTAAGCCAGTAACACGGAAACCGGCCTAATCAGAGCCGGTTTTATTTTTTCTGTCAGATACCGAATTCAGTTCCACCTGTGCTACCTGAGTAGCCCGCAAAATTAACCGCCGAATCAATTTTGATTTGGCTTCACCCGTCAGTTCGCTAAGGTCATTTAAAGCAGCTATCGCTTCTTCACTTAAGGTAAAGGTCGCATGGCGCATCGGCAAGCGACTTTGCTCGTCTTCGTCAGCTGATTGATGACGTAAGCTAACAATGCGCGGCAAACCAAGCGCATAATTATTGGCGTCATCAATAAACTCATCCGTCGTTAAAGCCGCTTTATTTGACGGCAAACACTTTTTCTTCAGGTCGCTCAGCGCCATCTTCTTGTATCGCCTTCATTGCCAGGAGTTCTTCAATAATTGCCCGGATTTCGTTGGCAGCTTTGCCATCGCTATCGACATCCATTACCGACAAGCCTTTTTCTTCACTATCATCGTAAATATTCCTGCTGTAGGTAATATTTTTCAGTACTCTGATATTAAATGATTCGCAAACTTCCTTGGCATCAAGGATCCGGTTGGCCTGGTTAGGTAGCGAAGGACATTGGGTCATAACACAACCCACGATCATTGCCGGATTAACAATATTGCAGGCGCTGACCAGATCTTCCAGATGTTCCAGCGTTTTCAGATCTCGCCGTTTAGGACGCAAGGGAAACAGCACATGGCTTGCCACCACCATTGCGGAACGCAGAGCTACGCTATCCTGGCCACCACAATCGACGACTACCACATCGTAGTGCTTTTCCAGGCTTTGCAACTCATAACGAATTTTGCCGTACATCTGAACACAATTAATCCAGGCCAGGCTGGCATCGGTATGCCGCTCCTGCACCCAATCAGACGTTGTGCGCTGAGGGTCGCAATCTACCAGCATGACATTTGCCTGTTTCTCACGTGAGAAGTACACCGCAATATTCTGCGCCAGACAGCTTTTACCACTACCGCCTTTTTCACCACCTACTAACACGATCATTCACGCCACCTTCTTGAAATGCAATGACATACCTGTGCCATCGCGAGCACGATATGGTAAGTGTAGGCGAGGAAATGGAATGTAATGCCAACTAAGAAGAATTAATTGATATAAATATTGGTTTTTAAAGACGGTTATTTACTAAATGATGTGGCAACGATAGCCACATCATTTAGATAGAGACAGGAGTACATGCATTACTGCTGGCGGCGACGCCACCATAATAGGGGTCCCAGCAACAATAATCCGAGACTGCCGGCCCCACTACTGCTCTCAGGTTCTGGTAGCAAGGTATTGGGTTTAGGATTTAAACCTGCCGCGCTATCTGGTCTGGCATCTACCACCGTAATGCTTTCAACGGTAACCATATTTGCGTTGCTGAGCGGCACATTATTTGCCCGATCGTTGGCAGTATAGTTTCGTAACGGTAACCCTTGAATACCGTTAAAACTATAGGTTGGCAGGTTGGCAATGGCCATAACCACTTCCATGTCTGCGGCGTTTATCTGACCGAAAACCGTATAAGCTCCTTCAACACTATCCAGTTTAGGACTGCCGGCACTGTTATCCGCTAAATTGATAAACCATTGACTGGTCGCGCTATTAGGGTTGCCCGGAAGTTTTGCCATGGCAATGGTAGCCCGGACGTTAGAAAGTTTTGGTTCATTTACAATTGCGGCGTTCGTTTGAATTGGAGTTAACGGAAGTTGTTCAACAAAGCGAAAGCCGCCGCCCTGAATAATAAAACCGGGAACTGAGCGATGAACAATGGTCTGATCATAGCGGCCGCTGTTAACGTAGGCCAAAAAATTCTGGACCGTTACCGGTGTGGTTTGATCAAATAAATTGACCTCAAAATCACCCAGACTGGTTTTTACCTGAACGATGGTTGCTACAGCCTGCTGACTTGCCAGTAGCAAAGTAGCCGCAACCACAGATGAGACAAATTTTTTCTTAATCAAAGCTTTCTCCCGCACACATTGTCAAATTAGTGCGCTGAGCATAATCAGCTATAACCTCGCTTACCAGCGCTATTACACTTATTTACTAATTCATACAGTTGTCGCGGTATTTGTCCCAGCCACTACACCATCACGGGTTACTACTTTGCTGCGTCCGGGCCGCCGCTTGCCAGCCGTTTTATTGGCACTGCCTTTGGACACCACTCGTTTTTTGGTTGTTTTTTTGGTCCACTTTTTGGGCAGTCCACTGCCCAGCCCCTGAGGTATAACAGCCCCAGCCTGACTAATTAACTGCTGCAAGTTATCAGTTAAAGGTTGCATAAATGCCTGGTAGCTTTGTTCACGCTGACAAATACTATTTAAACCAGCTTCCCATTGCGCAGTCATATCTGGCAATGATGCGGCAGAGGGCAAAGCCGCTATCAGCGCCTTTCCGGCGATCGTGGATTGAATATGCTTGCCGTCCCGCTGCAAAAAATTACGTTTAAACAGTAACTCAATAATCCCTGAACGTGTAGCCTCGGTGCCTAACCCATCTGTATCTTTTAAAATCCGTTTAATCTGCGGATCGACTACATATCGGGCAATGCCGGTCATAGCACTTAACAGACTGGCGTCGGTAAATGGCGCCGGCGGCTGTGTCTGTTTTTCAAGTAATGTACTGCTAATACATAATAGCTGCTGGCCAAGTTTTAATACTGGTAAACCTGGTTGCAACGGCGGTTCAGTATCCGTTACAGCGGACTTTCGCTGCCCATTATTACTGGCCGCTGGTAACAAGGCTTTCCAGCCCGCCTGCTGCTGCTTGCGGGCCCTTGCCAGAAAACAGCCACCGGCAATCCGAACTTCGGCACTACTATCAGTAAAAGTGCACGCCGGATAAAACTGCATAAGGTACTGGCGGGCAATCAGGCCATAAAGTTTATGTTCAGTCGCTGAAAGTCTGTTTCCAGGCAGCGTTTTGGCTGTCGGAATAATGGCATGATGCGCATCCACCTTACTGTCATCCCAGGCTTTACTTTTTAGCTGTAAATTTGCGCCGGCTAACGCTGCTGCCAGTGCGGGTTCATTTGCGGTGATTGCCTGTCCGACTTTGCCCGCCTCAGTAAAATGAGCTACCGGCAAATATCGGCTGTCTGATCGTGGGTAAGTGATTAATTTATGTCTTTCATACAATTGCTGGCAACTGTCTAGCACTTGCTGAGCACTGAAACCATATGCTTTTGCTGCATCAATCTGCAAAGCCGACAAACTGTAAGGCAAAGGCGCATATTGCTTTTTATCTTGCTGCTGCAGTTTGGTCACCTCTGCCGGCTGATCTTTTACCGCGTGCTGAACTTTAACGGCCAGTGCTTTAACCAGCACCCTTCCTTCGCTATCCTGATACGGTTCGCAGGCTGCGCTGGGCTGCCATTGTGCGCTGAAGGTAGACCCATCATTGGTCTTTAGCTCTGCCTGCACCTGATAGTATGTTGCGCTGTTAAAGCTGGCGATTTCTAAATCACGCCTTACCACCAGACCAAGCAGAGGTGTTTGCACCCGACCCACCGACAGTACTCCCTGATATCCTGCCAGCTGCCCACGCAGTGTATATGCGCGGGTCATATTTAACCCATATAACCAGTCGGCACGACTACGGGCCAATGCTGATGTAGAAAGTGGTACAAAATTTTTATTGGGCTGCTGCTGTTTTAGTGCCTGGCGAATAGCTGCCGAATTCAGATCATTGATTAATAAACGTTTAACATTATCACGCTTCGCTTTCGGCACCTTGCACCAGGCAATAACCTCATCGACCAATAACTGGCCTTCGCGGTCAGGGTCGCCGGCATGTACTAATTGATCTGCTTGTTTTATTAACGTTTGCAATATCGTCAGCTGCTGTCGCGCAGACTTGCGGGCTTTCAACTGCCATTGATCCGGAATAATAGGTAGATGCGCTGCCTGCCAGCGTTTATAATCCGGGTTGTAGTCCTGTGGTTCAGCCTGCTCCAGCAAGTGGCCGATGCACCAGCTAATAACATCACCATTGGCCAGACGGATACATCCTGTATCTTTTTGCTGAGGTTTTGGCAACGCCGCCGCGATGGAGCGCGCCATACTGGGTTTTTCTGCAATGTAGAGAATCATAGCAGCCACCTATACTGTATAAATTAACAGTTAATTTAGTTGTTCTGCCAGATAAATGCAAAAATTATGTGATAAAAATTTAGTTTTCCAACAAAAAAGACTACAGTATGCTTCTTGAGCTGTTTAAAGTTGTTCTGCAAAATCAAAGTAGTGAATCGGATGTATAACCATGACCCAATATAGTGAAGTCAAAAAGATCTGTGACGAACTGCAGCAAGCTGGCAAACCCGTCTCGCTTGATTATCTTTTGGCAAAAGTATCTGGTGCACAGGCCAGTTTGGTTGTGCATTATCAGAAATGGCGCAATGAGCAGGCAACCCGAACCCCCACTGTAGCGGAAACCTCGTTTAGTGAAGACTTCATTACTGCCTTTCAGCGTGAAGCTCAGCAACATGCCAGTAAGCAACTTGAACAATTAAATGAGCAATTAGCCCAGGCTATTCAGGCAGAAGTACAAGCGGCAGAGCACAACCAGCAAATTCAGAAAGATCTGGAACAGTTACAGCAAAAACGCTCAGAGCTGGAAGTAAGCCTGGCCCATCAGCAGCAGCAACTGGCGGTGCAGTCAGAGAAGTACAGTGCCGTTAAGGATGAGCGTGACCAGGCATTACAGCATGCCAAAAGTCAGCAACAAGAGCTGGCCGACTCGAAGCAATTACAGGAAGAGCATCAGATGCGGCTGGATCAGCTGCACAATGAGCTGGAAATTGCGGCAACCGAACGACAACAAAGTGAGCAGCAGTTACAGAAACAGCTTGACGCAGCTGCCAGCGAGCTGCAACAAGGTGAACAAAAGCTGCAACAGTTGCAGCAACAGCTGACAGACACCAACAATAAACTGGCCGCTAACGAGCAGGCGGCTGCCAAAGCTGCAGATGAACTCAAAACATTGCAACAACGCAATGAACACCTGCAACAGCAGTTGCAGCAACAAAGTGAACAACACAGTGAACAGCTGGCTGAATTACAGCAACAACTTACTGCAGCGAGTTCAGAGCAACAGGCGTTACAAGACAAGCTTACTGAAGCGCTGGGCTTAGAACAGAAGCTGCTGGAGCAACAGCAACTTAATAAGCAGCAGCTACAGGATTTAGAAAAATACCAGGCTGCGGCCAAGAAGTATGCCGCTGAGCAACAACAGAGCAACAACGAAATTGTTGAACTGCAAACTATGCTCAGCGAGTTTGAAAACAAACTGCAGCAAGCCACTAAGACAGAAATGCAGGCAGTGGCGCAAAGTCGCCGGTTGCAATTACAGTTGGACCAGCTGCAACAGGCTCAGGAAGAAGGTAGCAACGCCAGCGCAGACACTAGCCAGCAAGACGCTATTATTGCTGAGCGGGACAAAGCTTTGCAGCAGGTAGCAGAACTTGAAGCACTGCAAGCCAACCTGACTGAAGAGCGTGATGCCGCGCTGGATCAGGTTGCTATCGAGCAGAAACAACTGGCAAAACTACAAAGTGCACAACAACCGGATAATAACGCCGAACTGGAAGCCGCACTGGCCGCTCAGCAGCAATTGGTGGCAGATCACAAGACGGCGTTAGACAGCCTGAAAGCAGAGCGGGAAGCTGCGCAGCAAGAAGCTGACTCTCAACGCAATCTGGTTGCTGAACTGCAGCAGCAGATTGATCATCTGCAACAAGTGCAAAGTGAGAAAGGAAGCGATCAGCCGGATCTGCAGCAATTGGTCGATCAATTGCGTGCCAGCAACAATATGATGAAAGATCAAAGCTCGATTACTGCAAATCATCAGGCAGAACAACGGGAAACTATAAAGCAGCTGCGGGATGAGTTGCAGCAACAGCGCGATCAGATGCAGGCAATGCTGGTTGATAAAAATGGCTGGTCAAAGCAAAAGCAACAATTAGAAGAGCAGGTCAGTTTTGTGAAAAGCAATGCCACGGCTACCATCGAGCGACTTACCCGCTATCGCGAACAGGCGCAGGAAAAAATTGAAAAACTGGAACAGAAGTTACGTGACCAGCAAAAAGATTCGGCTAACGCTCACTAAGTTACCTTAAAACAACGCTACGATATTTTTTTCCGGCTTAGCCATGCTAAGCCGGTCCCCTACTCCAAAATCTCATTGACTCATTTAAGGGACACTGCTAACTTCAGCTACAAATAATTAAAAAGACCTGTCCTATGCTAAACAAATTGTGCGGTACTTTTATCAACCTGACGTTTTTACTGATGGCAACAAATGCGCTTGCCAGTGCCACTCCCTGGATGGAGTTTAGCCAGCAAAATGGCCATGTTAAGGTACCGGTTACCGTCGCAGATGTACCCGGTTATGCCATTCTCGATACCGGTGCTCAGGTTAACGCCATCAACACCAGTTTTATCGGTAAAAACGAATTAAAACTGAACGCCGTTGGCAATATGAAAATACAGGGCGTGTATGGCACTGAACAGCGCACCACCTATAACGGTGTACCTATATCATTGCTGGGAATTGATACCAAACTAAATTCACTGGTGGAAGTTAACCTTGGCTTTCACGAGAATGCACTGTTACTGGGAGCAGGCTTCTTCAATATGTTTATATTGCAGTTGGATTATCCAAACCAGAAACTGCGTTTTGTTAGTCATGACGCGGTCAATATGCGCAAACTGCGGAACGTGCGGGCAGAACAAGACAAAGGCAGTGGTATGCCGATTGTCGAAGTAGAAATAGCAGAAGGCAAAAAAATCTGGCTGTTGCTGGATACCGGTAATAGTGGTGGTATGTTGATTGACCGCCTAGTTGCAGAAAGCCTGGGGTGGCTGGATGAACTTGAAGTGGAAACCAAACTGAGTGCCGGTGTTAATAAAATAGCAGTGACCGAGAGTTTTCGGATCCCTGAATTTAAAATAGGCCCTTATGTACTGGAAGATGTATTGGTTTCAATACCTGCCGAGGGTGAAACCGCCAACCTGCAAAGCCAGCATTCTGCCTTGGGTTCCCGGATCCGCGGCCGCAAAGTGCAAGGCCTAATCGGCTATGATGTGCTACAGCACTTTCTCATCACCATCGACTATAAAGGCGGCCATGTCCACATGGGATTACCGCAGTAATTACTAAGCATTAAGCCCGGAATGATAACAAACAAGTTACTGATCATCGTGGTGCTGCTTTGCAGTTTTTTGATTCTGAAAGGATGCAGTAGCAGCAATAACATTACCCAGCTTGCCGGCCACCCGGAAAATGCGGCAAAACTGCTGAAAACTAACCAGCCATTTCGCAATATGTACTATGGCAATATTCCATTTCCGGCCAATTGCGAGCAGGACTGTTACCAGCCACATCCGCTGGTTGACTGTAAAGTACCGGCTGAACAATGTCGTTATACTGGTCCTCAGCAGATCCCTGAACTGAAAAGTAGCTTTAACGTGCATTGGCTCGGCCATGCCAGTTTCAATATTACTACTCCTGATGGCCAACACGTATTGCTAGACCCGGTAACCGGCCAGTTTGACTGGCCGGTAAGCTGGGCAGCGCATTTAACGGGCATTAAACAACGGCGCAGCACACCGCAATTCAGCGCTGAACAATTACGCCGTGCTGATGCAGTATTGTATTCACACCTGCATTATGATCATTTCAGTATCCGCGACATCAAACGGATTGGCAACAACGCCCATTACTTCCTGCCCTTCGGTATGGCATCGTATATGCCAGATGGTGGCTATAACGCTACCGAGATGGCTTGGTACAGCAGCGCTAAATTGGGTGCTCTGACTATTCATGCCCTGCCTGCACGACATTTTAACAGCCGTACTTTAGGTGATGAGAATCAGGCATTATGGGCAGGCTGGTTACTTCAGCATGGTGAAAGTAAGTTATTTTTTGCCGGTGATACCGGCTATTCGCAGCATTTTAACGATATAAAGCAAAGGTTTGGCGAAATAGATATCTGCCTGCTGCCGATTGCTTCGTACCATGGTCCTAATTATCGTTCGGTGCATATGACACCGGAAGATGCCTTGCTGGTCGCAGGCGAACTGGGTTGTAAAGTAATGATTCCCTGGGGTTATGGCAATGCCAGCTGGCAAATGGGCGATCACAGCTCGCATTCTCCGTTACTGCGTGTATTAAATATGCAGCAGCAACTGAATAGCCAGGTGCCGCTGCTGATATTAAATGAAGGAGATAAAGTGGCGTTATAAGCCAGCGCTTATTCCGCCACTGGCGCCAACTTTGCCCTGGCAGCCAGTTTATCGCCCAGTTTGCCGGTAACCGCCCACACACACAATGCGACCCAGGCGATGACAGAAAAGCCTGCAGGTACATTTAGCAGCGCAATTTTACCGGCATGCCGGCGGTTCAGGAACAGTGCCAGCAGGCTGGGTAAAAACCACACGGCCAGAAAAAACAGGCCAAACAGCAGCAGAAATACCCAATCAGCGTGTTGCCAGGCGTTATTAAATATCGCGAAATAGCTTTGTATAGTTTCCATTTTTACATCCTCTTTGTTGTTAGTCAGTTTGTTAGTTTTGATACAGCGTGTGGTTACAGTTCAACTGCGGTAAACGAAGTAAGTTGCGCTTTCAGGTCATCAACCTGCCAGGCTTTACCTTGCTGTACCACGGTTTGCACGGTTGACAGGGCAGCGAGATCAATGACCGGGTTGACCGCCAGTACAATAAAGTCGGCAACAAAACCCTCTGCCAGTTGCCCGGTATCGGTTAGCTGCAGGTGACGGGCACCGCCTGTCGTAGCCAGCTGCAATACCTGCCAGTTTGTCAGGCCCGTCGCCTGACTAAGCTGCAGTTCACGCAGATAAAAGGGGCCACTGGCCACGCTGTCGGTACCGATAGCTAAGGGCACACCAGCATCGTAAAGCCGCTTAAAAAACTGTTGTACTTTGGGTAATTGCTGCTGTGCAGTTGCAAAGTCCTCTGCTGTCCAGTCATAGCTTGGCGCTGCCATCACCGCACGCCATCCTTTGCGCATTTGCGGATGAAACACCCACATATCGGTTTCCGGATAAAGGGCACCCAGCTCGCGGGCAAAGTAAAATAATTCGTTGACCACCAACGTGAGATCTATCCGGGTTTGCTGTTGTTTAAGGGTGCGGATCAAGCGCTGCATTGGCTCACTGTCATAGTCAACGTACTGAAACCAACTGTAAATAAATCTCTGATTAGCTGGGTTTTTCCTTTCAGCAAGATAAGCAGTTTTAGCGGTACCGGTTAACAGTTCAGCACTGGTTGGCAGGGCGTGAGTTAAAATATCAATCCCCGATTCTGCCCCGAACTGCCAGCTGACACTATCCAGATGCGCTACTGTTTGCAGACCTGCCTGATTAGCCAGCCGCACCCCCATTGCTACTTCTTCTTTGCTAAGACCCGCGTAAAGTTTGATGTAATCGACACCCTGTGCTTGTTGGCTGGCAATTTCCGCCTGCCAGCCCGCTTCATCTTTCGGATGGACCGAGCCGCCTATAATCGGCGTCGGTTCAAAGATATAGCCTGCATAGCTTAGCTTTGGCCCTGGCCAGCTTCCCGCCTGCTGCTGACGCACATACTCAGCATTAGCTGCAGCTTCGCCGGCAGGGCTGAACGCTGTAGTCACCCCGCTGGCAAGCGTGCTGATAGCATGATAACGGGTTATTTCGCTATCGCCTTTCATCGTCAGTACCGGCTTGCCATCCTGCATCTCAACCCGGTGAGGGCCGGCAGTAAGGTGCAGGTGCACATCAATAAGTCCCGGCAATACATACTGATCCTGTAAATCAATTTGCGTCGCCGCTGCAGGTAAACTGCCCGCTGCCTGCAGCTGGCCCGTTTGCACAATGCGGCCGTCTTTAACCAGCAGCCAACCCTCTGGCAGTTGTTGCTCCGTAGCCGGATTAATCAGGGTGGCATTGTAATACAGCACCGCGTCTTGCTCCGGGGTTAAAAGGCTGTCTGCGAAAGCGTGCGGCAGCGCTAAGCCAGCCATCAGGCAAACAAGTAGTGATTTTTTCATTATTCTCATAGTAGGACTCTCCAATTTCAGCTGGTGACAATGTGTTGTGTTTGTGGATTAAGTCGTGGTCTTTTTGTCAGCTGTTACAAAATCTTTTTATTTTTTTTATGTAACACTTTGCCAACTCCGGCAGACTTACCAATGGCATAGTGATAACGTTTACCAAAAATAAGATATTGAACAGCGGGGCTTTTTTGACTCTATCCAATTCAGGCACAGCAACGCCGGAGCAGTTTTTACTGCAGCTATGGCAGCAAAATCAGCAGGCAATCAGCCGAACCCTGATGGCATCTGAAGCAGACCCTGCAGCACGGCAGGATTTAAAGCAGGATATTTTTCTGGCACTGCACCAGTCGGCTGCCAGACTGCAGGCGGCAGAAATGCCACGCGCCTATCTGTTTCGCATTGTGCATAACGTGACGGTCGATCATATTGCCCGGGCGAAACGTCAGCAGTGGCAGGCACTGGATGAGGACACAGCACAGCAGCTGCAGCAGGACTGTCCGTCAACAGAAGTCGCTGAGCAACAACAGAGCCAGCAACTGATGCAGGCCGTTCGGCGCTTATCGCCTGCCAACCGTCAGGTGATGTTGCTGGCAATGGAAGATTTGGATGCACCGGAGATCGCAGAGATCCTGCAGATCAGCCATGGTGCAGTAAGGGTGCGGCTTAACCGCGCCAAAACAGAACTAATGGAGTTAATGCAAGATGGCAGATAATTTTGACTTTGCCGCCCTGGCAAAAAGCTGGCAACAACAGGCTACGCCTGTTGAAAATATGCCAGGTGAGGCGGATTTAGCCGGGGCCCGCCAGCGCCAGCGCCAGCAGAAACTGCTGATGTTGGGTGAATGGCTAAGCGCGTTAGTGATGGCTGCCGCCGCCTGCTGGTTGGTATTAACCATGCCGGATGCCCTGGGTTATCTGGCGGCGGCATTTCTGACGTTGGGAGCGGTCAGCACCCTGTATATCAGCTGGCAGGTGCACCGGCCAATTCTGGCGTATGACAACTGGAGCAGCAGCGGGCTGCTGCAATTCCGTTGCCGTGCTTGCCGGTTAACATTGCAGTATTATCGCTATACCCAGCTATCCTGCGTTGCCTTGATCCTGTTTGCTGTGGTGTTGTGGCTGTTACAGTGGTGGCAGCTTGCTGATGTCTCATCTGAGCTGCTGCTGTTTTACAGCCTGATTACCTCGCCGCTGTGTTTATTGGCAATTTACCGCTTACAGCAGAAAAAGCGGCAAAAAGCCGCTGAATTGACACATTTAGACAAACTGACAGAAGATTTTAATTTTATTAACGACGGCAACTAGGCAACGGCGACCAAAGCGGATAATGTAACGCCTTTGTAAATTACAAGGAAGATGGATGAAATTCTGGCCGCACCTTACAACCGGTGCTGCAACTTATCAGCAGCCAGTAGGGTTGGGGTCTGATCCGGATCCAGTTGCACGATAATATCGGCGATTGCCGGCAGCTGCTGCCAGCTGGCCTGAGTTAAGCGTTGAAACGGCAACATAAAGCGGGCCAGCTCAGGGTCAGTCATGCCGCTGCCACGCTGTTGCCATAATTGTTGTTCCTGTTTTGCCCGCCAGCGGCAGATGCAATCCCAGTCAGGGGCGTTAAGCCAGATCAGGGGTTGCAGTAAACGCCAGTAATCGGCGTAATCCGCAGCCAGCCTGGCATTAACATAACGGCGCCAGCGGCCATCAGCATCTGCCGTAGCTTCCAGTTGATTTAACGGCTGCGCCAGCTCAGCTTCAGATTGCGGCCGCACACCTAAACACCATCCCTCGACAATCAGTAAATCCAGCTGCTGCGCCGGCAAGCTCGCACCGGGCTGGTCCAGCGCTTTGTCAAACTGCGGTAAGGCTACCGGCTGTCCGGTCAATACAGCCTGTACGTCGGCAATTGCCTGAAAAATATTATGGGTGCCGGGCACGCCGCGCTGGCGAAGCAGTGGATGAACCTGCTTTGCCAGTTGCTGGCGCTGTGCTTTATTCAGATAGTAATCGTCCAGCGACACCGCAGCAGATTTAATACCCAGCGCTGAAAATTGTTGCACTAACATTGCCGCCAGGGTGCTTTTACCGCTGCCCTGAGCGCCACTGATACCGATAACTGCCGGTCCACCGCCTGCAGAGCAGCGCTTAGATTGCAGTTTCTGCACTAACTGGGCTAAGGTTGTCTGATAATCTGTGCTGGCGCGAAAGTCAGCCATCTGAAACCTCCGGATAACGATAATAACAATGAGTCTACTATGCTAAATGCCGCTGCCAAACCCTTAGTTAAACTGGTCGACCGTTACCTGCCCGACCCATATATTTTTGTGTTGTTGCTTAGCATAGTGGTGTTTGTCGCCGCGGTAATGCTGGAACAGCAAAGCCCGTTGCAGGTACTGCAATTCTGGGGCAACGGCTTCTGGGGCCTGCTGACATTCTCGATGCAAATGCTGCTGGTGCTCGTTACCGGCTTTATGCTGGCCAGTACACCACTGGTAACCGGCCTGCTAAGTCGCCTGGCAACGCAGGCTAAAACAGCCGGCCAGGCCATTATTTTGGTAACCGTGGTCTCGCTGATGGCCAGCTGGCTGAACTGGGGTTTTGGCTTAGTGGTCGGCGCCTTATTTGCCAAAGCATTGGCCCGCCAGCTGCAAGTAGATTACCGCTTACTGGTCGCCAGCGCCTATTCCGGCTTTATTGTCTGGCATGGCGGCCTGGCCGGCTCTATTCCGCTGACTATTGCCACCCCCGGTCACTTTACTGAAGCTCAAATTGGCATTATTCCGACCAGCGCGACTATTTTTGCCGGCTTTAATCTGTTGCTGGTCGCCTTGCTGTTTCTGGTAATACCGCTGGTCAATTACCTGATGCAACCCAAAGCGGGCGATAGTGTGTATGTTGACCCGGCAAAAATACAGGACGAGGTATTGCCACAAAGCAGCAATGACCGCACGGCCGATAAACTGGAAAACAGCCTGCTGCTTGCCTGGCTGGTCGGCTTTGCCGGCCTTGCCTATCTGCTGCAGTATTTTAGCAGTGGCGGCGGCTTAAATCTGAATATCGTTAATTTCCTGTTTTTATTTCTGGCTATCGTATTGCACGGCACGCCCAGGCGCTTATTGCACAGCCTGCAACAGGCGATACAGGGCGGTGCCGGTATTGTTATTCAGTTTCCGTTTTATGCCGGCATTATGGCGATTATGGTGCAGTCGGGGCTGGCACAAAGTATGTCACAGTGGTTTGTCAGCTTTGCCACCGCCGAAACGCTGGCTTTCTGGAGCTTTATCAGCGCCGGTATCGTCAATATTTTTGTGCCCTCCGGCGGTGGTCAGTGGGCAGTTCAGGCGCCAATAATGCTGCCTGCTGCGCTGGAACTGGGCGCCGATGTGAACCGGATTGCCATGGCTGTCGCCTGGGGCGATGCCTGGACCAATTTAATTCAGCCATTCTGGGCTTTACCGGTACTGGCGATTGCCGGCTTAAAAGCCAAAGATATTATGGGCTTTTGCCTGCTGCAGCTGCTGATAACCGGCATTATTATCAGCTTGGTGCTGAGCTTTGCCTGATTAAAACTTAACCGGTGCCCAGCCCCAACTGCCATTGCTGCATCAATGCCGCCAGTGCCTGTGCGCCGGGTTCCCGGTTGGCGCTTAAGGCAGAAAATACCCCCTGCTGATCGGCAGCGCTTCTGTGCTGGCCCAGCTTAAGCTTGCCGGCAAGTTCGGTAATAGTCACTTTTACGCCAACGATGCCCGCAGCTAGTTTTTGCTGATACGCGTCCGGCATTTTGGCCATCGCAGCGGCCACATCGGGTTCATACTTAGCCACCTGCTGTGCCAAATGCGCGATGGTTGCCGCGTCAGCCAGTAATTCGGCCTGGCCCTGTACCTGGGCAACGGCATAGTTCCAGGTGGGTACCGCCTGGTCGCTTTGATACCATCGCGGTGAAATATAGCCATGCGGGCCGCTGAAGGTAACCAGCACCTGTTGCTGCGCCAACTGGCGCCAATGCGGGTTTTGCCGGGCAATATGGCCATACAGTACGCCATGCTCACCTTCATCGCGCTGAAGTAGCCAGGGTACATGGCTGCAGAAAAATGGCGTACTGATAAGAGTCCCAAAACTGTGTTGTTCAATAAAATCATGCAGCGCATTTTTATCCGCAAAGGCCATATGGGGTGGGCAATACAGCATCGCTTACTCCTTTCTGGCTATCGCAAATGCATTACTTAGCGGGCTGAAACCGACTTTGGGATAATATTCCATCGCCGCTGGCGCACTTAGCAGCAATTGCTGCACCTGTGGCCCGGTAATCCGCTGCACTTCTGCCAGCAGCCTGGCGCCGATGCCCTGTTGTTGCCAGGCTTTATCCACCAGCAAATCGGCGATATACACCACGAAGTTATAATCGGTTAAGCAGCGGGCCAGCCCTACCAGCTGGTTATCCTGACGCGCTGTAACAATTAAATTGGCGTGTTTCAACATACCCTGCATCCGCTCAGGTTGATGCGTCGGCCGGTTAATGCCTGACGCAATATATAAGGCAATCGCCTCGTCCAGCTTAACTTCAGTGACCAACGATAAAGATACTGACATTGTATTTCTCCTGTTGTGCTAATTCCTGTTGTGTCTGGCGCTATTGCACCGCTAAACTGGCTTGCTATAAATAACCAGTTTTGATAAATGGAGCAGTCCAGTTGCGCAGAGAAGGATCTTTATGCCACGGTTGAATACCGATGCATTACAGTTAACTGGTGGCGGCGGGCTTTATCAGCAGCTGTATCTGAATATGCGCCAATTGTTGTTAAGCGGTCGCTGGCCCGCCGGCGCTTTGCTGCCGTCAGAACGGCAACTGGCTGCCGATTTGGCTATTAGCCGCAGCACAGTGCAACAGGCTCTGCAGCAACTGGTCGCAGAGGGCTATCTTGAGGCACAACAGGGTCGGGGCTATCAGATTGTTGGGGCGTTGCCGGATGGTTTCTTTACCGCCAGCGCTACTGCAGTGGCCGCCAGCACCAGTTTAGCCACGCAGGATTATGGTTTAACCGCCAAAGCGCCGGGTTACAGCGGCCATTTGCAGCCTGGGGTAGCCAATGTGCAGCACTTCCCGTTCAGGCTGTGGCAGCAACTGTTGCAACGTCATGCTAACCGCACGGTGTTATGTGGAATGGCTGATCCATCAGGTTATCCGCCGCTACGACAGGCACTGGTGCAGTATCTGCGTCAGTCGCGGCAACTGGTTTGCGACGACAATACGGTGTTGATCACGGCCGGCGCCCAGCAGGCGTTGTTTATCGCCGCCAAACTGGTTGCCGCCAGTCAGCAAGCGGTATTGATGGAATCGCCGGGCTACCCCAGATTAAAACAGGCATTGCAACTGGCAGAACTGAACATTGGCTTTGTGCCGGCGGCCAGCAGCAGCGGCCTGAACCCGGCCAGTTTACCGCCCGCCAGTAACGCCAAAGCATTATTTTTAACCCCATCTCATCAATACCCTTGTGGCGGCATTATGCCACTGAGCCAGCGCATGGCGTTGCTGAGCTGGGCCCGCGCTGAGCACTGCTGGCTGGTGGAGGATGACTATGACAGCGAGTTTCAGTACCGGCACCGGCCCATCGCCAGTTTGCAGGGGCTGGCCAACGGCCAGGGTGTACTGTTTGCCGGCTCATTCAGTAAAACCCTGTTCCCGGCGCTACGGCTCGGATATCTGGTCGTGCCCACTGAACTTGCCGGCCGGGCCAGTGCTATTTTGCAGGCACTGCAGGGCGATGTGCCGTTGCTGCCGCAGGCTGTACTGGCCGACTTTATCAGTGAGGGACACTTTAACCGTCATCTGCGCAAAATGCGCCGCGTCTATCAGCAGCAAAAACAACTGGCTGTGCAATTACTGCAGCAGCATTTTCCGGCAGCTACCTTACTGGCGCAGGATGCCGGACTGCATCTGACCCTGCTGTTGCCGGGCCTGACTGATGATGTCGTATTGTGTCAGTACCTGAACCAGCATGGCTTTAAAGTGCAGCCATTCAGCCGTTATTGTTTTTTAAACGAGCCGCAGCGGGGCCTGGTGATTGGGATTGCCGATGCGGATGAAGCGGCTGTATTACAGCTGACAGCTTTAGTTAACAAAGTTTTGAGCGGACTCTGACAAGCGCTGACGAAAATAGCGACCTCGCAATTTCAGCCAGCTTATTTTATAACAGTCTCGTTATCTGCCTTCAACAAAAATGGCCGCAATCGCGGCCATTTTGTATATCAGGTGCCAGTTTAAAAGCTGTAACGCAGGTTAGCACTAATCGCCCGGCGCTGACCGTAGAAACAATCTCCCCGCGCCAGGCAGGAAGTAATCACCGTTTTGTCAGTAATATTCTGCGCCTGCAGGCTAAGGCTGTATGCGCCAAAGTTATAACCGACCATCGCATCGAACAGCGTATAGCTAGCGGTGGTCAGCGGCTGGTTTAATACCTCACCGTTTTGCTCAACATAAGCAGTACCGTCTGACGTTTGACCGACATAACGCACACCGGCGCCGAACTGCCAGTTAGCCAGTGCGGCCGGGCGCCAGGTAGCCCAGATTGATGCTAAATGATCCGGCTGCGCCGATAACGCTGCGCCCAACTCACCTACCGTATTGCTCTGACTGACATAAGCATCTATGTAAGCATAGCTGGTGTAGATATCCAGCTCATCCCATGCCAGCTGGGCCTCCAGCTCAAGTCCTTTTGACGTTACTTCACCCTCCTGCACCTGGCCATTAGGGTTAATAACCGCCGGATCTGCGGCTTGGGCAGCCGATAGCGTCGTGGTACGGTTTTGCTCGGTAATATCAAACACCGCAGCAGTTAACAGATGCTCAGTACCCTTGGGTTGATATTTTAAACCCGCTTCCCATTGCTGGCCTGTTTTCGGCACAAAAGCCTTGCCAAACGCATCTGTGCCCAGCAAGGGCTCAAACGATTCGCTGAAACTCAGATAGGGTGAAATACCACCATCAAATAAGTACATTACCCCCAGCCGGCCAGTGGTGGCATGCTGGGTAGCACTGCTGCCAAATTGCGGATTGGTGGTGGAGCGGTCCCGACGCAGTGCTGCCGATAACAGCCACTTATCAGCGATTTTCATATTGTCCTGTAAATAAACCCCGGCCTGATAGGTAGTACTGGCCGGGCTGTCAGCAATATCTGCTGCTGTCGGCAGATTAGCAACCTGACCATACACCGGGTTATATAAATCCAGTAAACCGCCTGTTGCCGCATAAAAACTGTCGTTATCGGTGTAGGCATGCTGATAATCAAAACCGGCTACCAGGCTGTGCTGAACAGTACCGGTATCAAATTTACCATGCAGCTGCAAATCACTGGTCAGGGCCCGCGCATCGGCATCACTCAGGTACACCACCCGGTTAACACTGCGGTTATCATCCTGCAGCACCGGTGGCCAGCCATACATCGTATGGTAATCGGCATGGCTGTCACTGTAACGGCTGGCCAGTCGTAGCTGCCAGTCGTTAGAAAAATCATGCTCAACAATTGCCGTTACTGCAGTTTGTTCAGTATCGTACTTATCAAAACCTGGCTCTGAGACAAAGCGGTTACTTGGGATCTGACCAAATTCGTTGGGTAAAATAGTGCCCTGATGCGGGAAGAACTGGGTGCTGGAGCCAGATTCGTTCTGCTGATAATTAGCCAGCAGAGTAAGTTTGGTTGCATCAGTTGCTTGCCAGCTTAACGATGGTGCTATTACAACACTGTTATCCGGCACAAAGTCGGTCTGGGTGTCGCTGTCGCGCCATAGTGCCACCAACCTGCCCTGCAATGAAGCATCATCATTTAAGGCGCCGGTAATATCGCCGGCCAGTTGTTTGCGGGAATAATTGCCCAGTTGCGCCCATAGCTGACCACTGGTAACCGGCTCTGGTTTTTTGCTGACCAGATTAACAATACCGCCAATTGAGCCCTGACCATACAATACGGAGCTGGGGCCTTTTAAAATTTCAATTTGCTGCAGAGTATAAGGCGCTACCCGCACATTATTATAATAGCCAAACAATGATTTTAAACCATCCAGATATTGTACCGGCGACACACCACGAATTTGCGCCCAGTCGCCGCGGGTATCCAGGCCATAAGGGCCATTGTATAAACCTGATACATAGCCCAGGGCGTCCTGCACTGTCAGCGCACCAAGATCAGCAATCCGCTCTTCGGTCAGCACCGTCACTGACAGCGGCGTTTCAATAATCGGCGTATCTGATTTGGTGCCAGAGGCGCTGACATAAGAAATCAGGCCACGCTGACTTTTTACTGTGATCACCTCAATTCCGGCCTCAGTGGTGCTGGCGGGGCTGTTAGCAGCGGCCAATAATGGCAGGCTGCAGGCTATAGCAATACTGCTGGCTAATACTGAATACTTCATGCTGGCATTTCCTTGTGTTAAAAACTGCCGGCATTCTAAATGCAAATAACTCTCAATTACAACCGTATTGATAATTATTACCATTACGATTATGATAACGACCTTGTATTAACTTCAGCCACAACTTCACAGGCAAGGCTTACATGGCAAAACTCAGTAATCGCTTCTGGTTTCAATTACATGGCTGGTTTTCACTGCCAATCTGGCTGATTTTCTGCTTTGTCTGCCTGAGTGGCACCATTGCCGTATTCAGTCATGAACTTACCTGGCTAACTAACCCGGCGGCCCGCGCCAGCAACCCGGATAACCTGCCGGCCAAACCGGTAGCCGAGCTGATTGCTGCCGTACAACAGGCTTATCCGACAGCCGACGTTGGCAGTGTGCTGCTGTTTGAACCTTATCTGGTTAATGCTGTTACTTTTACCGATCACGACAAGCCGTTTGCCATTGCCTACGTTAATCAGTACAGCGGTGAGATTCAGCAAATTAATGAAGGCATGACCTTTATTAACTTTATGCGCAGTCTGCATGGCTGGTTACTATTTCCGTGGCAAAGTGGCTACAGTGTTGGCTATTACCTGGTGTCGGCGATGGCTATTGTCATGCTGGGTGCCTTAATCACCGGCCTGGTGATCTACAAAAACTTCTGGCGTAGCTTTACCCGGCCGAAGGTGCGCTTGCATCAGGGCAAAAAAACCGTGCTGACCGATCTGCACCGTTTAGCCGGCGTCTGGTCAATCTGGTTTTTAATGCTGATGAGCGCTACCGGGCTGTGGTACCTGGTGCAAGCGGTAATGTGGAACGCCGATATTGATATTGAACCGCACGCGCCGCTGGTGGCCGCTGAGCAATTGCCGGCAACCGCACAAGCACCTGTGGTCAGCTTTGCTGATGCGATGCAGATTGCCCAGCAACGTTTCCCGGAGTTTCAGCCAAGCTTTTTAATGTTGCCCGAGCATAACCGCGGCATGTACACCCTGATGGGCGGCGGCGACCATATTTTTTATGATCAGTATTCCTACAACCTGAGCATTAACCCCTGGACCGGCGAGATTGCTCATGAAAAGTCGCCAGCAACGATGACCGCGCTGCAAACCGTAATGCATATTGCCGACCCGTTGCATTACGGCACCCTTGGCGGGATCTGGACTAAGGCCATCTGGTTTCTATTTGGTTTGTTACTATCGGGCATGTCGATCACCGGCTTTATGATCTGGGGCAGCCGCACCGTTAAAGCCGTGCGGGAGAACCGCAACGCAACTTATCTGCAGGAGGTGCCGGATGGCGCACAGTAACCGTTTCTGGCAACGGCATAAGTTTAAGTTAAATGGCCTGGTGTTACTGCTGCCAATCTGGTTTTTGTACGACTCACTGACACCGGAATTCCCACCTGCCTGGCCGGCACAGCAACTGGGGCAGTTTGAAATTGCGCCGATGCCGCTGGATTTAAAGCAGCCCTATGCTCACCACGATCAGTATGTGAAAGATTTTTACTTAAGCTTTAGTCAGGGCGACATTGCCAGTATCCGCCAGGGGTATCTGAATATCGGCCCGGTACCACTACCGCTGCCAGAGCTGCAGCAGGACGAAGAAGGCATTTTACATGGCAGCCGCCATGGCCAGCATGTGCATGCTATCGCGCCGCCGCAGCTGGCAGCCACCGATAAAGTCTGGCTGACCCTGCAAACCTGGCAGGGCGAGGTGCTGACGACCAGCTGGCCGTTGCCTGATGAGCTAGTGCTACCGCAATAATGCTGGCAGTCAGCTGCTAGCTACAGCAATAACTTTACCGCCAGTGGTGTTATCAGCAATAGTCCGCAAACCAGACCAGCGGTGCGCCAGTTGCGGCTGAATTGATAAGACGTTCTTAAGCCGACCAACGGGGCCAGCCAGGGTAAGTGCCAGCACAGTAGCAGACACAAAGCCGAGCCCGCCAGCGTAAACAACAGCACCAATACCGCTTCGGTGATACCGCCGAGCCCATAAGGTGTCAGCCATAGCGCCGCCATAATAATCAGGCTCTGATGCAGCAGATACACCGGAAATACCAAACGGTTTGCCAATACCAGCTTCGGGTGTGGTTTACTGAGGTAGCGCTGTGCCAGCGCCAGTAACCAAAATAGCATTGCCACCGCCTGCACCGAGAAACTTAATTGCAGCCCGGGTTCAATCGCCGGTTGCAACAACGCGGGTAGCTGCTCTGGCTGATACACCAGAAAATACAAACAACACAGTACCCCATAGTTCAGTAAACACAGCCAACCCAGCCAGCGTCGCGACTGTGTCAGCTGCTGCCAGAAATCTGGCTGGCGCACCACCAGTAACCCCAACAAAAAAACGACAAAGCCTTGCAGTTCCCTGACCGCATCACCGCTTGCCTCTGTGCGGATAAGTAGCAGTAACGCTGACCATGCTAACAGTTGCCAGGGTAAAGCCAGCTGACAAAACCAACGACAAGTTTGTTGCAGCAGCCGGCTATGCAGTATTGGCATTAGCAGCAAGGCCAGCAGGGTAAACTGCCATAAGGATCGTAAAAACCAGAGATGGTTGACATCAACATGGGGCCAGACACCACTTTGATAATCCGCAAACAGCGGATGCTGCAAATTAATAAAGGCCTGATAAAACTGCCAGTAACTCAATGACAAGCCGTCTTTTTGCACCATTTCGGCGTACAACTGCGGCGGCACAATTAGCCACAAGCCGACCAACAGAGGTAACAACAAGATCACTGTACGTCGCAGCCCAAACTGGAAATAGTGAAGCCAGCCCGCGCAGTGTTGCATAACCGCACCCAGCGCATAACCGGAAATAAACCAGATCAGCAGCATCCGCCATGGTGTTGACAGCAGCATCAGATATTCCAGCGAGGAAGATAAATACTGGCTTTTAAAATGAAAACCCCAGCGCTCCACATACAGCATGCCGATGTGATAAAAAATCAGCAAACCAAAGGCGAGCACCCGTAGCCAGTCCAGCTCGAAGCGCCGCTGTGCGGCTTGGGTATATTCAGTTGCCGGAGGTATCATATCCAATAATCGCCTTTTCGTTATTACTGCGGGTTGCCTGAATGCTTCGATTGCCAGTATGCTTGACTGACATGGCCCTTAACCAGCTCATACTAGGCAAACGGTGGCAAACAGGGATGAAAGGTGGCTAAGGCGTGACAACAGATCAACAAACCAACTTAACCGGGCGGCTGATCCAGCATCCGCAGCGCTATGGCTATCTGCTACTCGCTGTATTTTTGCTGATCAACGCCGCGGTAAATGCCAGTTCAGTCTGGGCAGATTTACAACGTAATGACGCAAACGACAGTCTGTGGTGGCATCCGGTGTTGTGGGAATACAGCAGTGCGGTTAGTACCTTGCTGTTATGCCCGCTGCTATTCTGGTGGTTCCGGCAACTACCACTGGGTCTGACGGCGGTTGGCCGCCAGCTGGCTTTTCATCTGGCGGGTTCATTGCTATTTGCTTTGCTGCATATTGTGTTAATGGTGCTGCTACGCCAGCCAATCTATGCCCTGGCAGGTGACAGTTATGGTTTTGAGCCGCTAACCGCGGACTTTTTCTACGAGTACCGTAAAGACGCCTGGGCCTACCTGTTTTTTCTCTGCTGTTACACTTTGGCAAGATTTTTCTATTCACGCTTAAGTGGCGAAGCACATCAGTTGAGTCAGTCTGATGATGCCGGTACAGCAGTGCAGACCGACAACCATAACGCCCCAGAGCACTATCTGGTTAAAAAGCTTGATCGTGAGTTTTTGCTGCGAAGTCGCGATATTGAGTGGCTGGAGGCCAGTGGCAATTATGTGAACTTACACAGCAAAGGCCGGATTTATCCGTTACGGGCGACCTTAAGTGCCACGTTGCAACAACTGGAACCGCTGGGGTATTGCCGTATTCATCGTAGTTTGGCTGTAAACCTGGGGCAGATAGACAGCCTGCAGTATCAAAGCAGCGGCGACGGCGGAATTACCCTGAAGTGCGGTACCACCTTAGCGCTGTCCCGCCGCTATAAAGACGAGCTGAAAAGCCGTCTGAACATGGGATAGCAGATGTTGCCAATGACCAATAGTCAAACCACACCTTGAATTGATCACAGGGTGGCCGGATATCCTTGCTATAACCATTATCATTTAGCAGGAGCAACACTATGCAACATGTCGTGATTACCGGCGGTAATAAAGGAATTGGTCTGGCGCTGGTGAAGCAGTATCTGGCAAATGGCGACAAGGTATCGGTGCTGTGTCGCCAGCCTTCAGCCGAGCTGGCCGATTTGGACGTGACCCTGTACAGCGGCGTTGAACTGAGTGATCCGGAGAAAATTAAAGAAATTGCGGCTAAATTCGCCGATAACAGCATAGATGTGCTGATTAACAACGCCGGTATTTTCTGCAACGAAACCCTGGATAACTTTAATGACGAAACCATTTTAAAGCAGTTTCAGGTAAACAGTATTGCCCCTTTGCTGCTCAGCCAGCAGTTGCTGGGCGCACTTAAAGACGGCGGCAAAATAGCAATGATCACCAGCCGGATGGGCTCTATCAGCGATAACAGCTCCGGCAGTTATTATGGCTACCGGATGGCCAAAGCGGCGTTAAATGCCGGCAGTATGTCGCTGGCGAAAGATCTGGCGCCACGCAAAATCAGTGTCGGCATTTATCACCCGGGCTATGTCCAGACCGAGATGGTCAGCTATGGCGGTGATATCAGCCCTGATGAAGCCGCCCGCCGTTTAAGTGGTCTGATAAGCGAACTAAGCCCGGCTAACAGCGGCAAGTTTTACCACAGCAATGGCAGCGAGTTACCCTGGTAAGCGTTAAAAATCCGGCCCGGATTAGCGGGCCAGCAAAGCGGCATTGGCTCTGAGAAAAGGTCACAGATCAAAGCCGTTAACGCTGGTTTGCTGGTAAAATTTAATGCTTACTGTCCAACAACGCCTGCAATTGTTGCAGCTGATCTTTAGTAAGCTCGGCGTTTTCCAGCAAATGCTTAATAGCGCTGAAGCTGTGTTCACCCACTTCACGCTGAATTTCAATGTGTCTTAACTTTGCATGCTCGCCGGCGCGGCGGTGAATTTCAATCAGTTGCTGCTCCTCGGCGGCCTCACCCTGCTTGCGGATAACAATATGCTGGATCCCATCATGGTCCTGCCAGCTGACTTTTGGCGGATGTGGCGGCATTGGCGGTACCGGTGGTGCCTCTGTTAACAGTTTTTCCAGTTTATGCCGCTGCTCCGGCGCTAATTCAGCACTGAATTGCTGCCACTCTTCACTGTCGCGCCAGTTTTCACCGCTGAAGCGCCACTCTTTTTTCTCGCCGTCCTGCATCACCACAATCCGGGTTTCGTGCTCGGTCTCCGGCGCAGGCTGCTCTGCTATTGCCTGAGGTAAGGCACAGCCGGTTAATAAAGTAATCAGTGCGGCACTAAGTAGGCTAATTTTCATGATATTGCTCCTTCCGTTTATCGGTTGTTCTGCGTTGCTGTCAGCAGGATAATGAAAGTTTAATGCCACTATTTTTAACTTTAAATATCAACAACTTAAATTGGCCACTTATCAGGACATCCCGTTATCTGCATTACCAACTCCCGATATCGGGATATTTTTGCTGACAAATAGCCCTGGTCAGGCCTGCCCCTGCCGGCGGCGGCCAGCAACAGCGACTTTGGCAAACTGGCACAGTGGTTGTAAGCTAGCCGGTATCTGAATACTTTTTTGTGTGGTTTTATGTCAATCCGGCTGGCATTAAGTTTAGGTATCATCTGTTTATTATTGCTAATGGCACTAAGCCAGATATGGCTGGTACGGCTGTTTCAGGGCCAGATAGAACAGCAAATCAGCAGCAGTAGCAGCGAAATGACCCGGGTGGTGCTGGCGCAAACGGCAAGCCAGCTGGAAGAGATAGTCAGACATCCGCCACCACCACCGCCACCGCCGGCGCCCGGAACAGCGCCCAGGCAGCGTCAGGTGCAAATCATTGAAATAGAAAGGGACGGTAAACGGTTGAATATTGAAGAGCTTGCCGAAGCCAGCAGACACGAGCAACTGGCGGTAGAGCGTATTCTGGCCCAGATAGATGCGGAAAAACTGCACGCCCGGGCTGCCCAGTTGCGCCACAGCAGCCGTTACTATGACGCTAACCCGCTGATCGCCAGATTTACCCAATACACCATGTTGCTGATTGCTGCCAGCACCGCACTGGCCATGCTGATTGCGCTGTGGCTGGGCCATCGGCTTATTCAGCCTTTGCAGCGGTTAGTTGCCGGGTTTAAGCAGTTGCAACATGGCCGGCTTGGCCAGCAGGTAGCCGTGGCGGGTTTGACAGAATACCGCTATGTCAGCGAGCAGTTTAATCAGATGAGTAGTCAGTTAGCCGCACTGGCCGCCCAGGCAGAGCAACATCAGCAACAGCAGCATTTGGCAGAGCTGGGTGAAATAAGCCGCGGTATGGTGCATGCATTGCGTAACCCCATTCACACCTTAAGTTTACTGCTGGAGCAGGTGGCCAGCAGTGACGACCCTGAGTTACGCCAGCGGTTAAGCGAGCAGGCCGAGCAGAAAATGCAGCATATCAACCGCAACCTGACGGCGATGTTAACCCTGAGCTGTGCCGACATTGATCGCAGCCAGCAGGTATTGCTGCAGAATGTACTGGATGATTTGCTACTGGAATTCAGCAGTGACCAGCTGCGCTTTGTCGTTTGCGGCGATAGCCAGGCCAGTGTGGCCGGCGCCGAAGCCGAATTACGCAGTATTTTTCATACTCTGCTGGCCAACGCCGTTGAAGCCTCTGGTGGCAAAGGCCAGATTAGTATCGATGTGCAAACCACAGCGCAGCAAATGCAGGTAACGATTTGCGATGACGGCCCAGGGCTTAGTGCCGATATTGTGCCGCGACTATTCAGCCCGCATTGCTCCAGCAAGGCAGATGGTGCCGGCATGGGGCTGTATATCAGCAGCCGGCTGCTGAAGCTGTATTATCAGGGGTCGATTGAACTGAAAAACCGGCCGCAGGGCGGTTGCTGCGCGATTGTCACTCTTAGCGAAGCATTTACCGGAGTATCTGGCGGAGCAGCGCAATGACGGCAACTATCCTGCTGGTAGAAGATGATAACGAACAGCGCCAGCTGCTTGGCAAGCTGTTGCAGGGTGAGCAGTATCAGGTATTCAGCGCCGCGACCGTGGAAGATGCGCTGGTGCTGCTAAAACAGCAGCCACAAATTGAGCTGGTGTTCAGTGACTGGAAGCTGGGCAATTACACCGGCTTAACCATTTTGAATTATGTGCGCACCAACCTGCCGGAACTGGGCTTTGTTGTCGCAACGGCCTATGGCTCGGTCAGCCATGCAGTCGAGGCTATCCAGGCCGGGGCCGATGACTACTTAACCAAGCCGTTTAAACGCCAGGAACTGCTGCTGGCCGTTAGCAAGGGGTTAACCGCCAAGCGGTTGCGCAGCCAGAATCGCCAGTTAAGCCAGCAGCTTAGCGAGCAACGCCAGCTGGTCGATTTAATTGGTAAAGCGCCCTGCATGCAGCAGTTATTTCAGCGGATTAACCGGGTATCGAACAGCGATGCTACTGTGCTGATCAGTGGCGAAAGCGGTACCGGCAAAGAGCTGGCAGCCCGTGCGCTGCATCAGCTGTCGTCCCGCTGCAAAGGGCCTTTTATCGCCATTAACTGTGGCGCCATCCCTGAGCAACTGGCTGAAGCAGAGCTGTTTGGCGCGGAAAAAGGCGCCTACACCGGTGCGCACCAGGCCAAAGCCGGTAAGTTTGAAGCGGCAGCCGGCGGCACCTTATTTCTGGATGAAGTGGCCGAACTGCCGTTAAGCCTGCAGGCAAAATTACTGCGCCTGCTGCAGGAAGGTAAAGTCACCCGGCTGGGCAGCCATCAGGAGATCACGCTCGATGTGCGGTTAATCGCCGCCAGCCATCAGGACTTAGCCCAGGCTGTGCAGGATGGTCGCTTTCGGGAAGACTTATATTACCGGTTAAATGTGGTGCCCCTGCATATGCCGGCGCTGCGTCAGCGCAGCGAGGATATTCCGCAGTTAATTCAGCATTTTCTGCAAATCAGCCAGCAGCGTTATCAGCTTGATGCACCCGCCTTAACCAAAGCGACGCTGAAACAACTCATGGATTACCCCTGGCCGGGCAATGTGCGCGAGCTGGCCAACCGGATTGAACGCTTTGTATTACTGGGCGATGAGCAGGAACTGCTGGCGGGGTTAACGACCAGCACGGCCAGTCCCGGGCAATTTGTATTGCCACCGGAAGGCCTGAACTGGCAGCAACATGAACGCGATTGCCTGTTACAGGCTTTGCAGCGGGCAGACGGCAATAAAGCCCAGGCCGCCAAACTGTTGCAATTGCCCTATAAAACGCTGTTATATCGATTGGATAAATACCGACTGACATAGTGCCAGTCGCTGGCGGCTCTGTGGCAGTTTCCTTTGCATCTGCCATGGCTTTTGATTATGTTGCATACTGCATGGAGGGCGAATGTCAGCATATCAACCCAATCAATCAGCTTATCAGCATAATAAAACGTTGGCTGCTACGCTGGCGCTGGTCAAACGACGCAGCGACAAGCTTACAAGTAAGGCTGAGCTACTGCAGTTGCTGGATAAACTGGCGACGCTGCCGCAGCCACTGGCCTATCGTCACCTGCCGTTGTGGTTTAGCAGTGCCGGCTTAGTTGCCGCTGCACTGGGTTGCCTGTGGCTGTATCATTATTTAGTTGAACTCACCTGGCTGCCTGCTATTGGCTGGACCCTGCTGGGCCTGAGCCTGCTGCCGCTGCTGGTGATTGGCTGGCGTTATGCCAGCCTGAAAAAACTGGGCCGGCAGCTTTACTGGCACAATGCACTGTTGGACAACCAACTGCAGTTGCTGCGCCCGGGCCAATGGCCGGACAGTCGCAGCTGGCAACAGCAGTTTGCCGAGTTTGACCGTGGCAACCATAAGCGCGGGTTCAAACAGATTATCGCCGGTCATTATGCCGGCGCCGAGCACCAGTTTGACTATCACTACTGGCATTTTCACTATGTTGACCGGCGCACGGTAAGCCGGGCCAATGGCAAAGGCACCCGCACCGAGTATACCCATTATGACCGCTATGGCTTAATGTTGCCCTTTCGCTTTGTGCAGAACCTGTTTATCTGTGCCTTTGCGCCAAACGGCTTTAATGGCGAAAAATACCAGAGTGACTCAGGGCGTTTTAATAAAATCTTTAAGGTGCGCGCCAAAGAGCAAATGCAGGCCGCGCGCTTTTTAAAACCGGCTGTGGTGGTGGCGCTGGAAGATTTAGCCGGCCAGTTGCGCCAGCTTAACCTGGAGTTCAGTGCCGATGGCATGCTCTGCATTAGTTTCGCCAATGCTGACCTTTTGGATGCCCGGCCACCCTGTGGCCTGGATCAGCTCAGCCGGTTCCGGCAAAGCATTGAGCAGGCGACGGCGCTGCCCAAATTGCAACAAACGCTGGCCAGCATTCATCAGTTAATGCGACACTCTGATTCAAACTTTTAATGTTAATACGTTTAATTATGTAGCGCGGCAGGAGCAGCAGATGACAACAGGCATTATTATCGGCGTAATTATTCTACTGGCAGTGTTGGTGGTGGTGATTTACAACGGCATTATTACCAGAATGAACGCGGTAGAGCGCGGCTGGGCTAATGTGATAACCCAGGAGCGGCAGAAAAATAAAATGATCCCGCATCTGGAGCAGGTAGTCGCCCAATTTCAGCTGCATGAAGCCGGATTACAAACCCAGATTACCGAGCTGCGCAGCGGCATTGCTAAATTGCACAGCGATAACATTGACGCCGGCCAGTTAGAGCAGGTAGAAAGCAAAACTAAAGATCTGATGCAGGGTTTGAATATCGCGGTAGAGGCCTACCCGGAATTAAAAGCCTCAGAGGTATTTAATAACCTGATGCGCGAAATTGCTGAGCAACAGGAAAACATCGGCGCGGCCATCCGGATTTTTAACCAGAACGTGGAAGACTTTAACAACGGCATTCAGGTATTTCCCAACTCACTGGTCAATGCCAGCCTGAATAAAAAAAGCCGGGTTACACCCTTCCATGACAGTGAGGCAGAAGCCGGCTTTGAATATAAGTTAAAGTAGTTTGAAATCTTTATTTTGCGCCGGTATAGCGGCGAAAGATCAGCAAACATAAGCCGGTAAGCAGTGCTGTGGTCAGTAGCAGTATGGTCAGATGCAGCAGCACCGGCTGGCCCTGATCCATAGCCAGTAATTTTAATCCCAGCTGCGACAGATGATAACTTGGCCACATCCAGGCCAGCTGCTGTAAAAATTGCGGCAGCAGGTGAATAGGCAGCCACAAGCCGGATAAAAAGGCCATCGGCAGGTACAACAGGTTTACCACACCTGGCGCGGCTTTGTCACTGAGGGTTAAGCCTAACAGCAAGCCGATAAGGGCAAAAGGTACAGTACCCGCCAGCAACAGCAGCGCTAAACCAAGCCACTGGCCTTGCTCCAGCCGAACGTCGCCAAAGATAGCGGCTACGCTGAATAGCATCAGAATAATCAGCATAGCAAACGCCAGGCTGGTAACCATTTTTGCCAGTAAATAAGCACTGACCGGCATCGGTGACAGCCGCTTTAAGGTTAACCAGCCCTGCGCCCGATCACTGGCGATATTCATGGCAAAATTAAACATCGCCGGCCCCATAATGCCAAAACAGCTGTAGGTCACCAGCATATAAGCTGCATGGCTGTTACTGCCCGCCGGGCTGAACAGCACCCCGAAAAACAGATAAAACACCACAGGAAATGCCAGTGCCGGCAACACAAAACCCGGCGTACGCCAGACGCTGATTAAGTCGTACCAGGCTTCTTTCTGATATATCGTTAAGCTACTCATGCGGCCTGCTCCTTATTTGTGCTGGTCTGTTCAGCGGTCGGTGCGGTAAGTTGTAAAAACGCCTGCTCTAACGCCACCGGTTTTACTTCCAGCTGGCTGATTGCAGGGTCCTGATTAAATAAAGCTTTGACAGTGTGTTCGGCCTGGCTGCTATGCAGCGTTACCAGCCCCTGCTGCCGGCTAAGTTGCAGTACGCCCGGCAATGCCTGTAACTCGGCATCAGTTAAACTGCAGCAACACTGCACTACTTTATATTGGGTTAAGGCTTTCAGCTGCTGCGGGCTGCCATTGGCAATAAACTGGCCCTGATGCAGCACCATAATCCGATCAGCCAGCTGCTCCGCCTCTTCCAGATAATGGGTGGTCAGCACCACAGCAACCCCTTGCTGTTTAAGCTGACGGATCTGCTGCCATAAATTGCGCCGTGCTTCGACATCCATGCCCAGGGTCGGCTCATCCAGAAATACCAGTTTCGGTTTGCCGGTCAGTGCCAGCGCAAACAACAAGCGTTGCTTCTGACCGCCGGATAGGTTGCCAAAGCGCACTTTGGCGTGTGCGTCCAGCCCTGCCAGACTTACCAGCTCACTGGCGCGGTATCCATTCTGATAGTAACTGCTGAATAAATCACACTGTTCGGCGACGGTTAAATTAGCGCTCAGGCTGCCAATTTGCATCATCACCCCGCATTGTTGGCGCAACACCTTGCTGCGGCTTGTTCCATGCTGCGTCTGGCCCAGTAGCTTTACTTCGCCGCTATCGGCCGCAACCAGTCCCAGAATGGCCGAAATAAGGGTGGTTTTGCCCGCCCCGTTGGGGCCGAGAATACATAACACCTCACCGGCGGCCAGCGTCAGGTCAACGCCGGCCAGCACAGTAACGTCAGCAAAACGTTTACTCAGCGCGGTAACGGTTAACGGTGATTGCAGCTTGCTCATCGGTTACTCCTTACCACGTTGTGATAAAAACCGGCCAATTTGCTGATTCAGCCACTCTGGCGCATCGGCCATAATAAAATGCTTAGAGTCACGGGCGAAGGCAAAGCTGTGATATTGCGCTGGCGCATTGGCCAACTGATTTTCATAGTTTTGCTGTACCTGTTCAGGTGTGCTGTAAGGCGCACCATGTTGTAAGGCGCCGAGGGTTAGCACCGGTACCCGGATATTGGTGAGCTGCCCCCGCAGGTCTGCCTGCATTAACTCGCCCATTACCCTGCCGGAGGTTTGGCCGTCTGAGCTCATCATATTGCTGACGATCCGCTGCTGCCAGTCTTCAGCCGTTGCCATACTTTTCGCCATCGCCATCGGGTCAAAACGTCGTGGCTGTTGCTGTCCGGTGTTATTGCTGGCGGCAGCCTGGCTGAACATGGCGCCTAATGCCGGTAAGCCATCAACATTAACCGCACCGCCAATCTGCTCTGGCGCATTCGCCGCCAGCGCCAATGCCAGATACCCACCCAGGGAATGGCCGACAATAACTGGCTTTTCCAGCTGTTGCTCGCTGATATAGCGCAAAATAGCGTGCTGCTGGATTGCCAGATAACCGTCACCCCAGCTTTGCATCGGTATCGGTTTTACCCCGGCAAAACCGGCCAGCGTCAGCACATGCAGCTGATAATCTGCCTTTAGGGTGTCAACGGTGCTTTGCCAAACCTCACCAGATGAGGCGACCCCCGGGATTAAAATAACAGCAGGGCCCTGACCCACTACGTTTACCTCGAAACAGGCACAAGCTTGCTGCTGCACTGCAGACCCAGCGTGTTGTGCTTCAGCCTGCTGGCTAAACAGACTGCCGGTTAACCCTAACGCCAGCGTTAAAATCTTAAAGTTTGCTGCTTTCATTATTATGTATCCTGTTTTGTTGATGCGTGTTTGATATTGAGGTTGTCAGCTTAAGGGCGCGGGCGGTCAGACGCAGGTAATGTTTGTCAGCAATTGCGGCTGACAACTGTCACAGCGTCGAATGACAGTTGTCACTGGCGTACCCCCCCGGTTGCTGATTACACTGGTAGTCCAAACAGCCTGGGAGAAGTAGATGGCGTCATTCGACAAACTGGAAAGTAAACTAAGTTGGATTTATCTGATAAACCTTATTTTCTATATTATTCCACTACTGACAGTAGACTTTGCCCCGTGGCAGTACCTGAGCATGCTAACGGCGCTGTTGTTGTTTCTGGGCTGTTATTTCTGGGCTTATCGTTGCAGCCGCCAGACGATGCACTGGCCCATAGCCGGTATCGTGCTGGTAGCCGCTCTGATAACCCCGGTTAACCCGGGCTCTATCGCCATGTTTGCCTACGCCGGCTTTTTTATCGGTTTCGCCTATGCGCTTAAGCGCTATCTACTGCTGATAACAATGCTGCTGGGGTTACTGGTGTTGCTGGATTTAACCCTGACTATTCACTGGGATCTGTTTTTAATAATGGGCATTCCGATTGTGCTGGCGGTGAGCTTTCTGGGCCGGGCCGAGCAGGCCAAACTACGTCATCGCCTGGCAGAACGGCAAAGTAACGATGAAATTAAACAACTGGCTACCGTAGTAGAGCGTGAGCGAATCGCCCGTGATTTACACGATATTCTTGGCCACACCTTATCCAGCATTGTTTTAAAAGCTGACCTGGCAGAGAAATTACTGGCGCGCCAGCAGAATGAAGCCGCCCAACAACAATTAATTGAATTAAGCCAGATAGCCCGCGATGCCCTGGCACAAGTACGGCAAAGCGTCTCGGGCTATAAGCATCAGGGGCTGCCGGCAGAAGTGGCCAAACTGTTAAACCGGTTGCGCGAAGCTGGCTATACTGCGGTGCTGAGCGGCGAGATCCCGCAGCTGGATAACCGGCGGGAAACGGCAGTGATTCTGGCACTGACCGAATTGGTAACCAATGTGATGCGCCATTGCAAAGGCGATCAATGTCAGCTTCGTTTCGCCCGTCTGGGGAACCGGCTTATTATCAGCCTGGATGACAACGGTCATACGACCGAGCTGAACGAGGGGAACGGTATTGCCGGTTTACGTGAACGGCTGGCCGCTATTGGCGCCACCCTGAAGCTGCAACTTAATCATGGCGTAGCGGCCACTATCGAACTACCGCTGCAGGAGGCAGCTTAATGAATATATTGTTAGCTGAAGATCAGACTATGGTGCGCACGGCCCTGGCCAGTTTGCTGCGATTGGAAGCGGGTTTTGAGGTTACAGAAGCCACTGACGGCAGCGCGGCATTAGCGCTGCTGAAGCAACAACGGTTTGATTTACTACTCAGTGACATTGAAATGCCAGGTCAAACGGGTATTGAACTGGCGCAATATGTACAAAAACAACAGCTGGCTACAAAAGTGGTTATCATTACCACCTTTGGCCGCGCCGGCTATGTGAAACGGGCCATGGACGCCGGAGTGGGCGGTTTTTTACTAAAAGACGCCCCGGTAGAAGAGCTGGTGCAGGCGATAAACCAGGTGATGGCAGGTAAGCGGGTGGTCGATAGCGAGCTGTTATTGAATTCGTTGGGCGAACAGGACCCGCTGAGCGACAAAGAACGTCAGGCGCTGCGCCTCGCCGCTGATGGCAAAAGCACCAGTGAGATTGCTGCCGCCCTCTATATTGCGGAGGGCACTGCCCGTAATTACTTATCAGAAGCCATTAGCAAATTGCACGCAGCAAACCGGATTGACGCTGCGAGGATTGCCCGGCAGAAAGGCTGGTTGTAAGCCACTGCTTTACAGCGGGCTTAGGTTTGGGTCACACTGAGCCCACTTAAGCACCGCTGGAAACCATGATGGATTTTCACAATAAAATCAAAGCCGACCGCGCACTGCAAAGCAGTAGTAGTGATTTACAAAGCGCTTTAGAAAGTGACCGCGGCCGGATTATTAATTCTGCCGCTGTGCGCCGGTTGCAGCAAAAAACCCAGGTGTTCCCGCTGGAGCGCAATGCCGCCGTCCGCAGCCGGTTAACCCATTCGCTGGAAGTGCAGCAAACCGGTCGTTTTATTGTGCAAACGGTATTTCGCCTGCTCTCTGAGCAACAGCAGGCTGAATATGGCCTGACCGCACTGGAGCGGCCAATAGAATCACTGGTTGAAATGGCCTGTCTGCTGCACGATGTTGGCAACCCACCCTTTGGCCACAGCGGCGAAAGCGCAATAAACAGCTGGTTCAGCCAGGCATTGCCTGAGTTAAGCCGCTGCCATCAGCTGGCAGATAACACGCTATGGCAGACACTATGCACCGAGCTGGCCCAGTTTGAAGGCAATGCCCAGGCCATCCGGCTGGTGCAAAGCCTGCAGCGGATGAACCTGACCTATGCGCAAACCGCCTGTATTCTGAAATATACCCGTTGCGCCACCAACCCCAAACCAGATAAACAGCAACCGCTGAGCTATTTACAGAAAAAACCGGGCTATTTTTTCAGCGAGCAGCCGTTTGTTGAGCAACTGTGGCGTGAGCTGGAAACGCCCCCTGGTTGTCGCCACCCACTGACCTACATTATGGAAGCCGCTGATGATATCTCTTACTGTCTGGCCGATATTGAAGATGCAGTAGAGAAAGGCTTATTCAGCCTGAAAGAACTGGCGCATCAACTGAATACTGCGTTTGCAGCACTGGAACCGCAAGCACGCTTAATTACCACTCAGCGTGGCGGCAGCGCCAGTTTTTCCGCACTGATCAAAGCGGCGTTAGATAGTGCCGATGCTGAACCTGTCAACTGCACTTCTGCATTTTTTATCAGGCTGCGGGTGATGATGATCCACCCTTTGGTACGTCATGCTGCACGTCAGTTCGTCAGCAATATCGGCGCAGTATATGACGGTAGTTTGAACCGGGCGCTGTTGGAAGATAACAGCCAGTACCATGCCATTACCAGTACCTTCAAACAGGTGGCGAGGCAGTTTGTATTTAAACAGCCCGAGGTAGAAACCCTCGAGCTGCAGGGCTTTCGAATTATTGCCGGGTTGCTGGATAGTTATCAGCCGCTGCTGTTATTAACGCGTCAGGACTTTACTGCGGTGCTGCAAAACCGCGGCTATCATTTCGTGCAGCAACAACGGCTGGCCCATCGCTTGCCGAATAAACATGTTGCCGCTTATCAGCTGGCCACTGCGAATATTAGCCCGGACGACAATGCTCTCGAACTGTATTACCGCTGCCGGCTATTGCAGGATTTTATCAGCGGCATGACCGATCATTTTGCCTTTGATGAATACCAAACCCTGGTGCAATGCGCTAACTAGCCGGCTGTTGTGCCGGCAGTAACTAAGAGCATTGCGCTTTTACGGCACTAAGGTCTTCAGCCCTTTACTTTGCGATTTTTGTGGATAGCTTCTATGCTTGCAGTTTGTTTTAGTCGTCTTGTTTAACTGTCATGGAGGATTATCATGCAAGATTGTAAAAAACTACGCCAACGCTTTTTAACCACCATTTTCTGGGCTGCTGTTACAGGGGTTAGTTTGCCCGGCAATGCCGAAACCCTAACGCTGGATGTCGAACCCGGCTTATGGCAACATAGCTTCAGTATTAAAACGGCCAGCGGTGAGCTGGAACGCGCCATGCAGCAACTGGAGCAGCAACTGGCCAGTATGCCGGCGGCCCAACGGCAGATGATGGAAAAAATGATGGCCAGCCAGGGTATGTCGTTCGACTTAAAAGGCAGCTCGGTGCAGGTATGTCTTACCCAGCAGCAGATTGATCGTGGCCAGTTGCCGCAACAAGATGGCTGTCAGCAAAAAATCAATCAGACCGGCAACAACAGCTATCAGTTTTCTTTCAGCTGCGATACCAAGCCACCAACCAGTGGTGAAGGTGAAATGACCTTTAGCAGCCGCAAAGCCTATAGTGGCAATGCCAGTTTTACCACTAAAGTAAATGGCAAAACCGAACAAATGACCATGCAGCAAAGTGGCAAGTGGCTCCAAGCCGATTGCGGCTGATTTCTTTAATATTTTAGGACCCGCTATGCCCGAAACTGTTACGATCCAGAAAAGTTATCCGCTGGCAAACCAGCTGCGCCAGCACAGCCCGTTAGTATTTGGTTGTATGAATTTAGGCGGCGGTTGGAACAGCAACCCGCTGACAGCTGCCGATATTGCCCAAACTCATAAAGTAATAGACGCTGCTCTGGATGCGGGTATCCGGATATTTGATCATGCTGATATTTATACCTTTGGCAAGGCAGAGCAGGCTTTTGGAAAAGTATTAGCAGAACGGCCGGAATTGCGTCAGCAAATGGCGCTGCAATCTAAGTGCGGCATCCGTTTTGCTGATGACTCGAGCCCGCAGCGGTATGACTTTTCTGAGCAGTGGATAACCGAGTCAGTTAATAATATTTTACGCCGGCTGCAAACCGAGCAACTGGATATCTTATTGTTGCATCGTCCGGATCCGCTGATGGAGCCAGCAGAGGTTGCAGCAGCTTTTGCAAAGCTAACGGCCAGCGGTAAAGTAAAACATTTTGGCGTCTCTAACATGCAGCAACATCAGATAGCGCTGCTGCAGGATACGATACTGGAGCCATTCGTTGTTAATCAACTGGAATTAAGCCTCAGCCATCTTGCCTGGTTAGATGAGGGTACAACAGCGGGTTGCAGCGGTCAGCCACCGGTTAACTTCAGTGCCGGCACGATTGAATACTGCCGGCGCAATAACATTCAGCTGCAAGCCTGGGGCAGTTTAAGCCAGGGTTTGTTCAGTGGTAAAGATGTCAGCCAACAACCCGCCCATGTGCAGGCAACGGCAAAGCTGGTACAGCAGTTAGCTGCTGAATATCAGGTAACCAACGAAGCAATAGTGCTGGGCTGGCTGATGCGCCACCCGGCAAATATTCAACCGGTAATCGGCAGCACCAGTATTGAGCGGATTAAAGCCTGTGCAGAGGCTCCGACGGTGCAGTTAAGCCGCGAACACTGGTATGCACTGTACCTCAGTGCCCGCGGCGAGGCGCTGCCCTAATTTAATCCGTTTTAAAGCGGCTTACCTGGCCGCTTAAACCAGTGGCTACCTGCTGCAATGCCGCGACAGCACCACGATTCTGCTTCATCGCAATTGTAGTTTCGCGCGACATCGTGGCAATCTGTTCAATATGCCGGGCCAGTTCAGATACCGCTGCAGATTGTTCATTGGTCGAGCGCGATACATCCCGAACATTGTGCAGTGAGTCTTCCGCCTGTAAGCGAATTTGCTCCAGCATGGTAGCCGCCTGATTAGCCAGCGCCAGACCCTGCGCCACACGCGGTGCTGACGTTTCCATCCCTTGTACCGCCTGCTGGGTTTCATCCTGCACCAACTTAATCATTCCGGCAATTTCAGTCGTCGCCTTGCTGGTGCGCTCTGCTAACTGCCGCACCTCATCTGCGACCACGGCAAACCCGCGGCCTGACTCACCAGCGCGAGCTGCTTCTATGGCGGCATTTAATGCCAACAGATTTGTTTGTTCAGCTATGCTGCGGATCACACCGGCAATACCCGCAATATCTTTAGAGCGCTGCTGCAGACTACCAATCTGGCTGGCCGATTGCTGCACCGTGTCAGCGACGACTCCTATCTCGGTAGCGGCTTCTTTCACCAGCTTCGCTCCCTGCGCCGACAGTTCTGCGGTTTTCTCTGAATTCTGCTCGGTCAACTGCACAGTGTTGGCCACTTGTTGCAGGCTAACGGTCATCTCTTCAATACTGGCTGCAGAGGCAGTCGATGATGTCGCTTGCAACTCAGAGGCTTGCAGCGCTTCTTTTGAAGCAAGATCCAGTTCTGTTGCCTGTGCTGAGACTGTATTGGCGGCACTAATCACCTCTTTTAACGTTTGCCGCAGTTGCTTTTGCATACCCGCCACCGCTGCCAGCATACTGTCTGGCTGACTGTCTTTAATCGAGGTCGTCAAATCACCACCGGCAATCTGGCTGACTATTTCTGCTGCCAGCCCGGGCTCACCACCCAGTGAGTTACGTAAATAGCGGCTGATATACCAAGCTGTGATACTACCAATAACAATAGCCAGCAAGGTCAGCAATATCATCGACAAGGTAAAGGTTGCTGCCACATCGCGGGCATAAGTGGTAGCCTGCTGGTTTTTCTGCTCCTGATAATCAATAAAGGCGTTGATACTGGCCAACCAGTCAACAAAGGCCGGGCTCATCTGCTGCAACAGCAGCTGCTGGGCTGCTGCCTGCTGGCCTTGCTGGCGTAACCGGATCACGTCTGCAGCTAACGGCTGGGCCCGTTGCTCTACCTGATGTATTGTCTCCAGTAAGCGTCGCTCATTTGCACTGATATCAGCAGTTGTCTGGAAGAGTTGGTCCATGGGCTGGCGGGATGTGAGATAAAACGCTTCAAGCTGCTCGATATTGGTTAAAACAGGCGCAAGATCTGCGATGTTTGGCACTAAAGTAACATCGCGCAGAGCAATAGCTCTGTCATGCACGCTGCCTCGAAAATTTATGGCGTAGCGTTGCTTTACAGAATTTACCTCAGTAATTTCAGTCAGGGTCTTATTTATCTGGCTTACCCGTTGCACACCAAAAAAAGTCAGCGCCACCATTAGCAGCAGAACCACGCCAAACCCCAGAGCCAGCCTCATTGCGACGGTCATCGACTGTGTATTCTGCATAACTATTCCTCTACTGCAAACGGGCAACATGCTCATTAAAGCATGTACTATACGCTGTTGCTTTAATCAAAACTAATGAAATTAACCCGAAAAAAACATCGAAAAAATAGATTAATTCTTATCAGCTTCAGGCTGTATCAAGTATCAGGTCACGGTTGCTGCTGCCACAGAATCGCGCGGGATAAGATGAGGGTTAAAAATCTGTTGTACGTCAATACTGCTTTGCTGGTAAACCTGTTTCAGTACCCAGCGTGCCGCCATCTGGCCCATGGCGCTGACCGGGTAATTGATGGTGGATAATTTCGGATAGGTATAATAGGCAAAATTAACGTTATCAAAACCCATTACCGAGAAGTCCGCCGGCACTTCATAACCCAGCTCGCGCGCTGCGGTAAGGGCGCCGGATGCCATTTCGTCATTAGCACACACTATTGCACTGAACGGTCGGCTGCTGGCCAGCAACGCATCTAAACCCTTGCTGCCCCCGGTTTCCCGGAAATCGCCTTCAAAAAACAGGGCATCGTCAGCCGATAGCTGATATTCAGTCAGCGCACGCTGATGGCCGTGAAAACGATCGCGGGCGTCTGCTTTCCACATCGGGCCAGCAATATAGGCAATATTCCGGTGTCCCTGTTCAAGTAAATGACGCGTTGCCAGATAGCCCCCCAGCTCATTATCCAGACTAATGCAGCGATCAGCCAGCGCCGGTACCTGCCGGTTTAACAGCACGAAAGGGGTTTCTTTTTTACTTAAATCGACTAAAAACTGATCGCTGACTGCCTCAACATGCAAAATAAGCGCATCACAATTGCGGCTGCGTAAAAAATCGATACCATCTTCTTCTGTGGCCCGCTCACTGTGACCGGCAGCAATAATGACGTGTTTGCCGGCGGCCCGGAACTCCGCTTCAATACCTGTCAGCATTTCGCCATAAAAAGGACCGTGTAATTCAGAAACCAGAATACCGATGCTGTTAGACCGGCTGGAAGCCAGCGACTGGGCAATAGAATTTGGCCGGTAACCCAGCTGTTCCATGGCCTGCAACACCTTATTGCGGGTGGCTTCACTGACCCGGACATTGTTGTTCATCACCCGGGATACAGTTGCCAGTGAGACCCCTGCTAATTCAGAGACCTGGTAAATAGTCGCCATTTTTTGCCTGTACTCATTAGATTAGGCGTCTACTCTAGCATGCTCTGGCGCAGTATCACCAGATTGCCGCGCCAGTTGCCGGTGAATATCCAGCACCCGCTCGCTACTGAGCCGATACCGGGTCATAACAAGTGCCACCACTATCGAACCGATAGCAGGTAACAGGGTAAAACTAAGCAGAATACCTTGCTGCGTCTCCGTGTTTTGAACTGTGTCAGGTTGATAACCAAAACCGGCCAGCAGCCAACCCGCTAAAGCACCACCTAATGCCAGCCCCAGCTTGATAAAAAAGACGATTGATGAATACACCAGGCCGGTGATCCGGATACCGGTTTTATAATGGCCATAGTCTACGGTATCGGCCATTTTGGCCCATAACAGTGGTGTGGCCATCTGTAAAAAGAAGCCCCATAAAAAATACAAAATAAAGGCCAGCAATAATTGTTGCGGGCCAATAAAAAAGCTGACAACACAGATAGCTGCCGAGATAAGCTGTAAACCAATATACGCTTTCACCTTATCAATAAACCGACTTAGCCACTGCGCCACGGCGCAGCCGGCAATATTGCCAAGCATACCCAGGGTAATAAAAGCAGTGATTAAATCTTCCCGCCCGAGAAAGTACTTAACATAGTAAATGGCCAGGGTAGTACGCAGCACCATGCCGGTTAGCAGAAAAAACGCTGCCACAGATAAAATCCGCCACTGATCATTCTGCCACAACGAACTAAAGCTGTTGCTAAGGGTAAGTTGCTGATTAACCGGGGCATGCACCCGCTCGCGGGTACCGTAAAAACACAGCAAAAATAGGATTAAACCCAACACACTCATGGCGGCGATGGTTAGCTGATAACCCCTGGCATTATCGCCATTACCAAAGTAATTCACCAACGGCAGGGTGCAGGCCGTTACCAGCAGGCCGCCCAGCATGCCGAACACAAAGCGGTATGATTGTACCGATACCCGTTCTGTAGGATCAGCAGTTAATACGCCTCCCAGTGCCGAGTAAGGAATATTAATGGCGGTATACGCCAGCATCAGCAAGGTATACGTCGCAAAGGCATAAATCACTTTGCCATTGGCGGATATGTCGGGCGTGGTAAAGGCCAGCACACTGCACAGCGCAAACGGCAGTGCCAGCCACAATAAGTAGGGGCGGTATTTGCCATGCCGGCTGTTTGTTTTATCGGCCAGCGCGCCCATTAGCGGATCGGTTACGGCATCAATAATACGTACCAACAAAAACATACTGCCGACCACTGCCGGCGAAATGCCAAAAATGTCGGTGTAGAAAAAGGTTAAGAACAGCATGACCGTCTGAAACACGATATTACTGGCCGTATCGCCCAGGCCGTAGGCCACTTTTTCCTTTTTTGTCAGCATGCTAACCCCATGATGGCGTATTAATTCTACTTATTGTTATTTGTTAGCAATTTGTCTTTCTGTAGCTACCCGATTGGCAAAACAGTCGCGTAAGGCAACAGCACTGGCTTTTAAGGTGCGTTGCTGGGTCTTATAATCAACATAGACTATACCAAACCTTTTAGCGTAGCCTTCTGCCCATTCGAAATTATCCATTAGGCTCCAGGCGAAATAGCCGTCGATACGCATGCCTGTCGATATTGCATCATCCACCGCTTGCAGATGTTGCTGAAAATAGGTAATCCGTGTTGTGTCCTGGATCTGGCCATGCTGCAGGCTGTCCGGCATCGCCGCGCCATTTTCGGTAATATAAACAGGCGGTAACTGATAGCGCTGGTTTATATCCAGCAAAATCTCAGTCAGCCCGGCCGGGTAAATTTCCCAGCCCATATCGGTTAATGGTGGGCGAGTTGGCGGTACGTCGCTAAACCAGCCTTTGCCGTTGTCCCGGTATACTGTGCGGGTATAGTAATTAACCCCGAGAAAATCCAGCGGCTGGGCAATAATAGTCATATCGCCGGCGGCAATGTCCGGTTGCTCGCTAAGCGCTAACTGCTGCAATAGCTCTGGATAACGACCTTCCATTAACGGCTGAATATACCATTGATTATGATACTGATCGGCCATCCGGGCCGCCCGCCTATCAGCATCGCTGTTGCTGGCCGGATGACAGGGGCTGAAATTGAGCACAATGCCGTTCAGCGCCTGAGGAGCATTCTGTTGTAAAACCTTCATAGCCAGACCATGCGCCAGCAATAAATGATGGGCGACCTGGCGGCCCTGCTTCCGGTTTTGCACACCCGGCGCATGGATACCGGCTTCATAGCTTAAGTAAGCACTGCAAAAGGGCTCGTTTAATGTGGCATAAGAATATACCCGATCACCAAAAGCCTGGCTTACCTTGTCTGCATAGTCTGCAAATTTATACGCCGTTTCCCGGTTTAACCAGCCACCGTTATCCTGCAAATACTGCGGTAAATCCCAGTGATACAGGGTAACAAAAGCCTTAATATTGCGTGCCCGCAGTGCGTCCAGTAATTGCCGGTAAAAATCCAGCCCTGCCGTGTTAACACTACCGTCGATATTAATCACCCGGCCCCAGGCAATTGAAAAACGATAGGCATCAACGCCAAGTGAGGCAATAAGCTCAACATCTTCGCGCCAGTGACTAATATGATCACAAGCTACCAGACCATCGGAGCCGTCTTTAATCCGGCCTGGTTCGGCACAAAAGGTATCCCAGATACAGGGTAACCGGCTGTCCGCAGCCCCTTCAATCTGAAACGAGGCTGTCGCCACACCAAAAGTAAAATCGGGTTTAAGTAAGGCTGAATTGGCAGCTAAGGAGATTTTCATCAATTTGGCTATCTTCCGAACGTAAAGTTACTGGCAGCTGGACGACAAAAAATTTGCCAACAGCGTGATATATGCTATAAATGAAAGCGCTTACATAATACTAGACGGCTCTCAGCAGCACGTCAATAAAAAACACTATTCACCCGAGGGGGACAAGATGGCAACTTCACCATTACCAAGCACGGCAGGCCTCAGTGCCAGCGGCGGCAATGAAAATTACCGCTTCGCACTGACTGCCCTGACCTCACTGTTTTTTATGTGGGGCTTTATTACCTGTCTTAACGATATTTTGATCCCCTATTTAAAAATTTTGTTCGACCTGAATAACTTTAAGGCCATGCTAGTTCAGTTTTGCTTTTTTGGTGCCTATTTTATTGTCTCAGTACCGGCTGGCATGCTGGTCAGTAAAATTGGTTATAAAGCAGGTATTGTTACTGGTCTACTGATCGCCGGTGCTGGTTGTTTATTGTTTGTACCTGCCGCCGCCATGCATGTCTATGCCATGTTCCTGTTAGCACTGTTCGTATTAGCCTCAGGCATCACTATTTTGCAGGTGGCGGCTAACCCCTATGTCAGTGTGCTGGGCAAACCGGAAACGGCATCCAGCCGCTTAACCATGACCCAGGCCTTTAACTCTGCTGGTACAGCATTAGCGCCGATTTTTGGTGCCTGGCTTATTTTTGGTGGTATGGATGCGCCCGAGCCGGTACCCGGCGCCGTTACCGAATCGACTGTCCAGTTACCTTATTTAATTCTGGCCGCCAGCCTGATTGTGCTGGCGCTGATTTTTGCCTGGTTAAAACTGCCGGCAATGGGCAAGAAAGACCCCGCCGAAGCCTTGCCTCTGGGCGGCGAAGCCTGGCGGCAGCGGCATTTAATGCTGGGTGCCCTGGGTATTTTTGTTTATGTTGGTGCTGAAGTGGGTATCGGTAGCTTTTTAGCCATTTATCTGTCGATGCCGGAAATTGGTGATATGACTACCGCCGCCGCTTCACATTATATTTCCTGGTACTTTTTTGGTGCTATGGTGGGCCGCTTTATTGGGGCGGTGGTAATGCAAAAGGTCAACGCCGGTAAGGCACTGGCTTTTAATGCTATTTGTGCGGTAATACTGGTAGCAATTACTATTTTATCGTCCGGCAAGCTGGCGATGTGGTCACTGCTACTGGTCGGCCTATGTAACTCTATTATGTTCCCGACTATTTTCAGTTTAGCTATTGCCGGCTTAAAGCAATATACCAGTCAGGGTTCAGGTATTTTATGCCTGGCCATTGTTGGTGGTGCCATTTTACCCGTGCTGCAAGGCTTGCTAGCGGACAGGGTCGGTGTGCAGCTAGCCTTTGTTCTGCCGTTGCTGTGTTATATCTATATTGCTTTTTACGGCCTCAATGGTTGCAACCCCCGCGGCTCGATGACTGAAACCATTGCTGCGACGAAGGAGGCGTTATAATGCTCCACAGATCATCATTATTGTTAAAACCATTGCTGCTGGTCATGAGTGGCAGTCTAATCCTTGCGGCATGCAGCAAACCTGCGCCGGTATCGACAATTACTGAAGATACTGCGGCTACGACCACACAAATTACGATCTGGCCCAAGCTTGAATTGCCCGTGTCGCAAGATCCGGCCATTGAGCAAGCCATTACTGATTTAATGGCCGATATGAGCCTGTCGCAAAAAATCGCTCAGATGATCCAGCCGGAAATTCGCGACATTACCGTTGACGATATGCGCCGGTATGGTTTTGGCTCCTATTTAAATGGTGGCGGCGCTTTTCCAAATGACGACAAGTATGCCACCCCGGCCGACTGGATCGCCTTGGCTGACGCGATGTATCAGGCCTCGGTGGATGCCATTCAGGATGGCAGCAGTATTCCGACTATGTGGGGCACCGATGCGGTGCATGGCCATAACAATGTGATTGGCGCCACGATTTTTCCGCATAATATAGGTCTTGGCGCGGCCAATAACCCCGATTTGATTGAGCAGATAGCTAAAGTCACCGCCCGCGAAGTGATGGTAACCGGCATTGACTGGGTATTTGCGCCAACTGTCGCGGTAGTGCGGGACGATCGCTGGGGCCGCACCTATGAAGGCTATTCAGAACATCCGCAAATTGTGCACGATTATGCCGCGGCCATTGTTACCGGTTTACAGGGTGCTGCCGCTGGCGACTTTCTTGGTGCTGATAAGGTTATCAGTACCGTTAAGCACTTTGTGGGCGATGGCGGCACTACCGGCGGCATTGACCAGGGCAATACTGAAGTCACTGAACAACAGCTGTTTGATATTCATGCCCAGGGCTATGTCGGCGGCCTGCAGGCCGGCGCCCAGTCAGTAATGGCGTCATTTAACAGCTGGAATGGCAGCAAAATTCATGGCGATAAGTATTTACTGACTGACGTACTGAAAAACCAGATGGGCTTTGATGGCTTTATAGTAGGCGACTGGAATGGCCATGGCCAGATCCCGGGTTGCACAAATGAAAATTGTCCGCAAGCCGCGAATGCCGGGCTGGATATTTATATGGTGCCCACTGCCGCCTGGAAGCCGTTGTACCATAACCTGATTGCTCAGGTTGAAGCCGGTGACATCAGTATGCAACGGGTAGATGACGCAGTACGGCGGATTTTGCGGGTTAAAATGCGTGCCGGCTTGTTCGATAAAGCCAGCCCGGCTAAGCGGCCACTGGCCGGGAAAACCGAATTAATTGGTTCAGCTGAGCATCGGGCAGTGGCGCGTGAAGCGGTGCGCCAATCGTTGGTATTGCTGAAAAACCACAACCAGTTATTACCGGTAAATCCCACACAGCGGCTGCTGGTGACCGGGGGTGGTGCAGACAATATTGGCCAGCAAGCCGGTGGCTGGACCATCAGCTGGCAGGGTACCGGTAACACCAATGCTGATTTTCCGGGTGGCAGTTCCATTTATGCCGGTATTGCCCGCCAGGTTACCGCAGCTGGCGGCAGCGTTGAGCTTTCAGCCGATGGCAGTTATCAGCAAAAACCTGATGTGGCTATTGTGGTGTTTGGTGAGGAGCCTTACGCTGAGGGCAATGGCGATATCGATAACCTGGAATATCAACGCGGTAATAAAACAGACTTAGCCCTGCTTAACAAGTTAAAGGCAGAGGGTATATCGGTAGTATCGCTGTTTATCAGTGGCCGGCCGCTGTGGGTAAACCCTGAGCTTAATGCCTCTGATGCCTTTGTCGCCGTCTGGCTGCCGGGCAGTGAAGGCGAAGGGGTGGCAGACGTGATTCTGGCCAATGCCGATGGCACTGTGCAGTATGATTTTCATGGTAAGTTGTCTTTTTCCTGGCCTGCCAGTCCGCAGCAAACGGCTGTTAACTATGGCGATGCCGATTACCAGCCGTTGCTGCCTTATGGCTTTGGCCTGCGTTATGGCGATAAAGACGTACTGACCGGCGAACTGTCTGAGCAGGTAGAGCAAAGTAACCAGTTAACTGAACTGGCTATTTTTGAACGCTCCCCCCGCTCGCCCTGGCAGTTACAACTGCAAAGTGGTAACGCTAATGCCAGCGAAAGCACCATGGTCAGCAGCAGTATTCAGCAGTTGGGGGCGATCAACAGCCGCACCTTTGATAAAGAGGTGCAGGAAGATGCCCGCCGTTTTGAGTTTGATGGCAGTGCCAGCGCCGCGTTCAGCTTTATCAGTCCGTTTCCGCGCGATTTAAGAGCCTACGCCGAAGCTGACAGCCAGTTAACGTTACTGGTAAAGCGCCAGGGTGAAGTACCTGCAACGGTTATGCTGGGCATGGCCTGTGGCGAGGATTGCGGCGGTAGGGTTAATATCAGCGAAGCACTGGCTGCCATGCCGGACGACCAATGGCAACCATTGGCAGTAAATTTAAGCTGCTTACAGCAGCAGGGGCTGAAGCTGGGCCAGGTGTTTCAGGTGTTATCAGTGCAAAGCAGCGGTAAGTTAACCCTGAGCCTGGCTGATGCCAGAATCAGCCCGCTAGCTGATAAGCAGCATACTGTGGTGGCATGTCAGTAAATTAGTTAACCAGGCCAGCACTTAGCCAAAGGGCGCCAGCAGGCGCCCTTTTTTATACCTTCACAACTGTCGGCCTTCAGAAAACCGAGACTAACACCAACTCTGAGAGGCAGAGTGGCTGGTGTGCTGTCAAAGCAACAGCGGGTGTAGCCACTAACTTTTCAGCAGAGGCTGGGTGGCTGGAGATACTTACTTCACCGCCTTCAAGGATCACATCCCTGTGCCCTTTCAGGCTGCGCGGCATCCATGCCGCTGTTACGTAAGCACACCAGCCCCACAGCGGTGCAAGATCGATCTAAATATCAAGTCAGTTGAGAAATTCAGCATAAAAAAAGTGCCCGCAAGCGGGCACTAATCCGGAGTTACAACAGGAGGGTATTACAGTATGATCAATTGCCCATGGTGTATCTGACACCAATAGCATACCTTGGGCCATATTGCGCAGCACTTAAGAACTGCCTTTCGAACCGGCCAAAACTGCGCTCAGTTTCATTGGTCAGGTTAATGCCTTCGAAGAATACGGTCAGGTTATCATTAATGTCGTAGTTAACGCTTAAATCCCACTGTAAGTATTCTTCAACATAATTAGGCGGCGCATCGGTGGTGTCCGGCTGGCCCTGACCTGCCAGATACTCGTCACGCCATGCGGCCGTTAACCGGACCGACAAGCCTTCTTTTTCGTAGAAAACCTGCCAGTTGGCCGAGTTACTCAGGCCGGGCAAAATCGCCTGGTTCGCCAGCACGAAATTATCGTACTCTACATCACCGTCCACCAGAGTGGCGTTTATTCCCGTGCCGAACCCACTGTCCCCAAACACGTGCTGTACCGCAAACTCCAAACCGTTTACCTTTCTGGCACCGACGTTTTCAGGGGAGTTAATTGTCCACGCAATCAAAGGATCGGTAGCTGGGTCTGGTAAGACACGGTTGTTTTCACCTATGCCTACACCGTTGGCAACAATCTCATTGTAAATAGCGCCGTCGGTGACCTGCTCGCCACGCGCCTCAATGGCCGCAACCGCATTATTCCAACGCTGGCCCAGATAAACGTCATGTAGGCCTTCGAAGGTTGTGGTGACTTGTGAGTTATCGATCCAATCGTCAACGTCTTTCCAGAACAGCCCTATGGCCGCATAGCTGGCATCGCCATAATAATATTCTAGCGACAGATCGAGGTTGGTTGACTGAAACGGCTTCAGATTAGGGTTGCCGCGGCTACCACTTCTGGAACCAATCTTCGGTGAAGGCGTCAGACTAAGGTTGCCCAGCATTTGCCCTAAGTAGGGCCGGGTAATGGTCTTACCGGCAGAGAAGCGTCCAACCCAGTCATCGGTAATATCCACTTTCAGGTCAAACATCGGCAACAGTAAGTCATAGTTGCCGGTGAAATCGACCTCTACCAGGTCGCCACCGCCGGCGAACTGAGTCAGCCACTCTGACCCACCGGCCCAATAGACAAACTCAGCCACACGGCTCTTCGCGGGGCTGAGGATGTCGGTTTCTTCGTAGCGCAAACCAAGGTTAACATCGATATAGTAACCTTCAACTTCAAATTCCCACTCTGTTGAAACATAAAGGCTGACCGTTTCTTCTTCGATGCTATTCACCGGAAACATCTCCGGACCGAAGGTGCCGATCTCGTATGCATCAGCGCCCAGCACATCCTCTGTCAGGAAGGCCAGTTGGCGGATGATGGCTTCATCGATATCATAGGTATATGCATAGCCAGGCGATACACCCTGTGGTCCGAAGGAAAATTCATCCAGGAAGTTACTCAGATCCACACGGGTAAACATGCTATCCGGGAAGATTTCGGCAAAGGTGCCATTATTGAAACCCGGCGCGTTGGCGTTGTTAGAGCCGCCAGACCCACTAAGAGATTGTTCAGTGTAAGCCGCACCGAATGATACCCCCCTCAGACCATAACCAACATCGGGCAGCCAATTGCCGTCAAACTGATACTGAGTGACTTCTGATTCACCCGGGGTGCGGGTGAAGATGCTGAAGTTTGATCCTATATCATTGGGGCTTAGTTCATTGGAGCCATTTTGCCACCTGATATTGTAGCCAGGAATATCACCCTCGCGGAAAAAATATTCCTTGGATGACAAGGCAGCCGACCCCAGAATAACCCGAGCCTGCGCCCCCAACCCTTTATCCTTACCATTGTCTGTGGTGGTTTTGGACGTATGTGCGTCAAAGCTGAAGCTTAATGAATCAGAAAACGCCCACGCCATATTAAGGCCAGTGGCTTTTGAGTCGACTTCGCTGGTTTCCCTGAACCCGGTAAAAGAGCCATCATCGCCGGATGAGTTATAATAAATGGCCGTACCATTTTCATCCAACTCATAGGCATTGGCGTTGCCGCCGAAAGAACCGTTCCACACCCCCCAGGATAGCGAGTTATTACCAGTCACCGCATTGGAGACGGTGTGATCAAGGGTAAAGATCAGATCATCCGTTGCCGCAAACTGAAAGGTTACCTGGCCATTGGTTCGCTCACGCTCAATATCATCGCGGGCGAAACTGATTTCCTGAGGAAAGAAAGCGGCCGCAATAGGTTGTAAAACACCATCGTCATCGGGTGCCCAGAAACGGGGAATCACTTCGCCGTTGCCATCCACCGGCCGGCCATCCACAATATCCGACTCATCCACCGACAAGGCAGGGTTTAACTGCCAGGAACGAACATTGGCCGACTGGCGCTGGAAGTCTCTGCGATGATAAGAGAAGTTAGCAGTGACGCCGAAACGGTCATCCATAAAGGTATTGCTGTAAATACCCGCCAGTTCAGGAGTCAGATCGTCACCGACCTTATTCGAGGAGTCATGCAGCCCCTTCGCCATAATAGAGTAGCGCTCACCCGGATTTTGGAAGGGTTTAGCGGTAACAATATTGACCGTTGCACCCAGGCCGCCTGTGGGTACATCTGCCCGCGCGGTTTTGTATACTTCTAACGCACTAACCCCCTCAGAAGATAAGTTTTCGAAGTTAAATGACCGTGAAAAACCTGTTCCCGCCATCTGACGGCCATTAAGGGTAACCAGGTTGAATTCAGGACCAAAGCCCCTTACGGTAATCTGACTGCCTTCACCGTTGGCCCGACTCACCGATACCCCGGTAATACGCTGCAACGATTCAGCCAGGTTAGTGTCCGGGAACTTACCCATTTCCTCTGCAGAAATGGCATCTACCACGCCCGAGGCGTCGCGTTTCACGTCCATCGAGCGCGCTAAACTGCCGCGAATACCCTTAACCTGAATAATTTCGACATCTACATCCTGTGCCTGCCCTTGTGCTGCGTCCTGCGCCTGCACCGGCATTAGCAGGCCGGCTGTCAGTACGACTGATACCGCAATGGCAACCTGGCTTTTATTAAATAATATTGGTTTCATAATGGTTTTACTCTCGTCGCACTGATTAGTTATTAGAAATTTCAACGTTATCAATCTGATATACTGCACCCGAACCAGTACCCCAGGCCGGGAACACCATAATCACGTTGATGTCGCTGATATCTAAGCCAGCGTCAAACAGGCTTTGCAGCGAAAAGCTATAGCGCTGCCACTCACCGGTAACCGGGGCCTGGTCATTGTTGCCAGCGGCTAATGGCAGCTCAACCTCACTGGCAGCATCAGTTGATTCAATTTTAAATATCCAGCTTGAGTCCGGATTAGCCGGAGCATCCACCACCCGCATATCAAAACTGACGCTGCCGCTGGCCAATAATGGCGTGGCGTCGTACGACACATTTTCGTTGGCTATGATACCCTGCACCGTTTCTGGCGAACCCAGCACTGAAAACTGCGCTACATTGCCATAAGGGGCACCGGCATCGACTACCTGCGGGGTGGAACCAGCACAGCAATCCCACAGGCTCCAGTCTGGATGAACTGCATCGCGGAACAGGGTTATCGGACCATTTGCGCTGGCATTAGGATTAAAGATCCGGACGTTGTCCAGCCGGTAAACCGCACCATTACCGGTATCCCAGGCTGGGAACACCAGCAGCACGTCAATAGCACTGATATCCAATCCGGCGTCAGACAAGCTTTGAAGGCTAAACGTATAAGTGGCCCACTCACCAGTAACCGGCTCAACGCCACCATTGCCAGCACTTAATGGCAATTCAACGAATGATTCACCACCGTCTGCTTCTATTTTAAACAGCCAGCTTGAATCAGGATTTGTAGGTGCATCAACCACTTTTACTTCAAATTGCACGACGCCTTCGCTTAATAACGCTGAAGCATCAAACGGTTCAGCAGCGGCCTCAAGCAAACGCGTATTAAAGCCCATTACTGTTGGTGTGGCGCCAATAGCAAACTCGGCAGTAAGACCATGCGCTTGATCATCCATTGCTTCAACCGGGGTAGTACCGCCACAACAATCCCACATTGGCCAGGCCGGGTTTTGCTCATCTGTAAAGATAGTTAACTCTGGTGAGGCAGCATCAGGCTGGGCGATTTTGACATTATCTACCCGGTACACAGCACCATTACCGGTATCCCAGGCCGGGAAAATCATCACCACATCAATGGCAGATAAATCCAGGCCAGCATCAGCCAGCATTTGCAATGGGAAAGTATAGGTTTGCCATTGGCCCGTTACAGGTGCCACACCTTCTGCACTTGTTGTAATAGGGATTTCAACTGCAGTACCACCTCCACTAACACCACCATTACTTTCAACTTTAAATATCCAGGTTGAGGCTGGGTTAGACGGCGCAGATACCACCTGCATATCGAAGCTGATGCTGCCGTTTTCAATTAATGGCGAGGCGTCAAACGGGCTGGGCACCCCTTCCCCCTCATCATCGATAAAGGCCGATCGGGTAATAAAGCCATTTACGGTTGGCTGGGCATTGACCACAAACTCATACACATTGCCACGGTCTGCTACTTCAATCAGCGCCGGGGTAGAACCACCACAGCAATCCCAGGCAGGCCAGTTCGGATTCGGTGTATCAGCAAAAATCGTCAGGTTTTGCGCGACACCGGTAGAAGGAGGTGTAGGAATTGGCGCTTCGCCCATTACCAGCGTGGCTTCATCTTTGTAGCCGGCACGTACCGTTTCACAGCCTTTGCCGCTGTCTAAATCCTGGCCACACTGGTATACCCGCACGTAATCTATTTCATAGGTCTGGCCATCAGCAAAGGCTTCGGCATCAATACCCAGGTTATTGACGTTTTCTGGCCAGTTGCCACCCACGGCCAGGTTCAGCAATAAGTGAAAACGCTGATCAAAGGGTGCGCTGCTCCATTGGGTTGTCAGCTCGCCGGTAACGATGTCAAAATTTTCTGAAAACCAGCCGCGATGACTCAGGCCAACGGCCTCGCCACGGCTGTTAAAGCGTACTTTTGACGCCATTTGCGTCTGATACAGATAACCGTCAACGTACCAGCGAATTTCACCTTCGTTCCATTCAATGGCATAGGTATGGAAATCATCAGCCGGGTTCATTCCCTCTGCCAGTTGATACGCTTTACCCGAGCTGGCATTATTCGGCCAGGCACGGCCGTAATGCAGAGTGCCATGAACGTTAGCTTCCGCCACGCCATCTTCACCGGCCACCTTCAGGTTAACCGCTTCAACAATGTCGATTTCGCCAGATTTCGGCCATTCGCCGTAAACGTTATCAGTAGGCAGCATCCAGAACGCCGGCCAGCTGCCCTGGCCTGACGGTAACTTAGCACGCATTTCAAAACGGCCGTATTTCCAGTCACCCTGGTACTTGGTATTTAACCGGGCCGACGTATAAGGCAACGGCGCCCCGTCTTCTGCCGGCAGGGCAACGATTTTCAGGGTGCCGTCTGACACAAACGAATTGTCCGGGCTGTCGGTATAGCATTGTTTTTCGTTATTACCGCCGCCGGCGCAATTTATTTCATGCGTCCATTTATCGTCATCAATGCGGGTGCCGTCAAATTCGTCACTCCATACCAGTTGCCAGTCACTAACCGGCTCGGTCGGGTTAACCGCCGTAAAATCGGTAGTGGTAGCAGTATCACCACCACAACCGGCCAGGCCTGCCGCCATTAATAAGGCGGTTAACGTTGAAATCTGTTTCATTTTAATAATCATCCCCTGGGTCTTTGCTACCTGCTGACTGAATACGCCAACACCAATAAAGGTATCTGCAATATAAAATGTAAGCGCTTACAAAAGGTAGATGATTAAATTTAAGCCGTCAATAGCACTGCGATAAAAAGCCGATCCAAAGCGGGGCAAATTATTGCAGCAACATGACTTTTTCATTAAATTTCAAAGATTAAGCATGCACCAATAAAAAAGGGCCCTAAGGCCCTTTGCTAAATTTTGGTGCAGCTTATTCGACAGTTACCGACTTCGCCAAATTGCGTGGCTGGACTTGCGTTAAGATGATGACAAGAGTAAGCAGGCAAGTCTTATGTACAATATCCTTACTTGTTAACTAAAATGGCTTTTCCGTACGTTTCAGCTTTTCAGATATAGAAAATAAAAAAAGTTATACATATTCGCCTCGACATGTATAACTTTAAGAGTTTTTTAAACATACCCCAAGCTTTTCTATGGCATTAGCGGCAATCACGATAGCCTAAATTATCTAATTCTGGCTGGGGAACTGGAAGGTAAAACGGCTTGTGAGATAGTGTTATCAAAAGAGCAAGGCAGATGACGCACAAAGGTTGCTATATCAATTTACAACGTGAAAGACCTCATTAGGCTTGCTGGTTACCAAACAAACGCTCGTAGTCGGCTTTAAAGTTGGCTGGCAGGTCAGCAATATATCGCCAGTAATCGCACAGGCCATTAATGGTTTTCATATCGGAATGGCCGCAATCCAACATGATCTTAAGCAGCTCAAGTGTAGACATAACATCGGCAGCAAAAACATTGGCCAGCGCCGTCATATCCTGATCATCAGTAATCACTGGCACGCCTAGCTCCAACGCATAGGCGATATACCAGACATCTACTCTGGATGGGCCTTGCAGTTCTGTTTGCACATAATCCCAAATGTAATCAAAGTTTTGCTGTATGGAAACCTTTTGCTTTCGGCCAATCTTGGGGAAGTGTTTTCGGTTTTCTGAAAATTCATCTTCCTCTACCCAAGGAAACTTGCTTTGCAGCTTGCGGTTTTCAAGCTCCTGATTTAACTCTGGCAGGATGTACAAACAAAATTCGTTGTCCCCAAAGGGCACAAACAATAAGGGGCGTATCGTTTTCGCTAACCTCAGGTAAGCGTTGGTATCAACCAGAATTTTAGATTGTGGCATCAGGTTAGCTCTGCGTGGATACTCCGTGCGTCAAGTAACGGCATATCCAATACAGTATGGACAAACCCCGGGCCTTTGTTGTGCTCTTTAAGATACTTCCTGAGCATAGTAAAAAAGGGAGTCTCAAAAGCAGCCTCGCTTTTAGCGATATATTCACGGGCACTGGGCTTACCTTGCGCATCCAGATCAGCATCACCAAAAAATGCTTCACTCAAATTTTTATATTTCTTATTAAAATTAGTGACCGCTCCGGGAAAAGCCTTTTCACTCAGCTTAACTACCGGTTTGTTGACTGCAACAGCATACTTGTTTACCTGCCCCAAGACAGTGTAAGGCGAAATGGTTAAATCATCCGCTAAGGCAAGAACATGATTTATTTTTGCTGCAGCGGAAGGCTGTGCCGTGATAGACATATACGCCTGTTCTGCCATTTCATGCGGATACAACAGAGCGGCAGCAAACGCATCAGCAAAATCTTCGGCGTCGTCACCTTCAAGGCTTGGTGACAGGCAGTGACCCAGCTCATGCGCCATCCAAAATTTAAAATCATGAATGTTGGTATCAAGGTTTAGATAAACCCAGGTAGTCTGCGAGTCTGGCAGGTAGATATGTACGGCATTTTCATGTCGCTGTTTATTACCCCACATTACCGGTACAACCACAGTTTGCAGCTCGGAAAACCGGCGTATCAGATGAGTAAAGTCCACACACTCTGCCAAGCCTAAGTTGATATCTTCTCTTACCTTGGCCGTTACTGTGCGCAAATAATCATAGTTGTTTTGCGGCGCCTTCAGTACTGGTGGCATTTCCAACGTATCAAACGGCACATAAGGCACCAGATGACGCAAAAAGCGGCCGATATCCTGAGCTTTCTCAATATGTTGTTCTTTGGTTTTAGTGCCCTTCATCTTTCTGAACGCCACTTTGGGCGCAAAAGGGTCTTGCTTGGTGACTAACTCGCTAAAAGACAAGTTTAACAACTTGCCAAACTGCAACAACTTGTCAGGGCGCGGGAAAGATTTCGCATTTAGCCACTGCGATACCGCCTCTTTAGACACGCCGAGCTGCTCCGCCACAGAAGTTTGTGACAGACCAGCAGTTTGCATCGCCTTAACGGCGTTATCAGTATTAAGTATTTTTTGCATCCGCGAATTGTAAGACAACGTCAAGTTTTGTCAAGTTTTCCGCGTGACACATTTCAAATTTCTTCCTCCGAACCGTCAAAAGCAACTCCGTAAGTTCCCGGATTAAAAGTCACTTCACAGCTTGTCAGAACACTTATTTTTGATGCTACATACTCACACCGTTTAGAAAAGAGCAGCTCGCTGGACTCGCCGCTACTCGAAAACAGATTTTCATGGGAGTCATCAGGTAAAAGATGGCTTGACCAATTTATAGAATCAATTTTTTCAAAAATACTTAATTCATTACTGTATGGATTGATAACTCTAGAAATATTTAGTTTTGAATATTCATATTGACTCTCAAAAATTGATGAATAGAACTTGGCGTTCTTAATTTTATTATGAGAAAAGTCCAACTCCTCGCCAAAAATAGTTTTACTGGGGTTTTCTTTGTTTAACAATAAAGCAAAGGTAGTACTAGTGGCGTTTCTTAAGTTAAATTTATCAAAGAGCAACTGTGATATATCAATTCTTTTTGATTCAAAAAGTCTTTCAATTTTCCCACTAGAAAAAGCCCTAACTGTTGATAAATCTTGGGTTATTTGACCAGTGTTAGAAGTACCATAATATCTAGTAACTGATGTAAACCAGAACCATTGTTTTATATGTTCAATATTATTTAAATTGACGTTATCGAGCAACCTAAACATTTCGCAAAGAAAAGTGAACTGCAAACCGTATGGAACAAAACTAAAATCGTAAACACCAATTTCAGATTTTAGAAAATTAACCGCTTTATCAATAGCTTTCCTAGTGTCATCGCAAGCAACCTTTAGTGCTTCTGGTGATTTATCACGTAATTTTCTGATATCGTCTTTATTGACTCCCAAACCAGCAGATGCAGAAATAGATCTTAAAATAATACTGCTATCAACATCATCAAACCCAAGATAATTAGCTACTTCAGTTATTTTCTCAATTTCATTTGAAAGATCAAAGCCGTTACTCCATGTTGCAGCCATCATAAGATCTACGATTGTTAGTTTACGTCCAGTACTGTTAATTCTTTCAAAAATTGGTGCCACCTCTTCTATTGTCATGTCTCCAATTTTTACAACTGCAATTTTATAGTCCTTTATTGATTTTAGAAGCCTCTCTGCATTTCGATATAAACGATCCTTACTTTTACTACTCTCAAATTTCATGCATTGCTTTATGAAATCGCTCGTATTGATCAGCTTATTTAGAGGAAAAAATCTCTCGTCAACAACTAAATCTTTTCCGTTTATGAACTTTTCATCTAGCAAGTCAAATACAATATTCCAGCTACTAGATTTTTCTTTACCATTCCAAAATAGAGCGCCACACAGAGTTGTTAGCCTCTGTTGCCCATCTAGTAAGTAGTTTGTTGGATAAAAATCTGAAAGCGATGTGTCAATTTCAAGATCTAGGATACTTCTCTCACTGATGAGCTTCTGAGAACTGTTCCAAAGTAATAAGCTTCCTATCGGATATCCTTTGTAAATACTGTCAAGCAAGTTGAGCATGTCACTTTGTCGCCAGACAAAAGGTCTCTGAAATTTAGGTAGCTTTATGTCACCTAATTTCACTTGCTGAGCAAGTTCCTCAAGTCTCATAATTTCAGGCTTTGGATCCTTAAGCGACATTTTGGCACCCTTTTTTGAATATATTCATATGGCTTTGGTGGAATACACTTTTAGAATTCATATTTCTTATAATGTCATATTTATGTAAAAGATATCTCATTTTGGATGAATCAAATCCAGCCTGAGCTCCATTAGAGGATTCATATTCCAGTAAACAGTTATAGAAAACAAAGACAAGTTCAATATCAGATATTTGAGAAGCCATGAAAGAGATGTACTCTTTTTTGTTTTTCTCGCTGATAACAGTACTTTCATCAACAAAAAGAACAATATTGTAAAAACTTCTTAAGTAATGAGAAAATGCAAAAAAACCTTCTTTTGATGCATGTATATAAGCTTTTCTAACTTTACGTTCATGAAGGTCAATGCTGTCATCAAGGTAGTTATCAAAGCTTTTATTTCCATTTTTGATGCATTCTTCTATATTTGCTGCATCACTAGAGCTCAGTAGAAGATGAAAATCTTGTGTCGATTTTTCACCGGATTTTAGATCCCTTAAATCTTCTCTACCTAATTTATTAAACGCAAAAAATGCTGAAAAATCTTGATCTGATCGTTTAAAAAATTCAACAAACGAGTTTAGAGCATCTCTTCCGTCCTGCCCTTTAAACTTGAGTTTTTCAGTTGTTTCCATATGTAATTTTAACAACTGAAAAAATGTATTATTAAATCTTTCATGTTTCATGGCGCTTTGAGTTTCTTTCAGATCAGCTCTTTGAATAAGTAATGTGATAATTATTCCGCAAAAAGCCATACCAGAAAATAATGCGTTAACCGCACCAAACTTATCGCCAAAAGAACCTCGTAATGCTTCCAGATTTACCTGAGATTCACTTTCCACTAAAACGTTAGTATCTATCCAATACCAACCAAAACCCCAAATAATAATAGTCAGCAAAAAAACTATTATTATTGTAAAAATCATCTTCATTCGGCATCCTTCAAGCTCAAGTTAAAATTTGTTTTCACTTGCTTGTTAAAAGTTTATTTCAACTACATGTGTAAAATAAGCCAAGCAGAACGTAAAGCAAAGCATTTTCTGGTACAGGAGTGAGCTCAAAATAAAAAGCCTCGCTGTGCGAGGCTTTTTATTTTGAGGTAAAGTTGGGGGTTTACTCCACCGTTACACTCTTCGCCAAATTACGAGGCTGGTCTACGTCGGTGCCTTTGATAATGGCAACGTAGTAGCTTAGCAATTGCAGCGGTATAGTGTAGATAATAGGTGCAATCAGCGGGTGTACGTGCGGTACATTAACCACACGCTGGGTAGCGTCGGATTTGAAGTGGGCGTCGATGTCGGCGAACACATATAAAATACCACCGCGGGCCCGCACTTCTTCCACGTTAGACTGCAGCTTTTCCAGCAATTCATTGTTAGGCGCTACCACAATAATTGGCATCTCAGCATCAATCAGCGCCAGCGGGCCGTGTTTTAACTCGCCAGCTGCATAGGCTTCAGCGTGAATGTAAGAGATTTCCTTCAGCTTTAATGCCCCTTCCATCGCAATCGGGTATTGATCGCCCCGGCCTAAAAACAACGAATGTTGCTTATCGGCAAACTCTTCTGCCAGGTTTTCAATGTCACCGGCCAGTTGCAGGGTTTCTTCCAGCTTGGCTGGCAGCGATTTAAGTGCTGCCACCATGTCTTTCTGGGCTGCCGCGCTTAAGCCATTATATTTACCAATAGCCAGAGTCAGCATCGCCAGACCCACCAGCTGGGTGGTAAAGGCTTTAGTAGAGGCCACGCCAATCTCGGCGCCGGCCCGGGTCATAAAGGCTAAGTCGGATTCACGCACCAGGGATGAACCGGCGACGTTACAAATGGTTAAGCTACCAACGTAGCCCGCTTCTTTTGCTAAGCGCAGTGCAGCTAAGGTATCGGCCGTTTCACCCGACTGGGAAATGCTAACCAGCAGGCTGTTTGGCTGCACGAACGATTTGCGATAGCGAAATTCTGAGGCAATTTCGACATTACAGGAAATGCCACCTAACGACTCTAACCAATAGCGCGCCACCATACCAGAGTGATAGCTGGTACCACAGGCCACAATTTGCACATGCTTAACCTGTTTAAACAGCTCAGCTGCGCCATTGCCAAAGGTTTCGTCCAGTACGCTATCATCGTTTAAGCGACCTTCCAGAGTGTTATTAATCGCATGCGGCTGCTCGTAAATTTCTTTCAGCATAAAGTGGCGATACTGGCCTTTGTCGCCAGCGTCATAGCTAACGGTAGACTCATGTACTTCGCGCTCTATTGCATTGCCATCTTTATCAAAAATGCTGACGCTGTGGCGGGTAATTTCTGCGACATCGCCTTCTTCTAAAAAGATAAAGCGGCGGGTAACCGGCAACAATGCCAGTTGATCAGAAGCAATAAAGTTTTCACCGATACCTAAGCCAATTACCAGCGGGCTGCCTGAACGGGCAACTACAACCCGGCTGCTATCGGTTTTATCCAGCAGCACCGTGCCATAAGCGCCATGCAGCTGTTTTACTGATTTTTGTACCGCGGCCAATAATGAGCCGGCACTTTTCAGCTCTTCTTCTACCAGGTGGGCGATAACTTCAGTGTCGGTATCGGAGGTAAAAATATAGCCTTTGGCTTTTAACGCGTCACGCAGCGGGTTATGGTTTTCAATAATACCGTTATGCACCACGATAATATTGCTGGAAACGTGGGGGTGGGCGTTACGCTCGCTTGGCTCGCCATGGGTGGCCCAGCGGGTATGAGCAATGCCGGTACCGCCCGGAGTGGGCGTTAACGCAACCGCATCCGCCAGCTCTTTTACTTTACCCAGACGACGTAGCCGGGTCAGCTCGCCTGCTGCATTAACTACTGCAACACCGGCCGAGTCATAACCGCGGTACTCCAGGCGGCGCAGGCCTTCAACCAGAATATCCACCACATCACGTTGCGCCACGGCGCCGACGATTCCACACATAATTTGTCTCCATTATTCTGTTAAAATTCAGCTTTATATCAGCGGGTTAATCAGGCATTAACCCTGATAACTTTCACGCCTTGTTCGGTTATTCTGGCCGCCGCGTCGTCGCTTAAACCGTCGTCGCTAATCAGCACTTTAATCATGCTCCAGGGCAATTCCAGATTATGAATTTTCCGTCCCAGTTTGTCAGACTCCAGCATAACAATCACTTCGCGGGCACATTCAGCCATCACCCGGCTCAAACTGTATAATTCATTGTAAGTGGTGGTGCCGCGGGTCAGATCGATACCATCAGCACCAATAAATAACTGATCGAAATCATAAGCCCGTAATACCTGCTCGGCCAGCTGGCCCTGAAACGCCTCGGATTGCGGGTCCCAGCTGCCACCGGTCATCAATAAGGTTGGCTCGTTCTCCAGCTCACGCAGGGCATTGGCAATGCCCAGTGAGTTAGTCATAACCACCAGCCCTTGTTTACCCGCCAGCTCTGGTAGCAAGGCTGCGGTAGTGCGGCCGCTGTCGATAATAATCCGGTAGTGGTCTTTAATCAGATCGGCAGCAGCTTTAGCAATTGCCAGCTTTCGCTTTGAAACTTTTTCAAAACTGGAATCAGCAATAAAATCCTGCGGCACCGGCACAGCACCACCATAGCGACGCAACAGCAAACCCGCTTGCTCCAACACCGTTAAATCTTTACGAATGGTGACTTCTGACGTCTGGAAGCGCTCTGCTAGTTGCTCTACAGACAATTCGCCTTGTTGTTGTAATTGGCTGACGATAAGATGGCGTCGCTGCTGAGTATTGCGTTTATTCATTGGCTTCGCTAATTATCTTTTTAAAGTGATTATTCTTTCGGCTAAGTTTCGAATCGAAAGGTATTTTAGAGATCTGGTAGCAGATTGCAAGCAACTGCTGCAAATTCAAGCAAAAAAAGCTACAACAGAACCGCGCTTCTTAATGATAATTATTTGCATTTAAGGAAGGAGTGGTTTATAGTCTGCCTCGTCATGGACTGACACAGACTGGGCCCCGGAAGGGCCGTCTCTGGTCGTTGTTTTAGTTGTCTTGCACTTTGGGGTGGCTCACGCTACCCCGTTTTTTAATCCTGCAGTGTTTATTTTAATTGCCGCTCGGGCTAAACGTCAGTTTGCCATCCTGCACTGCCATATTTACCGGCACTGCAGTCAGTAATCTTATTGTTGGGTTAGTCTGGTCCAGCCGGTATACCGGATTCGAGGCCAGATAACCATTAACCAGTTGCAACAGTTCATTGCTTACCGGCGCTAAGTTACCGCGATAACCTGCCGCTTCAATACTAGAGTCAAGCAGCTTTACCGAGCGGATAAAAATGGCTTTCTCCGTCGCGTCATAATAAGGCGCACCTTCTATCTGTAACTGTAAACTCGCCGGGTAACTTAAGCCAAACAACGACAGCACCGCTGACGCATCGGTATTAATCCGCACCAGATCACTGCTATCCGGGCCAATATCAACCTGCATTTTTTCTACCGCCATTTTCAGCGGAATACCAGCCACATTCGCCTGGCGCGTCAGTTTCGGTAATTGCGATGTCAGCATCTGCTCCAAATCCGCCTCGCTGACGTTGTAAGTTGATAGCGACCCCAGCTGGGCACAGCCTGCCAGCAACAGAACCAATATTAAACCAATTAAACGATGCATAAGTTATCCCTGTTAAACAAATATCCGGCTAACACAGTACCGGTTGAAGCTTAGTATAACCTGAATAACAGCATGTTAAGCCCTCTGCGGCAAAATGGGATGTGATGCCAGTGTTATTTTTGTTGCAAACTAGCTTGTTCCCAGAATAAACTGTATTGGTGTATTAATACAGTTTATCTGGAGACAGGGATATGCCCGATATTGTTGAAATAACTAACTTGTATCGCAGTTACAAAAATAAAACGATACTGCAAAATATAACTGCCGATGCAAAACAGGGAGATGTAATCGCGTTATTGGGGAAAAATGGGGCGGGTAAAACCACCTTACTGGAAACACTGCTTGGTTTTGCCGTACCTGAACAGGGTGAAGTAACACTATTTGGGACACCAAGTACAGAAATTGACGCCAAAGAAAAGCAAAGGATTGGCTTTGTGCCGCAACAGGACGAGCTACTGGAACAGCTCTCTGCGTCTGAGCATCTGGAATTATTTGGACGCTTTCAACCAAACTGGGATCAGACATTGTGTGACCGGCTTTGCCAAAGCTGGCAAATTCCGCTGACAACCAGGATCAGCAAGTTATCAGTGGGGCAACGCCAGAAACTGGCAATTATTCTGGCGCTTTGTCACAAACCGCAATTACTTATTCTCGACGAACCGGTCGCCAGTCTCGATCCAATAGCCCGGCGCCTGTTTTTAACTGAGTTGGTTAATATTGCTGCCGATCAGCAGAGCGTTATTATCTTCTCTTCTCATATCGTGTTCGATATGGAGCGGGTTGCCAGTAAAGTATGGCTGTTAAAAGACCATCAACTTGCCTGGCAAAGCGAGCTTGACGCCCTGAAAGGGTCAGTGGTACGACTGCATATCAGTGCCTCGCAGTTACTACCTAACCCGTTGACTTTTGCAAATATATTACGCCAACGGGTACAGGCAAGGAACGCAACAATAACAGTGCAAAACTGGCAGGAAGCTCAGTTGGCCATCCTAGAGCAGCAATTACAGGCAAAAATTAGGGTTGAACGCTTAAATCTGGAAGATATTTTTCTGGAAATGCATGAATGTTAAGGATGGCTTGCAATGACGCTGTTTAAAGTGCCGATTTTATTTATTCAACTTGGCCGGATGTTAACCATCCTTGAAATGAGTGTTGGCTGGTGGTTTTTTATCGCCTTTTTCTGGTTCTTCGGGTTTGCCAGCAATGCCAGCTTGTATATCGCAAATATTGTTCTGTTCATGTATTACTATGCGCGCTTATTGCCGGCCATAGCCGCTTTTATGACAGGCAGCTATGGCCGGCTGTTGCTAAGTAAGTCACAATCAGCACTTATCCCTTTTCTACTGATAAGTGTTATTACCTTGCTTACCTCGCCGGGCGTAGTTCAATATACGGCGCTGTTGTATCCACAGGCATTACTAACCTTATTTTGCAGCCATCTGTTGCTACATACTGTTGTATTTGCTGATAAAGGCCGCAGCTCCGCTTCCGGGCTGGTTATCTTTCCGGTATGGCTGGTTCTGTTTAATCCGCAATGGTTTTTACAAACCAATTGGTTAATCCCCATAGTTCAGCCATTACCAATGATCCTGTTTTACACGCTTAGCTTGTTCGCGGCAGTTTATTTGCCAAAACTTTCCGAGCTGCGGCGCTTCGCTGGACAACAACCTGATTATTTCTGGTATTTCCGCTGGCGCGCTATCCCTAAATTTCAGCCTACATTGGCGGCCAGCTATCTGTTTCGGTTTAATGCCCGGCCTTACGCCCGCCTGCTGATGTTTTCAGCTGTTTGCGCCGCCGTGCCATTGCTGCAAAGTGCGGTACATTACTGGTATAACGGCAGTTGGCAGTGGTTTCCTGAACTTGACGACTGGAAAGTGCTGAACCAATTTCTGTTTCTGGTACCTTTGATTTACTGGCTTTATACTATTGATTCTGCAACTGGCAGAACTAAAGCAGCCTGGCTGTATCTGCCTGAATCCAGAAATAAACTGTTCTATTTGTATGAGCGCCATTTTTCAGGCCAGTTCGTTATTTTCACTCTGCCTGTGCTGGTGCTGCTTTACTGTTGGCAACCGCAAAATCCTGTTTTTTTTATAAGTAGCGCTCTCCTGTTGAGTAAGCTTTTATGTGTCACCTACCTGATGCTGTGCTTCCCGAACAATACCAAAAGTGGTTTTATCCTGACCTTTTTATATTACAGTTTATCCGCACATCAGCTGTTTGCAGCCTCACAGCAGGTGCAAATTTACAGTGCAATCTGTCTGTTGCTTGCTGCCCTGGCACTGCGATACTTCGCCATAAATCGCTGGAAAATGTTTGATTACAGCCAGAAAAGGACAAACATAGGGCAGCGTCATGTTTAGTATAAACCCGAGTAGTGGCGAACCTATTTACCGCCAGCTTACCGAGCAAATTAAACGAATGGTGGCAGGCGGTCAGCTAAAAACCGGTGATGAACTGCCATCAGTAAGAGATTTGGCATCGCAGTATGCGGTAAACCCGATGACCATTTCCAAGGCTTACAGTTTATTGGAAACGGAAGGTGTACTGGAACGTCAACGCGGCAAACCAATGACAATTGCCAGCCAGGCTGCATCAGATCAAAGCGAGACGATCCGATTACAGCAACTGTCATCCCAATTAGAGCAGCTAACGTTAGCAGCTAAGCAGTTGCAGCTGCCGAAACAATCGGTATTATTAGCGCTTTCCGACGTATTTGACAGGATGTCTGATGTTTCAACTAAACCCTGACCACTGGCTAAGGCTTAAATCGTTTTATTTTCAATATCCTGGCCGCTGCTATGGAGCATTGTTAGCTTTAGCCGTCGGCGTCTGGTTTGTCACGCAGCAGAATTATATGTCGGCATTGATCATGCTCGGTGTGATAGTTCAGTGCCTTACTTCTCATAAAAGTCAGCAACAATGGCTGAATCAGCATCTGCCATTGTCCCAAATTATCCAATAGCCAGGCGGGCCAATTCACACTGGCTATACCAGCAGGCACAGCCCAATCAGCAAAAGTTATGGTATGCTCAGCCCGCTAAATCAAGATCTGTATAACAGCTAATAAAAAACGAGAACCCACTATGCAACTGATCCTGAAACTGATTGCCGGTATTGTGCTGGGCATGCTGCTAGGCTTATATGCGCCGCATTGGCTGACCCAGGTTTTAATCACCTTTAAAGCCCTATTCGGCCAGTTATTATTTTTTACCATTCCACTACTGATTTTATTCTTTATTACCAGTGGTATTGCTGCCTTGCCACAAAAATCTGGCAAATTACTGGGCCGAACCTTAGGCATTGCTTATTTATCAACAATTTTAGCCGGCACCCTGGCATTTTTGGTCGCGGCAATTGTAGTGCCCATGCTGGCCCCGGCTGGTGAAGCAACATCAACCGGCGTGGTAGCCAATTTAACACCCTATATTGAAATGAATATTCCGCCGGTATTTGGCATTATGACCGCGCTGGCGCTGGCCTTTATTTTTGGTTTAGGTATTGCCGCAACTCAGGCGCAGCAGCTTAAGCAGTTATCCGATCAGGGCCGCGATATCATTCAGCTGCTATTGTTAAAAGTTATTATCCCACTGTTGCCATTCTACATTGCCGGGGTATTTGCCCAGTTAGCCGCAGCCGGTACCGTGTTTCAGACACTGCAAACCTTTGGCGTAGTGCTTATTCTGGCGATTCTGCTGCACTGGCTGTGGATTATTGCACTGTACAGCATGGCTGGGGTTAAAGCCGGCAAATCACCGTTTTTGCTGATTAAAAATATGCTACCGGCCTACTTTACCGCGTTGGGTACCATGTCGAGCGCCGCCACCATTCCGGTATCACTGCAGGCGACTAAAGCCAATGGTGTAAAACCTAATATTGCCGATTTTACTGTGCCGCTGTGTGCAACAACCCATTTGGCCGGCTCTACTATCACTATTGTCAGCTGCGCCGTAGCGGTAATGGTTATGCAGAATGGCCTGGAAATTCCGTCACTGCTTACCATGCTGCCGTTCATTTTAACCTTAGGTGTCGTGATGCTGGCCGCCCCTGGCGTTCCCGGCGGCGCGGTGATGTCGGCCGTCGGCCTGCTGGGCTCCATGCTTGGCTTTGGCGAAGCGGCAGTGGCGATGATGATAGCCTTGTATATGGCGCAGGACAGCTTTGGCACCGCGTGTAATGTAACCGGCGATGGTGCTATTGCGGTGTTGGTGGATAAAGCAGAATAGTCTTGAGAAAGGCTGACAGGTTGCAACTCCCGTTCCGGCTCGCCACAGCAACTCGCCCTTTGCCTGCGGCAGGGCTCAGACACTCTGTAGCGCCCGATCCGGGATTCCAACCCGCAGCCTGACATAGCCTATGTTTTCTATACAGTCCGTTAATAAAACAGCCCGCATTTGCGGGCTGTTTTATTACTAAGTTCAGGCGTTACTTTTTAATCTTAACCGGCCGTTGCCAGCCTTCGATATGCCGCTGTTTAGCACGGGCTACCACTAACTCGCCATCGGCGGCATCCCGGGTCAGCACACTACCCGCTCCAACCGTAGCATTAACACCTACCGTTACCGGCGCCACTAACGAGCTGTTAGAACCAATAAAGGCACCATCGTGAATGGTAGTAACGAACTTATTGGCACCGTCGTAGTTACAGGTAATGGTACCGGCACCAACATTCACCTTGCTGCCAATTACCGCATCGCCCAGATACGTTAAATGGTTAGCTTTGGAGCCTTTACCCAGGGTGGTTTTTTTCATTTCGACAAAGTTGCCGACATGGCTGTCGTCCAGCATAACGCTGTCTGGCCGCAAGCGGGCATAAGGCCCGACTGAGCAGTCGCTGCCCACCGTGGCTTTTTCAATCATTGAGTTCGGCTTTATTTCGGTGTTATCACCAACAGTACAGTCTTTTAAAATGCAATTAGCGCCAATGGTTACGCCTTTACCCAGCACCACCTTGCCTTCAAAAATAACGTTAATATCGATCATCACATCGTTACCGACCTCAACCGTACCACGAATATCCAGGCGGGCCGGATCACGCAAATTAGCACCTGAGAGCATTAGCTCAGCGGCCTTTCGCTGCTGATAGGCTCGTTCCAGCGCAGCCAGTTGTACGCGATTATTGGCGCCTTCCACTTCCATTGCATCTTGTGGCTGGGCGGTAGCAATCTCAACACCTTCACGGTGTGCCATGGCAATAATATCGGTTAAGTAGTACTCGCCCTGAGCATTGCTATTAGATAGCCGGCCAAGCCAGCTTTTTAACTGCTTACCCGGCAGCGCCATAATGCCGCTGTTTACTTCACTAATCAGCAACTGTTCTGGATTAGCATCTTTTTGTTCGACAATACCGACAACCTTACCGCTATTATTTTCACCAGCGCGCATAATCCGGCCATAGCCGGTCGGATTAGCTAAGTTAACCGTTAAAATCGCCAGGCCATTGGCCGGTTTAACCGCTAATAATTGCTGCAGGGTTGTTAGTCGGGTTAAGGGTACATCGCCATACAGCACCAGCACCGTATCGTCATCAGCAATATTCGGGTTGGCCTGCGCTACTGCGTGGCCGGTGCCTAACTGCTCGGCCTGTAATACCCAATGCAGTGGTTGGTCAGCCAGTGCAGCTTTTAACGCATCCGCACCATAGCCATACACCAATTGCGGTTTAGCAGCGCCAAGCGCACGAGCGGTATCAATAACATGCTGCACCATGGGTCGTTCAGCTACTTTGTGCAACACCTTGGGTAAGTCTGATTTCATCCGTGTGCCTTTACCGGCCGCCAGAATCACTACATTTAATGCCATAAAATAAATCCCTGTAATCGTGTCTCGTCGATAGTGCGCTTATTCGAATAGGTACTTATTCTAATAGATCTTGAAGCAGATTACAGGGCTGGGGTGAAGTTTTGCTGAATGAAAAACGCCACCCGGAGGTGGCGTGAAGTATTACAGAATCTTTAACTTTAGTTTTTTTCGGTTTCACCAATATATTTGTCAAAGAAAGCCAGCATTTTCTGCCAACGTTCTACGTTGTTTTCCGGTTTATAAAAACCATGGCCTTCTTTTTCTTTTACCAGCCACTCATAAGGATGATTACGTTTTTCCAGCTCGTCTCTTAATACTTCAGCCTGAATCAAGGGTACCCGTTGGTCTTCGGTGCCGTGAATGATAAAGATGGGCGCCTTTAACTTGTCCAGATTTTTAATCGCAGACTGGGCATCTAACCGTGCTTTATCGCGGCCAATATACATCTCCAGTGTGTTTAAGCCACCCTGTGACTCTGTAGTATCTCCATATTCATACATCAGGTTAAGGTCTGACATGCCGACAAAACTAACAGCACATTTGTATAAATCAGGCTCGCGCACAGCACTCATTAACGCTGCATAGCCACCGTATGAGGCACCATAAATACAAACCCGGCTTTTATCGACAATACCCTGTTCAACTAAATGCAAAACGCCATCGGTCATATCGTCAATCATGCTCGTGCCCCAGTTAAGGTAGCCCATTTGCAAGAACTCTCGCCCAAAGCCACCAGAACCGCGGAAATTAGGTTGCAACACTGCATAGCCGTGCTGAGCCAGCACTTTGGCATCCGGATTGATTTCAAGTAAATCTCGTGGACCGTGTGGTCCGCCATGGGGCAGCATTATCAGAGGCAGATTTTTTGCTTCCTGGCCTTTGGGTAAAGTAATAATGGCATGGATATCTAAACCATCACGACTTTTGTAAATAATCGCTTTAGTTTCCGCTAGTAACTCAGGCTTTAACCAAGGCCGTCCGTTAAGCAAAAAGCTCAGTTGATTATTTTTGGTATCGAACAGATAAAACTCTGGTGGATGATTGGCTGAGCGTGCAGTCAGAACTAATATGCTGTTATCCCGAGTTGCAGAACTAATGGTAACTTTTTTATCAGGAAAGGCGGCTTGTAAGCTCTGAATGTAATTGCTAAATGTTTTATCTTTAACATCAGCAAAAAAAACTTCTTCATGTTTATCATATTCATAAGAAGCACCAATTACTTCTTTTAAGAAGCCAGCTTCAATACTAAACATTGGCGCCACATCCACTTTAGGGTGATGTGCCAGCACCTGTTCATTACCGGTTTCAGGATCCATGATACTGATTGCTTTGGTATCAGTTTTGGTGTCACTTAAACCCACGACCCGCTTATTGTCAGGCAAAAATGCGATAGGTGTGAAACTACCATCACGCTGGCCGTAGCGACGCAGGGTTTGCCAGTCTGACTTTTCATCTTTGCGATACATCATGATCATTTCATTGTCATTTTCCTGGTCTACCCCAATAGACATCCGAGCGACGCCATCATTGTCGGTAATCATGCCAGAGGAGCGCATTGGCGCCCGGGCAATTTGCCGGGTGCGGCCATTCTCAATGTTTAACCGTTTAACCAGGCTAAAAGAACCCCGCCGGCTCGGCGTGCTGGTGACAATAAGTACAAACTTATCTTCTTCTGGTAAATAATTTATTACCTGAGCCGCATCCTTTTCATTCTCGGAGCGATATCCGGTAAGCATTCTGGCGTTTGAACCATCGGCATCTACAGCAAAAATCTCACCGGTACCGACAGGCTGCTCCAAGGCACCAATATCGCGTACCAATGTAATAAGCAGTCGTTCACTATTAGCCCAATTAATAGAGCCAATCGAGTCTCGACCAGTAAAGTTTCTGACACTGATTATTTTATTTGATTTTATATCAATAACATTGAGGTAAACATTACCCTCTTCACTACGGCTGGTCGCAGCCAGATATTTGCCAGTTGGCGAAATTTCAATGTCCAGAAACTGGGATGGCCTGGCATAGTCCTCCAGGGTCAGCTCTGCTGCCTGTGCACCAAAAAAGGCCAGAAAAAGCCAACTAAACAATATTACTCTCATAGGTTGTTACCTCTTTAACCGACTGCATTTAGCACGTCTGGCTGTTCAATTATTATTTATTATTGTTATACAAGTATCAGTGGTGCTAACCAGCCAATGGATGCTGCAATAGTAAAAAGTGCAACAACAGCCAGCTACCGAACCAAAACAAGCCCCAGCCCAACACACGGGCTGGTTCAGGCTTATTTAACAACTTAAACATTACCGCTTTCCTTACTTATTCACAACTGTTCAGTGTTGTAAAAGCGGCAGTTCATTGTTCTGAAGTGATTTCTCTGTCAGCGCTTTGTGCGCATTGTTATAGCTGTCCTGTTTGAGCTGAAGCTGTAATTGAACCAGTGTCTGGTTAAGCTCCTGCTTAACGTCAACAATATCTAATGCCATCATCAGCTGTTGGTTAGGATCAACATTGGTATGGACGGTGATCTCAGCCTTAGCAATGCCAGACGACAACAATAAAGACCCCGCTACCAACATAGTAATAAAGGTGTTTTTCTTAGCTTGCATGGTTGCCTCCTGCGGCGTTGTTATGCGACAGGGCAAACTTTAGTCAGCCGCCAGAGAAACAGCGATAACGGCTTTGCGACTTTACTGTGATGAAATAAGCACTTTAGTTATAACCAGAGTTATAACCATTTAAGCTTATGAAATTAAATTACTTTTCCAAGGTTAACGATGCGATCGTTATTACGTTGAATATTAAAATACAAAACTTTATTACCATCAGGGCTAATTGACAACCGCGGATCAATCTCATTGCGCGGCAAAATTTGCTGCGATAAACCTGGTTGTTGTGCACTGAACTGCCACAGAAAAGTATCAGCCATTTGCATATTACTAAACAGCAGCGTGTTGCCATGAATATTTACCTGATAAGGTACATCAAACATCATTTTGGCATCTTGCTTCACGACTTGCTGTAAAGTGCTGTCCACCCTGTAAAACTGGCCCTGAGGTTCAACTGCCAGGTATTCATTAGCAAATGGGATAAATAGCCGGTAGTTCTGAGTAAATCGTTCTGTTGTCTGGGCAGCTATCAGGTATCGATTAACCAACCAGCGACCAGCCTCATTTTCTGTAAAAAGAATGTGCTGGCTATCTGCACTAAAAAAACCTGACTCGACCACCTGTGTTTGGGCCGTAATAGGCTTCAGCTGGTTATTACTTAACTGCAGCAACCAGAGCCGTTTTTTCATTTTAAGCAGCAAATACTGCTGATCCGGGCTTTGCCCAAGTAGCTGAAAATCACTGTCCAGAATTAGCACTTGCTGCTGTTGCTGACTATTGATGTCGTACAAAAGCAGCTGATATTCGTCACCTTGGCGCAGAGTTAACCAAAGCTTCTGCGGATCCGGGCTATAAGCCAGGTCATGTGGCGGGTTACTAAAGCGATAGAATTGCTGTGTTTGTCTGTCGGGCCAGCTTGCTTCAATATAACTCCGTTCAACAACAGGTCGAACAATAGCCAGCAATTGCTGCTCAGAAGATATAAACAAGCGACGGATGCGGTTCTTACCATCCAAGGTTATTTCGCTAAGCTGCTGGTTGCTTAACTGATAACGCCAGGCAGCGCCTGCCTGATCTAATAACACCAGCTGATCAGCGCTAATCCACTGTATTTGCGTCGCCCGGACAGGCAGTGCAGTTTCCTGCAACAGCTGCTTGCTTGCCAGCTGATATATCTGCAACCGGAACTCATCGTGCTGACCGCGATATCGTACCATCGCCAGTTGTTGTTGATCGGGAGACAGACTGCCTCCAATGTCCACTATCATCGATGCAGCGCTAAAGGTGAGTTGCTGCACCTTGCCACTGGCTAAATCATAACTGTAGTAGTAGCCATTATCACCCTGATGTGCAGTAGCATTAAAAATAAGCCGGTCCAGCGCACTTTGATAAATGACATTTCCCATTGAAAACTGTTGATCTACCAGTAGCTGTGGTTGCGCATTTTCTTTCAAATCCAGCAAATACAAGCGACAGCGCTCGCCAGCTATGTCAATGTAGACCACAGCGCTGTCACTGCGAATAAAACTCAGGGTCGTTACGGCATGACTGCCAATGGTTGGCAGAGGTTTAATCTGGCCGCTAAGGCGGTCATGCAGAAATAACTGCCAACTGCCATGTCCTTTTATACTGGCACTAAATGCCAGAAAACGGCCATCAGCCGACAGGGCCAAATCAACCTTCTCGCCTGGTATATCAATCAGGCTTTCGCCAGCAGCAAGCGCTACAGATGCAAGTGCACTTTGCTGTGGGCTTAGCGGCCTGATACTAAATTGATACCAGCTAATCCCAAGTGAAATAAGTAGCAAAACCATCAAAAAAAACATTACAGGGCCAGGAAAACGCCGCTTTACTAACAGCTTTGCAGCAGGAATGCCTGCGCTAGCCGCTGCAGAACTTAAGGTTTTCTCAGCCGGTTTATCTATCACCACCGGGTTGATAACTAAGGCATAACCCCGCTTCATTTGCGATTTAACAAAGCGTGGGTTGGCGCTATCGGTATCACTCAGTGCCTGTCGCAACTTGCTTATGGTGCGTCTTACTGCGGTATCACTAACCACGCGACCCTGCCACACTTGCTGATGCAACTGCTCGAGGGTAACAAAACGGGGATACTCCTGAATGAGAAGCACTAAAACAGCGAAAACCTTGGGTTCCAGCGGTATGGTTTTGCCATTGAACAGCAGACTATAATTACCGGTATCAAGTGTATATTCAGCCAGCGCATACTTTGCCGGATGTGAAGTAACCAATAGTCAGTCCATTGTGCCAATAAATTAGCTATCGATTATACTCATTTGTAACTAAGAAGAAACCAGCTTGTTTGTATAACGGTTGTAAATGGCTTATATCCTGCCAATAAAAAAGCCACCCTCAGGTGGCTTTTTAACAAGCTTAAACTTACTTTTTGCGCAGTTTCTGAATTACCCGCAGCTGAGCAATGGCTTCGGCCAGTTGCGCTGCTGCTTCAGCGTAATTGAAATCTGCACCGGCGTGTTGCATCGCTTCGGTTGCCCGTTTCTGGGCATCTAACGCAGCCTGCTCATCCAAGTCTTCGCCACGTACCGCAATATCAGCCAGCACGGTAATGCTGTCGGGTTGTACTTCAAGTACGCCACCGGCCACATAAATTACGTGCTCTTCACCGAACTGCTTCACGATACGGACCATGCCAGGTTTCAGAGGAGTCAGTAACGGGGCGTGAAAAGGTAAAATACCTAACTCGCCCTCACTGCCTGTGACCTGCACGGACTCGACAAGGCCAGAGAATATTTTCTCTTCAGCACTTACTACATCCAGTTGCACTGTCATCGCCATTTCGCTCTCCTAAAGCCTGGTTGCTTAAAGCTTTTTCGCTTTTTCGATCGCTTCGTCGATAGAGCCTACCATGTAAAAAGCCTGCTCTGGCATGTGATCATATTCACCTTCCAGAATGCCTTTAAAACCACGGATAGTTTCTTTCAGCGGTACGTACTTACCTGGCGAACCAGTGAATACTTCAGCAACGAAGAACGGCTGAGACAGGAACCGCTGAATTTTCCGCGCACGGTAAACTAAGGTCCGGTCTTCATCAGACAGCTCGTCCATCCCTAAGATGGCGATAATGTCTTTCAGTTCTTTGTAACGTTGCAGTACCGTTTGTACACCACGGGCTACGTCATAATGCTCTTTACCGATAACCAGCGGATCTAACTGCCGTGAGGTAGAATCCAGTGGGTCGATTGCCGGGTAAATACCCAGTGAAGCGATGTTCCGGCTCAGTACTACTGTCGCATCTAAGTGCGAGAAGGTAGTGGCTGGTGATGGGTCAGTTAAGTCATCCGCAGGAACGTATACCGCCTGAATTGACGTGATAGAGCCTGTTTTAGTAGAGGTGATACGCTCTTGCAACGCACCCATCTCTTCAGCCAATGTTGGCTGATAACCTACTGCTGATGGCATCCGGCCTAACAAGGCTGATACTTCAGTACCGGCCAGGGTATAACGATAGATGTTATCCACGAAAAACAGTACGTCACGGCCTTCTTCCCGGAACTTCTCTGCCATGGTTAAGCCGGTTAGCGCTACGCGTAAACGGTTACCTGGTGGCTCGTTCATCTGACCATATACTAACGATACTTTATCCAGAACGTTAGAGTCTTTCATTTCATGATAGAAATCGTTACCCTCACGGGTACGCTCACCCACACCGGCGAATACGGAGTAACCGCTGTGCTCGATCGCGATGTTGCGGATCAATTCCATCATGTTTACGGTTTTACCTACACCGGCACCACCGAACAAACCAACTTTACCACCTTTGGCAAACGGGCATACTAAGTCGATAACTTTAATACCCGTTTCCAACAAGGCGTTTGATGCGGCCTGCTCTTCGTATGAAGGCGCAGCGCGGTGGATTGACCAGCGCTCTTCTTCACCGATAGGGCCCGCTTCGTCAATCGGGTTACCTAATACGTCCATAATACGACCTAAGGTCGCTTTACCGACAGGAACCTGAATGGCTTTGCCTGAATTTCCAACCTGAGCGCCACGACGTAACCCGTCAGTGGTACCCATTGCGATAGTACGAACTGTACCGCCACCCAGCTGTTGCTGCACTTCCAGCACTAACCCAGCCAGATCACCGTCAGTCACGTTTAACGCGTCATAGATGCTAGGTACCGCTTCTTGTGGAAAATCGATATCCACAACGGCGCCAATGATTTGGACGACCTTACCTTGACTCATGATGTTTCCTCAAATTTCTCAAAACTGTTCACCTTAGCCTACAGCTGCCGCACCTGCGACAATTTCGCTGAGCTCTTGGGTAATAGCGGCCTGACGTGCTTTGTTATACACCAGCTTCAGGTCATCCATTAAATTACCGGCGTTGTCGGTAGCGGCTTTCATTGCCACCATACGTGCAGCGTGTTCGCTGGCAACGTTTTCAACAACACCCTGGTAAACCTGTGACTCGATGTAGCGGTCCAGCAACATATCTAAAATAGGTTGCGGGTCCGGCTCGTACAGGTAATCCCAGTTATGCTCTTTTGGCGAAACTTCTGTTTGCGGCAAAGGTAAGAGTTGATCGATCACTGGCTCTTGCTTCATGGTATTAACAAAAGTGTTATATACCAGGAATAAGCGGTCAATACGGCCTTCCAGGTAAGCTTGCAGCATTACCTTAACCGTACCAATCACATCAGCCAAACGTGGTACGTCACCTGAACCCGTTTGTTGTGCTACAACTTTGCCGCCGAAACGCTTAAAAAACGCCGTGGCTTTGTTACCGATAACGGCAAACTCCGCTTCAACGTTCTGGTTTTTCCAGCTTTTCATTTCCAGCACAACTTTCTTAAACTCGTTGGTATTCAGGCCACCGCAAAGACCGCGATCGGTTGAAATAATGATATAGCCAACCCGTTTCACGTCACGCTCCGATAGATACGGATGACGATACTCGATGTTGCCCTGAGCAATATTACCGATAACTTTGCGCATACCTTCAGCGTATGGGCGGGTTGCAGCTACGCGCTCCTGCGCTTTGCGCATTTTGCTGACCGCAACTTTTTCCATAGCACTGGTGATCTTGCGAGTATTATTAATACTCCCGATCTTACTTTTTATCTCTTTACCACCGGCCATGACTGTATCTCCGTTTCATTCAACGAACGGGGTGGCCGTAACCACCCGCGTAATTTACCAAGTCTGAGTTGCTTTAAACTTCTCAATGGCCGCTTTTAGCGACGACTCGATTTGATCGTTGTAGTTACCGGTTTTCGCGATATCAGCCATCAGCTCGGCATGTTCGGCTTTCATATAGCTGATTAAAGCAGTTTCAAAATCTAAGATTTTGGCTACTTCAATATCTTTCAGAAAACCTTTTTCAATAGCGAAAATTGACACACCCATTTCGCCAACGCTCATTGGGCTGTACTGCAGCTGTTTCATCAGCTCAGTAACCTTCTGACCGTGCTCTAACTGGGCGCGGGTTGCTTCATCTAAGTCAGACGCAAACTGCGCAAACGCTGCCAGTTCAGAGTACTGGGCTAATGCCAGACGAATACCACCACCTAATTTCTTGATGATCTTGGTTTGCGCTGCACCACCAACCCGCGATACCGAAATACCGGCGTTAACCGCAGGGCGGATACCAGCATTAAATAAATCAGATTCTAAGAAGATCTGACCATCAGTAATCGAAATTACGTTGGTAGGTACGAACGCAGATACGTCACCGGCCTGAGTTTCAATAATTGGCAATGCGGTTAAAGAACCGGTTTTGCCTTTTACTTCACCATTGGTTAAGCGCTCAACATAGTCGGCATTAACCCGTGATGCCCGCTCAAGCAGACGTGAGTGAAGATAAAATACGTCACCCGGGTAAGCTTCACGGCCTGGCGGACGGCGTAACAGCAATGAAATTTGACGGTAAGCAACAGCTTGCTTAGACAAATCATCGTATACAATCAGCGCATCTTCACCGCGGTCACGGAAGTATTCACCCATGGTACAGCCAGAGTATGGCGCCAGGAATTGCAGGGCAGCCGCTTCAGAAGCAGAAGCAACCACTACAATGGTATTGGCCAGTGCACCGTGTTCTTCCAACTTGCGTACTACGTTGGCAATGGTAGAAGCTTTCTGACCAATGGCAACATAAACACATTTAATACCGGTGTTTTTCTGGTTGATAATGGCATCGATTGCTAAGGCGGTTTTACCGGTCTGACGGTCACCGATTAACAATTCACGCTGACCACGACCGATAGGGATCATGGCATCAACCGACTTGTAACCGGTTTGCATCGGCTGGTCGACTGACTGACGGTCAATTACGCCAGGCGCAATTTTCTCTACTGGCGCGTAGCCTGCAGCTTCAATCGGGCCTTTACCATCAATAGGCGCACCTAAGGTATTTACCACACGGCCTAACAGCTGTGGGCCTACCGGTACTTCTAAAATACGGCCGGTACTTTTAACTTTAGTGCCTTCGGTTAAGTCCGCATACGGACCCATTACTACGGCACCAACAGAATTGCGCTCTAAGTTCAACGCGATAGCATAACGATTGCCAGGAAGCTCGATCATCTCACCTTGCATACAATCAGCAAGGCCATTAATCCGGATAATACCGTCAGTTACCTGAACAATAGTACCTTCGTTACGAGCTTCACTGACCACTTCAAACTGAGCAATACGACTTTTGATCAGTTCTGAGATTTCAGTGGAATTCAGTTGCATACTCTATTCCCCAATTACGACTGCAGCGCAGTTGCTAAACGATCCAGCTTACCGCGGACCGAGCCATCAATTACCATGTCACCTGCTTTGATCAGCATGCCGCCGACCATGTCAGGATTGACGCTACAGTTCAATTTAACTTTGCGTGCCAAACGTTGCGATAATGCAGCTATCAGCTTTTCTTGTTGAGCTTTATCCAGGGCGGTAGCAGAAACTACGTCTACGGTAATTTCTTTTTCATACGCCGCTTTATGTTCAACAAAAGCAACCAATACTTCAGGCAACGCCAACAAGCGGTGATTTTCTGCCAGTACTTTTATAAAGTTCTGGCCCTGCTCATTGAGTTGCTCACCACATACCTGAAGAAACAGGTCGGCTTGCTTTTCAGCAACACCAGAAGTACGCAGTAATGCTGCAACCTGGTCGTTTTCTGCTACTTGAGCAGCAAAAGCCAGCATTTGCAGCCAGGCATCTAACGCATTTTGCTCTACAGCAAAATCGAAAGCCGCCTTAGCGTACGGACGAGCGATATTCGTCAAATCAGACATAGCTCATCCCCATTACAGTTCTTGTACCAGTTTTTCCAGAATGTCGCTGTGAGCAGCTTCGTCGATAGAACGTTGCAGAATACGTTCTGCACCGGCTACCGCTAAGGCAGCTACCTGCTTGCGTAAATCTTCGCGTAAACGGTTTCGTTCCGCTTCAACTTCGGCTTTGGTCTGCGCCAGGATCGTATCCCGCTCAGCATTCGCTTTGTGTGCCGCTTCTTCAATCATTTTCGCTTCGCGTTTTCTCGCTTGCTCAATAATTTCAGCAGCTTGTGCTTTAGCATCTTTTAACTGATCTTTAGCTTTGTCCTGGGCTAGTGCCAGGTCTTTTTCAGCCCGATCAGAAGCCGCTAAACCGTCAGCAATTTTTTGCTGGCGCGCTTCGATGGCATTCATCAATGGCGGCCATACAAACTTCATACAAAAAAGTACGAAGACGGCAAAAGCGATTAATTCACCTAACAGAGTGGCGTTTAAGTTCACGTCCGCTCCTCCTTATTTAGTTGTTCGACGAATAAAAACCTTCAATTACATTGCGAACAACATGTACATGGCGATACCAACACCGATCATAGCAACGGCATCGATAAGACCAGCAAGGATGAACATTTTTACTTGCAGTGAAGGAGCCAGTTCTGGCTGACGGGCACACGCTTCTAAGAACTTACCACCCATGTTACCGAAACCCAGTGCTGTACCGATAGCACCAAAACCGATTAATAACGCTACAGCGATTAATTTGATAGCTACTGCAATTTCCATTTTTATCTCCGATATTTCTATAGTTAAAGTTAAAGTTAAAGTAAAAAATTAATGGTTATCCGAACTGGCCATACTTAAGTACACAATGGTCAGCATCATAAACACGAACGCCTGTAATACAATGACCAGAATATGGAACACAGCCCAGACAAAGTGCAACGGCAGTTGCATCAGGCCCACAGCGCCAATAAGAATAAAGATCATTTCACCGGCATACAGGTTACCAAATAACCGCAATGCCAAAGAAAATGGCTTAGCGACCAAGGCTATGGTTTCCAACAGTAAATTGGCTGGGATCAAGATAATTTGTAACACTACATTTTTGCTGCTAAACGGGTGCAGGGTCAGTTCTTTTACAAAACCCATTACACCTTTTATCCGGATAGAGTAACCGATCATCAAAATAAACACGCCAATGGCCAGCGCGGCGGTCATATTGATATCAGTGGTAGGAACAATCTTCATATAGACATCGTGCGAGTCCATACCAAAAAAGGTAGCACCAACCCAACCAGCAAAAGCGGGCAGGAAATCAACCGGCACTAAGTCCATCAGGTTCATTAAAAACACCCAGACAAAAATAGTTAATGCCAGTGGTGCGATTAATTTACTTTTACCATGAAAAGTGTCTCTGACGTTGGTCGCAACAAGCTCAACCACCATTTCGACAAAGCATTGAAGTTTCCCTGGTACACCAACCGTAGCTTTATTCGCCACACTGCGGAATATCCACAAGAATAATATCCCCAGGCCGATCGACCACGCCAGGGTATCAATATGCCATGTCCAGAACCCAGCCTCGCTACACGCTTTGTTAAATGCGACACTGCCATCGACAGTACACATTTTTGCGTTAGTAAGGTGGTGCTGAATATGGCCAGACAGTGTTAACTCTTCACCTGCAGCCATGTTTCATCCCAATAGTTTAAAGTTTAAAGAAAAACGGTGCTGTCCATTGTGTCAGCAGGGTGATCAGGAAACCAGTAATAAACGCCTCTGGCACTAAATGCTCCTGTTGTAACACCACTGCGCACAATATAACAGTTAACAAAACTTTTAAGCTGTGGCCGCGCATCAACGCTGCCGCTACTCGTTGAGCCTGCTCTGCGCCACTGTATCGAAACGCAAAGAAAGCGAAAACAAAATTTGGTACTGCTGCCGCTAAGCCACCTTTAAAGGCTGATTTCGCTGCGATACTGTCAGCCAGCAAAAAAAACGCCAGTGCGATACAACCGGCGACTACCACCTGAGCCAGCACGGCGAAATACGCTGATTTCCTGGCCTGAGCTACAATATTTTCTGCCACTGTACCCCTCGTTGTAATAGCCCATACAGGGGTAGAAAAAACTTGCGAAAGTATACTTATTTGCCCCCGATTTGCAACAAAAAGCGGTTTTAGTCGCAGGTTGTCCTTATCTTGGCTAAATAAAATGCTTAATCCTGCTCGCTTAATTGCATTTTGGCTAAAATACCGTCCAGCTCAGCCAGGCTACTGTAATTAATTACCAGGTTACCCTTACCTTTTTTGTTATACATAATTTGCACCGGCGCCGCAAAACGCTCACTCAAACGTTGCTCTAAGGCATCGACATCAGGGTCTTTAGCCTTAGATGCTGCCGGGGCTTTTGGTTCCAGTATGCGCCGGACCAGGCTTTCAGTTTCGCGCACCGTTAATTGCTTATGCGCCACCAACCGCGCGGTTTCAGACTGGCTGTCATCGGTTAATGCCAGTAACGCCCGGGCGTGGCCCATTTCAATATCGCCGTGTTCCAGCAATACCTTAACATCGTCGTTAAGGGCATTTAAACGCAGTAAATTGGTTACCGTCGCCCGGGATTTGCCTACGGCATCGGCCACTTGCTGATGGGTGAGTTCAAATTCGGTCAATAACCTATCCAACGCCACAGCTTCTTCCATCGCATTCAGATCTTCGCGCTGAATGTTTTCAATTAACGCTATCGCCACCGCTGCTTCGTCGGGCACGTTTTTAATCAGGCAGGGTACTTCTGATAGCCTTGCCAACTGAGCTGCGCGCCAGCGCCGTTCACCGGCGATAATCTCATAACTATTATCGCTAACAGCACGCACCACGATTGGTTGAATAACGCCCTGGGCCCGGATTGAACTGGCTAAATCTTCCAGTGCATCCTGCGACATATCTTTGCGTGGTTGATATTTGCCAGGCCGTAAAAATTCGACAGGTAATTTTTGCAGTTCAGCCGACTGCTGATTGGCACTGTTTTGCTCCGTCGTTTTATTCGACGTAAGTAAAGCATCTAAGCCCCGGCCTAAACCGCGTTTTTTCACCGACATGCGCAAAAATATCCTTTAACTTATCGTGGTTATGCTGAGGTGGCCTTGCCACTGGTTTTTTTTTCTGAGCGGCGCAGAATTTCACCGGCTAATGCCAGATATGCTTTGGCGCCGGTTGAATTTTTATCGTAGTACATGACCGGTGTGCCAAAACTTGGCGCTTCGGCAAGGCGGACATTGCGTGGGATCACAGCGCGGTACACTTTGTCACCAAAATGTTGTTTTAACTGCTCCGACACATCGTTTGCCAGGCGGTTACGGGGGTCGTACATGGTCCGCAAAATACCTTCAATTTTTAAGTCAGCATTTATCACCGCCGCCAGCTTATTGATGGTATCAACCAGCGCCGTAAGGCCTTCCAATGCAAAATACTCACACTGCATGGGAACCAGTACCGTATCAGCAGCTGCCATGGCATTAACGGTTAACATATTTAGTGAGGGTGGGCAGTCGATAAAGATAAAATCATAGCTACTACGATAGTCTTTTAAGGCAGTTCGTAAGCGAAGCTCTCTGGCAAACACATCCATTAATCGCACTTCGGCAGCAGTGACATCAGAATTGGCAGCAACCAGATGATAACCCCCGGTAGTTTCTTTTACCACAACCTCCAGCAAGGGTTTCTGCTCGATCAGCAATTCATACGCAGTGGCGTGTACTTCATATTTATCAACGCCGCTCCCCATAGTCGCGTTACCCTGCGGATCCAGGTCTATCAACAGCACTTTGCGCTTAGTAGCCGCCATTGACGCCGCTAAGTTAACAGCGGTGGTGGTTTTTCCTACTCCACCTTTCTGATTAGCAATGGCGATGATTTTACCCACAAGGCTCCCTCATTATGGTTAAGTGCTGGTCATGATAACCAGATGCCGGCTGGCATCAAGTTCTGGTACCTGCAATGGTATAACTGCGCTTACTTTAACAAAATCCGGCAAAGCTGCAATTTCTTCTTGCACTGCGGCGCCTTTCATTGCGTAAAAGCTACCCGTAGCGGCCGGTAAATGCCGGCACCATTGCAGCATATCAGCAGTAGATGCAAACGCCCGGCTTATCACGCCATCATATTGTTGTATCGGCTGATGCTGCTCAACCCGGCTTTGCAGAGGATGAATATTGGTTAGACCAAGCTGCAATTTTACCTGATTTAAAAAACGGATCCGTTTGCCCAGGCTATCAAGCAGGGTAAAATGTTTTTGTGGGTAGTAAATAGCCAGCAACACACCTGGTAGTCCGGGCCCGGTGCCAACATCAATAAAATGTTCCCCTTGCAGATGGGGAGCCACAACCAGACTATCCAGTACGTGCTTAACCAGCATGTCGGCTGGATCGCGAACCGAGGTTAAATTGTATGCACTGTTCCATTTATGGAGTAGCTGCACATAATCAATGCACTGTTGCAGCTGTGTGTCGCTTAATTGCAAGCTGGTCTGTGCTACCAGCTGGCGCAGTTTATCAAGCATATCGATCCTTTCAGGCTCATTTATGTCTGGTTAAGCAGATTTTCGAAGTAAACCCTGTTTTTTCAGGTAAACCAGAAGCAATGAAATCGCGGCAGGGGTAATACCCGATATACGTGATGCCTGACCCACGGTAGCCGGCTGGTGTTGATTTAATTTCATAATTACTTCGTTCGATAATCCTTTGACCGAACTGTAATCAAAAGAACCAGGTAATTTAGTCGCTTCATTACGCTGTTGCTTAGCAATTTCATCCTGCTGACGGTTAATATAACCTTCATACTTAATTTGAATTTCTACCTGTTCGGCAGCAATAGGATCTGCTAGTGCCGGGCCCAAATCTGCAATATTGACCAATTGTTGATAAGTCATTTCCGGGCGGCGTACTAATTCTTCTAAGCTGGCCTCACGGCTTAGCGGTTTTTTCAGCAGCTGATTTACCGCAGCTAATGCCGGATGCTGGAGATTGATCCAACTTTGCCGCAAGCGCTGCCGCTCCAGCTCGATTTTTTCCATTTTTTCGTTAAATGCCTGCCAGCGTTGTTCATCAACCAGTCCCAGCTCATGTCCTTTTGCTGTTAAGCGGGCATCGGCGTTATCTTCACGCAGCATTAAACGGTACTCAGCACGGCTGGTAAACATCCGGTAAGGCTCTTTAGTGCCCTGAGTAGTTAAATCATCAACCAGTACCCCTAAATAGGCCTGGTCGCGGCTTGGTGCCCAGGCGTCACGCTCAGTGGCAAACAGGCCAGCATTTAGTCCTGCCAGTAATCCCTGGGCCCCGGCTTCTTCGTAACCGGTAGTACCATTGATTTGACCGGCAAAAAACAGGCCTTTAATAAATTTAGTTTGCAAAGAACTGGTGAGATCGCGCGGATCAAAAAAGTCGTATTCGATGGCGTAGCCTGGCCGGGTTATATGGGCATTTTCCATGCCTTTAATAGACCGTACTATTGAAAGCTGAACATCAAAAGGCAGACTGGTAGAAATACCGTTAGGATACAATTCATGAGTCGTCAGGCCTTCTGGTTCAATAAAGATTTGGTGTTTATCTTTGTCGGCGAAACGCATCACTTTATCTTCAATAGACGGGCAATAACGTGGACCTATACCTTCAATTACCCCGGTATACATTGGCGAGCGATCCAGATTATCCCGGATAACCTGATGAGTGTGCTCATTGGTGTATGTGATGTAGCAGGGAATTTGTGGCGGATGATCGCTGTGCCGGCCTAAAAACGAAAATACCGGGGTAGGGTTATCACCGGGTTGCGCCTGCATTGCTGAAAAATCGACTGTTCTGGCATCTATTCGCGGTGGAGTACCGGTTTTTAAGCGATCGACCCTGAATGGTAATTCCCGTAACCGTTTTGCTAACGCAATTGATGGTGGATCGCCGGCTCTGCCTCCGGAGAACTGTTCTAAACCAATATGAATTTGGCCGCCTAAAAAGGTACCTACAGTAAGTACTACCGCTTTGGCGCGAAATTTTAAACCCATTTGGGTAATTACGCCTTTTACTTGATCGTTTTCAACTATCAGATCGTCACACGCTTGTTGAAAGATCCGCAAATTAGGCTGATTTTCCAGGGTTTGCCTAATTGCAGCCCGGTATAGCTGGCGGTCAGCTTGTGCCCTTGTTGCCCGCACGGCCGGTCCTTTTGAACTATTCAGCGTGCGAAATTGAATGCCGCCTTTATCAGCCGCTATTGCCATAGCACCGCCGAGTGCATCAATTTCTTTAACCAGATGGCCTTTGCCAATTCCGCCAATAGCCGGATTACACGACATCTGACCCAAAGTTTCCAGGTTATGAGTTAACAATAATGTCTGTAAGCCCATACGGGCAGCAGCCAAAGCAGCTTCGGTGCCAGCATGGCCACCACCGACAACGATCACATCAAAGGATTCTTGATACAACATATCTGCCTCAACTCTGGCTAAAAAGCCGCTTAAAAATAGGGCACGTATTGTAGCGCGATCCAGCCATTTGTGAAACGTCTAAAACGGATCTGGATCGCGCTAATATATATAAGATCTTTTTAAAGATCTTTTTATTACTACTACTATTAAGCACGCTGTTTTCGGTGGATAAGCAATTATTACAATATGGGATCAATGGCTTAAATAAGATCAGATCCTGTGATCAAGGTTGGATCAACCCTGGTTGAACAGGTGGACAATTGTGCTACTTATGCACAGGTCTCGGCAATATTTTTTTTATTCAGGGTATAAATACAGGTTAATAACCGGATTAAACCATAGTTATACACATTTCAATTTTTTAATTTTAAACATTGTTGATAACATGAGGATAAAGATCTTATCTTAAAACGTATTGATCTGCGTTATAGCTGCATTTTATCAACGCTTTATCATAAGAATGTTAAGCCGGTTATGGCATAGCAAGGTAGAGTGGCCCCTGGTTGGTTTTATTGCTGAGGTCAACCGGGAGCAGTGATTTGTTTATCTGTTCTTCCTGAGATACTTGTGTTTTGGCGAGTGGTGATCACTCGCCTTTTTTTATGCTGTTAACCAATTGTGGTAACCATGCCAGTGCCTGTTCTTCAGGTAAATCAGCAGCTAATACATCAATTTCCAGGTTTTCGATTAAAGGTTTTGCACCGTGTTGCTGTAAAAGCTGACGGAGTGTTTTACCGGCATAACAAAAAGTATCGTAACTGGAGTCACCTAAAGTGATCACGGCGAAAGAAAGTGTGGTAAGATCACACCGATCTTGTGCTAATTGATCCGCAAAGGGTTGAATATTATCAGGCAGATCTCCTGCGCCATAGGTGGATGTGATCACTAACCAGACTTTAGTCGGGCTTAGCTGATCCAAATCGGGTTGAAGATGAAGTTTTGTTTCATATCCCGCTTGTACCAGTGTTTCAGCAACTTGTTCTGCCACATATTCCGCTGCGCCCATTTGGCTGCCAACGAGGATTTCTATCATGGATTCCTCCAGGTGGTAAATGTTTGGCTATACTACTGGAATAAAATCGGGGAAAGCTATGTCTTTTGCCCGTTTTCGTGTTTTTACTGCATTGCAGGCCAGGTAAAAACAACAATAGCACTTACCAACAAGCCTGCGTGTGATTGAGGTTATAACAACGTATGTCTGAAACTTTGTCTTTTTCCCAGCTAATGCTGCCGGAACCGCTGGTTCGCGCGGTCACTGAACTTGGTTACGAAACTCCATCGCCTATTCAGGCGGCGGCTATTCCAAAACTATTAGCTGGTGAAGACGTGTTAGGCCAGGCGCAAACAGGTACCGGTAAAACCGGCGCTTTTGCCCTGCCTTTACTTGCGCGGCTAGACCCTGCGCAAAATGATCCACAAATTCTGGTGCTGGCACCTACCCGCGAGCTGGCTATTCAGGTAGCTGAGGCCTTTCAGGCTTATGCGCGCTATATGCCGGCGTTTCATGTGTTGCCTTTATACGGCGGTCAGAGTTATACCAATCAGCTTAAATCACTGAAGCGAGGTTCTCAGGTTATTGTCGGTACCCCCGGCCGGATACTTGATCACTTAGACCGCGGTACCCTTAAGCTGGATAAGCTGCGGGCAATTGTATTGGATGAAGCCGATGAAATGTTACGCATGGGCTTTATCGATGACGTACAAACCATTATGGATGCCACACCGAAAGGTCGTCAGGTGGCAATGTTCTCTGCAACTATGCCGGCGCAAATCCGTGCTATTGCCCAGAAACATTTAAAAAATGCTGAAGAAATTAAAATTGCCTCGAAGACCAGTACTGTCGAGCGGATCAGTCAGCGTTATGTATTGCTTGATTCAAATCAGAAGCTGGATGCACTAACCCGCTTACTGGAAGGCGAAGAGTACGACGCCAGCATTGTTTTCGTTCGGACTAAAAGTGCCACTGAAGAAATTGCAGAAAAACTGGGCGCCCGTGGTTACGCCGTTGCCTGTTTAAATGGTGATATGAACCAGGCCCATCGTGAGCAAACTATCCGCCGGATGAAAGCCAGTCAGCTGGATATCATAGTGGCAACAGATGTTGCTGCCCGTGGTCTGGATGTTGAGCGGATTAGCCTGGTGGTTAACTATGATATTCCGTACGACAGCGAAGCATATGTGCACCGGATTGGTCGTACCGGCCGTGCGGGTCGTGAAGGTAAAGCAATATTATTTGTATCGCCACGTGAGCGTCGCTTATTGCGGACTATCGAGCACGCTACCAAGCAACCGATTGAGCAAATGTCGCTGCCTACCGGCCAGGTGATTGAGCAACGCCGGATAGAATCTTTCCGGGAACAGTTGGCGCAAACTATTGAAACTCAGAACCTGAGTTTCTTTCAGGAGCTGGTAACTGACTGGCGTGAAAAGCTGGAAACTACCGATGTTGATCTGGCAGCCGCTTTACTGTTTTTGGCTCAGAAAGATCAGCCATTAAATGTCGCCAAGCAATTTCCGGAATTACGTCAGCCGCATGCCCGTGGTGAACGGGAAGAGCGGCCACGGCGTGAGCGTAGCGACCGGCCGGAACGTTCAGCTGAACGTGGCGGCGAGCGGCCTGAGCGCGGCCCGCGGGTTCGCCGCGAAATGAAAGGTGATTACAACAATTACCGGATTGAAGTTGGCAAAGAGCACGGCGTACGCGCTGGTGATATTGTTGGCGCTATTGCCAATGAAGCCAATATTGACAGCCAGTTTATCGGTAATATTAAACTGTTCGATCACTTCAGTACTGTTGAATTGCCAGCCAATATTCCGGCTGAAATTTTCCAGCACCTGAAAAAAGTTTACGTACGTAAGCAAAAACTGAATATCAGCATTGATACCGGTAGTGCTGCTGCTAACCCTGGTTCAAACAGTGGTGGCGAGAGACGCAGTGGTCCTGGCCCACGGCCGGGGGCCGCACCACGTGCACCCCGTAAACCCCGCGACTAAACATCCTTAGTCAGCTAAAAAATCAGGCCCCGCATATTGCGGGGTTTTTTTTGGCGACAGATTAACCAATTTACGTGCTGAAGCTGCTTGTTTGCCGACCCGAACTTTCCTATTGTAATCGGCTTGTTGTAAGCGCCTAATTTTTAAAAGAGAGTTTGCTGATTATGTCTGCTGTGCCGTCCCGTATTTCCCGCTGTTCCCCCCCTTTGTTAGTAATCTGCAGTCTGTTAGCTGCATTGTTTTGCAACAGTGTCGCTGCCGATAGTGCTATTCGTCAGACTAAAGGTGACTTTGAAGATAAATTCCGGCAACTGGATGAAGTTCTGCCAACGCCGAACATTTATCGTAATGCAGCCGGAGAGCCTGGTCAGCAATACTGGCAACAGCAGGTAAATTATAAAATGGACGTGGTGCTGGATGAAGCTAAACGTCAGTTAAGCACTAAGCAGCAAATCAGCTATCAGAATAACTCGCCTTATACCCTGAAGTATTTGTGGCTGCACCTTGATCAGAATATTTTTAAAAATGATTCGATGGCTGAAATGACCACTGATTTTGGTGGTGTTGGCCGTCGTGGACCGGCCACTTCTGTCGGTGATGGTGAGATCACCGCCCGGCTAAGTCTGGAAGAGTTACGCCGGCAGCAGTTTATGGCCGACAACGAGCTGGGCTTTCAGATCGCCAACGTAAAAAGCAGCAACGGAAAAGCACTGCCGATAACCATGGTAGGCACCTTGATGCGAATTGACCTGCACACGCCATTAAAACCGGGACAAAAAGTCGATTTCAGCCTGGATTTTGCTTTTAATATCGTTGAAGAAGATGCTGTGTCCGCCCGGGCCGGCTACGAACACTTTCCGGACGATGCTCGTGAAGGCGGTAACGATATATTCTTACTGGCGCAATGGTTTCCGCGCTTAGTGGCGTATACCGATTATGAAGCCTGGACCAATAAAGAGTTTTTAGGCCGGGGCGAGTTTACCCTGGAATTTGGTGATTACGACGTTAAATTAACGGTACCGGCTGATCATATTGTCTCTTCAACCGGCGAACTGCAAAACAGCAGTAAAGTGCTCAGTCGCGAACAATTAAACCGGCTGGAACAAGCTAAAACGGCTAAGCGGCCGGTTTTTATTGTTACCGAACAGGAAGCACTGGAAAACGAAAAAGCCGGTACAGACCAGACAAAAACATGGCATTTTAAAGCCGGTAATGTACGGGATTTTGCCTGGGCGTCATCACGTAAGTTTATCTGGGATGCCAAAGGCTATCAGCAAGGTGGCAGTGAGCAGCCGTTTGTGATGGCAATGTCATTTTACCCGAAGGAAGGTGGCGAGCTATGGCAGAAATATTCCACCGAAGCTGTGGTGCATACCATGGAAGTGTATTCCCGCTTTTCGTTTGATTATCCCTATCCGGTGGCGCAATCGGTTAATGGCCCGGTTGGTGGCATGGAATACCCGATGATTACCTTTAACGGCCCGCGCACTAAGTTACAGGACGATGGCAGCCGCACTTACTCACAAGCCGAAAAACGCTTTTTGATAGGTGTCGTTATCCATGAAGTTGGCCATATTTATTTTCCGATGATTGTAAATTCTGACGAGCGGCAATGGACCTGGATGGATGAAGGCTTAAACAGCTTTCTGGATGGCGTAGCTGGCAGGGAGTGGGACCCGACGATTCCATGGGGTGTGGAGCCGCGCGATATCGTTGATTATATGAAATCCGATATCCAGGTACCTATTATGACCCAGTCTGACAGCGTGTTGCGGTTAGGCCCTAATGCCTATACCAAGCCAGCTGCAGCGCTGAATATTTTACGGGAAGTGATCCTGGGCCGGGAACTGTTTGATTTTGCCTTTAAAGAGTATGCCGCTCGCTGGAAGTTTAAGCGGCCGACCCCGGCTGATTTTTTCCGGACTATGGAAGAGGCCAGTGGCGTTGATCTGGATTGGTTCTGGCGTGGCTGGTTTTACAGCACCGATCATGTCGATATTGCGCTGGATAAGGTGTTTCAGCTGCGTTTAGATACTAAAAACCCGGATATTGATTTTCAGCGTCAGCGTCAACAGGAGCTGGATAAGCCGGTTTCGCTATTTGTGGAGCGCAATAAAGCAGAGAATAAAGTGTTGTGGGTCGATCAGAATCCGGACGTGCGCGATTTTTACGATGACAACGACCGTTTCACCGTTACCAACAAAGAGCGTAATGCCTACAACAAGTTTTTGCATGAGCTCGAGCCCTGGGAGCGTAAAGCCTTTGAGCGAGCTGTTGCCGAAGATAAAAACTACTATGTGCTCCAGTTTAGCAACAAGGGCGGCTTGGTAATGCCGATTCTACTGCAATTAAATTATGCCGATGGCAGCAGCGAGCAGCAGTATATCCCGGCAGAGATCTGGCGTCGTAGCCCGAAAGCCGTCAACAAGTTAATCGTTACTGCTAAAGACAAAGTGCTGCAGGAAGTGATCGTTGATCCGAAATGGGAAACAGCAGATGTGGATATTGAAAACAACTTTTACCCACGTCGGATAGTGCCATCACGAATAGAAGCTTATAAGGCAGAGAAAAGCAAAGCGAAAGTCAGCCGCGATATTATGCAGGACAGTAAAACTGAGTTAAAAGATCCGGCAAAAAAATCAGAAACTGATAACTCAGCAGAGCAGGGCGGCAACTAATGCGCGGCCTGCTGAGTCTGCTGTTGCTGGTCTGCTGCTGTGGCCAGCTGGCAGCCCATGAGATGAAAACAGCGCTGAGTAAAGTGCTGTTTAATTCGCGCACTGGCAATATTGAAGTAATGCATCGTTTTTATGTGCATGATGCTGAGCATGGCGTAAAGCAACTGTTCGACAAAAACGCCGATTTACTGAACAAGCAGCAGACTCAGCAATTATTTAACCAATATGTGGCTGAACACTTTCGCATCAGTTCGCTGAGTGGTGACGCTATTCCGTTAACGCTGCTTGGCGGTCAGCTGGACGGCCGCTTTTACTGGGTCTATCAGGAAGCGCCGATAGTGCCGGAGTTGCAGGGGCTGACAATCCAACACAGCTCGCTGCAGCAGCTGTGGCCGGCGCAGGTGAATACCGTTAATATTGAGGGCAGGGGCGAGATCAGAACGCTAAGTTTCGACAATAAAACCACCAGCTTGCAGTTAAGTTTTCAGCCATAGCTTTAAAAACTGCGGGTTTGCCGCTATATAACAGTTTATAGCTGAAAACCGGAGCCTGGAATGATTGTTGCCTGTCCGAATTGTAATGGCCTTAACCGTTTACCGGCCGAGAAACCGGCCCTTCATGCCAACTGTGGTAAGTGTAAGCAGGCATTGTTTAATGGCCTGCCGCTGGAGCTGACCAGTACTAATTTTGCGGCCCATGCCAGTAAGGCAGAGTTGCCGTTAGTGGTTGATTTCTGGGCGAGCTGGTGTGGCCCGTGTAAAAATTTTGCACCGGTATTCACTCAGGCCGCCCGGCAGTTGGAGCCACAATTTCGATTCGGCAAAATTAATACCGAGCAGCAGCAACAATTGGCTGCGCAGTTTAATATTCGCTCTATTCCTACCATAATGTTATTTAAGCAAGGCAAAGTGCTGGCCCAGCAAGCGGGCGCTATGCCCGGTCAGGCCTTTAATCAGTGGCTATCTCAGCATAAGTGAGTATTTACTAACATAATTTATTGATAATGGAGGCAATATGACGGAAGCACGCTTCACCCTCAGCAGCCCTGATCTGCAGGAAGGTCATTTTATGGCCAAAGATCATGAATTTGATGGCTTTGGCTGTGATGGTAATAACGTTTCACCGGCGCTTGAATGGCAAAACCCGCCCCAGAACACTAAAAGTTTTGCTATTACTGTGTTTGACCCGGATGCACCGACCAGTTCAGGTTTCTGGCACTGGTTGGTAACGGATATTCCGGCCGATGCCACTGGTTTTGCTCAGGGCGTTGGCAATGGCCGTTTACCGCCCGGCTGTCGCACGTTTAAAAATGATTATGGCAGCAAAGAATTTGGCGGCGCCTGCCCGCCAGAGGGGCATGGTATGCACCGTTATCAGTTTACGGTATGGGCCTTACCGGAAGAAACTCTGGCGGTACCGGATGATGCCAGTGCCGCTGTGGTCAGTTTTATGCTAAATGTCAATGCTCTGGCTAAGGCAACATTAACAGCAACCTATGCCCGCTAGGGTTTTTAACATGTTAAGACTAAGGCCGCATATCGCGGTCTTTTTTTCCGGGCTAAGCTAAGCATCTGGTTCAGGTTACAAGCAACGGATAGGTTATTCTGTTACCGACATCACAACGCTTTTACGTGCTTTTGGCCGGCTTGTTCAGTCAGTTGCTTTGCCTCGGGGTAGCGCGCTTTGCCTACACGCCGTTATTGCCCATTATGCAGCAACAAACCCAGCTGGACGATGCCACCGGCGGCTATCTGGCGGCCACAAACTATTTAGGTTATATGGCCGGTGCACTGCTGGCAGCCAATCTGAATAACCTTCAGTTAAAAGATACTCTGTACCGGCTTGGCTTGCTGTTAGCGATTATGAGTACTTTGGGTATGGCTTTAACTCAAAACATTTACCTGTGGGCATGCTGGCGCTTTGTGGCAGGGCTGAGCAGCGCGGGATCAATGCTGATTGCTTCCGGCCTGATTATGCATTGGTTACTTAGTTATAAACAACGGGCTGAGTTGGGTATTCACTTCGCTGGTCTGGGTTTGGGTATTGCCCTGTCTGCGCTATTGGTGGAACTGATGCTGCAGTTCGGGTTTAACTGGCGCGCTCAGTGGCAATACTTTGCCTTGCTGGCTGTGTTACTAGCCATTCCAGCCTGGCGTTGGTTGCCCCGCCCTGAATTGGCCAGTAGCCCGCTAAAATCAGTACCTAGCGATTCGCCACCATCAAAACGCTTTATGCAGCTGATGCTGGCAAGCTATTTTTGTGCCGGCTACGGCTATGTAATAAGTGCTACTTTTATCGTGACTATTGTTGAGCGCATGCCGGGGTTAGCAGGCAGTGGTAACGTCAGTTTTATTGTGCTGGGCTTGGCAGCTGCGCCGGCGGTGCTGCTATGGGATTTTATCGCCCGTAAAACCGGCTACCTGAAAGCGATAACCCTGGCACTACTGGTGCAATTTTTGGCTATCTTATTGCCGCTTTGGCTTAGCTCGCTTAGTGCGGTGTTATTCAGTGCTGCTTTGTTTGGTGCGACTTTTGTTGGCGTGGTCAGTTTGGTGCTAACGATGGCCGGGCGCTTATATCCCAGTAAACCAGCGAAACTGATGGGTAAAATGACGTTAGCTTACGGCAGTGCTCAGGTTGTCTCGCCTGCTATTACAGGGGGTTTGGCCGAAGTAAGTGGCCACTACACCTTAGGTCTCTATTTAGCGGCTGGTTTTGTCGGCCTTGGCGCGCTGCTGCTTACGGTACTAATCGTAACCGATCGCACCGCGCAGCAACTTGATACCCGTCAATAACTATTTACCTATGCAGAACGAGCTAAAGATCCGCCCTAATAAATCATCACTACTAAACTCGCCGGTAATTTCATTTAAGTGCTGCTGAGTCAGTCGTAGCTCTTCAGCCAGAATTTCGCCGGCGATATAACTGTGCAGTTGCTCTTGGCCTATAGCCAAATGCTCGGCGGCACGCTCCAGTGCGTCGAGGTGGCGGCGGCGGGCCAGAAAGCTGCCTTCGGTACTGGCGTCAAAGCCTATGCACTGCTTTAAATGCTCGCGCAGGGCATCGATACCGGCGCCGGTTTTCGCTGATAGCCGGTATACAGGCGTGGTGCTGCTGGTATCCGGTGTCGACTCTGCGCTGAGCATCTCGCCGGTTATATCGGCTTTATTGCGAATAACGGTAACGCCTAAGCTCGCGGGTAGGCGGTCAATAAAGTCTGGCCAGATAGCGCGCGGATCGGTGGCGTCTGTGGTAGTGCCATCGACCATAAACAGTATTCTATCGGCCTGTTCAATTTCCTGCCAGGCGCGCTCGATGCCGATTTGTTCTACCTGATCGGTCGCTTCGCGCAGGCCGGCGGTGTCGATAATATGCAGCGGCATGCCGTCAATATGAATATGCTCGCGCAGCACATCGCGGGTGGTGCCGGCGATCTCGGTAACAATGGCGGCTTCGCGACCGGCCAGGGCATTTAACAAACTGGATTTACCGGCATTGGGCCGGCCGGCGATTACCACTTTCATGCCTTCACGCAATATGCTGCCTTGCGCGGCCTGCTTGGTTACAGTAGCAAGATAGTCAATTATCGCCGCTAAGTCAGTAGCGACTTTGCCATCGGATAGAAAGTCGATTTCTTCATCCGGGAAGTCTATTGCGGCTTCGACGTACATTCGCAAATAGATAACTTTTTCGACCAGTTCATGAATGCGACGTGAGAATTCGCCCTGCAGTGATTGGATGGCACAGCGCGCGGCCTGCACGCTACTGGCGTCAATTAAATCGGCTATGGCTTCAGCCTGGGCTAAGTCGAGCTTGTCGTTTAAAAAAGCGCGCTCGGAGAATTCGCCGGGGCGGGCGATGCGCACGTTTGGCTGGGCCAATACCTGTTTTAATAACATATCAAGCAACACTGGGCCGCCATGGCCCTGCAGTTCTAATACGTCTTCGCCGGTAAAGGAATTAGGGCCGGGGAAGTACAGGGCGATGCCCTGATCCAGTACCTTGGCTTCGCTATCAAAAAAGGGCAGATAGTCGGCATGGCGTGGCTTAGGCAGCTTATGCAGGATGGCCTGCGCGACCGCTTTACTATCCGGGCCGGAAATACGAATAATACCAACACCGGCCCGGCCGGGGGCAGTGGCTAAAGCGGCGATAGTGTCAGTAGTAAACATAGTTGCTCTCTTAATGGAAAAAGCCTGTCGCATTATGCTGACAGGCTATTGATATTGCTCAGGGTATGAGCTGGGAAATTCCTGCTTCGCCGCCTTCGACAGCACGTCGCTTCTTGTTTGAAACAACGATGCTGTCTCAGCCTGCGCGGCTTCTCTGCTGCTGCTGCGCAGGAACACTCAGCTCACACCTTGCGGTATTGGTGTCATGCCTTCTTAGTATGTAAGCCTTTCTTTTCCATACCTTTGTAGATATACAGCATCTGCGCCAGTGAAATCAGGTTACTGACCAGCCAGTACAGCACCAGACCGCTTGGGAACCAGATAAAGAACACTGAGAACGCGACCGGCATCCACATCATAATTTTCTGCTGCAGCGGGTCGGTAACCTGCATCGGCGTCAGTTTTTGCATGGCAAACATACTTAAACCGAACAACACCGGCAAAATGTAATAAGGATCTTTAGTTGATAAATCCGTTATCCACAGCATAAAGGGTGCGTGGCGCAGCTCAACGCTTTCGACGAATACCCAGTATAAGGCTAAGAATATTGGCATTTGTACCAGCATCGGTAAGCAGCCACCCATAGGGTTTACTTTTTCTTTGCGATACAGCTCCATCATTGCCGGGCCCATTTTCTGGCGGTCGTCTTTATAGCGGGCCTGTAGCTCTTCAATTTTTGGCTTTAAGTTGCGCATCTTAGCCATCGATTCATACTGAATTTTGGTCAGCGGGTACATTACGCCTTTCACCATGATGGTGATCAGAATGATGGCCAGGCCCCAATTGATTACGAAGCTTTGGATGGTGGTCAGTAACCAGAACAGTGGTTGGGAAATAAAAAACAGGAAACCGTAATCGACCGTTAAGTCCAGGCCGTCTGCCAGTTCTGCCAATTTATCCTGTTGTTTCGGACCGGCATAAAAGGTGCTGCCAACCACAGTACTCTCACCTGGCTGTAGCTCTATCACATCGCTGCGGCTACCAATAACGCCTTTACTACCGGATATCATACTGTACAGCCGGTTTTGCTGTTGTTGATCAGGTACCCAGGCTGCCACAAAGTAGTGTTCCAGCATCGCTACCCAGCCACCAGTGGTATTAATGGCCAGGTTCTTTTTGGCCATATCGTCAAACTTATACTTCTCGTACCGATCTTCGCTGGTGCCGTACGCTGCACCGCGGTAAATTGGCATCATCATGCTGCTGCTTTCACCGTTATCAATATTTTGCACCAGGTGCTGATAAGGTTGAATGCTTTTGCTGACGTCGCTTTGGTTTTGAATAGAATATTCTACCCGGACATCATATTGGCCACGACTGAAAATAAAACGCTTTTCAATTTGCAGGCCATTAAAGTTAGTCACCAACGGTACCACCAGCTCATCACTGCCTTCAGAGAGTTGATACTGCTGTTTAGCAAACTGATAAGGCTGACGGGTATTGGTTTGGTCATCCGGGCCGTCTGCACCGATCAAGCCTGATTGGGCGGTATACTCAAAGCCAGGCAATTTGCGCATTAATACATAGGGTTCATCGCTGTTTTTGGTTAAATCGTACTCAGGTAAAGTAACACCAATGATGTCACCGCGACTGGTATCAATGGCAACATTTAATACGTCTGTCGCCACCGTAACTTGCTGAGCTGTAGGTGTCGCAACTGCGGTTACCTGACTTGGTGCATCATCACCGGTTAGCCGGATATCACCATTACTGTCGGTACTGCTGCCAGGCGTTATATTCTGCGACTGCTCAACTGATGTTGGCGCGGCTATTGGTTTTGGGCCATAATCTTTTTGCCATTCCTGCCAGAGGAAAAAACTGACGATTGCCAGGGCAATTACTAAAAAACTGCGTTGTGAATCCATGGGTTAGCTTTTCTCATTATGCTTATCAGGAACGGGATCATCACCGCCCTTATGTAAGGGGTGACATTTTAATATGCGTTTGCCTGCTAACCAAGCACCTTTTACCGCACCAAAGCGTTCAATAGCAGTAATGGCATAGTGTGAACAGGTTGGGTTGAAGCGGCAACTCGGCCCTAGCAGCGGGCTTAACACCAGCTGATAACCTCTTACCAGTATTAACATCAGCTTGATTGTAAAGCGATGTACTGGCGAGCGATTTTGCTCCATAGCCGTTCCAGTTGTTTCAACAGTTCACTATTCGGGGTGTTACTGATATCACCCTTTACCATTAATACCAGATCGACGCCGGGCAACTGGTGTTGATGCAAACGAAAGCTGTCACGCACACAACGTTTAATACGATTGCGTTGCACGGCCAATTTAACACGTTTTTTAGCGATAGTAAGGCCTAATCGCGGATGTGTAAGCTGATTTGGTTTTGCAAGAATGGTAAACAGGGGAGAAGCAACCCGAAATGGGTGTTGGAATACATTGTCGAATTGACTGGGAGTTAACAGGCGTAACTCCCGGCCGAAGTTCAGGCTGACCACGCAGCGCTTAACAGCCGATTACGCTGATAAACGCTGACGGCCCTTAGCACGACGACGCGCTAAAACCTGACGGCCATTTTTAGTGGCCATACGAGCACGGAAACCGTGGTTGCGCTTGCGTTTTAATACGCTTGGTTGAAACGTTCTTTTACTCATAATTTCATCCGTCCGGTCGAAATATTTACTAAGATTACCTGTGTTTTAGCAAATACACCAAAACGCAGCTGACAAAAATGAGCGCGAATTTTAAGTACTTCAGGGCCTAAAGTCAATGCGATCCTCGCTTTTATTCTGATCTGATCGTTGTTTATATCGCCAACTTAATAAGTTTTCCACAGCTACACTGATCTTGCTGAATAAAATGTGAGTTACTTATTTTTTAAGCCATAAACAGCAGCCGATTCTGATCGGTATTATTAAATAGAATAAGGCTTTTAAATTCAATAAAAACAGTTAGTTGTGTTATTTGTTGCCTTGGTTGAGTTTTTTTTGAAAAGTCAACGTTGAAGTTGTGGATAAGATCATAGGATAATGGCCGACTTGCGTAGGGACACCAGCCTAACTTATTTTTTTAATCAGGGCTTCAGGAGAGACGGTGTATCAATCTGTTTGGCAAAATTGTTTACAGGCTTTGCAATCCGAACTGCCAGCCCAACATTTCAGTATGTGGATCCGGCCATTACAAGCCGACAGCTCTTCTGATTCTCTGATCTTGTATGCGCCAAACCGCTTTGTATTGGATTGGGTACGTGAGAAATATTTAAACCGGATCCTTGAATTGATCCAGGACTATTGTGGTGATGATGCACCGCGACTTAAGTTTGATGTTGGTAACAGTCAACAACAAACAAAACGTCCACCGGGCAATAGTCATTTACCGCAACCGGAACCCGGCACCACCAATGTTGCACCAGCCCCACGTGAAGCCGCTGAGCCTGCACCCAAAAGCATAGTGCGTAGCAATGTCAGAGCAAATTATACTTTTACTAACTTCGTTGAAGGTAAATCTAACCAACTAGCACGCGCCGCTGCCAGTCAGGTTGCGGATAACCCCGGAACGGCTTATAACCCGTTATTTATTTATGGCGGTACCGGCCTGGGTAAAACGCACTTATTACACGCGGTTGGTAACGGTATCCTGGCAAAAAAACCTGATGCCAAAGTAATTTATATGCACTCAGAGCGCTTTGTGCAGGACATGGTTAAAGCTTTACAAAACAATGCTATAGAAGAGTTTAAGCGCTATTATCGGTCGGTGGACGCCCTGTTAATCGATGATATTCAGTTTTTTGCTAACAAAGAACGCTCACAGGAAGAGTTTTTTCATACTTTTAATGCACTGCTTGAAGGCAACCAGCAAATTATTTTAACCAGCGACCGTTACCCTAAAGAGATTGACGGTGTCGAAGACCGCTTAAAATCCCGGTTTGGCTGGGGCCTGACGATTGCTATTGAACCGCCAGAGTTGGAAACCCGGGTGGCAATTCTGATGCGCAAGGCCCAGGAAAACCAAATTCGTTTGCCAGAAGAAGTCGCCTTTTTCGTCGCTAAGCGCCTTCGCTCAAATGTACGGGAACTTGAAGGGGCATTAAACCGGGTTATTGCTAACGCTAATTTCACCGGCAGACCCATCACCATAGATTTTGTGCGGGAAGCGCTGCGTGATTTACTCGCGTTGCAGGATAAACTGGTTACCATTGAAAACATCCAGAAAACGGTAGCAGAGTATTATAAAATCCGGGTCGCCGATTTATTATCTAAACGGCGTTCGCGCTCGGTAGCGCGGCCGCGACAAATGGCGATGGCGTTATCAAAAGAATTAACCAACCACAGCTTGCCGGAAATTGGCGATGCGTTTGGTGGCCGCGATCATACAACGGTATTACATGCCTGTCGCAAAATTGAATCTTTAAAAGAAGAAACTCACGAAATTAAAGAGGATTTTCAAAACCTCATTCGCACGTTGTCTTCATAGCCGGTTATAACACCAGGGTCATCCTAATTAGGGTTAAGCTATGCAATTTGTTATTAACAGAGACGCCTTACTCAAACCACTGCAAATGGTATCGGGTGCTATCGAGCGGCGTCACACCTTACCTATTTTATCCAATGTGTTGCTGGAAGTAACTGAGCAACAACTGGCACTTACCGGCACCGATTTAGAGGTTGAATTAGTCGCCACTACCGATGCCGTGCAGGTGCAACAAGTTGGCCGGGTCACGGTGCCTGCTAAGAAGCTGCTGGATATTTGTCGTAGTTTGCCCGAGAACAGTGATATTAAGGTGGTAATGCAGGCTGAGAGCTGCATCTTAACCTGTGGAAAGACAAAGTTTACGTTATCTACCCTTAGCGCTTCTGAATACCCTAACCTTGAGAGCTGGCAGGGAGAGGTGGATATTAGTATCAGCCGCCAGCAATTACGGAAATTACTGGACGATACGGCTTTTTCAATGGCTAACCAGGATGTGCGGTATTATTTAAATGGTTTGTTGTTTGAGGTCGATAATGGCAGCCTGACCGCGGTTGGAACTGATGGGCACCGGTTGGCATTAAGTAAGCTGGCGTTGCCGGGGGTAAATTTACAGCAAAAACAGATTATCATTCCACGCAAAGGCGTACTTGAAATTATGCGTTTATTGGCGAACGATGATCAGATAATCCAGTTAAGTCTTGGACAGAATCATATAAGGTTATCCGATCAGGGGTTTACCTTCAGTAGTAAATTGATTGATGGTCGTTTCCCGGACTATCGCCGTGTATTACCACGCAACAGCACGAAATTAGTTACTGCCCATCGGCCGGTGATTAAAGATGCCTGTACCCGTGCCTCTATTTTGTCAAATGAGAAGTATCGTGGCGTGCGCTTTACGCTAAGTAATGATGAGCTGCAAATCATGGCAAATAACCCTGAGCATGAGCAGGCAGAAGAAGTTATCGAGGTAGAGTACCAAGGCGACCCGTTGGAAATTGGGTTTAACGTTGGCTATATGCTGGATGTATTAAATACCCTGAATACCGATTTGGTCATCTTGCATTTGAACGATGCTAACTCCAGCACCCTTATTGAGGGCGTTGGCAATGAAGGCGCCAGCTACGTTGTTATGCCAATGCGATTATAAGTAATGGCGTTGCTGTCGTTACAACTTAGCCAGTTTCGCAATATCGCGACACTGGCTTTTACCGCCCACCCGGAATTTAATCTTATTTATGGTGAAAATGGCAGCGGCAAAACCAGTTTGCTGGAAGCTATTTATTATCTGGCTCATGGCCGTTCATTTCGTAGCCGCGCCCATCAGCGGTTAATTAAAGATGATGCAGAGCATTTTACCTTACATGCTAAAGTCAGCAATAATCAGCAGGGATACAGCTTGGGGTTGCAGCGTAACCGATCTGCTGAATTGCTGCTGCGTCTTAATGGTGCTAACGTGCAGCGTCTGGCCGAATTTGCCAGTTTGTTGCCGGTTCAATTGCTAACCCCTGATAGTTTCAAATTGTTTTTTGGCGGACCGAAAGAGCGGCGGCAATTTTTCGATATGGGTGTGTTCCACGTGGAACCTGGTTTTTTCCCGGTATGGCTGCAGTTCAGTAGAGTACTAAAGCAACGGAATGCGTTATTAAAACAGCGTCGGCGCTACGATGACGAATTTGCATATTGGGATCAGCAGTTTGCTAGCCTTGCCTGGCAGCTAAACAGTCAGCGCCAACAGTATATAGATCAGTTGAGCGAGGCCTATAGTCAGTTAATTGCAGCTAATCCGCTGCTAGCTAATGTTAGTATGCAGCTACAATGCGGCTGGCCAGAACGGATTGATAGTGAGCAGGCTTTACTGAATTTGCTGCAGCATAATTTTGAACAAGATAGCAGGCAAGGGTTCAGCCAGTATGGGCCACAAAAAGCGGATTTAAAGTTAAAAAAAGCCCAGTTGCCAGTGGAAGAAGTATTATCCCGTGGCCAACTAAAAGTGTTATTATTTGCACTTAAAATCGCCCAGAACAATGTAATCAGTAATAGTGGCCATAAGCAGCCATTGTTACTTATTGATGATTTGGCGTCTGAACTGGATGCCAGTTCTACCCAACTTGTTTTTGAGTATTTAACCCAGATTAATTCACAGGTATTTATTACTGCAATTAATGCTGATCAGGTTTCACCTTATATTGCTACCGAGCGTAGCAAGATGTTTCACGTGGAACACGGTCAGATAACAGCACGGACAGACGAAGATGGCCGAACAACATAATTACGATTCCTCAAGTATTAAAGTATTAAAAGGGCTGGATGCCGTTCGTAAAAGACCAGGCATGTATATCGGTGACACCGACGACGGAACTGGTTTGCATCATATGGTATTCGAGGTAGTCGACAACTCAATCGATGAAACGCTTGCCGGCTACTGCACTGATATCTGGGTAACGATTCATAGCGATGGTTCTGTGTCAGTTCGCGATAATGGTCGTGGTGTGCCAACCGAAATGCACGAAGAGGGTGTGTCGGCTGCCGAAGTTATTATGACGGTGTTGCATGCTGGCGGTAAATTTGATGAAAACTCTTATAAAGTGTCAGGCGGATTACACGGTGTGGGTATTTCCGTGGTTAATGCGTTGTCCGACAAATTAGAGCTGACTATCCGTCGTAAAGGCCAGGTCCATAACCAGATTTATCATTTAGGTGTGCCGCAGGCACCGCTGGCAGTAATTGGCGAAACCGAAGATACCGGCACCGCAATCCGATTCTGGCCAAGCCCAACAGTATTCAGTGATATCGACTATCACTACGATATTCTGGCAAAACGGTTGCGTGAACTGTCATTCCTGAACTCTGGGGTCAGCATTATTCTGACTGATGAGCGGAATGATAAAAAAGACCACTTTAAATATGAAGGTGGTATTGAAGCATTTGTGCAGTACTTAAACCGTAGCAAAACCAGTGTCCACCCTAAAGCGTTTTATTTTTCTGATCAACGTGAAGATGGCATTTCTGTAGAAGTAGCCATGCAGTGGAACGACAGTTATCAGGAAAACGTATTTTGTTTTACTAATAATATTCCCCAGCGGGATGGCGGCGCTCACTTAGCTGGTTTTCGTGGTGCACTGACGCGTGTACTGAATAACTATATTGAGCATGAAGGTTATGCCAAGAAAATGAAGGTACAAGCCTCGGGTGATGACGCTCGCGAAGGCTTAACTGCAGTAGTCAGCGTTAAAGTGCCAGATCCAAAATTCAGCTCGCAAACTAAAGATAAGCTGGTATCAAGTGAAGTACGCTCTGCCGTTGAAGGTGTAATGGGCGAGAAGCTAAACGAATACCTGTTAGAAAACCCGGGCGATGCCAAGATTATTGTTGGCAAAATTGTCGATGCAGCCCGCGCCCGTGATGCAGCGCGTAAAGCGCGGGAAATGACCCGCCGCAAAGGTGCCTTAGATATCGCAGGCTTACCCGGTAAACTGGCAGATTGTCAGGAAAAAGACCCGGCTTTTTCTGAACTTTACATCGTAGAGGGTGACTCTGCGGGCGGCTCTGCCAAGCAGGGGCGTAATCGCAAAAATCAGGCGATATTGCCACTGAAGGGTAAAATTCTGAACGTAGAAAAAGCCCGCTTTGACAAAATGCTGTCGTCGCAAGAAGTCGGCACGCTGATCACTGCCCTTGGTTGTGGCATTGGCCGGGAAGAATATAATCCGGATAAAACCCGTTACCACAGTATCGTACTAATGACCGATGCCGACGTCGACGGCTCGCACATCCGCACCTTATTACTGACTTTTTTCTACCGCCAAATGCCTGAGTTAATTGAGCGTGGTTATATTTATATTGCCCAGCCACCATTGTTTAAAGTGAAAAAAGGCAAGCAAGAGCAATACATTAAAGATGAACCCTCGTTAGTTGAGCACTTAACTACTCTGGCGCTGGATGAAGCAACCTTACATGTAAACGCTGACGCACCAGGTATCGGTGGCGAGCACCTGGAAAAACTGGTGCGCTTGTATCACAAAGTTACCGCCATTATTAACCGCTTAAGCCGGAAAATACCTTACAACCTGTTAAATGAGCTTATTTATGTAACAGGACTGAGCCCGGATAATGTTAAAGATAAGACCGTGGTTGAAGCCTGGGTAAAAACTCTGGCCAAACGTCTGGACGAGAAAGAAGGTGACGGCTCCAGCTATAAGTATGACGTGATTGAAGATCGGGAACGCCATTTGTTCCAGCCTAAAATCATTATTCGGCAGCACGGTATCGATAACGAATATGCACTGCACTACGATTTTATTACCTCGCGTGACTATCAGAATATTGTTGCTCTGGGTGATGAAATTCGTGAGTTGATAGAAGAAGGTGGTTATATTCGTCGCGGTGAGAAAGTTAAACCGGTTGAAACCTTTGTTGAAGCGTTAGATTGGTTAATGGCGGAATCAAAGCGCGGCCTGTACATTCAGCGTTATAAAGGATTGGGCGAGATGAACCCGGATCAACTGTGGGAAACCACCATGGACCCGCAAAACCGGCGGATGCTGCAGGTTACTATCGAGGATGCGGTAGGTGCCGACCAGCTGTTTGCTACCTTAATGGGTGACCATGTTGAACCGCGACGTGCCTTTATTGAAGAGAACGCGCTGTACGTTGCCAACTTAGACGTATAGTTTTTTTACCAGATAACAAGACAGGGGCTACGGCCCCTCAGTCATTTTAGCGAGTTAGCAGCGCATGCATAAATACGATATTAAAACCTTTCAGGGCCTGATTTTAGCCCTGCAGGATTACTGGGCGCGCCAGGGCTGCGTTCTGGTGCAGCCACTGGATTTAGAAGTGGGGGCCGGTACTTTTCACCCAATGACCTTTTTACGCTCATTAGGGCCAGAACCAACTAATGTGGCCTATGTGCAGCCGTGTCGTCGGCCTACCGATGGCCGTTATGGTGAGAATCCGAACCGCTTGCAGCATTATTATCAGTTTCAGGTGATTTTAAAGCCGTCGCCAGACAATATTCAGGAACTGTACTTAGGTTCGTTGCGTGAACTGGGCATCGACACTCTGGTGCACGATATCCGCTTTGTAGAAGACAATTGGGAATCTCCAACGTTGGGTGCCTGGGGTTTGGGCTGGGAAGTATGGTTAAACGGCATGGAAGTCACTCAGTTCACTTATTTCCAGCAGGTAGGTGGTTTGGAGTGCCGACCGGTAACTGGTGAAATTACCTATGGTTTAGAACGTCTGGCGATGTATATCCAGGGCGTTGATTCTATTTATGACCTGGTGTGGACCGACGGGCCGTTAGGCCGGGTAACCTATGGTGATGTGTTCCATCAGAACGAAGTAGAACAATCTACCTATAACTTTGAACATGCCGACGTGCCAGCATTATTCGCCCAGTTTGACCAGTGTGAAAAAGAAAGTCATTACCTGATTGAACAAGGCTTAGCGTTACCAGCCTATGAGAAAGTAATGAAAGCTTCACACGCGTTTAATATGCTCGACGCGCGGCATGCCATCTCAGTAACTGAACGTCAGCGTTATATTCTGCGAGTTCGTACTTTGGCTAAAGCCTGTGCCGAAGCCTATTTTGCCAGCCGTGAAAAACTAGGCTTTCCGCTATGTAAAAAAGACCAGCCATCACAGCAGGAGGCAAAATGAGCGCACAGGATTTTCTGGTAGAAATTGGTACCGAAGAGCTGCCACCAAAGGCCTTAAAAATACTTGCTACCGCCTTTGCCGATAATATTGGCGCAGAGCTGGCCAAACAAGAGCTAAACCACGGCGACATCGTCTGGTATGCCGCACCGCGGCGCTTAGCCGTGCGGGTTAATGGCCTGGCAGCAAGTCAGAGCGACAAAGTTGTTGAGAAGCGCGGCCCGTCCATTGCTGCCGCTTTTGACGCTGATGGCAAGCCAACCAAAGCCGCCGCTGGCTGGGCGGCAGGTTGTGGCATTAGTGTTGAGCAAGCGGAGCGCCTGGAAACCGATAAAGGTGCCTGGCTGCTGCATAAACAATTGCAAAAGGGCCAGCAAACGGTTGCGCTATTAGCCGATGTTATCAAAGTGGCGCTGGCCAAGCTACCGATTGCCCGGCCAATGCGCTGGGGTAATTCAGATGCAGAGTTTATCCGGCCGGTGCATACTATTGTGATGCTCTATGGCAGCGAGGTAGTGCCAGCCACTATTTTAGGCCGCAGCAGCAGTAATAAAAGCTATGGTCATCGCTTCCATGCGCCGGCACTGGTTGAAATTGCCAATGCCGATGCCTATTTGCCAATTTTACAACAAGCTTATGTGGTAGCCGATTATCATCAGCGCAAAGCCACTATCGCCCAACAGGTCAAAGCAACAGCAGATAGCTTAAATGCCACGGCCCAAATGGATGATGCTTTGCTCGAAGAAGTAGCCTCGTTGGTGGAATGGCCGGTGATATTAGTTGGCAGTTTTGAACAAAGCTTTTTGCAGGTGCCAGCTGAGCCGTTAATTTCGACAATGAAAGATAACCAGAAATACTTTCCGTTGCTGGATAAGCAAGGCAAGTTAATTAATAAGTTTATCTTCGTCACTAATATCGAAAGCAAAGATCCGCAGCAAATTATCAGTGGCAACGAAAAAGTAGTACGACCGCGGTTGGCCGATGCTGAGTTTTTCTTTAAAACCGACCGTAAAACCAAGCTTATTGAGCGGCTGGACAGTCTGAAGACCGTATTGTTTCAGCAGCAGCTGGGCACACTGGCGGAAAAGTCAGAGCGAATAAGTTCTGTTGCTGGTTCTATTGCTGTAAAGATTGGCGCCGACCAGGCTGCCGCCAAGCGGGCAGGTTTATTATCTAAGACTGACTTAATGAGTAACATGGTCGGTGAATTTCCGGAAGTGCAGGGCATTATGGGTATGCACTATGCCAGGCTGGATGGTGAAGACGAAGCTGTTGCTCTGGCTTTGAACGAGCAATATATGCCACGCTTTGCCGGTGATCAGTTACCAAGCCGCTTAGAAGGTGCTGCGGTCGCGATTGCCGATAAGCTGGATACCTTAGTGGGCATTTTCGGCATTGGCCAGATACCAAAAGGCGATAAAGACCCCTTTGCGCTGCGCCGGGCAGCCATTGGTGCGCTGCGGATTATGGTTGAGAAACAACTGCCTCTGGATCTGGTTGAGATTATTGCCTTTAGCCAGCAAACCTTTGGCAATAAGTTAACGAATATCAAGGTTGCTGATGAGGTACTGGACTTTATGCTGGGGCGCTTTCGTGCCTGGTATCAGGACGAAGGTTACTCCGTTGATGTTATTCAGGCGGTATTGGCGCGCCGACCCACCAGCCCGAGTGACTTTGACAAGCGGGTAAGTGCGGTTGCTGAATTCAGTAAACTGGATGCCGCAGCAGCTTTAGCGGCCGCCAATAAGCGGGTAGCCAATATCCTGGCAAAAGTATCGGATGACATACCAGAGCAAGTGAGTACTAACTTACTGCAAGAGCCAGCGGAGATAGCGCTTCATCAGGCAATTAATGCTGAACAAGCTTATCAGGGCGAGGGCCATAACTATAGTGACAGCCTGGCCCATCTAGCCGGTATGCGTGGTGTGATCGACAGCTTTTTTGACCAGGTAATGGTGAATGCCGATGATAACGCCGTGCGCTTTAACCGCCTGGCGTTGTTAAAACAACTGCGGGAATTGTTTCTACAGGTAGCCGATATTTCTGTATTGCAGTAACACTGTTTTCAGTGTCTGACATAAATAAAGCCAGCTTAACCGCTGGCTTTTTGATAGGAAAAATAGAAAACGAACAACCTGCTAACCGTGATAATCTCTTTCGAAGGGTAAGGACTACTTTGAGTGTTTCGGTTTAACTTGAAGTTGCTCCATATCAGCTTCAGAATCATAATTCAGCGCAAAGTTTAGCTGTACATGTATGCCCTTATTGGCTGTGGAGTCAGCCACAGGCGCATAACGCCAACGTTGCAGTGCTTTGATTGCCTCTTGCTCAAACACTCCTTCAGGCTGTGCATGAACGACAACTATGTTACTGGTAGAGCCGTCGGCTTCAACATTAAACTTTAATTGCACTAAACCCTCGATACGGTTTTCAGCGGCTTTAACTGGATACCTGGGCTCAATACGTACCACAGGTTTCGGGGCTGTTTTAACAACTTTATCAATGTTGTCGGCCTGCACTGGCTGCTGCCAAAACATAGCAGCAATACCCAAGCTTGCAAGTAAGAACAGCAAGGGCGCTTTACTGGCACCATGCTGTTGATTGAGTTGTAACAAACGTTCTTTCATAGTTTTTTTTGCTCCGTAGTGATGACAAAGAGGTTGGAAACTCGCTGGTGGTAAAGGAACAGACTGCATTGCGGCCAACAGCGCATTGGCATAGCAAAAATGCATTGACACGGGTTGTTTTTCTAATACATCTGCATCGCAGGCGAGTTCCTGGTCGGCACGGTAGCGGCGGTAAGCCAGCCAGACCAATGGATGAAACCAGAACAGGCTGAGTAGACCGAAGGACAGCAAGTTGGCGTGTAAATCGCCCCGCTGCCAATGCCGTAACTCATGCTGCAGGATTAAACGTCGTTGCTGCCGGCTAAATCGCTGCCGAAAGTCTGCGGGCAAAATTAATATCGGCTTGAGCAGCCCGGTAATGGCAGGGCCATGTTGCTTATCACTGAAGCAATAGTTAAGTTTGCCGTGAGTCAGCTTGCGACAACTACTGAGTTGCCGCTTTAGCTGCACTGAACATAGTAAGTACCAGCTAGCCATCATTACTACGCCTGTCAGCCAGAGCCAGGTTAAACCAGACAGAGCAGAACTACTATCCAGTTGTTGTACCTTGCCAGCAGTGACCAGCATGGTATCAACAACAGCAAAGTTAAGGCCGCTGCTAATATTAACTTCAGGGAGTAAAGGCAGGAATAGGGTGCCAGGCATTGCCAGCCATAGCAGGTAACAACTCCGGGCGCCAAAATATCTTAATAAAAATGGATGACACAGCAATAGTAAACTACAGACCACTGTCAGCGACAGGCAGCTTTGCCAAAGCCATAACATCATGATTTATCCTCCTGCTGCTGCTCAAGCTCCGCTACCAGCTGTTTTAACTCAGCTAAATCTGCTGCACTAAGCTCATTTTTGCGGGCAAAGCTTGCGACTAACGGAGCAACCCGGCCTGAAAATAACCGCTGCACAAAATTGCCGCTGGCTTGTTGCTGATAAAGTTGTTGATCGATGGACGTGCTATATAAATAAGACCTGCCTTGCTTCTGGAACGAAAGTGCACCTTTGGCTACCAATCGGTTTAACAAGGTCTTAACCGTTTTTTCATGCCAATCTTTATGTTGCTGCAAGCGTTGTATAACATCTGAGGCAGTGCAAGGATCTTTTCCCCAGATCACCTGCATTACTTCCAGTTCTGTATTACTAATATCAATTGTCATAAAATCACCTTCGATTACAATCGTAATTTAAATAAGATTACACCTGTAATTTAATTTGGCAAGTTTTAACCTAAATTTTTTACGCGCTAGTAAGCTGAAATTTAAACACAGACCCTGAAGGAAGTTAGCTAAGCGGAATTAAAAAATAAAAAACGTGTTAGCGTGAACCAGGTATTACTTAGCGTCGTCTTTTAACGGTAAACCAACATTAAGGGTGAAAATGCAGCAGGCGCAACTTGATTTACTGGTGCTGGCAATGCAAGACGGCGATAAACGCGCTTTTGGCTTGTTGTACCAGCATTATCACCGTGACTTGCGCCGCTTCGCCGCCTATTTACTGGCAAACCCGACGGTAGCTGAAGATCTGGTGCAGAACGTCTGGTTAAAAGTCAGCCGGCGGATAGCCCGCCTGAATGACCCAGCGGTATTTACCAGTTGGTTATACCGGGCGGTGCGCTGGGAAGTGCTGGATTATCAGAAGCAAGCAGTAAATTGTAAACAGCAGACAATCGATAGTGAGGCTTTAGCAGCCCAGGTAAGCCCAGCTAACAGCCTGCATCATACTGACGACATCGGTGATTTAAGCAAAGCGCTAGCATTACTGGCAGCCGAGGAACGGCTGGTATTGCAGCTGCATTATCTGCATGAGTTAGAGCTTAGCCAGATAGCGTTAATCGTCGACATACCGCTAGGTACCGTTAAGTCACGCTTACATCGGGCACGGCAACAGTTGTATCAGCAGCTGCAATAACACTTTGAATTTTGTTTTAAAAACCAACAAGGAACAGGCAATGACAACCGATCACGACATCAAGCAACAACTGGCCAGACAGGCCGCAGAACTGGATAAGTTAATGCGCGAAGAGCAGGGGCTGGAGAAGGTATTAGCTTCTGGTTTTAAGGGGGGACTTGGCGGTATTATGATAATTGCCTACATACTGGCAACGGTGCTGGCAGTAGCAATTTTTTATTGTGGCTATCATTTCTTTACTGTGGCACCGGAGCAACAGTTATTCTGGGGCGTGTCATTGTTGTTAGTATTTCAGGCCCAGGTCGCGACTAAACTGTGGATCTGGATGGAAACCAACCGCAGCTCGACGTTGCGTGAGCTGAAAAGGCTGGAGCTGGCCGTAGCAAAAATCACGGCAGGCTAGCAAACCAGATTACGGCCACTGTGTTTGGCCAGATATAGCTGCTTATCGGCATGCTCAATGGCAGCCGCAAGACTGGCACTATCGGTACACCCCGCGACCCCGAAGCTAGCGCTGACCGGTAATGCCAGCTCGCCAAGTTGCAACGGATTGTCCAGTAATGCCTGGCGAATTTTTTCTGCCACCCGCATGGCGTCATCAGTGTTGGTTTTGGGCAGGAAAAATAAAAATTCCTCGCCACCTATCCGACAGGCAATATCCTGTTGGCGTAAATTAGCACGAAATAAATCGGCAAGATGACGCAGCACCGCATCGCCGGCGGCATGACCATGCTGATCATTTAATTGTTTGAAATGGTCAATATCAAAAATAATTACCGCCATTGGCAGAAACGCATCAGCTTGCTGCTGTAAACTAATGTTCAGCGACGAATCAATAAATCGGCGGTTTAGCAGTAAGGTAAGTGGATCGGTATTGGCCTGTACTTCTTTACTTTGCTGCAGTAAGTCCATGGCTTCATGGCTGCGTTCGCGGTAATGGTCATTAATCCAGCAGACGATAATTACGATAAGTAACGACGCGATAAAGCGGCTTGCTTCGGCTTCTTTATAATCGGCGATAACCATCTGCGGAACAAACAGCATAACCCCTAATATAATAAGCAGTAAGGCGTTGCTGAACAGGGCTTTTTTTACCCCAAGTAAACCAAATAAAATAGCAGGGAAAGGGAACACCCAGTACAGCGCCGTATTATTAAAGCCACCCTGGTAAACCAGGCTTAGGACAAAAAATCCAACCAGAACGGCTTCAATGTTACAGGCCAGGTTTAAATTGCCTGACCAGCGGAAATAACTGATATTAATAAGAAAGGTTGCGCCGGTGCCAAACAGAATAACGGGTAGCAGCAATTGTTCATTGCCCAGGTTTTTAAACCCATAAATAAACATCACCAACGAAGTAATATAACTGACAAAAGATAAAATATAACGCCGGCGCCTGGCGTCAATTTTTTCAGCCTGCCGGGCACTGGCCTTGTTCAGAGCTACTTGCAACAGCATCACTCCTGTTTTCTGTTTATCCTAGCATACAAACGCCATGCAGCAGCAATACTATGTTACAGGGTGCGCTACTGTTGTTTTGCCTGCTCAACTAAGGCTCTGACATCAGCCAGTAGCTGCTGGGCATCGTACACTATGCCGTCTTTAATGGTGTAGCGCACGCCCTGGGTACGGATGGCCTGATTGTCGGCATTCAGCCGGTAGTGGCCGGTGCCATACAGTACCTTAAAATTCGCCAGGGGGTTTTCAGCAACGATAACCAGATCAGCCTTTTTACCCGGTACCACGCTACCAATATCCTGCTCCAGCCCCAGGGCAATGGCGCCATTAAGGGTGGCAGCCTGAATGACTTCCAGCGCATTAAAGCCGGCTTCGCGCAGCAGCTCCAGCTCCTGAACGAAGGCAAAGCCATAAATTTTATAGATATAACCGGCATCCGAGCCCACGGTGATCCGGCCACCCTGGTTTTTATAGTCATTTAAAAACTGCATCCAGATCCGGTAATTGTCCCGCCAGGCAATTTCATTGTCTGTTGTCCAGTCAAACCAGTAAGAGCCATGGGCATAGCGGCTGGGGGTAAAAAATTTGGTCAGGGTTGGCAGGGTATAATCCTGGTGCCACTCAGCATTGCGCTGGGCAGCAGCGTCCCGGCTTGCTTCATAAATAGTAAGCGTAGGGTTAATAGTAAAATCGAGCGCTATCAGCTCATCACGTACCGCATTCCACTTGTCAGAGCCAGGTTTTGCGGCCTGACGCCACAACTCACCGGCAGCACTAAAACGGTCTTGTTCGTTCTGGTAATTATAATCAGCCGGATAATTCTGAATAGTCTGGCCGCTAAACAGCGCTTCCGGTAAGCCATACCAATGCTCCATAGAGCCTAAGCCCATCCGGGCGCTATCCAGCACATTGGTGCGGGCCACATTCAGTTGGGCATGGTGCATCATTGTGCCCAGCTGCTGTTTGTTTGCTTCATCCAGTGCAGCGGCAATTATGCCGGGGGTGGCACCAAAAAACTTAATACCGGCTGCACCAGCTTTTTTAATATCGCGCACCCATTTACGGGCTTGCTCAGGGTTAAATACCGCCTGGGCTAAGCCCTGGCCAAAACCAACGTAAGGCACTATTCGCGGTGCTACTATCCGGTTCTCAGCCGAGGCTTTAACGTGCTTTAAGGTCCAGGCCAGGCCATTAAAACTGCCGGGTTCCCGCACGGTGGTAATGCCATGCGCCAGCCAGAGTTTAAATACATACTCAGCCGGAATACCGTTGGCCGAGCCACCAATATGGCCATGCATATCAACAAAGCCAGGCAGAATATACATGCCGCTGACATCCATTTCAGTGTCGCTTGGGCCGGCTTTAGGCCTGCCACCGTCCAGCACCGGTACATCGGGATAGCCAACAACACTAACCTGAGTTATCCGATCGTTTTCAATCACAATATCCACCGGGCCAATCGCCGGTGCGCCTTCACCGCTAATCAGGTTGCCACCACGTAAAATTAATCGTTTATAGGGGCCGTCACCTTCCGCTTGCTTGCGCTCAGGGGCAGAGGGCGTACGTTCGGTGTCATTGGCAGATACAGGCAAACAAGTGGTGCTGATAACCAGCAGTAGGGTGCTAACAAGCAGACGCATGGCAAGTCCTTTCAGATTATAAGGGATAGCTGATAAAACTCAGTGTGCCAAGGCTTTAGCCGCCGCGCCAGTGCAACGCGGCAAAATGCCTTAACTAAAGCGTGAACGGTAAATATCAGCTACCGCTAAAACGAAGGCGACGTCCTCCTCTGTCCAGCGTTTTATTGTGACTGTTTGCTCGCAGCAAATAATGCCAGTAAGTTTATCCCCCTGATAAATGGGAACGTCGAGTAATGATTTAACATTAAGCGGTTTTAGAAATAATTCGGTTAAATCTTTAGTTGCCGGATCATGCATGGCATCGCTGGCCTTGATGACCCGCCTTTTATCCAGCGCAGCAAAGTAGCCCGGGAAACTCCAGCGATCAAGCAGCAGGGCCTCCTGACTGAAACCACCATTTTTATCCAGCAATAATTCACAGCGCAGTAAATCATCATCGGTATATTGCCACAAACCAACCTGCTGAATATTAAGACCGTCAAGGCAGCACCTTAGTACATGCTGACGAGCTTCGTCTTCACTGATATCAGGGTTATAAATAGTTTTGTGAAGTTGATCAATTTGGGCGGAATACTGCGACGACATAATAGTGCGGTGTCCAAATCAGATGTAAGGTAAACATAACCATAGCAAAAGGAGTCAGCGCCGCCACTGTATTTAGCAATTTGCTACAAATAACTTAGCTCTTAAAATCTATTCCACTAACAACGTTCATTTATCAGTTAGAAAGAAATGCTGGCATTATTCGATATCGCCTAATTTCGACATGCCAAAAGACGACTTTGTTGCTGCTTTAGATAAACTGGCGCAAAATGCAGGCATTAAAGTAAAAGGGAAATCTTATGCCACAGGTTGATGTCAGGACTCTCTCGGTCTGCATTCAGGCGCTGCAAACGGCAATAAAACATAATGACTTTTTGTCGCAATCGGCCACTGTCGATGCCGACGATTATGAAGAAAGCTCATATATGTTTGAGCTGGAACTAGCCAAGCTGGTGAAACTTTATCGGCAGGAAGAAGTCACTGATAATGTAAATATACCCCTTGCTGAGTTGCTAAAACCGCCGTTTGATAGCCCAAAAGAGTGATAATTATAATTAAAAAGTAAGGCTCGCTAAGCAATGTCAAAAGAAGTCGCGCGTTATTCTCTACAACAAATTCGGCAGAGCAAGAGTTTGCCTATTCCATCATAAAGTCATTGCCGTTCCCTGTTTTATAAACTAAGTTAGAACCTGCAAGTCGCCTGAGAGCGACAAAGGATTGAATCACAGGGAAGCCCGCCTTTGAAAAAACTGCTACTAATAGCGCTGATTGCCTTCGGTGCCTGGAATTACTATCAAAAACAAAGCACGCTTAAGCCAATTGCTGAGCCCGCAACACGGGTGCTACCTGACTACACTGTGCCCATCCAAAAAGCCCGTGAAGTTGCCGCTAAACAGAGTATCCGCTGTGATGGCCGCCAGCATTGTAGCCAGATGACTTCCCGCGCCGAAGCTGAGTTTTTCTTGCGAAACTGCCCGGATACCAAGATGGATGGTGATAGGGACGGTATACCTTGTGAAAATGATTCGAGGTTTTAAATAGCTAGCGTTTTATAAGTGGGTAAGTACCGAATAATTTTCGGCCTTTTTTCGACGACTTCACGAACAACCTTCAGAATAGATTCGTCCAAACTGGCATATACGTGTTGTGCTTCCTTACTTAGTTTAAACCTGTTCGGTTGATATGTGAGTTCAGTAACTTTAGCACTGCCATGAGTAAGGTGTATTTCCCAGGCCCCAAACTGGATAGTTGTCAACGGCAATCCAATTTTGA
>DIBV01000013.1:0-622 GCA_002415085.1 Arsukibacterium sp. UBA5043 | reverse complement strand
AACAGATTGGCTTCATCCCGGCCAAACGGCAGGTAGCCGATTTCATCTATGACCAACAGTTTTGGCGATAATACACTGCGTTTAAGGTAGGCCTCTAACCGGCCCTGTTTCTTGGCTGTTGCCAGCTGTAACATTAAATCTGCCGCAGTAATAAAGCGTACTTTTATCCCCCGCATAATGGCGCTGTACGCCAGTGCTATCGCCAGATGGCTTTTACCTACGCCACTGGGGCCGAGCAGTACAATATTCTCCTGGCGTTCAATAAAGGCCAGGCTGGTGAGCTCCAATAACTGTTTGCGCGGTGCGCCGGTGGCGAAGCGGAAGTCGTAATCATCGAAGTGCTTTACCGCTGGCAATCCGGCTGTCTTGAGCAACATCTCCCGCGTGCGCTGCATTCTGGCATCCAGTTCTGCTTGCAGCAGGCTTTCGAGGAAGTCGGCGAAGCTTTTATCTTGTGCGGCACTGTAGTCAGCCATGGCTGACCATTCTGTTGCCATTGCCGGCAGTTTTAATACCTCACAGGCGTGCTGTATGCGCTGAAGTTGCAGGTTCATGGCCGCACCTCCAGCAGTTGGTCATACACCGATAAGGGATGTTGTAAGCTTTCCCTTGGCATCGCATA
>DIBV01000001.1 GCA_002415085.1 Arsukibacterium sp. UBA5043 | reverse complement strand
CGAGCTTCCGGCGAGACAGAACAATTTAATAGAAGGCACTATGCCCGCGAGTCGCGCCAGCAAGTTGCATTCTCGAAAATTTTAATTTCCCAAAACTAACCCGAAAAACACCGGTTATCAACAACTTTCTGTTTACCACTGTTAATAAAATTAACTAAAAGCAGGCATTGTGCCCGCAAGTTGGTGGATATTTTACTCAGGCCATACTACTGTATAAATAAACACTACAAAGGTGACGCCATGGCATCCCCATTTCTGGAATATATCGCCGACTTTATGAGAACCCGCCGCTATGCCAAGCGGACTATTGATACCTACCTGTATTGGATCAGGTTTTATATATTGCACAACAACAAACAGCATCCTAATGTACTGGGCGATCTGGAAGTTGAACAGTTTTTGTCTTTTCTATCAAACCAACGCAGTGTTGCAGTAAAAACGCAAGCAACGGCGCTGAATGCGTTGAGTTTTCTGTATAAACATATTGTTCAGCGACCGCTGTCTTTGCAGCTGAATTTTAATAAAGCCCGCATAGCCCAAAAGTTGCCAGTGGTATTAACCAAAGCCGAAATACAACAAATTCTGTTAGTGATAGATCCAAAATACAAATTGATAGCCCAACTATTGTACGGCAGTGGTTTACGCCTGATGGAAGCAGTACGACTTCGGGTGCAAGATATTGATTTTGACTATTTGTCAGTAATGGTGTGGCAGGGCAAAGGTAATAAAAACCGTCGGGTTACGCTGGCAGCAGAGTTGGTTCCTGTTTTACATATCCAAATCCATCACGTTGAGCAGTATTTTCAGGCTGACTTCCAGAACCCGCAATATGCCGGTGTATGGCTGCCTTTTGCTCTTGCCCGAAAATATCCGGCAGCTCCTAAAGACCTTGGCTGGCAGTACTTGTTTCCATCGAGCCAGTTAAGTGTTGATCCGGAATCTAAACTGCTACGGCGACATCATATTGATGAAACTACTGTCCGGCGTTCCGTTAAATTGGCGGCTCGACAGGCTAAAATTAAGAAAAATGTAACCTGCCATACGCTTCGCCATTCCTTTGCTACGCATTTGCTGCAAGCCGGTATGGATATCCGCACCGTGCAAGAGCAACTCGGTCATACAGATGTACGCACCACCCAAATATATACCCATGTCCTGAAACATGGTGCCAGTGGCGTTAAAAGCCCCCTATCACAACTGCTATAAAAAAGGGCGCCGCAGCGCCCTGTTCAAAAGGTGGTTTCTGACTAGAAGTAATCACCCGGTACGCGTACCCAGCCTTCCATCAGCACCCGTGCACTGCGGCTCATAATCGCCTTGGTCACGGTCCATTCGCCATCGACTTTTTCTGCAGCGGCGCCCACTTTTAACGTCCCTGACGGATGGCCAAACCGCACGGCTTCGCGTGCTTCACCGCCAGCGGCCAGGTTAACTAACGTGCCAGGAATAGCAGCAGCGGTGCCAATGGCTACTGCAGCAGTGCCCATCATGGCGTGATGCAGTTTACCCATTGATAACGCTCTTACCAGTAAGTCGATATCTGTAGCCGGCACGGTTTTGCCACTGGATGATTTATACTCCTGTGGTGGGGCGACAAAGGCTACTTTTGGCGTGTGCTGGCGCACGCTCGCTTGCTCAACTTCATTAATTAAACCCATTTTCAGCGCCCCATAGGCCCGAATGGTTTCAAAACGTTGTAAGGCAGCCGCATCGCCATTTATCGCATCTTGTAATTCGGTACCGTGATAACCAATATCTGCCGCGTTAATAAAGATAGTCGGGATCCCGGCGTTAATCAGGGTTGCTTTAATACTGCCAATACCTGGCACATCCAGCTCGTCGACCACGTTGCCGGTGGGGAACATGGCGCCACCCCCCTCTCCTGCGTCAGCGGCTGGATTTACAAATTCAATTTGTACTTCAGCGGCCGGAAATGTCACACCATCTAACACAAAGTCGCCGGTTTCCTGCACTTCACCATTAGTGATAGGTACATGGGCGATAATGGTTTTGCCAATATTACCCTGCCAGATCCGCACGGTACAGATACCATTTTGTGGAATGCGATCGTTGGCAACCAAACCGTTACTAATGGCAAATGAGCCCACCGCAGCACTTAGATTACCGCAGTTACCACTCCAGTCGATAAAGGGCTTGTCTATCGCTATCTGGCCGAAAATATAATGCACATCATGGTCGGCCTTGCTGCTTTTGCTTAAAATAACCGCCTTGCTGGTGCTGGATGTGGCGCCGCCCATACCATCGGTATGTTTGCCATAAGGATCGGGACTGCCGATAACCCGCAACAATAGTTTGTCGCGGGCTGAGCCCGGCTTCTGCGCCGCTTCTGGTAAATCATCGAGTTTAAAAAACACCCCTTTAGAGGTGCCGCCCCGCATATAAGTGGCTGGAATTTTTATCTGTGGTGCAAACATTTAACCTCCTACAGCGAAAAAAGCGGAACCTCTGCGGTAGAGGGAACTACCGCCAGGCACATTAGTGCCTGCGAGCAAGGAAAAATCGCATTTTTCCGCAGTGAAAGGAGAAAACTGCAGGAGCAGCTTTCTCCGGTAAAAAATTTTACCGCCACGCATATAAGTTGCGGGGATTTTAATTTGTGGTGCAGACATAAGTACTGATCTCTTATTACGAAATTTGCTTAGTCCGGGCCGACAACCTCTTTCTGCTCATCACAGCAACTCGCCCTAATGCCTACGGCAGGGCTCAGACACTCTGTGATGAGCAGAAAGAGGCATCGGCCCTCCCTTGTCGATGTCAGCTTAACTTGATAGCGAAGGTTGGAATCCCGGAAAAGTCGACACAGAGTGTCTGAACGAGCGCGCCAGCAGCGAGAGAGTTGCTGTGGCGAGCTTTTCGGGGAGTTGCAACCGAAGCCCCAAAAGGGCTATGGCTATCTGTTACAGTTAAACAGACCCTTGCAAAAAGTCCTGGGCAAAGCGCTGCAGTACACCACCGGCTTCGTAAATCGACAACTCTTCGCCGGTATCCAGGCGGCAAGTTACCGGCACCTGCAGCGTTTCGCCGTTGGCCCGGTGAATAACCAGGCTAAGCTCGGCCCGCGGCTTGCGCTCGCCTGTAACGTCATAGGTTTCAGTGCCATCAAGCTTAAGAGTTTCACGGGTAGTGCCCGGTTTAAACTCCAGCGGCAATACGCCCATGCCAATTAAATTGGTTCGATGAATACGCTCAAAACCTTCTGCAGCAATGGCTTCAACCCCGGCTAAGCGCACACCTTTCGCTGCCCAGTCGCGTGATGAACCCTGGCCATAATCAGCACCAGCGATGATGATCAATGGCTGCTTGCGCTGCATATAGGTTTCAATCGCTTCCCACATGCGTACAACTTTACCCTCTGGCTCCAGCCGGGTTAACGAACCTTGCTGCACTTTGCCATCAACCACGGCCATTTCATTAATCAGCTTCGGGTTAGCAAAGGTGGCCCGCTGCGCGGTTAAGTGATCACCACGGTGGGTGGCGTAAGAGTTAAAATCTTCCTCAGGAACACCCATTTTATGCAGGTATTCACCCGCAGCACTGTCGAGCATAATGGCGTTAGACGGCGATAAATGGTCGGTAGTAATATTATCCCCCAACACCGCCAAAGGCCGCATACCGCTTAAGCTGCGTTCACCGGCAATGGCGCCCTCACCTTCAGTTTCCCAGTACGGCGGCCGGCGAATATAGGTGCTTTGGGGCCGCCAGTTATATAGCGGACTAATTTGTTCGCCATAATCAACCGCAACGTTAAACATCGGCTCATATACCCGCCTGAATTGCTCGGGTTTAACGCTTTTAGCTACCATAGCGTCAATTTCGACATCGTCCGGCCAGATATCTTTTAAGGTAATAGCGTTACCTTTGTCGTCGTATCCGAGAATATCTTTTTCAATATCAAAGCGGATAGTCCCGGCAATCGCGTAAGCAACAACTAAAGCTGGCGAGGCCAAAAAGGCCTGCTTGGCATAAGGATGAATACGGCCGTCAAAATTCCGGTTACCGGATAACACCGCGGTGGCGTATAAATCACGTTCAATCACTTCTTTTTGAATCACCGGATCCAGCGCACCGCTCATGCCGTTGCAGGTTGTACAGGCAAAACCAACAATACCAAAGCCTAATTGCTCAAGCTCAGGCAGCAATGCGCCTTCTTCCAGATATAACTGCACTGCTTTTGAGCCAGGTGCCAGTGAGGTTTTAACCCACGGCTTGCGGGTTAAGCCCTTGGCATTAGCATTGCGGGCTAACAGGCCCGCGGCAATAACATTGCGTGGATTTGAAGTATTGGTACAACTGGTAATGGCGGCAATAATAACCGCGCCATCGGGCATTTTGCCCTCTTCCAGCTCGTATTTACCGGCGATACCGCGGCTGGTTAACTCACTGGTTGCCAGGCGCGCATGCGGGTTCGATGGCCCGGCCATGGTGCGGCCAACGCTGGATAAATCAAACTTCAGCACCCGCTCGTATTCTGCCGTTTCCAGGCTATCTGCCCATAAACCTGCTGTTTTAGCATAGGTTTCAACCAGCTGAACTTGTTTGGCTTCGCGGCCTGTCAGGGTTAAATAGTCCAGCGTTTGCTGATCAATATAGAACATGGCGGCGGTGGCGCCGTATTCCGGCGTCATATTGGAGATGGTGGCTCTGTCACCCAGACTTAAGCTGCGGGCACCTTCGCCATAAAACTCCAGATAGCTCGATACCACTTTTTGCTTGCGTAAAAACTCAGTTAATGCCAGCACAATATCGGTGGCCATGATGCCAGGCTGCGCTTTGCCGGTTAGTTCAACACCAATAATATCAGGCAGGCGCATCCAGCTGGCACGACCAAGCATCACGCTTTCTGCTTCCAGGCCGCCAACGCCGATGGCAATAACGCCCAGTGCATCAACATGCGGGGTATGGCTGTCAGTACCCACGAGCGTATCAGGAAATGCCACACCATCCAGCGAATGCACTACCGGCGACATCCGCTCAAGATTAATCTGGTGCATAATGCCGTTACCCGGTGGGATAACATCGACATTTTTAAAAGCTTTTTTGGTCCAGTTAATAAAGTGAAACCGATCATCGTTGCGCCGATCTTCAATACTGCGGTTTTTCTCAAACGCGTCTTTCTCAAAACCGGCATGCTCTACCGCTAAGGAGTGATCGACAATTAACTGCGTTGGTACCACCGGGTTAACTTTAGCCGGATCGCCTCCCTGTTCCGCAATTGCATCGCGCAGGCCGGCTAAATCCACTAACGCGGTCTGGCCCAGAATATCATGGCAGACTACCCGGGCCGGATACCACGGAAAATCTAAGTCGTTTTTGCGGTAGATAAATTGTTTTAACGAATCAGTCAGGGTGGCTTTATCGCAACGCCGTACTAAATTTTCAGCAAAAACGCGTGAGGTATAAGGCAATTTGGCGTATGCGCCGGGTTCTATAGCATCGACCGCGGCCTGAGTATCAAAATACTCCAGCTCTGTGCCGGGCAGTTTTTTACGATAGTCGTTATTCATTGCTATTACCGTTCATTAATTGGTTTAACGCTGCGCGGCTCTACGCCTACATAGTCAGCACTTGGCCGGATAATCCGGTTATCTGCGCGCTGCTCCATGACATGTGCTGCCCAGCCGGTTAAACGGCTGCAAACAAAAATTGGCGTAAACAACTTAGTGGGGATATCCATGTAGTTGTAGGCAGAGGCATGGAAAAAGTCAGCATTACAAAACAGCTTCTTCTCGCGCCACATTACCGCTTCACAACGCTCTGATACGTCATATAACCGCGTATCACCATTAGCCTTAGCCAACTTTTCTGACCATTGTTTGATAACCGCATTGCGTGGATCAGACTCAGCATACACTGCATGACCAAAGCCCATAATTTTTTCTTTGCGTTCCAGCATACCCAGCAGCTTTTGCTCAGCGTCATCCGGGTTTTTCATGTTTTCAATTAGTTCCATCGCTGCTTCGTTGGCGCCGCCATGCAGCGGGCCGCGTAACGAACCAATAGCGCCGGTAATACAAGAATGCATATCGCTAAGGGTAGAAGCACATACCCGGGCCGTAAAGGTAGAAGCGTTAAACTCATGCTCAGCATATAAAATCAGCGACGCTTCCATTACCTGGGTATGCAACGCTGTCGGCTTAACATCATGCAAGGTCCATAAAAACTGCTCAGCAGTTGAATTGGCATCCGTTTCTACATCAACTTTCTTGTTGTGATGGCTGAAGTTGTACCAGTAGTTAACCATACCCGGGAACACCGCCAGCATTCGGTCGGTAATATCCTGCTGCTCGGCAAAACGCTGTTCAGTTTCCAGATTACCCAGCATAGAGCAACCTGTGCGCATCACATCCATCGGATGAGCAGATGCCGGGATCCGTTCCAGCACGTCTTTTAATGCCTGTGGCAGCGCGCGCATGCTTTTTAGTTTCGTTTTATATTGTGCAAGCTCAGCCTTATTTGGTAACTCGCCTTTTAAAATTAAAAACGCCACTTCATCGAATTCGCAGCTTGCCGCTAAATCTTTAACATCATAACCACGATACGTCAGGCCTGAACCGGTTTTACCCACGGTTGATAACGCGGTTTTACCCGCAACCTGGCCGCGTAAGCCTGCGCCTGATAATTGTTTTGCATTTGCCATTTTCTACTCCAATTCTTTGCTATTTAATCTGTTAACTGTCCACGGCTGGCTTACTTGTTTTTACCGTCGGTAAACAGCGCGTCAAGTTTTTGCTCAAAGCTGTGATAATTTAAAAAATCATATAACTCAGCGCGGGTTTGCATAGTCTCTATAACGGCTTTCTGATCACCATTATCCAGAATAGACTGATAGACATTTAACGCCGCTTTATTCATGGCCCGAAACGCACTTAGCGGGTACAACACCATCGCCACCCCGACACCAGCCAACTCGGCTTTGTTAAACAGTGGGGTCTGGCCAAACTCGGTAATATTGGCCAGCACCGGAATTTTTAACGCGTTAGTAAACTGATGGTATTGCTCCAGGGTATGCACGGCTTCGGCAAATATAGCATCTGCGCCAGCAGCTTCGCAGGCCAGTGCCCGTTCCAGGGCAGCATCTATACCTTGCTGCGCCAGCGCGTCAGTTCGAGCCATAATAAAAAAACTTTCATCATCCCGTGCATCAACACTGGCCTTAACCCGGTCGACCATTTCATTTAAACTGACAATTTCTTTATTAGGCCGGTGACCGCAGCGTTTTTGGGCGACTTGATCTTCAATATGAAAACCTGCTGCGCCGGCACGACTCATTTCTTTTACGGTACGGGCAATGTTAAACGCACCGCCCCAACCAGTGTCAGCGTCAACTAACAGCGGCAGATTGCTGGCTGCGGTGATACGGCGAATATCTTCACATACATCATTTAACGAGGTCATGCCTAAATCCGGCAACCCAAATGAGGCATTCGCCACTCCTGCCCCGGATAAGTATATCGCCTGATGACCACAACGCTCCGCCATCATTGCGGTGTATGCGTTAATGGTGCCGACAATTTGTAAGGGTTGGTTAGCAGTGATAGCGGCACGAAACTTAGCGCCCGCTGAAAGAGTATTAGCCATATCAGGTTCCCATTTGTTCAAGTTGTTGTTCGATATTTCGTCGCGATGCTGCAATATGGCGACGCATAAGTAAGTCGGCCAGCTCACCGTCACGGTTAGCAATGGCATTAATAATAGCTTTATGTTCGTCAAACGCACGGGAAACCCGTGGCCCATTCATACCGAGCTGAACCCGGTACATTCTTACCAGGTAGTACAGCTCGTCACATAATATGTTGATAAGATAACTGTTTTTACTACCCAGGATCACCCGGTAATGAAAATCAAGATCTCCGGCTTCCTGATAATAGCTTTCGCCTTCCCGTACCCGTTGCGAAGATAAATGTTGATCCAGCAATTGGCGCACTTCACTGATCTCTGCCTCAGTCATATGCTCCGCTGCCAGCTTACAGGCCAGCCCTTCCAGGTTTTCGCGCAGCTGATATAGCGCCAACAGCCCCTTTGTCGACAAGGTAACGACTCTGGCACCAGCGTTAGGAATGCGTTCAATTAAATGACACCGCTCCAAGCGGGCCAGCGCTTCACGTAGCGGAGCCCGGCTTAAATCAAAGCGCCGCGCCAGCTCGGGCTCACTTATTTTGCTGCCAGGCGCGATATCACCTTCAACAATGGCACGTTGTATTTCCAGTAATACCCGGTCGGCCGCCGTAACCGGCTGTCGCAAAGCTGGATGAGGTTGATGCATGAATTGTCGACATAAATAAATAATGGTCTCTTTTTAAGCTTGTTTAACTGCTATGTCAAGCCAAAACCAGATAGATTGTCGACAATATGCGCCTAAAGTAGCAGTAACATAGAACAGGTATATCAGGTTGATAATTAAATTGGCTGGATAAAATTACGTTTTTACAGATTATTTTTTAGACTTTTTTTTTGTTTAAAATTAGTTTTTATATCAATTTTTTATAAAAAAAATTTGCCCCCATTTAAGGACAAAGACTGCAAAAATGCGATGCCGCGGCACAAATCAGGGGATAAGCTGGGCATAAGCTGGGTAGAACCGGTGGGTAACTTTACAGATAACCAGAAAAGAGCGGCAACAGATAACAGGAAAAAGTGAATTAGCTTTACTACACTCTTCCTTACTTTGATTGGCAACTTGTTAGCAACGATTTTTCGATAGCGCACGGCTCATTCCCTATGAGCCATTCCCCTAGGCCCAGAACAATTCGGATTGGTTCTGGGCTTCTTTTATCTGCAGCGGCTAACCCTATCTATTTAAAATAATTAAATTAAAACAATAACATGGCTGTAATATTGCAAAGCGATGGCAATACTAGGCGGCTTTATTACATAAATTAAATAAACGGTAAAAATTCGCTGTGGTTTGCTCAGCCAGACTATCGACACTGATACCCCGCAACTCGCTAATTGCCTCAGCAACTGCAGTGACATAAGCAGGCTGGTTAGTTTTGCCACGATAAGGTACCGGTGCCAGGTAAGGTGAATCTGTTTCAATTAACAACCGGTCCATTGGCAGTTTTTTCACCACTGCCCGAAGCTCATCAGCATTACGAAAGGTCATAATGCCGGAAATTGAAATGTAAAAACCAAGGTCAAGTGCGGCTCTGGCCATGTCATAGCTTTCGGTGAAGCAGTGCAATACCCCACCCGCCTGATCTGCCTGGTGCGACTTTAGTAACGCAATGGTATCACTGCGGGCATCCCGGGTATGAATGATTAAGGGCTTATTGACCTCGCGCGCAACTTCGATATGACTTACAAACGCTTGCTGCTGAGCCAGTTTAGATTCTGGTGCATAAAAATAGTCCAGGCCGGTTTCGCCCACAGCAACCACCTTAGCTAACTGACATAGCGAAAGTAACTGCTGCGGATCTACCGTACCGGTTTGATGCAACGGATGCTCACCACAAGATACCGATACCTGAGGATAGGCTGCCACTTTGGCGGCCATATCAGAGAACTCAGCAAGACTGACTGACACACACAACATATGCTCAATCTGGCGCGCCAGCGCAGCATCAATAACCTGCGCCAGGCTAAGGCCAAGTTTATCCAGTTCTAACCTATCCAGGTGACAATGCGAATCTACAAACAAAACAACCTCTTAACATCAATTACATCGTATACGTAGGGTCGGTACTATTTTGCATACCGCCAATCAACTTCTCAATTTTGCCTGATAAATTGGCTTTATCATCAATAAAAGCAACCCCGATACCGGCAGGATTGGCGCTTTGCGAACCATGCGGTGCAACCCAGGCCACTTTGCCGGTGACAACCATCGGTTCAAGCGCGTCGGGTAAGGTGACGCTAAGCGCCAGCGACTGGCCCATTTTATATTGCCGGGCAGAGCGGACAAACAAACCACCATTTTTGAAAAAGGGCATATAGCAGCGATATAACTCTTTATTATCGCTAAAGCCCAGAGTCAGCTCTTCCATTTTGCCTCCTGATGTTGCAATAAAGGTTTTAATTCAGTTAATAAACCGGTTAACGCTAAGGCGCTATTTTGCCCTATTATCCGGGTCGCGTCACGACACCAGCGCTGATAAACCGCTAAAACTGTTTGCTGGCGTAAAAAATCTAACGGCTGAGCCAGACGTTGCCGCAAATAAAAGCCCAGCATACCACTTAATTCTGCGTTACCGTCCAGTTGTTTTACTGTAGCTGACAACAGTAATTTGCCAGCAAAATAGTCGTCCAGTATGGTCAGCATCTTGCTCAGACTATCTGCTTGTTCATTGGCCAGCAGACGGAGCGCTTTTAAGGGTGAGCCCTGACAATAGTCGAGCAATTCTGGCGGGATTGGCTGGCGGCTTTGCCTGCTAAGCCATTGTTCCAAATCTGTTGCCCTACCGGCGTTCAATTGCCAGCGCTGACAACGGCTGCGAATGGTCGCTGATAACTGCGAATAAGTGCTGGTGACCAGAACAATAAAGCAACCTGCAGGAGGTTCTTCTAATGTTTTAAGTAAGGCGTTAGCTGCCGCCTCAGTCATACTGTCAGCACCCGGAATAATCACCACCCGGTATCCCTGCTGCTGCGCTGCGCTATAGGTAAACTGGTTAAGCTGGCGTATTGCATCCACCCCGATATGCTGGGTCTCGCTTTGCAAAACCAGCAAATCGGCGTGATTACCGGCCTGGCGCAATAAACAGCTTTTGCACGCACCGCAAGCGCCCTGCGGCTGGCGATTTTTGCATAACAGCAACGCGGCCAGCGCATTGGCCAGGGCGTTTTTGCCAATACCGGCCGCCCCGGTAAGCACCAGGGCATGAGCCAGCTGACCATTTTCTGTTAGTGCCTGCATTTGCTGAAACGGTGGTAACAACCATGGATAAAGCTCAGTCATCTGCATGCCCGGCAAAATGGTTTTGCAATGCCGCAGTAATGGCTTGCTGCACTTCAGCCAGCGGCTGACTGGCATCAATGGTAATAATATCGGGCTCTGTTGCCGCTATTTGCCGGTATTTTTGCCGGGTTCTGATAAAAAAGGCCAGTTGTTCCTGCTCTATCCGGTCCAGTTCACCGCGTGCCGCCGCGCGGCTTAAGCCTATTGCCGGATCGATATCCAGATACAGGGTCAGATCCGGCCGGGTATTGCCCAGAACCGTATTGCGAAGATTATTAATAAGTTGTTCGTCCAACTGCCGGCCGCCTCCTTGATAAGCGCGGGATGACATATCATGCCGGTCAGCCAGCACCCAGTCACCACGGCCAAGCGCGGGCCGGATAACGTTGGTCAGCAATTGCACCCGGGCAGCATACATCAGCAGCAACTCGGTTTGTGGCGCGAGTATCTCAGTGTTATCCACCTGTTTTACCAGAGTGCGCAATTGTTCTGCCAGTGGCGTGCCGCCGGGTTCGCGGGTACACACCACCGTTAGCTGACGTTGCAACAACCAGCTGCGGATAGTCGCTATCGCGCTGCTTTTACCTGCCCCTTCCAGCCCTTCTACGACAATAAACCGACCGGGATTAGTCATCTTTCTTTCCCAAAATATACTTCCTTACTGCAGCATTATGTTGCTCCAGGGTCACTGAAAATACATGTGAGCCATCGCCGCGGCTGACAAAATAAAAATAATCACTGTTATCGGGCTGTGCTGCCGCCTGCAAGGCGCTGGCTCCGACCAGCGAAATCGGCCCAGGCGGTAAGCCATGATGGCGGTAGGTGTTGTAAGGGTGAGGGTTACGTAAATCAGCATACGTTATCCGGCCCGCATAGTTGGTTAAACCATAAATTACAGTTGGATCTGTTTGCAGCCGCATATTGTGGTTTAAGCGGTTAACAAATACCGAGCTCACCAGTGATTTTTCAGCCAGCAAACCGCTCTCTTTTTCAATCAACGATGCCATGATCAGCAATTGATAGCGATTTTGCAGCGGTAGAGCGCCCTGTCGCTGCTGCCAGGCGAGTTCAAGCTGGCGCAACATGGCTTGCTGAGCCCGTTCTACCAATTCGCTGGCAGTACTATTTGCCGTATAAAAATACGTGTCGGCAAATAACAGCCCTTCCGGGTGCTGTGGCGGGGCGCCCCAGTCAGCAGGCCAGCTTAGTAGTGCCAGCATCTGCCGGGTACTACTGATATCCTGTTGTAAGTGCTCAGCCGCCTGCAATCGGAGTAGCGCCTGTTGTACCGTTTCACCCTCAATAAACGTCAGACTGAACTGGGCTACCTCGCCACTGGCAAATAAACGCAACAACGACAATAAAGTGGCATCTGCTGGCGTACGATAAGTGCCCTGTCGTAACTGCGCCAGTTCAGGCTGCCATTTTAAATACAATCGGAGCAGATAGCAGTCGTATGCCTTTAGCTGCCCTTGAACCAGCCATTGCTGACAGAGGCTGCGGGCACTGCTGCCCGCTTGCAGGTTAAAATAGGGTTGGGCCAATTGTACAGGTCGTTGCTCCAGCTGTTTAATTGCAACGCTTAGCAACACCACCACAGCCACAACGGCTATTAACAAAACAACAAACATTTTTTTTAGCATAAAAGCTTATTACACCAGGTTTTAGCCAGCGCCAGATCAAGCGGCTGCTTATTGTATGATTGCACCGGTACCGCACCCATCAACGCGTTAGTAAGCACCATCGCATCGACCTTATTCAGCTCAGGCAGTCGCCAGTTAACCTGTTCAATGTCAGGATCGCGGCTGAGCACATAGCTGCGCATGACGCCGGCAACACCAGCACGCTTTAGCTCTGGCGTATACCAGTGGCCTTGACGATGCAAAAACAGGTTTGCCGCAATAGCTTCAGTGACATAGCCTTGCTGATCACACACCAGCAGATCATCAACCCCACGGCTTATTGCTTGCTGCTTTAACAATACCTGCTCCAGACGATTACAATGTTTCAATCCGGCCAGAAGTGGTTGCACCGCCAGCTGCAGTTCAGCTAATGCCAGCGTTACCCCACGCTGCTGCCAGCGACTATAATCAGGCAGCGTACTCATACTGATATAAATACTGGCCGGCGCGATCCCTGCCGGGCTGTAGCCTCGATTACCAGAGCCGCGCGAGATTTGGATTTTTAATACTGCGTTATCCGTATTCTGCGCCGCGATAGCGTTCAGGACTGCGCTGCTGATCAGATCCCAGTCAGCAATTTTAATCGCCAACTGTTCAGCGGTATATTGTAATCGACTCAGATGCAGTGGCCATAGCTCAGCAACACCATCGGTGACCCGGATAGTACTGAAAAAACCATCACCGTATAAAAAGCAGCGATCATTCGGATTGATAATGTTGGTCACGTAGCGCTATAACAACAGGTAAATAAAGCCGAGTATGCCTTAATTTGCAGATAAAACAAAGGCTGCCGCGGCAGCCTTTGATGTCGATACCAGGGGGTTATATCCGTTTAAACAAGATAGAACCGTTGGTACCACCAAAACCGAATGAATTGCAAAGAGCAAACTCAAGCTTTGCCTGGCGAGCGGTATGAGGAACATAATCCAGATCACAGCCTTCGCTGGGGTTATCCAGATTAATGGTCGGCGTCACCAGCTGATCCTGCAAGGACAATACGGTGATAATTGACTCTACCGAGCCGGCAGCGCCAAGCAAGTGCCCCATCATTGATTTGGATGAACTGACCATCAGGTTTTGTGGTTTAGCACCAAAAACTGATTTAATCGCCATGGTTTCAGCAATATCACCCGCTGGGGTTGAGGTACCATGCGCATTAATATACTGCACCTGATCCGGGTTTACTCCGGCATCATTCAAGGCATTTTTCATTGATAACGCCGCACCGGTGCCACTTTCTGGTGGTGAGGTCATGTGATAGGCATCACCGCTCATGCCAAAACCAACCAGTTCAGCATAAATTTTTGCACCGCGGGCTTTTGCATGCTCGTATTCTTCAACCACCATAACACCCGCACCATCACCTAACACAAAACCATCACGGTCTTTATCCCAGGGACGACTGGCTTGCTCTGGTGCATCATTACGGGTAGACAATGCCCTCGCCGCACCAAAACCACCCATGCCAAGTGGCGTAGAGGCTTTTTCTGCACCACCCGCTATCATTGCATCGGCATCACCGTAGGCAATCATCCTGGCCGCCTGACCAATATTGTGTACCCCGGTAGTACAAGCGGTAACAATACTGATATTCGGTCCCTGCAACCCAAGGTTGATGGACAGATGACCCGCAATCATATTAATAATGGTCGAGGGAACAAAAAACGGCGACAATCGTTTAGGGCCGCTGTTTATCAGTTTGGTATGATTTTCTTCAATTAACCCCAGGCCACCGATGCCAGAACCAATAGCTACACCAATTCGTGGCGCATTCTGTTCGGAGATTTCCAATCCGGAGTCACGAAATGCCTGAATACCGGCCGCAACACCATATTGAATAAATAAATCCATTTTCTTGGCTTCTTTGGCCGGAAAATAAGGTTCAATATCGAAATTTTTTACCAACCCTGCAAACTTCGTAGTGTATGCACTGGTATCGAAATGCTCAATAAAACCAATGCCACTCTTGGCTTGCTGCATAGCCTGCCAGCTACTGGTTACGTCATTGCCCAGTGGCGTTAACATTCCCAGACCAGTCACTACCACACGACGTTTTGCCATCGTGTCCTCCGTCTTAGCAAATTTTATCTGTCTTGAAACGAAAACGGGTAGCTAAGCTACCCGTTTTACAAGCTTTTCGCTTACTCAGCGTGGGCTTTAATGTAGTCAATCGCCGACTGTACAGTAGTGATTTTCTCTGCTTCTTCGTCAGGGATTTCAGTATCGAATTCTTCTTCCAGCGCCATTACCAGCTCAACAGTATCCAGTGAGTCGGCACCTAAGTCATCAACGAAAGACGCTTCGTTCTTTACTTCGTCTTCTTTAACACCCAGTTGCTCAATGATAATTTTTTTAACGCGTTCTTCGATGTTGCTCATCTTTTCTTCCTTTTTCTCATATAAATCGCAACAATTCGTGCAATTTTGTGTGGCGCTAGTTTATGCGTAAGCTGCAATTGTTGCAAGCATGCTTACCAGCATTTTTTGCTGGTCAAACCTGCTCTGCTCAGAGCATATACATCCCGCCGTTAACGTGAATTGTTTCACCAGTAATATAGGCTGCCGGTGCTGAAACTAAAAAAGCAACTGTCGCTGCAATCTCTTCTGGCTGCCCCAGCCGATTGGCCGGCACCTGAGAAAAAATAGCTTCTTTTTGCTCGTCAGACAGCTCTTTAGTCATATCTGTATCAATAAAACCCGGCGAAACGGCATTAACCGTAATACCGCGTGATGCCACTTCGCGTGCCAACGACTTGGTAAAACCTAACACCCCCGCTTTAGCCGCCGCATAGTTAGTTTGGCCGGCATTACCCATTGAACCCACCACGGAGCCAATAGTAACAATGCGACCATAACGCTTTTTCATCATACTACGCAACACTGCTTTGCTTAACCGGAATACCGATGTCAGGTTAGTCTGAATAATGTCAAACCACTCGTCGTCTTTCATCCGCATTAATAAATTGTCGCGGGTAATACCAGCATTATTAATCAAAATATCAATTTCGCCAAACTGGTTTTTGATTTCGGTTAAACAATGTTCAATTGACTCAGGGTCAGTAACGTTTAACACCAGCCCCTGGCCTTTATCGGCCAGATAAGCCGAAATAGCGGCCGCGCCTTTTTCCGAAGTAGCGGTACCCACTACTTTTGCTCCCAAGGCGGCTAATTGCTCTGCAATAGCTTTGCCAATACCACGACTGGCTCCCGTTACCAAAGCAACTTTGCCCTCTAATGAAAGTAAATTTGTCATAATTATTCCTGTGTAAGCTGAGTTAACGCAGACTGCAGCGACGCCTGATCATTCACCGAACTGGTATTAAGATTTTTATCAATACGTTTAACCAGGCCACTTAGTACCTTGCCAGCGCCTATCTCAATCACGTCAGTCACGCCCTGACTGGCCAGCCATTGAATGGTTTCGGTCCAGCGAACCGGGCTGTACAACTGACGAACCAGTGCCTCTTTTACGGCGGCACTGTCAATAGCAATACTGACATCAACGTTGTTTATCACCGGTAATTGCGGGGTATTAAAAGTCAGTGCCGCTAAATCCGTAGCCAGTTGTTCTGCAGCCGGGCGCATCAGGGCGCAATGTGAAGGAACACTTACCGGCAACGGCAAAGCCCGTTTGGCACCGGCTGCTTTACACAGCTCACCAGCCCGTTCTACCGCAGCTTTATGGCCAGCGATGACAACCTGGCCCGGCGAATTATAATTTACCGGCGCGACGATTTCACCCTGTGCCGCTTCGGCGCAGGCTTTGGTAATGGCAACATCATCCAGGCCAATAATGGCAGACATAGCGCCAACCCCGGCCGGCACCGCCTGTTGCATATAGTGCCCACGTTGTTCAACCAGCTTCACCGCCGTGCCAAGGCTTAACACTTGCGCACAAACCAAGGCCGAGTATTCGCCCAGAGAATGACCCGCCAGATATACCGGCATAGCACCACCTTGTTGTTGCCACAGGCGCCAGATAGCGACTGATGCAGTGAGAAGTGCCGGTTGTGTGCGATGTGTTTCATTTAAATCCGCTTCCGGACCATTAGCCGTCAGTGACCATAAGTCATAACCCAGCGCGGCAGAGGCCTCGGCAAAGGTGGCTTTGACACTATCATGCTGATAAAGATCGCCAAGCATACCCACGCTTTGTGAACCCTGCCCGGGAAATACGATTGCAAGTTTTTGAGTCATTTTTTGTCCTGCATGTTTAAACGGTAACGAAAAATCAGTAACGAACCAGCGCAGATGCCCAGGCAAATCCACCGCCGAAGGCTTCCAACAGTAGGGTCTGGCCACGTTTAATCCGGCCGTCGCGGATTGCTTCATCCAGCGCTGTCGGCACGGTTGCGGCAGAGGTATTGCCATAACGATCCAGGTTAATCACCACCTGATCCATCGACATATCCAGTTTACGGGCCACCGCCGAGATAATTCGCAAGTTTGCCTGATGCGGTACCAGCCAGTCTATTTCTGATTTATCCATATTATTGGCACTGAGCGTTTGTTCAACGACCTGCGATAACTTGGTAACGGCCACTTTAAATACGTCATTACCCTTCATACTGCCCCATGACGTATGAACTGAGCTCTCGTTACCCCGGATAGGATTATCAACATATAATAATTCTGAATATTTGCCCTCGGCGTGAATATGAGTTGACAGAATACCCGGCTGTTCAGACGCTTCGAGCAGTACTGCGCCTGCAGCATCACCAAATAAAATCACCATTGAACGGTCTTCCGGGCTGACTAACTGCGATAAACAGTCTGAACCGATGACCATTATGCGTTTCGCCATACCGGTTTTTATATACTGATCAGCCACGCTTAAGCCGTAGCAAAAGCCGGCACAAGCCGCAGCAATATCAAATGCGGGAATCACAGGTATAGCTAGTTCACGTTGAATTTCACAGGCAGCGCTGGGTAAGGCCCGCGACGCGCTGGTGGTCGCACAGATAATCATATCAATGCTGTTTTTATCTACCCCTGCGGCCTCTATCGCTTTTAATGCCGCCTGCGCGCCCATGGTGGCAACCGACTCATCAGCCCCGATAATCCGTCGCTCTTTTATTCCGGTTCGCTCGATAATCCATTCATCGGTGGTTTCCACCATGGTTTCCAAATCTGCGTTGGTGCGAACTTGTGACGGGAAATAACTCCCGGTGCCAATAATGCGTGAGTACATGCGAACCTATGCTTTATCAATTAATACGTGTTCCAGCCGATCTTTAATTTTAGCAGGCACCTGGCGTTCAACCTCGCGCACTGCTTGTCGGATGGCACTTAAAAATGCGTCTTTTGTCGCATTTCCGTGACTTTTCACTACAATTCCGCGCAATCCTATCAGACTTGCGCCATTATAGTGGTCGGGGTTCACCCCCTGATAAAGACTTTTTATGAAAGGTTTCAGCAGCCAGCTGAAAAATTGAGCACTGACCCGCTGACGCAAACTGGTTTCAAAGCGGCGCAATATCAGCTTGGCCACACCTTCGCAGGTTTTTAACGCCACATTGCCGACAAATCCATCGCAGACAATAACGTCGGCTTTACCCGAAAAAATATCATCGCCTTCGATATAGCCAATATAGTTAATGTCGTTACAGTGGGTTAGCAATTGCGACGCCCGCTTAATTTGATCAGAGCCTTTGATCTCCTCTTCGCCCATGTTCAGCAATGCCACCTTAGGATGGCGAATACCCACCACCTCTTCGGCCATAACCGCGCCCATCACGGCAAATTGAAATAAAGTATCTGCATCACAATTAACCGTGGCGCCTAAATCCAGCATATAAACCGGGTTGCCCTGACAACTGGGTAAACCACTGATCAACGCCGGGCGTTCGACACCGTTTAGCATTTTCAATACATAATGCGCCATCGCAATCAGTGCTCCGGTATTACCGGCACTGACACAGGCTTGCACTTCGCCCTGCTCGACTAAATCGAGCGCTTTGCGCATTGATGATTCTCGTTTGCTGCGAAGGGCAACCGATGGCTTGTCGGCCATGCCAACATCGTGATTACTGGCAACCAGGCTAAGTCGGGGGTGAGGAAAACTGTTATGGAAACGCAATTGTTGTTGCAACATCTCGGTGTCGCCGCACAACACCAGATCTAGCTGGGGGAACTCAGCAATCGCTGCCAGGGCGGCAGCAATAGTAGTAAGGGGGCCATGATCGCCCCCCATCATATCTAAAGCAAGTTTAATCTTTATTGGCTGCACCAGGTGCATCCAGGCTTACTTTACTTTACGACCTTTGTAAAAACCATCGGCAGTAATGTGGTGACGACGATGCGTTTCACCGGTAGTTGAATCAACTGACAGCGTAGGGCCAGTTAATGCATCGTGTGAACGGCGCATGTCACGACGTGCACGAGATTTTTTGTTTTGCTGAACAGCCATGGTATTTCTCCTAAATCACTTTTTTTTCAGTTCTTGCAGTATGGCAAAGGGGTTTGGTTTTTCTGGTTCTGGCCCTATATCTCCGAAGCTCATCGCATCAGCGCTAATATGGCAAGCTGCTGCATCATGCATCGGAAACAGTGGTAATGCCAGAATAAGTTCATCCTCAACCAACTGCCGTAAATTTATTTCGCCATGCTCATTGCGGACGACAACATCATATCGCTCTGGTATTAATGCCAGCGCTGCATCATCATCACCTTTCACCGGGGTGTAGACAAACTTGCTGTCTAACACCAGCTGCATCGGCTCGCCACAACGTTCACAACATACAGCAACCTGACATGCCGCCTCGCCGTGTAATACAGCCAGGCCCTGCTCATCGGTACCGCATTCAATTCTTACTGCCACTTCACCTTGCTTTTCAACCAGGCTCTCTGTTAACCGGGTTAAGGTTTGCAGCAGCACTATGCCGTCAAACACCGACCGTTTCTGGGCAGCTTTAACCGGATCAAGCGTAACAGGTATTTTCACTTTTTGCATAAGGCGCGCATCATATAGAACCCAACCCCTGCTGTCAAAGGGATCCCATAGTTTTTTCTGCTTTTTATTGCCCGCTTAAAAACCGTCCTTTGTACAACACGTATTGAGTTGGCATAATAGCGTTTTAATCGTCTGCATTGAAGGTTTTATGAATCAATCTGCGCTGCCCGCGCTTTATCTGGCCTCTACCTCGGTATATCGACGGCAATTACTGGCGAAGTTAACGCCACACTTTACCGCAGTCAAACCTGAAACAGACGAAACGCCGTTTTCTGGCGAAGATGCAACGGCGCTGGTCCGCCGACTGGCAAGAGCAAAGGCACAAGCCGTGGCAAACACGCTAAGCGAAGGGTTGGTGATTGGTTCTGATCAGGTAGCCGTGTTTAATGGTCAGATTATCGGCAAACCACATACCGTGGACAATGCCATCGCCCAGTTGAGTCAGTTTAGTGGCCACAGTGTGACGTTTTTAACCGGTCTGGCCCTGATTAACGCAACAACGGCTCAATGCCAGCTTATTGTTGAGCCTTTTACCGTAAGTTTTCGTATCCTTAACGAACAGGAGATTGCAGCGTATGTCGCACGAGAGCAGCCTCTGGACTGCGCCGGAAGTTTTAAGAGTGAAGGCTTAGGTATCAGTTTATTCAGTGCATTACGGGGCGACGATCCCAACAGTCTGATTGGTCTGCCGCTAATCAAGCTATTGCAACTGCTACGAAATGAAGGCGTCGACTTATTAACTGCTGGCTATTGAGCAGCCAGCAGTCCGGACGCAGCGCTATATATGTGACAGCTATATATGTGACAGCAACGAAGGTAAATCGTCAATTATCGCTTTGGGCTGAAATTGACTTAACACTTCCGCCCCATGCACGCCATGGGTTACCCCTACTCTTGGCATCGCAATCGACTGAGCCATTTTCATATCATGGCTGGTGTCTCCGACCATAATAGCGTTGGCAGGTTTAATGTCTAACTGCTGACTTATCTGCAATAGCATATCCGGGTGCGGTTTCGACTGTGCCTCATCAGCGCAGCGACTGGTAACAAAATAGTCAGCCAGCCCGGTTTCCGCAAACATCCGGTCCAGGCCTTTTCTGGCCTTGCCCGTGGCAACGGCCAGCAAGATATTTTGTTCAGCCAGCGCCTTTAATACCTGCTCTACTCCGGCAAATAATGGTGTCGGCGTCGTATCGTAAATCGTGTAATGATCGCGGTAATGCTCAAACAGCTGAGCGCGCTGCGTGGTATTCGTGTCGGGAAAAAGCACAGCGAATGCCGGATCCAGACTTAAACCAATAATTTGCTTAACGGCGTAACTGCTTGGCACAACGAGCCCCGTTAAACCAGCGGCAGCCTGCATCGAAGATACGATGCGACCAATGGAGTCCATTACCGTACCATCCCAGTCAAATATCACCAGGTCGACGTTGCTATTATTCTGCTGGGTCATACTACTTTCTCGTTAATCTGGTCATCGCGCTTTCCAGCTGCACATCAAGTGGTGCCTCAATCCGCATCGTCGTCAAACTGTTCGGGTGGGTAAAACTGAGGCTTTTGGCATGCAAAAACAACCGGTTTAGTCCTAGCTGCTGCATCTGACTACTAAAGGCGTTGTCGCCGTACTTGTCGTCACAGGCGATAGGATGTCCTTTGCAGGCAGTATGCACCCGAATTTGATGCGTCCGACCGGTAACCGGAAAAGCTTCCACCAGAGTGCCTTCCTGATAACGCTGCAAAATTCGAAAGCGGGTTTCTGACGGTTTCCCATTAACCTCGTCAACTTTAACCACCCGTTCGCCCGACTGCAGGGTATTTTTTCTAAGCGCATCGGTCACTTTACGCACTTTATTGTCCCAGTCACCACTGACCAGTGCCCAATATTTTTTCTCAACGGTTTTATCACGTAACTGGGCATGTAAATGCGTAAGTACCGAGCGCTTTTTGGCAATGAGTAAACAGCCGGACGTATCGCGGTCCAGCCGGTGCACGAGTTCCAGCAGTTTCGCTTGCGGGCGTAAGGCTCGCATCGCTTCAATAACGCCGAACTGCAAACCACTGCCGCCATGCACTGCCATGCCTGAAGGCTTGTTAAGTACGATCAGGTCGCTGTCCTCAAACAGAATATGACTTTCCAGTTCGCTGACCAAAGTTAACTTTACTGACACTCTATCCGGCTCTGCGGCAACAGTTAACGGTGGCACCCGGACGATATCCGCCTGCTGTAACTTATACTCAGGTTTGACGCGTTTTTTATTAACTCGCACCTCACCTTTTCGCAAAACGCGGTAAATGACACTTTTGGGCACCCCTCTCAAGCGTGCCAGCAAAAAATTGTCTATTCGCTGACCGATAAAATCATCTTCTATTTCAATCATTTGTATTGGTAATTTGATTTCATCTGCCATGTGCTTTAAATACTCTGCTAAAATTACTTTTAAGTTGCTATCCGACGCATATTAGTGGGATAATCATCCGGCTAATTATGCCAAAATGTGGCAATTAGGGCGCTCAAAGTGACATAAGAGAAATTGTGCGGCACCGTCAGGGGATGTGATCATACCGAAATCTTGGTGAAAACCAACGTTTTTATAGCCCCGGCGTTTAAATAAGCCATTTGCCTGAGGTGATGTTGCGTAATCTGTTACCAATAACGGCAAAACACAGTTTCCAGTAACCTGAGCAACAAGAATAATTTGCTATAACGCAACGCCGAACGGCGGTGTGTTTCAGATTCAAACGAAAACAGATAACTATACTGTAAATAGTGACAATTTGGTTCCCTCAGGCATCCCAGTCGGGAGATTGCATTATTTGATGCCTGATAACATCTGAACACCCAGGTGCCCAGTAAGGTTGCGTTGTGGCTGCATAATAGAGTCACCCAACAATGAAAAGAATGTTAATAAATGCCACGCAGGAAGAAGAAATCCGCGTTGCTTTGGTCGATGGCCAAAAATTGTATGACCTGGACATAGAAAGCCCGGGTCATGAACAAAAAAAAGCGAATATTTACAAAGGCAAAATTACCCGGGTTGAACCCAGCCTGGAAGCTGCATTTGTTGATTACGGTGCTGACCGCCATGGTTTTTTACCGTTAAAAGAAATTTCCCGCGAGTATTTCCCTAAAGGTTATAGCTTTGATGGCCGCCCTAATATTAAAGAGGTGGTTAAAGAAGGCCAGGAAGTTATTATTCAGATCGATAAAGAAGAGCGCGGCCAGAAAGGGGCGGCGTTAACCACCTTTATTAGTCTGGCCGGTTCTTATCTGGTACTAATGCCAAATAATCCACGCGCTGGTGGTATTTCCCGCCGGATAGAAGGTGATGAACGTCAGGATCTGAAAGACTCACTAGGCCAGTTGGAAATGCCTGATGGTATGGGTTTAATTGTCCGTACAGCCGGGGTAGGAAAATCGTACGAAGAGCTGGATTACGATTTAAAAGCGCTGTTAAAACATTGGTCTGCGATCACCGAAGAAGCCGCTAAACGTCCGTCACCATTCCTTATTCACCAGGAAAGTAATGTGGTATTTCGCGCCATCCGCGATTACCTGCGCCGTGACGTTGGTGAAATCCTGATCGACAACCCGAAAATCTTTGAAGAAGCCAAAGTCTATATTCAACAATTCCGGCCAGATTTTGCCCATCGGGTAAAAATGTATGACGGCGAAGTACCGCTGTTTATGCACTATCAGATTGAAACCCAGATAGAAACAGCCTTTCGCCGTGAAGTCAGGTTGCCGTCAGGTGGCTCTATCGTTATCGACGGCACCGAAGCGCTTACTGCAATTGACATTAACTCGTCAAAGGCAACTAAAGGCGGTGATATCGAAGAAACCGCTTTTAATACTAACCTGGAAGCGGCAGATGAAATTGCCCGTCAGTTACGCCTGCGCGACTTGGGTGGCTTAATTGTTATCGACTTTATTGATATGACGCCGGTACGGCATCAGCGTGAAGTGGAAAACCGTCTGAAAGATGCGGTTAAACACGATCGGGCCCGGGTACAAATTGGTCGCATCTCCCGCTTTGGCTTACTGGAAATGTCACGGCAACGCTTACGTCCGTCTCTGGGTGAATCTGCAGGCCATGTTTGCCCACGCTGTCATGGCCGTGGCACCATTCGTGGTACAGAGAGCTCAGCATTGTCAATTTTGCGCTTAATCGAAGAAGAAGCGATTAAAGACAATACCAGTCAAATCCATGCCCAGGTACCGGTATCCGTTGCGACCTATTTAATGAACGAGAAACGGGAATCAGTACGTCGGATTGAAAAACGTAATGGTATCCAGATCTTTATTATTCCTAATGAGCACCTGGAAACACCAAACTATGAAGTATCGCGTATCCGCATTGATGAAGAGCTGGATGACGTAAGTTACAATATGGTTAAGGCACCAGAAGTGATCAGCAAGCCTTACCAGCCCTCTGTTGAAGTAGTAAAAGAAAAACCCGCAGTCTCGGCAATTAATATTGCACAGTCAGCCCCTGCCCGTTCAGCGCCCGCGCCAGCATCGGGTATTCCGGTAGCCGATGCTAAACCTGATTTATTCAGTAAGCTGAGCAAATGGTTTAAAGGGTTAATTACCGGCAGCGAGCCGAAAGTTGAGCACAGCAAAACACCAAGCCAGCAGCATACTGCCCGTAAAGAAGATGGCAGAGCCAGCCGCAACAACCGCGATGGCGCGCGTGATGCCGGTCGGGATAATACTCGTGATTCTGGTCGTGATACCGGTCGTGATAGTAGCCGTGCTGATAGTAAAAATGACAATAATCGTCGTCGCAATAACAAACGCCGTCGTCCGGATCAGGTAGACCGTGCGGTAGATAAAGATGATAGCGTTAATAGCACTGCTGCTGCACCGGTAAAACAGGACCGTACTCCGCGCCCTGCGCAGGAACGCAGCCGCCAGCCAGACGCCCGTAAGCCACAAACCGAGCGCGCTGCTGAGGCCGCGTCTGCAGAACAAGGCGAAGAGCCGAAAGAGCGCAGTGTTGCGGCAGAGCGCCGGCAACGTCGCAATGTACGTAAGTCAGTTCGGCTTAATCAGCCTGCTGAAACGGCAACGGCTGCGCCTGAATTATCTGCTGAGACAGCACTGACAGGGCAACAAACGCCGGCAACTGCAGAGCAAACCGCTGAAGCGATTAATACAACTGCCAGTGACAACCAGACTACAGCGGTAAGCACTGCTAAAGTCGACGATGTGGCGACATCAACACCCCAAACACCTGAAGTTGCCACAGAGAACACCTCTGGAGCGGTAACGCCTGCTGTTGAAGCAACGGCTGCAGAAGCAGTAGTGAGCGAAACGTCAGATCAGGAAGAAGGTGAAAGTACTGAACCTCGCAGCCGCAACCGCCGTTCACCACGGCATTTACGTGCTGCTGGCCAGAAACGTAAGAAAGACCAGCAGGAACTGGCTGCCGGTACGGAAGTGCCTGTCACTGAAAACCAGGAGACGACAGCTACTGATGTCCCGGTTGTGCCAGCAACTGTAGCCAAGCCAGAAACCACAGCGGAAACTGCAGTGGAACCGACTCCTGCTGTTGAAAATGTTGCAGATACCAGCGACGTTAGCACGACTGCTGATACTGCAGCTGAAGATGCTTCTGAACACGAAAAAGAGCACGTCGACAGTAAGCCCAAGGCCCCCGCCAAGGCCAGAGCTAAACCTGGACGGCCCCGGGCCAAACGTAAAACTGCTGAAACCACTGCAGATAAAGGCGCTGAAAGCACGGAGAAAACTAAAGCAGAAAAAGCTGAACCCGTTGCGGCAGCAGCTAAACAGAAAGCAGTTGCTCCTGAGCAATCTGAATTGAATCTGGCGCCGGCAGAAAACGGTACGGCTACTCCGCCAACGGCAAAGGCGGCTACTACCGAGCAACCGGCTCAACCGGCTCAACCGAAGACCGAGCCAAAAGCTGAACCGAAAACACCAGCACCTAAAGCCGCTGCGGCCAAAACAGCAAGCCGTTTCGGTAATATGGTAGTGGCCGATATGGCTAAACCCGTTGCTAGCGCAGCGGAGTCTGCATCTGTCAGTGCTACTGAGACAGTTACCCCTGCAACTCCGGTCGCAGAGCGCCCGACTGTCAGCAGTTCAACCCGGCCAGCCGGCTCTGCTTTTGCCAGACAGGCAGCCAGTGCGCCAATGACTAAGCCAGAAAAAGCAGAATAAAAAAAGCCCCCTTGTCTGGGGGCCGTTACCTGTATCTGTGAATATAAAACCAGCCTAACCGCTGGTTTTTTTAATTAGAAATCGTACTTAGCACTGAACTGCAAACGATTCATATCACCTTCTAAACCTGATTCTACTTCGCGATTAGCAAATTTGTATTCAATACCAAACATCAGCTTTTTAGCCGCCTGATAAATCAGGTTAGTGGTCCAGCTACTGGTCGTTTTGGTTACACCGGCACCCGTTAGCGCAGTATCGTTATCCACGCTTAACATCGAATACACCAGATTGCTGCGCCACTGGCTATTCCAGTTATGCCGGTAAGCCACAGCAAATGCAGTGGAGTCGATAGCATCAAGCTCGTTAGTGTTATCCAGTACCGCACCGTTTGCCGTGTTTAAACCAATATAACGCCCCACACCAGAGCCTGTCGTTGCGGTTAAGCGGATATCATTATTATTAGCTAACATTATTTTTGCCGTAGCGCTTACGCCAAACGCTGAAGTGGTTGTATCGATCGTGGCTGTTTCATAAGCCAATTGACGCACCAGAGCAGATACGGACCAGTTACCCCATTCGGTCTTCTGGCCATATTTAAAGACTAAATCCGGCGTGGCGTTATCATCAGTGGTGATCCGGCTGCCACCACCAAAAGGGGTGACCGTGGTTTCAGGATTCTCGATAGCCACCTGAAAATTGCCACTGGTATAGCGGATTTGCGCCTGGCGCGCAAATGGCATGGCATCGGTATTGCCGATAAAATCCAGGGTATCCGGCAACGCACTTAAATCCATAAAAGTGGACCAGGTTTGGCCGAATAACCAACCATCGTAGGTAATAAAGGCGTGACGTAACCGGGGAGAATAACTGTTGGTGATCCGCTCATCTCCGCCCGCTGTCGCCAGGAAATCCAGCTCAATGTGGCCACCTAGCGTTTTGCCATTCTCCAGCTGGGTTGTCGTTTTAAAGAAGAAACGCGACTGACGGGCATGAAAATCAAAGCTCCCGCCCTCATCAGCACCACCAACCGGTGTCAGGCTCGGGATGTAAAAGTCACGGCCGATACCGGTTGCAATCTGGCCATCGGAGCTGTCGGTATACATGGCGTCAAGTTTAACGTAGCCACCGAAGGTCACATCAGTGTCGCCAATATTAAAACCATTAGCCTGAACACTGCCAGCCGACAACGCCAGCACAATGGCTGCAGTCAGGGCACTTAGGGTCTTTCTCTGTCTCATCTGAAGTTCTCCATCTTTATTATTGTAATAACATCTGGTTTGCGTTATTTAAATTTTGACGGTACAACTTTGGGTGACAGTCTGTAAGTTCGCAATTAGCCTTTAGTCGCAGTTAGCGCAATATGCAATGCTTGGCTAGACTATGGTCTAATTTCAATTGCCGTCTCAATTCGATAGAAAGTAACCAGTTATAATTACTTAGATAAATACTGCAGATCCACAGGGGAAACTATGTCACATCCAAGCCTTTATCCGGTAAGTGCTAAGGCCAAAGCCAATACACATATTACCGATGACATTTATCAGGAAATGTACCGTCAGTCGGTTGAGCAGCCTGAACAGTTCTGGGCTGAGCAAGGTAAGCGTCTGGATTGGATCACGCCCTACAGCAAGATAAAAGACACCAGTTTTGAGCTAGGTAAGGTTAAAGTAAACTGGTATAGCGACGGCACCTTAAATGCCAGTTATAACTGTTTAGACCGTCACCTGGCTGACAGAGCCGATCAGGTTGCGTTTTACTGGGAAGGCGATGAACCCGGGGTGCAGAAGACGGTGACCTACCAGCAACTTTACGATCAGGTGTGTGCGCTGGCAAATGGCATGAAATCGCTGGGGGTGAATAAAGGTGATCGGGTAACAATATATTTGCCGATGATCCCGGAGGCGGCCATCGCTTTATTAGCCTGCGCCCGGATTGGCGCGGTCCATTCTGTGGTCTTTGCCGGCTTTTCACCCGATGCGCTGGGCAGCCGGATTATTGATTGCGATTCAAAACTGGTTATTACCTCTGATCAGGCACTACGTGGTAGCAGAGCAACGCACTTAAAAGATAACACTGATGCAGCGCTGGCCCATCTGGGCACTGACAGCCCGGTGAAAAATGTTATCGTGGTCAAACACGTGGCTAAAAATATCGATTTTCATCCCGGGCGGGATGTCTGGTACCACGAGCTGGTCGCCAGCCAGAGTAAGCACTGTGAGCCAGAGCCAATGAATGCCGAAGATCCGCTGTTTATTCTTTATACCTCAGGCTCGACCGGTAAACCCAAAGGCGTATTACACACCACAGGCGGTTATCTGGTGTATGCAGCGATGACGCATCAGTACGTATTTGATTATCACGACGGTGACATTTACTGGTGCGCAGCGGATGTCGGCTGGGTTACCGGTCACAGTTACATTATTTACGGCCCTCTGGCCAACGGCGCCAGCAGTGTGATGTTTGAAGGGGTACCAACCTACCCCAGCGTTAAACGTATATCACAAATTGTTGATAAATATCAGGTTAATATTCTTTACACTGCCCCTACCGCAATTAGGGCACTGATGGCCCATGGTGACAGCCCGGTAGAAGGTGCCAACTTAAGTTCGCTGAAAATTCTGGGTAGCGTCGGCGAGCCAATAAACCCGGAAGCCTGGAACTGGTATTACGAAAAGGTGGGTAATAGCCAGTGTCCTATCGTCGATACCTGGTGGCAAACTGAAACCGGAGGTATTTTAATTACGCCGTTACCTGGTGCAACAGCACTGAAACCAGGCTCTGCCACCCGGCCATTTTTCGGCATAAAACCGGCAATTCTCGATAATGAAGGCAAGCAACTTGATGGTGTCGCTACTGGTAATCTGGTGATCCTGGACAGTTGGCCCGGCCAGATGCGTACCTTATATGGCGATCATGATCGTTTTGAGCAGACGTATTTCAGTACTTATCCGGGCATGTATTTTACCGGCGATGGCGCAAGGCGTGATGAAGATGGTTATTACTGGCTAACCGGCCGGGTAGATGATGTATTAAATATTTCCGGCCATCGTTTGGGTACTGCCGAAATTGAAAGCTGCCTAGTCGCGCATGAGGCAATAGCAGAAGCGGCAGTGGTAGGTTATCCGCACCCTATTAAAGGTCAGGGTATTTATGTTTATGTTACACCACGAGTTGGCGTTGAACCCAGCGATGAACTGACGAAAGCCATCCGGGCCTGGGTTAGGGAAGAAATTTCGCCTATCGCAACCCCGGATCTGGTGCAATGGGCACCAGCAGGCTTACCGAAAACCCGCTCGGGTAAAATTATGCGGCGCATCCTGCGCAAAATTGCCGCAAATGAGCATGATCAGTTAGGTGATATTTCAACCCTGGCCGACCCGTCAGTTGTTGAAATTTTAGTGAATAACCGTTTAAATCGTCAATAAGGAAAAAACAGCGTACACTTAACGTTGTTCCAGTTGCAGCAAAAAAGGCCGCTATTGCGGCCTTTATTATAATTACAATTCTGGATCTTACCGGAGGATTTATATGACAAAGCTTATTGTTGCAGACGACCATCCGTTGTTTCGCAACGCATTGATTAATGCGATAAGCAGTACTTTTGTCACCAAGGCGACCATCGAAGCAGATAGTTTCGACAGTACCTGCACTGCATTGGAGCAACATCCCGATACTGATTTGTTGCTACTGGATTTACATATGCCTGGTAACTGCGGTTTTCTGGGATTAATTCAGTTGCGTAAAAACCATCCCAGCCTGCCAATAGTCGTTATTTCTGCCAGCGAAGAATTAGATGTCATTCGCCGGGTAATTGCCTTTGGTGCGTCGGCCTATATTCCCAAATCGGCTAACCCAGTGGATATCAGTACAGCGCTGAATGCTGTGCTGTCAGGTGAGCTCTGGGTGCCTGCGCCTCTGCACAAAGCAGTGTTTCAGGAACAAAGTGCCGGCGAAGATTTAGACCTGGCCGCTAAAGTAGCGCAGCTTACTCAGCAACAATATAAAGTGCTATATTACTTAACCGAAGGTTGGCTGAATAAACAAATTGCTTATGATCTGCATATTTCAGAAGCCACGGTTAAAGCGCATATTACTGCTATTTTTCGCAAACTGGGCTGCACCAATCGCACCCAGGTGGTCATTCAAGCGCAGCGACTCACCTTAGAGCCGCCGGTAGACCGGGCAATGGCGCAACAGCACTGAATGACACTGATTGCTGATTATTCCTGTCTGGCACGCTTAAGCATTTTAAAATGGTTCAGGCTGGCTCTGAGTGCGCCGGGTTTAATCGGCTTAGCCAGATACATTAACCCCGCGGCTTTTGCCTGAGCCGCTAAATCTGCTTGTGGCGATGCTGAAACCAGAATGCCTCCAACCTCACCCCAGAACGCTTTGATTTGCTGATACACATCAAGACCATTGGCATGCTGGCCTAACTGATAATCTATCAGCATCACATCGGGTGCAGGGGCACCACGGGCATATGCCAGCAACTCGGCTTCATCATAAAAGCAGCTTACCGTCGCAATCTGCCACTGCTCCAGCAATACTTTCAAAGCAGCAAGGTTAGCCACATCATCATCAATACATACTACTGTTAATCCGGGCAACGGTCGTTGCGCTTGTTTTCCAGGTAGTGGCAACAGGGCTCGTTGGCGCTGATCCGTCAGCGGCAAACTAATACTGAACAACGTACCCTGACCTGGCCACGAGCGAACATGCAACGGGTGCCCCAGTAATTTTGCCATTCTGTGGACTACGCCTAAGCCGAGACCAACACCTTGCTGGCCTTTTGCTGTCGCATCTATCCGGTAGAAATCTTCAAAAATCCGTTCTAAGTCATCAGGAGCAATGCCAGGGCCAGTATCCCATACCTGAATCACCACCGTATCGGCACGCTTTCTACAACCGAGTAAAATTCGCCCCTTTACCGTATATTTCAGGGCATTTGACAGCATATTTTGCAAGATTCGCCGCAAATAAGTCGAGTCAGTCAGGACATAGTGCGCGGTCATCCGGACTTTCAGGTTTAAGCCTTTCTGGCTGGCTACTAAACTGAATTCATCCGCCAGCTGTGACAGCAGCTCTTGCAAGGCCACCGGATGGACATCCGGTTTCAACTTGCCATCGTCAAGTTTGGCAATCTCCAGTAAGGTTGAAATTAGCTCTTCTGAGGCTTTTAAAGAATTATCAAGTTGGCTTAGAATAAGATGTTGTTGCGCTTTCTCTTTAGCACCACCAAGCGCTGCGGCAAATAATCTGGCCGCGTTTAGCGGCTGCAGAATATCGTGGCTGGCAAGCGCCAGAAAGCGCGTTTTCGATGCATTGGCCATTTCCGCTTCGGCTTTCGCTTGTAACAGCTGCAGTTCGGTTTCCCTGCGCCGTCCGACTTCCGCCAGCAGTTCGTGATTGATATCCGAGATAGTCTGAGTGCGTTCCTGCACTCGGTCTTCCAGATGTTGTTTCGCCTCAGCCAATGCCTGCACAGCTTTAACATGCTCAGAGATATCAGTAAAGCTGGTCACGAAGCCGCCGCCAGGAATAGGATTACCGCGCATTTCAATCACCCGGCCATCAGGACGAACGCGCTGAAAGACATGGGCGGTACCTTTTTGCATATGGGCGATACGTTTTTCAACATGCTCATCCGGATTGCCTGACCCACAAAGCCCCCGCTCAGCATTTAACCGGACAATATCGGCAACTGGCCGCCCTACCCGAACCATGCCCTCCGGGTAACTGAACATTTCCAGGTAAGCTTTGTTCCAGGCAACCAGTTTTAGCTCCCGGTCAACCACACTTACCCCCTGACTTAAGTGTTCCAATGTGGAAAACAGTATTTTGCGGGAAAACTGAATGGCCTGAGTCGTATCGTCAAACAGGGTTACCACATCTTCAAAACCAAGCTGGCGGCCTTCAAGCACCGCGTTAACCATCGCCGAAGCTGATGAGGCACCAATAACACCGGAAAGCTCACGTTCAACATGTTCAACCAATCCAACGCTAGGTAAGTCATCGAGTTGCAGGCTGAGTTTATGCTTACGACCAAACTCTGCCAGACACTCAATGGCCCGGGTGCTGCCAACAAACCGCTCCAGCAGTATTTTTAAATCTGCATTGTGAATACGGATCCGGCGCGCTGGCGTATCCTGATGATCGATAGGTAAGTTAGGTTTAACAAACGCCACGGCTTGCAAACGATCTTGCAGGTTGACATTACTGAACAGCGATACCATCACATACGCCAGAATATTAAAACCTAACGACAACAGTACCCCATGGCTTAAGCTATCGAGCGAAATGCCAAACATGCCGGTAGGCGACAGCCAAGGCACGCCCAACAGCCCCTGCTGCATAATGTCACTATTGATTACGCCGGCATTAACCAGTTGCGGTAGCATAAGCGTGTAAAACCACAACACCAGCCCCAAGCCTAAACCGGCATAAACCCCCCAGGCATTACCACGGCGCCAATACAGACCGCCTAATACCGCTGGTGCCAGTTGAATAGCCAGAGCAAATGCCAGTAAACCGGTTTCAGCCAGTTCATAATTGCGGGCAAATATCTGATAGTAAAAATACGATAAGCCCATCACCAGCAGAATCATCGCCCTGCGTACCAGAATAATCAGTAAACTGTAATCATGGGCGATGCGTTTACGCCGGCTGGAGTGCAACAAACTAGGCATCACCACGTCATTACTGATCATGGTACTGAGCGCTAGCGTGGCAATAATGATCATTGAGGTGCCCGCGGAAAAACCACCAATAAACACCAGCGCACTTAAACTGTTCCAGCCCGACTGTGCAGGGATCAATAACACGAAACTATCAGCCTGTTGCGCCATGCCGGGAAACATCTGCATTCCGGCTACTGCCAATGGCACCACCACCAGAGTAACCAACAGCAGATAGCCCGAAAACCAGCGCCGGGCATGACGTAAATGATGATGCGAGACATTTTCAACAAAGGCGACGTGGAATTGACGGGGAAGCAGAAATACGGCAGCCATCGCCAGAATGGTTTTGGTAATAAATTCAATGATGCCAGACGTGCTGTGCTGGGTCTGTTGATTAGCGGCATGTTCAGCAAACACTCGTAGTACATTCTGATCTTTATCCAGAATAAACACATACACCGTGATGGCCAGAGTGAGTAAAGCAAACAGTTTAACCACAGATTCAAAGGCTATAGCGACCATGACGCCGCGATTCTGCTCAGTTAAATGTAATTTGCGGGTACCAAATAAAATGGCAAAAAACGCCATGGCGATGGCGCTAAGTAAGGCACTGTCCTGATACCAATGACTTGCAGTGTCGGAAAAATCACCACCGAGCAGTACCTGATAAGAACTGGCCACGGCTTTTAATTGCAACGAAATATAGGGCACCACCACAATCAGGCAAATAATGGCCGAGAACATGGCAATATTTTTACGCTTGCCATAGCGGGCAGAGATAAAGTCGGCAATTGAGGTTACATTTTGCTTTTTTGACACATACAGCAATTTAAACAGAAAAGGCTGGCCAAAAATAAACAGTAGCACGGGGCCAAGATAAATCGGGATATAATCCCAGCCACGGGTAACCGCGGTGCCCACCGCACCATAATAGGTCCAGGAAGTGCAGTACACTGCCAGAGCCAGACTATAAATAAGCCCCCCATACTTTCGTATAAGCCGGTCATCGGCATGACGTTCACCCCAGTTCGCAACCCAGAACAACCCCCCGACATAAATTAGCGCCAATAAGGCGACAGTCCATGCTGTCACAGCATTCTCCTTAGTACTTATTAACGCTACTTTGGGCTGCAATAACCCTTGCTGTCAATCTTTGGCTGTCAGGCTTCGACTAAAGTCGGGCTGGCGCCCCGGTTAACTACTGCTAGATTAACAATGCTCGATAAAAATAACTAAAGGAGAAATATGATGGCGGACCATAAAAGTAACGCCCAGGCATACTGGCAAGCGAATCTGCGCTTGATCATTATCAGTCTGGCGATATGGGCATTGGTGTCCTATGGCTTTGGCATTTTACTGCGGCCATGGTTAGCAGGTATTGCGGTTGGAGGCACAGACCTGGGTTTCTGGTTTGCGCAACAAGGTTCTATTTTAACGTTTATCGTTTTGATCTTCTTCTATGCCTGGAGAATGAACAAGCTTGATAAAGAATTTGGCGTGGACGAGGAGTAAGCAGGATGAGTCAATTTGCAATAAACCTGATATTTGTCGGCGGCTCCTTCGCCCTCTATATCGCAATCGCAATCTGGGCACGTGCCGGCACCACTAAAGAGTTTTATGTGGCTGGCGGCGGAGTAAACCCAGTAATGAACGGTATGGCCACCGCCGCCGACTGGATGTCCGCAGCGTCATTTATTTCAATGGCTGGCTTAATTGCCGCCGGCGGCTATGCCAATTCTACCTTTTTAATGGGCTGGACTGGCGGTTATGTATTACTGGCCATGTTACTGGCACCTTACTTACGTAAATTTGGTAAGTTCACTGTGCCGGACTTTATCGGTGATCGTTTTTACAGTACCGGTGCTAGATTGGTCGCGGTAGCCTGTTTGATAATTGCTTCTGTTACCTATGTTATTGGTCAGATGACCGGTGCCGGCGTGGCGTTTTCCCGTTTCCTTGAAGTCAGTAGCGATATGGGACTGATTATCGCCGCAGTTATTGTCTTCCTGTACGCGGTTATGGGAGGCATGAAAGGCATTACCTATACCCAGGTAGCACAGTACGTCGTATTAATTATCGCCTATACCATTCCGGCTGTATTTATTTCACTCCAGCTAACCGATACTTTTTTACCGCCGATAGGATTATTTTCTGAGCATACTGAATCTGGCATGCCATTGTTGGCCAAACTTGATCAGGTTGTTAGTGAACTTGGCTTTCGTGACTACACCGCTGACGTGGATAACAAGCTGAACATGGTGCTGTTTACCTTGTCACTGATGATCGGCACTGCAGGTTTACCCCACGTTATTATCCGCTTTTTTACCGTACCTAAAGTAGCCGATGCACGTTGGTCTGCAGGCTGGGCCTTAGTATTTATTGCCTTACTATACTTAACTGCACCAGCAGTTGCTTCAATGGCGCGCTTAAACCTGATGAATACTATTTATCCGGCAGGACCAACGGCTGACTCTATTCAGTATGCCGAACGTCCAGATTGGATGAAAACCTGGGAAACCACTGGTTTAATTCAGTTTACCGACAAAAACAATGATGGTCGTATCCAGGTTTATAATGATACGCCGGCATTTGCTGCCACCGCATCCGAGCGGGGCTGGAACGGTAATGAATTGGTGGTAAATAACGATATTCTGGTACTGGCTAATCCTGAAATTGCCAACCTGCCAGGCTGGGTTATTGGTTTAATTGCTGCTGGTGGTCTTGCTGCTGCGTTATCCACGGCAGCTGGATTGTTGCTGGCCATCTCGTCTGCGATTAGTCACGACTTAATTAAAGGCTCGATTAAACCGGATATCAGCGAGAAAGGGGAGTTAATGGCAGCCCGTATTTCAATGGGGGTGGCTATTGTAGTAGCTACCTGGCTCGGCATGAATCCCCCCGGCTTCGCTGCACAAACGGTTGCTCTGGCCTTCGGTATTGCCGCTGCGTCAATCTTCCCGGCGCTGATGATGGGTATTTTCTCCAAGCGGGTTAATAACAAAGGTGCCATTGCCGGTATGCTGGCAGGGTTAATATCGACCTGTGTGTATATCTTCCTTTACCTGGGTTGGTTCTTTATTCCTGGCACCGCCACCTTTGAGAATATTCCGCAAAATTGGTTGTTTGGTGGTACAGGCTTTGGCATTTCGCCGCTGTCGTTTGGTGCGGTAGGTGCCATGATCAACTTCGCCGTCGCTTTCACAGTCTCAGCTCTGACTGCACCACCACCGGTGCGGATTCAGGAACTGGTCGAAAGCGTGCGTTTCCCGCGGGGTGCTGGTAAGGCAACAGACCACTAAGCTATAGTTAACAATAAAGTTAAGAAAATAGTTAAAGTAGTAGCGGGCTTTCATTTGAAAGCCCGCCGTTTTAAAAACACACTATAAGCAGGAATACGTTATGTTGTGGGAGTTAATTGCCACCATTGTTGCCGGTTTAGGAGCTGCGGGTATTGCCCTGGCTATTCGTTTTATCAGTAGAAAAAAAGCGCCACGCTGGCTTGTCCCCGCTTTTGCCGGGTTGGGTATGTTGGGCTTTCAGGTGCAAAGTGAATACAGCTGGTATCAACATCAGGCAAGCCTGTTACCCGATGGCGTGGTAGTTGTACGCACCGTCGAACAGCAGTCTTTCTGGCGGCCCTGGAGTTATCTGCATCCACAAACCTTACGCTTTATTGCTGCCGATATAGCTAATGCCGCGCCCAATCAGCGCAATGAGGCGATCTGGCTGGTTGATCTGTATTTCTTTGAGCGTCGCCTGTCTGCGAAGCGGGTACCACAGGTTGTTCATTGCCAGCAGCATGCCCGGACAGATTTTACTGAGCAGCTGCGCATCCCCGCTCCAGGTGAAGCCGTTGGCAAGGTATGGCATAAATTAGATATAAATGACCCTTTGCTGTTGACGTTATGCCAACGCCAGACCGTGTAACTTACTTTTAATTTATCCAGAGGTCTTATGGAAGTCGCTGAGGTTACAACCTTTTTAGCTGGTACTACCCCATTTGACCAGCTTGACGCAGCCCGGCTGGCCAGTCTGGCTGCTAATATCAGTGTTTATTATTGTCAGAATGGTGAAACAGTTCAACTTAACACTGAACGATTAATGATTGTCCGCACCGGTATTTTTGCCCTGTACAGTGACCAGCAAACGTTATTGACCAAGCTGGAACAGGGAGATTTTTACGGCTATCAATTATTATTAACCGGGCTGAGTGACAACGACAGTCTGGTGTGTGAAGAAGACGGCCTGGTCTACTGGTTACCTGCCGATGCTTTTCATCAACTGCGTTATCAGTACAAAAATATCGATATTTTCTTTCAACGCCTGTTCAGCCGGCGTCTGCACCAATATAAAGCCCAGCAACAAAACTTGCGCTTTACCCTGAAAATAAGTGACATCGTTCAGGCCCGGAAAATTGCTATTGACGGTGAGCAAAGTGTGCAACAAGCTGCGGCTTTAATGACTGAAAAACGGGTGTCGTCATTATTGGTAGAGCAAAATGAGCAGCTTATCGGCATTGTCACCGACCGTGACTTACGCAGCAGAGTGCTGGCGGCAGACTTACCGGCGCAAACGCCAGTGCGGCAAGTCATGACGGCCAAACCCTATAGCATCGACAAACATGCTTATCTGTTCGAAGCAGTACAACTGATGAGCCGGCATAACGTGCATCATTTGCCGGTATTAGATAAACAACAAAGCTATTCGATGATCACGGCAACCGATATTATTCGCTCGCAACAAGATCACCCGGTGTATCTGATTGGCGAAATTCATCGCCAGACCAGTATTGATGGTCTGGAGCACTGTGCCAGTCAGATCAGTAGCCTGGCGCTGACGCTGGGTAAACAACAGGTGCCGGCGCATGAAGCTGGTCATATTATTACTACCATTACTGATGCATTGACTCAACGCTTAATTGCCCTGGCTCAACTCGAACTTGGCCCGCCGCCCTGCGTGTTCAGCTGGTTGGCCTTTGGCTCGCAAGGCCGGATGGATCAAAGCCTAAATGCCGATCAGGACAATGCCTTATTGCTGGAAAAAGAGCCGGTGGCTGAGGTAGCCACTTATTTTGCCGCTCTGGCCGACTTTGTCTGTCAGGGTTTAGCGCGCTGCGGCATTATTTTATGCCCGGGCAATATCATGGCATCCAACAGTGATTTGCGCTTAAGTTTAAAAGGCTGGTCTGGTCAATTTGCCAGGTGGGTCACCACCCCTACTCCGCAAGCGCTGCTAAAATCCAGTATCTTTTTTGACCTACGGGTTATCGAAGGCAGTAAAGGATTATTTAATGCCTTACAGCAGGATATTTTGGCAAAAACCAGTGATAATCCGTTATTTTTATATCATTTAGCGCAAACAGCCTTGCAACGCAGTGCGCCATTAAGTTTTCTAAGAAACTTTATTCTGGAACACGACGGTAAACAGAAAAAAGGCCTGGATTTAAAAAAGCGAGGGATCAGTTTAATCACCGATATTGTCAGAGTGTATGCACTATCAGCCGGGATTAGTGAAATTAATACCCGCCAACGTTTAGTGCAACTGGCTAATAACGGAGTGATGGATAGCAAAGACACCCAGAATTTATCCGATGCCTTTGACGTGCTGACACAACTTCGCTGGGACAAGCATCAGCATGATTTGCTCCAGGGTCATGACGTCAGTAATTTACTGGACCCTAATGTGCTATCTGGCCTGCAACGGCACCAACTTAAAGATAGCCTTACCGTAATTAATGATGCCCAGTCATCGCTTAAACATCGTTTTTGCCGGGATTTATAACAATGCTAAGCTGGTTAGCTAATAAAACCACTCCACTGAGTCACATTGTGCAGGCCTTTAATCAGACGACGCTACCTGCTGGATCTGTCAGGGCCGCCGACTGCCCTTTTCTGGTCGTTGATCTGGAGCTGACAGGCTTAAATGCCAGACAGGATCATATTCTCAGCCTGGGCTGGGTGCCGGTGCGACAATATGAAATCGTACTGAGCGAAGCCCGGCATTATCTGGTTCACAGTCCGGTTAGTGTCGGCCAGAGTGCGATATTTCATGGCTTGCACGACAAGGATTTCAAGCAAGCTCGGGATCTGGCTGAAGTGCTAACCGAGCTGATGCAGACTTATGCGGGTTATATTTTTGTGGCGCACCACTGTCAGCTGGATTTACGTTTTCTGGAAGTAGCCTGCCAGCGGATCTTCGGCAAAGCGGCAAAATTCAGTTTTATCGACACCCTGAACATGGAGCTTTACCGGCTGCACAAACAGGGCATTGTGATGAAAACAGACGCCTTACGCCTGCCCCAGTGTTTGCAGCGGCATAAATTGCCACAAAGTGATCAGCATCATGCCTTGGCAGATGCGTATAGTTGTGCCTTACTGTTGTTGAGCCAGCTTAAACATAGTCATGCCGACATTACGCTGGCCGATTTACAGCTCCAAAGCCGTTAGTATGCCTTATTATGGTTATAGCAAATTACATCCAGGCTTTTTTGCTACGCTGCATTTGCCACAGGCCCTGCTCCAGCAATGCCCTGCCATCAGCCTCTTTGACAAAAGGTATCTCCAACGCTCCACAAGCCGTGAGCAGCTTAACGGTACAAAGTCCGGGCCGGCGCATCAGCCAACTTTGTTTGTACTGGACCTGCTGCAATTTATATTTGGCGAAACAATAGTAGTCCACGCCAAAATAACCGCGACGAAGATAATAATAAATATCATCCTGCGCATAACCATAACGGTACCAGCGCATCACAATTAACAGCGCCCAGAACGTTAGCGGTATGACGCTAAGTGCCGCCAGTTGCGGCTGTTGTTGCAGCCAAAGCATAACCGGACCAATAATGGCCGCAGGTATCCAGAACAACACAATATTGCGCCAGATAAAACGCCGGCTAATCGCATTAAATTCGATATTGCGCAGTTGATTATCGGGGTAAGCATTGCTTAATAAGGCACTCGCCTCAGCCGGTGTGACCGAAGGCACCATAATTTTTTGTTCGGTAGCAAATTGTTGCTGACCATTAATTTGTTCGAAACTCAGATTAACTCTGCCCAGCACCATATCCAGCCAGTCGCGTTTCAAAGCCACCTGTTGCAATCTTGACAGCCGCATACTCACTTCATGCCGGGTAAGCAAACCACTGCGCCGGATATAATTATCCTGCTTTTTATGCAGGGTATAACCGTAAAACGACAAAACCGAACCGAACACTGAAAACAGGGTCAGGAGTAACATGATAAACATGGTTAACGACAGCGCATACAAGCCAATAATCATCCAGGATTGCTGGGTTGGGTCAAACATGGCAGGTATATCAATACCCACCTGCAACAACCCATCGAGAATTTTGTCCGCCAGCTGATTATAAAACGGCGCGGCCAAACCTAAAAATAGCCAGATCCGATTATTACTGATGCCGTGAATAATTAAATCGCGCAAACTGCGCTGATTCAATAGCTGTTCAGTTTCTGCCGTAGTGGCAGGTATCACGTCATCCCTGGCAGCATGTTCAGCCATGGTGGCAGCCTGCTGATGAAACGCCAGAATATGTTTTTTCAAAGCTTCGGCAAAAGGTCGGCTTAGCGCGACTAACCTGGCTTCCTGTTGCACCGAGCCCGCGGTATCGAGCTGTAAACACACATAATCTGCCGGCCGGTAGAAAATGGGTTGCTCCAGTTTAATATTCTGGATCCGGTTAAATGGTAGATTAAGATATTTTTTACTGATAACACCGGAGCGGATTTCTACCGTCCCGGCCGAAAGCCGGTATTGGAAATAATAAAATTTCAGGATTGCCGAGACAACAACCAACAATAACACGCCACTGAGCAAGCCAATAGCCAGGCCAGGGTTATCTTTAATCCGGTTAAACAGCAGAATAAAAGGGGGAATAAGATAAACTAACTGACCAATAAAAAAACGTAACACTGCCACTGCGAAATATAAAATGGCAATCGGTGATACCCGTTGCCATTGCCCCTGACCGTCGTCTTGTTCCAGGTCGGGTATCCCTGGCACGTGGTCAGATTGGGTCGCGACCTTAGCCTCACTGTTGTTGTTCATCTTGCAATGCATCCTTATGCTGCAATACAAACTGGCGGATTTGCTGAGCCTGTTCCAGCTGCAGTCCAGGGATTTCAAAGGTGTGCATAGCACCACCGGCACTGAACAGTTGTAAACGAGCCAGTGCCGTTTTGCGTTCCAGCGGCCCTTGCTTTAGCTCGATATGCTGGATCCGGACGACTGGTTGCGTGATCATTGCCTGAAAGAAAATACCCGATTTATAACTGATATCGTGTTCACGTAGCGCAAACAATTTGTGTTTGTCGGCCTGCCAGCAATACAGCGCCCGCAGCAAACCCAGTAACGGGACAATCCAAAGGCCATGGTACGAGGCATCGGATATCGCAACTGATAACGGCCACCAGGGTTGCAGATACAACCCCAACAGCAATGACCACACCAGTATAAAAAAAACAGCATTAACGCCCTGGCGCAGCAGCCGATAGCGTCTGGCTAAGGGCTCCAACAGCAAGCCCTGCAGAGGAGTGAGTTGCTCACTGCGCAATTGCAGATTGCTGAAGCTGTCAGCGGGATGCATGCAGTTACTCCTGCGCTTGAGTATCAGGGCGAAATTTCAGTTGCAAGCCTTTGATGAAATTGCGAAGCACCTGGTCCTGACATACCCGGAAATGTTTATGGTCGGCGCGGCGGAAAAATGCGCTTAACTCTGGCTTACTCAATCTGAAATCGGCCAGCGCCATCACCGCCATAATATCGTCATCTTTAAAATCCAGCGCGATTTTAAGCTTGCGGAAAATAATATTATTGTTCAACCGCTGCTCTGGCTCAGGTTGTGGTCCATCTTTACGACCACGCTTATGGACAATAAGACCGTTTAAAAAACGGGCAAGATCGATATCAGCCATGGCGCCAAAGTCGCTTTCATCATCCTTACTCAACCAGCCAATCATCTGCTCACGGCTTGGCGTCTGACCGCCAAGCGCCATAATATCGCTCATGGTGCTATTGTTGTATTCGAAGGCATACCGCAAGCGGCGTAACACGTCATTATTGGTCACAGTGCAATCCTGTTATAGGCTGTAAAACAACAAAAGGCGCAGAACGCGCCCTTTGTAATGGTTAACGTGCGAAATTACTTCGCGCGGCTCCGGTATTCATCAGTACGGGTGTCAATTTCGATTTTATCACCAATTTCAACAAACGCAGGCACCATCAGTTCAAAGCCAGTATCCAGTTTCGCTGGCTTCATCACTTTACCAGAGGTATCGCCTTTGGCAGCCGGTTCGGTGTAAACCACTTCACGTACTACAACAGTAGGTAAATCTACAGAAATAGCCCGCTCGTTGTAGAATACCACTGAACACTCCATACCGTCAGTCAGGTATTTAAGCGCTTCAGTCATGTTTTCTGCTTCAATTTCGTATTGGTTATACTCAGAATCCATAAATACATACATTGGATCAGAGAAATAAGAATAGGTAACCTCTTTGGTTTCCAGCAGAACCTGCTCAAATTTGTCATCAGCACGGTAAACCGTTTCCATGCCCTGAGCATTCAGCAGGTTTTTCATTTTCATTTTAACCACGGCAGAGTTACGGCCGGATTTATTGAATTCGGCTTTTAAAATTACCATCGGTTCAGTGCCAACCATAATTACCTGGCCAGCGCGCAGTTCTTGGGCTGTTTTCATCATTATTGAAATATCTTCATTGTTGGGAAAAATTGGGCGTTATTATAAATTTTTTTTTAGCAAAGTGCACGAGGTTGCTGGCAAGATCTCCATTTGCCAGTAATTGTTGACGCCATTGCTGGTTATACTCTGCAATTTCGGATAGCAATGGATAAAATTGCTGCCAGTTTAGTGTCAGATTACTATGGGTATTCCAAGCCAGATAAAACTGCTGCACGGGCTTACTAAGCTGCTCTGGCATCTGGCGACAGTAGCGGTCAAGAAACGCCTGCAGTTTAAGCAGATGAGTGTTTTCCTGCTGCCGGTAAATTTGCCATACAAATGGCTTACCAGCCCAATGCGCCCGAATTATCGAGTCCTCCCCTCTGACGAAATTAACATCACAAACTGCCAGCAACAAATCATAATCGGGCTGCGCTAAAAACGGGATAACTTTTAAGCTCAGATTATCAAATTGCACGACATTGCCACTTAGCAGCTCTGGATATTGTGCAGCGAGCTCGGTAGCAAGATCGCCATGTGGGATAACGCACAATACCTTAGCGGGATGCTGCTGCCATTGCTGTAGCAGCTCATAAATATGGACATGACTATACGCAAACATCGACACTTTTAATTGAAAATCTGTATGGTCAATTCCTATTTGCTGCCAGAATTCGGTTTGGGCCTGATCCGAGGCATTAAAGCTGGAAAGTTGCTGTACCAAGCCTTGCTCATAGAGTAAGCCACCGGTAAGTTCGGTGAATCCCGGGAAAAAAAAGTATTTATGAACAGCGAGATCAGGTTGCGGTGAATTCAGGCCGTGGCAACCTTCAACCCAACTCTCTGCGGATAAATATTCAAGATTTATCCAAAGTGGTGGCGGTTGCTGGCTTGCCATATGCTGCTTGTAAGCAACAGGAATAGTACATGCCAATGCTTCAACTACCACAGTGGCCGGGGCTAATTGCTGCCAGTCAACTGCAAATTCTGTTGCAGGGGGCCAATAACATATCTCAACCCCAAGTACTGACTGTCTAGCCAGTTCGGGCTTAATCTGCGGACAAATACGCTGAAAACTGGTTAAATCATCAACCCATAGTTGCACCCTCAGACCATGTTCTGCCACCAGCTGGCGACTGATGCGCCAACAAATACCAATATCACCAAAATTATCCACTACCGAGCAGAATATACGCCATATTCCACCAGGAGCTGATTGATTAGAATGCTGCAACGCTCGCCCTGCCAACTGGTTCAAAATAGTAATGGTACGATTATACCCAGTGCGATACGCAGAAACAGCCATACAATTAACAGAAATAACACAGTGACCAAACAGCCAAGCAGATATCGGCCAGCATAACGCAGCCGGTTTTGCAGTCTGTCCCAAAAATCAGTGGCGACGGCATTCGTTGCAGGCTGTGCAAACAGTAGCGTTAACAACATCACATTAAGCGCAAACGCGAAACATACCGTTGCGGTTAACTGCCAGCGCTGGCTTACTGCGACGGGTGCCAGCAACAACAAATAACCCAGCCAAACCAGACTGGCCAGAGCCAATAATAACCACAGCGGTTGCCATGGTTTGAGCTTTCTAGCCAGCGTATGATAAAAATTTAACATTGATTCACCTCTTGCTGTCGCAATGCAGGAGGATATAGTGGCAAAATACCTGACTCCCCGGCCATATCTCCCACCAACCAGATTTGCTTAAACGGATGAGACTTCGGCAGATACAGTTTATCGCAGTGCGACAGCATATCCTGACGGGTCCATAACGGATTGGCATTGCGGATCACCAGCCATACATTGTCGCTTTGATAATGCTTTTGCGCCTTACTGCTGATAATCCGGTTAAGCGCGGTCAGCAACCGGTGCTCAGGCGGCGTTCGCAGCAACGCCATCAGCTCGCGATGCGTTTCTATGCTGATTGCCCGTCCCAGAATATGCATCGCCTCTGCTTCACTACCATACAGATGGGCAATTTCTAAATCCAGCTTACTGTTTTCATAGTAGCATGACACATCTGGTCTGGCGGGTTCATTGTGCCAGATATGGCGCATCTTAATCCCAAAGCGCTGCTGGTAGCGGCGCATAAAAATCCGGGCGGCCTCATGCTCCAGCTTTATTTTCTCTTCAGACCCGTTCATAACGGTTACCTTAGCAGCATTAACTTGCCGCTGTGAAGTAGTAGCGCCAGATCTCAGCAACAACCGGCAGCACGGATAACAACAAAATGGCCCCCATAAAGATATTAAACATCCGCTGAAACATTGGCTGGGTCAGTACTTTACGTAAACCTGCGCCAAATACCAGCCAGACGCCCACGCAGGGAAAAGCCATCACTAAAAAAGCCAAAGTGATTAAGACCACCTGAAACCAGTACACGCCGGAGACTGATGTGAACGCGGCAACTGCACCAGAGGCCATAACCCAGGCTTTACCGTTAACCCATTGAAACAATGCAGCTTGCAAAAAAGTGAACGGCTTACTCTTGCCGGTAGCAATCGTTTCAGGCCGGGCACTGGCAATGCGCCAGGCTAACCAGATTAAGTACAAGGTGCCGACTATTTTGATTAACTGATGCAAATGCGGATAGCGATCAAATATTACACCGAACCCTAAACCGACCAAAAGTACCATCAGCGGAAAACCAAAACAAATCCCCAGCCAGTGTGGCATGCTTTGTTTGACACCGTAATTCACACCCGAAGACATAATCATTACATTATTAGGGCCGGGGGTGATGGTAGTTGAAAATGCAAAAAACAATACTGCCAGAAATAATTCCATATATGGCCTCAGTTTAGCGGATCGGCATCTGCTCTGATGATATCAGACTCAGCGCTGCAATAACCCAGTTTATCGAGGATAACTTTTTTGAAAAAATTGTTATAGATCAGAGCCCGCCCCACTGGCAACAGGAGCGCGCGAACTTTATTTTTCGTTTTATTCACTTTAATAACATACTGATTTGCTTTCATTAAATTATTAGCTAGACTGGTGAAGATAACAAAGGAGAACGATATGAATAAAATTATTGGTTTGGCGTTATTAGTTGTGGGTGCAGTGCTGCTGTATTTTGGTTACAACGCGTATAACTCTGCCGCTTCCGAAGTAACAGAGTTGGTTACTGGTAGCCCGACAGATAACGCAGTCTGGTATCTGGTTGCGGGTGGCCTGGCTGCCATTATTGGTATTGGTGTGTTGCTTAAAAAATAATTCGGGTCATTAACAATAAATAAAGGCCACTACTGTGGCCTTTATTTTGATTAAACGTCGTGTTTACTGTTCAGAGTTACCCCAACTGTCACGCAGACCCACTGTGCGGTTAAAAATCAGTTTACTGGCCGAAGAGTCTCTATCAGCACAATAATAGCCTTCCCGCTCGAACTGATAAGCCTGCTCAGTTAGCGCAGTGTGCAGTGAGGGTTCGGCGAAACCCTGTTTGATCAGCAGTGACTCTGGATTGATAACGGTTAAGAAGTCTTCTTCTGCTGCCGGGTTAGCCACACTGAACAAACGATCATAAACCCGGAATTCAGCAGGCAAGGCATTGGTCGCCTCAACCCAGTGAATAACACCGCGCACTTTGCGACCATCAGCCGGGTTTTCGCCCAGGGTTTCGGGTAAATAGCTGCACTTAAGCTCAGTTATATTGCCATCGTTATCTTTGATTACCTCATCTGCATGAATAACATAAGCGTTTCTTAACCGAACATCACTGTTTAATACCAGTCGTTTATATTTTTTATTCGCTTCTTCTTTAAAATCTGCGCGATCAATATAAACAACCTGGCCAAATGGCAGCTTGCGACTTCCCATGCTGTCATCTTTCGGATGATTAGGTGAGTCAAGCCATTCGATACCATCCGCCGGATAATTTGTAATCGTCACTTTAAGTGGGTCGAGCACTGCCATAGCCCTGGGCGCAGCGCTATCTAAATCTTCGCGGATACACGCTTCCAGCGCGCTCATTTCAATAACATTGTCTTGTTTGGTGACACCAATACGTTTAGCAAATTCACGAATAGAAGCTGGGGTATATCCGCGGCGGCGCAAGCCGGCAATAGTCGGCATTCTTGGGTCATCCCAGCCAGTCACCACTTTTTGCTCAACCAGCGTTTGCAGTTTGCGCTTGCTCATCACTGCAAACTCAAGGTTTAAACGGGAAAATTCAATTTGCTGCGGATGGCAATTGATCGTGATGTTATCGAGGATCCAATCATACAAACGGCGATTATCCTGGAATTCCAGAGTACAGAGCGAATGGGTTATTCCCTCGAGCGCATCTGATATGCAATGGGTAAAATCGTACATTGGATAAATGCACCATTTGTCGCCAGTTTGGTGATGATGAGCAAATTTAACCCGGTAAATCACCGGATCGCGCATACACATAAAACTGGAGCTCATATCAATTTTAGCCCGCAGTGAACACTCGCCTTCCTTAAAACCACCGGCACGCATTTTGGCAAATAACGCCAGGTTCTCTTCCACTGAGGTGTCGCGGGTAGGGCTATTTTTACCCGGCTGGGTTAAATTGCCACGATATTCGCGCATTTGCTCATTGTTGAGAAAACACACATAGGCCAGGCCTTTACTGACTAACTCAACAGCGAAATCATGTAGCGCATCAAAGTAATCTGATGAATAACGAACCTTGCCACTCCATGCAAAGCCCAGCCAGTTTACGTCCTGTTGTATAGAATTAACGAAGTCGATATTCTCCTTTTCAGGGTTGGTATCGTCAAAACGTAAATTACATTGCCCCTGATAATCTTCAGCAATACCAAAGTTTAAGCAAATAGACTTCGCATGACCAATATGTAAGAAGCCATTTGGCTCTGGCGGAAAACGGGTTTGGACCGCGTTATGTTTGCCACTGGCCAAATCGGCATCAATAATTTGCCGGATAAAATTGCTGGGGCGATGTTCAACGTCCGCCATAATGTAAAATGTCCTTGTTAATACAATTAAAGATAACCAAAATGGCCGCCATTATAACACTGCTAGTGGCAGTAGCTATTAGCAGTTTGGAAAAAACCAATCAGTCCGGGCCTGGTGGCCATATCAGATGTTATAGCCAACCCTTTGGCTGGTACGCCGTTGGGTATTCTGGCATGCCCAGCACCCGGTTTAACCAGATGGCATGAGGCGGTAATTTTTGCCGGGCCATTTGCAAACGCTGAATAATGGCAGGGTGCACGCTGGTGGGCGGTAAGTCAGGGCCGTAGCGCTGCCTGCACTCGTCGTCTAAAAAGCCCATACCATATAAAATGCACTCATAACTTTCATGATTCCATAAACCGCCGGTATCAATCGCTGCCCGGCTATCTGCCGAGAGCGACGATGGCGTATCAGCGCCCGTTGTTACCATACCCGGATACCACTGATCCTGAAAATCATGGGCACTGGGGGGTTTAATACGCCAAAATGCCAATTTAGCTTTCAGGCGCTCGGTGATCCGCTCTGGTTTTTGTACTTCACGCCAGAACGCCGTATCGGTGCGTTTGGTCATACAGTAGTGCATATTGATAAAATCGAGAATTTCGTAAAAACGATTGGCCATTAACCTATTGTAACGACCCGCCAAAATGTCCATATCCTGATCATCATAAGGAAAATGTTCTGCCAGCAACACAGCACCTAAATCACTCAGATACAAACCGGTAGATTCCAGCGGCTCAATAAAGCCACCCGATAAACCAATGGCCACGCAGTTACCCCGCCAGTTCCCCTGGCGCCGCCCGACTTTAAAATCTACGACTCTGGCTTTCAGTTGCTCCGTACCCGGCCCCTGATAGGCTCGCAGTTCTTGTTCAGCCTGCTCTATGCTGATAAACTGACTGGCATGCACATAGCCTACTGAACGCTGATTTTGCATCGGGATATCCCAAATCCAGCCGGCCGAGAGCGCAGTGGCCGTGGTGTAAGGCCTTATCATGCCAGGGTAAAATTTATCATAGGGCAAGTGCATCGTAATGGCCCGGTCGCATAACAACCATTGCGAGCAGTCTTCAAAACCTACATTCATTTTCTCTTCAATAAGTTTGGCTTTAAAGCCAGTGCAATCAACAAATAAATCTGCCGTTAACCGCTGTTGCTGATCCGTGGTCACCGCAACAATTTTATCCGGCCCCTGCATGTCAACCCCGGTTAAATTAGCCAGGGTATGCACTACGCCACGAGCAGTTGAAAAATCACGCAGGTAATCAGCAAATTTCTGAGCGTTCATATGGTAGGCATAGTTTAGCCGGGAGCCCATATCCCATTTACCCAGCATCAGCGGCGCCAGGCCCATTTCACAAATAATGGGTTGTGCCGAGCAAGTTTCCATAAAAGGTATACTGCGATCGCTTTTCAGCCAGTCTCGGCCTGCCCTGTCTATTGGTTGAACCCGCATACTGCTAAATGGGTGGTGATAAAAACTACTGTCATTATGTACCCAATTACAGTATTTTATTGATTGTTTAAAGGTCGCGTCGGTGGCCTGCATAAATTCCCGCTCATCGACCCCCACTACCGCCAGCAAATGGCGCATAGAGGGAATAGTCGCTTCGCCTACCGAGATCCTCGGAATATCTGGCGATTCCAGTAATTCAATCAGTACGTTTTGCTCTGTCCCCTGCTTATTCAAGGCACCATTCAGATAGGCGGCGGTCATCCAGCCGGCAGAACCACCACCGACAATGACTACTTTTCGTTGTTGCATTGTGTACTCCACAACAAGTTATTTATTTAATTCTGTTAAAAGTAACCAAGCAGGCGGCGCAACCCCGGCGCGGCGTATTCAACCAATTGCTTTTGCATATCGGGTAATACCGACGGTAACTCCACTTTTTGTCCGGCCAGATTTTCGCGGTAGGTACCGCTTTGTTCTTTATCGGCGCCGGCTAACACCCGCTCTCGCCAATCTGCCGGTAACTCAGCTAAACCCAGTGGTTGCAGTAAATCTGTAAAAAAGGCTTCGGCCTGCGGCGTATCCAGTTTTTTCAAATGTGAAATAACGTCTTCGAAGCGCACTAATTTACTGCCGGTTCCGAGCCAGGCCACCGCGTTATGAGTATAAATTTCGTTTAAGGTTGGCGCTTTCTGGTAAATACCGAAAATCATCATATTCAGCATTTGTTCAATAGATACTTTGCCACCTTTTAAATGATCCATAGAGCCCTGAAAGGTATCAGACAGGAAAAAACGGGCCCGGGCTAACACCCAATCATACGGGTCACGGACAATGACAATTTGCCTGACATTTTTCAGGGCAATAGCTGAGCTGTCTGAAAACAACAAATGGCCCCAGCTAAGCTTAGGTTTTTCGGTACTGAATGCGCCTAAATGCTGCTGCAAAATAGGGATCTGAATAAATTGCTGATGATACTGCTGCGCTACCGGCACAAACATTCTGAAGATATTTTTCAGCAAATGCGTGCCGCATTTTGGTACCGAATTTAAAAAAACCGGCTGCTTCAATTCAGTTTGCTGATAATTGGCATTAATGCTGTTTAGCGTGTCAGGTTTGGCGTGGATCGTTGGCATGTTAATCTCTTTTTTATATTCTTTTATTACCCACAACGAAGTAATGGGCAAAGCCTTACTAGGTTTTTAACCTTTTTTAGCATGCTAAGTAAATAAAAATGCCGACTTACGTCGGCATTTATTTAACAGTGTATCACTAAGCTTAGAAAGAGTATGAGGCGTTCAGGAACAAGCGACGACCCAGCCAGTCATATTGACTATAGAAAGCTGAGGTGCCAAGACGGGTTACCCCACCAATTGCACTGACTTTCGGCGGCTCTTTATCAAACGCATTTGCCACACCGAAGGTCACATCAAACCCTGCATCGAGAAAGTCTTTAGTTACTGAGAACGCATGATAAATAACAGCGTCTGAATGCAGCACTAGTTTAACATCATCGCCACGATAACTCCCGGTGTCACGATACTCTCCCAGACCATAACGGGTATAGTTCGACACTTCACCAGTGTAACGAGCTGTCCAGTTAAAGGTCCAATCTTCATAATCTAATGCCACCATCAGATTACCGACATCTTTCGGCCGGCCAAACTCACCCGTTCTATCAATTGGTTCACTGGTTGCGAACAACTGCTGTGATGCTTCCAACTGACGGGTATGCTGGTAGGTCGCACTTAATTCACCGATAGGTGTATCAACGCTGTAACCTAATTGCACATCAAATCCGCGGTTAACCTGAGTAGCAATGTTCAGATAACCACCACGAACGTCAGTGATCCGTAAATCAGTCGGGTCCCGATCAAATTGAGTACACAAAGGTTCAGTACCAAAGGTCTCAGAGTTATAACAATTACCAACTATCTCCTGGGCAGACAAGTTAGTAACCTCACCGGTTATCTTAATATTAAAATAATCAATTGACGCACTAAAGTTATCATCAAACTCAGGCAGCCAGACTAAACCAACCGTTTTCGCCACTGACGTCTCAGCTTCCAGCTGGCCGGCACCACCCCCTGTGGTTACCGTTGCCGAAATTGCACCGCCGCCGAAGTTACCTGGTATACCATCTGAAGCACAGTTATTTGCCACAATTTCACTGGTTGTTCCGGTAGCTAAACCGTCTTCCCAGTTGATACAAGGGTCAATAGCACGTTGACCGGCGAAGCTGGTTTGATTATTCAAGTAAAGCTCATACAGCGCTGGAGAGCGAAATGAGGTACCGCGTGACGCTCGCAAACGGAAGCCCTGACCAATCTGCCAGTTCGCCCCCACTTTATAAGTATAATCGCTACCATATGACGATACATCGGTATATCGACCAGAAACCGAGAAATCCAGTGATTCCGCAAATGGCATATCACGCAGGAACGGGATTTGAATCTCAGTGAACACCGCTTTGGTATTATGTTTACCTTCAGTAATACCCGCTGAAGTCTGGCCCCAGGTGTTAGCACGCAGCGTTTCTACGCCGGGGGTATCTTTAATGGAATCACGCTGATAGCTGGCACCTAATGCCAGACCAATTGGCCCTGCCGGCAATTCAAATAAATCACCGGTAATATAACCTTCCAGCGACTGTTGTTTGTAAACCGTATTACCAACTTGCTCACCAAACAGGAAATCTCTTACTTCACCGGTAATATTACCCGCCAGGAATTGCGGATCTAACCAGGGGACATCAACACAAGGTACACCACGAATTGTTGTCACTTCACCGACGCAAGAACCTGAAGCAAAGTTATACGGCGATATCGCATCTTCATAAATTAACTTAGACTGATACTCACCATCGCTATGACTGTCCTGATAAGACAAATCCCAGAACCAGTTACCAAAGTCACCATTTAACCCGAGCACAAAACGACGATAGTCAACGGTAATTTCACTACCTGAATGATCAGTAATTGGCGTTGGGCTTAACCACTGGGCACCGGTCCAGCCTTCACTTAACGGATCACCGGCAAAGAAGTCTTCATTATATTTGTAGCTCCAGAATTGCCGATAACCGTTCGTCTTGGTGGTACGGCGGTTTAATAAAGCTTCACCGTACAACATAACGCTGTCGCTCAGCTCATAATCACCCTGGGCATAGGCGGTAATAAGTTCATTTTCCGGGATTAGCGTTTGTAAATCCTGAAACGGGTGATCAGCATTAGCGACCGCATCTGAGGCACGGTCGTACGCCACCGGGAACCAACCTGGAGGTGTTACCATAAAATCCGGGTTGCTCGGGTCGGTTGCAAAGCCAGGGATATAATTGGCTAAATCACCATCATAATCATATTGGGCTTTAGCACCGGCAGGCACGTTGCCTCCTGCTCCCTGATAGTCGTATAACCAGACATGGCCCCACAACAAATCATTACAATGAGCTTTGCCAGTACGTGGATCAATCGGGTCTACCCGCTCACCGCTATCCGGATCAAAATAATAACGCTCGGCACAATTGAAAAAACTACGCTGGCCCTGCGCCAACTCTTTTTGCATTTTATAGTCACCCACTACCCGGAATGAACCTCGGCCAAATGTTCTGCCATAAGTACCGTTCAACTGATAGTTTTCTCCACCGCTTTCGGTGGGTTGTGAGGTATTAAAATTAATCGAACTTTCATCACCTTTCTTGGTGATAATGTTAATAACGCCGGCTACGGCGTCAGAGCCGTATAATGATGATGCACCGTCTTTTAAGATTTCAATCCGGTCAATTGCTGATAATGGCAATACGTTTGGATCAAAAGACGATACCTGTCCGCGGGTACCAGCAGGACCCGCCCGGCGACCATTTAATAAAATAAGAGTACGGTTAGCGCCTAAACCGCGCAGTGAGATACTTTCTGAGCCCGTGCCACCTTCGGTAACAAAAGCAGTAGAAGCTGCAGCAGTGATCTGGTTAGAACCAGCGGCCACGGTTGAGTTACGTAATAGCTCACCCAGGTTACTGATGCCCTGGCTGGCGGCAGCACTGGCGTTAATCACTTCAATTGGCTGAGCCTGGTCCAAACCATCAGTGCGGATACGCGAGCCGACAATCTGAATCCGTTCGGTTTTTTCTTCTGCTTTTTCTGTTTCGCTGTTTTCGTCCTGTGCGTTGGCACTTAGACTTAACATGGATGAGGCCAGCACGCAGCTGACAGCCAAAGCCAGAGGCTTCTTCCTGGAAATTGGAGCAAAGTTTTTCATAAGAGCTTCCTGAATAGATTTTTATTATGTTTAAAGGCGGCGAATGACAACGCAACTTTGTCAAAGTTCAACCGACATGTGAATCTATACTAAAGGCTCAAAACTGAATTGCAACGAAAAATGTCACTTTGTCGCTAATTTACCGCATCCTGTCTCTTTTTTTACCTATATTAAATAAAAAAAACCGCCTGTTGGCGGTTTTTTTATTTTCTGTAACTACTGGCTTACCAGCCGGTAACTTCTTTCAAGGCCTGACCAATATCGGCTAAGCTTTTTACGGTTCTAACACCGGCATCTTCCAGCGCAGCGAATTTCTCATCTGCAGTGCCTTTACCACCTGAGATGATAGCACCGGCATGACCCATCCGCTTACCAGCAGGTGCAGTAACACCGGCAATATAAGAGACCACTGGCTTAGTAACATGTTCTTTAATATAAGCAGCAGCTTCTTCTTCCGCAGAACCACCGATTTCACCAATCATGACGATAGCTTCAGTTTTAGGATCTTCCTGAAACAGCTTCAGAATGTCGATAAAGTTCGAACCCGGAATCGGGTCGCCACCGATACCAACACAAGTTGACTGGCCAAAACCGTGATCGGTAGTTTGTTTAACTGCTTCATAAGTTAAGGTGCCTGAGCGTGAAACGATACCTACCCGACCTGGTTTATGAATATGGCCTGGCATGATACCAATCTTACATTCACCCGGCGTGATAACACCCGGACAGTTAGGACCAATCAGGATCACCCCTAATTCATCACACTTAACTTTAGCATCTAACATATCAAGGGTTGGAATGCCTTCAGTGATACAAACAATTAACTTAATGCCACTGTTTGCCGCTTCCAGAATAGAATCTTTGCAAAATGCTGCAGGTACATAAATAACAGATGCCGTAGCACCGGTTGTGTCGACCGCTTCCTGTACGGTGTTAAAAACAGGCAAGCCTAAATGAGTCTGGCCGCCTTTGCCTGGCGTTACACCGCCAACCATCTTAGTTCCGTATGCGATGGCTTGTTCAGAGTGAAAAGTACCCTGAGCACCGGTGAAACCCTGACAAATTACTTTGGTATCTTTATTAATTAATACGCTCATTAGTTACCCCTTATGCCTTAGCCGCTGCTGCAACCACTTGCTTAGCAGCACTGGTCAGGTCTGTGTCAGCGATAATGTTCAGGCCGCTTTCAGACAGCACTTTAGCACCTACTTCTGCATTATTGCCCTGCAGACGCACCACTACCGGTACTTTAACGCCAACTTCTTTCACCGCGCCAATAACACCTTCAGCAATCATGTCGCAACGAACAATACCGCCAAAAATGTTAATGAATACTGCTTTTACAGCATCATCAGACAGGATAATTTTGAACGCTTCAACTACGCGTTCTTTAGTAGCACCACCACCAACGTCCAGGAAGTTAGCTGGCTTACCGCCATGCAGTTTAACGATGTCCATCGTGCCCATTGCCAGGCCAGCACCGTTAACCATACAACCGATATCACCACCTAACGCCACGTAGTTCAGTTCCCACGATGCGGCATGCGCTTCACGAGGATCTTCCTGTGATGGATCCTGCATCGCTTTTAATTCAGGGTGACGATACAGCGCATTGCCATCAATCACCAGCTTGGCATCTAAACAGTGCAAATCACCTGCAGGTGTAATAACCAGCGGGTTAACTTCAAGTAATGCCAGGTCTTTTTCCTGAAACAGTTTCGCTAATCCCATAAAAATTTTAACGAACTGATTAATCTGTTTACCTTCCAGACCCAACTTAAACGCTAAATCACGGCCCTGGTAGGGCTGAGCGCCAACTAACGGGTCAATAGCCGCTTTTAAGATTTTTTCCGGGGTTTCATGGGCAACGGTTTCAATTTCAACGCCACCTTCGGTAGACGCCATAAACACGATGCGACGTGAAGCACGATCGACCACGGCGCCCAGATATAATTCCTGAGCGATATCGGTGCAAGGTTCAACCAGAATACGGCTTACAGGCTGACCTTTCTCGTCAGTCTGATACGTAACCAGATTTTTACCAAGCCACTTTTCTGCGAATGCTTTGATGTCTTCTTTGCTTTTAACCAGTTTCACACCGCCCGCTTTACCGCGACCACCAGCGTGAACCTGCGCTTTGACAACAAACATATCGCCGCCGATTTTATCTGCAGCTGCTACCGCTTCTTCTACCGTAGCTGCGGCGATGCCTTTAGATACAGGCAAACCATATTGGGCAAACAGTTGCTTACCCTGATACTCGTGCAAATTCATGGCTATTTTCCGTTCATTTGAATATGGAAGCTGCCCGTTATGGTGCAGCCTGATGTTTCGATCGGCGCGTATTATAGTGCCAACCGGCGAAATACAAAATGCTGTTGCCCTAAAACAACAGCATTTTCTTGCGTTTTTACTGAATAATCAGATATCCAGTAATATACGGGTTGGATCTTCCAGTAATTCTTTAATGGTTACCAGGAAACCCACCGACTCTTTACCGTCGATGATCCGATGATCGTAAGACAATGCCAGATACATCATTGGCAAAATTTCCATCTTGCCATCCACTACCATCACCCGGTCCTGGATTTTATGCATACCCAGAATAGCTGATTGTGGCGGGTTAATAATAGGTGTCGACATCAGCGAGCCAAACACACCACCATTGGTAATAGTAAAGTTACCGCCGGTTAAATCATCCATTGCCAGCTTGCCGTCACGGCCTTTTAACGCCAGCTCTTTTATCGATTTTTCGATTTCAGCCAGGTTCATTTTGTCGCAGTCACGCAATACCGGTGTCACTAAGCCACGGGGCGTTGATACGGCGATGCTGACATCAAAGTAGTTATGATAAACAATGTCATCGCCATCTATCGCAGCATTAACTTCCGGAAAACGTTTCAGCGCTTCAGTTACGGCTTTAACATAAAACGACATAAAGCCTAAACGAATACCATGACGCTTTTCAAATACGTCCTGATATTGCTTACGCAGGTCCATAATTGGCTTCATGTTAACTTCGTTAAACGTGGTTAACATTGCCGTTGAGTTTTTCGCTTGCAACAGGCGGTTGGCAATTGTTTTACGCAAACGGGTCATCGGCACGCGCTTCTGACTGCGATCGCCGGCCACAGCTGTAGTAGTGGAACTGCTGCCTGAAGCTTTTTTACTGCCCTCAGCAACAAATTTCTCAACGTCTTCTTTGGTTACCCGGCCGTTTTTACCTGAGCCTTTGATTTTGCTGGCGTCTAAACCTTTTTCTGAAATCATCCGACGCACTGACGGGCTTAATGCATCATCGTTACTGTCGTCTGCTTTGTCTTCAGACTTTGCTTCTGATTTTGCTGAGTCCTGCGCGTCTTTACTCTCTGTTGAGGCTTTTTTCTTATCTGCAGAGTCGTCTTTTTTATCTGACGAATCATCTTTTTTATCTGCAGAGGCACCTGCTTCCATTTTACCGATAACTTCTTCCGCAGAGACGGTTGCACCAGTATCATGAATAATCTCACCCATTACACCATCGGCCTGGGCAGCAACTTCAAGCACCACTTTGTCGGTTTCAATATCAACTAATACCTGATCGCGTGTTACGGCTTCGCCTGTTTTTACGTGCCAGGTGGCGATGGTTGCATCAGCAACAGATTCTGGAAGTACGGGTACTTTAATTTCCACTTTTTCACCTTTTACCGGTTAGTCTTATTTCGTTTAACCGGCCCGCTACCCGGACCGGTCAATGTATTATTTGATGCTTAGCGCGTCGTTAACCAAAGCCTGCTGCTGCTTATTGTGTACCGACAAGTAACCAACTGCCGGCGACGATGAGGCTTCACGTCCGGCATAGCTTAAATAGCCATCTTTCGGAATAGCAGAGCGGAAATGGTGCTGACTGCAGTACCAGGCGCCCTGATTTTGTGGTTCTTCCTGACACCAGACAAAATCGGTAACATGCTGATACTGACTAAGCACTTCCATCAATTCGTCCCGGGGGAATGGATACAGCTGTTCCACCCGGACAATAGCAACGTCAGTTTGCTCACGTTTGCGACGTTCTTCGAGCAGTTCGTAGTACACCTTGCCACTACAGAATACGACCCGCTTAACCTCATCTGCCTTGATATCGTCAATCTCACCAATAACATTGAGGAACTTACCTGAGGCAAGCTCTTCAAGCGATGATGTGGCCTGAGGGTGGCGCAGCAGTGATTTCGGCGACATTACAATTAATGGCCGGCGCATTGGCCGCACCATTTGCCGGCGCAGCATATTAAATACCTGTGCTGGCGTAGTCGGTATACAAACCTGCATGTTGTGATCAGCACATAACTGCAGAAACCGCTCTAACCGTGCTGATGAGTGTTCCGGCCCCTGACCTTCATAGCCATGCGGCAATAACAAGGTCAAGCCACACAAGCGACCCCATTTCTGTTCGCCAGAACTTAAAAACTGATCTATCACAACCTGAGCACCGTTGGCAAAATCACCAAACTGCGCTTCCCAGATCACCATCGCTCTGGGCTCAGCTGTTGCATAGCCATATTCGATAGCCAGCACCGCTTCCTCTGACAATGCAGAATCAAAAATCTGAAACGGCCCCTGCTCATCGCTGATTTTAGTCAACGGCGTGTAAGTGCTACCATCATCCTGATTATGCAGTACCGCATGGCGATGGAAGAAGGTACCACGACCCGAATCCTGGCCGACAAAACGGATCCGGTTACCATCGGCAACTGTTGCAGCATAAGCAAGTATTTCAGCCATGCCCCAATCAATCTTTTTCTCACCGGTCAGCATCAGCGCCCGGTCTTCATAGACGCGGTTTACCTGGCGTTGCAACGTTACATTTTCAGGTACATTAATTGCTTTTTCACCCAGTGCTACCAGCTTTTCTACCGCCATGCTGGCGTCGTAGGTGGCGTCCCAGTCATGACCAAGAAATGGCGTCCAGTCAACCGACGGCTCGCTCATTGGCTGCCACTCGTCAACGACACAATCGCCAGTATCCAGCGCATCACGGTAGTTGTTAATCAGCGCCTTGACCTCATCTTCGGTGCATACGCCTTCATTAATTAACTTTGTAGCGTAAATTTCCCGCGGAGTCGGATGCTTTTTAATTTTCTGGTACATTAATGGCTGAGTAGCGTTTGGCTCGTCAGACTCATTATGACCATTGCGCCGGTAACAAAACAAATCGATGACCACGTCACGTTTAAACGTATTACGATAATCTACCGCTAATTGTGCCACAAACACCACGGCTTCCGGATCATCGCCATTAACATGGAAAATCGGCGCCAGTACCATTTTGGCAATATCGGTACAATAAGGGGTGGAACGGGTATCTTCCGGGTTTGAAGTCGTAAACCCAACCTGGTTGTTAATAACAACCCGGACAGTACCACCTACTTTGAAGGCACGGGTTTGCGATATATTAAAGGTTTCAGCCACCACCCCCTGACCGGCAAAGGCAGAATCACCATGAATGGTAATAGGTAATGCCAGAGAACCGTCAGTACAGCCACGGCGATCCAGTCTGGCGCGCACTGAACCAATCACCACCGGGTTAACAATTTCCAGATGCGAAGGATTAAACGCTAATGCCAAATGGACATTGCCGCCTTTGGTCGCAAAATCGGATGAAAATCCCATGTGGTATTTAACATCGCCCGCCCCCACTACTTCATATTTGCCTGCAAATTCGTCGAACAAGGTAGACGGGTTTTTACCCAGGACGTTAATTAAGGTATTCAGGCGGCCACGGTGGGCCATACCAATAACAGAATCTTTGGCTCCTTGCTCACCGGCCCGGTGAATCATCGCTTTCAGCATCGGGATCATGGCGTCGCCGCCTTCCAGGCCAAAACGTTTGGCCCCGGGGAATTTTGAGCCTAAATATTTTTCCAGACCATCTGCTGCCACCAGACCTTTTAAAATACCTAGCCGGGTTTCTTTATCAAATACCGACGTAGATTGCGTGCCTTCAAGTCGTTGCTGGATCCAGCGTTTTTCGTCAGTTGAGACGATGTGCATGTATTCAGCACCGATAGAACCACAGTAGGTTTTTTCCAGTGCTTTATGCAAATCGCCAAGTTTCATCGTTTCCTGACCACTGGCAAATGATCCAACATTGAACTCGGTATCGTAATCAGCTTCAGACAAGTCGTGAAACGACAATTCCAGATCGCGAACCCGGGGTTGCTTCCACAGGTTTAACGGATCAAGGTTGGCATGCTGATGACCACGGAAACGATAAGAATTGATAAGCTGCAGCACTTTTACCTGACGGGTGTCAGTAGCGCTGCCACTATTAACAACCACCACTTCACGGTGCTTGTTACGGGCTAAATCGGCAAACTGCTGACGAACGTCAGCATGTCGAGTTTCAAGATCGACCCCATCGATTTTTGGCAACCCGGCGAAAAACTCACGCCATTCGTCACCAACACTGGTGGGCTCTGCTAGGTAGGATTCATAGAGTTCATCCACATAGGCCATGTTACCACCGCCAAGATGTGAAGACTCTAACCACGCCTTCATTACACCTTCGTGCATTTAGTTTCCCTTATTTCTGAGCACCTGGAAAAAAGTAGCAAAAAAACCGTCATTTCGCTCGCGAAATGGCCGGCTTTTCAAATATTAACCAAAATAAGGGCGCATTACAGCGCCCGGTTTAACAACATCGATTTAATCTGGCCAATGGCTTTGGTCGGGTTTAACCCCTTTGGACAAACGTTGACACAGTTCATAATGCCATGACAGCGAAATACACTAAAGGCATCGTCTAAGTCATTTAAACGCTGCTCAGTGGCCGTATCGCGACTGTCTGCCAAGAAACGATAGGCGTGTAACAATCCTGCCGGGCCAATAAATTTGTCTGGATTCCACCAGAACGACGGGCATGAACTTGAACAGCATGCACATAAAATACATTCATATAAGCCATCAAGCTTAGCGCGCTCTTCCGGAGATTGCAAAAACTCACCGGCTGGCGGTAACTTATCATCGTTTATCAGGTAGGGTTTAACTTTTTCGTACTGGGTATAAAACTGGCTCATATCGACAACCAAATCCCGTACTACCGGTAAACCAGGCAATGGCCGCACAACAATTTTGCCGCCCTTACCTTTTCCGACCTCAGACAATGGCGTGATACAGGCCAGACCGTTCTTGCCGTTCATATTTAAGCCATCTGAACCACAAACACCTTCCCGGCAACTGCGCCGGAACGACAAACTTGGATCCTGCTCCTTGAGCTTAATCAGCGCATCCAGCACCATCATGTCACGGCCTTCGGGATTCTCCAGGGTGTAATCCTGCATCCGTGGTGCGGTATCAACATCAGGGTTGTAACGATAAATTGAAAAGGTCAATGTAGTCATTTTTACTGCGCCTCTTAATACGTACGTGCTTTTGGCGGAAAAGATTCCCGAAACTTCGGTTCCAGATTAACCTTGCGCTTGAACATCGACTCAGTGTCAGGGGTGTATACGCTGTGGCACAACCAGTTTTCATCATCGCGATCAGGGAAGTCAAACCGGGCATGAGCACCGCGACTTTCAGTGCGGAAATTAGCCGCTACTGCAGTTGAGTATGCCGTTTCCATCAGGTTATCCAGCTCTAAACACTCAATACGCATAGTATTAAAATCAGAGCTTTTGTCATCAAGGCGGGCAAACTGCAAGCGTTCACGAATTTCTTTTAACTCAGCAAGACCTTCTGCCATTGCTTCGCCTTCGCGGAACACAGAGAAGTTAAGCTGCATACATTTTTGCAAATCTTTCTTGATTTGCACCGGGTCTTCGCCCTGGCCCACTTTGCTGTTTTCCCAGCGCTGGGTCCGGGTTAAGGCTGCATCTAAGTCAGACTGTGATGCTGCACGCGCTTCTGCGGTCGCAGCAAGTGCTTCGCCAAGATGCAAGCCGGTTGCACGACCAAATACCACTAAATCAAGCAAGGAGTTGCCACCTAAACGGTTGGCACCATGCACTGACACACACGCAATTTCACCACAGGCAAATAATCCTGGTACTACGGATTCAGAACCATCTGCTTTAGGGCTGATAACCTGACCATTAACATTAGTTGGTATTCCACCCATCATATAATGACAAGTAGGAATGACCGGAATAGGTTCTTTTACCGGATCAACGTGAGCAAATGTACGGGATAACTCACAGATGCCAGGTAAGCGACTTTCCAGCACTTCTTCGCCCAGGTGGTCCAGTTTCAGCTTAAGGTGAACACCCCATGGACCATCGCAGCCGCGGCCTTCACGAATTTCGGTCATCATTGAGCGGGCAACAACATCGCGACCGGCCAAATCTTTAGCATTTGGCGCATATCGTTCCATAAAACGCTCGCCGTCTTTGTTTAGCAGATAACCACCTTCACCACGGCAACCCTCGGTTACCAGAGTACCGGCACCGGCAATACCGGTTGGGTGGAACTGCCACATTTCCATATCCTGCAGTGGTACGCCAGCCCGCAGCGCCATACCAACACCGTCACCGGTATTAATATGCGCATTGGTGGTAGAAGCATAAATACGGCCTGCGCCACCGGTAGCTAATACCGTAGCCTTAGCCTTAAAGTACACCACTTCGCCCGTCTCAATATCGATGGCGGTACAACCGACAATGGCACCGTCCTGATTTTTGACTAAATCAAGGGCATACCATTCAGAAAATACCTGTGTCTTATTCTTAACGTTTTGTTGATAAAGCAAATGTAGCAAGGCATGGCCTGTACGGTCTGCAGCTGCAGCAGTGCGAGCGGCCTGCTCACCGCCGAAATTCTTAGATTGCCCGCCAAAAGGCCGTTGGTATACGCGACCATTTTCGAAACGCGAAAACGGTAAGCCCATATTTTCAAGCTCGGTAATTGCTTCCGGACCTGTTTTACACATGTACTCAATAGCGTCCTGGTCCCCAATATAATCTGAGCCTTTGACGGTATCAAACATGTGCCATTCCCAGTTATCTTCATGGGAATTACCAAGCGCCACAGTAATGCCGCCCTGGGCAGATACCGTGTGTGAACGGGTTGGGAAAACCTTCGATAGTAATGCACAGGTTAACCCTGACTGAGTGATCTGCAGCGCTGCGCGCATGCCTGCACCACCGGCTCCAATTACAATGGCATCAAACTCTCTTACTGGAATATTCACTTAAGCACCCCACAACACAAATAAGCCGACCGCGACATAACCAAAGGCCAGTGCGTAAAGGAAGAATTGCAACACTGCACGTAACCGGGCTGATTTCACATAATCAGTCAGTACCTGCCACAAGCCTATACGGGTATGCACAGCAATCGAGATCAGCGCTAGCAGGGTGAAAACTTTCATTGCCATATTAGCAAACAAGCCCTGCCAAACTTCAAAAGTAACTTCAGGAGTAACTAAGAAGAAACCAAGAATAAAAAAAGTATACAATGCCAGCACGATGGCGGTAGCACGTAACGACACGTAATCCTGAATACCATTACGTTTTAAGCTTGCCTGATTCAGAACCATAACCATACTCCCGCCAGAACTGACAATACTATCCATAACCCCATGACGACATTGGCGCTTAAGGTACCTGATTTAAGCTCTTCCCAATGCCCCATATCCATTACCAGGTGTCTTAACCCGGCCAACAGGTGATAAATCAGCACGGAAAGTGTACCCAAAGCGATAATCTTCGCCAGATGCGAGGTCATCAGGGACTGCACATAATCAAAGCTGGTCTGGCTTTGCAATGAATAAGCCCACGCCCAGATAACGAACACAAGCGCGAAAAACATTGCTACACCGGTAACACGATGCAAAATCGACGCTTTGGCTGCAGCAGGTAGAGAGATCGTTGATAAATCTAGATTTACTGGTCTTTGCTTTTTCACAGTTTCTTGCCTATCGATGCTCGTACAGAGCTTTAGTTGTTGTTTTAGGTGCTGTAAAACAGCCACCCGCCTTATCGATATACTTGTTTTTGCTCAAGCTGGTTCAACAAAAAACTATCTGACTGGTGAACTGGTTTTACGCCGGCAATAGTATATATTTCATAGCCGCTTATTACAATTTTTGTTTGATTTTAGCCGGAAAATTCCGCATCCGAAACATTACACACTTAGTGGCTGGTTACAATACTACTAGAGTCGAATACTTATTAAGCAATAACGCATTAAAATTGACTTATAGGGGCAGTTTGCGAGTAGAATAGATGCAATACCCTTAGAATCCGAAACTACAACAATTAGGAGAAATCCAATGGCAGATAAAAAGGCCGTCGTGCAGATTGATGGTAAGTCATTTGAATTACCGATTTATTCTGGCACGGCTGGTACTGACGTAATTGACGTTCGTACGCTCGGGCAGCAAGGTTATTTCACATTTGATCCGGGCTTTATGGCAACGGGCTCCTGCGAATCTAAAATCACCTACATTGATGGCGACAACGGCGTATTATTGCATCGTGGCTACCCTATTGAGCAATTGGCAGAACATTCAGATTATCTTGAATTATGTTATTTGTTACTTGAAGGTGAATTGCCGAAAAAAGAACAATATACCGATTTCGTCACCACCATTACCCGCCATACCATGGTACATGAAAAAATTGCATCATTTTTCCAGGGTTTCCGGGTGGATGCGCATCCAATGGCCATGCTGTGTGGCGTTGTCGGCGCATTGTCATCGTTCTACCATTCTGATTTAGATATCAACGACCCAGAGCAGCGTAAACGCAGCGCCCATCGCTTAATTGCCAAGTTACCCACGATATCAGCGATGGCCTACAAGTATACCGTTGGCCAGCCTTTCGTTCATCCACGCAACGATTTAAGCTACTCTGAAAACTTCCTGCATATGATGTTCTCAGTGCCAGCAGAAGAGTATAAAGTTAGCCCTATCCTGGCTAAAGCCATGGACCGGATTTTTATGCTGCATGCGGATCACGAGCAAAACGCATCAACATCAACAGTTCGGTTGGCCGGCTCTTCAGGCGCTAATCCTTATGCTTGTATTGCCGCTGGTGTCGCATCGTTATGGGGCCCTGCTCATGGTGGCGCCAACGAAGCCTGTCTGAAAATGTTGCAGCAAATTGGTTCGGTAGAACGTATCCCGGAATTCGTGGCCCGGGCTAAAGATAAAAATGACAGCTTCCGACTGATGGGTTTTGGTCACCGCGTATACAAGAACTTTGACCCGCGGGCCAAAGTTATGCGTGATACCTGCCATGAAGTTTTAAAAGAGCTGAACATCAAAGATCCATTATTAGATGTGGCAATGGAGTTAGAGCGGATTGCGCTTGAAGACTCATACTTCATTGAGAAGAAATTGTATCCTAACGTCGACTTTTACAGCGGTATCATCTTAAAAGCCATTGGTATCCCGACCAGTATGTTTACGGTGATTTTTGCTATGTCACGTACTGTAGGCTGGATTTCCCATTGGGATGAAATGCTGGGTGAGAAAGGCCATAAAATTGGCCGGCCACGTCAGCTATACACCGGTTATGCCAGCCGGGATTTTAAAAAGCTGGACAAGCGTTAAGCCGTTTATTCAAACGTAACAGTATAAAAAGCGGCGATTATCGCCGCTTTTTTTATCTGGGAAACTAAGCAGGTTTTCTTGCTATCCCGCGCTGAACCATCGACAATCCTTTTATCATCCAATCGATTCGAGACCCTATGCAGCCTTTCGATCCTGTAAACTTTCGTGGCCAATTCGAGTTCTTTCAGCATAACCCCGATTGGGTATACCTGGATAATGCGGCCACCATGCACAAACCTAATGCCGTAGTGAATGCCATGTCCGCATTTTACCAGCGCAGCAACAGCAACGTACATCGTGGTGCCCACACTTTAAGCCAGAAAGCGACCCGGGCATTTGAGCAGGCGCGGGATGACATTGCAGCATTCATTAATGCCAGTGAACGCCAGCAAATCGTGTTTTGCAGCGGCGCTACCGCAGCGTTAAACCAGATAGCGTTTGGCCTGATGCATACGGTGTTAAAGGCAGGAGACCACGTACTTATTACTGCCCTGGAACACCATGCCAATATTGTGCCCTGGCAACTGCATTGCGCCCGTTACGGGGTAACTCTGGATGTGGTGCCACTGGATGCCAACCATAAGGTTGATCAGCAGGCGTTTAGCCAGTTGTTGCAGCATAAACCGAAAGTGGTTAGCTTTAGCCACATTTCGAATGTGCTGGGTCATATTCAACCGGTGGCGCAAATGATAAGTCAGGCAAAAGCTGCCGGGGCGCTTGCCGTCATAGATGGCGCTCAGGGTATCGTGCACGATAGCATTGATGTGCAGGCACTGGATGCTGATTTCTATGTCTGGTCTGGACACAAGCTGTATGGTCCGACAGGTATTGGTGTCTTGTATGGAAAAACGGCAGCTTTGGAGCTACTTACACCAATTTTTGGCGGCGGAGAGATGATAAGCGAAGTTCAATTTAGTCACAGCTTATTTAACATTTTGCCATTCAGACTGGAAGCCGGTACCCCAGATATCGCGGGGGCTATCGGCCTGGCAGCCGCCATTAACTGGTTACAAGATATTAACCGAAAGGAAATGAAAAACTATAAGGCAATGTTATTAAACCAGTTTTTTGAGGGTCTTAATAAGATTGGCGGGCTGGATATTTTGTCATCCCCTGTGCATAATGCAGGGATCGTAGCGCTAAATGTACAAGGTGAACATCCTGCTGATGTAGCAGAGTTACTTAACCAGCAAGCTGTAGCGGTAAGAGGTGGTCAGCACTGCGCCATGCCTTTTTTCAACCAACTGGGTTTAGCTGGTGCGGTCAGATTTTCATTTGCGCCCTATAATAATGAAGCAGATGTGGCAACCAGCCTGCAAGCCTTAACGCAGGCCGTGGAGATATTAACGGCATGACCTTAGACCAATTACTTACAGACACTAAACCTGCACTCAGTCAGATATATAACCAGGACTTGCCTGAGCTGAGCGAGGCGAAAGACTGGCAGAGCAAATATCGGATACTGATGCATCTGGGCCGTAAACTTCCTCCTATTCCGGAAAAAATGAAACAGCCCTCGTTGTTAGTCAAAGGCTGTGAAAGCCGGGCCTGGTTAATGCACTATTATAATCAGCATCAGGACCAGCATTTTTTTGTATTAGATAGTGAAGCGCGAATTGTAAAAGGCCTGATGGCGATAATGTTATGTCTGGTCAATGGCATGAGTAATAGTGAGCTGAAAAAATTTGATTTAGCCCACGCTTTTGACAAATTAAATTTAAAGCCCTATTTAAGTCAGTCGCGCGGTAGTGGCCTGAATGCCATGATGGTGCGAATTAAAGAATGCTGTCATTGATCTTTTGCCGCTTTATTGGCCTTGGCAGCTAATTTCTGTAACACCCTCGACCCTGCCGCTAAACCAAAACTGGCGGTTACAACGGTGGTGGCACCAAAACCCGCGCTACAATCTAAGCGCATACTGCTAATGCTGCCATCGGGTGCAAGCTGCGGAGTTTTTTGCTGACAAACACTGCCATCAGCCTGCGGGTATTTTAGTTGCTCAGTTGAATACACACATTCTATGCCAAAACGGCGCTGCGGATTGCGACTATAGTTATAATCGCGGCGCAGGGTATTGCGCACTTTTGCCAGTAGCGGGTCATTTATAGTCTGGGTCAAATCGCTAATTTGAATCTGGGTTGGATCAATCTGACCGCCGGCACCACCGGTGCTGATCACCTTAATCTTATTGCGTTTACAATGTGCCAGTAAGGCGACCTTTGCCTTAATGGAATCAATAGCATCGACGACATAATCCAGCTGGGGAGTAATAAGCTGCTGCAGGTTATCAACGCTGATAAAGTCTTCAATCTGATGAACAATACACTCAGGATTAATCGCTTTAATCCGCTGGGCCATGACAGCAACTTTATCCTGACCAATGGTGTCGGTTAGCGCGTGCAGCTGGCGATTAATGTTGCTAATACACACATCATCCAGATCAATCAGGGTAATTTCACCAATGCCTGATCGTGCCAGCGCTTCCGCTGCCCAACTACCTACGCCACCTATGCCAATGACACAGACATGGGCCCGTGAAAATGCCTGTAGCGCATCAGCACCATACAGTCGGCCAATACCAGCAAAACGAAGTAAATAATCAGACATTTTCAGTTGGTGATCCGTTGCGGTTGTTTATAGTCTGGCCAGTTTAGCTGCCAGGGTTCAGCCCAGTCCTGCCATAAATCCTGGTTTTTAAATTGCTGAAAATACAGGCCTGCCGTTGGCTCCTGCACATACTGATAGTGTGTACCTGCTAAACTGAAACACAAGGCATAAGCGTGCAGATAAACCCGATCAGCATGTGTACCCTGATACAGCGTATCACCGGCAATAGCAGCGCCAGCACTTTTTAGCGCAACCCGGATTTGGTGGGTCTTGCCAGTGAAGGGTTTGATCAGAAATGCCCGCCAGGGAAGCTCAGCAAAACCCTGACTGATAAAATAACTCACTGCCGGATTGTCCTGGGTTTGCAGCAGTTTCCAGGCACCGCGCCGCGCAGGTACCATATCCCCTTTTACCCAGCCTTGCTTTTTAGCAGGTTTAGTCAAACTTATCGCCAGGTAATACTTTTGTACCTGATGACTGGTAAATAGTGACGTCAGCTCAGCTGCGGCCTCGCTACTGCGAGCCAGCACGATGAGCCCTGAGGTCACTTTATCCAGACGGTGTACCGGAAACAGCTTAAACCCAAGAATCTGCTCTGCTTTCACCACCAGACCCGCGCCCTGCTCAGAGTGAAAACTTATGCCCGCTGCTTTGTTGAGCACGACAAATTCTGCAGTTTGCGCAACCAGCTCAAAAGCTACCTTCATCGACGACAACTCATTGCTGAACGCTCATTGGCGTAAACTCAATGCATATTGCCGCGCATGTTCCAGATCAGAGGGCGTATCAACACCGACAGCAGGTGTCTCCAGCGCAGTATCAACATGAATCGCCTCACCGTGCCATAACACGCGTAGCTGTTCCAGACTTTCAATTTGCTCCAGGGCGGATGCCGGCCAGTCAACGTAACGTTGAATAAAACTGGCGCGGTAGGCATAAATGCCAATATGTCGCCGGTAATGGCGGGCCAAATCGTCAGCGACAATGCCATCGCGGTCATAGGGGATAGGGCTGCGACTAAAATACAAGGCGTAGCCTTGCTTATCAGTGACTACTTTAACAATATTCGGGTTGCGGATTTCTGCGCTATGACTTAACGGTACCGCTAACGTTGCCATCCGGGCCTTTTGCTGACCAGCCAGATTCTCAGCTACCTGACGAATAATCAATGGTGGAATAAAAGGCTCATCGCCCTGTACGTTCACCACTATGGTATCTGCTGCCAGTTGCAGTTTGCTGACAACTTCAGCCAGGCGCTCAGTACCAGAATGATGATCGGCCCGGGTCATGCAGACTTCACCGCCAAAGGCATCGACAACATCGGCCACCCGCCGATCATCAGTTGCTACCACTACCCGGCTGGCACCACTTTGCAACGCCTGCTGATAAACCCATTCAATCATTGGTTTACCCGCAATATCGGCCAGAGGTTTACCAGGTAAACGACTGCTGGCGAATCGCGCCGGGATCACGACTACGAACGCCATTTTTTAACCTCATCAGCGCTAAGCTGCTCGGCTTCATCGGCAATCAGTACCGGGATATTATTCCGTACCGGATACGCCAGCGCATCTGCCAGACAAATCAAGCGTTGGGCTGTCTTATCATATTTTAATTTTCCTTTGCATAACGGGCAGGCAAGTATTTCTGTCAGAGCAACGTTAATGGCCATTATTTTTCCAGTAATTTATTAATTATATTGATAATTTTTTTATTTTCATCCGCACTAAAACTGGCGTCGACCGGTAAACAATACCAGTTTTCCTGAGCAAACCGCTGGCATTTTACTGCATCTTTCTCAGTCATTAACACCGGGGTGGTAATGCCAGCAAAATCAGTTGCGGTAAACTGATGATGATCCGCAAAAAATCGTTGTTCTACCACCGTAAAACCTGCTTGCTGCGCGGTTAACAGGAACCGCTGTGGGTTACCAATCCCCGCCACCAACGTAACCTCACAAGGTAAAAGCGGTGTCTCAGCCAACAGGCTTTTTGCACTGCCGCAGCTAAGCTGCATCTGGTAGTCAGCTTCAGCGATGTAACCAGAATTAGCTATTATCAGCTCTACCGTGCTTAGCCTGGAACGCGGCTCACGCAGCGGCCCGGCAGGCAATAACAGGCCATTACCAAAGCCACGCTTACCATCTACCAACACAATCTCTATATTACGAGCCAGCCGGTAATGCTGTAAACCATCGTCACAAATTACCATATCAACATTATGCTGGGCTAACAGCGCCCTGCCGGCGGCAACCCGGTCCGGACATACCACCACAGGGCAACGACTGCGTCTGGCCAGCAATAAGGGCTCATCGCCTACCTCGTTGGCTGTACTTGTCGCGGTTACTGTTATCGGCTTATTGATTTTAGCGCCGTAACCACGGCTGATAATGCCAGGCTTGATGCCTTCGGCTAGTAACTGCTGACACAGCCAGAGCGTAAAAGGCGTTTTGCCGGTACCACCAACACTGATATTTCCGACAATGACCACCGGCACCGCCAATTTATACTGCCGTTTAATGCCAAGCCTGAACAAAACGCGTCTGACACTGCTAAGCAGCCAGTACAGTGCTGCCAGAGGCAGCAGTAACACTGACAACCAATGGCCCTTCTGATACCAGCTTTGTTCCAGCAAACTCATTGCTCAGCGCCAAACTGCAACTTATATAACTGAGCATAGGTTCCATCGGCCTGAAGTAACTCAGCGTGAGAGCCCTGTTCAATAATCCGCCCCTGCTCCATCACAATGATTTTATCAGCTTGCTCAATGGTGGACAGGCGATGAGCGATAACAATATTAGTGCGTCCCAGCAGTAATTCATCCAGCGCAGCCTGAATTTTTCGCTCTGATTCCGTATCCAGCGCAGAGGTCGCCTCGTCCAGCACAAGAATGGGTGCCTGACGTAATAAAGCCCGGGCAATCGCAATTCGCTGGCGCTGGCCACCTGATAAACTCACGCCGTTTTCACCAATCACCGTATCCAGACCATCGGGCAGTTGATTAGCAAACTCCAGCACATGAGCTTTTTCTGCAACATCGAGTAAAGTGGCGGGCGACACTTGTTCACTCAGGCCATAACAAATATTATTGGCAATAGTGTCATTAAATAAAGTGACATGTTGCGAAACGATTGCCATTTGACTGCGCAGCGAGGGTAAGGTGCACTGGCGGATATTCTGTCCATCAATACTGATGTCACCACTGGTGAGTTCATAAAACCGGGGTAGTAAGCTGGAAATAGTGGTTTTGCCACTGCCAGAGCGGCCTACCAACGCAATAGTCTGACCAGCTTTGGCGGTAAAGCTAATATCGAATAACACCTGTTTTTCATGGCCGGGATAGGTAAAGTTTACCTGCTCAAAACTTATATCGCCTTTAACATTATTTAGCTGTACCGTGCCGGTATCCTGCTCGACCGGCTGATCCAATACTTCAAATACACTTTTGGCCGCTGACAGACCGCGTTGGAATTCACTGTTTACCGTCGTTAACTGCTTTAAGGGCCGTAGCATTATCATCATAGAGGCGACAATAGTGGTAAAGGTACCTGCCGACAGGCTTTCCAGCATCTCAGGAAAACTGGCCATATAGACCACGAATGCCAATGCAAACGACGCTATCACCTGAATGGTCGAGACACTAATCGCCCGGGTGGCTTCTAATTTAACATCTTGCTGGCGAGTTAAATTATTTATTTTAAAAAAACGTTGTTTTTCTACCTGCTGACCACCAAAAGACAATATAACTTTATGGCCATTAAGCATTTGCTCAGAGCAGGTCGTGACATTCCCCATTGCATTTTGAATATTACGACTTAGCATCCGGAAACGTTTGGATACAAAACTGACTACAATGGCAATGACTGGTGCTATCAGTAAAAAGATGGCTGACAATTGCCAGCTCATCATAAACATCATCACCAGCAAACCAATAACAAAAACACCTTCGCGCAATACCACTGATAGCGAGCGTGAGGTCGTTTGCTTAATCTGCTCTGTATTGTAAGTTACTTTTGAAATTAACTCGCCGGTTGAATGCTGATCATGAAAGCTAACCGGCAAGCGCATGTAATGTTCAAACAACTGCTGACGCAGGGTTTTAACAACATGAGTACCTACCCAGTTCAGGCAGTAACTGGCAACAAAATTGAATGCACCGCGCACAATAAATATCAGCACAATAAACAGTGGTGCATAGCGCAGGTAATCGGTATTTTTGTCGTTAATGCCTTTATCAATAAACTGCGGCAGTTTTGAGATGAAATAGACATCAATCAGGGCATAACCGAGCATACCAAGCGCAGCTGCCAGGAAACCGAACTTATAAGGAATAACATAACGGAGTAAACGCCGGGCGGTTCCGGCTTGTTTAATTTCAGACACTGACAATGGGTATTCCTGCCATTTGAATTTTGCTTATTCTAGCGTGTTGTTGCCAAGGTTTCAGCAATTGCCGCTGGCTTTTCTGTCCAAAACGGTAATCTTTGCCGTCGCCGGCTGCTTAAACGCAGGTTTTGATCAGTAAATTCAATAGTAATAGCACCGTAGTCTGCGGTATTAAGCAGTGGTACTTGCAGCAATGCCAGTCTTCGTTGCACTGCCGCCGCAGGATGTTGATAGCCATTCATAAATGCTGCCGCATTCAGAGCCAGTGCCGGGCGCACCCGCTGTATCAGTGGCAGACTGTTGACTGCCGCGCTGCCATTATTGGCCAGAATCAATATATCCGCAGCCACATCACTATTGCCGCTAACTAAAGCATGTTCAGTCGTCTGGTCTATATTGCCTGGAATAAGTACCCGCCATGGTCCTATCGTTATCCGAAGGATACAGCTGTCACTTGCCCCTGCAGTCAGAATTTCAAACCGGATATCCTGATATACCGCAGGTAGCTGAGCGCATAACTCTTCGCCAGGCTGCTGGCTGAAGCCCGCCAGGTTGTGCCGGCTAACAGCATAGTTCCGCTGCAACGCCCAGAACCTGCTACGCTCTGAGCGCTGCTGTCGAAACAGCACATAATCAAGCTGATGAATGCCCAATTGATGCAACACGGGTTGTAACTGGTCGGCAGCGATGTCCTGACTGGCCTGCGCCGGGGCGGCGTCATACAACACAGCCCGCCGTCCCCGCTGCAATAACACCAGCTGGCGCTGACCGCTATCCAGTAAATGTATCTGCCAGGGCGGTGAATGTATCGTGCTGCCAGTAAGCAACAATAGACTAAGTGGCAACAGCATCAATGCTGCTTTTCTGGCAAAAATCAGTAGCACCAACAGCACTGCTGCCAACAATGCGACTGCTGTGCCAGAAACCTGCACCACCGGCACCCATAGTGGCAGCTGAGCGCTTCGCTCTAACCACCACAGTAGCGGGAGAAAAGCGCTGTCGGTCAGCTGCCATAACCCCGCGACAGGAAAACCCAATGCGGTCAGCAGCAAACTTAGCAGAAGCAAAGGGATCGCCACCAGGCTGCACCAGGGCACAAACAGCAGGTTAGAGACCAACATTAACGGACTAAAACCACCAAAAAGTATAATACCAAGCAGCGTCATTAATAACGTCAACATTAGGTGAAAAGTCAGAAACCAGCGCAGGCGGCCGGGCCAGTGAAATTGTGTCAGCGGATAACGCCACATTGCAAGGAATATGATGGCCACGGCCAGCACCGACAACCAGAAACTGGCACTGAGAGACCAGAACGGCATTATTAGCAATAATAAGGCGACCAACAACAACCAGAAACGACTCAATGACGTTTTTAGCAACTGACTGCGACAAATGACCAGAATCGCCAGCCCAATGCTGGCCCGCAGGGTGGGAATAGCAAAACTGGCAAGCCAGGCATAAAGCAATGCGGCTGACAACGCCAGCAACAGCACCAGTTGTTGCTGACGTTTTACAGCGAGCAAGCCTTTACTCCAGCTGCCAAGCCACAACATCCAGCCAAATACCAGGCCGATATGCAAACCAGAGATGGCCAGTAAGTGCCCCAACCCGGCATGCTGAGCGCCCTGCCACAGCCAGGGCGGAAAATCCCGCTCCCCCACTGCCAACGCTCTTAGTAACGATGCGGTGCGATAAGGCTCGATGGCGTGCTCAACCCGGGCAACAATCCGCTGGCGCACAGAATCGTGCTGCTTGAGCAGGGTATGTCGGCCGGCAATAACGTGACCGGCCGCTACCACCCCGTCTACCAAACCGTAGTTTTCCCTGTTAAACCCTCCCGGGTTAGCATAGCCATGTACAGGTTTCAGTTGCAGACGTAAGCGCCACTGCTGACCCACGGCTAATGTCGGTGGCTGTTGCCAGCGTAACGACAGTTTAAACCCCGCTGCTGGCCCCCTTAACACAGTTGCGCTAAGCTGGGTGTACTCAGGATATACTTTAGGTTGACTGTTGACCCTTACTATCACAGTAGAGTCTGTTGCATTAAGTATCGCATGACGGGCTGTCTGATATTGCTGATATTGCCAGCTCCAGCTCGCCATAAAGCAGCCAGCACCTAAGATAAACATCATTAACAATGGCCAGCGCCAGACAAAAGGCAGCAGAAACAGTATTCCAAAAAAAATACTGAAAAAAGGTGGCACTATCGGCAAAAATAATGACAATAGGCTGGCTGTAATAACTCCGATGCAGAATCCTAGCATGGCCTCTTTCTATACAGGTTAGAATGCCCAAAAAACTATTTAAGAAATATCTACCATCAGCTGAGAAAATCAAGCAACAAAAACTTATAAATTTATTTGGAAGCTTGCTACACGATGGTAACCTTTGGCATTTAAACCGGCGCTCAGCGCGCGGTGCTTTTGCTGTTGGCTTGTTCTGGGCCTGGATCCCAATGCCATTTCAAATGTTGGCCGCCGCAGCGACGGCGATTCCGCTGCGGGTCAATATGCCATTAACGCTGGCCCTGGTATGGACATCAAACCCCCTTACCATGCCTATTATGTTTTATTTAAGTTATCTGATTGGCGCCGTGGTTCTGGCGCAACCGCTGGAACCCTTTGCGTTTGAAGCGAGTCTGGAATGGCTGCGCCACAGCCTGCATACTATTGGCAAACCTTTTTTGCTGGGGTCGTTATTGATGGCGATAACCGCCAGTATCAGCGGTTATTTTATGATTGACTGGCTATGGCGATTGTCTGTTAAGAAAGCCCAGTTGGCTAAATTGCTGAAAAACCGTAAGCGTTAACCGGGCTTAGTGCTGGCCAAGAATGGTCGCGGGCTCTACTTTGCTGGCCCGCCAGGCAGGATATAAGGTCGCCAGCAAACTCATCAACAGCGCTATGCTTAGCGTCAGGAGTACGTCCTGCCAGCGCAGCACAGAGGGTACAAAGTCGATAAAATAAATGCTCGGATCCAGTAATGTGCTGCCAATGACCCGGGTTATTGTGGCAAAAACAGATTCAATAGTACTGGCCAACAACACGCCAAATGCCACGCCAAGCAGTGAACCAATTATGCCATTTAACCAGCCAAGTAACACAAAGGTTTTAATCAGCTGACCAGGCGCCATCCCCATGGTCAGTAAGATAGCAATGTCCGCTTCTTTTTCCCGTACCGCCATAACCAGGGTCGCCACAATATTAAAACAGGCTACCGTAATAACCAGGGTCAGTACCAGATACAAAATAGCCCGCACCATCTGAATATCGTTATAAACATGACCCTGGCTGCGGTACCAATCTGTCGAATAAACATATTCATCCGCTAACCGGCCCAGCACCCGGGCCAATTGCGGCGCGGTGAAAACATCGTCTATCCGGAACGCCAGTCCGTGCACCTCATCTTCTGCCATTCCTAACCAGAGCGCTAATGCAGGCATATCAACCCATACCTGGCTGTAGTCAAGCTGACCTCCCAGCGCAACAATGCCGCTGACCGTTAAACTGACAGTACGATGGCTTGCCAGGCTGCCATCTGTAGCGAACCGGGGCAACATCAGTTGTAAACTTTGCCCCACCTCAATGTCTAATGCGTCAGCAATACCCTGGCCCAGGACAATATGTTGCTGATCCAGCGAAGCCATACTGCCCTGAGTGACAAACTCCGTAACCGCACTGATCTGCTGTTCGTGTGGCAGACTTATGCCCCGTACCTGAGCCGCCTTTACTGCGCCACCATGGCGCAACATTCCATTAGCTTTAATGAAAGGCGCACCGGCACTGACGCCTTCAGCACCTGACATAGTGGCAAGCTGACGTGGCCAGTCAGCCAGCGAATAGTCAGCCGCTTCAAGCTCGACATGCGGGATCACCGCCAGCAAGCGATCTTTTAACGCTTGCTCAAAACCGTTCATGACGGAAAGCGCCAGAATAAGAATAGCCACCCCCAGTGCAATACCCGAGGTAGATGACGCCGAAATAAAACGGATAAAACCACTGGTATGACGGGTAGACCGGTAGCGCTTTGCCAGTTGCCAGGCCAGACTAGCCATGCATCACCCCAAGCTTTCCTTCGCGCATCAGATATTGGGTATCAAGCCGGCCCGCTAATTCAGTATCATGGGTTACTACCACAAAACTGGTTGCCATACTGGCATTTAACTCCCGCAGCAGCTGGTATATTGACTCGGCCGTATGCTGATCCAGATTACCGGTCGGTTCATCAGCGAGCACCAGAGCAGGTTGGGTTACCAGCGCTCTGGCAATCGCTACCCGTTGCCGCTCTCCTCCACTAAGCTCGGAAGGTTTATGATGTCCACGATGGCTCAGGCCCACCCTGGCGACCAGCGCCGCGGCTTTTGCCAACGCATCGCTTTTGTTGTCACCCCGGATAAACAGCGGCATCGCTACATTTTCCAGCGCAGTAAAGTCCATTAATAAATGATGGAACTGGTAAATAAAGCCCAGTTGCTGATTACGCAGCCGGGCCTTTCTGGCAGAGCTTAACCCTGCCAGTGGTTGCCCGGCGATGCTTACCGAACCACTGTCAGCCAGATCCAGCGCACCTAAAATATGCAGCAAGGTACTTTTACCCGAACCCGAACTGCCTACTATTGCCACCATTTCACCCGCTGTCACGCTCAGACTGACCTTATCTAACACCTGAGTAACCGCACTGCCATCACGGTAGCTCTTACTGATCTGATGAGCTTCTAATACTTTATTCATCGCGTAAAATTTCCGCCGGATTAACTTTAACAGCCCGCCAGGCTGGATACAGCACTGCCAGCAGGGTAAGCCCCACGGCACATGCAAAAATAGTGATTATTTGTAACGGATTAATGTCTACCGGTAAGGCAATGCCGCTGGCCAATTGTAAACCGAACACGTTTAGCACTTCGTTAAGTTGCAGGCTTAAGAACACGCCGCTCAGCACACCGAGCAACGCCCCAACCATACCGTTGACCACGCCCTGAAACGCAAACACCATAAACAATTGGCTGTCAGTCATGCCCAGTGTTTTTAAAATGGCCACTTCCGCTTGTTTTTCCGTCACCATCATGACCAGTGCCGATACAATATTAAAGGCTGCCACAGCGACGATCAGTAATAACATTAGCCACATCATGGCTTTTTCCATTGCCACTGCCGCAAATAACTTCCCCTGGCTCTGACGCCAGTCAGTGACGCTTCGTAATTGCGGGCTCAGGCTTAAACGCTCGGCCAGTATAGGTGCAGTGAAGGGCTCGGCCAGGCTTAGGCGCCACGCTGGCTCGCGCTCAGAAACGGGTAACAGGCGCGCCAAATCATCCAAACGGGTAACCGCCAACAGATTATCGACTTCTGACCCGGTATCGACAATACCCACCACTTCAAACAACCGTTGCCGGGGAAGCCAGCCTACCGGGGTATAACTACCACCTTGCGCCAGCATAAATCTCAATTGCTGGCCGCGGCTTACCTGCAGTTGTTCTGCCAGACCGCGTCCCAGAACCACACCATAGCGGGTATTGGTAAAATCTTGCCAGCTACCCACTACCAGCGCCTGCTGTAAAAATTGCGGTAATTGCTGCGGATCAATACCCTGCAACATCACTGCATTTAGCTGGCGCGGAGCCTGAACCAGCGCTTCGGTTTGTAAAAAAGGACTGATATCCTGCACATTATCGCTGCTGCTTAACGCCGTTTGCCAGTCATTATCTGCGGTTAACGGCTGTACTACAACGTGAGGAATAACGCCCAGGATCCTCTTTTTCAGTTCGGCTTCAAAGCCGTTCATTACCGAGCTGACCAACGTTAAGGCCATGACACCCAATAAAATACCGGCAACCGAAAAAAAAGTAATAAATGAAATAAAGGCATTGCCCTTACGGCTCTGGCTGTAGCGTAAACCCAGCAAAATACTGGTAGGTAATTGCATGTTAATATTCAGGACTTTGCCTCGGTTAGATGATAAATTAGCTGCAAAAATCGCTGCTGATAATAGTGATTATTAGCCATAATGACAAGCAACCTTACTCGAGGCCTGCTATGGATCCAATATTACAGTCACTCACTGACGCTTATAACGACTACTTTAGCGTAGAACACGACATTACCGTCAATTGCAAAGTTATGAGCGGCAGTATGCCCTCTGAGCAGGAGTTTTTAGCCAGTATACCCGAACCCTTTTTACTGGCGGGCGAAATGGGCGGGCTTAATATGTCGGCCTTGCGCTCACTGAACCGGATTGGTGAACTGGCTGATGAGCTTGCAAACTATCTGCAGCAACAGGCGCGCAAAATCGATTTATTGCTACATTACGTACTTCGTCAGCAAGACAGCTCAGAGCACCGTCAGTATACGTTAAGTTATGGGGGTGCAGGCTTATGTTTACATAGCAGACAGCCCATTGCGGAGCTGGCGTTAGTAGAACTAAAAGTTTTTCTGGCGGAAAACGAAGGTGCGGTGTATTGCCTGGGCCAGGTAATTAGTGCTGAACAAGTCACGGAAGGCTGGCAAATAAAAGTTGTGTTTCGACGGATTAGAGATCAAGATCGCGAACTCATTGTCAGGGCGAGTTTGCATCAGCAATCTCGCCAGTTAAAACAAAAAGCAGCCCAGCGCCAGTTACCAGAGTAAACAGCAGCGGCACGAGTTGGCGCTACCGCCAACATCAATAACAGTGACACTTTTTGTATAGGGTTTCAGGTTTTAATGAGTTTTATTAAGTTTTTACCACGAATTAAACGCAAGCAGGATCAGATTGGTTGGGGCCAGCTGCATGGCGCCGCATTGCCCTATGCTATTACACAACTGGTGCAGACCGAACCTGGGGTATATTTACTGATCGTGCCCGACACCCCCAGTGCACTTCGGCTGGAACAGGAACTGGCTGTTTTTTTTAATGACAGCGCCTGGCCTGTGCTAACCCTGCCCGATTGGGAAACCCTGCCCTATGATGTATTTTCGCCCCATCAGGATATTATTTCCCAGCGTCTGAAAACCCTGTATCAATTGCCAAGGCTGACACAGGGCCTGGTTATCGTGCCGGTCAGTACCCTGTTGTTAAAAATCAGCCAGCGTAATTATCTGGAGCAAGCCAGTTTTCTGATTGAACAGGGTCAGCAGGTTGATTTAACCGCGCTGAAATTGCAACTGACTGCGGTGGGCTACCGGGCCGTGGATCAAGTGATGGAACATGGTGAGTTTTCAGCTCGGGGCTCGCTACTGGATCTGTTTCCTATGGGTTGCAGCTCGCCATTTCGAATCGACTTCTTTGACAATGAAGTTGACGGCATTCGCACCTTCGACCCGGACAATCAGCGCAGTTTAAGTCAGGTCAATGCCATTGAGCTATTGCCCGCGCATGAATTTCCCACCGATAAAGCGGCCATTGAAAGGTTCCGCTTGCGTTATCGGGAGCGTTTTGCGGCCCGCAATGAGAAAGAGTCGTTGTATCAGCAGGTCACCCAGGGCATTTTCCCGGCAGGCATCGAATATTATTTACCATTATTTGCCGAGCAAACTGCCAGCCTGTTTAGTTTTTTACCACCAGGTTGTATTGCATTAAGTTATGGCGATATTGAACACAGTGCTAATCAATTCTGGCACGAACTGAAACGCCGTTACCATGACCGCGCTATCGACACCATGCGGCCTATTTTACAACCACAGGAACTCTACCTGCAAACCGATGAACTATTCAGTGAACTGAATAATTTCAGCCGGTTAAAACTAAGCCGTGCCACTTTACCGGCGAAAACCGGCCAGGACAACGCGCCGGTGGCCGAGCTGCCAGAACTGAATATCCAGCATCAGTTAAAGCAGCCACTGAGTCTGCTTAGCCAGTTTTTACTGACCTTGAAACAGCAAAATGGCCGGGCGATTTTCTTTGTTGAAAGCGAAGGTCGGCGCGAAAGCCTGCATCAGCTGTTTAACAAAGCCGGTATCCGGGCACCTGAAATTACCAGGCTGGCTGACTTTGCCAACAGCGACGCCGATTTAGTCATACTGGTAGGCGCGCTGGAACAGGGCGCCTTTATTACCAGTAGCCCACCACTGGCCCTTATCAGTGAAAACGAACTTTTTGGGCAGAAAATAAGCCAGCGCCGGCGCCGCAAAAAAAGCCAGCAGGTTTCCTCTGATACCATTATCCGCAACCTGGCAGAGCTGAGCGAAGGCCAGCCAGTGGTGCATTTACAACATGGTGTTGGCCGCTATCAGGGGCTGCAGGTGCTGGACGCTGCCGGAATAAGTGCCGAATTCGTTACCATAGAGTATGCCGGTAGTAGCAAACTGTATGTGCCGGTTTCCTCACTACATCTGCTCAGCCGTTATTCTGGCAGTGATCAGGAACACGCGCCACTGCATAAACTTGGCAACGACACCTGGGAAAAAGCCAGGCGCAAAGCAGCTGAGAAAATTCGCGACGTTGCAGCAGAGCTACTGGACGTGTATGCCCAGCGCGCGGCCCACCAGGGCTATGCCTTTAAGATCGAGCAGGAGCAGTATGCCGCCTTTGCTGATAGCTTCCCGTTTGAGGAGACTGCCGATCAGCAGGATGCCATTACTGCCGTATTAAATGATATGCAAACCCCGCAGCCAATGGACCGACTGGTATGCGGTGATGTCGGCTTTGGTAAAACCGAAGTTGCCATGCGCGCAGCCTTTATTGCAGTCAATGATGCGAAGCAAGTGGCAATTCTGGTTCCCACCACCTTACTGGCACAACAGCATTTTGAGAACTTTAAAGACCGTTTTGCTAACTGGCCGGTACGGGTAGAGGTGTTATCACGCTTTGTCAGCCAAAAGCAGCAAAAAGCCATATTAGAAGATGTTGCCAATGGCAAAGTTGACATTTTAATTGGTACTCATAAATTGTTGCAGGACGATATTAAACTGCATGATTTGGGTCTGCTGATTGTTGACGAGGAGCACCGCTTCGGGGTGCGTCAGAAAGAAAAAATCAAAGCGCTGCGGGCCAACATTGACATATTAACCCTGACCGCCACCCCTATTCCGCGCACCCTGAATATGTCCATGTCGGGCATGCGGGATTTGTCTATTATCGCTACTCCACCGGCTCGCCGGCTGGCGGTGAAGACGTTTGTCAGGGAGTTTGAAGCTGGCTTGTTGCGTGAAGCAGTAATGCGCGAAATTTTGCGCGGTGGTCAGGTCTATTTTTTACATAACGACGTTGCAACCATCGAAAAAATGGCCAGCGATTTGGCAGAACTGGTGCCTGAAGCCAATATTGCCATTGCCCATGGTCAGCTACGCGAACGTGATTTAGAACGGATCATGGCTGATTTTTATCACCAGCGATTTAATTTACTGCTGTGCTCAACCATTATTGAAACCGGCATCGATGTACCCACAGCGAATACCATTATCATTAACCGTGCTGATAACTTCGGGCTGGCCCAGCTTCATCAGTTACGGGGACGGGTCGGTCGCTCCCATCATCAGGCTTATGCTTATTTGCTGACACCGCCACCGAAACGGCTTAGCAAAGATGCCGAAAAGCGGCTGGAAGCCATCTCGTCACTGGAAGATTTAGGTGCCGGATTTGCGCTCGCTACGCATGATTTAGAAATTCGCGGCGCCGGTGAGTTGTTAGGCGATGAGCAAAGTGGTCAGATTGAAACCATAGGTTTTACCTTATACATGGATATGCTGGAAGAAGCGGTAACCGCATTAAAAGAAGGACGCCAGCCCAGCCTGGATATGATGTTAAGCCAGCAAAGCGAAATTGATTTAAAACTGCCGGCCTTGTTACCCGACAGTTATATCCCTGATGTAAACTTACGGCTGTCATTTTATAAAAAACTGGCCAGTGCCAAAGATGAAAGTGAGCTCGATGATGTTCAGGTCGAGTTGATCGACCGCTTCGGGCTGTTGCCTGATGCTGCAAAAAATCTGGTTAAGCTTACCGAGTTTAAACAGCAGGCCCAACAGCTCGGTATTAAACGGATTGAAGCCAATGCCAAAGGCGGTTTAATTGAATTTGCCGATAAAACGCGGGTTGCCCCGGCTTATATCATTGGCTTGATCCAGCAACAAAGCCGGATATTTAAACTGGAAGGTGGTCAGAAACTACGTTTTACCATCGCCAGCCCTGATGCTAAAGACCGGTTAAGCCTGGTAGCGAATATGCTGGCTGATTTCAGCCAGCATCAGCTGGAGAAATCATGAAACTATCTGTTGTAAAAACAATCACTGTTGGTGTTACTGCCCTGATTACTGTCCTGCTATGGTCAGCCAGTAACGTTGCCATAGCTGCCAGTAACTCCGCAGAGCGCTGGTTTGAAATTGAGCTTATTGTGTTCAATGCTGGCCGCGATACCGAGCTTAAAGAGCAATTTGACCGCGAGGTTAAACCTATTCGCCTGAGCAATAGTGTTGACTTGGTGTCAGCAAAATATCAGCCGGAGATCGAGCCCCTGCTACTGGCACTTCCACGTTGCGATACAACCTCTGATACCAGACGCCGTTTTTTACCGCTAACACTGCGTAACTGGCAGCAATGGCAACCGCCCTACGCCCCACTATTTTGCATAAGTGAGCCTGATCCTGCGCCGTGGCAGCGCAGTAGCCTGTTTCCAGAGCACATAGTCAATACAGAACTGCCCATGCCAGACAACCTGCCGGTTATTCTGGCTGGCGAATCTGAACAACATCAGTCAGTACCCTACCTGGCGCCGCGAAGCGCTTTTGCGTTAACAGAACTGGCCAGCAAAATAAACCGCCAGCCAAATCAGAGTTTGTTACTACATACAGTGTGGCGTCAGGCACCGGTTACTGAAAAACAGGCCGTGCCAAGCCGTTGGTTTGCCGGAGTAAATTACTCAGCGCAGATCGATTACTGGGGGCAGGACATTAATAAGACAGCAACAGATGACGCCGCAGCGGCAACTGCCCAGTTTACTAACGAGCAGCATGACAATTTATTCAGTGCCATCGACACCTTGCTGGATCAGTTGCAGGCAGCTGGCAAACTGGAAAACATGGCCGGACCGGATCAACAGCTACCTAAGGTTAGCGACAGCCTGTCTAACCTGCCAAATCATATCTGGCAACTTGATGGTTTATTTAAGCTACACCTAGATCACTATTTGTTTATTAATACTGAATTTAACCTGCGACGCCCTGTATCAGAAGGCACAATACAGAGTATTAACGTTAAACAAAGCCGGCGGGTAATAAGCGGTGAGTTGCATTATCTTGACCATCCCTATCTTGGCATGATTATCCAAATCAGGCGTTTTGAACCACCCGAGCCGGAACCGGCAATTGAAGCGCCAGACACAGGCATGTTGCAACCTGATGGCGGTAACCGCTGATCCACAATAGTGACCTTCGAACCCGCTCAACCCACTACGCGGCTAAATGAAGGTTGCTTTATTTAAAAAAGGTACTAGAATAGCGCCTTCGTTACATATTTACACAAATAACAACGGGTAAGTAACACAGTTTTTTCTTACAGTAAGCTTACCCATAAACCACAGCAAGAGATCAATGGACGATTTTAATTTAAATCCCGAATTTACTCCCGCGCATTATGTGCTGTTGCTGCTACTACTGGTTTTTGCCAGTGCCGGCAGTAGTTTGTTGGCGTGGATCATGCCGCACGCAGCGCACAGCCTGTGGTTAGATGTGCTGCCGCCACTCATGGGATTGTATAGCCTGCTGCTGCTTTTCAAAGGGCTGGGTATTATTCGTTTGCCTTCTGCCGCCGTCTATTCTGCCATCCTTACCCCAATAACCCTGATTAGCTTTTATCAATTTTTGCTGTAGCCCTTTATCACAATAGAGTATGATGCGGCCCTGATCGCTATTGAGGATAACTGATGTCAATTAACTGGTTTCCGGGCCATATGCACAAGGCCCGCAAAGAAATTGCTGAGGTAATGCCTCAGGTTGATATCATTATCGAAATGCTTGATGCCCGGATCCCTTTCTCCAGTGAAAATCCCTTAGTACCGCAGCTTCGCGGCAATACCCCCTGTATTAAGGTGCTGAATAAAGCTGATTTAGCTGATCCGGAACTGACTGCAGTATGGGTAGCCCATTTTGAGCAGCAAAGCGGGGTACGGGCGATTCCTATCAGCCAGCAACATCCCGAGCAAATTAAAGCCTTATTGAAACTGTGCAATGAGATGCTGCCAGAGCGAAACCTGGACATTCGCCCTGCCCGGGCCATGATTATGGGTATTCCTAACGTCGGAAAATCAACCTTAATTAATACCCTGGCTGGCCGTACCATTGCTAAAACCGGCAACGAAGCCGGGGTTACTAAAGCTCAGCAACGAATCAAACTGGAAAATAACGTTATTCTAACTGATACACCAGGCTTTTTATGGCCCAAGCTTAGTCCGCCAACCTGTGGTTACCGGCTGGCAGTTACAGGTGCAATTAAAGATACGGTATTTGAATATGCCGATATCGCGCTATTTGCTGCAGACTATTTACTACAAGTGTATCCAAAAGAAGTGATGCAGCGTTTTGACCTGACCGAACAGCCAGAGCACGATCTGGCACTGCTTGACGCGATTGGCGTGCGTCGTGGTTGTATGCGCAAAGGTGGCATAGTCGACTTGGAAAAAGCCGGTACAATTCTGATCACCGAATTGCGCGCTGGCAACCTGGGCCCCATTACCCTGGAAACCCCGGATATGGTTAGTCAGGAGCAAATTGATGCCAAGGCTGAAGAAGCAGCCAAATCAAAAGATAAAGCCGAACGCGAGGCAGAGCGTAAGCGCCGTGCCCAGCGCAAATATCGTTGATCATTTGTCAGTAACAGATACAGTCGTTACGATGACATCTGACTTTTGAAGGTGCTGTGTTGAGGGTATTGTGTTAGGCCGATCATTAAGTGTGCTATTACTATTACTCATTATGCTGAACCATGCGGTGATGGCATGTGATGCATTAGTGGTGCATATGCCTGAACATGACCATTCTTTAACCAGCCTGATCGATAGCCACGGTGAGAGCAGTGTCACAGATAACGCTGAGCACCACAATGAACATGCACATGTTACCTGCCATATCGCATTTTTCTACGGTATTGAACTGCTGAACTTTGGCGAAACCGCCATAGTCACCAGCCCATGCCAATTTAACGTTATCAGCTACAGTCCCCCCGTACCGCCGCCCAACGCCTGATCTCACCCCTGTTGTCACTTTTTTACTAATTAACTAACAGGAGCATACCTATGCGTATGACATTTGTGCTGCCGGCTTTGCTGGCGGCAACAAGCTATTCGGTTGCGTATGCGGCAGAACAGCCGCAAACACTAGCGCTGCCTCAGGCGTTACAACGGACTTTGCAGCATGACGCAACGCTGCAAGCGTTTCCGTATCAATTGCGAATGGCTGAAGCTCAGCAACTGCAAGCTAATATTAAACCTAACCCTGAGCTGGATGTCTCGCTTGAAAATGTGCTGGGCACAGGCGATAACCAGGGCCTTAAAGCTGCAGAGCTTACCCTGAGCATGAGTCAGCAAATTGAGCTGGGACAAAAACGCGAGCGCCGGGTAGAACTGGCACAACAGCAAAGCCAATTGCAACGTGATAATTATGAACTGGCCAGACTGGACGTGCTGGCAGCGACCACATCGTTATATTTAGAACTATTGCGTTTGCAACATTTACAACAATGGTCCAGTGAAAAGCTTAGCAGGGAACAAGCGCTGCTCGACACCGCGAGATTGCGCAGTAACGCAGGTAATTTGCTGGATGCGGATATCAGCCGGATTAAACTGCGACTGCTACGCAGCCAGATCGAACTGGCAGATATACAACAGAGTATTCAAGATCGTCGATACCGTCTGGCAGCCAGATGGAATGCCGAACCTGATTTTTCTGTGGTAACTGGCGATTTGGCCATATTGCCGCAATTACCCGCGTTACCAGCATTGCAGCAACAGCTGCAGCAAAGCGCAGCTTTGCAGCGCTATCTGACCGAGCACCGCGTGGCGCAAAGTCAGCTGCGTTTAACCGAGGCCAACAGTCAGGCCGACGTCCGTATCTCTGCCGGTTTAAGACGCAACCAGGCTAACAACGACCATGCCCTGGTGTTTGGCTTAAGCATGCCGCTAACGCTTACTGATCCCAATGAAGGGCGTCGTCTCGCCCATGCTGAAAATCAAGCACTTATAGCCAGGCAGCAGCAGCTTGCCGCCAGCGAACTCGCCCTGCTGATGAAGCAGCAATGGTTAAATTTGCAGCACCTGCGCAATACTGTGCAAACCATTGATACCCTGCTTTTACCAGAAGCAAAAAAACTGTGGCAAACCAGCCTGAGCAGCTATCAGCAAGGCCAGCTTGACCTGTTAAGCCTGTTATCCGCCGAAGAAGAGCTGGCCCAGGCAGAACATGACCTAATCCAAAGCCAAAGCCGCTTTCATCTGACTCTACTTGAGTTGGAGCGCCTTACCGGCCTACCTATGACATTGACTACCACATTGCCTGGCGCTGCATTGGAGCAAAGCTATGAATAAGACACCGACCATACTGACCAGCTTGCTGGCAGTGTTACTACTCCTTTTTTTCAGCACGGCACAGGCCGCTGGCGGACATGACAGCCATAGCGATGCACATGCAACTGAACAGGCTGAGGGCCCGCATGGCGGCAGATTGTTAACTCATGCTGATTTTGCGGTGGAAGTAACCATTTTTGAAACAGGTATACCGCCGGAAATGCGTTTGTATGCCTATGCCAATGGTGAGCCGGTTTCAGCCACTGCGCTGGATGCTAAAGTGACACTGCACCGGCTGGATGGCCAGCAGGATGATATCCGGTTTAGCCCGGAGCAGCAGTACCTGGTCGGCGATATCAGCATCGCTGAGCCTCACTCCTATCGCGTTGATATTAGCCTCAGCTATCAGGGCCAGCAATACCACTGGCATTACGATAGCTTTGAAGGAAGGGTTGAACTGAATGACAGAATTTTTGCCTTAGCGGGTATTGGCACTGATATCGCCCAAGCGCAGGTACTGACCCAGAAAACCCATTTATTTGGCGTGATCAGTAGCCCGCCTACCGCCCGTTATAGCGTAAAAGCGCCCTATTCCGGCACGCTGACGGAGGTATTGGTGCAGCAAGGCGACAGGGTCACTAAGGGCCAGCGAATTGCCCGTATTAGCAACGCCACAACTTTAAAAATGTACGATATTGTATCGCCGGCAAACGGCATTATTACCGACCGTTTCTTTAATAACAATGAGCTGATCCGCGACGAGGTGCTGTTTAACATCGTTGATTTCAGCAGCGTCTATGTCGAGCTATCTGCTTTTCCTAACGATATCGACCAATTGCGTGTCGGTATGCCGGTGTCCGTATTCAGCTTGCATCACGGTGAAAGCGCCGACAGCAACATAAGTTACATTGCCCCGCAGATGACTGAAGGCCATATAGCGCGGGCACGCGCCGTGCTGGACAACAGTAATGGCTACTGGCGGCCAGGTATGCATATCAAAGCTGAGGTACTGACAGCAACCATACCGGTAGCATTAGCTGTGCAGAAACGCGCTATTCAGCGCTTTCGGGATATGCCGGTGGTATTTGCCCGCTACGGCAATACCTTTGAAGTGCGGATGCTGCAGTTTGGCCGTGAAGACGATAACTATATAGAAGTCACCTCAGGCCTTAAACCCGGTACTGAATACGCCACTGACAACAGCTTTGTGCTTAAAGCCGACATATTGAAATCAGGCGCCAGCCATGATCATTAGGAGTGCGCCATGATTAACATGCTATTAAAGTTTGCCCTTAGCCGCCGTTATCTGGTGCTGGGGTTAACCCTGCTGCTCATTGTCGCTGGTTTATACAATGCTCAGCGCCTGCCTATGGATGCCGTGCCTGATATTACCAACGTCCAAGTACAAATTAATACTGCGGCACCGGGTTACTCGCCGCTGGAGGCGGAGCAACGGCTAACGATAATTATCGAAAATGCCATGGCCGGTTTGCCAAAGCTGCAATACAGCCGATCACTGTCGCGCTATGGTATGTCACAGGTAACCGTTGTTTTTAATGACAGTACCGATATTTACTGGGCACGACAGCAGGTCGCTGAACGCTTACAGACGGTTCGGGCCAAATTGCCCGCAGAGACAAATCCAACCCTGGGACCTGTTGCCACCGGGCTGGGTGAAATTTTTATGTATACCGTCAGCGCTGCCCATGACGCCCTAAAAGACGATGGTACAGCTTATAGCGCAGAAGATCTGCGCACCCTGCAGGACTGGGTGATAAAACCGCAGCTGGTTAACGTCAAAGGGGTGACAGAGGTAAACACCATTGGTGGCTATCAACGTCAGTATCAGGTGGCGCCCGACCCGGCCAGGCTGTTAGCGTTTAAACTGACCCTGGATGATATCGCCAATGCGCTTGAGCGCAACAACAGCAATGTTGGCGCCGGTTATATAGAGCAACGAGGCGAGCAATGGCTGTTGCGCTCACCGGGTCAACTGCGTAACCTTGATGACATCAGTTCGCTGATTATCGCAAAACATGATGATGCGCCGGTGCGGCTGCGCGATGTCGCCGACGTGTATTTCGGGAAGGAGCTGCGCACCGGTGCGGCCAGCCTTAATGGCGAAGAAACGGTACTGGGCACCGTTTTTATGCTGATGGGTGAAAACAGTCGCACCGTTTCCCGTGCCGTGGCAGAAAAACTGCTCGAGGTTAACCGCTCATTGCCTGACGGTGTCAGTGCAGAGGCTGTGTACAACCGGACCACCCTGGTAGACAAAACTATTGCTACGGTGCAGAAAAACCTGTTTGAAGGCGCAGTGCTGGTTATCGTGGTGCTGTTTGTTTTTCTGGGCAATATTCGCGCCGCGCTGATTACCGCCCTGGTTATTCCGCTAAGCATGCTATTTGCCATTAGCGGTATGGCCCTCAATAAGGTCAGTGGCAATCTGATGAGTTTAGGCGCTATCGACTTTGGTTTAATGGTGGATGGTGCAGTGATCGTGGTCGAAAACTGTCTGCGCCGCTTAGGCTTGGCGCAGCACCGAACAGGCCGGTTATTAACCCTCGAAGAGCGTTTAAGTGAAGTGTATCTGGCTACCCGTGAGGTGTTTACCCCGGCCGTGTTTGGTGTACTGATTATTATGCTGGTATTCCTGCCTATTTTTGCGCTACGCGGCGTTGAGGGCAAAATGTTTCATCCGATGGCCTTTACCGTTATTGCCGCATTGGCCGGTGCTGTGCTGCTGGCGATTACTTTTGTGCCGGCCGCAGTGGCCATTTTTGTCCGTGGCAAAGTGAAAGAGCAGGACTCGGCGCTAATGCACACCTTAAAACGTGGTTACTCGGTATTACTCAGGCAGAGCTTGCGCCACTCAGTGCTATTTATCAGTGGGGCGGTATTCGTTATGGCGGTAATTTTCTGGCAAGGCAGCAAGCTCGGTAGTGAGTTTATGCCACAGCTGGATGAAGGCGATATCGCCCTGCATGCACTGCGTATACCTGGTACCGGCTTAAACCAGTCGCTGCAGATGCAACTGCTGCTGGAACGTGAAATTGCAGCGCTGCCGCAGGTAAAAAGGGTATTTAGCAAGTTGGGTACCGCAGAAATTGCCACTGATCCCATGCCACCTAATGTGGCAGACACTTTTGTTATGCTTAAACCAAAAGCACAGTGGCCCGACCCCGGCATGAGCAAAGCTGATTTTGTGGCGTTATTACGCCAAACCGTTGCAGACGTGCCGGGTAATAACTATGAGTTTACCCAACCTATCGAAATGCGTTTTAACGAGTTGATTGCCGGGGTGCGCAGCGATGTTGCCCTTAGAATTTATGGTGATGATTTAAATACCCTGGCCAGGCTTGCTGAACAGGCGACAGCATTGCTGGCAACCGTGCCTGGGGCGGTCGATGTGCGAATGGAGCAGGCAAACGGCTTACCGATGTTGTCGATTGAACCCGACCGGGAGCATCTGGCATTACTGGGTATCGATATGGCGACCGTGCAACGCAGTATCCAAACCATGGTGGGTGGAATACAAGCCGGTCTCATTTACGAAGGTGACAAGGCATTTGACCTTATTATCAGAGCAGACGAGGCGCTTCGAAGCGACCCACAACAACTAAAACGCCTGCCGGTAGCGTTGCCCTTCCGTCGCCACGAAAACAGCGAGAGTACTGAACTGACCTATGTCCCACTTGGCGAAGTAGCACATTTTAGCGAAATTGAGGCGCCCAATCAGATAAACCGCGAAAGTGCTAAGCGAAATATTGTGGTCAGCGCCAATGTATCAGGTCGGGATCTTGGTAGTTTCATTACTGACACCAAGCAGCTGATAACAAAAGAGCTCGCCCTGCCCACGGGGTACTGGCTTGGGTATGACGGCACATTTGAGCAACTGCAATCGGCGTCTGACCGGCTAATGTGGGTGGTACCGCTAACATTACTGATGATCTTTGGTTTGCTGTTCAGTGCGCTTAATTCGGCAAAAGATGCCTTACTAGTATTTAGCGGGGTGCCGCTGGCATTAACCGGAGGGCTTGCTGCGTTAATACTACGCGACATGCCACTATCAATCTCTGCAGCAGTCGGCTTTATTGCTTTATCTGGTATTGCCGTGCTTAACGGCGTGGTCATGCTGGCGATGATAAAACAGCTACAGCAGCAAGGCCTTAACCTGCTGGAGGCTATTGAGCAAGGCGCGCTGCAACGGCTACGACCAGTTTTAATGACCGCACTGGTTGCCAGCCTTGGTTTTGTGCCAATGGCGTTTAACAGCGGCACTGGCGCTGAGGTACAGCGGCCGCTGGCAACGGTAGTAATTGGCGGTATTATTTCCGCCACGTTGTTAACCCTTTTGCTGCTGCCAACCCTTTACAAACTGGTACACCAGCGTACACGGCAACCTGCGTTGGCCTGAAAACTTGCCGCGTGAATCACTGCCAGCTTCTGGCTGGCAGTGAGCTGACTACTCAGGCTAAAACGGATTGCAACTGCTGTTGGTAATGCTCAAATATTTTTTGTTGCTCAGACTCCATCAGTTCTGCGTACTGCAATTGTTGCCTGATGCTTTTTGCCAACGCAATACAGCCTTCATCTAAAGGCGCCTGATCTTGCATCGCCACCAGTACTTTCAGAATGTTCAACGCCACGTTCATATTATTCGGTGTTAATGAGTACGCTTGCTCTAACGAGTTGAGCGCGGCATTAAATTTATTGCGCTTAAAAAACTCTACGGCCATCCGGTTTAACTGCTGTGGGGTAAAATGTATTGCGGTACGCTCGGCTGCTTCCTGTTCAATATACTTGCTCACTACCTGGTTGGTCAGGCCATTACCGGCGATTTGGCGCTTAATGGCATCAAGCAGGTTTACCGCTTCTTCCCGCCGGCCCAACTCGTGCAAGGCTTTCACTTTATCAAGGTTATCTTCTACCGACGTAGTGGGTCGTAAACTCAAATGATTATCAACAATGCTTTCTGCTTTTGGCCGCTCTTCTCTGGCGGTGTGTAATCGCGCTCTGACCACCAAAAGCTGCTCTTTCAGCTGAGCGGCCAGCGGTAACTGTTTTTCCAGCTCAGTTAATAATAAATCTGCCTGACTGAGCACTTTTAACGCATCAGCTTTATCCAGAGTAGTAGCATAATCGATCGCTGAGCGCACCACATTCAGGCGCAATAATGGTGAATCATGGATGGAGTTTCTGGCGAACTTAGCCATAGCGATGGTGGCATGGTACTGGCCGGCATGATCATGATTTAGTCTTGCTAAATCGAGTACGCGTTTATTGCGTTCGATATTGCGCGGTGCCAGCCGGCTGGCTTTTTTTATCTCAGTGTACGCTTGCTGATAGTCTTCTTTACCGATGTAGTAATGCGCCAACATGTCATAAGTAGCGAAACGGGTATCGGTTTTATCAGTAAGCTGTTGTAGCAATTCTTGAATATCAGCAAGCTTATCTTGTTGCAATAAAGCCTTAATGTAGCCCAGATACACCCAGGACACTTTGTGATGAGCCTTAAGCAAGTCGTCGTAGTATCTGGCTGCCTCGGCAAACTCACGTAAATTAAGCAAACATTCGCCTTTTAACCGTTTCATTTGCAGATGGTATTTGTTCAAACCAACATTAAGTAAATGGCGCTCGGCAAAGTATATGGCTTTACTGTAGTCTTGCCGGTCTATCGCCTGATATACGTTAAATAAGGTGCGTTTTACTTCCAGGGTTACTGGCAACCTGTTTTGAACATGCTTGCTACTTAATGGCTTTACCCAGAAATCATCCGGCTGAAGTTCAACAATACTGTTTACTAAGTCTTCACTGGTTTCGGCACTTAAAAAAATCAGCACCGTACATTTGGTGACATGGCGCTTAAATTTCAGCTCTTCGAGCAAATGAAAACCATCTTTATCGCTTTGCACATTAAAAGCACAAATTACCACATGAAAGGTCGTTTCTTCGCATAATCGCAGCGCATAATACGCATTTTCAGCACATTTAATGTTTTCTATACCCAGCTCAAACAGCGCTGATTTAATGACATTCTGTACCAGTATCTGATCATCTATGATTAGTACATTAAGTTTAGTTAAGGCGGTAAGCTCTTCCTGTTCCATGGACTGACGTCTTATCCTAAGGTTAATTTAATTCATACTAACCGTTCGCCTGCTACATTAGCAAAAAATAAAAAATCAGCGCTACCATTGCTGAAAATATAATCCCTGCCGAGCCTTGCCCTAATGATGTATAACCCCAAACTCAGCAATATAGCGTTTAATGAACTAAGCCAGAGGGCCACACCATGTTTTACGATTTGACCGTAGTGCAAAATAGCAAAATGTTGAAAAATCTCAGCGCGATTCTGGATAAAGGCGCCGCTTATGCGGAGCAGAAAAAGTTTGATGTCACGGTATTGTTAAACGCCCGGCTGGCACCGGATCAGTTTCCCCTTATCCGCCAGGTACAAATTGCCTGCGACAGCGCTAAACTTGGCGCAGCACGCTTAACCGGCCAGGTAGACAGTGCGCCAAAGCATGCAGATGACGAAGTTAATTTAGCGCAGTTGCAGCAACGCATTAAGGATACCATTGATTATCTGGCCAGCTTTACAAAGGCAGACTTTGATCATGCTGCCACGCAACATGTTAGCCAGCCTCGCTGGGAAGGGAAATATTTAGACGGATATGATTTCTTAATTCAGCATGTTATGCCTAATGTCTATTTTCATATCACCACCAGTTACGCCATTTTGCGCCACAATGGCGTAGACGTGGGTAAAAAAGATTATCTGGGTGCCTTGCCTTACAAATCTTAAATTTCTGAAATTTACGTATAAAACGCCGGGTAATTTACCCGGCGTTTTTATTATAAGCCTAGCGTTCCAGCACAATCCTATAGCGGGCTTTACCACTTTCTAAGTGCGCCAGCGCGTCATTAATCTGATTAAATTTAAACGTTTCCACTACCGGCTTGATGTCATGCTGGACCGCAAAATCCAACATTTTTGCTATTGTTGCCGGGCTGCCCACTGGCGAGCCTGACACACTACGCTGCGCCATAATTAAATTAAACACCCCAATATCTAAAGGCTCTAATGTTGCACCGACAAAATGCAGCCGGCCTTTGGCTTTAAGCGTCGACAAATATAAATTCCAGTCCAGTTTTACATTGACGGTGGAGATAATAAAGTCAAATTGGCCTGCCGCCTTTTCAATATCAGCTTCGCTGCGGGAATTAATGCAATGATGGGCACCCAATTTTTTTGCTTCAGTCATTTTACTGTCGCTGGAAGTAAAAGCGGTCACTTCACAGCCCCAGGCCCGTAGAAACTGCAAGCCAATATGGCCCAGGCCGCCAATGCCAATTACTGCCACTTTATCAGTGGGCTTGACGTCAAACTGCACCATAGGGTTAAACACGGTAATACCACCACAAAACAGGGGGCCGGCAGTTTTTGCATCCATCCCTTCAGGTAAAGGGATGACTGCACTGGCGTTAGCGCGCACTTTGTCGGCAAAACCGCCATGGCGGCCGACAATGGTGCTTTCAGCACTACTGCACAGGTTATGATCGCCGCTGCCACAGGTGCTGCACACGTTGCAGTAATCTGACTGCCAGCCAAGCCCGACTACCTGTCCCTGTTTTAAATGGGTGACATCAGAGCCAACAGCAGAAATTCTGCCCACTACTTCATGCCCTGCCACCAGCGGATACGAAGACATTCCCCATTCGTTATTCAACATTGAGATATCTGAGTGGCAGATCCCGCAGTAATCGACCGCAATTTCCACCTCTTGCCGGCCGAGTTTACCTGGATCATACTGCCAGGGCTCAAGTTTGCCTTTCTCTGCCATTGCCGCATATGCATTAATCATATTCTCTCCGTCTGGTTTAGTTATCTGTCACCATTGACTATACAGTTAACAGTATTGACCAGATCTGCTTCGGTGCACGGAAATAAACCCACATTGGCTAAAATTCATACAGTAACACCTGTTTCTTACCCGACTTTCAGGTATAATCCGCCGACTTTTTTCAGGCTGCGCCTTAATACAGAGACACTATGACAGTACAAACCTTTGACCCAAGCCAAACCACCACCCTGGATACCCCTGCCAAAGCGCTGGCAGAGCAGGCAAAACCCGCTGCCAATAACGGCAATACCATTGGTTTTGTGTCATTGGGCTGTCCAAAAAACCTGGTTGACTCTGAGCGTATTCTGACCCAATTAAAGAGCGAGGGTTACAATATTGTCCCCAGCTACGATGATGCCCAGTTGGTTATTGTTAATACCTGTGGTTTTATTGATTCTGCCGTGCAGGAATCGTTAGATACTATTGGTGAGGCACTGGCAGAAAACGGCAAAGTTATCGTTACCGGTTGCCTGGGCGCGCGGGAAGATGAAATTCGCCAGGTGCACCCTAACGTGCTGGGTATTACCGGCCCGCACAGCTATGAAAATGTATTAAAGCAGGTACATGAGTTTGTACCCAAGCCAAAATACGACCCCTTTACCATGCTGGTGCCAGACCATGGCGTTAAATTAACACCCAAGCATTATGCGTATTTAAAAATATCTGAAGGCTGTAACCATCGCTGTACCTTTTGCATTATTCCGTCAATGCGTGGCGATTTAGTCAGCCGACCGGTCGGTGAGGTGCTGGATGAAGCGCAGCGCTTAAAAAATGCCGGCGTTAAAGAGTTACTGGTAATTTCTCAGGACACCAGCGCTTATGGTGTGGATGTCAAATACCGCACCGGTTTCTGGAACGGCGCGCCGGTAAAAACCTCTATGCAGTCCTTGTGTGAGGCTTTAGGTGAAATGGGCATTTGGGTGCGCCTGCACTATGTTTACCCCTACCCGCATGTGGATGACATTATTCCGTTAATGGCCGCTGGCAAAGTTCTGCCTTATTTAGATATTCCGTTTCAGCATGCCAGCCCGCGGATTTTAAAGCTGATGAAACGCCCCGGTCAGGCTGAGCGGGTATTAGAGCGGATTAAAAAATGGCGCCAGATTTGCCCTGAGCTAACCATTCGCTCAACCTTTATTGTCGGCTTTCCGGGCGAAACGGAAGAAGATTTCCAGATGTTGCTCGATTGGTTAGACGAAGCGCAGCTTGATCGCGTTGGCTGCTTTAAATACAGCCCGGTAGTGGGCGCTAAAGCCAACGAGCTGGCCGATCCGGTGCCGGATGATGTGATGGAAGAGCGCTACCACCGCTTTATGCAGAAACAGCAGGCAATCAGCGCAGCGCGATTACAAAGCAAAATTGGCAAGACCATTAAAGTACTGATTGACGAAGTTGATGAAGAAGGTGCCATTGGCCGAAGCTTTGCCGACGCCCCGGAAATTGACGGCGCGGTGTACTTAAACGGCTTAACCATTGTTAAACCAGGCGACATTATCGATGCCGTTGTCGAAGAAGCCGACGAATATGACTTATGGGCGTCAATCGCTGAATAAGCGTTTATCAAAAAAAACGTGAAACAGGCAGCTTCGGCTGCCTGTTTTACAAAAAAATCCTCTATTACCACTCGGTGAACGTGTTTAACTATCAGCAGCCAGACACTATGCTATGTTTAATTGACGATAAATCAGTCAGGTAGCCGAAACCTATGAACTTAATCCCGGAGATAGACTGGACTATTGCCGCATTACATATTCGTGACATGCTGATTGCTTTTATACTTGCGGTACCCATAGGTTGGGACCGGGAAAAACACGAGCGCTCGGCCGGCCTTCGCACCTTTCCGCTGGTTGCCGTGGCGGCCTGTGGTTATATGCTGGTTGGTCAGGAAATTTTAGACTCTGCCGAAGCAGTCTCGCGGGTAATGGAAGGTATTATTACCGGTATTGGCTTTATCGGTGGCGGCGCTATCCTGAAGAATGTTGTCAAAGGTGAAAGTTATGTCCGCGGCACCGCTACTGCAGCCAGTTTGTGGTTAACCGGTGCTATGGGGCTGTCGGTTGCCGCCGGACGGCTGGAAATTGCGCTGGTGTTAAGCGTACTGACCTTTGTGACTTTACGAATGTTAACGTCAGCTAAAACAATGGTAAATTTATCTGAAGATAAATAATTAATTACGATTGATATTAAGCCTTGCTCAGGCTATTGCATCTGCCAGAGAGCACTTATGCTACCGGATAAAACCAGGCGTTTAGTATCAGGCCGTCCTGTACTTGGTACACCACCACTACCTCATAGGGTTGTTCCGTTATGCCATATACTCTTTCATGGTCGATTACCTTATTTCCCACCACCATTCTGTTTAGTACCTCAGCACGCAGCCCAGCGATCATAAAACGCTCGGTCTGGTAAAACGCAGCAAGGGCGTCACGACTAACCAGAGAAGGGGTGCTAGCGGGCATCCGGTATATAGCAATGTCGGGGTGATAGCAGGCGATAAAAGCCGCTAAATCTTTGGCGTTGTAAGCGTCAAGTTGACGTTGTACAGCTAATTCTGGTTGAGTCTCAGGCATATTGCACTACCCTTATATCAGTGTCTTTTATGGTCAGGCTTCGCGCTGCGGTTAAATTTTTCGATATGCCGTTATCGTAGCCGTGCAATTTACCCGCTTTTCCTGCCAGTGGTAGCACTTGTTTAACCTTATTTTTCGGATAATTGTACACAATCTGATTTATTTGTCTCTATTTCGATGAATCGGCCGTAACTGAAGATGCAGTGACGATCTGAGTTCTTAATGACGAACTCTTCTTCAATTAAAGGAGTTTGAATATGAAAAAATTACTTTATCTGATATTGCCGCTCTTTATGCTCGCAGGCTGTTTTGACGGCGCTGACGACGACTTGCCTGAACCGCCACCGGTATTTACCGCGACCCAAACCTTTAATATCAGTCTGTCCGGTGCTCAGCAAGTACCCAATGTTATCACCGATGAAATGGCAACGGCCACGGTGGAGCTTGATGCAAATTTAAAACAAATTCGGGCATCAGTCGATTTGTCTGATGTTGAAAATGTCGAAGCTGCTCATATTCATGATGGTGATTTAGGATTTAACGGTGAAGTTGCTTTTGCATTCAGTGCAGGCACCAATGGTATTTATACCCTTGCCGAAACCGATATTACTGATGCCGTGATAGCTGATTTACAAAACGGTGAGTGGTACGTCAATGTGCATACCACTGACTATCCGAACGGTGAGATACGCGGCCAGATTGTTAACGATGAAACAGTGATTGTCACCTTCCCGCTATCCGGTCAGCAGGAAGTACCAGCTGTCGAAACCGCGGCCACTGGCTATGCCTATGCGGCAGTAGATCAAACCGATTATCACCTTACCCTGACCGTTCGCACGACAGGCGTTGATGATGCAACCATGGCCCATATTCATACCGGCCGGGTTGGTACTAACGGAGATGTACTGGTTGGTCTGGAGGCAGCAGAGGAAGATGGAGTTTGGCTTATACCTGCTGAGACCATGATTGATGAAGCGACCTTTAACGTGCTGACCGGCGGCGGTCACTACGTTAATGTCCACACGCCTGAATATCCGTCAGGCGAACTGAGAGGCCAGATTCTAACCGATAACTTTGTGCTAGCTACCTTTGACTTATCTGGTCAGCAGGAAGTGCCAATGGTAAATACTCAGGCTTCGGGGGACGGCTATGCCTTGATTAATACTGACGATTATAGGGTAGAAGTTGTTGCCGTAACTAACGGGGTCGATTTTGCCACCATGGCGCATATTCATACCGGCCGTATTGGTAACAACGGTGATGTGTTGGTAGGTCTGGTGCAATCTGCAAATGATCTGGGTACCTGGATGACCCCGGAAGATACCCAGATTGATGAAGCGACTTTTGCAGTACTGGCTTCAGGTGGACATTATGTCAATGTGCATACTCCGGATAACCCTGGCGGTGAGTTACGTGGCCAGATTTTAACCGACAACTTTGTACTCGCGACCTTTGGTTTAAGTGGTGCTCAGGAAGTACCTGCTGTTACCACGATGGCATCGGGCGATGGCTACGCGCTGGTGAATACTGACGATTATACCCTGGAATTAGTGGCACTGACCGAGGGTGTTGATGATGCCACCATGGCGCATATTCATACTGGCCGAGTGGGCATAAATGGCGATGTGTTAGTTGCGCTTGAGCAGGATATGACTAACCCGGGCAAATGGGTAACCCCGGACGAAACCCTGCTGGATGCCGACATTTTTGCAGTGCTTGCCTCCGGTGGCCACTACGTCAATGTGCATACACCGGCTAATCCGGGCGGTGAGCTGCGGGGTCAGATTATCTCCAGTGATGACTTCGCTCTGCTTACCTTCCCGTTATCCGGAGCGCAGGAAGTGCCGGCTGTCGCGACAACCGCTACAGGAGACGGCTATGCGTTGGTGGCATTAAGTGACTATAGTCTGGAGCTCCAGGTGCTGACGTCAGGTGTTGCAGATGCGACCGCCGCCCATATTCATACCGGTATAGCCGGTGAAAACGGTCCGGTATTGCTTGGTCTTGAACAAGATGCTGACAACGTTAATCGCTGGATGGCCCCGGCAGATGCGGCATTAACTCAAAGCATCTTTGCTGTGTTAGCTGCCGGTGGTCATTATGTTAATGTCCATACTCCGGCATTCCCTGGCGGTGAAATCAGAGGACAGATTGAGTAAGACTGGAACATTGGTTAGTGGCGCCGGTTGGCGCCGCTATACTGTTATTCCCGCTATACTGTTATTCCCGCTATATTTTTATACCCGCTGTAATTTTTATGCTGATACCATGGTATGTCGCAGCTGACAGGACATTGATTAAAGGAGGTCAGAATGAGTAAAACAGCCACCCTATACCGGATGGTAACCGATGAGCATATTTGTCCTTTTGGCTTGCGTTCAAAAGACCTGTTAGAAAGAAAGGGTTTCAAAGTAGACGATCATAAACTGACTTCACGTGATCAAACTGAGCAATTTAAACAACAGCATGGAGTGAAAACCACTCCGCAGACATTTATTAATGGCAAACGGATCGGCGGTTATGACGAGTTACGTGATTATTTTGGTAAAGACGAAGCCGGACAAACCGGTACCACCTATACCCCGGTAATTGCGATTTTTGCTGTTGCCGCTTTGCTGACCATAGCGTTGCAATATTTTGTATCCGGTGATTACGCTTCAATCCGCACTTTAATGCTATTTATTGCGTTTTCAATGACCCTGCTGGCGGTACAAAAGCTGAAAGACCTTTACAGTTTTACTAACTCGTTTATCACCTACGATTTACTGGCCATGAAATGGTTGCGTTACGGTTACATCTACCCTTTTGTCGAGGCGTATGCCGGTATTGGCATGATTGCTCAGCTTCCGGCATTAGCCGTGGCCCCATTTTCGCTCTTTATAGGAACCGTAGGTGCCATATCCGTGATAAAGGCAGTTTATATTGACAAACGTGAGCTTAAATGTGCCTGTGTAGGCGGTGACAGTAATGTTCCTCTGGGATTTGTATCACTATCTGAAAATCTCTTTATGATTGCAGGTGGCCTGATTATGCTTCTGTGGTGAGTTTTTAACCCCGATGGCAGGCCGCTGCTGTCCCGGCACTGTGCCTGCCACCTGCTCAGACAGACATTACTCAACCGTTAAATCAAACACGGCGTCAACCGTACTACTAAACTTTACCGTGGCTTGTAAGTAACGGCCCGGCGCTGCATTTGCGGCGCCCAGCCTGGCGCCGGTTACCTCAATGCGTTCGTAACCACCCTGCTGACGATGAGTATTAGAATTGATGCTGTAAATTCGACCCAGCCTGGCATCAAACGCACTGGCCAGCGCCTGCGCTTTTATTTTGGCATTCGCTACCGCCATGGCCGTAACTTTGGTTTGCATTTCTTCGCTGTCAGAAGCCTGCAACTGGATATTGGTCACTTCATTAACTTGTACTTTTAAACCGAAGTTTATTAGCTCATTCAGCTGGTCGATTTTTGTCAGCTCTACTTTTATTGATCGTTCTGCACGATAACCGGCTAATTGCTGCTCATCGCCATCAGTATAAATATAATAAGGTTCGGTTAATAAGTTGGAAGCCGTTACCCCTTCGGTTGTTACCGCGTAGTCTTTTAATCCATCTAAAAACTGATTTACCCTGCTATCAACATCAGCTTTTGCTTCAAGCGCTGTCGGTTGCAGACTCGATACATCAAACGAAATCAGCGCTTTGTCGGGTCTGGCAGTCAGTTCGGCGCTACCCTGCACCGCCACATGGCGGTTCGCCGGCAAACTGCCATTCGCCAATGTGGTAAAAGCACTAACGAACAATATAATACTGATGAGTGTTTTCATTCATTTTCCTTAATTATTAAACCTGGCGCTGGTACTGGCGACACTGCTGTTTAAAATCGTATGTCAGGCAGCCTTGACAGCATGGATAAAAAATTAGCAACCGACAACATTTTTTCTCTGCAAATCTTTTTAAAATCCTGTATATTGTCGCACTATTTTCAAACCCTAGCTTATTGAGATTACTATGTCAGCAGATTTATCCTTATATAGAAACATTGGTATCTTCGCCCACGTTGATGCCGGCAAAACCACTACTACCGAGCGTATCCTGAAACTGACCGGTAAAATCCACAAGCTGGGCGAAGTTCACGAAGGTGAATCGACTACCGACTTTATGGAACAGGAAGCAGAGCGCGGAATAACTATCCAGTCAGCAGCGGTAAGCTGTTTCTGGAAAGGCTACCGTTTCAACGTTATCGATACCCCGGGACACGTTGACTTTACCGTTGAAGTTTACCGTTCACTGAAAGTATTAGATGGTGGCGTAGGTGTATTCTGTGGTTCTGGCGGTGTTGAACCACAGTCAGAAACTAACTGGCGTTATGCCAACGATGCTGAAGTATCACGTCTGATCTTCGTAAACAAGCTGGACCGTATCGGCGCAGATTTTATCCGTGTTACCGAACAGGTTAAGAAAGTACTGGGCGCAAACCCATTGATCATGGTGTTACCAATCGGCCGTGAAGATACCTTCAAGGGTGTGGTTGACCTGTTAACCCAGAAAGCTTACATCTGGGATGAAACCGGCCAGCCAGAAAACTATGAAGTCACCGACGTACCAGCTGATATGGCTGATGACGTTGAAATGTACCGTACTCAGTTAATTGAAACCGCTTTAGAGCAGGACGATGACTTATTAATGGCTTATATGGATGGTGAAGAGCCATCAATTGAAGACATTAAGCGTTGCGTACGTAAAGGTTGCCGTGATTTGGCTTTCTTCCCGACTTTCTGTGGTTCTGCCTTTAAAAACAAAGGTATGCAATTACTGTTAGATGCGGTAGTTGAATACTTACCATCACCGACTGAAGTTATTCCACAGCCGCTGACTGATGAAGAAGGTAATGAAAACGGTCAGCACGCTATCGTTTCTGCTGATGAGCCATTCCGCGCGTTAGCGTTCAAAATCATGGATGACCGTTTTGGCGCCCTGACCTTTATCCGTATTTACTCTGGTGTGTTGAACAAGGGTGACACCATCCTGAACTCATTTACCGGCAAAACTGAACGTATCGGCCGTATGGTAGAGATGTACGCTAATGACCGTATCGATCTGACCACTGCACAGGCTGGTGATATCATTGCCCTGGTTGGTATGAAAAATAACACCCAGACCGGTCATACCCTGTGTGATCCTAAGCACCCATGTACGCTTGAACCAATGGTATTCCCAGAGCCGGTAATCTCGATCTCTGTAACACCAAAAGATAAAGGTTCAGTTGAGAAAATGGGTATTGCCATCGGTAAGATGGTTGCTGAAGATCCAACGTTCCGGGTGGAAACTGACGTTGACTCTGGTGAAACCATCCTCAAAGGTATGGGTGAATTACACTTAGATATCAAAGTAGACATTCTGAAACGTACTTACGGCGTAGAGTTAGTAGTAGGTCAACCGCAGGTTGCTTACCGTGAAACCATTACCCGTGAAGTTGAAGACAGCTACACGCACAAGAAACAGTCTGGTGGTTCAGGTCAGTTCGGTAAAATTGATTACCGTATTCGTCCGGGCGAGCAGAACTCTGGCTTTACCTTCAAATCAACCGTAGTCGGTGGTAGCGTACCAAAAGAGTTTATGCCTGCTATCGAGAAAGGCTTTGCGTCAATGATGTCAACCGGTACTCTGGCTGGCTTCCCGGTATTAGACGTTGAAGTTGAAGTATTCGACGGTGGTTTCCACGCCGTTGACTCATCAGCTATCGCGTTCGAAATCGCTGCCAAAGGCGCTTTCCGTCAGTCAATTCCAAAAGCTGGCGCCCAGTTGCTTGAGCCTATCATGAAAGTTGACGTGTTTACCCCGGAAGATCACGTTGGTGATGTTATCGGTGACTTAAACCGTCGTCGCGGCATGATTTCTGGCCAGGAAGCCGGTGTTACGGGTGTACGGATTAAAGCTGACGTACCACTGTCAGAAATGTTCGGTTACATCAGTAGCCTGCGCACCATGACATCTGGCCGTGGTCAGTTCTCTATGGAGTTCTCGCATTATTCACCATGCCCGAGCAACGTTGCAGAAACGGTTATTGCCAAAGAAAAAGAAAAGAAAGCTGCTGCTGCTAAAAACTAAGTAGTTAAACGGCGTTAAAAGGCCCCTCCGGTGCACATCGGCGGGGCCTTTTTATTTGGCAGAAGCGCAAACGCAACAACCGAGGTTGGCTCTATGGCATAAGCCTTGCTACAGTTAATAGCTTACTTTACTGACCCATACGCAATACAAGCATTGCGCTTTACCAGGAGTTGCCGATGAGCTCAACCAGTTTTACTCAGGGGGGCTACCCGTTAACCGCCAACTGTTTTGACGAACTTGTTAGTGCCAATGGCAGTATTCGACGCCCCGCCGTTGCCATCGCCCGTTTTATAGACAAACATGGCCCCAGCGAATTAATCAGAAGACAATCATTGATAAATCAGACGATTAGCGACATGGGGGTCTGCTTTACCCTGTACGCCGATGGTGACAATATTGACCGGGCCTGGCCGCTGGATGTGATGCCCCGCACTATACCAAGCAGCGAGTGGCAACTTACCAGTGATGGTCTGAAACAGCGTTTACACGCCCTTAATCTGTTTATTGATGACTTATATAATGACCAGAAAATTCTGAAAGACGGTATCGTTCCCAGCGAACTGGTATTGCAGTCGCGCAATTATCTGCAACCCTGTAAGGGGGTTTCGCCCCGGTATAAAGCATGGGCCAACATTTGCGGCACTGATTTAGTGCGCGATGGCAGCGGTAAGTTTCTGGTATTAGAAGATAATCTGCGGGTGCCCTCCGGCGTATCTTATATGCTGGAAAATCGTACCGTAATGAAACGGGTGTTTCCGGAGTTATTTGCCGACTCGACTATTTTCCCGGTAGATGACTATCCGCATCAATTGTGGAAAATGCTGGCATCATTGTCGCCACGCGATGGTGAAGTGCCCTGTATCGTTTTGCTAACGCCCGGTATTTACAATTCTGCTTATTTTGAACATACCTTTCTGGCTCAGCAGATGGGCATAGAACTGGCTGAAAACCACGACATGTATGTTGAAGATGACGTGGTATGGTTAAAAACCCTGCGCGGTAAAAAACGGGTAGATGTGATATACCGGCGGGTGGACGATGTGTTTATCGATCCACAAGCCTTCCGGCCCGACTCGGTGCTCGGGATCCCTGGCCTGATCAAGGCCTGGGCCAAAGGCAACGTTGCCATTGCCAACGCGCCGGGTTCCGGCGTGGCAGACGATAAAGTGGTGTATGCCTACGTGCCGGCAATCATCGACTATTATCTCGGAGAACAACCCCTTATCGACAATGTCGAAACGTTTCTTTGTCTTGATCCCAAGCAAAAAAGCTACGTATTGGCAAACCTGGATAAACTGGTGGTTAAACCAGCCAACGAGTCTGGCGGCTACGGCATCTTAATCGGCCCCCGCTCTACCCTGGCCGAACAGCAACAAATGGCTGCCGCAATAGAGGCGAACCCCCGCAATTTTATCGCCCAGCCTACGTTAAATCTGTCAACGGCGCCCACCTTATGTGGCGAGGTGCTAGAACCACGTCACCTTGACTTGCGACCTTTTATTTTGCAGGGAGAACAGCTGTACTGTACCACGGGTGGTTTGAGCCGGGTGGCCCTGACCAAAGGCTCCCTTGTTGTCAATTCCTCCCAGGGCGGTGGCAGTAAAGACACCTGGATCATTAATGATGAGGTATAACCCATGCTATTAAAATCAGTTGAACATATATTCTGGCTTGGTCGTTATCTGGAGCGGTTAGATAATACTGCCCGTCTGGTCAATGCCACCAGCCATTTGCTGATAGACAGCCATAAAGATACTAAATTCAGCTGGCCGGTATTGCTGGATGTAATGGGGCTAAATAGCGCCAAAGCACTGGATAGTTATCAGCTACCCGCCGATGCTAAGCCGGAGCAAGCCAGTATTGAAAGTGCAGTGATGTCGCATTTAATCAGTAACAAAGACAGCACGGTCTCGATCCGCTATACCTGCAGCCAATTAAAATTTAATGCCCGCACCATTCGTCAGCTTATTCCACGGGATATGTGGGAGGAGCTGAATAAACTGGACTTATTCTTAAAGCAGCACTGCCAGCAACTGCAAGGCAGGCAACACCGCTACAACCTGATGACTGAAGTCAGCCGGCGCTGTCAGATGGTAGTGGGTGTTTTAGATGGGGTAATGTTACGCGGCGATGCTTTTGATCTGTTTAACAGTGGCCGCTTACTGGAGCGGGCTGACATGACCACCCGGATTATGGATGTGCTGGTGTTACAACAACTGCAGCCTACCCAGATTAAACGGCCCAAATTTCGCTGGACCTCTATTCTTAATGCTTTAGGCGGCATAGAGTCCTATCATTACTATGTTGCTGAACAAAGTGGCGATGTCGATGCTATCGATTACCTGTTAACCTATGCTGATTTCCCGCGGTCTATTGCGTATTGTTTAAACCGGGTGGCGGCCTCGGCCAGAACCCTGCCACACAGCAGCAGTATTTTACAACAGGTATATGCCCTACAGGATCTGCTAAAAGAACAGCCGTTAACTGATTTATCAACAAAACAACTGCATGTGCTGATTGATAAAATTCAGACTGGTATTATAACGTTGCACCAGGTGATCGTAGAGCCAACGAGCAGCCAGCAAAGCCAGCAGCTCTCAGCCTGAGACTGGGCTGACTGCGTTATGGCTGCGACATAAGTTTGACAAAAAAGTATAGTAATATCACTTGGCAACAGATGGGTACTACAGGAGCCTTATGTCATTAAACCCGGTGCAGCCTGGCCACGATGAGCAACAACACTGGCAGACGCTACCCCAGTGGCAAACAATGCAACAATGGTGGCAACAACAAAACGACGTCGCGCTTAGCCAGTTGCACAACGAGTTGCAGCACCAACTGCGGGAGAACGGTGCTGCAGTCGATCCCTGGCATACCTCAACACGTCAGTTGGATTTGCAACCCTGGCTGATTGCCAGTGAACAGTGGCACGCACTGGAAAGTGGATTAAGCCAGCGCCACAGACTGCTCAACGCCATGCTTACTGATCTGTATGGTCCGCAAAAGTTGCTGCAACAAGGTATTATTCCTGCTGATGTTATTTACCTCAATGACCATTTTCTGTTGCCCTGTGTCGATCTGGTAAAGGATCAACCCTGGTTATCTATGTTTGCCTGTGATGTCGGCCGTAATGGCGATGGCAGCTTTTGCGTTTACAATGACGTCAGCCGGGCACCGGCAGGACTGGGTCACGTGCTGGAACACCGGCTGGCATTTAACAATACCACCACTGAGCTGAACCACCAGATTAAAAAAACTCAGTTAGCCGGTTTTTTCCGCCAATTGCAGCAGTTGCTGCAACAACCGGCCCAAAGCAGTGATCAGCAGCAGCTGGCTGCGTTACTTACCCACCAAAAACGCGACACAGCGTACTTTGAACATGCTTTTCTGGCTAACTATCTGGATATTGCCCTGGTGCATGGTGCAGATTTAATGTTTAAGAGCGGCAAGTTGTGGCTGAAAACATTAAGTGGCCTACAACCTATTCATGGCGTACTGCGCTACCTTGACGACAAAAGCTGCGACCCACTGGAGCTGGAGCCTGTCAGCAGTGGTTGTGCCGGCATGTTGCAAGGTATCCGTCAGGGTCAGCTGTTTTGCGCCAACCCGCCTGGCAGCGCATTGCTCGAATCCGGAGTGTTGTTACCTTTTATGGCAGACGCATGTCAGTTTCTGCTGGCTGAACCGCTGCAGCTTGCCAGTGTTAACGCTTTATGGTGTGGCGAAAGCGACGCATTAAACCGAATACAACAGCAACCGCACCACTATTGTATTCAGCATATTGCCAGTGACCGGCAATATGTGTTGCAGCAGTTAAATGATGAAGCGCTGGCAGCCTGCTGGCAGCAAGTTGAACAACAACCTCATGCGTATATTGCCAGGGAGATGTTGCCGTTAAGTCAGTTGCCATGTCGCACGATAAATGGCAGCTCAGAGTCACAAGCCGGGGCCTTGCGTCTGTTTAGTTTGCTTGATCATCAGCACACTGTGTCGGTACTGCCGGGCGCACTTGGTCGCACGGCTTGTGATCCGTTAATCTTGCAAACCGAGTTATTACAAGGCTTTAACCAGCAGTTTAATGCCAAGGATGTCTGGGTGCTGGCAGAAAAAGCTCACAGCAGCAGTTTATTACAGAGCGCCAATAACACCATTACCTTATCGCGTCAGGCCGGTTTGTTATCGAGCAGAGTAGCGGATCATTTATTCTGGCTCGGTCGCTATAACGAACGGTTAAATCTGATTTGCCGGGCATTGCGTGCAGCGTTACCCTTGCTCAGTGGCGATGACCCGGTGCAGGGGCAACACGATGCCAGGGCGTTACTACAGTTTTGCCTGCAGGCCAATGGCGCTGATCCCAATCCTGACGCCAGTGTCGAACTACTGCTGGAGCCATTATTTTCTGATAGCAATCCGCAAGGGCTGGTGGCGGTACTGAAGAATCTGTTATTTAACGCACAATCCGTGCGGGAGTACTTTGGCGAAGACACCTGGTATGTTTTAGACAGACTGCAAAGTGCAGTCTATAGTTGGCCGATTAAACCAGACTGGCAACAACCTGCATTATTGCTACGCACTCTTGATGAAATTATCTTATTGCAAACGGCAATTTATGGTATTAACAGCGAAACCATGACCCGCAGCCACAGTTTACGATTTATGGATCTGGGCCAGCACCTGGAGCGGGCGTTGCAAACCTGTGGTTTGTTACATTCTGTGTTCTGTCAAACCAGCGCATCCACCAGTTTACTTGAAGCGCTGCTGCGTATGGCCGACACCCTGTTAACTTACCGTCGTCGCTATCATAGTGCCCTGCACCCCGTACCTATTATTGATCTGCTGTTACTTGATGACAGCACACCGCGCTCGGTAGGCTATCAGTGCACAGTGCTATTACATCAGATTAAAAAATTACCGCCCCAGCAGTTGTCGGGCGGCAGCAGCATGCAACAAGGCAATGAAAGTCAGTTAGCCAACGAACTGCTGGCAATCCTGCAACAAACCGATCCGCAGCAGCTTTTTGATCAATTGCAGCAACCTGCCCTGGAACTCAGTCACTTGCTGTTACAACTGCAATTACGGCTGCGCCAGCTATCAGACTCAATTACCTTGTCGTATTTCAGTCATATCGATACCCATAACCAATGGCAGCGTTTCTGAAATGAGATATAATCTGCGCCATCTTACTCAGTACAGCTACCCGCAGCCGGTAGCCAACAGTTATAACCTGGCGTGCCTGACACCACGTCAATTGGCGTATCAACAGGTTGAGCAAACCCAGATTGATGTTGAGCCCACCCCCTCTGAAGTGCAGCAACGAACTGATTATTTTGGCAACACTCAGCATTTTATTCATCTGCAAAGCCCCCATCTGCAACTTGCAGTAACAGCTAACAGTATTGTCAGGGTGCAGCGCCGGGACAATATACTGAAAATTCAGGATGGTGCCAGCCTAGCTCAATTGCAGCAGCATCTGGCGAGCCAGCGCGATACCGCCACATTGCAGGCAAGACTTTGTAACAATGCCAGTCGGCTGATCCCGCTATTGCCAGAAGCCAGAGCACTCATGACCCCATTGCTTGGCGACAATCAAAATATTTTGCAGCTAGCCCAGACGATCAATCAGCTGATTTTCAAAGAATTTCAATATGATCCGGAGTTCAGCACCGTAGTAACGCCGCTAAGTGAAGTAATAAGGCATAAACGAGGGGTGTGTCAGGATTTTGCGCAACTGGCCATAGCCTGCATGCGTAGTATTGGCGTTCCGGCGCGTTATGTCAGTGGTTATCTGGAGACACGGCCTCCGGAGGGACAACCACGCCTGGTAGGGGCTGATGCCTCCCACGCCTGGTTTGCCGTTTTTGACCCGGTGCTCGGCTGGGTAGACTTTGACCCGACAAACAACCTGTTAGCTGATGAGCAACACCTTACTGTCGCTTTTGGCCGGGATTATGCCGATGTGGTGCCATTGAAGGGTTTACTGCAGGGCAGTGGTGAGCACACCCTTACGGTAGCTGTTGATGTTGCTCCACTGGATTAACCTAACCACCCGCCACTAGAACTGGAAATTAACAGCATAGTAAACTTAGCTTTGCTTATGATTGGCAGCGACACTATTTAACCAACAATAGCCCAGCCAGGCAGCAGCTAATAGATAAGGCAAGCCACCCGGTACCCACATTAGCAAACCGGCCAGTTGTTGATCTGCCAATTGATGCGTCGGATAGTATAAAAGGCTATCTGCAAATGTCAGTATGGCACCGAGAAAACCTGTTTGCATCAGCGTAAAAAGCAAGGCCAGCAACGCCCAGCTACGATTGCGTTCGTTGCAATTGAGAATTGACCACCACAGCAAAGCGGCAGTAACAATAAAGCAAATATGTTCCACCACATGCCACCAGGGATGCTCCAGTGCCAGCACATAAAAACGAGGGGTGTGCCAGAACCAGACCATAACAGCATGCAGATAAGCCAGGCTTAACGGATAGGCCGCGATTTTTAGTAAAGGCTGCCACAACGCCCTGCCCCAATGGCCGGTCGCGGCAGCAAATTGCGGCAACGGCACGCTTAATGCCCACATTGGCGGAATAACAACCATAAACAACATATGCTGCAACATATGAGCACTGGCACTGGTTTCAGCCCACTCATCCAGCGGACCAAGTACAGCAAACGCGCAAAGCAGCACACTACTGTGGAACAATAATGCCTTCGATAGGGATGGCGAGCGCAGCAGCGAACCAACACTATACAACAACCAGAATATTCCCAGCATAATCACCGTCAGCAGTGCAGCCCAATAACTGGCGCCATCACTTTGCAGTGGACTATGCGCGTGCGACGGCCAACTGGCGAAACTGAGCCATAACAATGCGGTTTTTGCTATGTTGCGAGGGCATCTCAGGCGCATGGCGCAAATACCAGAACCGGCAAACCGCCCGCTAACGTAGCCACTGCGGCTGCCAGATACAATATGGTGCTGACGTAACCAACAAATCGGTTAACAGCGTTGCTGTGATTACGCTGATGTTGTGCTGCGCAATAACGGCCACTGCGCCAGGCAAGCGCTAACAACAACAGGATCACCACCACACTAAACGCCGCTAAGCCGATATTTAGCCAGCTATCGGCACTTTGCTGCTTTGCTGGGGGCGTCAGCTGGCACACCACCGACAATCCGGCATACATGGCAATAAACCAGATGCTCCAAATCATCAGACCGATTGCAAGTTGTGCCGGATGACCCGGGGCAAACCAGCTAAATTTGATCACAGTACCTCTCCCCACCCCAGCGGAAGCAAAAAAAACAAAGCGATGCTAAGCCAGTAAACCACCAGATAGTAGCACCACAATGGTGTTATAACCTGTGGTTCATAAGGCAAGGCGGCGCCAACATAACCACGCTTTACCCTGAGCGCCTGTAACGCCGTCAATACCGTGGCCAGGGCGCTATGGCCGAGCAAATAAAGCAGAATAACCAGTAGCACCGCATCATGAGCACTGCTGGTATACGCCAGAGGTGCCTTGATAAACAACGTCGTTACTATGACAAAATGACTCAAACCGAGACCGGCACTTAACCACAAACCAGATGCCAGGTGCCTGGTATTACCCTTGGCCAAACGCCGACACAAGCGCTGAAACAACCACACTGTCAGGGTTACTGGCAAACCCGCCACTACTAACAACCAAAACGGTAAAGGTCCGTGGGCGGGCGCTGACCATTGCGGGGCGGCTGTCCATAAATAGAACCAGCCAAACAGCAACGACATATACAAGGCACCGTTGGCCAGTAAGGTTACAATCATGCCCCAGCGCCCAGGGCCATCAAGCGTTTGTACTTCCAGCGGTAATTCCGGCGAGTTGGCCTCTGATAGCCCTGCAGCTTTCGGATGCCCGCCATTTTCCCATCCCCAACACAACAGCGCGATAACCGTTATGGCAAACGCCAATAGGGCCAGTTCGTACCAGCGGCACAGTAAGCTGATACACATCAGTGCCAGCAATAGCGCACTGGCCAGTGGCCACCAGGAATTACCGGGTAACTGTAATATTTTTTCCGGCTGAGCGCTGATGGCAGAGGTGCCATACGTTTCCCGTTTACCCCGGCTGGTATCCGCCAGGCCTTCCTGAGCAGCCGCAATACGCCTGGCAAGGTTTGGGTTTTGCCACAGCGGCTCCCGGCTGGCTACTTCGGGTAAGCTGACAAAATTATACTGCGCCGGTGGCATTTCTAATGCCCATTCCAGCGTATCGGCCTGCCAGGGGTTTGCCGTGGCACGCTTACCAAACCAAAAGTGCAGTAGTAAATCCAGCAGCACTAACGCGACACCGATGGCCATAACAAAACCGCCAATTGATGACAACAGATTTAAACCATCCCAGCCCACGCCGGCTTCATAAGTATAAATCCGCCGCGGCATACCGAGTAAGCCAGTAAGGTGCATCAGTAAAAAGGTCAGATTAAAGCCAGTAAAGGTTAACCAGAAACCCCAGCGACCAATCACCGCTGACGGCATCCGGCCCGAGACTAATGGCAGCCAGTAGTACAAACCCGCGATAAGGGGAAAGAACATCCCCCCTACCAGCACATAATGCATATGCGCTACTACAAAATGAGTATCATGCACCTGCCAGTTAAAGGGTACCAGCGCCAGCATTACTCCAGTCAGGCCGCCGCAAACAAATATCACCAGAAAACCGCTTATCCATAACATTGGCAGGCGGAACACAACCTTACCGCGCCATAAGGTTGCCAGCCAGGCGAACACCTGAATTGCCGTAGGTATTGCCACCAGCATACTGGCTATTGAAAAGAAGGCTTGCGCCAGCTGGGGAATTCCCACGGTGAACATGTGGTGCACCCAGAGTCCAAAACTGATAAAACCGGTTAGAATTACCGCAATGACGATCCAACGGTAGCCGACAATTGGCCGGCCACTGAATACGGGGATTAGAGTTGAGACAATACCTGCTGCCGGCAGAAATATAATGTAAACCTCAGGATGACCGAACAGCCAGAACAGGTGCTGCCATAATAATGGATCACCACCGGCAGCGACGGTGAAAAACGGCATACCGGCAGCGCGCTCCAGCTCCAGCAGAATACTGGCCAGAATTAGTGGCGGAAAACCGAATACTATCATCAACGCCATCACCAGAATATACCAGCAAAATAGCGGCATCCGACTTAGTGTCATGCCACGGGCCCGACTGCATAAAATGGAGACTGTCAGCTCAATGCCGGCCGACATCGCTGAAATTTCAACAAAGGTGATGCCCAGTAACCAGAAGTCTGAGCCGGGTCCGGGCGCGAACTCGCTGCTACTAAGGGGGGTATACATAAACCAGCCTGAAGCGGGTGCAATACCGAGCAACAAACTGGACATAATAATAATACCGCCAAATAAATAACAGTAATAACCCAGCGCGCTCAGCCGTGGAAAAACCAGATCCCGGGCTCCTATCATCTTTGGGATCAGATAAATGGCCAGGCCTTCAAGAACCGGAATGGCAAACAAAAACATCATAACGGTGCCATGCATACTAAATAACTGGCTATACGTTTCCGCAGAAACCAATTGCTGCTCAGGCAAGGCAAGTTGACTGCGAAGCAGCATTGCCAGGACACCACCAATCAGGAAAAAAACCATGCCGGTTACCATAAAGCGTAAGCCAATAGTACCGTGATTGACTGCCGCTAAACTGCCCCACCCCGGCAAATTTGCCCAGATCTGATGTAACTGACGGCCAATTGCCTGTGCCGTTGTGCCTGATGGGTTGTCAGTCATCGTGAGTTAACTCCTGTGTCCGTTGCTGCAACCACACGGCAAAGTCGGGCTGACTGTGAGCAATAACGGTAAATTGCATATGAGCATGTCCAACACCACAATACTCAGCGCACTGGCCACGGAATACCCCTGCTTGCGAGGCTTCAAGTCGCAGTACATTAGTCCGCCCTGGTAGTAAATCCAATTTTACTGCCAGCCTGGGCACCCAAAACGAGTGAATCACATCAGCACTGGTTAATGACAAATGCACCGGAGTATCAACCGGTATATGTAACACATCCGTCATTTGTAACTGATGCTCAGGATAAACAACATGCCAATACCACTGATGCCCGGTCACATTAATCTGCATGGCATTTTCATCAGGTAATGGCATCATCCGTTGTCCTACCGGCAAACCGGCAATCAACAATGCCGTGATAGTAACGGAAGGCAGCACAATGCCACCCCAGATAATCCAGCCACTGGCGGGGCGCATCGGTTGTTCATCTGTTTTACGTTTTATCGCATAATGCCAGAGCAGCACCATTGCCAGCAGTACAACAACAGCGGCAATAAACATGCCCCACCATAACATTGCCACCTCTGCAGCTGCAGGCCCCATTGGATCAAGGCTTGAAAATGGCCCACTGCATCCGGCCAGGCTTAACAGCAGGATAGCCGGCCAAATCACTGCTACACTGTGGCGAAAAGATGTAGGCCGTGGTGTTGTTGCCACCGGATATATGTGTTTTGGAGCTGAGATATGTCGATGGATCCCATTAACAGTCAAATTAAAATTTTTGGCCACCCTATTCATCCCGGGCTGATTCATTTCCCGGTTGCCGCGCTGATTGGCCTGGTTGCCTCTGATCTGGCATTTGTCTTTAGCGCCGATCCATTCTGGGCCCGTGCCAGTTTGTGGCTCGCTGGGGTGGGTGCTATCGGGGGCTGGCTGGCCAGTTGTGCCGGACTGATGGATTTGCTGATTGTTAGTCAGATCAGACGCCTGATAAGTGGCTGGTGCCATGCCATGCTGGCGGTAATGTTGCTGTCGCTGGCAACCTTTAACTGGATTTTGCGCCTGCCAGATCCAGCAGCGCACATTATGCCACGCGGACTGTATCTGTCGCTGCTCAGCGGGCTGCTGATTATTGGCACCGGCTATCTTGGTGGCAGGCTGGTCTACGAGTATGCGGTTGGGGTCAATGTTGACGATATGCTGGAAGAAGACGCTAACACCTGACAGCGGCAATATCATTGCGATAAAAACGATGACCGCGATACACACCATGCCCGCTATAAAAACCATGGTATTTGCTCCTGCTGCGGTTTTAGCAACACCAGCACCACAATGCTGAATATCAACAACAGCACCACTGACAGTAACGCAGCACATTTGCCGCTAACACTGCTACTTTGCGGCCGTTTACGATAAAGAATAAGCAAACCGGCGACAACATGACAGGCTACCAGGGCAGTGACCAGGGTAAGTTTAAGCAGCAGCCAACGGTCGAAATTCTGTTGCACCACAAATACCAGTGTGCCGGATATTATGCTGCATAGTCCCGCCGGGCTGGCCAGACCGGTAAACCATCGCCGCTCCAGCGAGTCTCCCTTGCCAGCCACTTGCGGCCAATTCGATGTCTTACGCGCCAGCAGCATTAATAAAATACACAGCGACGCCGCCCAGATCACCAGACTGGCAATATGCAAAAACAACAACCACACCATTTATTCATTCCGTTAGTCACAGAAAAACCGAAAACCTGTTACAACATGTTAAATACATGAGCAATTTAGTCAATAGCATTAACTGTAGCAGACATTTCCAGCTCTGTGATAACTGACAAAATAAACGAAATAAATGAATGAGCTCAGCCAGCAACAAACCCCCGCTTGCTGGCCATACTCGGTTAGGCGGGCAACACCGTTGCCGGTTTGGTTTTAATGTTAAACACCGTGCAATACAGTACCGGTAAAAATAGCAATGTCAGTAATGTTGCAAAACCTAAACCAAACATAATAACAACCGCCAGACTGGCAAAAAACACGTCGCCTAGTAACGGGATCATTCCCAGAATTGTGGTAATAGCCGCCATCGAAACCGGCCTTACCCGGCTGACAGCGCTGTCAAAAACGGCATCAAATGCAACTTTGCCCTCAAACAGTTCCAGCTTGATTTGCTCAACCAGCACAATGCAGTTTTTGATAAGCATGCCTGACAAGCTTAAAAAACCCAGCAGGGCAATAAAACCAAAGGGGGCATCTAACAGGACCAAACCAAAACTGACACCAATAATCGCCAGTGGCACGCATGCCCAAATTACCAGGGCACTGCGCAGAGAATTAAACAACAGCACGGTCACCACAAACATCATCAGATAACCCAGCGGCAACGAACTGAATAACGCGTGTTGTGCTTTTTGTTGTGCTTCATATTCTCCGCCCCAGCTGAGAAAATAGCCTGTTGGCAGCTCAATGGCTTCGATGTCTGCCTTGACTCTGGCCTGCAAGGCGGAAGCAGTGTCATCCGACAAATTGTCGTTGTCGGCCATGACGGTAATAGTGCGCTTACGGTCTCGTCGCTGAATCTGAGCATCTTCCCATACCAGATCGAAACCGGTAACCACCTGGGTGATGGGCACATACCGCTGCAGTTTGTTGCTGTATACCTGTAAATCGTATAACGCATCCAGATTATCGCGCTCAGCCAGCGGAGAGCGGGCGACAATAGGCAGTAAGTGCGTGCCGTCCCGATATATACCAACGGTACGTCCCGCCATACTGGTAAGCAATACCTCATCGATATCCTGCTTACTGATCCCGGCGCGCCGGGCCATGGCTTCATTAAAGCGAGGGCGGATCACCTTAGCGCGCTGCCGCCAGTTGTCCCTGACACTGACAGCCTGGCCATCTGCATTTAAAATCGCTTTTGCCTGCTGTGCCAGTGTTCGTAATACGTCAGGATCCGCGCCACTGAAACGGGCCTCTATTTTTGCCGGGGTCGATGGCCCGACTTCCAATTGCAGTAACTTATACTGTAGCCGTGGCAGCTGTTCTGTAATGTATTGCCGGGTTTGCTGCATTAATTGTGGCAACTGCTCGCGTTGATCCGCCCGGATAATCAACTGGCTGTAGGCGGCAAAATTTTTCTCGGGTTGATAAGTCAACATGAAGCGCTCTGCCCCCCGACCACTGGTGCTGGTGACATGGCTTACCCCATTTAGTGAGGTTAGATAATTCATCAGCTGCACCGCGTCTTCACTGGCATGGCGAATATCGGTGCCTTCAGGCTGCCATAAGTCGACCATAAATATAGGCGTATTAGACGGGGGGAAAAATACCTGCTTAACGTTGCCAAACCCAATTACGGCAGCCACCAGCATCCCCGCGGTCAGCAGATAGGTTACCATGCGGTGGCGCAGGGCGAAAAATAACGTTTTGCGATATACACTGAACACCACGCCCTGATAAAGCTGCTCTGGCTGCTCATTTTCGTGCTGAATATTGTCTTTAAACAGAATGCTGGCAAAAAAGGGCGTCAGGGTGATTGCAGTAACCCAGCTTAATAATAATGACACCAGTAAAACCCAGAATAAACTACCGGCGAATTCCCCTGTAGCATCACTGGACAAGCCTATCGGCGCAAACGCCGCGATGGCAATAACCGTAGCGCCTAGCAACGGCCACTGCGTTTGTTTCACAATTAAACTGGCGGCGTCTGCCAGTTTTAATCTGCGCTGCATGCCAATTAAAATACCTTCAGTAATGACAATCGCATTATCGACCAGCATGCCCAGCGCAATGATTAATGCGCCCAGCGATACTCGCTGCAGCTCAATATTCATTTGCTGCATAAAAATAAAGGTACCGAGCACCGTCAGTAGCAAAATGACCCCAATCAGAATACCGCTGCGTAACCCCATAAATAGCAGCAATACCAGGATCACAATAACCACGGCAGCAGCCAGGTTTATAATAAAACCGCTTACCGAACTGGCCACTTCATCAGGCTGATTGTAGATGGTGTTTAAGGTTATCCCGACGGGCCGGTTGTATTCCAGCTCCGCCAGACGTTGCTTGACCTGATTGCCAGCCTCGACCACATTGACGCCGGCAGAAAATGCCACGCCAAGAGTCAGAGCATTTTCACCGTTAAAACGGATAAGCTGCTGAGGTACTTCAGCGTTCTCCCGATAAACCCTGGCCACATCCCCCAGATAGATCAGTTCTTTTGAATCCGGGCTGGAAATAATCAGACTCTCAAGCTCAGCGACCGATTGAAATTCGCCGGTTGGATAAATGCGTAACCGGTCCGGCCCGACTTTGATGGAACCTGCGTTGGCAACCATGTTCTGGCTTTGCAGCAACGCTGACAGCGTTTGCGGCGCAATACCAAGCGCGGTTAATCGCGGTCGGGAAATTTCGACAATAACCTGCTCTTGTTGCACGCCGCCAACAGCCACCTTGCCAACACTGGGCACCAGCACCAGCTCCCGGCGTAAAAAATCAACGTAGTCCCGCAGTTCATCGGCCTGGTAACCCTCACCACTTATTGCGTACAAAATCCCATAAACGTCGCCGAAATCATCCTTAATCTGCGGGCTTTTTACCCCGGGAGGCAATTGTGGTTGTAAATCATTTACTTTGTGGCGCAGTTCATCCCAGATTTGTTTCAATTCCTGCGCCCGGTAGGTGTCTTTCATTTCTACCATTAATTGGGATAAACCGGCAGACGATACCGAGCTGACATGATTAACATATGGCAACTGCTGAATAGCGTTTTCCAGCGGATAACTGACTTCCTCTTCCACCTGCACCGGCGATGCTCCGGGATACTGGGTAATGATCAGCGCTTGCTTTAAAGTAAACTGGGGATCTTCCAGCCGGCCAAGGCCCAGGTAAGACACGATGCCAGCAAATAATAATATTGCCGCGAACAACCAGGATGAGGTGCGATACCGGATAAAATAGCGGGCGATATCCATGCTTACAGCCCCCGCTCACGCACCCAGGGCCTTACCTGCTGCCCTTCACTAAGGTGCTGGACGCCTGCACTGACAATCTGTTCCCCGGCGCTAAGTCCGGCAGTAATAGCAGCACCGGCACTGGTTAAACTGCTGACAGTAACCTGTCGCCGCTTCACCATGCCCTGTGCCGGGTTATATATCCAGACAAAACTGTGTTGGCTGCTAAGCGCGGTATCATCCGGCATAAAAATAGCGCTGGCGGGGATAAATAATGCATCGACATAGGCGGCATTAATTTTGCTGACTTCGGCAATCACATTGGCCGTCATGCCTGATAACACATTAAATTCAGTTGGCGTCGCCATACTGAACACCACTTTAAAACTATTGGTAGCAGGGTCGGCCCGGGTATCCCACTCCCTGATACGAGCCCGGTAACGGTACATGGGATGCGAATCAAAAACCACTTCCGGCTGATAATCGAAATCTTTTCGTACATTAGAAATCACATCTTCCGGTACCTGAATGACCACATCCACCTGATCCCGGACCTGTAGCTCCATAATAGGTTGCTGCGCCGCGATGTTTTCATGATTTTCTACCAGTAAGCGGGAAATTATACCGGCAAAAGGAGCCTGTAAGCGGGTGTAACTTAACGCCGTTTCTGCGGCGGATAAATCGGCCTGAGCTACCTGTAACTGCGCTTTCGATTCATCAAATACCGCCTGAGAGACCAGTTTTTGCGCAATAAGCTGCTCAGCACGGACAAACTGAGTCTGGGCAAGCTCATAGCGGGCACGTGCCTGATCCAACTTTAACTTAAAATCGGTATCGTCCAGCTGGGCCAGCAGTTCGCCCTGTTGCACTTGCTGGCCTGGCCTGGCCATCAGCTGTACCAGTTTGCCCCCCACCCTGAAGGTTAAATTAGCTCGTACTGTCGGTTCTACTATCGCAGGAAACTGACGCACTGCTGCGCCTGAGTCACTGCCCACCAGATGCAGCTTCACCGGTCTGATCAGTGGCTCTGTCGCTTCAGGTACAGGTTCGCTGCAGCCAAAGAGCGCAATCCCTGAACAAACCAATAGTAAAAATCTTAATAAACGCGGCATAGTAATCATCCTGAATCTGTCAAGGCACATCCGACCAGTAACGGCTATTAAACATCAAAATCAGCTTGATGACAGCCATTTTTTTGGCTCTGATTTAAATTTCCAGTAAAGCCTGTTTTAACTGATGTAATTCATCACGCAGCGCTGCCGCCTGCTCAAATTCCAGATCTTTGGCATGCTGCATCATTCTCTGTTCAAGTTGTTTTATTTGTGCCTGCAGCTGATACGGCGTTTTACCTTTAATCAGCTTAACTTGCTCCGCAACTTTGCGCAGTGCCGTTGGGGCAGTAGGTGCCTGGCCTAAATCCATAACATCTGAAATGCGTTTGCGAATAGCGGTGGGTTCGATACCTTGCTCAATATTATGTGCTATCTGCTTAGCGCGACGACGCTCCGTTTCATCAATAGCTCGCTGCATTGAGCCGGTGATCCGATCGGCATACAAAATCGCTTTGCCTTTGAGGTTACGTGCGGCACGGCCCATGGTTTGGATCAGTGAACGGTCTGAACGCAAAAAACCTTCTTTATCTGCATCCAGAATGGCCACCAAAGATACTTCCGGGATATCCAGGCCTTCACGCAGTAAATTAATGCCGACCAGCACATCAAAAACCCCCAATCGTAAATCACGGATGATCTCCATTCGCTCTACCGTATCAATGTCTGAATGCAGGTAGCGTACCCGGATTTGATGGTCATTAAGATATTCGGTGAGATCTTCAGCCATTTTTTTGGTCAGCGTGGTCACCAGAACCCGCTCACCCAATTCTGCCCGGGCCAGTGCTTCTGACATTAAATCGTCGACCTGAGTGGCAACCGGCCGTATTTCTATTACCGGATCGACTAAACCGGTGGGCCTGACTACCTGCTCTATAACTTCGCCACCAGACTTTTCCAGCTCGTATTTTGCCGGGGTAGCCGATACATAAATGCGTTGTGGCGCAATGGCTTCGAACTCTTCAAATTTTAACGGTCGGTTGTCCAGCGCTGAGGGCAACCTGAAACCATAGTTAACCAGGTTTTCTTTGCGGGAACGGTCCCCTTTATACATCGCCCCTATTTGAGACACCGTCACGTGCGACTCATCGATAAACATCAGACCATCAGCCGGAAAGTACTCCAGCAGGGTTGGCGGTGGTTCGCCATTAGCCCGGCCCGATAAATAGCGGGAATAATTTTCAATACCTGAGCAATACCCCAGCTCTACCATCATTTCTATATCAAACTGAGTTCGCTGAGCTATCCGTTGTTCCTCCAGCAACTTATTGTTACTGAGTAAATCAGCACGACGGGATGCCAGCTCGATTTTAATATTCTCAACCGCAGCCAGAATTTTTTCCCGTGGCGTGACATAGTGGGTTTTCGGATAAATCGTATAACGGGTTACCACCTGCTCTACTGCACCGGTCAAGGGATCGAAAATGCTGATTCTCTCTATTTCCTCATCAAACAGCTCAACCCGTACTGCCATTTCATCAGACTCTGCCGGGAAAATATCAATAACATCGCCTCTAACCCGATAGGTCGCGCGCTGAAACTCGATATCGTTGCGGCTGTATTGCAGTTCGGCCAGCCGACGCAGAATAAAACGCTGATCGACAATATCCCCTACTTTTAAATGTAACAACATTTTCATATAGGATTCAGGATCACCCAAACCATAAATAGCTGATACCGAGGCGATAATCACCACATCACGGCGTTCCATCAAGGCTTTGGTGGCCGACAGGCGCATTTGTTCGATGTGTTCGTTAATAGAGGCGTCTTTCTCAATAAAAGTGTCCGTCGAGGGAACGTAGGCCTCAGGTTGATAGTAATCGTAGTACGACACGAAATACTCTACCGAGTTATTAGGAAAAAACTCTTTCATCTCGCCATAAAGTTGAGCGGCCAGGGTTTTGTTATGTGCCATGATCAGGGTTGGCCGGTTCACCTTTGCAATCACGTTAGCCATCGTAAAGGTTTTACCTGAACCGGTTACTCCAAGCAACGTCTGATGCGCCAGTCCCGACTCCAGACCATCAACCAGTTTAACAATGGCTTCGGGCTGATCGCCAGCAGGCTGGTAATCCGATACCAATTCAAATGCTCGGCTCATACAGACTCCTTTAATTTAAATAAACTGACCCGGTTAAACCAGTTGTAGGCAATGGCCGCAGTAAAAACATTAGCGATAACACAACCGGCGAATACGCCGACCACGCCAAATAGTTTACCGCCAGCCCAAGCCAGCGGCACATAAAAAATAAATAACCGGATTAAACTAAGCCATAGCGCATTAACCGGTAAATGCAGGGCATTAAACGAAGAGTTGGTCAGTATTGTTATGCCTTGCAAACCATAGGCCAATGGCACTATCCATAAAAACCAGCGAATATATTGAGCAACGTCAGCATCTTCAGTAAAGATAGCGGCAATGGGCCAGGCCAGCAGCGCCAGCAGTATATAAACAGCAAACTGCCAGCGCAGAATAAAAAATGTGGTTAGCTGGTATGCCTGTTGTACGCGTTGCAACTTATCAGCTCCAAAGTTCTGACTGATAAAAGGTGGTAAGGTCATCGATAATGCCAGCACCACCAAAGAAGCCAGACTTTCCAACCTGATCCCAACCCCAAACGCAGCCACGGCAGCAGCGCCATAGCTTGCCATAATCGCGGTTAAAATAGCCATTGCCAATGGCGTTAACATATTGGCTCCCGCTGCTGGCATGCCAATTCTGAGGATCTTACGATAGATGGGGATGGCCACTCTGAAGGGTTGCCACAGGGCAACCAATAGTCCCCGTTTAAATAGTAGCCAGATTATCAGGCCACAGCCCAGTGCCCATGACATTACTGAGGCTAAGGCTGCGCCTTGCATACCCATGGCCGGGACCGGGCCGATGCCAAAAATGAAAATGGGGTCGAGGATGGCGTTAACAATACCGCCGCTGGCCATAATTAAACTGGGTGTTTTGGTATCACCCGATGCCCGCAGCACCGCATTACCCACCATAGGCATCACCAGCAATACCGCGCCGGCAAACCAGATCAGCATATAATCCTGAATATAACCTAAGGTGTTCTCTTCAGCACCCAGCAAGCTGAATAAGGGTTTAATCAGTGCCATTCCCAGCAAACTGAGCGCCAAGACTAAGTACGTGGCGAGCCACAAGGCCGCCAGCGAATCTGCTTGTGCTTCCTTGTTGTGGCCGGCACCCAGTGCTTTAGCAATAATAGCTGACGTACCAATGCTCAGGCCGATGGCCAGGCTTATCACCGTAAAGGTGACGGGGAAAGTAAAACTTATTGCCGCAAGCGGTGTAGTGCCCAACATACTGATAAAAAAAGTATCGACCAGATTAAAGGTCATCAGGGTTAACATGCCCGCAAGGACCGGTATCGTCATCTTACGCAGCGTAGTTCCAATACTGCCCTGTAAAATCTGATTGGCTGGCGGCGCCTGGTTACTCATACATCCGGCCTGCTGGAAAAGAAGTGGCTATTGTAGTGAAAAGCGTTGCCCCATACCATGGTAAAGCCTTAAAAAGCGTGGCATTAGTAAAAACACCGCCCGATAAACCCTGCTGTGCACTGAATAGTTCACAATTCGCCCCCTGCTTAATTTGTGCCACTTTGGATAAATTAGCGGGAAACCCCCGACCGGGGCAATATTTGCATCTTGTTGTTTTAAATGGCTATTATTTTTTTCACTTTGCAGCTTGACCCCCTTGCAAGGCCCACAACACAAGGCTTAATCACGCTAAATACAGAGTAACGCACAGACTTATCCACAACTTCTGTGGGTAACTTTGACAAAGCCTGTATCCACCCGCTCTGGCGGCTAATGCGATAGGTTGATTTCATTTCTGGCAAATATAAATAATGGCAGTGGGTCGTTATTTTTGCCCCAAAAAAACGCCATTTGCTTAAACAATACGCAAGTAAACCAGACTAAGGCAAATCTGCGCAGCAAAGTGTTGACAGTGTCCATAGCTGGCATTAGTATTGCGCCCCGTTGAATGCTGTTCCCCAATAGCTCAGCTGGTTAGAGCGGCGGACTGTTAATCCGTAGGTCGTTGGTTCGAGTCCAACTTGGGGAGCCAATAGCATCAACAACAGTAATGTATTTCCCCAATAGCTCAGCTGGTTAGAGCGGCGGACTGTTAATCCGTAGGTCGTTGGTTCGAGTCCAACTTGGGGAGCCAACCGCTGCAATTATTTATTGTTACACTTCCCCAATAGCTCAGCTGGTTAGAGCGGCGGACTGTTAATCCGTAGGTCGTTGGTTCGAGTCCAACTTGGGGAGCCACTACACCCATTCCAGCTGTTTTTCCTGCTATCTGTCGTTATTTATTCCTTTCTAGGTATTTTTTTGATTTAATTAGCTTTCTATTCTTTTTAGCTACACTATATTAAGCGTTAGACAAGGAAGCAATTATGTTTGGTGGTCAGGGCTTATGAAGATATTTAAAACCTTATTAATGGCACAGTTATTAACCGCAATTTTGCTGGCAGCGCTTTCTGTCGCAGCTCTTGTGGTATACAGCCAGCAACTGATTGAAATACGCGAACGGAATGCACGTAACACCATAGAACAAATTCTGACTCATCACCTCGCTGGCGATGCTAAAATACTCAGCAGACAGTTAGATCGAAGCTTTGAATTACAAAGCCTGCGGATCAGTCAGATCGATGGTACCGTTTTGCATGAGCAAAACAATGCCCGGCGCCCTACCACTGTTGCCTTGTGGGCGCTGCAAACAGCAGGCAGCCAGTTCAGACCCGTGCTGGTGCGCAGCGAAGAGCATGATATTCAGGTTAACTACCAGTTAAACCATCATGTGCTGCTGGCCCCGTTACAAAAATTGGGCTTTATATTATTATTGGCGCCCTTTGTTATAGGTTGGCTTACGGTATTTATTACTAAAAGCAGTATTAACCGCAGCTACCGCAAAACATCGCAGGCGGTTAACCAGCTTATTGATGGCTTTATTCAGGATCCGCAAAAAGCTGAACCCAACTGGAATAAAATTCCACCAGAATTTTCAGATATCAATGTGGCATTGCAAAAGCTGGCTAATTACAGCAAAAAACAATACAGCGAGATGACGAACGCCGCGTATGAGATAGCCGAAGAAGCGTATAAAGATCCGGTAACCGAGTTGCCAAACCGCAATCGTTTTGTCCAGTATTATGAAGATCACTGTAAAGTATCCAAAGATACCGATTTTGGTGTATTTGCTATTACCCGCTGCACTGAATTACAGAGCCTGAACCAAACCCGTGGTTATCAGGAAGGCGATCAATACATCAGAGATGTCGCCAACATTGTGCGCAAAGTAGCCGATGCCTATAAAGATGCTAAATTATTTCGTTTAAACAGTTCTGATTTCGGTATTTTATTGCCCAGAATAACGCCCAAAGAAGCCGAAAATTTTGCGCTGCAACTGCAAAGCCGCTTTAATGAATACCAGAAAAACGCGGAGCTTGATTCAATTGCCTATACCGGTCTGGTAACGTATGAGAGTGGTAAGGCGTTAGGTGAGTTGCTGGCGGTTGCTGACACCTCTATCAGTCTGGCGCAAACCAAACAAACCAACGCCTGGCACTTGCAAAAAGATTCGGCCGGGCTAGAAATGGCCAGTAGTGGCTATGGCAATCAGAACTGGCGTAACGTTATCGAAGATGTGCTAAATAACAACCGGATAGCACTACTTGCCCAGCTTATCCAGCCGTCAAACCGCTCAGCAAAAGCGTATTCTGAAATCCTGGTGCGTTTTAAAACCCAAGAAAATCAGGTACTGCCAACGGCTTCCTTTTTAGCCATGGCAGAAAAGCTGGATAAAATTATAGCCGTTGATCGGCTGATAATTGAAACGGCACTGACCACCATTAAAAATCGCAATTTACAAGATCAGTATTTTGGTTTGAACCTGTCGCCACGTTGCGTACATGATGATCAGTTTGTGATCTGGCTGGAACGGCGCTTGTTAAAAGATGCCCATATTGCGGCCAAGCTGATATTCGAAGTGTCTGAATTTGGTTTGCAGCAAAATCTGAAAACCAGCAAACGCTTTATTGATATGATCCACCGTGCCGGTTCCCGGATAACGGTCGAGAAATTTGGTGTGGGTATCACTTCATTTAAATTTTTCCGGGATTTAAAACCAGATTTCGTCAAAATGGATGGCAGTTACACCCGCCATATCGATGAAGATAAAAACAATCAGTACTTTATGCGTCTGATGATCGACCTGGCGCACCGCATTGGGGTAGGCGTATTTGCTGAGAGCGTCGAAACTCAGGAAGAAAAACATATGCTCGAATCGCTGTTTATTGATGGCAACCAGGGTTACTACGTGGGTAAACCAGCGCCGATTTAATCACAGCCATTTTCTGGCAGTTAATCAGACGATATTAGTCTGTCTAACTGCCAGAAAAACCTGACAGCATGGCTAAACGGCGCAATAACCCTACTGTTTGTTAGGTTGTAACCACTTTGACATCATTGCATAATACTCCTCTGTTATCTATTTAAGCCCAAGTACCTAAGCCATACTATGACCGAATTTTTGTTACTACTAATCAGTACGGTGTTAGTTAATAACTTCGTGTTAGTGAAGTTTCTCGGCCTGTGTCCGTTTATGGGCGTATCTTCAAAGCTGGAAACAGCTATTGGTATGGCGCTGGCAACAACTTTTGTACTGACTCTGGCGTCAATTTGCAGTTATCTTGTTGACCGTTTTCTGCTAGCCCCCTTCGACTTACTTTATTTGCGTACGTTAAGTTTTATTCTGGTGATTGCGGTAGTGGTGCAATTTACTGAAATGGTGGTTCATAAAACCAGCCCTACCCTGTATCGGCTGTTGGGTATTTTTTTGCCCCTGATTACCACCAATTGTGCTGTGCTTGGCGTCGCCTTATTAAATGTCAATGAGCGACATAATTTTATCAACTCCGTTGTTTATGGTTTTGGTGCCGCTGCTGGCTTTTCATTGGTATTAATTTTGTTTGCGGCCATGCGGGAACGTCTTGCTGCAGCTGATGTTCCGGTACCTTTTCGGGGGGCGGCAATTGCGATGATCACTGCCGGCTTAATGTCGCTGGCGTTTATGGGGTTTACCGGTTTGGTTAAAGTCTGATGAGTTTACTGACAGCATTACTGATTTTAGGTGGCCTCGCCTTGCTTTTTGGCGGAGTACTGGGATTTGCTGCCGTTCGCTTTAAAGTGCAGAGCGACCCGCTGGTGGAGCAAATTGACGACATTTTGCCACAAACGCAGTGTGGCCAATGTGGTTATCCGGGATGCCGGCCTTATGCCGAGGCGATAGCCAACGGAGACGAGATTAATAAGTGCCCTCCCGGCGGCGATAGCACTATTCGCAAACTGGCTGATTTAATGGGGGTTGACGCTAAACCATTGAATGCTGCTCAGACCGTCGCAATAAAACGCGTTGCGTACATCAGGGAAGATGAATGTATTGGCTGCACCAAATGTATTCAGGCGTGCCCGGTTGACGCTATTGTCGGTGCCTCAAAATTAATGCATACCGTTATTGCGGATGAATGCACGGGCTGTGATTTATGTGTTGAGCCCTGCCCGGTGGACTGCATTGATATGTTACCCGTAACACCAACCCCAGAGCGTTGGAAATGGGATCTTAACGCTATTCCGATAATCCAGGTGGAGTAACAGGTGCCGAGTTTATATCAGCAAATTCAGGCTGGAAAATTATGGGACTTTCATGGTGGCGTTCACCCACCAACCCGTAAGGCCCAAACTGCCCAGAAGCCAATTGCCGTATTGCCATTACCGGATCGGCTGTATATCCCGCTGCGTCAGCATATTGGTGTTGCCGGCAATGTGTTGGTCAGTATTGGTCAGCGCGTATTAAAAGGTCAGGCGCTAACCAGTGCCGACAATTCTATGGCAGTGCCGGTACATGCGCCGACGTCGGGCACAATAGTGACAGTTGGCGATCATACCAGCGCCCACCCCTCAGCATTACCTGAAAATACCATTACCCTTGCCCCGGATGGGCTTGACGAATGGCGGGAACAATATCCGCTGAACCTCGCTACCAGCGACAACAGTAGTTTGCTGGAGCGTATTCAACTAAGTGGTATAGCGGGTATGGGTGGCGCTGGCTTTCCTGCTCATTTAAAAGCCGGTCTTACCCAGCCGGTCGATTACCTGATTATTAATGCCGTGGAGTGTGAACCTTACATAAGTGCTGACGATGCATTAATTCAGGAAGGTGCCATTACCATCGTCAAAGGTATTGATATCTTATGTAAGTTGTTAAGCCCCAAGGCCGTGCTTATTGGTATTGAAGACGATAAACCCGCGGCCAGTGCGGCGTTGAAAGCGGCCTGCAGTCAGCGCGAGCATTATTATGTTCGCGATTTACCGACTAAATATCCGTCCGGTGGCGAGAAGCAACTTATTCAGCTGTTAACGAATAAAGAGGTGCCTGCTGGCCGTCGGCCAATCGACATCGGTATCGTGATGTTAAACGTGGGTACCGCCTTTGCGATCGCACAGGCAGTGCTGGATGATCATCCATTGTTGTCTAGGGTGGTAACGGTCACAGGTGAAACCCTCAGCCAGCCACAAAATGTACTGGCTTTAATAGGCACACCGGTTAGCGACTTGCTTAACTTCTGTGGCTATCAGCATAAACAACCCTACAAAGTCATTATGGGTGGCCCAATGATGGGGTTTACCCTGCCCGATCTGACTGTGCCAATAACAAAAACTACGAACTGTATTCTGGCTCCCAGCAAGCATGAACTGCCGCCAGCCGCGGAAGAACAGGACTGCATTCGGTGCAGCGCATGTGCTGATGTTTGCCCGGCCAGTTTATTACCGCAGCAGTTGCTGTGGTATAGCAAGGCGAAAGACCCTGTAAAGTTGGATGAATATAACTTATTTGACTGCATCGAATGTGGTGCCTGCGCTTATGTCTGTCCCAGTGAAATCCCTCTGGTACAATATTACCGTGTCGCTAAAGCTGAGATCCGTGAACAACAACGCGAATCCGTAAAAGCTGAACAGGCTAAAGCTCGCTTTGAGGCACGAAATGCCAGACTGGAGCGGGAAAAACAACAGCGAATGGCCCGTAACCAGAGATTAGCTCAAGCCCGGGAACAAGCGCAGCAAACTGGCAGCAACAGTAATGCTGTGGCAGAAGCGCTTGCCCGGATAAAAGCCAAACAAACAGAGCAAAACTCTGTACCAGCAGATCGGGAGCAGGTACTGGCCGAGCGGGCAGCGAAAAAACAACAGGCCCGGGCGTATCAGGCAGAAAAAGCCGCGAGCGAGCCACACGCTGAGTCTGAGCCTGCGCCAGTAGCTCAGGACGAAGCGAGGCAGGAGCAACCAGCAGCAGATGAGCCGGCAAGCGCTAAGAGTGCCGCCGTCGCCGCAGCTATTGCCAGGGCCAAGGCGCGCAAAGCCGCCCAGCTTCAGGCTGAGCAGCAGGATAAAGTGGTTGAGGCGGAACAAACAAAGCAACCAGAAGCAACGGAGCCGGCCTCAGAGCAGGCGACCACCGATCCGCGTAAAGCCGCTATTGCTGCCGCTATTGCCCGGGCTAAAGCCAAAAAACAAGCAGATAGCGAAAAACCATGAGTTTTAAAATTACCAGCTCGCCACATAACAGGATCAGCCGCAGTACTTCTGAAATCATGCTGCTGGTGGTCGTGGCCTGCATCCCGGGTATTGTGGTTCAGGCCATGCTGTTTGGCTACGGCGTGCTGGTGCAATTACTGCTGGCTATCGCGACGGCCTGGCTGGCTGAAGCCATGGTCATGCGCTTACGAAACAAAGCTGCGTTAATACGGCTAAAAGATAACAGCGCGCTGCTTACCGCCGTGTTGCTGGCCATTGCCATTCCGCCCTATGCTCCCTGGTGGCTGATTGTTATTGGTACCCTTTTTGCCATTGTTATTGTTAAACAACTTTATGGTGGCCTTGGCAACAACCTGTTTAATCCGGCAATGGCGGCATACGTCATGTTATTGATTGCCTACCCATTACAGATGACGCAGTGGTTGCCCAGCGTAAGTTTGCAACCGGAATCGTTGAACCTGTTCGATGCGGTATGTGCCGTATTCACTCAATATAGCTGCAGTGGCTTTAGCATCAGTCAGCTACAAACCGGCATAGACGGTGTTTCCATGGCAACACCGCTGGATACCATCCGGACGGATCTGGCTGCTGGCAAGACCTTAACAGAAAGTTTGCAGCAACCGATATTCTATGGCATTGCTGGTGCGGGTTGGCTTTGGGTAAATCTGGCCTACCTTGCCGGCGGTTTAGCGCTGATAAAGCTGCGGGTGATAGGCTGGCGAATTCCGGTTGCTGTACTGGGCAGTTTGTTTGCAATCAGCTTGCTAAGCTGGCTGGCCGCCGCCGATACCAATCCAAGCCCGCTGTTGCAGTTATTTTCCGGCGCTACCATGTTGGCCGCATTTTTTATTGCCACCGATCCGGTCTCCGCATCCACTACCAACAAAGGACGAATAGTTTACGGTGTCTTTATTGGTTTAATGATATTTATCATTCGTAAATACGGCGGTTATCCGGATGGTGTTGCCTTTGCCGTGTTGCTGGCGAATATGGCAGTACCGCTAATTGATTACTATACCCGTCCGCGCACATACGGCCATAAAGCCAAAGGAGCCGGTAAATGATCCAGCCTATATCGAAAAATGCATTATTGCTGGCATTGGTGGCATTGGTATGTGTTGCCATTCTGGGGTTGGTCAACCAGCTGGCTCAACCCAAAATTGCCCAGCAACAACTGGCCAGTAAACTGGCTATTTTAAATGACGTATTACCTAGCAGCAGCGCTAATGCTGCGCTACTGGCCGATTGTATTCTGGTTACCAATCCTCAATTACTTGGCCGCCCCACTGCGCAATCGGTATATCGTTTGCGAAAAGATGACACCGTTAATGCCTTTGTGATTGAAACCACCGCACCCGATGGCTACAGCGGTAATATCGATTTAATTGTTGCGGTTCAGCCCGACGGCACCGTGCTCGGTAGCCGGGTGTTAAACCATCAGGAGACGCCGGGACTTGGCGATAAAATTGAGCGGCGCCGCTCATCGTGGATTGAAAGCTTCAGTGGTAAACAGGTCACCAGTGAGAATGCGTCTGCCTGGGCCGTTAAAAAAGATGGTGGTCAGTTTGATCAGTTTACTGGCGCTACTATCACGCCCAGAGCCGTGGTTGATGCTATCTATAAGGCGGGATTACTGGTCCAACAGCACCCTGAACTTGCCAGCCGGCCGGCTAATTGCGGAGCAAACCAATGAGTGATAATACAAACAGTATCCGGGAGCTGACGGTGCAAGGGCTCTGGCGCAATAACCCTGGCCTGGTGCAGCTGCTCGGTTTATGCCCACTATTGGCCGTTACCGGCACGGTTACCAATGCGCTAGGCCTTGGCTTTGCCACCTTGCTGGTTTTACTTGGCTCCAATATAGTGGTGTCACTGGTACGAAATGTGGTGCCTTCCGAAATCCGTATTCCGGTATTTGTGCTTATAATAGCCAGCTTCGTCACCGTTATTCAGCTACTGATGAATGCCTATACCTTTGGGTTATACCAGTCCCTGGGCATTTTTATTCCGCTAATTGTGACCAACTGCGCCATTATCGGCCGGGCTGAAGCCTTTGCCTCCAAGAATGCGGTATTGCCTGCTGCTATTGATGCACTGATGATGGGGCTGGGTTTTATGCTGGTGCTCGTGGTATTGGGCGCAATGCGGGAAATACTGGGCCAGGGTACCTTATTTGATGGTGCCGATTTATTGCTGGGCGACTGGGCTGCCAGCCTTCGCATCGAGTTATTTGCGCTTGATACTCAGTTTCTACTGGCTTTGTTGCCGCCAGGTGCTTTTATTGGCATGGGATTGTTAATTGCGCTGAAAAATCTGATTGATGCCAGATTACAACAACGCCAGAGTCAGGCCGCGGCTATCACCCGGGCCCGGGTAACCGGTGCGGCACAGTAAAAAGGTCTGGTATTGTGAATAAGCAAAAACGCATTGAAATACTCAGTCGGCTGCGAGCCGCCAACCCAAGCCCGACCACTGAACTGGAGTACAGCTCTCCGTTTGAGTTACTTATTGCCGTGCTGCTCTCAGCACAGGCTACCGATGTTGGGGTTAACAAAGCAACCAAACATTTGTTCCCGGTCGCCCGCACGCCACAGGCCATGCTCGATCTTGGCGTAGATGGCGTGAAACACTATGTCAAAACCATCGGATTGTTTAATACCAAAGCCGAAAATGTGATTAAAACCTGCCGTATTCTGGTTGAGCAACACGACGGCATCGTGCCGGAAAACCGCGAAGCGCTGGAAGCCCTGCCCGGCGTTGGCCGTAAAACCGCCAATGTAGTGCTAAATACCGCCTTTGGCTGGCCCACCATTGCCGTTGATACCCATATTTACCGGGTAAGTAATCGCACTAAACTAGCACCGGGTAAAAATGTCGACGAGGTAGAACATAAATTGCTTAAAGTCGTGCCGAACGAATTTAAACTCGATGTCCACCACTGGCTTATTCTGCACGGCCGCTATACCTGTGTCGCTCGCAAGCCGCGCTGCAACAGCTGTATTATTGAGGACTTGTGTGAGTTCACACAGAAAACTGAATGAATTTTAGACAGCTTTGAGCGAGGAGCAGTCATAGAATTGTACCAACCACAGTCTGTGGTAGACGCACCATTACTTTTACGATATTCAGCATTCTTAATAAAGCGATCGCTTACTCTCAACGTCGCTTTAGTTACCATCATTGTGAATGACGTTTATCCGCAACATAATGTACGACCATTCTCGCAACACCAGCACTTATACCTGAAACCACGGCCCATGCAATTGCCTCTTTGAGTTCAACATCGCTGCTGGCCTTATCTTTTGGTGCGGGCTTGTCGGTAATTTTTTCCCACGATTTTTGTACGCTTTTCCTGGTTAACATACTCACAGATGCTGCCGCCAGACCGATACCAATAGTACTAATTAGCTGTTTGTTGCTCATAATGCCCTCGATTCACTTAACTGACAGAATTATCTTCAATATCCTTGTCATGTGATAAGCAATTTACATACCGCTATATACTAATAGTATTCCACTTTACTTAACTTGAAGTGGGCAAAACGCCGACACGGTCGAGCACAAACTGCTTAACGTGGTACCCAACAAGTTTAAATTAGACATACACCACTGACTTATCCTGCACGGCCGCTATACACCAAAAAACGAACTTAGACAGATCTCCATCGCCAATTTCAATTTACTCTGTAATATCAACGCGAATGATGCGGTTGGTGGCACTTTGATGGATAAGCAGTGCACCATCGGCAGTTGGCCGCATATGTCGTAGGATACCGGCATAAAAATCGCCGGATGGAATAGCCCAACTTTGAAAACGTTCAGTTTCTGGGTCAAAGCGAACCAATGCGTCCGGACGCATTCCGGATTCGTTGTACCAAACAATACCGTTCAGTACTTCAATAGCGTAGGGGTGTGACTTCGAGCCGCTTGGCGATGCCCACTCTTTTATTTCAGCTGTTTCAGGATTATATCTTCCAAGTTTTCCTAACCCGGAATTGACGTACCAAATCATTCCATCTGCTGCGATATCTAATCGTCTAACCGTTGTACCTTTACCCGGAAGTTTTACTTCTTCTAATTCAAAGGTTCTTGCATTTACTTTAACCAGACAATTACTACCATTACATGCAACCCACAAATTCCCCGAAGAATCGACTTTAATACCATAAGGCTTAGCGCCAGGCGTAGGCATTTTTTTAAGTTGGATATCGCCTGTTTCAGGATTTAATCTACCAATATAATTGGAATACTGCAGGGTAAACCAAAGGATACCATTTTCATCGAACACACCGGTATGTGGGTCACGGGCGTCATATAGTGTTCGTCATGCTCGTCACCGGGTAGATCATCATGGCTATGCTCAGTGTCTCTGTTTTGATCTGATTTTAGCGTTGCCTGCGCAATAGCTGACGCCACCATAGTCGAGTTTTGCCGTAACGCTGTTGCAGCCTGTACCTTTGCGCTATGACCCACTGACACTAAACCGAGCGATACTGTGCTAAGCGAGACCAGAACGGCTGTTGCATGTGATGTTTTAGCCATATTTACATCCTTGATTTTTTAATTGTGTTTAACCTTAAAATAATGACAGCGGTGAGTAGCGAACAGATCCAGAATTGCTGCATCTTGCAAAGTCTGGACAGCGCTGGTTACTGCAGCACGCAATAAGGGTAGCCGACGTTATTTACAGAAAAGCAAATAAGAGATGCTGTTGCTACTTACCGCGCATACGACCAATAAGACTCAGAATTCCGACAATAATAGCGCCAGCGATAAAACCGATTACGCCATCAAATAGCACTGGCGTAATCACACTGAGCGACGGAGCGGCTTGCTGAAGCAGCAATGAAACGTGATGAAATAGCGGAATGTTATGTGAAAGAATGCCGCCACCTACCAGAAACATCGCAATGGTTCCGACAATAGCCAGTGTCTTCATCAATAATGGCGCCGCAATCAGCAAGCCGCGACCAACCGTGCGTTGTACATTATTCCAATTACCACTGACTGCTTTTCTAAGCATATGTAAACCGGCGTCATCCATCTTCACTATGGCTGCCACCAGGCCGTAGACGCCGATGGTAATAGCAATACTAATGGTGCTTAGCACACCTACCTGAGTAAAAAAATCCGCCTGCTTTACGCTACCAAGCGCAATAACCACAATCTCTGCCGACAGAATAAAATCGGTACGAATGGCCCCTGTTATTTTTTCCTTTTCTAAAGCCACGATGTCAATACTCTCATCTGCCAGTGCTTTTAGGCGAGCAGCACGTTCGACAGGCGATGGCCGCAGAAAAAAACGGTGCAGTACTTTTTCAGCGCCCTCATAACACAAATATAAACCGCCCAGAATAAGCAATACGGTAATCAGCACCGGGACAAACGCGCTGATTAATAGCGCTGCAGGAACTAAAATGAGCTTGTTTAGAAAAGAGCCTTTTGCCACCGCCCAAACTACCGGAATTTCCCGATCAGGTTTAACACCACTGACCTGGTTAGCATTTAACGCCAAGTCATCACCGAGTACCCCCGCGGTTTTCTTAACTGCCACTTTTGAAAGCACCGCAACATCATCCAGCAACGTGGCAATATCATCAATAAGGGCGAGTAGATTAGCTGAAGCCAAGAATAATTCCTTACCTTATCAATATAGTTTTCAGCATACTGGGGTTAGCTGGCTTTGTATATGTTGGCTTGTTCTTATCCACCTAATCAGCAAGGTGAGTCGATTTAACAATCAATATGGTGCTTCTGGCGCTTAGCGGTCCTTTTGCCGCAGCATATTATGCTAACATCAGCTATCTAACCGCTAATTTAAACACACAAACCGAATAGGAGTTTGCATGAGAATGCTACATACCATGCTGCGCGTGGGTAATTTAGAAAAGTCGATCGCCTTTTACACCGAAGTGCTGGGTATGAAGCTGCTGCGCCAGTCTGACAATAAAGAGTATAAATACACCTTAGCCTTTGTCGGTTATGGCGATGAAAGTGAGCATACCGTGCTGGAGCTTACTTATAACTGGGATACCGACAGCTACGACTTAGGCAATGCTTATGGCCATATTGCGCTGGAAGTTGAGAACGTGTACGACGCCTGCGATAAAATTCGTGCCAAAGGCGGTGTAATAAGCCGCGAGCCTGGTCCGGTGAAAGGCGGTACCACTGAAATTGCTTTTGTCCGTGATCCTGATAATTACGCCATTGAACTTATTCAAAAGAAAGCACACTACGATAGCCTGTAATCAACACGGAGCTTATATGACCGATTTAAACATCAGAGCAGCGACAGCTGCTGATGCTACAACGATTTTGCAATTTATTACCGAGCTGGCCATTTTTGAGAAAGCCGAGCACGAAGTGCTGACCTCAGTTGAGATGATCCAGCAAACTATATTCAGCAGCGACGCTAAAGCTCATGCATTAATATGCGAAAATGAAGGCCAGCCAATTGGCTTTGCCGTGTATTTTTACAATTACTCGACCTGGCTGGGCAAATATGGCCTGTATCTGGAAGATTTGTATGTTACGCCAGCAGCGCGGCGCACCGGAGCGGGTAAAGCGATATTTAAAGCACTGGCAAAAATTGCCGCGGCCAACAATTGTGGCCGCTTTGAATGGAGCGTACTGGACTGGAATGAACCGGCTATTAAGTTTTATCAGGCGCTTGGCGCGCAGGCAAAAACCGAATGGGTAGGTTATCGCTTAACCGAACAACAAATTAGTGCACTGGCAAACCAGACGGAATAGCCAATTTGCCCCAGTTGCAGTAATGCTTACTGCAACTGAGTATCTCCCTCACTGGCGAATTGTTCTAAGCGGCTAATCATTTGTTCGGGATAAACCCCCTGATACAGCGCCCGCATACTGCCGTCAAGGTAGCTTTGTTCCAGCACCTGTTGCCAGCGGCCAATAGTGGCGTCATCGATATCCAGTGAGAACGCCAGATACAACCTCACCTGACTGAGCGGCCGCAACTTTACCAGTTGATGCCCAGCCTGTTGCATTTGCAACTGACGCTCGGCAGCGCCAGCTTCATTCAGCACCACCAGTTGCACTCTTCCTTTAAGCAGTAACGTAAAGCAATCGCCGTGATTTACCGTTAAGATGAGGTTGTGTCCTTCAATAAAGCCAAGTCTTTTTAATGCATTAACATGAACTGATTGCCGGTACTCGCAAGCAAGATATCTGTTACTTGCCCCCAGGATGGGATTGCCGCTTTTAAAAACATCACTGCGACCATATAAGCCAATCGCATGCATCTTCAGTGGCCCAACCCACTTAAAATCTGCTTCGCGTTCAGCATTGCGCACGGTTTCAAATACACCACTATTGCTCTGCAGCTTTGCCCGCTCGAATGCCCTGGCCCAGGGCAACAACTCAATAGTGGCAGGCTGGTCCAACCGGCTTAGCAGCAACTTTATCAGCTGCACCGTTGCGCCGCTAACGTTGCCGCTGGCATCAAGATACTCGCCGGGCGGACTGTGTTCAGTATAAAGCCTTAAAACCGGTGGCTCTCTCTGTATTGGCACCGCCAGAACCACACTACTGCAAAACAGACAAATTGCTGCATGCATGACACTAAGTACAAACTTTTGCATGCCAACGACTCCAGCTTGCTATGCCAATAAATATGTAGCAAATTAATAACACAAATGATCTAAGAATAAAACGTAGCGCCAGATTTATTAATCCAGAGTAATCACAACTTTTTCATTTAACGACATTGCCAGATTATTATCATAGTAAGCCGCCTCGTTGATAAAGGTCGGATATACCGTTTGCTCACCCTCGTAATACACTTCCGTACCATCAAATAACATAAAAATTGGGTCGCCGGGGTTAATTGGCTGATAGTCTTTGTCCTGCACATTTTGGTGGACCATACCAAGCCGCTCACCCTGTTCATTCATCGGCAGTTTAATACTATACAGATACCGAAACGCTTCCGTTTTTTTAGGCAAAGATCGCAGCTTACCGGTATTATACAATTCCACAAAATCCAGGATATGACGGGTCATTCTGTCCATCAGATCTAATATATCGTGACGCAATACTGATTGAGGCTGCGGCCCAACTTCCACTAACACCCCATAACGGCCAAGAGTACACATTAAAGCGTGATCTGCTGCATCAAAGTGGTCTTCATCCCGGGAAATTATCGCTTCTGGCATCACCATTTTGACATAAGCCGCTAATTGATTATAAAAAGGCCCGGCCTGGGTCAGAATTAAACACGCGCCCATATTGCTGGTGGTATTGTGTAAGTCGATCAGCAAGTCGGTTTTTGCTGCACCTTTAGGACCCAGTTCAGCATTGAGCACTTTAGCCCGGCTTTGCTCATAATTGCTTAGTGTCGGGTTGGCCAGATCAACATTTTTAAACTGACGATTTAAGTCACTGTGTAAATAACGTTTATTAGCATAATGCGCCTCAGGATTTGCCCATATACAACGAGACTCAAAGCTGGCTCTGTTAATCAGTTCAGGTCTGGCCTGGTACTGTTTAACTAAATAAATACCGGAGAATTCATTACCGTGGACACCGCCAACAATGGCGACCTGTTTTATTTTATCCATATTATCTCCATTACTAATGCTCTCAGAGCTTAACAGTTAATCACTAAGCTTAGCCTATCGTTAAGCCGGTATTATGGCGTCAATGGTAAGAAAACAGAACTGAACAGATTTAAAACTAAGGATTTATTTGCCCGCAGTGGCAGCGGCGGTAGACTTATTCGGAACTATGCTGATGCTCAGGCAGCAGGTTTTGCCAGATCATTGATATCACGGCATTGTTTAACCAGTTCGTTGTGCAAAATAGTACTGGCCTGAGATACACATTTACCACACTGACTGCCAACACCAAGATTAGTTTTCAGATCACGCATCGTACAGGCTCCACTGGCAATATTTTGCTTTATGGCTTTATCTGACACTGCTTTGCATAAACATACGTACATGGCGCTGCCCTTTTCTATCAAGACAGCGCCATATTAATCTAACTGCGAATTGTTATCAATACCATTCTATCAACTTTGACTAGCGAAACAGCACTTTTTCCTGCTGGAACCAGTGCACACAAAAAGCAATCAGTGCTCCTGCCAATGCGGTGGTTGAGGCAAAGATCAGTGCCAGCAAACCATAATCTGCGGTACCTTTAAGCAACTCTTTTATCGCCAGCGCGATATTGGTAAGTGGTATCAGAGCAGTAGTAACGTCCAGCTCCATACCCGGTGCCATTGCTATCATTAACGGCACAATCACTAATATTGTCAGCGGGCTCATATAATTCTGCGCTTCTTTAAAAGTACGGGCGTAGATAGAGATAGCCAGCAACAATGCAGCAAAAATAGCAGCTGTAGGCAACAATAAAGAGAACATCAGCATCAGATCAACTATAGTAATACTGGCCAGCGCTTCAGATACTTTCGACAAATCAGCAAAGGCACTGATGATACCGCCCCATACCCCCAAACTGACCACAGTTATCAGTGCCGTCATCAGGGCAGTTGTCAACACGGTTAAAAACTTACCCAACACAATAGCAGTGCGGCTGACCGGACAAATTAACAGGGTTTCTAAGGTGCCACGTTCTTTTTCGCCAGCGCCCATATCCACTGCCGGATACATAGCCCCACTTAAACACAATAATACCAGGGCATAGGCTAAAATGGCGCCCATACTCTCACCAATATTTTCCCGCTGCTCTGCGGTATTAACCCGGGTGAGTTCAACCGGCTTCAAAATCGCCGTCAGGTTAGCCGGATCAACACCCAACTGGCTCAGGGTGCCCCGCTGCAACTCCTCGGTATACGTTTTCAGCATCTCGTCAAAATAGTTGTACATAAAGTCCAGTTGCGACGAGCGGTTATAAATCAATTGCCATTCGGTTTGCTGCACCGCGGCTTTGCGGCTGGCAAAGTCGGCCGGAATAACCAGCGCCACGTCAAACTCATCATTGCGGATAGCCGCTACCAGCTCTTGTTCACTGTTTAATGTTGTCTCCACTTTTTTAAAGTTCTTATGGTAGAACAAAGCCTCTGCAAACTGCGGTGCCTGTTGCTCATTAATAATCACATAGCGATGCTGCTCTTCCATTGCTTTACTGGTGGTGGTTGCCATCACCAAACCAACAATACCAAACAGCACTGGAAAAATAAGAATAGGCAGTAAAATAACAAAAATAAGGGTTTTTTTATCGCGCAGTAATTCGGTTAATTCTTTAAAGTAAACCTGCCACATATTAGGCTGCTCCCTGCTGTGCTTGATTAGCAATAATGGCTAAAAACGCCTGACGTAAATCACCATCCGGTGTCAGTTGTTTAAATTCGGCGAGGCTGCCGGAAAAGCTGCTGACGCCTTTGTCTATCACCACTACTCTGTCACACAAGGCCCCGACTTCATCCAGATGGTGGGTAGAGAAAATCACCGGCGTGCCCTGTGCTTTTAATGATTTTATAAAATCCAGCACCGTCTGTACTGTCATAATATCTAAACCCGTGGTCGGCTCATCCAGAATAACCACTTTCGGTGAGTGCACCACCGCGCGGGCAATCGCGGTTTTCTGTTTCATACCGGTTGACATGGTATCAACCCGCCTATTAGCAAAGGTATGCATATCGAGCATACTGAATAGCTCATCAATCCGGGTTTTTATAGCCGAATCTTTCATCCCATGTAACCGGGCAAAATAAGCGACATTTTCAAAGGCAGTTAGTTTGCCATACAGGCCGGTATCAGCAGATAAAAAACCAATTTCCTTGCGGGCCTGAATCGGCTTTTGCAGTACGTCAATGTCGTTAATAAATACCGAGCCACTGTCTTGTTTCAGTGCAGTAGATAACATCCGTAAGGTAGTGGTTTTGCCGGCGCCATTAGGGCCCAGCAACCCTAATACTTCGCCATTGCCGCAAGTAAAACTGACATCCCGTACCGAATGGAAGGCTTTTTCGCTGTATCGCACATCCTGCTTTTCGGTATCCGATAATTTATTGCCTTTGCTAATCGCAAACGCCTTAGCTAACCCTTTTATTTCTATCATGTAAGCTTCCTAATCGTTGCTTGGTTTTTTTGCTGTTAATTTTCTTATACTTAGCATCCGGAACTACCCTATATTCAGGTAGACACCGTCATACACATTTGCAGCCCACCAATCGGCTACCGTGAAAGTTGGCTTTGGAGTCAGGTGTTGATTATCAAGAAGTCACCCACTGTTAGCAATTTGTCACTGCGCTTTTTGGTTAAAAAAACTGTAAGCATCTGTAATAAATTCATAGGTGTTATACGGTATGACAAACAATGCTACTAAACAACCAGTCATATTAAGCAACTCATTTATTTACCTGAAATATCAATTACGTTATCATCACTTTCATTACTTTAAACACCAATATCACAATCCCATCTTATATAGCATCAATGTAACAGCATCAACGTATAGCTTGAGTATGTTGAGCGTTGCGTTGCAAAAGGAATGACATGCGCTACGTAATAACGATTTTGTTCTATCTGAGCAGCTTTGTGGTTTTCGCTGAAACCGACCACCCGCTGGTAGCCGCCTACCCCAATGCCACCATAAAGCGTCAGGCTATTAGCAATTATGCTGAAGTGCTGATCCCACGAGCAAAGCTTGTTAAGGGTGAGCAGTTTGATGCGTTTAGCGTGGTAGGTAAACAAACCGGGCATATTTATCGGGTTGAGGGCCAGGACTCCGCACTACAAATTGCGGAGAACTACCTTGACGTAGTTAAACGCCTGAATGGCGAACTGTTACTGCTGTGTCGCTCAGATTGCGGCCAGGGGTTCTCGAAAAAGTTAATTGGGGGGGCACACTGGCCTGATGATGTGTTCTCTGAACTGGACAATTTCTCCCGCTACCGCAGTGAGCATTACTATATCCTGGCAAAGGTGGGGCCAAAGCAACACCCTACTTATATCCAATGGCTAATTCAGGAAGATACCGGGGATACCACTGCGGTGGGCCAGATTATAACCGAGCCGCAGCAATTGCCATTGGGGCTGGTTAATATTACCGCAGATGCTATAACCACTGCGCCAGGTAACAGTCCGGCTTCTGCCGACTTAGGGCCCGATAAAGCCTCAGGTGGCGATCATCCGCTTATATCCCGCTATCAGGGTGCCAGATTAACTGAACGTTTTGAGTCAGAGTACACCGAAGTGCTGCTGCCAACCGGCATTGCCGATGACGATAAAAACGTGCCGCATTTAAAGCTGGCAGGTAAATCTACCCTGTTGCATTACGAAGCCAGTAAAGATCAGTCGACCTTGCAGGTGTTTCGAAATTATCAGCAAGCGCTGCAACAAGCGGGCTTTAGCATACTGTTTAGTTGTGAGCAGCAAAGCTGTGGTAACGAGCAGCGTAAGCAATTATGGAAGGGCAACCCCGATAGAAGTCGCTTTAAAGGCTATTTAAGCAACAGCACTTATGCCCGTAACGATTATCGTATGCTTACCGCTTATAAAAAAGTGAATGAGCAGGATATTTATCTGTCCATTTATGTAAAGAAACACAGTGAATATGCCTATGTAGATATTGCGCATGATATTGTTGAGCTAAGCAGCATGCAGTCCAACCGGGTGAGTATTGATGCCGATTATCTGCAAAATGAGCTTAGCCGCAGCGGCAAGGTAGTGCTACATGGTTTACATTTTGCCAGCGACAGTGCCACCCTGTTACCTGAATCTGCTGGTTCAATAGACGTTATAACGGCGTACCTTACCCAACACCCTGCACAAACCTTTTACGTAGTAGGCCATACCGATAACAGCGGCAGCCACAGCCACAATATGCAGTTATCAAAAGCCCGCGCCGACAGTATTTTGCAGGCGCTGATTAAGCAAGGTATTAAAGCCGACAGGCTATTGGGTGAAGGAGTTGGCGCTATGTCGCCTCAACGACACAATGGTAGCAATGATGGTAAAGCCGCCAACCGGCGGGTAGAGCTGGTTTTGCGCTAACCTGCAGGCTGCCTTGTTGGACGAAAATAATCCTCGTTAGTATAAAACTGCGGCTCTTGATTGGCCGCATACCAAAGCGGCACGCCTAATAAAGGCAAAGGCGTTAATTGGGCCGGATTTTGTAAAACACCTTTTGTTATTTGGGTTAGCAGCTCTTTGTCCAGATAGGCATAAGTACTGGCCAACGACCATTGGCTAAAACCTGCTGGCACCTCTATAAACAGCGTCTTAGCTGTTAACCCAAGAAACGGAGCAGTGGCCATTTCATAGATGGCATGGCCAAAAATAACCGGCCTGATGCTTTGCCACCAATCAGCACGCCTGTCGACAAAGCTTTGCTGCCACTGATGGTTGCGCAGCAGTGTTGCATGCACTGCTGCCGCTGGTTCCAGGCATATTAGCACCCCGCACTCATCAAACAGTGTCAGCTTGTTGCGCAGCTTAGTACGCTGTTTCTGGCCATGCTGGTTAATTTCGCTGATATGCAGCCGGTTTAACAACGCTTTGGTTTGGGGAAATAAACACCAGATCAGTGCACCAAAAAAGTCGTGCCAGTTATCTTTGCGTGTTGGCACACTTTTCGTGGCATAAATATACTCTTCATAGTAACGACCATCAGCAGCGAGCTCGTCGTTATCAACAAATTGCACCGGGGCTTGCATTGCACAGTGATTAAGCCAGCCGATATCCGGCCAGTCTGTTAACTGCGATATAGCAAAGGATTGGCACAAATCGCTAAATAAAGGGCTTGCTCTCAATAGCTGCGAACTCCAGGCAGCCGGCGGCATAAAGCGATTTTTTATAACGGTTTTTTGCATAAACGCTGTTTTCTGTTGCTGCGACTGAACGTTCTCAGCGCGAATTACTTAGATAAAGCGCGAAAAAGCGCTTGCAATTTTATACTGGCATGGCACATTCAAGGGGTACGTTTAGACGTACATACTGCCAAAAATACCCTTCGTCTTTCAATTTGCACGGGTGTTGGCTGCGCCAGTTTACCCCTATCACTTAGTAAAACTAAGCTCAAGGGGAAAATTGCCTTGCCGCCTACGTGCAAGCCGAAATCCTTTGGGTATAAAAATGTTTTTTCGAAATTAATTAATAGAGGTTATCATGTGTTCGATATTTGGGGTGCTTGACATCAGTACTGATGTTAAAGCGTTGCGCCAGCAGGCGCTGCAGTTATCTAAGTTATTACGTCATCGTGGCCCGGACTGGTCAGGCATTTGGAATGACGATAATGCCATTCTGGTGCACGAGCGCCTGGCAATTGTAGATACTGAAAATGGTGCCCAACCTCTGATAAATGATAATCGAAATCACATTCTGGCAGTGAATGGCGAGATCTACAATCATAAGCAACTCGAAAAGGAGCTTGCTAGCCCTTACCCGTTTAAAACCAAATCTGATTGTGAAGTTATCTTGCCATTGTATTTAGAACATGGCGCCGATTTTCTGGACAAGTTGCACGGTATGTTCGCCTTTATTCTGTATGACGCCGAACAAAGCCGCTATCTGATAGCTCGCGATCACATCGGCATTATCCCGCTGTACTATGGCTATGATGAAAACGGCCAGTTATTTGTGGCCTCAGAACTCAAAGCGCTGGTACCGGTATGTAAGCAAATTAAAGAGTTTCCGCCCGGCCACTACTTTGATAGTAAAATTGGTGAGCTGCGTAGCTATTACAGCCGCGACTGGCAAAGTTTTGATGCCGTTAAAGATAACCCGGCCAGCGAAACTGAATTAAAAGCGGCGCTGGAGCACAGCGTTAAAACCCACCTGATGTCAGATGTTCCCTACGGCGTGCTGTTATCTGGCGGCCTCGATTCATCACTTATTTCGGCTATCGCCCAGCAGTATGCTAAACGCCGGGTTGAAGATAACGACCAGAGTGAAGCCTGGTGGCCGCGCTTGCACTCCTTTGCAGTTGGCTTGCCTGGCTCGCCCGATTTAGTAGCAGCCCAGAAAGTCGCCGATGCTATTGGTACTGTGCATCATACGGTGCACTTTACCGTGCAGGAAGCACTGGATTCACTGCGTGATGTAATTTACTTTCTGGAAACCTATGATGTCACGACGATTCGTGCCTCTACCCCAATGTACCTGATGGCCCGTAAAATTAAGGCCATGGGCATTAAAATGGTACTGTCGGGTGAAGGCTCAGATGAGATTTTCGGCGGCTACCTGTATTTTCATAAGGCGCCCAACGCCAAAGCGTTTCATGAAGAAACGTTACGTAAGCTCGACCGCTTGCATATGTTTGATTGTAACCGGGCAAACAAAGCCATGTCGGCCTGGGGTATTGAAGCCCGGGTACCGTTCCTTGATAAAGAGTTTATGGACGTTGCTATGCGCTTAAACCCACAGGCAAAAATGTGTGGCGGCGGCAAAATGGAGAAGCATATTCTGCGCCAGGCGTTTGATGGTTTATTGCCCAACGAGATTCTGTGGCGCCAGAAAGAGCAGTTCTCCGATGGCGTGGGCTATAACTGGATAGATAGCCTGAAAGCCCATGCAGCGAAAGAAGTCAGCGACCAGCAAATGGCCACCGCCAGCTTCCGTTTTCCGGTAAATACCCCGGATAGCAAAGAAGCCTATTACTATCGGGTGATTTTTGAGGAACATTTTCCCCATGCAGGCGCCATTAGCTGTGTACCTGGCGGTAAATCAGTCGCTTGTTCCACCCCGGAAGCGCTAGCCTGGGATGCCAAAATGGCAGAAATGACCGATCCGTCCGGCCGCGCCGTGCGAGACGTTCACTCGCAGGGCTACTAACTTAGCTTAAGGCGTGTTAAGGCCACCTCAGGGTGGCCTTTTTTATTTGTACAGCTAATTGCGCAGGCTAATATAGGCGCTGCTGCAATTAACTGGCACAATAACGGTTAACGATGACCAGGCGATAACGTTATCGCCATTGCACTAAAAACTGTGCAACCACAAGGCATTGCCAGGGACAGACACCATGCATTTATTATCCACTGTTTTAGCCGGCGGCCTGTTATTAGCAGCGACTGGCTTTATTCAAGCTGCTGCGGCGGAATTGCATCTTGCCGGTAAGTGGCTTACCGATGAGACGGGCCAGACACTGGCTGATCCGCAAAGCTCCGGTTTAACCCTGCGCCACGGCGAGCTTGTGCATATTGGCGATAACAGCTCGGCTGTGCCTATGCGCAATATATTGCTCAGAATAAACCCGCAGACCGGTCAGCTGATTGCACCACCGGTTAATATTACCGTCGCCAGCGACCTGCAAAATAGCTGTTTTGCTGAACTGCTAACAAACTATCCTGACTGGGAATCTCTGACCTGGGACCGTGAGGATGATACGACGCTTGTCAGCGTAACCGAAGACTCGTCTGATTTTAGCCTGAGCCCACAGTGCGCTAAGCGTTATAGCAATACCCACTCGACACCATATCCTACCCTGTTGGTAAAAATCCAAACCGATAAAGCACTGAGCAAAGCCGAAATTGTTGCGGTCAGGCCGGTACAGTTTCCCGCAGCGGCCAGGGTAGGCAATTTCAGTAATGACGGTATTGAAGGGCTGGCTTTTGATAACGCCGGTAATTTGTATCTGGCGCTGGAGAAAAACCAGGCCAATGCACCAATGATTTTTGTCACCCCCTACACCGCTGACTTCTGGTCATCTGCAGACTTTATTGCAGTAGCAGACAGTGGTTTTACCCTACCGGTACCCGATGCCAATAATCATCCGCTAAATGGGCTGGACTATATGCCTCATCCCGCCAGTAGCCATCCGGGTTATCTGATTGGCGCAGCGCGCAATGACAATCAGCTCTGGATCATCGATATCAGCCAGCAGCAAGTCCCGTTTGTCCAGACGTTGGATTTTTATACCCCAACCAACAGCCACAATTGTCCCGCTTATGAAAAAATGGACAACAGCTCGATAGAGGGCGTTGCAGTGGCGGACAATCAGGTGTATCTGGTTAACGATCCGTGGAAAAGCCGGTATCCGAAAAACATTCAGTGTCAGGCTAATGCCGCTAACTTTAAACGCTTTTCACCCTTGCTGTTTCAACTGAGCATTGATCCACGCTGGTTTATCCAGCCAGAGCAAAATGGCAGCACGCAGCACTAGGTAGCCCAGCTGCCTTCTGCTATGATTATCGGCCAGTCGCTGGCGCTGGCGCTGGCAGGGTCATTACGCCAGCTGGCCATACTGCTTTAATAACCGTGTTGCAGGATACTCTATGATTAACCATTTTCGCGTGCTTGGCATTAAAACCAATGCCAGCGATGACGATATTAAAAAAGCCTATAAACGCCTGTCTAATCGTTATCATCCGGATAAATTACTGGACAAAACCGATGAAGAAAAAGAACAGGCCGCATTGCAGTTGCAACGGGTAAAGCAAGCGTATGAAGTGCTTGCAGATCCAAAACTAAAATCGGCATTTATTAAAGACTTTAATAACGTGATTGTCACGGATCCCGCTGCAGCCATGCAGGAACTTTGGGATCAGTATTACTGACAAACTGCTATTATCACTCATACATTTATAAAATGTACCTTGAATAAATTTACTACTCAGATAGGTCGTGACTACCTTATGGCTGCAAAATTGAATCTAAAACGCATTCGTGCCCTGCAAACGGATGCCAGAGAAAATATCGAGTCTTATCTCGACCCGGAAACTCCGAAAGCGCTGGAACACTATACCGCTAAAATGAAAGCGGTATTGTTACGTGACCCCAAATTACTGGAATCATTACCAGAATATCTGCCGGTAGCGCTATTTGGCAGGGTAAAATTTCCAGCCACAGCACAGGCTAACTGGCAGCAGTGGCTTAGTACTGGCACCGCCCCAAACTGGGATGAGTTTAAAACGTCAGCTGCCTTTAATAACGCTGATGTAGAGCTGGTAAAAGCGATTCGCGCATACTCAGAGCCCATGTTGATTGAAAGCTGCGCCGTGTTATTTTTAATGGCACATGGTGATAGCCAGGGTCGACAAAGCGGCAAACAAAGCTCAGCAGCAACTGATCATGAGCAAGATGACATAGCTGACCTCGCGCCGGAGGATGACTTTAGTAGCGATGAGTACAGTACTGAACGCTACGACAGTGATGGCTATAGCAATGATGATTTCAATGATGGCTTTGACGATGGCGTTGACAGCGACGAGCCGGGTTATGACAACCAGTACGACGACATTCGCTTTAACAGAGAGAAACCTGAATGACAAATTTAATTGAGATTGCGGCTGCCGAAATTAAAGAACTGGCGGTAATCGAACCAAAACAGGCCAGCAAGAAGTTTGAGCTTATTGCCAACACAATGAGCGATGAGCAATTAGTTGAAGTGATTGAAAATATTGATATCGTCACTCTCACTCAGATGAACAGCCAGCATGATATCTCGTTTCCATCCATTATCTCCGAGCTGATGAGCCCGGAGCGGATCCGCGATATTGTTTGTCAACAGCCTTTGTACTGGGAAGAGAAAATTAAGAATAATGCTGATGAGCTGCAGCAACATACCTTTGATTTTTTAACCTATCTTATCCGCACCCAGGATAGCGAAGAGAAACAAACCGAGATCTTAGAATGTATTGCTGAAGATCCGGCCGGGCTGTTCTATTTGTCTATCCCGTTTATTGAGCTCTATCGCGGTGAAGCCATTGCCGATGACGATGGCCTGCACGATATGCTGCATGATGAAGAAGAAGACTTAGAAGAAGCAGTGCGTTATACCGAGCGGCAGATGAATGAAGACGCTCATGGTTTAGGCATAGATGATCCCCGCAGCCTGCTGGCATTAATCCGCCAATTAGCGCCAGATGTTGAGCGTGCAATTAAAGCACTGGTTCGCAATGAAAATTCAGGCTGGGAAGGCATTATAAATAAATTTGCCACCGAGCTGGTGATGCAGGCCAAAGAAAAGAATCAGGCGAAAGATGAATTTGCCGAAGTGGACGATATGTTCAGCTTTTTAGACTAACCGTTATATTACTGTCCCATCCGGGCCAGGCAGCAGGAAAACCCATGCAGTTAATGTTACGTGACGGCAGTACAGGGCCGTTTTTAAGTCAGGTTATCAGCAGTGCTCTGGCCAGTGAACAGCTAACCACTGCGCAGTTACAGCAAATTAAGGGCAAAGCTGTGCTAATGAGCCTGAAGTTTGCCGATAAATTTTATAATAAATATAAAATGCATCTGCTTGAGCAAGCCGCACATGATGTTATAGGGGTGGTAAGCCTGGGTTTGCTGGAACTGGCCGCCAAAGACCAACAACGTGCGCTTGCCTTATTGCTTGCGCCAGAGGGACTGGTAAAACCATTTCAGAAAGGCTGGAACATGCTCAATACGGTCAGCCGCAATAGTAGCAAATCACTGTATGGTGACGTGGAAGAGCAACTACTGCAGCAAGTATCCAGTCCGCCAGACGCAGAGGATTGGCCTGGCTGGCACCATTATCAGCAAGCCCTGACTGAGCACCGGCGCAGCCAAAGCATGCAACTATTACAACAGCAGTTTTACGCCCGCAGCCATTTTGACGAGTTTGAACATTTCAGCTTGGAAGAAGTGCTGGCTGAAGTGGTATTTTACCGCGCCCTGACCGGTGGCGACAAAGTACGCCAGGATTTAAAAAAGCGGCTGCTTAATATTACTTTGCAAAAGCACTGGTTTAACGACACTTTTTTTGCATTGCAAACCGAAGCAACCCTGGCTGAGTTACCCGGCGCCAATGCAGATGCCATTCGCGCCGAGTTAGGCCAGCATTTTATTCCGGCGCTGACACGCACCCTGAACTTTGCCAAAGATTATCAGGCCCTGGCCAAAAAAGACGCCTCACCCGAAAAACTTGATGCCTTTGAAGGTAAACAAGGCCTGACTAACCCACTACTGGGCTGGCCGCAATATCTGGAATTGTAGGGTATCCGGCAAGGAAAATGATTTTACCTTTTAATTTGTGCTTGCCGCACTTGAGCACCTGGCCTGCTTTGCCTACAATGGCCCACTTTTATTTTGCGAAGATTAACGCCATGACTGATACAACAAGCAACAATGCAGCAACCGCCAGTACAGGAACTGAGAATCAGCCAACCCGGCCGGATTTACCGGATCAGCTTTCAGTAAACCCACGCAGCCCGCACTATAATGCAGACATTTTTAAACACGATGTTGGCATCCGCCTAAACGGCAAAGAGCGCTTTGATGTGGAAGAATATTGCATCAGCGAAGGTTGGGTAAAAGTTGCGGCCGGCAAAGCGCTTGACCGTCGCGGCCAGCCGTTGCTAATGAAAGTAAAAGGCAAAGTAGAGGCATTTTACCGTTAACGTTTAGGGTAAAGGCGCCGGCTGGTTTACGATTAACTGTCGGCGGACAGCGCTTTTGCCTGTGCCCTGACCGTTTTTTCACCTACCAGCAACGCCCCCCATCGGTGCAATAGCTCAAAGCCCGCCAGACACGCTAGCACCGCTAGTGCTGCCAGTAACATTCCATCAATACCCAGACGCTGCTGCTCAGCATATAAAGTCCAGACAAACTGTCCGATACAAAGCATTGCCACTACTAGTAACGTAGGTTTTCGGCCAATTTTAGCGACAATAAACGCTCCCAGCGGTGCCCCTATTGCCACTACCGGTGCCGCTGCCAGCCAGTTTTCAAACACACCCGGAGCCAGCCCCTGCCCCGAGATCAATTTAACTGAGACCCCTAGCACCGAGGTAAATGCCATGATCACTACCGACGTCGGAATAGCAATTTTCAGATCAGCCCGGCATAACAGCACCAGCGCGGTATACAGCACCATATCAATGCCAACACCGGTAACGGCAGCCACCGTGGCGCCAGCAAGGATACCGGTCCAGAGTCCGAGCTTAAAGTCCCATTTTTCATCAAAATCAGTTATACCGCTGTGGCCGGCAATTTCGTTTAAGCGACATAAATGCAGTATGCCAAAACTGGCCCAGACCACCGCAAAAATCAGTTTAATCCAAAGCTCAGGCACATAAGGCGCGATAAAAAAAATGCCAAATGGGGTACCAAATAATGCCCCGAGCATCGCACCGTTCAATGTAGCCCAGGCCAGCGGCTGGCGTCTGGCCAGGATAAATATCGCGGCACTGGTCATACCTACAGACTGAATAGCAAAGCTGAAATCACGCCCGAGACTGGCTGGCAATTCAAACAACAAAACCAGTACCGGAAAACCTACAGTGCCACCGCCCATGGGAGTGGCGCCTGCCGCATAGCTACCAAAGGCCATTGCGACAGCCATTGGCCAGTGTGCGACAGCAGCAGACCAATGCCCTAACCCGGCTACAAGGTATAGCCAGACCGTATAAAACCCTGCCAGCCATACCAGCCAAATCCATAACCGACGTTTCGGGGGACGCTGTAATGTCATGTTACAAATCCTGTGTAATTACTTCACTGGGTGGTTTTCTAACCCATCATAAAAGCGTTTTGATGGCGCTGCTCAGGCCGTCCAGCGTCAATGGAAACATGCGTTTATTCATTATCTGGTTAATCAGTTCAATAGAGAAATATTGGGTCCACCACTGCTGCGGTTGCGGGTTTAGCCATACCGCTTTGGGGTATTGACCAAGCAAGCGCTGCAGCCAGACTTTTCCCGGTAGCGGGTTAAAGTGCTCGACACTGCCACCAGGATACTCAATTTCATAGGGACCCATGGTGGCATCGCCGACGAAAATCAGTTTATAGTCACTGCCATAGGTATGAATAATATCGTCTACGTTTATCTGTTCGGTATAACGTCTTTTATTGTTACGCCACACGCCCTCATAAATACAGTTATGAAAGTAGAAAAACTCCAGATGTTTAAATTCTGTTTTCACGGCAGAAAACAGCTTCTGACATTGCTCAATATGGTCGTCCATTGAACCGCCAACGTCAAAAAAGACCAATAATTTTATGGCATTATGCCGCTCTCGGATAAAACGCAAATCCAGCCAGCCAGCCTGCTCGGAGGTTGCCTGAATAGTACCGTGTAAATCGAGTTCAGTTTCAGCTCCGCTGCGGGCAAATTTACGTAGCTGCTTCAGTGCCAGTTTAATACTGCGGTTATTAAGTTCACTGTCAATGTCTAAGTCTTTAAACTCACGTTTGTCCCATACTTTCACGGCCCGGCGTTGTCCACTGCCTTGCTGGCCAATTCGAACCCCTTCCGGATTATACCCATAAGCACCAAACGGCGAGGTACCACCGGTACCAATCCACTTATTGCCACCACTGTGCTTTTTTTGCTGCTCTTTTAAACGCTCACGCAGCGTTTCCAGCAATTTATCCAGCCCCCCTAATGCCTGCAGTTTGGCCTTATCTTCATCACTTAATTTTCGCAGCACTTCTGGCACTAGCCACTCTGGCGGAATGCTAGCGGCAATATCCACTTCGGCCACCCCGGCAAAATAGTCAGCAAAAGCCCGGTCAAACTTGTCGTACTGGGTTTCATCTTTTACCAGACATAACCGGGATAACTGATAAAAGGCTTCAGTATCGGCAAAGATCACCTGTTGTTTTAAGGCATTTAATAAATCCAGCAGTTCGGTAATACTGGTTTTTAAGCCGTATTTGCGCAGGGTAAAAAAGAAATCAATCAACATTGCCTATGGTCCTGGTGTAATCGAATCACTGCGGCCCACAACACTTGCACCGGCTCGTCGCAGCAACTCGCTCGGGCTTGCGCCCTCACTCAGACACTCTGCGCCGACCGAAACAAGGTTCTGGTCCTTCGCTGAGTTAAGGCGCAAAGTCGTCACTCGCAAAAAACGCATTTTTTAACGACCTTGCCGCTTCGCCAGAAACGCCAGTTTTTCGACCAGCGCCACATCCTGCTCGTTTTTCAGCAAGGCGCCAAACATCGGCATCAGGCCGCCCTGTTGCTGCTTATCGGTTAAAACCTCTGCCGGAATATCTTCAGCCAACAGTAATTTAAGCCAGTCGAGTAGTTCTGAGGTTGACGGCTTTTTCTTTAAACCCGGCAGTTCACGCAGTTCAAAGAATATTTCCAGCGCGGCACCTAATAACTGCTGCTGAATATTGGGGTAATGCACCGCGACAATAGCCCGCAATGTCCCGGCGTCCGGAAAGCGGATATAATGAAAAAAGCAGCGGCGTAAAAAGGCATCTGGCAGCTCTTTTTCATTATTGGAGGTAATAATGACGATTGGCCGATCAATGGCGCGTACCTGTTCACCGGTTTCATGCACATAAAACGCCATCTGGTCCAATTCGTGCAACAAATCGTTGGGAAACTCGATATCGGCCTTATCAATTTCATCAATCAGCAATACCGGTCGCTTTACTGCAGTAAAAGCCTGCCATAACTTACCCGGCCGAATATAGTTGCTGATATCCTGGACTTTGTCGCTGCCCAGTTGACTATCGCGCAGTCTCGAAACCGCATCATATTCATATAAACCATGCTGAGCCTTGGTGGTCGACTTTATATGCCACTGAATAAGTTCGGTATTCAGACTCTGGGCCAGCTCTTCTGCAAGCCGCGTTTTGCCCGTGCCTGGCTCACCTTTAATTAATAATGGTTTTTCAAGGGTTACCGCAGCATTGACCGCCAGCGCAAGCTCAGTGGATACAATATAATTGTCAGTACTTTCAAAGGCCATTTTGATCCTCTTCGGGTTAAAATTCACGCTACAATATAAGAAAATGAAATGATATAAGTTATAGCCAAACGCTACTTCACCTTTTATGCTGCTGGCGTATTCTTATAACCAAATTCTTTGTAATTGGAGCTTTTAATGGCAAACGTATTTGCAGACCACTCATTGTCTATCGGTCGCACACCTTTGGTCAAACTAAACCGTACCATCACAGGCGGTGCTAATGTATACGCAAAAATTGAATCACGAAACCCCAGCTTCAGTGTCAAATGCCGCTTAGGCTCTGCACTTATCTGGGATGCCGAAAAACGCGGTGTACTCTCTGCAGACAAAGAAATTATTGAGCCTACTTCTGGCAATACCGGTATTGCCCTGGCATTTGTTGCCGCCAGTCGTGGTTACAAACTTACCCTGACCATGCCTGCTACCATGAGCCTGGAGCGACGTAAACTGTTAAAGGCTCTGGGGGCTAATCTGGTGTTGACTGAAGGCCCTAAAGGTATGAAAGGCGCCATTGAAAAAGCCCATGAAATTCTGGCATCAGATCCGAACCGTTATGTATTGCTGCAGCAATTTGAAAATCCGGCCAATCCGCAAATTCACGTTGATACTACCGGCCCGGAAATTTATAACGATTTAGACGGTAAAGTGGATATTTTTATCGCCGGCGTCGGTACAGGCGGTACCATCACCGGGGTTAGCCGCTATTTAAAAGAAGTTAAGAAGTTGCCTGTGCACATTGTTGCGGTAGAGCCAACCGAGTCGCCGGTCATCAGTCAGGCTAAAGCGGGCGAAGAAATCAAGCCAGGACCGCATAAAATTCAGGGTATCGGCGCCGGTTTTATCCCGGGCAATCTGGATTTGGATTTGATTGATGAAGTAGAAACGGTAAGCAGTGAGGACGCTTTTGCCGCGACCCATCGCTTGATGAAAGAGGAAGGTATTCTGGCGGGCATTTCGTCAGGTGCAGCGTTGATCGCAGCACAGCGCCAGGCTGCCAAGCCGGAAAATGCCGGTAAAAACATTGTAGTGATTCTGGCAAGCGCTGCCGAACGTTATTTATCCAGCCCGCTATTTGCAAACATCTTCAGCGAACAGGAACTACAGCCTTAAGCTTAAGGCTGCTGCAGCAAAGGCCGCTTAATGCGGCCTTTTTGCTTTACAGGCGCTAAAAAAAATTCCACACTGCGTCGATACACGTCTCTATGGTTTGCTGCCGATGAAAACAATACTACCACTATTATTTTGCATAATACTGCTGTGTGCGTGCAACGAAAAACCAAAAAGCAACGCCCATTGGGGTACACCTGAGCATATCGCCACCGAGTTTTTTCATGCGCTGTACAATGAAAAAGATCTGGAAAAAACCAAAAGTCTCAGCACTGAGGAATTAGCTGCTTTGCTGGATGCTTATGTAACACCGCGCCAGGTTGGCAGAACACTAATGAATATGTCTTACGACACCGTCACTATTGAAGTGAATCGCAGTGGCCAGAACCTGCGCCAGCAATATGATGACAATGCCGATGTTACTCTGGTATTCAGTGGCGAGCGAGACGGTAAAAATATTGACAACCTCCGAACGGTCCGTCTAGTAAAGAAAAGGGGCAAATGGCTGGTGGCTGAGGTAAAAACCGATCCCTTTAGCAGCACCGCCACTTACTAGACCAGGCCTGGCGAGGCGGTGTTTTGCGCTGTGCCTGTTATTTTTTTTCGAAAAATCGTTGCAGTTGTTGCCGGCATACATCACTTTTCAGCAGCTCGCCAAATACCTCAAGCTCAATTGCGATAACCTTATCTGCTTTCCGTTTTATTTTACCGCGCAGTAGCGCTTTACTCTGTTGTACCGCCTCTGCTGGCAGCCTGGCCAGCTGTTGAGCTTTATCTGCGGCAAAGGCCAGTAACTCTGCGTTGGCTACCTGTTGATTCACCAGTCCCATGGCAACAGCCTGCTCAGTAGTAAAAGCCTCACCCAACAACAAATACTGCGCTGCTCGCTGATAACCGACCAGTTGCGGTAGCAACAAACTTGATGCTGCTTCCGGGCATAATCCTAACTGACTGAATGGCATTTGAAAGCGACAATCCGGGGCCGCATAAACCAGGTCGCAGTGCAGTAATGCGGTGGTACCAATACCAATAGCCAAACCGGCTACGGCAGCCACTACCGGCTTATTAAACGCATTAAGCTGGTATAAAAACGCCACGGTGGGATGATGTGCGTCCAGCTCACCTGCCGTTAGGAAATCCTGCAAATCATTGCCACTGGAAAAACAGCTATCTGAACCCTGAAGTACTACTACTTTAACGCCAGGATCATTCCTGGCCTGCTGCAGCGCTTCAGTCAGCTGACGATACATTGCCAGGCTGAGCGCGTTCTTTTTATCAGGGCGATGCAGGCTCAGCGTTAACACACCGGCATCATTCTGCGTTATTTGTACACTCATAATTTTGCTCTTATTCCGCTTTTATATTAATCAACATACGATATTAAAAGCCAGCCGCCGTGCCTTCACGCCTCGGATCGGCGGCCCCTTGCAGCCCGGCGGGCGTAACCTCAATGGCGTGAATACCCGAATTAAGATCCTGCACCTTAACCTGGTAACCCATCGCTTGCAAAGCCGGAGCTAATGCTGCCAATGGCGTACCGGCTTCCAGGGCCAGATAATCGTTGCGGTGGGTAAAGCGCGGCAGGTTTACTGCCTGCTTCAGATCCATTTGCCAATCGAGAACTGCAACCAGGTTTTGTGCAACATAATTAATGATTCTGCTACCGCCAGGCGATCCCGTTAATAACTTAATATTGTTATCGTTATCAAACACCATCATCGGAGCCATGGAACTACGCGGACGTTTATTGCCCTGCACCCGGTTTGCCACCAGTTTGCCCTCTACCACTGCCTGTAAACTGAAGTCAGTGAGTTGGTTGTTAAGTAAATAGCCATTTACCATCAAGCCAGAGCCAAACACATTTTCAATACTGGTGGTCATGCTGACCGCATTGCCATACTGATCTACCACAGACAAGTGACTGGTATTTTCAAACTCTATTGCCTTGGCATCAGATAACACCATAGCCCCCTCAGGCTGGCCGGCTGTCGCAGTTTCCATATTATGGTAGGGCTGTATCAGGGAGGCCCGACTGGCTAAATACGCGGGGTCCAGCAAACCTGCTACCGGTACCGGACTAAAATCTGAATCAGCCAGATAGCGCTCCCGATCGGCAAATGCCAGGCGTGAGGCCTGACTCATTAAATGGACAGCCCGGGCCGAACCCGGGGTCACTTTATTCATTTCAAAGCTTGATAACATGCCCAGTATTTGCAGCACGGCAATGCCGCCTGAACTCGGTGGCGCCATACCGCACACCTGAAATTGCCGGTAAGGATGGCATAATACCTCGCGTTCCACGGCCTGATAATCGGCTAAGTCCTGCAACGTTAATTGTCCGGGATTGGTTGTTGCGCTGCGTACCGTGTCAACCAGCGCCTGGGCATTTGCTCCCTGATAAAACGCGCTCACTCCTTCAGCGGCAATCGCTCGGAGTAATTTAGCATAGGCGGGGTTAGTGATCTGTTGACCTGCGGTCAGAGGTTGACCATCGGGATAAAAATAATCTTTAGCCGGCGACAGAGTTTTAACCCCGGCGTTCCATCCCAATTTGAGGTGTTTGGCCATTCGCGGGGTGACATTAAACCCAGTTTCAGCGGCCTCAATTGCATCGCTAAACAATACCGGCCAGGGCAGCCGTCCGTATTGTTGATGTGCTTGCGCCAGAGCTTTTAATACCCCTGGCACACCCACCGATTTACCACCTACATAAGCCGTCCGCCAGTCCAGCGCTTTGCCATTAACTGTAAACAATGTCTCATCAGCCAGTGCTGGCGCAGTTTCTCGGCCATCAAAGCTGGTTAAACGTTGGCCGGATTTTTGCCAGTGTAAAATAAACGCCCCGCCGCCAATGCCAGAGCTTTGTGGCTCTACCAGCCCCAGCATTAGCTGGGTAGCAATAGCAGCATCGACCGCACTGCCACCCATGGCCAGAATGCGCTGACCAGCAACTACCGCCAATGGATGTGCGGCGGCGACCATAGCTTGCTTGCTATGGACCAGTTGCTGCTCAGTTAAACCCGTCGCCGCTTCAGGCTCACGGGTTTCCTGCTGCACCGGCACCGTTGCTGTTGCCCATTCGCTGACCAGCAGCAGACTAAAACTTGTCAACAACAGATAAAACTGTTTCATACTTATTTCCCATTAGAGGCAGCATGCTACCCTAACCAGAAGTCTGCAGCAGATCAAGCGTGTTCAACGGCTTATCGGGGGGCTCTGCAAAATACAACTTGATATCGCAGCCAAATTAGTTTTGGATAGCACTATAATTTACCGTTCATTCGTCCCCAGGCTACCATGCAGGCACTATTTTACGCTAAACCGGGTTTTGGCCCCTGTTGTCTCCTGCTACTGCTGGTCATTCTGGCTTTTCTATTGCCGGAGTCGATACAACACATTTTTGCCTACCAAAGAGTTGAGATAGCCAGCGGAGAAGTCTGGCGATTAATCAGCGGCCATTTGCTGCATTCTAACCTTTACCATCTGTTGTTAAATGGCGGCGGTTTGCTGGTCATTATGCTACTGCACGCGGGTTATCAGCGCCAACTTGCTTTAATATGGCAGCTGCTGTTTAACGCTTTGTTTATCAGTGGCATGATGTATTGGTTGCAAGCCGATATTCAGCGCTACGTCGGCTTGTCCGGCGTATTGCATGGCATGCTGTTTTTCGGGGCATTGCTGGATATCAAAACCGGCAAAACCGGCGGGATGTTGCTGACGCTTGGTATCCTGGCCAAAATTGGCTATGAGCAATATCAGGGCCCCGATCTACAGCTGAGTCAGTTGATCAGTGCCACAGTGGCAATTGATGCCCATTTATATGGAGTAATTGCGGGTGCGTTACTCTTCAGTGTTGTCCTCTTTCGCCGTTGGCTGCAAAAAAAACCAATCCGCTAATAAACGTGTTAACCCCAGGCTATAACCGAGTGACATAAGCAAGCGTCAGCCCTTTGCTTCCGACTGACGACGCCGGGCTTGGCTGACTACAGCTTTAAATAAATGGCGTTGGCGGCGTATAAAAATTAAAAACTCCGGATGCCATTGCACCCCCAAAACAAAGTCTCGGCTTGGGTCTTCTACCGCCTGGATAATATTATCTAAATCGAGACCGACCACGTTCAGGCCCTGGCCCAACTGGTTGATGGCCTGATTATGAAGACTATTTATCCGGGCTTTTGGTGTCTGGAAAATCTTTTTTAATGCAGAGTCCGTATCTGCCAGACAGAGGGTTTTAAGCGGCAGCACCGTCCAGCGCTTAGAAGTATGCCGGCGTTGATCTGTCAATTGCTGAAACAAACTGCCACCACGGCTAACATTCAGCAGCTGTGCACCGCGACAAATTCCCAGCATCGGCATTTGCTCTTTTTCTGCTTTTTTTATTACTGCCATTTCAAGCTCGTCCCGTGCCTGATCATACTTTGGATGCACTTCCGCTTCAGCCGCGTACAAAACGGGATCGACATCATGGCCGCCGGTGATTACCACCCCATCAAAATGTTTAGCGGCCAGCTTACTGGACGGCTTTAATTGCAGCGGTATTCCGCCATACCATCGCACTGCAATGGCCACAAGTGTCCGCGGCCCAAAGGCGCCCCGCTCAGGACCGGTTATCGCAATTACCGGTTTAACCATTGCTGCTCTACCTCGCTGATCCAGGACTTTTCGAAACGGCCGGTCTTTGCCATATAGTGCTGGTAAGCGGTCATGCATTGTTGCAAACGTGTCTGATCGTTCGCCAGCATTTCCACCTGCGCCCAACCATCCCAGGCACGCTGCAAACTCCAGTCCGCCTGATGAATTTCACAACTAGGTAGCCGATAGTGAAAAGCGGGACGTGATTTAATTAATTTATCAGTTGTTACCGCTCTGACCCGTGCTTTGTCTAAATGCATAAACAGCGGTAAACAGTCCAGAGCCCGATTGCGACTGGGATTAAATGTAAGGTAGTCATCAATCAGTTCAGCCAGGTCGGGTTGATAGTCTTTATTGATGATTTTTTGCTGATAGGCCGCAGGATAAGGTTCAATATAAGACGTTAAGGTGCGGACAATATCGATATTCTCCCGTTGCCGCAGCCAGGGTTGCAAACAGACGAACGCCCGGATAATCGCCAGCAATAACCTTGCATCTGTAGACGGAATTTCTGGGTTAAGCTGCAAGCCAAACGCATAACGCAGCGACTCGGACGACCCTTTCGCACCAGCCTTGTGCAATAGGGTAATAAGTTCTGTTACCTTACTCAGTTCGGCAAAAGGCAATGGCGGGGTAACGAGCTCCAGCGGTACCACTTTTTTTGCTACTGCTGCCACTATCGTTTCCAGCGACTCCTGTAAGTTATCCGTCAGTGAGTCCGCATTAAATTTTTGCTCTCCCATCCTGGCCAACAGCTGAAAATCAAGTTCTACTAACCAGTCACCGGCCGGGTCACCGGTCAGTTTATAGCGATAGCGGCCACTTTCACTGGCACTAAGCGACAAATGCCTGGCAACCAGTTGTTGCACGTCTGCCAGCTCCAAACCGCTGAATTCTATTTCTATACCATACCGGCGACTCTGGTGACGATAGCTTGTTTGCCACGGTAATGCTGTTAACGCGTGTTTTGCCAAAGTCACCTCTTAACTCATTGCTTAAGATTAGCCTAAGGTAGCGGCCATGCCTTGTCAACAAACAGGCTTAGTGCAGCAATAACATTGGCTTTAGGTTAAACTATTAACTTTCGTAATCAGGAAGGGATTGTTTTGAAAACTGTTTTTCAATCAAGCTGGCCACTTTTTATCGGCGTCGCCATTGTTGGCATGACCACTGGCCTGCAAAACACCCTGCTGTCGCTGCGCGCCGAACTGGAAGGCTTCGCCAGTGTCAGCATTGGTTTGATGCTGACGGGTTACTTTATCGGCTTTTTGCTGGGATCAATTCGTGCGCCGAAAATGATTATGCGGGTCGGCCATATCCGGGCCTTCGCCGCGCTGGCATCTATGGCTTCTATCAGCATTTTGCTGCATGCCATCTGGATAAATACATACGCCTGGTTTTTTTTGCGGCTATTATCAGGTTTTTGTTTTTCTGCCATTTTTGTGATTGCTGAAAGCTGGATAAATGATAAAGCTGATAACCAGAACCGCGGCACTTTATTGTCTCTATATGTATCCATGCTGTTCGGTGGTATTGGCCTGGGCCAGTTTTTAATCACGGTTGGCGACCCACGCGATTTTATTCAGTTCAGTCTGGTGTCAGTGCTTATCAGTGCGGCGGTAATTCCGTTGTTAATCACCAAAACGCCGGCGCCAACCTTTCAACAAGCTGAGAAAATGCCGGTTCGCCAACTATTGAAAATAGTGCCGCTAGGGGTGTTGGCCTGTTTTATTTTACAATTTGGGTATGCTTCGATGTTTGGCTTTGGTCCGGTTTATTTTTCCAGACTGGGTTTACCCCTGTTTAATATCGCCAGCCTGATGGCGATATTTATCTTTGGTTGTCTCTGTATGCAATTCCAGTTAGGCAAACTGTCTGATCGTTTTGATCGCAAAATGGTTATGACAGTCTGTGGATTTGGCGCCAGTATTGTTGCAATCTGGCTGGCACAGTTAACTGTTGCCAGTGGCTGGCAATTATATTTGGCTTGCTATCTTTTTGGTGCGCTATTTTTGCCACTTTATTCTATGGCCATTGCCCATACCAATGATCATCTGGCAAAACGGCAGATGGTTGCCGCCAGCAGCGTACTGATCCGTGCCAATGGCTTGGGTGCCATCGGCGGATTAATGTTATCAGGCTTACTGCTTGACCAATTTGGGAATGCGGTATTTTTCTATTTTATTGGTCTGTTGCCCGCTATTGTTGCCATGATGGCATTTTATCATTACTGCTTCCGGCGCCAAATAAGTCAGCGGCCTCATTCTAATGCGGTATCACCCACTCAGGTAACTCAAACCATGATTAATAACGCCCTGAACGATGATTAAGACTGCCATACGCCGGCGATTACACTAGCCCGCCATACGGCGTAACTGGCATATTCCGCAATAAGTTTGCTGTATAAGTCATAATTACTCAGATTAACGATAAACATGCAATTCAGATTGCAATTTAAAGGTCGGAAGGTTTGGCTACTTACCGTACTTAACCCCGCATTCAGCTGGTGATAGCGGATAAGTTTAGTCACCCGCCAACCATGAAAGTCGCTGGTTACAAATTGCAGAGGTTGTTGCTTACTCAGCCTTTTACTCAAATGGCTGAACTCCTGATAGGTATTATCGCCAGCATCAACACAATCAATCACCAACGGCTGGGGTTGTTGGCCGAGCAAATAATCCTGGTATGGCTGGCAATGGCGGGTGGTAATAATCACCGCTGCTGTCTGTCCTGCCAGGCTTTGTCCCAACCGATCCAGCCTGGCCCTTGCACAGGCTGGCAATGCCTCTGCCGAGCCGCCGCAACCCAACACCACATAAGTGCTGTTACTTTGCGCCAGACTAGTGCCGCCAATCTGGCCTGCATAGTGGCTTCGTACCAAATTGGCAAAATAAGTATTACCCACCAGATAAAATCCCAGTAGTAAAAACCAGAGGCCTTTTTTGCGATAGAAAATGCACGCAATTAACAAACCGTACAGAAAAATATTCTGTGGATATAACAAAGGTTCAAGCAAGTCTTTCATCTGGCCCTCGTACAGGGTTGGGCTTGGCGCCGGCTAAAGAACAACTGAGCTGTTGATTGAATACCGCGGCATTTAGCAACGCCCAGGGTAACCAGAGCATGCCCGATGTCAGAATATGTCCGGCAAGCATGGCTACCCCCAGTAATAACACATTAATAAATAACGCTGTTGCCGCCAATGGGTGAACCGTTAACCGGCGGCCTGAACTATAAATAAAGCGGCCAAATGTCAGGCCAAAAATCAACATACCCGCGATGCCATAAAATACCATCAGATCAAAGACGTCTATTTCAATAAAATATTTTTTCAGCAGAACACTAACGCCCGCCACGCCAACCCCGAACAGCCGGTGCAGCACGGTGTAATGTTGCTCTGTTTGCTGCCAGATCACCGTCAAATACAGATCTCTGGATGACAATACGATACCGGCCACGCCACGCTGCTGGTAGGCATACGCCAGTTTGTCGTACAGTCCTACCGCTCGTAAAGCAGGTTCTGCGTACCAGCTAAGCAGCATCAACAAGGCCAGTGTCAGCGCCAGACAACTGAACAGTATTTTATAGTGTCGCCGCCAGAAACCCGGCCTGGCGCTCAGTAAAGGAATAAACGCCACCAGCAGCAGGCTCCCTAACAAACCTGTTTTCGTCAGCAATAACATAGCACTGCCTGTTGTTAACAGGCTCACGACACTGTAGCAGATTTTGTGGCGTGGCCAACTGCGCCATAACAGCCAGCCACTGACCACTAACAACACTGCAGCCAGCTCATTGGTTGAATAAAAGAAGCCTTTTAGCCCAAGAAAGGACTGGGCGACATTATCCATTGGCTGATAGGCCGTACCACCAAAACCGGCCAGGCCCAAGGCCAGATTCAGCTGAATAACCACGAAGCTCAGCAACATCAGCCGGTCTGTCATTACCATAAACGCCGCCGGATAGCGGCCACAAAACTGGCGGTAAAAACTAAAGGCTAACAATGGCGCCAGAGTTTTTAACAGCAACGGCAGTTCGCTGCTGGCAAACCGACCTGGGCCAGCGCTCTGCAGCTCAGGTAGTGTCAGGTAGCTATATGTCGGTCCTGCCAGCGCCAAAATCAGCAGACCAACTAGCAGCAACAGGGTTTTGTCACGCCAGAGGATTAATTGCCACACCAGTAAACTAAGCAACAGTGCTTTATAAAACATTGACCACGGCAACGCCAGCGGCGACTGTTGCAAAGCCCCACTGATACTGTCGATCAGCAAAAACCAGGGCGCCAGATAAAACAGCAGCATTGCAGGCCAGCTGTCCGCGACCAGTTTGGGCATCAAAGCAGGTGGTGCTGAGTCAGGCATCTGCAATTGCAACATTATTTTTTAAATAACCCGGCAAAACCCTTACTGAACAAACGAATACGTAAACTGCTTAATCGGGCCATTTTTTGCTTGAGGTAATATCGCCATTTTAACTTTTGTAAACCATAGCGACACTGGCGCAGCAATTCCAGCAAACTCAAGGGTTGTTTTTCCATCATCAGCCGGTAAAACATCTGGTTTTGCAAATTCCGCTCACTCATCAGCGGCCGGTGTTTTGCAACAAATTGTTTGTGGGCATCCAGTCGTTTCGGCGAGTTAGTGATCCGGCCAAGTTCATGACCAACATTCACTTTATAGCTGGCATCGCTTATGCGCCGCGCCGGCCCAAACTCCGCTACCACTCTGACCCACATATCATAATCCTGAAACGCCGCCAGTCCCTCATCAAACCCCTGCAATTGCAGCATCCTTTCCCGCTTGACCAGTGCCTGATTCGATAAGGTATGCAAATCAAGTAAACTACTCAGCGTCACCACTTCATCGTGAGCGAACAAGGTTTTCTGCATGCTGCCGTAATCCCAGATGTAACCGGAACATACACAGCTGTACTGCGGATCATACGCCCGGTATAAACTGCTCAGCCGATGCGGTAAAAATTCGTCGTCATCATCAATGCCGGTAACAAAATCTCCCCTGGCATCGTTAATTGCCCGATTTCTGGCCGCACAGGCCCCTTTGCCCTGGGGCTGACGAAAAAAACGTACCCGGTGGTCATTACTATATTTATCAGTCAGCTTTTGCCAGGTGTCATCCGTGGAAGCGTCATCAACCACCAACAGTTCAAAGTTGGGATAATCCTGAACCAGCACCGAATCAATGGCCCGGATAGCCATCTGCACCCGGTTAAAAGTTGGCATATAGACACTGATTAACGGCCAGTCTTGTTTAACGTTCATGTTTGTCATCCTGTTACACCTTGCCTGTCCAGTACCACCACAGATAGCGTAATAAGCCGAGTTGCCGGCCAATTCTGCTCGGTTGCAATGCCAGCCGGTAAGCCCATTCCAGATTGAGTTTACACCACAGCGCCGGCGCACGTTTCACATTACCGGTATAAACATCATAAGTGCCGCCTACCCCCATGTAAAAGCAATTGGGGTGAGCCTGACGCAACCGTTGAATAAGCAACTCCTGCCGGGGTGAACCCATCGCCACACTTATTATTTGCGGTTCGGTTTGCTTTATCTGTGCCAGCAGCGCAGTCTCATCGGTAAAATAGCCGTCGACTGCTCCGACAAGGTAGGTGCCGCCAGCAAGCAATTTATCACGCGTTTGTGCCAGCACCTGCGGCTTGGCACCAATAATAAACACCGGTACTTTATAATGTGCAGCCCGCAGCATAAGCTGTTGCCATAATTCGCATCCGGGTATCCGCTCAACATGCCGTCCCAAACGCCTGCGCATGGCCTTAACTACCCCAATGCCATCGGCATAACGAATATCAGCTGCCTGAATAACCTCCAGTAGCTGCGGATCTTTTTCTACGCTTAGCACTTTTTCTGGATTAATCGCAATGGCAGAGCCAGCGAACACAGGCTTGTCTATTGGCACAATATACTCCAACAGCGACGCCATATTTTTAAAAGCAGCAACCTGGATCAGCCCAACTGTTACCTGCTCCGGTCTCGCGGCTTGCTTTGCTTCTGACATAACTCACACTTCCTGATAAAGACCAATAAGTTTTCTGGCAACATCACTAACTAAACATTGCTGCGCCCAGTCTCTGGCGCCCTGTTGCAGCTGCTGATACTGCGCCGGCGGTAACTGCCACAGCTGTTGCAGTGCCACCAGCAAATCTGTTCGCAACTGCTGCTCGCTTTGTGGCGATTCTATCGTATTTTGCGCTACCATCAGACCGTTCTCTCCCGGTCTGATTTGCGCGGCGGCACCATCAGTGGCGGTAGCAACTACCGGGGTGTAACAGGCCATAGCCTCAGCCATGACCAGCCCGAATGATTCAGTTCGGGACAAACTGATAAAGCAGCGCGCTTGCTGGTACAAACCAGCCAGTTCACTGGCAGTTTGCGGCCCCAACACGGTGATATTGGCGGATAACGCAGCAGCCTGAGATACCTGATCAAACATCGGCCCGCCGCCAGCAATAACCACTTTTTTTTCGGTTAAATAAGGCAGCAAGCTAATTAAACGGTCAATACCTTTATTGTGGTCCAGGCTACCAACATAAAGTAAATCAATTGGCTTGCTACGGCTATCCAGCCTTGGCCCGGACGCAAAATTATCAGCAATACCTGCCGACAGCACGCTGCTATGGCGACAAGGCAAACTAAAGCGCTGTCTCAGTGCATCGCTGGTGAAAATCCAATGCTGTACTTTAGCGGCACACCAACGATACCAGAAGCCGGGAGGCTGATATTTGTATATATCGCTGCCATGACAGGTCACCACAATTTTAGCAGCCGGATTACGTAATCCTTTATACAGTAACGCCAGCCAGATAGTCGGGTAAAAAAAATGGACATGTAAAATTGAATATTTTCGCCGGCTAAACAGATAGCGGAACATAAAGTCGAGAAAAAACACCGGATATTTCAACAGCCGGTTCAGCACGGAGTCAGTATGCCAACGCATAAAATGGTAGCCAGGCTTTATTGCGGCGAGCGCATCAACCTGTTGCCAGACAAACTGGCCCTGAAAAGGCGCTGCAGGTTTCGGGCCCATATTGGTAATAATTAGCACGCGGGCTTTACTATTCAATGTTTTACTGTCCAAAAGCCGGTATTCCTGACTACAATAAGCACTAGGGCCATTAAAAACACTTAGTTTATAGCTAATTAGCCGCAACTAACCAATATAGTATGTACAAAATAGATTATAACCCGATAACAGCTGACGACAGGCTGAATAAAATAAATGCGGAATGAGCATGCCGATACCTGAATCAACCTATAGTCTGATTTTAGCAGTGATAACCAGCTTACTGGCTATCCTGCTGCTTCGGCCATTAGCGCCAAAACTATGCTTGCTTGATATCCCACATGGGCGCAAGCAGCATGTGGGCGCGGTGCCATTAATCGGCGGCCTGGCGATATACCTGACATTAATGCTGGTGCTGGGAGCCCAGGTTTCTTCAGACATCATGCTGGGTTACTACCTGGCCTGCGCCACAGTCATTGTTATTCTTGGTGCTTTTGATGATGCCCTGGATTTAAGTGTCAAGCTCAGGCTGGCGATTCAGCTCGTAGTTGGACTGGCCATGATCTACAGCCTCGATTTGCATATTAATAATCTGGGTAATATTTTTGGTTTTGGTGAGGTCAAACTGGGATTTTTTGGCATTCCGTTTACCCTTATCGCGGTTATTGCCGCTATTAATGCGTTTAATATGACCGACGGTATTGATGGCCTGGCAGGCCTGCTCAGCATGGTGAGCTTTACCAGCATCGCTGTATTTATGGTGTTGTGGGGCCAACCGGCTCAGGCAATATTGCCCTTGGTATTTATTGCAGCTTTACTGCCCTACCTGGCATTTAACCTTGGCTGGGTTAAGCATAAAAAAATATTTATGGGTGATGCCGGTAGCATGCTGATTGGTTTATCCGTTATCTGGTTGTTACTCATCAGCACCCAGAGTGAAACAGCCAGTTTCCGGCCAGTCACTGCCCTGTGGTTAATTGCAGTGCCATTAATGGATATGGTTGCTATCATGCTGCGCAGAATTTTAAAAGGACAGTCGCCATTTCAGGCAGACCGGGAGCATCTGCATCATATTTCGCTCCGGCTGGGGCTTAATCCACGCGAATCACTGGTTCTGATCACTGCGCTGGCCTGGGTGTTTGCCTGTATTGGCATTATTGGTGAATATTTGCTGGTACCGGAAGTGGCAATGTTAGCGTTGTTTACGCTGGTATTTACTCTGTATATTGGCCTGCTGCAAAATATATGGCGCATTATCTCCGCCATTCGCCACAACTTAGCCAACCGTCGCTAGTCTTGATTTTCGATAATCTTTTTATATGAGCCTAATATGCTAAAAAAAATCTTAGTTGCCAGAGCAACGGCGATGCTGGGAGACCGGTTGGTGAAGCTAGTGGCAGCAGCAGTGCTCACTATTTTTGTAGCAAGGGTGCTCGGTGCCAGCGAGTTAGGGATTTACTCCATAGTAATGGCCTGGAGCGCTTTTTTGGTGCCGCTGAGCAGTATGGGGCTTAATAATAATGTAATACGCCGGATGGTACAGCAGCAAACGGGCGAGCAAGCGATGACCTTATTATACAGTGCGGTCAGCCTTCGCCTGGCAGTGGGTCTGCTGGGTGGCAGCCTGATGCTACTGGGGTTTTACCTGCTTTATCCTGATATGCTGCAAGGCCATACTGGCATTGCTATTCCGATATTATTTCTGTTGCAAAGCTTTTTCGGCCTGCTGCTGTTTGAGTTTTATTTAAATTATCAGGGCACGTTTCGCAGTACCGCATATTTAAAAACCGCTATTACCCTAGTCAGTTTTGGCGCGAAACTGCTGTTACTGTATACCGGTTTTGGTATTGCCAGTTTACTGCTTATGACCGGCATTGAATTTATGTTGGTAGGTGTTGCCCAGTACCTGCTGTATCGCTTCAAGCAAAAACCCTTTATGCCAGGCACAGCAACCTGGCCACCTTATCATCCGCGCTGGTTCAGTGGCGCGCAGATAAAACCGTTGTTAAAACGTGCCAGCTGGTTGTGGTTATCGGGCATTGTCGCGGTAATTTACCTGAAAATTGATATTGTGATGCTAGGCGCGATGGCAGGCGCCGAGCAGGCGGGTATTTATGCTGCTGCCAGCAGGTTGTCAGAACTGTGGTATGTGTTCCCGGCCACCTTAGCTACCCGATACTACCCCGATATGTTAAAAGCCTACCAACATGGCATGGTTCCCTACTACTTGAAGCTACGCCGGTTTGCCTTGTTTTTTTTCAGTGCGGCGTTTGGCATCGCGCTACTGATGACCTTTGCAGCGCCCTGGTTAATCAGCCTGTTATTCGGTGCAGATTTCAGCGCCGCGATTGAGGTACTGCGTATTCATATTTGGGCTGGTTGTTTTATTTTTGTACGCTATCTGATTAGCCAGCATCTGATTATCACTGAGCAAGAGCCTTTGTCTTTGCTTAGTCATGGAATTGGTGCCGTGTTAAATATCGGACTGAACCTGTGGCTGATTCCATCAATGGGGATTGTTGGTGCAGCCTGGGCTACCCTGGTTTCCTACGCCTTCGCATCATTTTTCTTTCTATTTATCTTTGCCAGTACCCGTGCTCAGCTATGGCAGCTTATTACCACGCGACGCACTGGCTAACTTTAAAAGGGTTTTATATGAACAAACCGCTGCTGGTCGAAATTAAAGGCGTTCAATTTCGCAACAAAGGCGCATATCTGATGTTGCTGGCTTGTCTCGATGGTTTAAAAAACCTGCCAGATTATCAGTTAGTGCTCTCTCCGGGGCCAAACTTGCCTTATCCGGAACGGGCCCGCCTGGGCGCCTGGCAAAAACTGGCGTTCCGGCGCAAAGGTCTGGATTTAACTGGCATGATAGCCAAACTGCCTGGGGCGATTCAGAGGGTGTTTAAACGCTATGGTATGGTAACCGAACGCGACGTCGATATCGTGCTGGAAGCGAGCGGTTTTGCTTACGGCGATCAATGGCCGTTGCAGTTTTTACAAAATACCGCCAAAGAGGTGAAACGTTTTCATCATGCTGGCAAACCTTTTGTGTTTATGCCCCAAGCATTCGGTCCCTTTGCCAGCGAACAGAGTAAAGCAGCAATGCGGGACATTATTCAACACGCCAGGCTGATTTTCGTGCGCGACCCGGTGTCTTTGGCTCATTTGCAAAGTTGTATAAACCCACTACCGGCCAGTGTGATATTAACACCCGATTTTACCGTTGGGTTAACCCCGCAGGCTAATCATGAATTACCCGAGGTTAGCAAGCCTTACGTCGCGCTTATTCCAAACTCCAAGGTCGTATCTAAATACAATCATGCAGATGCAGAAGCTATGCGGGCGAGTTACGTTGGTGCTTTTGCCGCTGCTGCGGATAAGCTTACGGTTTTGGGCTATCAGGTGGTGTTGGTAAATCATGAGGGACGCGAAGATGCCGAGCTGTGCGCTGAAATTGCCAAGTTATCACCTTGTGGTCTGGTCCAGATTGAAGACCCGCTCGCTGTAAAAGCCTTTATTGGGGCTGCCGAGATGGTGATCAGCTCGCGCTTTCATGGCGCGGTAAATGCGTTAAGTCAGGGCGTGCCCTGTATCGCTACCAGCTGGAGTCATAAGTACCACGCCATGATGAGCGATTTCGGCATGGCAGACTTTTGTGTAGAAGATCTTACTGCCGACAGCTTATGTCTTGCAGTTGACCTGCTACTGGCCGGCAAAGCCGACATTCTGCCTCAGCTAGCAGATCGAGCCGCTCAGTTGAAACAGCGTAATCAACAGATGTGGCAGCAATTATGGCAACATCTGGCGCCGGCCAACGCAAAGTAAGCAGCGGGATAATGTTACACTGCTAAAAGCGCTAATTTTCGGTACGGTTAAAGTGGACTGCAACGCTTAACGTGTTGTCCACTTTTTCCGGGCCACCGCACATCTCATCATAGGCAGACTGGTGAACCAGAAATGCCTCTCTGACTACGCACTCGGTCAACGCCAGTTTAACCTGTTCCACACTGTGAAATTGCTGTGGCCGGTTATCGCTATCAACAATAAAGCCTTTGCGACTGTCAAACATCACTTCGACCAGATAAATCCCCATCTCAAGAGAATGAATTGTTACTTCATCAATTCGCACTTCCTGCCGGTTTAAATGGGCAACACGATGATAATGCATGGCAAGGCTCCGAAATTAGTTATTAGTAGTGGGATAACTGTTTACTGTTGCTCTTACGCTGCGGCTTAAGTTATAGATTAATTTTCAGCCAATAAAAACGACAATCACATGCTAAACCGCTAAGCATTCATTACTTTACCTACAGGTTAAAACAACGCTACTATCAACAATATTTTTCGGCCGTTGCGATATCATTTATCGCCTTTAGGTGTTGCCATGGATGCCAGTTTTTTTCGTTGTAAACAAGTTCTTGTTGTTGAAGACAGTGCCCCCGTGCGGGCATCAGTCAAAGCAATGCTGCAAACGATAGGTTTTGAGGCTATTCATTTAAGCCGCGACGCCAACGACTCAATAAGCCGCTGCCAAAATATTCCGTTTGACTTTATTCTGTGCGACTTCAATCTTGGTGAGGGCAAAGACGGCTATCAACTGTTCGAAATACTAAAACAACAGGCACTGATGCCCCCGTTATGCTGTTTTATTATTATTAGCGCTGAAAACCAGCGCCAGCTGGTGCACGGTGTCATAGAGCTCCAACCTGACGATTACATTTTAAAACCGTTTACCTTTCCAATATTAAATGAACGGATTATCCGGGCGGTAAAACAGAAAATCGCCTTGAGAAAAGTACATTTAAATCTGTTCGAACATAACTTCAGCGGAGCTATTAAAGAATGCGACAGCGTTGCCAAAAACAAAGCTGAATTTGCTTTTCAGGCTTTACGGATAAAAGGCGAATTACTGCTAAAAGCCGGCCAGTACCAGCAAGCTGAGCAGTTTTATAAGCAAGTACTAACTCAGAAAACATTGCCCTGGGCCAGACTGGGCGCGGCTATTGCTGCGTTTTATCTGGAGCGCTGGGATGACACCGAACTGCAGTTAGCTGATTTAACCCAATTTGAAATTACTAAAGTGGAAGCACTTGATTGGTTGTCGCACCTGATGGTGAAATACGGTCGCTACGACAGCGCCCAGCAAACCTTATATCAGGCGGTATTGCTGTCACCCCAGAATATTAAACGGCAACGCACGCTTAGTAACCTTAATGTGATTATTGGTGATAAAGAAGCCGCCGCACGAATTAATGGCAAACTGGTCGCCACGGCTCGCTATTCAGTTGACGATAGTCCTGAAAATTATCTGAATCATGCCAGAAGTTTAATTGATGTCGCCTACAGTAAAAATCCCCTGGAGCGAACGATCATTTTGCAAAATGCCAGTCAGCTTGTCGACAGCGTGGCAAAACAGTCGGCAGACAACGGTTGGTTTAAAGCGGTTAATGTTGTACGCAGCCGTATTTTGGCAGCAAAGGGCCTGCTGATTGAGGCACGGCAGCCATTGCTGGACAATGGCGTAGCGGACAAAGCAGAGAAAATGACCATCGATAGTTGTATGGATGCTGCCAAAGCGTATTTTGAGCTGGGCGACATTCATAGTAGCCAGTTTTATATCGACAAACTGGCGAGTTACTTAATTAACGATGACTATCTGACTGAAACGCAGAAAATCATGCTGAAGATGGAAAAAATACGCCATGAAGAACTTAAAGCAACAATCAAACAAATTAGTGGCGAAGCTGGCGATGCATACGAAAATGGATTTTTTATTCAGGCCGTCAGCTTGTTCTGTGAGACATTTGAGCTGATGCCCACCAACACCATATTAGCGATGAATATTCTGCAAACGGCCAGTAAATGCGGTAGCTTGCCGGCTAAATATTTTCGCTATTGCAAACAAGCTATAAAACTACTGAAAGCCAGTGTGCTGGAAAAACCCATTCAGGACAAATTTAAGCATTATGTCACTTTACTTTGCGAACAGTATCCACAATTGGTGGTCCGGACCCGTCGGCCCAAAGCGAATAGTTAATTACGAAAAGTGATAAAAGTAACCCGGCATTGCTGCCGGGGGTTGATTTCACCGTTTATTAACTATCTACTGTCCCGGTTTGTTGCTCTGACCAGGAATATTTCCTGGTTTTTGCTGGGCAGGTTTCTGTTGGTTATTCTGATCTCTATTCGCACCGCTTTGGCGTTTTTCTTCGTCCATTGAAGGACGACCACCTTGGTCTCTTTGATTAGCCATGATTGGGCTCCTGCTAATAAGTTAAATTAAATATCTAACTACTTTTATGAACGGCCATTCACAACTTTTCTTTGCATAGTTAGTGCCATGTTAATGCACAACACCTCTAACCCGCGTAAATGTTGGATGTAGCCAATGCCATAGCCAATTTACAACATATTTACAGTTAAAAATCATGTAATTTTTCTAATTAGCACTGGCAAATATTACCCGCCGCCCCCCTGACAAATGGTATCTGATGCTAGTCATCACTTTTATAGTGATGCCAGAAATCGCTCGCTCCTTGGCAAATAATAATTGTCGTAATCAAGAGAAAATAGCACCTTGCCTGCACGGCCGACGATTTCATGTCTTGGTACAAAACCAATAACCCTGGAGTCAGCGCTGTTATCGCGATTATCACCCAGCACCAGATAATGACCCGCAGGCACCTGTACCGGCGCAAAGTCAGCCAGAACACTGGATAGCGGGGCCAGCTTAACCGGGTGGGCCACACTGCCAAGCTGCTCGGTTAGCAGCACTTCACTGCTTAAAGTGGCTGCCTGCTTTTCAGTCGCCTCCTCCGCTTGATGATATGCCAGTTGCCGGCCGTTAATCGTTAACACATTTTGCCGCATTGCCACCACATCACCCGGCATACCAACCACCCGTTTCACCAGACGGTTTTCTGCGGCTTCTGACGCGAAAATAACAATATCGCCGCGTTTCGGATCGGCCAGCTTAAACAAGGACACAGTACTAAAAGGCAACCGCACGTCATAAGCCATTTTATTCACTAAAATCCGGTCGCCAATTTCAATCGTTGGCTGCATTGAACCAGAAGGCACATCGTTCCAATCGGCAACTGCACTTCTAAATACCAGCATTAAGCCGATAAACACTACAAAACCACGGTTATTGCGCCAAAACTGTTTAATTTTATTCATCACTTCCTCTGCATTAATTGCCCGCCGCTTAGACCGATAACAAACCGATAACAAACCGCTGGCAGTCACCAAGTATCGTAACCTGTCAGTCAGACTTATCGTGTGTAATCAAGTTCCGGTATGCTCACATAAGGTTTTCAGTTTTTGCAGCGCCTGCGGCCACTTTTCTGTCATAAATTGCTGGTATGACGGGTCAATTTCCTGCTCAACTTTCAACTCTGTGCCATCTTCGACCGTTTTAAAATAGTAATTTTCATACGCCGGTGCCCAACTGGTAACCTCATCACTGCTTAAGTCATCCTTCCCCGCTACCACAAAGCCCATATGTTTAATCGACACAAAGTTAAGCGGTTCAAGTTCTGCAATAGTTGCCACCATACCATCGCCCGATGGCGATAAAAACCGGATGGGCTCGCCCTGCTGCCACTTACCTTCAAAATAAGAGCCTTCGCAAAAAGCCGACGTCCAGTTGCGAAAACCGGCATCATCAAACATTCGCTGCCATACCAGCTCTACTGGCGCGTTAATTACTGTACTGAAGTTTATCGTTATTACGTTGCGCATTAAATATTCTCATTAATCAGCGTATCTCTTCCATTAAGCCAAGCAGATTACCATCAAAATCGCGGATAAAGCCAAGCCAAAGCTGATGATCCGGCATTTTCGCCGCCAGCACAGGTGGCCGCTCAGCCGTGGCCCCATTGGCTACCAGTTTGGCATAGGTAGCGCTGATATCTGTAACAGTGAAATACAACACTGAATTTTCGCCAACCTCCCCCGCCCCCTGTGGGGTGCTAAGCATTAACCGGACAGTGCCGGCTTGCAGAAAGGCCAAATCTGGCGATGGCTGAAATAAAAAAGGCAAGCCCAGAATATCGCGGTAAAACCGCAAGGCATTATTAACATCGCTTACTGTTAACGCAATCTGGCCAATATGGCCGTGTAGTTCAGACATAAACCGGCTCCGGTTTGAAAAATACGTTTAAGTGTAACCGAATAAATGCAGATATATGGCGGCTAATTATTTTTCCGCAATTATTTCCAAAAATCTTAATGGCTGAGTTTCGCCCCCGTTTTATTCCTCTCTATTTACCTGATGATTGGCACTGTTATTATTGACTTTATTTTCAGCTAACCAAGCACTTAGGTAAGCATAAAGGTTTCAGCGCAATTTTTGCTCATCGGAAATTTGAATACCACACTAATGTTGTGTATTGTTAATGCGCACCCCAACACTTGGAGTATGTTATGAATTCCGTTGCTATCACTGCACCTGCCAAAAAACGTACTAACCTATCACTGGATAACACGCTGCTGCAGGAGGCAAAGAGTCTTGGTATAAACTTGTCGCAATCTGCCGAAATAGGAATTACCGAAGCGATAAAACAACGTAAACAAGCCTTGTGGCTGGACAATAATGCCGAAGCAATTGACAGTTCAAACAAATTTGTTAATCAACATGGTCTGCCACTTGCGCAGTACCGGACCTTCTAATGGCTAGGTTTGATGTTTATAAAACTAACCCGGCCGGTTACCTGCTTGATGTTCAGACTGACCTGTTATCCGGCTTAAATACCCGGGTAGTAGTGCCCCTATTGCCTCGTATCGATGCACCAAAGCCTGCCAGCCGCTTAAACCCGATGTTTGAAATTGACGGCCAGCAACTGGTAATGGTGACGCAATTTATGGCAGCGATCCCAGCAGCAGAGTTAAAACAAGCGGCAGCGAGCCTTGCGGAGCATCAGCACGAAGTGTCTGAGGCCTTGGATATGTTGTTTATTGGGTTTTAGACGATAGGCACGTGGCTGCAATTTAACAAGAAAATGCTGGTCACTGTCAGATCAATAATACACCCCTTGCATATAACAATTAAAACTAATGAGTTTCTAATAGTCTATCAGCCAAGCATTTAAGTTTCGAAAGATGAATAGTGCAAAAATCTACAGCAGAGACCGAATTACCGTTTATGGTTACATAAATAACTCTCTCAAATCTAAGTTTAACTACTCCCTTACTTTGCTCGCCCTTACTTAGTTTAGGGGACTCACTAAATCTGAGAACTACGATTCCTCGTGTTGGAGGGAGCTTATTTAAATATTTAACCTCCACGTGTTCTGTATGAACTGTTTTATTCCTTAATCCACCATCTTTTGCTCTCGCGTATATTTCGGGATGCGAACACTTGAACTCTGCAACTAATGGTTTGTTTTTCCCTTTAAGTATCTCAGTGGCTGAAAAAAAGGCATTAAGAATCGCGCTAAACAGATAAGATGCTTCTTTGAGCGGATCATCTATATGCGTCAAAGACTTACGAGATTTCTGTATCAAATAAAGCAATTCAATATGAAACGAAGCTTCTTCGAGCTTGAAATTAACATCTTTCGTAATCAACATTTCGCTCCAATAATTTGAGTAAAGCGAATACCATAAAATTACATAACGACTTTTCTTACCAGTTAAACTTCTGCTTGCAGGATCAGGCCTCGAAACTTGAATCAGACCAAACTCAATCGTTTCTGCACACAAAACACAGCAAACTAATACGCTCTCTTTGTCGCCTGCCAATTCACGGCCTGCCACTTACCATTTTTGCGAATAAAAGTACCGCTGTTTAAAAAACGCAGAGTCTCGGTATCTGAGGTGCCTACCAGGGTAAAGGCGACTACCGCGGTGTCGCCGTACTGCAGAATTTGCACATCTTCACTGCTGTAACGCATGCCTATTTCATCGGGCTTTAGCTCACCACGACTGTTTACCGATTGCATCAACTCAGCTTTACCAAAGCGGGTACCGCTTGAGCTGGTGTAAATAAGCTCATCAGCCCAGTATTTGTTGTGTATAGCCGGGTCATTGCGGGTGGCACCATCTAAAAACTCGCCCAGTAGCGCAGTAAGTTCGGCTTTGTCATCGGCGATAGCAAACGTTGGGGTAACTAACGCCGGGGTAAGTAATAGTGAGGCAAGTAGTAAGCTGATTTTCATGCCAAATTCCTTGTTATGTATCCATTTCTTATAAGTTAAACTATCACATAACTTGAATTAAAGTTAACAGAAGACGCCATAAAAAACGCCAACGGGTTATGTTGGCGTTTTTACGATTAAACTTTGTAACTGCAAGAGTATAAAAATCTGCTGAAAATACCTCAGTACAGCGGTATACAAATTATTTCATCATGATTTCACGTAGTTGATACTCACCCGTTATGGTTCTTACTTCAGGATACTTAGCTGATATTTCATTCGACATTTTTTCATCTGCCTCACTCCATTTTTTCATAAAGGCATCGTATTTTTTCTTGCTGGGCTCTAAATCAGCACTACTGTTAAATGTAACCATTAACAACATATTGAAATCGCCGCTGTTAGGCAGATCGCTGCCAAAGATTTTCCAGTCTTTAATGTAACCTAACTCTTTTTGAATTTTTACGGCTTTTACCCAGCTGTTCTTCAGGCCGGCTAAATAGACATCACCCATATTGGGATCAACTTTAACGGTAGTGATCACAGTTATTTCAGTACCAATATCATAATCTTCATAGACTTCTAACCGGTCTTTGGCACAGACTGCAAAACTAAAAACCAGGCATAACAATGTGATGAGGGTATTTTTCATTATAAATTTCCTTTTAAGAATGATAATTACTGCTCACATCATAGATAAACAAAGAGCCACCGAAGTATAGTAGAAAATACTGAAAAAGCTGCGATATCAAATATAACTTTTAATTTCATGAAGTTGCAGTCATATTTTTTTCCGAATTTGATAATGTACTACCGGTAAATGCGCGAAGCGTTGATACAACTTTCACATATGCAGAAGCCAAGCCCAGTTTAGTTAATCAGCTACTAGTTAAAAAAACAAAAAGACGCCGCAGCGTCTTTTTTATGCAAAACAGTCAGCTTACATGCTGATGCCGCCATCAATTTCTATTACGCGGCCGGTGAAAAAGTCATTTTCAAAAATGTACTTGGCGGTGTGGGCAATTTCACTGGCTTCACCCAGGCGGCCTACCGGTTTCATTTTCTCCAGGCGGTCACGCGCTTCTGGTTTCATCGCATCGGTCATCGCGGTGCGGATAACGCCCGGCGCAATAGCACCTACCCGAATGCCGAAACGGCCGAGCTCACGGGCCCAGGTGACGGTCATTGCCACAACACCGGCTTTGGACGCCGCATAGTTGGTCTGGCCCATATTGCCGCCACGGGCTACGCTCGACATATTAATAATAACGCCTTTAGTGCCACGCTTAACCATTACGGCTGCTGCTTCACGACCACACAGGAACACGCCGGTTAAGTTGACATCAATGACTGACTGAAACTGGGCCAGTGACATTTTGCTTTGCAACTCCCCGTCTTTATATTTCAGCAGCAGACCATCACGTAAGATGCCAGCGTTGTTAATCAGGCCGTCGATACCGTTAAAATCGCTGTCGATTTGACTAAACGTCGCTTCAACCTGGGCTTCGTCAGCCACATTGGCGCTATAGGTATGCACGGTAGTGTTAGCTGACAGCTCCGCTTTAGCGGCAGCTAACTGCTCGGCATTCATATCAATTAATGCCAGTTTCGCGCCCTCAGCAGCGCACATCCGCGCCATTTCAAGGCCCAGGCCCTGAGCGCCGCCAGTAACAACGATAGTTTTATTTTTCAGCTTCATCTATTTCTTCTCCAACATCTTAAAAATACTGGAGAAATCCAGTTTGCCGTTGCCGGCCTGCTGATGCTTGACATATAAACGGTGCGCCAGCTCACCTAATGGGGTATCGCTGTTACTTTGTTTCGCAGCTTCCAGCGCCAGCCCTAAATCTTTGGCCATTAAATCAACCATAAAGCCACCCTGATAGCTATTCGAAGCTGGCACATTGTCCATCACACCCGGGCAAGGGTTATACAGCTCCAGCGTCCAGTTGCGGCCTGAGCTCTTCAACATAATGTCTGACAACACTTTCGGATCCAGGCCATTATTAATGCCCATTTGCAGCGCTTCAGAGGTACCAGCCATTAATATACTTAACAGCATATTGTTACAGATCTTTGCAACCTGACCTGCGCCAATGGCACCGGCGTGAAACAGGTTTTTACCCATATTGCTAAGAACAGTGTGGGCATTTTCAAAATCCTGCGCCGAGCCGCCAACAATAAAGGTTAAGGTACCGGCTTTAGCACCGCCAACACCGCCTGATACCGGTGCATCGATAAAAGCGATACCCTGCTCAGCCAGGCCAGTGCCTACTGTGCGGGCACTTTCAGCATCAATCGTAGAGCAGTCAATGACCAACGCCTGCTTGCTGATCGCACTGGCAATGCCCTGCTCGCCCAGATACAGGTCAATCACATGCTTGCCTGCCGGCAGCATAGAAATAACATAATCGGTATGACCTACCGCCTCTCTGGCAGAATCAGCGACTTTAGCGCCTTCCGCTTTAATTTGCGCCAGTGCATCTTTTGATAAATCAAAGGCGATAACATCGTGGCCGGCTTTTAATAAGTTAGTGGCCATAGGGCCACCCATGTTTCCTAAACCGATAAACGCAACTTTAGCCATAATAAATTCCTTGCAGTTGTCCTGGTAAATTAACTATCTAACAAGCCCAGATCTTTTAACGGATGCTCGTTATCCGGCCACGGTGAGCTGAACAGCAGCTCGATAACATCTGCAGGTACTTCATCAACCTGCTTATATTTCCAGTCTGGTGTTAAGTCTTTATCAATCAGCAGTGCCCGCACCCCTTCCTGAAACTCGCCGAGCTGGCCACACTGCACACTAATACCAAGCTCCAGCCGGAAACTGTCGGCCAGTATTTTGCTTTGCCCCAGTTGCAGCAGCTTAAACACAATATGCGCGGTGATCGGGCTGCCATAGGCCAGCGACTGTTTGGCTTTAACCAGCCATTTATCATCGCCTTCCATCGCATTGATAGCACTAATAACCTGCGGCAGGCTGCTAATGTCATCAAGAGCAGTGATAGCGCCCTGATGCGGCCGGATCTGGCTTAATGGCATCCTGGTACGGCACTGTTCTTCAGCACTGCGCAGCACATCGGATAATTTCTGATGATTCAGGGCAATAGTTTCGCCCCACTTCACTGTCAATAGTTTGTCCACCAGCGCTGATTTATCTTCGTGTTCGATAAAATGATCAGCTAAATGAATAAATTTAGCATCTGCCGCATTAATCGAGGCGCCGGTTAGCCCCAGGAAAATGCCACAACCTGGCGGCATCCGGTTTAAAAACCAGCTGGCGCCAACGTCGGGGTATAAACCAATTGCCATTTCCGGCATGGCTATCCGGCTGCTGCCGGTCACCACCCGGTGCGATGCGCCGGCCATCAGACCAAGACCACCGCCCATGACGATACCGTTACCCCAGACCAGCACCGGTTTATCAAACGTATGGATCAGGTAATCCAGGGTATATTCTTTGGTAAAGAACTCTTCGACATAGGGATGATAGTAATCCGGGCTTTCTTTCATCGCCTGATATAAGTCACGGATATCGCCGCCGGCACAAAACGCTTTATCGCCAGCGCCCTGCAATAACACCATGGCGATACTCGGATCGTCCTTCCACGCCTGCATTTGTGGCAGCAATGACTCGACCATCGGCAAACTTAACGCATTTAACGACTTTTCTGAGTTTAAGGTAGCAACCGCAATTTTTTTGCCATTGTCAGCCGTAAGTTCCTGATATAACACTACGTCTGTACTCATACTCATCACCCGTTTACCCAGTTAGCCTGACGTTTTTCTAAAAAGGCCTGCACCCCTTCCACCTGATCTTTAGTGTCGAACAAGCCGACAAACAATTCACGCTCCAGCGGCAATGCAGCCTGGATATTACCGCTGCGGCCTTGCTGAATAAGCTTTTTACAGGCCGTTACCGCCACCGGGCTTTGGCCAGCCACTTTGTCGGCCAGAGCCAGTGCGGCGTCTAATACGGTGCCGGTGGCCACCACTTCTTCTACCAGGCCAATTTGCAGTGCTTTTTCAGCATTCAGCCTCTCGCCGCATAAAATCATCCGTTTTGCCCAGCCTTCACCGACCAGCCATGCCAGATTCTGGGTGCCACCGGCGCAAGGTAATAAGCCTACTTTCGCTTCAGGCAAAGCCATTTGTGCTTGTTGCTCAGCAATGCGGATATCACACGCTAATGCGACTTCTAAGCCGCCGCCCATCGCATAACCGTTGATGGCAGCAATCGACACGCCACGAAAAGCAGTTAATGCTTCAAAAGCTTCACCAAAAATCCGCGCCATATCGCTGGCGACAGCTTTATCACCATCGGCAAACACTTTTAAATCGGCGCCGGCCGAAAAGAATTTTTCGCCTTCCCCGGTGATGACTAACGCATAAATATTTTTATCGTTGTTAAGGCTATGAACCGTATCGCGCAGCTCGGTTAAGCTGGCCTGAGTCCAGGTGTTGGCAGGCGGGTTTGCCATGGTGATAAGCGCTGTGTGACCACGCTTTTCCAGTTTTAATTGAGCCATTCCAGTCTCCTTTTGTAGCATCACTTAGCAAGTGAGCCAGGAGAAACAGTCTTGTCCACAGCGACACGCTATAAACCATCCATGGGGCTCGGTTCCGGCCATCCATGGCCTGCAACGGTCGCTTTAGAACAAGGCTATTCCTCCTCCGGTGTTAATTCACTAAATTAAATCAGATACGTGTTACAGAATGTCGCCTGCGGCTTCATCCAGTAACCGCCGGCCAATAATCAGCCGCATAATTTCATTGGTGCCTTCCAGAATCTGATGCACCCGCACATCACGGAAATGCCGCTCCAGCGGATATTCCTTAATGTAGCCGTAGCCACCGTGCAGCTGCAACGCCTGGTCGCACACCTGAAAGCCGACGTCAGTGGCAAAGCGTTTGGCCATCGCGCAATAAGCAGTTGCTTCGCCGTCTTTCTGGTCCAGTTTAAACGCTGCTAAGCGCACTAACTGGCGGGCCGCAACGAGCTCAGTGGCCATATCTGCCAGTTTAAATTGCAGCGCCTGAAACGCCGCCAGTGGCTTACCAAATTGCTGACGCTCCAGCATATAGTTACGGGCGGTATTTAACGCCTGTTGGGCGGTGCCAATAGAACAGGTGGCGATATTAATCCGACCGCCATCCAGGCCTTTCATGGCAAAACCAAAGCCTTCACCTTCATTACCGAGCAGGTAATGCGCCGGAATACGCACATCTTCAAAGGTAATTAAGCGGGTCGGCTGAGCATTCCAGCCCATTTTCTCTTCCGCTTTACCATAAATCACGCCTTTGGCATCGGCCGGCACAATAAAGGCAGAAATGCCTTTAGGGCCAGCTTCGCCGGTACGGGCCATAACCACTAATACTTCGGTCTCGCCGGCACCAGAGATAAACATCTTCGAGCCATTTAGCACATAATCGCTGCCATCTTTTTTGGCACTGGTGCGCAGCCCGGCCGCGTCTGAGCCTGAACCCGGCTCGGTTAAACAATATGATGCCAGTTTCTGACCGGTAACCAGATCCTCAACCCACTGGGCTTTTGCATCACTGGTACCCCAGGTAGCAATCATCCAGGTGGCCATATTGTGAATGGTCAGCATGGCAGTGGTGGCGGTACAGCCCATCGCCAGTTGTTCGAAAATAATCGACGAGTCTAAGCGGGATAAGCCCATGCCACCGTCTTCTTCAGCGGTATACAGCGAGCAAAAACCCAGCTCGCCGGCTTTTTGAATAACATCTTTCGGGAAGTGATGATCCCGATCCCACTGCGCGGCATGTGGCGCCAGTTCTTGTTCGGCAAACTGTTTCGCCACATCAACAAAGGCTTGCTGGTCTTCTGTTAAATTAAAATTCATTACTACATCCTGATTTAAATCCGATGTCTGATGAAGACTACAGACTTTGCTAAGCCGACCGTTGAAGCCCTGGACGGGCGGAAACGAGCCCCCAAGGATGGGTTTACGGCGTGTTGGCGTGCAAAGTGTGCTGGCCTCCTCTAAAAGGCTCAGCTGTTAGCTAAGCCTGTAGTATCGCTTCTATTACCGTAAGTTAATCGACATATTCGGGCCAGATACCGGAATACTGTCATCAAACCAGCGGGCAGTAATGGTTTTGGTTTCAGTGTAAAAACGCACTGCCTGCTTACCATAAGCATGCTGGTCGCCATAGAACGAGCCTTTCCAGCCGGTAAAGGAGAAGAATGGCAGTGGCACCGGGATCGGAATGTTAATCCCCACTTGACCAACCTCAACTTCATGCTGGTATTTACGGGCAGCCGCGCCGCTGGCAGTAAAGATAGAGGTACCGTTACCGTACGGGCTGTCGTTAACCACTTTCAGCGCTTCCTGCAGGCTCGGTACCTGCATGGTGGTTAACACCGGGCCAAAAATTTCCTGCTTATAGATTTCCATGTCGGTGGTGACATTGCTGAACACCGTCGGGCCTACCCAGTTACCATCCGGATAACCTTCAACTTTGCAGTCAGAGCCATCCAGCACACAGGTGGCGCCTTCTTTTTTACCCTGTTCAATTAACGACAACACACGGGCACGCGCCTGCGGGCTGATTTGCGGGCCGTAAGCTGCATCAGGATCGGTATAAACACCCGGACGTACTTTACCAATGGCAGCTGCAACTTCAGGTATCCATTCAGCCGCAGTACCAACAAAAACTGCCACCGAAATAGCCATACACCGCTGACCGGCTGCGCCGACTGAGGCACCCACTAAAGCATTAACCACCTGCTGCTTATTGGCATCAGGCATTATTACCATATGGTTTTTCGCGCCGGCAAACGCCTGTACCCGTTTTAAGTTATCGGTGCCGGTTTTATAGATATACTGACCGACATTAACCGAACCAACAAACGAAATGGCTTTAATATCCGGGTGGTGCAGTATCGCATCCACCTGCTCTTTGGCACCGTGCACTACCTGCAACACACCTTTCGGTGCACCAGCTTCAACGAACAGCTCGGCAATTTTATTAACCGTCATCGGGTCTTGTTCTGACGGTTTTAAGATAAAGGTATTACCGCAGGCAATCGCCATCGGGAACATCCACAGCGGGATCATCGCCGGGAAGTTAAACGGGGTAATTCCGGCACACACGCCCAGTGGCTGAATGTAGCTGTAAGTGTCGATGCTGCGCGCCACGTTCTCTACCGTTTCGCCCATCATTAATGAGGGAATATTGGCCGCCTGTTCGACAACTTCAATTCCACGCCAGACATCGCCTTTGGCGTCTTCGACGGTTTTACCCAGTTCCTGGCAGATAATGTCAGCTATTTCACCCTGGTGCTCTTTTAATAAATGGGCAAAGCGCATCATTAAACGGGCGCGCTCGGATACCGGTACTTCTTTCCACGTTAAAAAAGCTGCTTTGGCTGATTCTACCGCCCGGGTCATCTCTTCCTGCGTGGCGCAAGGCACCTGCGCTATCACTTCCTGGGTAGCCGGGTTGGTGACGGGGATCAGTTTGTCACTGTTTGAGGTGACGAACTCGCCGTCGATAAAATGCTTAACCTGTTGTGTCATATTGCTTCTCCCGGTTGTTAGGGGGTGTTGCCAGCGCGCTAATAGATCTAATTATTAAAATAAGCTGGCACACTGTAATTTAAAGCTTGTTCATTCAGTGCAACGTTACCGGTTGCAATTCCCGTTGTGCTCGCCACAGCAACTCGCTCGCTTTCGCTCACTCAGACACTCTGTGGCTGCGCTAACGGGATTCCAACCTCACACTTGTTCTTGTATTTAACGCAGTTACAGAACTTCAACTGCCAAGGCCACGGCTTCACCGCCACCAATACACAGCGAGGCTACGCCTTTGCTCAGGCCGCGGTTACGCAGGGCATGAATAAGGGTAACCAGAATACGGGCACCTGAAGCACCAATCGGATGTCCCAGGGCGCAAGCACCGCCGTTAACGTTTACTTTGGCCTCATCAAGACCCAGTTCGTTAATGGCCAGCATGGTTACCATGGCAAAGGCTTCATTAATTTCCCATAAATCAACCTGCTCTTTGTCCCAGCCAGCCTTTTTCAATACTTTTTGCATGGCGCCAACCGGCGCAACAGTAAACAGTGCCGGTTCCATCGAATTAGTGGTATGAGCCACGACCCGAGCTAATGGCTTAACACCTTGCGCTTTGGCATCGGACTCGCGCATTAAAATCAGCGCTGCTGCACCGTCAGAAATTGAGCTGGAATTAGCTGCGGTAATGGTGCCGTCTTTGGCAAAAGCCGGCCGTAAGCCAGGAATTTTATCCAGTTTGGCGTTGCCAGGCTCTTCATCTACGTTAAAGGTAACGTCGCCTTTGCGGGTATTAAAAGTAACCGGGGTAATTTCGGCCGCAAAATCACCATTGGCAATGGCCTGCTGAGCACGGGTGGTCGATTGCACCGCAAAAGCATCCATCTGCTCGCGGGTGATATTTTTGTCATTAGCCGTGTCCTGGGCAAAACAGCCCATGGCTTTACCGTCATAGGCGTTTTCCAGACCATCGAGCATCATATGGTCTTTAATTTCGCCATGCCCCATCCGGTAACCGGCGCGGGCTTTTGGCAGCAGATAAGGTGCATTTGACATTGACTCCATGCCACCGGCGACGACGACATCGGCGCTGCCGGCAATCAGCAAGTCGTTGGCCAGCATGACCGCTTTTAAACCAGAACCACATACTTTGTTTATGGTAAGAGCGCCCGCAGCCAGAGGTAGGCCTGCTTTTAACATTGCTTGCCGTGCCGGCGCCTGACCTAAGCCAGCTGGCAACACATTACCCATAATTACTTCGTTAACTTTATCGGTACTGATCCCTGCCTGCTCCAGCGCAGCTTTAATGGCAGTGGCCCCCAGGACAGTGGCATCAACACCTGTTAAGCCGCCCATAAAGCCGCCGATAGCAGTTCGTTTTGCCGCAACAATTACAATATTATCCGAAGCCATTTCGCTCTCCTGTTTAAGGTTGGCCTGAAAAGATGCCCAAGAGCCTACACCAAATTTACGTTTACGCCAACGTCAACTATCTAACACTATGGTAGTGTCAGCGGTTTAGAGTTCGGGAAATGGTGCAGTAAACTGTACAGTCGGACCAGCAAACTCTGGCATTTTTGCTTTACAAAGCCAGCCTAATCGACATTTTGATGATTTTCATCGCCTGCCATCAGCTTTACCTTTACGTAAACTTCACTTATAGTTGATGGCGTTTTTCGGGAAGGCGGTTATGACAGAAAAAGAAGAAAAAACCTACAGTATCAGCGAGCTGGCGAAAGAGTTCGATATTACTACCCGCAGCATTCGGTTTTACGAAGACCAGCGGCTGCTTACGCCCCTGCGTAATGGCCAGACCCGCATTTACAGCAAACGTGACCGGGTACGCTTAAAACTTATCCTGCGCGGCAAGCGGCTGGGTTTTAGCCTGGCTGAAACCGGCCAGCTGTTTGAATTGTACGACGCGGATAAAAGCAGCGTTACCCAATTAAATACCATGCTGAAATTAATTGAGCAGAAAAAGAGCGAACTGCATCAGCAACTGGACGATATCAAAGTGGTGCTAATGGAGCTGGTAACGGTTGAAAAACGTTGCCGCGATACCTTAGCCGACGCCAAACAATCCAAAACCGCCTAGGCGGTTTTCAGCATTTAGCAAACGGGGATTTACCATGATTAGCAGTTACAAAGGCCTTAACTTCGATTTAGGCGAAACCGTCGATATGATCCGCGAGCAGGTTAATGCCTTTGCCCGGGAAGAAATAGCCCCACGGGCTGAACACATTGACCAGGTTAACGAATTCCCGAATGAATTATGGCGTAAATTTGGTGATTTAGGCCTGCTTGGCATTACCGTTGATGAAAAATATGGCGGATCAAACCTCGGTTATTTAGAGCATGTGGTGGCCCTGGAAGAAATCAGCCGCGCCTCTGCTTCAGTTGGCTTATCTTATGGTGCGCATTCCAATCTGTGTGTAAACCAGATATTCCGCAATGGTACTGAAGCCCAGAAAATGAAGTATCTGCCAAAGCTGTGTTCTGGCGAGCATATTGGCGCCCTGGCAATGAGTGAGCCAAACGCCGGCTCAGACGTGGTCAGTATGAAACTGCGTGCCGAGAAAAAAGGCGATATCTACATTTTAAACGGCAATAAAATGTGGATCACCAACGGCCCGGATGCGCATACCTATGTTATTTACGCCAAAACCGATATTAATGCCGGCAGTAAAGGCATTACCGCCTTTATTGTTGAGCGTGGTACTAAAGGCTTCAGCACCGCCCAGAAATTGGATAAATTAGGCATGCGCGGCTCTAATACCTGTGAGCTGGTATTTGAAGACTGTGAAGTACCCGCTGAGAACGTACTGGGCCAGATTGGCGGTGGTGTGAAGGTATTAATGAGCGGCCTGGACTACGAGCGCGTAGTGTTATCGGCCGGCCCGCTGGGCATTATGCAGGCCTGTATGGACGTGGTGGTACCTTATATTCACGACCGCAAACAGTTTGGCCAGGCTATCGGTGAATTCCAGCTGGTACAAGGCAAACTCGCCGATATGTATACCCAGATGAATGCTGCTAAATCTTACGTTTATACCGTGGCCAAAGCCTGTGACCGCGGTGAAACCACCCGCAAAGACGCTGCAGCCGTGATTCTGTACTCGGCAGAGCTTGCCACCAAGATGGCACTGGATGCCATTCAATTACTGGGTGGTAATGGTTACATTAACGAATACCCTACCGGCCGTTTACTGCGTGACGCCAAGCTGTATGAAATTGGCGCCGGCACCTCTGAAATTCGCCGCATGTTAATTGGCCGCGAGTTATTTACTGAGTCGAACTGATATGACCAAGATCGTTAGCAAAATTAATCCGCGTACTGAAGAATTTCAGAAAAACGCTGAGGCGATGCAAGCCGTAGTGGACGATCTGAACGGCAAGGTACAGCAAATTAAACTCGGCGGCGGTGAGGCGTTAATTGCCCGCCATACAGCCCGCGGTAAATTGTTTGTCCGTGAGCGCATTCAGAAGCTGCTCGACCCGGGTTCACCCTTTTTAGAAGTGGGCCAGTTTGCCGGCTGGGAATGTTACGAAGATTACGTGCCAAGTGCGGGCGTAGTGGCCGGTATCGGCCGGGTTAGCGGTGTCGAGTGCATGATTGTCGCCAACGACGCCACCGTGAAAGGCGGTACTTACTACCCGCTTACCGTGAAAAAACACTTACGGGCGCAGGAAATCGCCGAGCGCTGTCACCTGCCCTGCATTTATCTGGTCGACTCCGGCGGTGCCAACCTGCCCCGCCAGGATGATGTATTTCCTGACAAACTGCATTTTGGCCGGATTTTCTTTAATCAGGCCAATATGTCAGCCAAAGGCATTCCGCAAATTGCCGTGGTAATGGGCCTGTGTACTGCCGGTGGCGCTTATGTGCCAGCAATGGCAGACGAGAGTATTATCGTTAAAGAGCAAGGCACTATCTTTTTAGCCGGCCCGCCACTGGTGAAAGCCGCTACCGGTGAGGAAGTGTCGGCTGAGGAACTTGGCGGTGCCGATGTCCACTGTAAAATTTCCGGTGTGGCCGATCATTATGCATTAAATGACGAGCACGCCCTGCAGCTGGCCCGCAATGCCGTATCACGGTTAAACCGGCCTGCGCCAGAGCCAATGGACGTTAAAGCGCCGCAAGAGCCGCTATACGATGCCAAAGAGCTGTACGGCATTGTCGGCACTGACCTTCGTAAGCCATTTGATGTTAAAGAAGTAATTGCCCGGCTGGTTGATGGCTCTGATTTTGATGAATTTAAACAATACTATGGTGCCACTTTAGTTTGCGGTTTTGCACGCATCTTCGGCTATCCGGTCGGCATCGTCGCCAATAATGGGATTTTATTCTCAGAATCAGCGCAGAAAGGCGCTCACTTTATTGAATTGTGCGCCCAGCGTAAAATTCCGCTGTTATTCCTGCAGAATATTACCGGCTTTATGGTGGGTAAAAAGTATGAAGCTGAAGGGATTGCCAAACATGGTGCCAAAATGGTGATGGCGGTAAGCTGCGCCAAAGTGCCTAAGTTTACTGTGTTAATTGGCGGCAGCTATGGCGCCGGTAACTATGGTATGTGTGGCCGCGCCTATGATCCGACCATGATGTGGATGTGGCCCAACGCCCGTATTTCAGTAATGGGTGGCGAGCAGGCCGCCGGCGTAATGGCGCAGGTTACTAAAGATGGTCTGGCGCGCAAAGGCGAAACCTTATCAAGCGATGCAGAACAAGCGCTTAAAAAACCGATTATTGAGCAGTATGAGAAACAGGGTCACCCCTACTACGCCAGCGGGCGTTTGTGGGATGACGGCATTATTGACCCGGCACAAACCCGGATGACCGTGGGCCTGGCGTTGGCCGCAGCCTTAAATGCTCCAATTGAAGAGACGAAGTTTGGCGTGTTTCGGATGTAGCTCGTTGAAAGGCGCTTTGGTGGTTATCGAAACCGCCATCGCTCCGTGCATTTTTTCTGCGACACGCCATAAACCGTCCATGGGGCTCGCTTCCGGCCATCCATGGCCTGCAACGGTCTCAGAAAAAAGCACATACGCGCTTGCTGGATCGGCGATAGAGGCAAGCGCACAGTACACTTTGGCCAGAACCGTGTTTTTCATGGATGAAAAACAGGAGCCCCCATGGATGGGTTTACGGCGTGTTCTGGCAAAGTTGTACGGCGCGATTGCCGGCAGATAAAAGCCAAACACGCAGCAGCCGCGATATCGGAGAGATGCGATTGACGGTTGAGAGAACTGAAGCAGGCATTAACACTTTCGGAGAGAAAATGAATCAGGTTTACACCCAAGTAAGTATCGACCAGCGCGGCGTGGCCAGCTTAACGTTAAACCGGCCCGAAGTGCATAACGCCTTTGACGATCTGATGATTGCCGAGCTTATTCAGGTGCTCGACCAGCTGGCTGCTAATCCGGACGTGCGGCTGTTGCTGTTAAACGCCAATGGCAAAAACTTCTCTGCCGGCGCCGATTTAAACTGGATGCGCTCAATGGCTGAAAAAGACTACGAGCAAAATCTGGATGACGCCAACGAACTGGCCAGCTTAATGCACAAACTGGATAAATTCCCTAAGGCCACCGTGGCCGTGGTGCAAGGTGCAGCTTTTGGCGGCGCCGTTGGCCTGGTTGCCTGCTGTGATATCGCACTGGCAAGCGACAATGCCAGCTTCTGTTTAAGCGAAGTTAAAATAGGCCTTATTCCTGCCGTTATCAGCCCCTATGTAATGCGTGCACTCAGTGAGCGGCAAAGCCGGCGTTATTTTTTAACCGCCGAGCGCTTTAGTGCCGCCACGGCAAAAGAGCTCGGGTTGCTGCACGAGGTAACCAGCGCCGCTGAGCTGGCAGAAAAAGCCGATGGCATGATTAATAGCCTGCTGCAAAACAGCCCGGCAGCTATCAGTGCGGCAAAAACCCTTATTCACAATATTTATAACCGCAAAATCAGCAACAATGTGGTGGCGCATACCACCCAGGCCATTGCCGAAATCCGGGTGTCAGAGGAAGGTCAGGAAGGCCTGAGTGCTTTTCTGGAAAAACGCCGCCCGGGCTGGTTAGATAATACCTCACAGGACAAATAAGTATGTTCCGCAAAATATTAGTAGCTAACCGTGGCGAAATTGCCTGTCGGGTTATCGATACCGCTCATAAACTGGGCATTCGTTGCGTAGCAGTGTATTCAGAGGCCGATGCCAATGCCCGCCATGTGCGGATGGCAGACGAAGCCTATCTGCTTGGTCCTGCGCCAAGTAAAGACTCTTATCTGCGCAGCGATAAAATTATCGATATTGCCAAACAAAGCGGTGCAGAGGCCATTCACCCGGGCTATGGCTTTTTATCTGAAAACGAAGACTTCGCCAAAGCCTGTTCTGATGCCAACGTAGTGTTCATCGGCCCACCAGTGGGCGCCATTACCGCCATGGGCTCGAAAAGCGCAGCCAAGAAAATTATGGCCGATGCCGGGGTACCGCTGGTGCCCGGTTATCATGGTGATGATCAGTCAGATGAAAAGCTTAGCAGCGAGTCGGCTAAAGTGGGTTACCCACAGCTGTTAAAAGCGGCCTATGGTGGCGGCGGTAAAGGCATGCGGGTGGTCTGGAAAAAGCAAGAATTCAGTGATGCCCTGGCCAGTGCCCGGCGTGAAGCTAAAGCCGGCTTTGGCAATGATAAAATGCTGATAGAGCGCTATTTGACCAAACCGCGGCATATTGAAATTCAGGTATTTTGTGATAACCACGGCAATGCCGTGTATTTAGCAGAGCGTGACTGTTCTATTCAGCGCCGTCACCAGAAAGTCATTGAAGAAGCGCCCGCACCAAATTTCAGCAGTGAGCAGCGCAAAGCCATGGGTGAAGCTGCGGTAAAAGCTGCCAAAGCTATCGATTATCGCGGCGCCGGTACCGTTGAGTTTCTGTTTGATGAAGACGGCTCGTTCTATTTTATGGAAATGAATACCCGCTTGCAGGTAGAGCATCCGGTAACAGAAATGATCACCGGGCAGGATCTGGTTAAATGGCAGCTGTTAGTTGCTGCAGGCGAAAAATTACCCCTTAGCCAGCATGAAGTACAGATTGATGGCCATGCCATTGAAGTCAGGGTGTACGCGGAAGATCCGGATAACGACTTTCTGCCACAAACCGGTAAGCTGACTTATTTACGCCAGCCTGAAGCCAGCCGTCATGTAAGAGTGGATACCGGCGTGGTCGAAAATGACGAAGTGTCACCCTATTACGACCCGATGATTGCCAAACTGATTGTCTGGGATGAAAGCCGCGACCGGGCCATTGCCCGGATGTTACGCGCGCTGGACGATTACCGGATTGCCGGTGTTACCACTAACTTAAGCTTTTTAACCAGCTTAACCGAGCACCCGGCGTTTAAAGCCGCTGAGCTTGATACCAACTTTATTAATCATCATCAGGACACGCTGTTCGCACCAGCCAACAAAGAAAACAACCAGGCGCTGGTGCTGGCAGCCTTATTTATTCTGGAGCAGCAAAAAGCGCCGGTTGCAGCCGGCAGCAGCTTAAGCCCGTGGCAATACAGCCATGGCTGGCGCTTAAATGAAACACCGACTGTGCTGCTGAATTTAATTTATAACGATAAAGCTGAGCAACTGATCATCCGTGAGCAGCAACAGCATTATGTCGTTGAGTTGCAGGGCCAGCAGATAAACTGCCAGGCGCAGCTTGATGGTGATGAACTCAGTGCAACGCTTGGCGATCATAAAACCAAGGTGCGGGTCAGCCGCTATGAAGACACCATCAGCGTCTTTATTAAGCATCACCGCTATGATTTTATTTACCGCACAGAAGTAACACCAGAGCTTGACGGCAGTGAGCATGCCGGCAGTTTAACCGCGCCAATGAATGGCACTATTGTAGCGGTTATGGCCAAAGCCGGTGCTAATGTTAAAGCCGGTGAAACCCTGGTAATTATGGAGGCGATGAAAATGGAATACAGCATTAAAGCGCCCAAAGATGGCGTGGTAAATGAGGTATTTTACAGCGCCGGCGATCTGGTAAAAGATGGTGCCGAGCTGGTCGATTTTACGCCGGAGGAAGCATGAGCTTACCGCAACGCGTTCGGATAGTGGAAGTAGGCCCGCGTGATGGCCTGCAAAACGAGCAAGGTGTCAGCACTGCCGATAAAATAGCGCTTATCGATAAGCTAAGTGCAGCCGGCCACAGTTACATTGAAAGCGGTGCCTTTGTCTCGCCCAAATGGGTGCCACAAATGGCAGACTCCGGTGACGTATTTGCCGGCATTTCCCGCAAAACAGGTGTGACATATGCAGCGCTTACCCCGAATTTAAAAGGCTATGAAGCGGCCAAGGCTGCTGGCGCCACTGAAGTGGCGATTTTTGGTGCCGCATCAGAGGCATTCAGTCAGAAAAATATTAACTGTTCCATCAGCGAAAGCCTGGAGCGCTTTGCACCGGTACTGGCAGCAGCGCAGGCAGACGGCATTAAGGTGCGCGGTTATGTATCCTGTGTGGTCGGCTGCCCCTACCAGGGTGAAGTGGCACCTTCAGAAGTGGCCCGAGTCGCCAAAGCGCTGATTGAAATGGGCTGCTATGAAGTGTCACTGGGCGATACCATCGGTGTCGGCACACCTAACACTGTTAACGCGATGCTTGATGCTGTGCTGGCTGTGGTGCCGGCAGACAAACTGGCGGTGCATTTTCATGATACTTATGCTCAGGCCCTGACTAATATTTATGTGGCGCTTAGCCGTGGCATCAGCATTATCGACAGCGCGGTAGCCGGTTTGGGCGGCTGCCCCTATGCAGCCGGAGCGTCAGGCAATGTGGCGACTGAAGATGTAGTCTACTTACTTAATGGCCTTGGCATTTCGCATGGTATAGATTTAACAGCGCTGGCAGAGGCAGGCTGGTTTATTACCGCTAAGCTCGGCAAGCAGCCTAGTTCTAAAGTAGGATTGGCACTTAAGGCTAAGTGCAAGCAAACTAACGCAAAGTAATTTCGCAGCATCCCGGCAATTGCTACGTGTATTTTTTCTGCGACACGCCGTGAACCCATCCATGGGGGCTCGTTTATGAACTTCATCCGTGAAGTTCACCCTTGCGGACCAGCGGAGCTGTTCAAATTCGTTCCTGACGAATTTGTCCGCCCGTCCAGGGCTTCAACGGTCTCAGAAAAAACACATCCGCACTCGCCTGTTTCATCTGAGCAGGTAAGCGCGCAGTGCACTTTAGCCGGAACCGTGTTTTTCATGGATGAAAAACAGGAGCCTACATGGAGGTATTTACGGCGTGTTCTGGCAAAGTTGCACGGAGTGATTACCGGTAATTTAACACATAAGTTTTCGTTAAAGTTCAGCAACGAACAGAGGACAACAAATGGCAGGGTTTAATAAAGTCGTACATAGCTACGAAGACGCCATGGCCGGCCTGCAGGACGGGATGACCGTTATTGCCGGTGGCTTTGGTTTATGTGGTATTCCGGAAGGCTTAATTGCCCAGATTAAAAAAATGGGTACCACCGATTTAACGGTAGTGTCCAACAACTGCGGTGTTGACGGCTTCGGCCTGGGCATTTTGCTGGAAGACCGCCAAATCAAGAAAATGGTTGCCTCTTATGTTGGTGAAAACGCCCTGTTTGAAAAGCAACTGCTCAGCGGCGAGCTGGAAGTGGAATTGACGCCGCAAGGCACCCTTGCTGAGAAAATGCGCGCCGGCGGTGCTGGTATACCGGCCTTTTTCACCGCTACCGGCTACGGTACGCCCGTTGCAGAAAACAAAGAAACCCGCGAGATTAATGGTCGCAATTATGTGCTTGAGCCCGCCATTACCGGCGACTTTGCCATAGTGCGCGCCTGGAAAGCCGACCGTTACGGCAACCTGGTTTTCCGTCACACCTCGATGAACTTTAACCCGATGGCCGCAACCGCCGGTAAAATTACCGTGGCGGAAGTAGAAGAAATTGTCGAGCCGGGCGAGCTGGAACCCTCGCAAATTCACACCCCGGGTATTTACGTGCAGCGTGTGATCAAAGGCAGCTTTGAAAAACGCATCGAACGTCGTATGGTGCGGCAAGGTTAAGGAGGCAACCATGGCTTTATCTCGTGAACAGGTAGCAATGCGCGTGGCGCAGGAATTAGAAGATGGTTACTACGTTAACCTGGGTATCGGTATTCCTACCCTGGTGGCCAATTATGTGCCCGAAGGCATTGAAGTAATGCTGCAATCTGAAAACGGCTTGCTTGGTATGGGCCCCTACCCGACTGAAGCACAGCTTGACGCCGATATGATTAACGCCGGTAAAGAAACCGTTACCGCCATTAAAGGCGCAGCCATATTCAGCTCAGCAGAAAGCTTTGCCATGATCCGTGGCGGTCATGTCGATTTAACCGTACTGGGCGCCTTTGAAGTTGACCAGAATGGTAACATCGCCAGCTGGATGATCCCGGGAAAACTGGTAAAAGGCATGGGCGGCGCCATGGATTTAGTGGCCGGCGCTCAGAACATCGTCGTTACCATGACTCATGCCGATAAATACGGCAACAGTAAGCTGCTACAAAGCTGCACGCTGCCACTCACCGGTGTTGGCTGTGTAAAGAAAATCGTGACCGATTTAGCCGTGCTGGAAGTGCGCAATGGCGCTTTCCACCTGTTAGAACGCGCCCCGGGTATTACGGTTGAAGAAATTCAGCAAAAAACCGCCGGCAAACTGGTTGTTAATGGCGACATACCTGAGATGGTATTTAACTAAACCGATTTATTCACCCACTATAGCGCTACACGCCTCTTGTCATATTGAGTCTGGTAGCGCTTTTTTATTTGTCCAGCCAATATTGTTCCTTTTTACTCTAAAATTAGCATTTACTTTTTCTTTGTTATCATTAAAATCCTCATTCTTAACAAAAAAAATAAAAGGATGTTAAATGAGTGATGTAGTTTCCAACCCTTATACCGCGCCAACGGCAGACCTGAATGCACCGTTAAACAGTGGTAAGTTAAAGCAACTTCCCCGGTTTTCGGCCTGGTGGGTATTTTTGCTTAATATTATTACCCTGGGTATTTACCCGTTATGGTGGCTTTACTCTCGTGCCAGCACCTTAAATCAGATCCAAAGCAGACCTATTGCTTTAGAATTAGTTTATGTTTTGGTTGCCGTATTACTGGGGAGTTTTGCGCTGGGTTTTGTCGCTGGGTTTTCCGGCGAGGAATATGCCGTTATTGAAAACAGCCTGAGTATTGCTTACTGGGTTTTATATCTGATTGTAACCTTTACGATCAGAAACAGACTGCATGACGTATTTCTTGAAGAAGGCCACAATGTCCGCACCGGCCCGATCCTGACGTTCTTCTTCAGTAGCATTTATCTGCAATACAAAATTAATGAAGCGATAGATACCACGAGTAGCCGTTAATCTTAAAGCATGCCTGAGCGTTTAACCCGTAAGTAAGCGTTCAGGCTTTGTGGTAATAAATCCCTCGCTCTGCTGCTGACACAAAGCACGTGTTCTTTTTGCAGCCGCTGCCAGTTTTGCTGAAACAACGTGTTCAGCTGAACAGCACCGAGATAACTTTTAGCCTGATTCGTCTCTGTTACTACATCGGATAACTGTTGACGAATGGCTTCGTTTTCAATATGAATTACCCCCACCAGATGGTGTTGTTGTAACAATCGGACCGCTGGTAGTAAATCCGAAAAATCTTCGTCCTGTAACGTAGTGACAATTAACACCAGCGCTCGCTTTGGCTTTTTTGAAACAAGTTGTCTGGCAGCAACCAGATAATCGGGGCTGATATCTGACGGATACAAATCATAAAAATGCTGCATTACCTTAGAAATGTCGCGAACACTTCTGACATTAGGCAACCAGCGCTCAGTCAGCCCAAAGGATTGCATGCTAAACCAATCACCATTTTTCAGCACCGAATGGGCTAACAGCAAAATAGCACTTAAGGCTGCATCAAAATGGCTGCCCATCTCCGTCTCCACGTGCATTCTGCGGCCACTGTCGAGCATTACGATGACCTGTTGGCTTTGTTCTTCCTGAAACTCTCTGGCAATCAACTTTAAACGCCGGCTGGAAGCCTGCCAGTCAATTTGGTTCTGGCTGTCGCCGCGCCGATACTCGCGCAAATGCCTGAATTCGGTGCCGCTACCACGCTTATTAAACACCTTGATCCCGGGTACTGGTAGATTACCAACGCCACTGAGCGCGGGAGATTTCATCAGCATTGAAAAGTCAGGGTATACCTTGACCTGATGCTGCGCAGGAACAAAACATCGACTCTGCCAAAAGCCGCCGGACAGCTGCAACCTGATGTCAGTGCCTGCCAGCTCGACCAGTCCGCGTCGGCTGGGATTAACCTTGTAAGTAAATTTCAGCTTTTCTTTTGCCGCCAACCGACTCTGGAACAGCCTTTGCTGGCGCAACCAATGCTCCGGCATTCTCTCGGCGGCACTGAGAAACAGCAATTGATCGGTGTGATTTTCAATAATCAGATCATAATTAAACTCGCAATTGAGATTAAGATTGTCAGGTAAATCCCGCTGCACGGTTATCGGCGGCAAGCGTTTTAACCTGACCAGATCAAATCCACTTTTGAGAATGATACATGCTAACAGTCCGCCTGCAGTAACAAATTGCACCGCCGGGCTGATATTCAAAATTTTCAGCACAATGGTCAAAACCACCAGCGCTGCACACACCAGCAAAAGTCGGTTTGACGGCCGCACATTCAACAGGTTCATTCGCGGGGTACTTCAGTCTTCATCAAAATAGCGCTGATAATATCGTCTTCATTTGTACCTTCTAACTCCGCTTCTGCGGATAAAATGATCCGATGACGCAGAACAGGCTTTGCTGACAGTTTAATGTCATCCGGTATAACAAACTCCCGGCCATTCATCAGCGCTCTGACCTTGGCAAGTTTAATCATATTGATACTTGCCCTCACCCCTGCTCCATGCAACACACCCGGCCAGCTTCTGGTTTTTCTGACCATATCCAGGGCGTACATGTACAGCTTTTCGTCAACCAGAACCTGGGTGGCCTGGTTTCGCATTGCCAGTAGTTGGCTGCGACTAATTACTGTTTTTAACGCGCTAACCTGTGACTCATTAGATTCACTGGCGGTATTAAGAAGCAATAAATGCAGTTCATGTTCAAGACTGGGGTAACCCAACTTCAGTTTAACCATAAACCGATCCAGCTCAGCTTCAGGCAGTGGATAGGTGCCCTCCTGGTCAAGTGGGTTCTGGGTTGCCATTACCATAAACGGCCCCTCTAGCTTCATGCTGGTGCCATCAATGGTAATCTGCAGTTCCTGCATGACCTCCAGCAATGCGGCCTGAGTTTTTGCAGGAGCGCGGTTAATTTCGTCGGCCAGTAAAATGTTGGTGTAGGCAGGTCCCTTTTTCAGTTCAAATTCGCCTTTGCCCATATTATAAAGGCTATGTCCTACCACATCGGATGGCATCAGATCCGGGGTAAATTGGATCCGGCTGAATTCAACATCCACAGAGCGCGCCAACGCTCTGACCAATAGTGTTTTACCAAGGCCCGGCACACCTTCCAGCAGCACATGACCACCAGCAAGCAGCACGGCGATGACATCGTCTACAATCTCATGCTGTCCTACCAATACTTGCTGTATGTTGTGTCTGATTGCCGCGATTGTTTGGCGAATTTGCTCGGTTTGCTGCGCGCCTAACTCTGTCATATTGCTTTCCTTATTTTTTGCCAGAACCCGATATACTCAGCAAGATCGACGGCTCTGACCGGCCAGGGCTGAGTTAGAAAATGATTAAGTTGTTGCGATGACACCCCACACCAGTTTGCAATTAACTGCTGCTGATCGTGCTCTGTCAACCGCGAAAATCCGGGATAACGCCGATCACAAATGTTTTGAATATCCTGCATTAACTGCTGTTTCAGCCAGTCAGCTGGCATGCGTTGGTTCAAAAAATTACCACTGGCATACAAATGATGTTCAAACACATTGTCCCGGGTAGTCAGCAGCCGTTCTGGGGGGGAAAGGCGCTGGGCAAATCGCCAGATTAGCAAAAAAAATGTCAGTAATAGTAGTGTCCAGGCCGGCCAATTCCAGTACCAGAGGCGTTGAAACCACAACAATGTGCCGGGATCCCGCATAACGTGCAACTGGCTGGCATTTCCTACCAGTGACAAGGTAAGCAAGGCATTGTCAGCTTTATCCAGCAAGGTATTCTGCATAAACACGGTCTGGCTGGTAAAGGTTATTTTTCCTTGATCGGAGGCAAACTGGCACGCGACAAAAACCTCCTGTTGCTCTTCATCATCTTCAATGATGGTCATCAGTGGGTTAAAGCAATGATCAATCCGGGAGTCCGGCATTATTGCCACCTTCAGCACACCGTGCTGAAATTCTGCGGTGGCCTCAACAAACGTGGATCTGACTAAACGATGCCAGTAATGTTGCACGTCACTTTGTGACAATGAAATCTCAATATCAAAAGCCGCAACCAGGCTGTTATTGGCTATTTGCTTTCGATTTTCAGCAGATAACTGATATACCAGATGTCCGCCAGAGCGGGTCCACGCCAGTAACGGTTCGGCTAAATCTGGCTCAAATCGCAGCAGGTTTTCATTTATAACAATCATTTGTTCAGACGGCCGGCCCGACTTGAGCAGTTGGCGCAGCTCAGCGGCATCTGCAATATCAGCAAATGAACGTTGCTGTTGCTGCAAAAGCTGCGTGCTGGCAAACCAAGGTTGGCTGACAGCCTGTCGGCTCAGGCCATTTTCTTCAGTAACCTGTTGCCATTGGCCCCGGCTAAAAATCCAGATAATAAACACCAATAACGCAGCAGCAATAACCAGAACCCATTTTTTCATTCGGGGCTTTGCTCCTGTGGCCAGGTTTCAAGCTGCTGCAAAAGGGTACCAAGACTATCGAGCGTCAACTGCTGATGCGCCCAGGCGATGGCTATCCATAAATCAATAAGCCGGGCCATGATACTGCTTATATGCCCTGGTGTATTTTGGTTAACCGCATGTAAACACTCCTGTTCAGTCATCGTCACGGACAGCTTTACCGGATAATGCTGTTGAATATAATGCAAAGCGTACCGCAGTAAACACGCCGTCATTAACCGGGCGTTACCTGCTTGCTGAAATATCGCGGCTTGCGCCAGTAAATCATCATTTTCCAGTTCAGCGGGTAAATCTGCGAACATCAGTGGCACAGTTGGCGCCGCTGGAGGTGCTTTTTCGCTAAAAGGCCGAAATAAACGATGATAGTTTTGATATAGCCAATACAATAAGCCAAGCGTTACCGCAATAATAACCAGCCAACCAATCACCCCAAGGCTATCTGCAATAAAGCTGAATATACTAAGCCAGTCGCTATTATCGGCGGCAACTTGTTCGCTGGTTTCATTAACCCAGCGGGTTCGGTAATCCAGTAATTCGTGCTGCTGATAAATCTGTTCAACCTGTTGCTTTATATCGGCTTTATGCTCCGCGCTGTACAGCGACTGCCCTGCAGATCCGGTGATGCTTTCAGCGGTATTTGCCGTGGTAGCTTCTGTCGTCATTACTAGGGTGTTGTCTGGGGGGGCTTGCTCAGTATCTGCCAGCAACGGTTGGGAATAGATAGCAAGGTTTAGACACAACAACATTACAGCGAGCGTCGCTACAGACTGCAAACGTACTGCAATTTTGCGGAACTTCAACTCCAGATCCCAGGCTTCGAGCACAATCCGACGGTTGATGTACATCAAAAAGCCCCCTAGTACAAATAGTGGGGCGACCACACTGTAAGACAGCAACGTTGCAAGCAAAATGAGATAGCCGCCAACGTTGCTTTCAAGCATACTCAAGCTACTCAGCCAGTCGGGAACCAGCGCTGCAGGTAATAAACTGTAACCCAGCAACAGCATCATAACCAATATTAATAGTTCAAGATGAACACAAAACATCAGCCAGAATCCCTGGCGGTCATTGTAAAGCCGCGTTAATGTTCTGCACCTTTGCTGGCGGGCGTCTGCCGTTTGCTGCTCTAGTAATAATACCGGCGCCAGAAATGCACGGCGCCAGGCAAAACGATACCATGTGATACTGAGCAGTGCCTGCCACCAGCCACCTGTTGCAAGTGCCCTGAGGCAAGACCTGATATCCGCTTGCTCTGAAAATACCGCCCGGCTGACATAATGCAGTAAAGGTCTCTCCAGCAGGGGCTTACAAAGCCAGATAATAGTGCCGGCAATCCAGGGGTCGACTACCAAAGCAAGTAACAAAGCCAACGGCATTGCTGCTATTAACCATAATAAACATAGTGGCAACCACATCAGTCGATAGCAACGCACGGCAAGATCGAAAACCTGCCAGGGGCTGCGGATCTGGGGTTCAATAATTAGCTGCTTAACGTCCAAGCACTGTCCCCCGGTATAACCAGTACAGTACCGCCGCCCAGCAAAGCGCACCCACGCCATATTTTACTTCAGCAGCAAGCAGACGAGGTGACCAGAATGCTTCAATGCCTGCTGCCAAAACCAGCATTACAAAGGCCACCACTACTAATGGCATGACCTGATGTGCCACCTGTTTTAAGGCGGTAAAGCGACTGTAAATACCGGGAACCAACAAGCTAAATCCGAGTCGGCAGCCGGCTGCACCGCTTAGTACAATAGCGGTCAGTTCAACTGAACCATGGCCAACTACAAATGAAAAGAACGTTTCGTTAAAGCCCATATTAATCATGTGCCCGGCAACTGCCCCAAGATATAGGCCGTTATAGACAATAAAAAATAATGCGCCAACGCAAAGCAACAAACCGCCAGCAAAGGTTTGAAAGGCAATACCAATATTATTGTAAATGTAAAAGCCAAACATCAATACATCAGACTGTGCTTTGCGCCCGGTACCAGTACTGTTGCTGGCAGGATCATACATATCGTTAAATTTCTCCAGATCTGCCACCGACATAAAATAATTAATATTGTCAGCAGAACTACAGACAAATAACGCTGCGACCAGCCCTAAACCATAAAACAAGATTAAGTTAAGCCAGATCCAGCGTCGAAACTGATAACATGCCTCAAGAGCACGGAGCCCGATTAACTGGCGCAGTTCAAACCAGACCGGTTGATTATTCTGATATAAATAATGTTGCCCAGCTGCAACCAGCTGATTTAACCGCTCAATCAATAACGGACTATACTGGCGACTACGGGCGAGACTTAAATCACTACACAGCTGCCGATATGCCGCCGGAAATGACTCTGGACGGGCAAAGCTACCGCTGTTCAGTTCTTGCTCCAGCAGCAGCCAGTGTGCTTCACGCTGTTTCACAAACTGCGACTGCTTCATGCTTTCTCACCAGCATAATAGGCACCCAGTGCACAGAGATAAGCGACATTGTTGTCAGTTTCAATGTCCAATGCAGAGGTCAGTAATTCAGCCAGTTCCTGCTGTCGCTGCTCAGATAAACTACCGTGGCGTAGCCAGAAATCCAATACTGCAGCCTGCTCTGAACTGGCAAGAGGTTGCGGTGCCTGAGTTAATGCCTGCCCCGTTGCCGTTGGCAGTGGTTGCAGCTGCTGTTGATATACCACCATGGTACCAGCAGCCCAATCCCCTAACCTTTTGAAATTTTGACTTAACACCATAGAAACCAAGCCAAGCGCATAGCCCAGCGGAAGCATATCCACCGGACGAAGTAAATTGCGAAGGACAATAGCTGAAAATCCGGCAGGTAAACCATTGTCGGCCACCACTTTAAGATTCATTTTCCGTTTACCGGGCGAGGCGCCGTTACGATACTCGAAAAAAATGTAGTAACACCAGTTAAGGATAAACAATATCACCAGTAAAATACCTTCACCGGCCTGACCAACCTGGCTTAATACCAGCGCCGCAGCTAAAAAAAGTAGCGTCCGGTATAGGAAATCAATAATAAAAGCCGCCGTTCTCGCCGCAATGCCCGCAGGCACCAGGGTCAGACTAACGCCTTCTGGCAATTGAATACCAATTTTGTTATCAATAATGCTGCTTGGAGTCAAAAATATATCTTACTAAATAAAAAAACGCAGACATCTTGGCGAATGCCACCAAAATTAGCAAGAAAAAGCTTAGTTATTTACAATAAATTCAGCGTTTTAACCTTGCCAGCAAGCTGGAAGTATCCCAGCGGCTGCCGCCCATTTGTTGTACTTCGCTGTAAAACTGATCGACTAACGCCGTTAACGGCAAATGGCTGCCATTTTTGCGGGCTTCATTTAATGCTATGCCTAAGTCCTTGCGCATCCAGTCTACGGCAAAACCAAAATCGTATTTGCCATCGAGCATGGTCAGCGAGCGGTTTTGCATTTGCCAGGATGATGCTGCGCCCTGAGAAATAACCTCAACCACGGCTGCGCCGTCCAGGCCGGCATTCTGGGCAAAATTAAGTGCTTCCGCCAGGCCCTGCACCACCCCGGCAATACAAATCTGGTTAACCATTTTTGCCAGCTGCCCTGAGCCGGCCGGGCCGAGTAATTTAGCACAACGTGCATAGCTCATAATGGCGGTTTCGGCCTGGTCAAACGCCGAAGGCTGGCCACCGAGCATGACCGTTAATACGCCGTTTTCCGCCCCGGCCTGGCCACCGGATACCGGCGCATCTAAAAAGCCGATCTGTTTTGCCTCGCAAGCAATGCTGAGCTCGCGGGCTAACTCCGCTGATGCCGTGGTATGATCAATCAGCACGCCACCAGGTTGCAGGGTCGCCAGCGCACCATCATCGCCATACACCACCGAGCGCACATCATCGTCATTACCGACACAGATAAACACCAGGTCGGCTTCTGCTGCGGCCAGTGCTGGTGTAGCGGCATGGCTGCCACCGTATTGCTTAACCCACTGTGCAGCTTTGGCCACTGTGCGGTTATAGACACAAACCTGGTAGCCTTTTTGCTGTAAATAGCCCGCCATCGGGTATCCCATCACACCCAAACCAATAAACGCGACTTTACCTTTACTCTCAATTGACATAAAAATGACTTATAGCTGTGAAATGATAAGCTGTTAGCTTACAAACTTCGTCTTGTAAAAGAAAGCGGCTGCACAAAGATATCGCCGGGTCCGGCATTGCTAATGCGACATCATTTTTGAATTTAAAACATAATCGGGAAGCAGAATGACCAATATTCATCAGTTTACAGTTAAAAACGGCCAGGGTCAGGAAGTGGATCTGGCATCTTATCGTGGCAAAGTGCTGCTGATCGTTAATACTGCCAGTCAGTGTGGCTTTACCCCGCAGTATCAGCAGCTAGAGCAGTTGTATCAGCAATATAAAGATCGTGGTTTGGTAATTCTGGCATTCCCCTGCAACCAGTTTGGTAGTCAGGAGCCCGGAGATAACAGCGATATTCAGCAGTTTTGTCAGTTAAACTATGGTCTGAGCTTTCCGGTAATGGCTAAAATCAATGTTAATGGGGTAAAAGCCTCGCCACTGTTTGAGCATTTAAAAGACAGCGCCCGCGGCTTACTGAAAACCCGGGCCATTAAGTGGAACTTCACCAAGTTTCTGATTAACAAGCAAGGCGAAGTGGTTAAACGCTATGCCCCCCGCACTAAGCCCGGCAGCATCGCCCAAACAATAGAAGAACTGCTGTAACTTTGATCTGGCGCTAATTATGACAACTTCAACTGATCTACACTTAGCAGAAAATAACGGACCGCAATCGCGCGCGAGGTTACCAATGAAAGTTGCCGTGTTCAGTGCCAAAAAATATGATCAGGATGGCTTTAGCCAATGGGCAGATCCGAGCCTGCAATTCAGCTATTTTGACAGCCGCTTAAATGCAGTTAATGTCAAACTGGCGCAGGGCTGCCATGCCATTTGCGCTTTTGTAAATGATGATCTGTCAGCAGAAGTGCTGCAGCAAATGTCCGAAATGGGTATTGAAATGGTGGCGCTGCGCTGTGCCGGCTTTAATAATGTCGACCTGGATACCGCCAAGGCACTGGGGATCCGGATTGCCAGAGTACCGGCGTACTCGCCCGAAGCGGTGGCAGAGCATACCGTTGCCATGATGCTGACCTTGAACCGCAAACTGCATAAAGCCTTTAACCGGGTCAGAGATGACAACTTCGCGATTGACGGTTTACTCGGTTTTAATATGCATGGCAAAAAAGTGGGCTTAATCGGTACCGGCCGGATTGGTCTGGCGACAGCCCGTATCTTAAAAGGCTTTGGCTGCAAGCTGCTCTGCTATGATATCGAGCCGGCAGCGGAGCTCTCAGAGCACTATGTCAGCCTGAATGAATTATATGCGCAAAGTGATATTATCAGCCTGCATTGTCCGCTTACTCCGGCCACCAAGCATTTAATCAATACCGATTCGCTCTCAAAAATGCGTGATGGCGTAATGCTGATTAATACCAGCCGGGGCGCGCTGGTTAATACCAAAACGGTGATAGAGGGTTTAAAAAGCCGGAAAATTGGTTATCTGGGATTAGATGTTTACGAGCAGGAAGCCGATATTTTTTTTGAAAACCTGTCTGAGCAGGTTATCGATGATGAGGTCTTTAAGCGCTTACTGACCTTCCCAAATGTGCTGATCACCAGTCATCAGGCCTTTTTTACCAAAGAAGCGTTACAGCAAATAAGCAGTATTACCAGTGACAACTTAATGGCATTTGCCGGCGGTAGCACCACCGGCAATGAATTAGTACAATAGCGGCTTAATTAATGAAAAGATGCTCAGACTTTGCCGCTCATTTCGTCCATCAGAGTTTCTGACAGCTCTTCCGGGGTTACCACGACGCCAGGGCCATCTGAATCGGGTATTACTGCAACAGCCAGTTCGTCGCCAATCAGACCTGAGGTCCATTTATCCAGCCAGGTTTTAACATCAATTGATTTGGCGGTGCAATGCTGCCACTCACCTTCAATCCATTGCTCGGCCAGCTCAGCATGAGGCCATACCGGAATGCAGCGCTCATCTTCGGCGCTGACCAGCACGAAACCTTCTTCATCCGTTAAAATCCAGATTTCCTCTAAATCAGCCACAGCATGAACAAAATATTCATAACGTTGTTCAGCATCCAGTGAGACGACCCGGTTAAGTTCTTCAGTACTTAATTGATATTCCATAATGATTTCCTGCCTAAAATAAGTGAATGAATGATGACGGATTTAACTGTATAAAGCCAACAGAAAAACGGCTTTGTCATCGCGAACAGGCCAAAATATCAGTATAGATCAGTGTCAGCGTTGCTTCAGGTTCAGGTTTAGTTTACAGCCGGCAGCGCAAACAGTTGGCGGGCTAAATATAACAACAGCGCATAGCGGGCACCTTTACCCAGCGCCACCAGCATTAAAAATAAGCCAAAGCGAACCCGAAGCGTGCCAGCAACCAGGGTTAGCGGGTCGCCAACTATTGGCAACCAGGCAAGCAGTAAGCTCCAGCTGCCGTAGCGCTTAAAGTGCTGCTGCGCTTTAGCTAACTGCGCCGGGCTTACCGGAAACCAGCGCTTATCAGAAAAGCGCAGCAATTCTTTGCCCAGATACCAGTTAACGCAGGAGCCCAGGGTATTACCGCAGGTGGCGGCCAGCCATAGCCACAATGGCGCGTAACCTTGTTGGGCCAACGCCAGTAGCAGTACTTCAGAGGAGGCCGGCAATAACGTAGCAGCAATAAAGCCGCTGGCAAAAAGTGAAAAATAGCCCAACAGCATAAAATGGTATTAACCCAGCTTAAAAAAACGCAGGCACTGTAGCAGATTATCTGACTGAGTAAATAATGTTGCGGCTAGTGAAAATCCCTCGACTTGCTGGCAAAGGCTGCCAGCTCATGACTTAAGTCGGTCAGCCGGCCGGCTATTACATGGGTTACGTCACCTTCACGCTCTAAAATACCGTCTACCTGCAGTATTTGCGCCGTTAAAAAAGCCTGTTGCTGAGCCTGGGCTGTTGCCAGCCACACCACCACGTTGGCCGTACCGGTTTCATCTTCCAACGAGATAAAGGTAACCCCGGCAGCAGTGCCGGGCCGCTGGCGTAAGGTAACCAGGCCACTTATCCGTACCGGGCTTTTATGCCGCACCTCTTTTAATGACTCAGCGGCAATACTGCGCGGCAATTTACCGGCCAGGCGCAGCAGTGCAATCGGGTGTTGCTGTAAACTCAGACCCGTGGCCGCATAATCTTCCAGTACTTCGTCTATCTCTGATGGCGCAGGCAATGGCCCATGCTGATAATTAGCTGGCTGTTCTGATACCACTGCAGTTGCGTGCTCACTTTCGTTACTTTCATTACTGGCATTACTGGCATTACTTTGATTACTGGCATTGCTGGCATGGTTTTGTTCGGCACAAAAAAGCGGCAGGCTTTGCTGCTTATCCAGCAACTGCCAGCGGCTATTGTACCTGTCGCCACTTATGGCCGCTAAGGCATTGGCACTGGCCAGCGCCTGTAAATCGCTGCTGTTAAGACCAGCCTGACGTAACTGGGACAGTGAGCGGTAACCGGCAGCAGGCCGGTGCTGCAGTAAGCGCTGAGCACCTGTCGTACTTAACCCTTTTACCTGACGCAACCCCAGCCGGATAGCATAATCCGCTTGCGCTGGTTGCTCTGGCTGCAAGGTATAATCCAGGGATGAACCATTTACACATACCGGTAATACCTTAACCTGATGCCTTTTGGCATCCTGTAACAGTTGCGACGGGCTGTAAAACCCCATGGGTAAGCTGTTAAGCAGTGCGGTATAGAATGCCGCCGGATAATAATGTTTTAACCAGGCCGAAATATAGGCCAGCACAGCAAAGCTGGCCGAATGCGACTCGGGAAAACCATATTCACCAAAACCACAAATTTGCTGGTATATCCGCTTTGCAAATTCCTGCTGATAGCCCCGCTTCAGCATGCCGTTTATCAGCTTATCTTTAAATTGCAGCAATTCGCCGGTTTTTTTCCAGCTGGCCATCGCCCGGCGCAGCTGATCAGCCTCGCCGCCAGTAAAACCGGCAGCGACCATCGCCAGCGCTATTACCTGCTCCTGAAAAATAGGGACGCCCATGGTGCGACTTAATACCTGCTCCACTTCCGGTGACGGATAACTGACCGGTTCGATGCCATTTCGCCGCTTTAAATACGGATGCACCATATCACCCTGAATAGGCCCGGGCCGGACAATGGCAATCTGCACCACTAAATCGTAATAACAGGCCGGTTTTAAACGCGGCAACATGCTCATTTGCGCCCGGGATTCAATCTGAAACAAACCGACGGTATCGGCCTGCTGAATGAGCTTAAACACTGCCGGATCATCACCCAGGGCATTAATGCCGGCAATACTGAGCGGCTGCTGATAATGTTGTTCGACTAAATTAAAGCACTTACGAATGGCCGTTAGCATGCCCAGCGCCAGCACATCAACTTTTAACAGTTCCAGTGTTTCTAAATCATCTTTATCCCACTGGATCACGGTTCGATCGCTCATGGCAGCATTTTCCACCGGCACCAGTTCATACAGTGGCCCTTCCGAGATAACAAAGCCGCCCACATGCTGTGATAAATGGCGGGGAAAGCCGCGCAGCTCCTCCACTAACTGCACAAGCTGACGGGTAGTCTCGCTGCCAGGATCCAGCCCCAGCGCACCCAGTTGCTGCTGCCAGCTGGTTGCGGGATTACGCCGCTGAATATTTTTGATAAGGAAATCCAGCTGGCTTTCCGGCAATCCCAGTGCTTTACCAACATCCCGCAGCGCACTTTTAAAACGATAACTGATCACCGTTGCGGCCAGCGCAGCGCGCTCCCGGCCGTATTTCTGATACAGATACTGAATCACTTCTTCGCGCCGCTCATGCTCAAAATCGACGTCGATATCAGGCGGCTCCTGGCGCTCTTTTGATAAAAAACGTTCAAACAACACCTGAATTTGCCGCGGATCAACAGCGGTGATCTGCAGGCAATAACACACCACAGAATTAGCCGCTGACCCCCGGCCTTGATATAAAATATTGCGGCTTTGGGCAAACTGCACCAGATCGTAAATGGTCAGAAAAAAATATTCGTAATTAAGCTCGCTGATCAGGGCCAGCTCTTTATCGATTAATGCCTGTACCCTTTGCGGTACGCCGTCGCTAAAGCGGATTTTACTGCCCTGCGCTACCAGCTGTCGCAGATAACTGCTGGCAGTTTGCCCAGCTGGCACCAGCTCAGCCGGATACTGATATTTAAGTTCGCTAAGATTAAAACTGCAGCGCCCGGCAATAACCGCGGTTTCATTCAGCCAATTTTCCGGAAATAATTTTGCCAGCTTGGGCAAAGGCCTGAGCGCCCGCTCGGTATTGCTTAGCAGCTCTCGCCCCATTTCACGCACCGGACTGCCGGCCCGGATAGCGCTGACGCAATGCTGCAATGCCAGCCGCCCGGGCTGGTGCATTAAAACAGCACCACAACACATCAGGCTAAGCTGAAACTGGCCGGCCAATTGCTGACAATACTGATTAAATTGCATCTCGTTATGGTTTAGATAACGCCGCATTGCCAGCCATAACCGGCTGGCATGATACTTTTTAAGCCACTGCCCCCAGTACTGATCGCTGGCAGGATCTCCACTTGGCAACCATAAAATAAAACAATGCTTAACCGACATTAAATCCCATTCAGTCAGCTGATATTCGCCTTTACGGCTGCGCCTTCTGGCATTGGTAATAACCCGGCACAGCTCGCTGTAGGCCGCTTTAGTGGGGCATAACAACACCAGCTGCAGTTTATCCAGCATAAACACACTGCCAACAATTAACTTTACACTAAGTTGCTGCTCATTGATTGCCCGGTATGCCCGCACCACACCGGCAACGGAACATTCATCCGTTATCGCCAGCGCCTGATAGCCCAGGGATGCTGCCTCGGTTACCAGCTCCTGCGGGCTGGATGCCCCCTGCAGAAAACTGAAATGGCTTTGACAAAACAGTTCAGCGTATTGCATGGCCGTTACCTTCGTTGCCATTAACTGAACCAGCCATGGATAAACCATTGCTGACTGACCGTTCGATACAGCCATAACCACTGGCCCTGCTGGTTGCGGCCAATATAGTAATCGCGCTGTGCGCTCAGCTGCCAGCCATCAGGACACAGCCGCTCCGGCCCCTGCTTAATCGTCACGGCTTCTGTCAGGGGTTGAGGTCTGGCTAATAAAAATGCCGGCCGTAGGGCCAGCACCGGCTGCCCGGTTGCGCCCTTTGTCAGCGGCGGGCTGCGCTTACTGGCCTTTTCAGGCAGATGCTGATCCTGCAGAGTTAAACCGCTGACCGCAGCTTGGCCTAAACGGGCCTGTAATAGCGATATCAGCTGTAATGCCGACATTCTGGCCTGATGCTGATTAAATAATGCCTCAGTAGCGTGCTGCTGGCCGGCAAAATGATTAACATCCAGCTGCAGGCCATACACCGGTTCGGGCAAAGGCAGGCTCTCTAGTTGCAGCTGACATAACGCCAGCCAGGCGTCTGCTTTATATTCGCCCTGGGCCGAACCGATACTCAGCTTAAGCGGCGGATTATCCCGGAAAAACAAGCTAAGCAGCAGCTGATAGCACTGACAGTTGGCCCGGCTGAGTTGCTGCTCCAGTTGCTGCAACACGGTGGCTAACGGTTTAACCAGCACAGTGCTGTCGCTGATGTCATACAGCAGTTCCAGATAGCGGCTGAAACCAGGCTCAGGTTGCAAATACTCCAGCGCATGATAGTAATCGCCCCGTAACCGTCCCAGATAGCTAAGCAACTGACTATCGAAGCGCCGGGCCAGTTCCGCCGCTGGCAAAGCCTGTAACTGGCCAAGGGTATGGATACCCAGCCGGATCATTTGCTGCTGCATTGCTGGGATGAGCTCTGTAGCACTAAGCGGGCTGCTGTTAAGCGCCTTATTAAACAGCCGGTTATCGGCAGTAATTAACCCCGCCTGCTGATAAGCCAGGCATTTAGCCGCATAAGGCGTCGCACCACAGCTGTACTGATAACGGTAAGTCAGCGCAGCAAGTTTTGCGCTAAGGGCCTGCCAGTAAGCTTCAAGCCCGCCATACAGCTGCAACATGCCATCAAGACGCAGAATAAGCCCGGCGGGATTGTCTAAGGCAATATCACTGCTTACCTGATACAGCTGCTGGGCCACGCTATGCAGTACTTTAGCTTGCTGCTCTGGCTGATAAGGCAGCAGCTGCAAGTCAGGGCAAAGGGCTGCGGCACTGGCCAGGCCCATTTTCAGCTTCAGCCCGGCATTAATTGCAGCAGCATTTATTTGAAATAGCTGATGCTGCTGATCAACCAGTGCGACCGGAAAATTGCTGCTTTGGGCACTAAGCTGCAGATGATCCAACTGCAGCGCCGGAAAATGCAGATATAAAAATAACGCCATCTCAGCCAGCCTGACGCAGTGGCTCAGCAGTTTTATCAGCCAGACACAGTGCCGGCCACTGCTGTTGCATGCTTACCCGAAACGGCGCTGCCGGCCAGCTGCCTTTGCGTTTAAGTACCGTTAACTGCAGCCCGAACGGATCCGGCTGCAGGCTGATACTTAAATTAACCGGCAGGCTTAATGTCTGACTGCTATGTCTGAACACAATCATGCTGGCAGCGCCCTGCTCTGCAGCGAGTTGTAACCGCCGGGCCTGAGCTAAACTGATGGCCGCAGGCCATAGCAGCACGCTGGCGCAACAGCCGCTTTGCAGACACTGCTCAGCCGCCCATAACGCCTGTTGTTGTGGCGAAAATTTTTTAACGGATTTAGGGTTTTCAGCCGCAGTTGTCAGCTTAGTCAGTTTATCTGAGCCCTGGCCAGCACCAGGTTGCTCGCCCGGGGTAATGATCAGCAACTGGCTTAGCTCCAGGTCGCAACCGGCTAGCATATCGGCGCAAAGCTCAGCCGGAGGGCCAATAAAAACCAGCAAACGCTGGCTATGCTGTTGCTGCTGTTGTAAATAAGGCAACAGCAGGCGCAGCTCACCAATACCGGCTTCGGTTTGAATATCTATCAGGCCGGTTGCCGGCAAGCCACCACCTAACTGTTGATCCAGCTCCTGATAGCCCGAGCTGACCGGCTGATAAGCCAGTTGTTGACTATCGCCATGCCATACCAGCTGACGCCGGCTAAGTTGATCGAGAAGCGCTGACATAAACCACCACCCATATACTGTATATTAATACAGTATATCTGATGAAATGGCAGATGCAAATATGATAGGCCAGAGAATTAAGCTGGCATTAAGCTGAAGGGGGCTACAACCTGGCTATAGCCAAAAAGGAGTGTCACCATGAAAAGTACTATTTTCGTTGTTTGCAGTTTTGCTTTAGTGTTAAGCCAGCCGCTTATGGCTAAACCCGATCACGAGAAATCATTGCCGCCAGGCCTGGCAAAAAAAGTGGAGAGTGGTAAACCCCTCCCTCCTGGCTGGCAGAAAAAACTCTCTGCTGGTCAGTATCTTGCTGATGATTACTATCGACGGGGCACGGTACTGAGCAAGCCTAATGCTGATGGCATTATTACCGTACAGATTGAAGGCACAATCATTGAGCTATTTGAACATAGCCGGGAAATCGTTCGGATATTGGAAGGTAAGCGCTAATATTTTCTTTGTAGCAGCGTCAGTATTTCATAATGGCTGCTATGGGCGAACATATCAAAAAGCTGCACTTTCAGTAACTTGTATTGCTTAAGCCTGATTAAATCTTCCGCCAGGGTTTGGGCATTACAACTGGAATAAACCAGCCAGCCTGGTGCCAGCCGTTCAATATCCTGACATAAGGCCAGCCCTAAACCGCGCCGTGGCGGGTTTACCACCAGTAAATCGGGGGCCTTGGCTGCGGCACTGGCAAAGGCAGTCGCATCCAGCGCCTGAAAACTTACATTTTTTAATCCCATTTCAGCTGCAGAGCGTTTGGCACTGGCAATAGCTGCCGGGGCAATTTCAATGCCTGTCAGGCTTTGATCGGGTTTAACCAAATGCAAGCCGAAGCCACCGACGCCACAAAACAGATCCCAGATCTGGCTGAACTGGCCTTGCTGTTGCTGCAACTCTGACAGCCACTTTGCAGCGGTTTGATACAAGCTGGCAGCCATTACCGGCTGGGTCTGGAAAAAGCTTTGCGGTTGTAAATACAGCGGCACCTGATTCAGTTGCTCGGCCAGCACCATTTGCTTTGTTAACACAATTTCTTCCGGCCCTTCCAGAATAGCGGCCGCTAATGGCTGCAGGTTAACCGAACAAATTTCCAGCTCTGGCAATTGCTGCAATAACCAGGGTAAATGTTTGATAATCGCCGCCAAACAGTTTTTAGAGCGCAGCACTAAGCGCAGCATAAAACGACCGCTGTGCAGGCTCTGGCTCAGTAAAATATATTTCAGTTCCCCGAGGCGGCTGGCAATATTATAAGGGGTAAGGTCAGCGCGACTAATAAAGGCTTTGCACAGGCTCAGCACAGGCGCAAAACTGGCCGGATATAACGGGCAATCGGCTAAATCAACCTGCTCGCCGCGGGCATTAATAATACCGAGAATTGGAGCCGCAACAGTACCCAGCACCACCATTTTGGCTTTATATCGAAAGCCCTGCTGTTCGCTTGCCTGCGGCGCCAGGATCTGCGCTGGTTGCAGCGGTGCCAGTAAATCAGTCAGATGTTGCTGTTTATCAGCCAGCTGCTGTAAATAGGGTTTTGCCAGCCATTGGCAGGATTGACAGCGGTTAGCCTGAAAATGGTGGCAATTCATTTAATAATCACTTTACTGATAAACGGAATAATAGCTTGGACTATTCTACCTGTTCATTATTTTGAAATATAGCTGGCAAATAATAGCAAAATAAATTGCAACTCTGCATTAACACACTTTGCCTGCTAAACTTAAAAATAACTGCATGAAGCGAGGAGCAAAATGGAAGTTAGCAACCCGGATCCTGACCAGAGTGCGATCAGCCAATTTCAGCGGGTACGAGGCCAGACCCTGGCATTAACCGAAGGCTTAACTGCTGAAGATATGGTGGTGCAATCAATGGCCGACGCCAGTCCGATGAAATGGCATCTGGCCCATACCAGCTGGTTCTATGAGCATTTTATTCTGCAGCGTTATGCTGATGATTATCAGCTGTTTAATTCAGACTATCAGTATTTGTTCAATTCTTATTACGATGCCGTCGGCCCCCGCCATGCCCGGCCAGAACGGGGTTTACTGACCCGGCCACCGCTGAGCGATATTTTGGCTTACCGCCAGCACATTGATCAGCAAATGGCCAACGTACTTAATCAGCAGCAGCCTGAAGTCACGGAGTTACTAACTCTGGGACTGCACCACGAAATGCAACATCAGGAATTAATGTTAACTGACATATTGCATTTATTGTCGGCTAACCCCCTGGCACCGGCACTGCAGCATCAAGCAGTTGCAGTATCTGATGAGCAAGTTACTGCCGAGAAAATGCTAAGCCATGAGGGCGGCCTGGTGCAGATTGGCGCCAGCGAACAGGGGTTTTCTTACGATTGTGAAAAACCCCGTCATCAATTCTATCTGCAGCCATTTAAACTGGCCAACCGGCCGGTTACGAATAGCGAATGGCTGCAGTTTATCAATGATGGTGGCTATCAGAACCCCCTATTGTGGCTATCTGATGGCTGGCATTGCTGCCAACAGCATCAATGGCAGGCGCCGTTATATTGGCGGCAACAGGACGGCGGCTGGTTTAGCTTCAGCCTTAACGGCTTGCAGACAGTAAATCCGGATGCACCAGTTTGTCATATCAGTTATTACGAAGCCGATGCCTATGCCCGCTGGGCCGGTAAACGTTTACCCCGGGAACAAGAATGGGAAGTGTTTGCCGCAAAGCAACCACAAAACCTGCAAAAAGCTAATTTTCTGGAACACCATATCTGGCAGCCGACGGCATGTACCCCGCAAACCGGCTTTGACAAGCTGTTTGGTGATGTCTGGGAGTGGACCCAGAGCCCTTACACTGGTTACCCGGGCTTTACGGCAGCCCAGGGCGAGCTGGCAGAATATAACGGCAAATTTATGGCCAATCAATTTGTGCTGCGTGGCGGCTCATGCGCTTCGCCACGCCAGCAGCTTCGCAGCAGTTACCGTAACTTTTTTCACCCACATCAGCGCTGGCAATTTAGCGGCGTAAGATTGGCGGAGGATCAATAATGACAACAACACTCTCTTTTTACCCAGCCGGCGATGTAAATATCAGCCCGTTTATCCCGGTAGTAGATCGCAATTTTGCTGACGATGTGATCAGTGGTCTGGCTTTACCCCAGAAACAACTGCATGCCAAATACTTTTATGATCAGCAAGGCTCCGACTATTTTGATCAGATATGTCAACTGGAAGAATACTATCCTTATCAGACTGAACTGAACTTATTACCGAAAGTCGCCACAGATTTAGCCAATACCTTTGCAAATGACTGCACCATTGTCGAGTTTGGCGCCGGCTCGCTAATTAAAATTAAGCCTTTACTGAGTGCGATGCCGGGTATTCGGCAATTTATTCCGATTGATATCAGTGGCATCCATCTGGAGATGGCCTGCCAGCAGTTACAATCTGATTATCCGGATTTAACAGTAAAGCCGGTAGTAGGTGATTTTTGTTTTCCGGTTGCACTGCCGGCCCTGAACAATCAACAAAAAATCGGCTTTTTTCCCGGTTCCACCATTGGCAATTTTTGTCCGGCGCAAGCTGCCAGCTTTTTAGAGAATGCCCGCTGCACACTTGGGCCTGACAGCTGCCTGCTTATCGGAGTTGATACCAAAAAATCTCCTTATTACCTGCACCGGGCATACAATGATGCCAATGGTATTACCGCCAAATTTAACCGCAATATTTTAAGCCGGATAAACCGTGAACTGGGTGCCAATTTTGTCCCAGAAAGTTTCGAGCACTATGCCTTCTATAATGCCGGCCAGGGCCGGGTAGAAATGCATCTGGTCAGTACGGCTGAACAAGTGGTTGATGTGTTTGGCAGTGCAGTACCTTTTGCGGCAGGTGAAAGTATTCATACCGAAAACTCTTATAAATATACCCCGGATGAATTTTGCCAGCTGGCAACAAGTGCTGGCTGGCAGGTAGAGCGCACCTGGCTGGCAGAGAAAGATTTATTCGCCACTTACCTGTTGCGAAACCGCAGTTAGTAGCGGGGCGTCAATCACATGGATAGTGACACTGGCAGCGCCGCCTAAATCATCAACCACCGTTAACTGTACCTGGCCAGACTGGCCTTGCCAGAACAGGGTCTCGCCAGGGGCAACCGCGCCAAGGTAACGATTATTGGCAAACCAGTGGGCCCGGGTTACGGCGCCATCAAAGCTGGCTTGCAGCGTAATCTGGCTCAGGCTTGAAGTTTGCTTTTCTTCCGTGTCTATTTGTTGCCCGGCGTGTTGGCCAATGACATAATTTAGCCGGGCCTGCGGCGAGCGAATTTGCGGCGCTTGCTGACTTAACATCTGCCTCCCCGCACAATGCTGCTGATAGCGCGGTGGCTGCGCCATGATAATTCCCGATTGCTGCATTGCCTTGCTGATTTCTGATGGCCAGAACTCAAAGACCTTAAGCTGGGTAATGCCTGGCTGGTGAACGCAGGCTCTAAGACCACTGTTAATATCAATCGGCACAGCCCGGTGAATGGCAGAGACCTTAATCGGTGATACGCCCGGAATAAACCAACCCGGTTCAGTTTGCGGACAATATTTATTGGGTAAATCGCCACTACGACTACAAAGCTCAACTTTTTTCAGGTTTAAACTCGCTGCCGGAGTGAACAACTGCTGATTCTGCGAGGTGTCTTGTGGCAACAACGCCAGTAATTCAAATAATAGTGGCCCGGCGGCTGTCCGCCCGATTAAATTAGGGTTACTGCTGCCATCAAAATTGCCCAGCCAAACCGCCAGCACGTAATCACCACTCAGCGCAATGGCCCAGGCATCCCGAAACGCATACGAAGTCCCGGTTTTCCAGGCAACAGCAGTTTGCGCGGTCAGTTCGCTCAGTAACTGACTTTGCACTTTCGGGTGCTGACGCAACATATCCAGTGTTAAAAACGCCGCTTCTGCACTTAACAACGGTTGTGGCTTCCTGGCAGGGGCAGGCTGCTGTTGCCAGGCTATGGTTTGCCAGTGTCCGCCATTACCCAGCATGGCATATAATTGCACCAGTTGCGCCATGCTCAGCTCCATACCACCGAGCACCAGTGCTAAACCGTAATGACTGGCCGGGTGATCCAGCGGCACACCTGCCGTATGCAGCCACTGATAAAAATCTGGCTGTTGCAGCTGCGCCTGCAGCTGAACCGCTGGCAGGTTACGGCTGTTAATCAGTGCCATGGTTGCCGGCAGCGGCCCGACAAACTGGCGGTCAAAATTCTCCGGATTAAAGCTACCATAACGCCGCGGTAAATCGGTTAATAAGCTTTTGGGGTGAATAAGCCCCTGTTGCAGCGCCAGCGCATACACAAAAGGCTTTAATGCAGAGCCAGGTGAACGGGCGGCGCTAACACCATCAACCTGACCGGCAATCGCCTCATTATTAAAATCCGCAGAGCCCAGCCAGGCCTGCACTTGCATAGTGCTGCGCTTTATCAGTAGCGCACTGGCGTTATTAATACCTTTGGTTTGCTGTCGCTTTAAATACTGATTTAACTGCTGTTCAAACCGTTGTTGCAGTGGTAATTGTAAACTAGTGTAAAAGCGCCCTTGCTGCTGGCCCTGCGCGCGAAGCTGATTAATAAAATGGGGTGCCTGCTGTGGTATGCTGTCCCGGTTTAAATACCGCAAGGGTAAATCTAATGGCAGCCGTGGCTTTGATATGTACTGTGATGAATGCGGTAGTTGCGGTAACTGCTGTGCCTGCTGCCAAATTGCACTAAGCCGCTGCCGGGCCAGTTCCAGTTGTTGCTGGCCAGCAGTACTCAGCGGGCTGCGCTGATTAGGATTTTGCGGAATAACGCTTAAGGCGAGCGCTTCAGGTAATGTCAGCGCTCTGGCCTCTTTACCAAAGTAAATCAGACTGGCCGCGGCTATCCCTTCAATATTGCCACCATAAGGTGCGTAATTAAAATAGGCTTCCAGCAATTCGTTTTTGCTGAAATGGCGCTCCAGATACAGCGCGTAACCGAGCTGGCGTAATTTGCCTGCAATGTTACTGGTGTTCAGGCCAAAACGCAGCCGCGCCAATTGCATGCTCAGAGTAGAGGCTCCCTGCCGACGCCCTTTACGCACCACACCTTGCCAGAACGCCCGGCCCACAGCGGCGATATCAAGACCAAAATGCTGGTAAAATCGGCGATCTTCATACAGTAAAGTCGCTTGCTGGACTACCGGTGCTATCTCCGTCAAAGGCAGCTTTAAGCGATAACGTTGATCGGGCGCCAGCCGTAAGCTCAGCAGCTCGCCGCTACTGCCAAAATAAGCACTGCCCTGCTGATAATTAGCATATAAATCAGGCCTGGCCGATAATGCAAGTAGCAGGCTAAACGCCAGTCCAGCCAGTAACAGCACACTGCTTAGCGCCAGAATAAGCCACCGCAGGTACTTTATTTTGCTGCTACGCCAAAAAAAACCGCTGCTTGCCCTACTCATAAACAACCTGCCTTAGCGGGCCGTCTCAACCACAAAACGAGCGGCTGGGGTATGGGCGTAAACACTTCGGTCATACATCGACTGCGCTGCTACTGCCGGCACCATAAAATCACCAGCTGCCGTTACTTTTACCTGATATCGCAGCTCGGTCATCTGTGGTCCGAATGTCGCATAATAAACCAGGCGATCTTCACGGATGTCAATATAATCAGCACGCCAGCGTCCCTGCTCTCTGGTAACAGAGCTGCGCACCACACTAAAGCCAGCGGGCAGCAAATCAACGACGGCTACATTATTGTGCCAGTTGTTACTGGTACTGCGCAGACGCAACCTGACCGTCAACTCTTCACCTTGCCGTGCCTGGCTTACCACCTCGCCTTTGCTATTCAGATAGTCGCGCACCACTTCTAACTGCTCTGCCTGTTTTGTCGCTGGCGGCGTTTTGGCAAAGCCGCTTTCACTTATGGCATAAAACAACGCCGAGTCGCCTTCAATTATCAGTTTTTCGGCGTTGGCACCAAACGCCAGCCGTGACAGACTGCTGCGATTATCTGCAGCATGCAGCAAAGTGCGCTTACCGTCAGCACTTTGCTGATAAAACTGTGGCACTGCCGCATTACTGACAGTGTCAAGCTGCGCATACGCGGCCAGAGCCAGCACCGCGTAGGACGAGCCAATGGTATTATACTGATTGTCAAAAACCGGCTGCAGTAACTTGACGATGTTATCGCCATCCAGTGCTTTAGCCTGCTCAGGGAAATGGCGTGCCAGCAGGTAAACATATTGGGCATCCAGGCTTAGCTGTGGTTGAAAAGCCGGGTTAGCAAAAGGCGGCAACGGATTGGCAATCCGCTGCAAATAAGCCTGCTGGATAGGTGATACTTTGCCCAGGCGATAGTCGCCAATTAAACCGCGAGCCACCTCAGGCTGTTGTAACAACTGATAACTGGCTGCCATATAAATTGCCGTAATATCCGTTTGCCAGGCTTGCTGATGCTGCTGTTGCAGGCGCTCATGCAGTTCAACCAGATAGTTGGTAGTTACTTCACCGCTGCGGGTTAACAGGTAAATGGCGTTGGCACGCAGCCTGGCCTGATAAACATTGCCACCGCTTTGCCGGGCAACGTCCTGTAAAAAACTCAGCCCCTGACGATACAGGTAATCTGGCACGTCCAGGCCTTGTTCACGCGCTGCCATCAAAAAATGCATCACATAGATACTGGGGAAATCGGCAGTATTATAACCACCAGGCCAGAAACTAAAGCCACCATCGCTTTGCTGGCGTTCAGAGAGTTTCTGAATTAATACCGCAAACTGTTGTTGTACCATCGGCAACCGTGCCTGGTAACCGGGCTGTTGCACCAATCCAAGCCACGGAAACACCTGCGATACTACCTGCTCGGTGCAGCCATGAGGGTAATTCGCCAGATAATCCGTAAAGCTTTCTGCCAGCACCAACGGGTTAGCCGAGGCCGCCACATTAAGGTTGGCAAATTCACTGTATAACGGGTAGCGGGTGTTTAGTATTACCGGTGTATTGCTGCTATAACCGGCATTCAGCGTGGTCTGGTAATGCGTTGCCGGGCGGATACTTAAACTCACCTGGCGGCTTGACTCTTCCAGCAACTCAGCTTGCTGATAGCGGGCGCTGAAACGAAGCTCAACTGCACCCGGAGTATTACCCGCTTTTAAGCGAAATCGGGCACTGTGCTCACTGCCTTCGCTAATACTCAGATGTTGCTCAAGCGGGCTTAGCGCTGTTAGGCCTTCAGGCAAGGCCAGGTTAACCAGGATCTCGGCATTTTCGCCTGAGCCTTTAACGCCATTAGCCACCGAAATATTGACCTCAAACTCATCGCCAGGGGCGGCGCTTTGCAATACTTCCGGCGTTAACACAAAGGGACCCCGCACCTGAATATCCGTACTTTCAGCGCCAAGCGCAGTATCACTGACCGCTACGGCCATTAGCTTTAAATTACCGCTGAAACTGGCTGGTACCTCGACCTGCTGTTGTTGCAGCGTTGGCCCGGCTTTCACCACACCTAACCAGAACACCCCGGGCTGCTCGGCGCGCCGGGCAAATGGATTGAGGTTTTTTGCCAGCATCATGTCGGCTGACATTGCCATCCGTTCCCGGTCATCTCCGCCGATGCCGGCTAACTGGCGTTGCAGCAAACTGAACTCCGGTAAAATTAAATCGAGCATTTGCATACTGCGTACCTGCAGGGCCTTTTTTTGCAGAAAATGGCCAAGCGGATCAGGCAGCCGATAATCAGCTACCTGCAATATGCCCTCATCTACCCCATATAGCAGCAGATCCGCAGGCTGGCTGGTCTGGTAACTGACATTGAACACTTTACCCGGCCGCACCTCGGCCGGTGCCTGCAGGGTGATGCTTAATTGACGACTACTACGGTCGATATTAAAGGGCACCACGGCATAGCTTAACGGGCTGACAAATAATGCCTCTGAATCTGCCGCACGGACAAAGCTAACGTTGATATAGGCATTACCCTCTAAGCCTGCTGGTAATTGAATGCGCTGAATACTGCTGGTGGTATTGGCACTAAACCAGCTGAAGGCGTGCACTTTATCACTTTCAATACTGATTAAGCCGCTGCCGGTGTATGGCGCAGTAATATTCAGCTCTATCCACTGGCCGGCTTTATAATCGGCTTTATCCAACTTAACGGTTAAGGCGGCGTTTTTTTCCAGCATCGCAGCGACATTGCCCTCACCCACTACGCTAAAAGCCAGGCTGCCGAGCATGGTGCCATTACTATCGGCCAACTGCAGTTCAAAATCACCTGCAGTATCGGTTGGTAAGGGGTAATCGCTACCGTTCTGGTCAATACTGAATGGGGTTTGGCCAAGCATAATATCCTGCACAATACTCTGGTACTGGTAAGTGCCATCGTCTTGTTTTACCAGGCTGGTAACCGGGCGCTTTTCAATCAATTGCAAGCTAAGATCGTTTAAGCTTACCTGGCTTAGCGCACGATCAATAGCAATAAAATTAACGTTACGTTGTTGCTGCTTTTTAAGATAACCCAGTTCACCATCGGCTTTTACCGCAACCACATGGGTTAAAGGCGATAATAAACTGCTCAGCCGATGCTGCACACTGCGGCCACCACCTGCATCAAACCCTTCAGTGGTCACTACCAGCTGATAGGTACCGCCACTATATTGCTCTAATCCCAGCGCAAATTTTGCCCGGCCGTCAGCATCGGTTTGCTGCTCATCCAGCTGTTTTTCTACCCGCTCTGCTTTAACATTCGCCTGCTGAGGGCTTAGCACCTGATAATCGGGGTATTGTTGAAAGTTAAAATTACGGGGAATAAGCTCCAGCCTTGCCGAAACCCGACGCTGCTGAGCCGGGGTGCCAAATAAATTATCCAGCTGTACCTGCACTGTTAAATCGGCCGGCTTTAACCAGCCTTTTTCCGTTACAAGCTCAGCGCCCTGCTTAAACTGGCTGCTGATTTTCATCGTATCGGGTTGAAACTCTTCTACTGCAAAACTTACCGATCCCAGATGGCGCTGGGTATTGCCTTTGCTGTCGAGCAAACTGATACTGGCATGATATTTACCCGTATCACTCTGCGCCTGGGTATCCAGACTAAAGCTGTGCATACCGCGACCACTAAGGTTGAAATTTTGCTGCCAGAAGGTATTGCCCCGTGGCCCCTGCACCTGAATTTTTAACGGTAACTCGCTGGCGGCCGCCGTTAAGTCACTGTGGCGGATAATCGCGGCCAGCTTTACCTGCTCCCCCGGCCGATAAATGCCCCGGTCGCTGAACATATAGGCCGTTAAACTTTTGCTATCTTCAGGACCCTGATACTGCCCGCTGGTATTAAATTTAGAGTAATCGAGCTGACGGCTGTAGCGGTCGAATGGGATAAAACTGCTGTCAACGATACCATCGCGGTTACGACTAACCCGGTACACCACAGGTTGTTGTTCACGTTGCAAGCCGTCAGTTTTGCCAAAACTGACGGTACCGCGGTTGTTAGTTGTTGCACTAAACAATGGCACGCCGTTGCGGCCAAGCAAAGCAACCTCTGCCCCCGCTACCGGCTTGCCATCGGCAAGTGACAGCACAAACAGCTGCTGGCTACTGTCGCTGTTATGCTTTACCAGCAGGCCTAAATCGGTAACCAGTACCAGCCTTCTATCCAGTTGCTGACCTTCGCGCTCAGGCTCTGCCGGATCGAATTCACTTAGCTCGATAAAAAACAAGCCCATTCCCGCCTGCTGCAGATACGGCGTTAATGCCAGCGCCTGATAACTGGTTTCTTTCGGCGCAACATTGTTTACGGTATAGGTATGCTGCTGCAAACTGGTGATATTGTTTTCATTAAACTGGTAATGCTGAAAATATGGCTGACTGATATCACCGCCGGTCTGGGTAATCAAATGATTAAGTTGTTCAGGCAACAGCTTATGCAGTTTTACCCGCACACCTTTAACGCCGCGGCTTAGCAATTGCAGTTTCTGCTCACCGCTTAAGGTAAGCATGGCGCCCTCACCGACAATTTTCGCTTCTTTGGGATAAACCGGTGCCTGTACCACAGCCCGGTATTCATTGGCGAGGGTAAAGTTGCTGACCGATTGCAGCCCCGCTGGCACGCTGACAAAGACATACTGGCCAGGCGGTAAATCGAGCTTAATGCTAAAGGCGTTGTCATGGGCAAGCGCCGTGGCCATCAGTTCAAAATCCACCAGGCTGGCTTGCTGTAAAACGGTACTGTTAACCTCACCCGGTGACCAGTAATTTGATTTACGCCTTGGATGTTTTGGCAAAACATACAGCTTTAATTTATTTTGCAGCTCAGACCGGTTAATCCGATCGGTTAAACTTAACAGCAGCATTTGTTCCGGTTGCTGCTGCGGGTTGGGAACAATATCGGTATTTAGCTCGCTAACCTTTAAAAAGCTGCCTTTATCTGGCACCAGCAACTGTGCCTCAGTGGCGTCTGTGGTTTTGCCATCGCCCTGCGCTGCTTTCACGCCGGCTCGCAGTTTAAGGGTTAAGTACTGCTCCTGGGCCGGCAGGGTAAGGTTGGCTGACTGCACATACAGTTCGCGACCACTTTTATCTGCGGTTAAACTAAACGGCAAGGCCTGGGGTTCTGTACTGCCGAGTTCACCGTCTGGTCGCATCAGCATCGATAACTGCTGCTCAACTGCCGTCAATTCAACCGGATGGCTGAAATTAAGGGTAGCCACGACCTGGCGGTTAGCCGGATTTTCCGGATCCTGATAAAAACGCAACCGGTTGATTTCAGCGGTTAACGGCACAGTTTCAAAGCGGTATTGCTGCTGCGCCAGCTTAATTTCGCGGTTAAAAATGCGTTTATCCAGCTTAACCGTGTATTGCTGGCCAGCAGGCCAGGCGCTGTCGGGGGTAAAGGTTAAGGTATTGTCATCCTGCCATAACCACTTGCCTGCAACAGCCGGGCTGATAGTTACGCCATCACTTAATACTTCACCAATTAAGTCCAGCCGGGCGGCAGAGAGCACGGGTGCCGGCATTGATGTGCCACTTGAAGTGTTGGTATTGCGCGGTGTTGGCAAAGGCTCTGGTTCTGGTTCTGGCATAGCAACATCACCGGCGGCGGCAAAATCATAATGAAACGAAAGCTGCAATGCCGTAGGTTGCTCAATATCGTCCTGATAATGACCAAGCTTCGGATCACTGATCTCTGCCGTTACCAGCAAAGGTTTCGGTAACTGCTGGTAGTAGGAATATCCCGCCACTAACCCGGCCAGCAGCACCAGAACTAACAGCGTTGTGCCCCAGAAACGTCCGGGGTGGCTTTTCGCGCTCTGTTTTAATCTTAACAACCAGCCGGGCGCTGACCACTGAACCGCACCAAATACAGACCGAAAAACATGTTTAGCAGATGAGCCAGAGGCAGGCATAACCAATCCTTGTTAAAGCGGAGCTTCTGGAACGACAGATAGCACCACGGATAAAATCACATATAGTGCCGAGTATAGCCGGCAATAATTAATCACCGATGAACTATAGCAGTTTAGATTAAATCACTTAACTACTAACGGCTTACTTGTTGGTGAAGATTTGTTATAACTAAAAAAAGCCGCTGGTTGCCAGCGGCTTTGCTATTTGCACGAGAAACAGGCTTATTCGTTTGAACTAAAACCGTTGTCTGTAATAGCTACAGTGCTTACTTCACCCAGGCTTTGCGCCAGTTCATTAAGCTCACTGGCTTTACCAATAAGGACAAACTGCAATTGTTGCTGCGGAAAGTACTGGTTTATCAGGCGTTCAGTATCTGCCAGCGTCAGGCTATCCACTTTGTGTTCAAAGTTGTTAATAAAACCGTTATCCAGCTGATGTAAATGCATGCTGACCAGTAAATCGGCCAGTTGGTTGTTAGTTTCGTAGTTTGGTGGAAACTGGCCTTTGACATAAGCTTTAGCAGAATCGAGCGTGGCCTGATCAATGCCCTGCTGCCACAGCCGGCGATACGTTGCCAGCGCCAGCTCGATAGTTTGCCTGGTTGTTTCTGTTTTAGTAAAGGTACTAATTTGAAACGCACCACCGGCACTTAATGAGCTAAAACCGGAGCGGGCACCATAGGTTAAGCCGCTGTTTACCCGTAGTTCATCGTTCAGCCAGGAAGTAAAACGGCCACCTAAAATGGTATTAACAACTTCCAGACCAACATAATCTGGATTGTTCTGACTCACGCCTACACCGCCGATCATCAGGGTCGTTTCAGTGGCATCGGGCTTATCCACCAGCAGCACCCTGGCGGTTGCGGGTTTGCTAACTTCCCTCAGCTCAGATGTGCTAACACTTGCTCCGTGCCAGCTGGCAAAGCGGCCGGCCAACATGGCGGATAACTCTGCAATGTCAAAATCGCCGGCAACAGCTATGGCAATATTATCTGGTTGATAGTGGCGCTGATAAAAGTGGCTGACATCAGCCAGATTGAGCGCCGCCAGCGACTGCTCGGTACCGGTCGTAGGCTTAGCATAGGGATGGTTGCCATACAACAAGCTGTCAAAATAACGACTGATCACATTGCGGGGGCTTTCTTTGGCCTGCTGTTGCTGGGCCACCAGCCTGGCATGCAGCTTGGTAAACTCCTCTGGATTAAACTCAGGCTGGCGCAGCACAGCCGCCAGCAAATCCAGCATAGCAGCAGTGTCTTTTTGCATAAATGTCATGTTCAGATAACTGGCCTCTTTATCATTGCTGGTTACCAGACTGGCACCAATAAAGTCAGTTTGCTGTTCCAGTTGCTGTTTGCTTTTACCGCCGGCGCCCAGCAACAGACTTTGCGAGGTTAAAAATGCTTCGCCGCCTTGCTGATCCTGCACCGCGCCGGCGCCAACAAGCACCTCAATACTCAGCAGCGGTACTTCATGTTGTGGCAATAAATACAGGGTCAAGCCGTTATCCAGCACCTGTTTTTGATAGGCTGGTAACTGAAAACCATCATTTTGTTTAAAGGCAATCCCCTCTGCACCGACCGTGTTCGCATTGGTGGTATTTGCCGGGCTGGCAGTCGGTTGTGGCGCACTGGCGCAACCTGCCAGGGTAAAACAACAGGCTGTGACGGTGCTAAGCACCATTTTTTTAGATAAATAGTGGCTCATTCGTCAGCCTCCTCGGTTGCATCCAGCACCCCTACCGTGCGGTTTGCCCGGGTAAGATATTTTCCTGCCACCCGCTGAATATCAGCCGCGGTGACGTTATTAAACAATTCGGCCGTTTGGTACAATTTACGGTAGTCACCAAAATACAGCTGATAAGTACCAATATTATTGGCCTTACCATTAATGGTTTGCATATTGCGGTAAAAATCCATCAGTTGAATGTTTTTGGCTTTTTCCAGCTCACGGGCAGTTACGCCCTCTTCTGCTACCGCCCGCAGTGCTTTTAAGGTTGCCTGTTCCAGCGTGCTGGCGGCAACGCCCGGCCGGGCAATGGCATACACATAAAACAAGTTAGGATCGAACGACAACGGCAGGTTGGTAAACACATTAGTAGCCAGTTGCTGCTCTACCAATGCCTGATACAAACGGGAGCTTTTGCCGTTACTTAAAATGGTGCTCATCAGCTCCAGTGCGTAATAGTCCGGATCTGAGGTAGCCGGCACATGATAGCCCAGCATAATATTTGGCGAGGTCGCTGATGTTTTCTGAACAAACACCCGGCGCTGGCCTTTTTGCTCCGGCTCAACGGTTCTCACCTCGCGCGGTGCCGGCTGGGCCGGTATCGGCGCAAAGTACTGCTCTGCTAATTGCTTAACCTGCTCCAGGGTAACGGCACCGGCAATAACCACCACAGCGTTGTTTGGCGCATAATAGGTTTTATGGTATTGCACTAAATCTTCCAGGGTCCAGGCCTGAATATCAGACTCATGGCCAATAATTGACCAGCTGTAGGGGTGGGCCTGAAAAGCGACACTTTTCAGGGCTTCATTTAAGGTGCGGTAATTAGAGTTTTCCAGACCAGTACTGCGCTCAGATGTCACCACCCCCCGCTCGCTTTCCACCATGGCCGGATCAATAGCCAGATTGGCAATCCGGTCGGCTTCCAGCTCGAAAATGGTTTCAATCGCAGACTGCGGAAACCAGTTGGTGTAAACGGTCAGGTTCTCGGTGGTATAAGCATTATTGGCGCCACCGGATGCCTCCATAACCTGATCAAACATTTTCGGGCCATATTTTTCAGCGCCGTTAAACATCATATGTTCAAAGAAGTGAGAAATACCGGTAATGCCCGGCGCTTCATTGCGTGAACCCACTTTCCAGAATAAGTACATATTGGCGTTGGGAATAGAATGATCTTCCAAAACCAGAATTTGCATGCCGTTGTTTAAGGTAAATTGTTGTACTTCTTTTGCTGCGGTGCTTGCAGCCGCTGTATTCGCTGCAGCGGCCAGAGTTAGCCAAAGCGTCAGCCAACCTTTGCCGATTAATCGTTTCATAAGCGCTCCTCGCTTTTCAGCCTGATCAATACATCAGGTTAACCAGGCTAAACTATAGAAGTGTTGCTGAGGTGTAAAGTGGAGCATTGGTTTAAAGTGGAGCTTTGGCTAAAGTGTAACGAAATATCGCGCTGAAAAAGCCTGCCAGAACGGCTTAACGCAGTGCAAAGCAATGCAGTGGCCGGTACTGTAACCGATCATCCTGGCGGGCAGAGCAATAAAGGGCATACTGGTTAATCTGCAGGGTAACAGGTGCCAGCGACTGGTGTAATGCTGGCGAGCATTTAGCATGGCGTGCCAGGGTAATATGCGGCCGATATGTGTCATGGATATCGTTAAAGCCCTCTGCTTTACAAAGCGCAGCAACCTGCTGTTGCAAAGCAGTAAGCGGCGCCGGTACCTGCGAGGGGGCAACATAGAGAATTTCCGGCTTGGCAAAGCAGGCCAGATGATCCAGGGTCAGCGCAAAGGCCGGGCTGCTAATTGTGTTGGCAGCAGCAATCAGCCGCAGTTGCTGCTGTGCATCGACCTCGCCTAAGAAAAACAGGGTCAGATGCAGGTTATCGCTGGCGACAGCTTTGGCTTGCGGACACAGGCTAAGCGCCTGTTGCTGATACGCCAGCACCTGTTGTTGCTGCGCCTCTGACAATTTAAGGCAGAAAAACAGCCTTGTCATCAGTCTTTGGCCCGCCGGCTGGCTTTCGGTTTACCGCTGCTTGCCGGCTTGCCAGCTGCGCCGGACGGGTTACCGTATGAGTTAGCGGCCGCTTTGGCAAACGGTTTTTTAGGCTGATGCTTGCGTTGGCCGGCAATAGCCTTTGCCGCCGGGTTTAAGCCGGTATGGCGGCTAAGGGCCGGTTTACCGCCTTTACCGGGCTTTTTAAACTGCTCGTCTTTGCTCTCTTCCGGCACTAAACAGCCTTTGCTGCGACCAATTAAATGACTCAGACCCATTTTAATTAAGGCTTCGCGAATTTGCGGCCAGCCTTTGGGGTCGTGATAGCGCAGTATGGCCTTATGCAACCGGCGCTGCCGCTCACCTTTCGGTACCGGCACCACTTCGTCATTGGCTTTGTTAATGTTTTTCAGCGAATTCATTTCAGTGTGGTAAATGGTGGTCGCGTTCGCCATTGGGCTGGGGTAAAAGTTCTGTACCTGATCAAGCTTAAAGTCACGCTCTTTTAACCACAGCGCTAAATTCACCATATCCATATCGGTGGTACCCGGGTGGGCAGCAATAAAATACGGAATTAAATACTGCTCTTTGCCGGCTTCTTTACTGAAGCGGTCGAACATTTCTTTAAATTTGTCATAGGCGCCCATGCCCGGCTTCATCATTTTTGATAACGGGCCTTCTTCGGTATGCTCCGGCGCTATTTTTAAATAGCCACCAACATGGTGCTGCACCAGTTCGCGCACATAGTTGGGATCTTCCACTGCCAGGTCGTAGCGCACACCCGAGGCAATCAGCACTTTCTTAATGCCGGGTAAATTACGGGCTTCGCGGTATAGCTCTACCGTTGGGCTCTGATCAGTATCCATGTGCTCGCAGATGGTCGGATATACACATGAAGGCCGGCGGCAGGTTTGCTCAGCTTTCGGGTTTTTACAGTTTAAGCGGTACATATTGGCGGTTGGGCCGCCTAAATCGGAGATAACACCGGTAAATCCGGGTACTTTGTCGCGAATATCCTTTATCTCCTGCATTATCGACTCTTTCGAGCGGCTTTGAATAACCCGGCCTTCGTGTTCGGTAATCGAGCAGAACGAGCAGCCACCAAAGCAGCCGCGCATAATATTGACCGAGGTTTTAATCATTTCATAGGCAGGAATTTTCTCCTTGCCATACACCGGGTGCGGCACCCGCTGATAAGGCAGGCCAAACACTAAGTCCATCTCTTCGGTGCTAAGCGGAAACGCCGGTGGGTTTACCCACAAATGGCGGTCGCCATGGCGCTGCATAATGGCACGGGCACACCCCGGGTTGGTTTCCTGGTGCAATATCCGTGAGGCATGGGCATACAGCGGTTTATTAACGCTTACCTGCTCAAATGCCGGCAGTTTAACGTAGGTTTGCTCCCACGGCTTTTGCCGCGCTGGCTGCACCATTATCGGCTTAGCCTCTACTTCAGCCGGTTTGCTTAAATCAATCCCGGCTTTAGCAAATTCAGAATAGCTGCTACAGCCAACATCATCGGCGCCGTAAGGGTTAGAAATCGGGTCTATCTTGCCAATTTTATCAATGGCGGTGGAATCCACCCCGCGCCAGCCAGGCAGTGGTTCTTTACGGATCACCGCGGTGCCGCGCACATCCTGAATCTCACTGACTGGTATGCCGCTGGCAATCCGGTACGCCACTTCAATTAACGGCCGCTCGGCATTACCATAAATTAAAATATCGGCCTTGGCGTCAAATATCACCGAGCGGCGTATTTTCTCTGACCAGTAATCATAGTGGGCAATCCGGCGCAGGCTCGCCTCAATGCCACCAATAATCACCGGCACATCTTTATAGGCTTCTTTACAGCGCTGGGTGTATACCGTAACGGCGCGGTCCGGCCGCTTGCCGCCAATATCACCAGCGGTATAGGCATCGTCGTGGCGCAGCTTTTTATCGGCGGTGTAGCGGTTAATCATCGAGTCCATATTACCGGCCGACACGCCATAAAACAGGTTCGGCTTACCCAGGCGCATAAAGTCATCTTTGCTGTGCCAGTCAGGCTGGCAAATCAAGCCAACCCGGTAACCCTGGGCTTCTAACATCCGCCCTACTACCGCCATGCCAAAGCTGGGGTGGTCAACATAGGCATCGCCGACGACCAGAATCACATCGCAGCTGTCCCAGCCAAGTACATCCATTTCCTGGCGCGACATCGGTAAAAACGGCGCGGTGCCATAGCACTCGGCCCAGTATTTTGGATAAGAGAATAAGTCACGCTCAGGCGCCATCCGTGCTACAGGGGCAGATTTGCGGGAAACGATAGCAGCAGTGGACATAAATTAAGCACCTGAGTGAAGCAAGGGCGCGTATTATACAAGGAGTAATCGGGAAAGGCGAATGATCGAAGTTGGGGAAATGAAGCAAACCTACTTCAAGGTAAAACTGGCGGTTAATACTTAAAAATATTAGATTTACTTATTCTAATTATTTTAAATTCACTTTTTGACTAAAAGCCGATCCTCGGGGAATACTATTTGTGAAAAATAACACCCATTTTCTAGTGGATAAGCTTTAAGAAATACGTCATATTTTTTAGGTTCGTTAAAATGAACACAAAGTGCTTTAACTCCTTGGACAGCAGTGTACAAAGCCGATTGGGCCATTGCTATATCTGCGAGCGCAGATGACTTATGCACAGTAGCGTTGCGTCTTTTACGCAACCTCTCTGTTGATATGAATGGTTCTTTACTAAGATCTATCATTTTTCCAACTGCTTTTTCTGACAACTCAGTAATTGCAAAATAGTAGCCTGAGTTTTCGTACAGTTTTTCCGATAAATTAAACCCTTGTGGCGCTTTGATATACCTTTTTAGTAAATCAAATAAGGCAATTTCCATTAGTTGATTTGCACTGATTACAGCCAACTGACATAAAGCAGCATCTTCTGCCTCTATTTTAGAGGTTCCATTTGGTAGCACTTCATTGACCAATTTCCTCAATCCTACATATGTTTGCGACCATGAATTATGTCTCAACCATGAGATACCAAATGATGCACATATAAGAGCCATTCCAATTCCTCTCACTAAATTGCCGCACAAAAAGTTGGCAAACCCACTCAATTTTCGAGTCTCGCTGGCTTTAAAGAGTCCATATGCACTGTAAAAACCACACACCTTACTGCTGATGAGTGTGGAAAAAAACCAGCGGAGATTTGCTAAAAAGTTGGTATAAGAAGGTTGCAGTGTGGCACGGCATATCCTTGCTTGTTAAAGCATTTTTCTGACTGTGATTCCCTTATCTTTCCACAACTCTAACAAGCTGTCGCGGTAGTCAAAATCCGAAGTCTGATGGATAATTGAGAAAATTTCCTGCCCTGCTCTAGTTAGATTAACCGGAGATAGGGATAGTGATGCCTCCTCTTCAGGCAATGTAATATCAAAACTTTCACCAAAGTAAACTAATTCAAAGCGACGCGATGAAATTTTATACCCATCCCAAATATTTAATTCTACTAGACCACACGTCTGCAACACCAACATATCTCTATATTCTAATAAGGCATCACCTACACCTCCTACACCTCCTACACCTCCTACACCTCCTACACCTAAATCATTTTCAAAAGGTACAGAAATTACGACACATGAGTCTGAATATCTCCATACATATTTAGACAGCCTTGAAAATAGCTGAGCTTCATTTTGTTGAAGTGTTTTAAGTATATTCAAAGTGCGAACAGAAAATGAACCAGGTTTAGCTACCTCGCCAGCAAGTACCCTTGCCCACACAGACTGCATACTCTCGTTACTAATATTTTGACAGTTGTCAAAAAAATTCATCATCCACTCTTGTTCAGCTAATTCTTCTGAGACCTTATTGGGTAGCTCACTCAAGGACTTTTCAATAATAGATTCAATATTTTCTTGCCGTATAAGCTCTTGATGATTTAAACGAGCCAGTGCTCGAGATTCAATGCTAGAGATTTCAAGCTTTGCTTTTGCCTTTATTATTGAAGCATCAGCCTCTGCTCTTGCTATATTCCTGATTTTTCTAGGCTCATAAACAGTTCCAATCGCACATTGGATAGATTCAATCAACTTCGTAATTGGTTTCGACAAACCACTTAAACTAACTGCGGAAAATTCGTTTTTTGTCATATTTCCTCTGAAGAAACCTTGGAGTAAAATCTGTTTGCATTACAATTGCACAGATTCAAACGCTTAGCTTTTGCCTGCATCATTCACATCATTCAAAAGTCACCAGTACAGCTTAGTTGACTTAAATTTGCTGTTACATTTACCGAAAAAACAAACTAGGTCAAGGCTTTATTTGCTGCAATAGCAATGGGCGCATTGGCAGTATGGCTTTACTTTTTAGGTGAGCGGTCGCTGACAGCGGCTATTGGTGCCTGCTGGGCTGACTCACAGCCACAACGTTTTGTGAAAGGTAATTGGCAAAAACAGGATGCTACAAGTTGTTGTATATTCGCATTATGACAAGTATTTTAATCATCAACTTTTTATGATTTATAGCTAAGGATTAACAAATGAGGTTCACCTTAATATTTTTCGCTTTTCTTATTTCTTTTCAGCCACTTGCAAATGACTCCATTGCTGAAAAAGTTTGTAATGCTTATAAAAATGAAGACGATAGGAAAAAGTGCTTCAGCGAATTAAAAGAGCAAGAATTGATTGAAACCGCCGAAATTCTCCCGCCCGCCAAATACATAACTTTTAAATGGGGAAGTTCTGCTTGTAGAGACATTAAGTATTGGCAGCAAGCCATCGAAAGAACGTTCAGTAAGGATCCGCAGGCGTTCAGAGATGTTGATAATAATTGCAAGTATTTGCGTGAAGCCACTGTAGTGTATGGTGTATTACAAAAGGAATTTCACATATCGACTGAACTAGCTCAAATTAAAGCTAGCGACGGACATACTTACTGGATTGAGTTGCCTGCTGTTTTACCAATTACCTCCGAAAGGGAAACGCGACCCGATAATTGGACCACTGATTTGAGAGAGCTCAACTAAGCCATCGTCAGAAAAGCATCTTTAGTTGCTGAGCTTTTTTTTACCTTCAATTTCATTACCGCTTGAACCAGCTCCACGCTTTATCCAAGAGAATGGACAGGGTCAAGTTTTGCGTTTTGCCTATTTATTCCAGGTGATAAATATGATCGGCATAGCGCTTACCGGCAATGGTATGGGCATCCGGTACTATTGCTGCCAGATTAAAACCGACTTTCTCCAGCACCCGCTCGGAACCAATATTGCCCTCTGTCACTACCGCTTTAAACTTAGTAATGCCCTGGGTTGTTTTCGCCCAGTTTACTAACGCCGCTAGCGATTCAGTGCCAAAGCCCCTGCCATAAAACTGCGGCAACAACAGATAGCCCACCTCTGCTTCACCGCTGGTTAAACATAAGCCAGTTACGCCTATCGCTTGCCCTGTTTCACGCAAGGTAATGGTAAGACACAGCCAATGTTCAGCGGTGTTATGCCATGGAGCTAGCCGTTGCTGAAATTTCTCTTGCAGCTCAGCCTTAGTGGGCGGATCAAAACACAAAGCAATGACATCAGCCTCAGTGTGCAAAGCCTGAAACAACGGCCAGTCGGCTGAGGTGAGTGGAACCATAGTTAAATAAAAAGTTGTTATCTTCATTTCAGGCTACTTAATATTTTTCAGTGCTGTGCGCTATACCAGCGCTATGCCAGCATTAGCATGGCCTATTCGTCTGAGAGAAAAATGCAGTGTTTGGCAAAGTCTTTCGCTTCGTTGGCGCTCCAGTCGCCTTTGGGTTTATTTTCTAACTGCTCACACCATTTTTTCGAGCCCACTTCCGGTGCACAACCTGTCAGTAGTAAAGCCGTTGCCAGTAAGATTAACGCTGCTAATTTCATTATTTTACCTTTTCACGCTTAAATTGCCGATTACATTTGCCGAAAAGCCAAGCTTGGTCAAGGCTTTATTTGCTGCAAAAACAAAGGGCGCAATAATGCGCCCGTAAGATGGTTTGGTGTACCAGCCAGTTTAATGCGCAGCCAGTTGGTGGTAGAACTCGGGGTTGTCTTGAATCGTGGCCAGCACTTTGGCGGCCAGGCCGGTTGGGTTGCGGCGTTTGCTTTCCCAGCTTTTAATGGTATCAACACTGGTACCCAGTGCCTGGGCTAATTGCGCCTGAGTGATGGCTAAGCTTTCACGCAGCGCTTTAACATCAGCCACCTCATAGCGGGTTACCCGGCTTGCTTGTTTGCGCCCTTGCTTAATCTCCACCGCTTCGGTCAGAGAATCCTTTAAATCATTAAAGATACTCATACTACACCTCGCCTTTAAGTAACTTGGTTAACTGCTTTAACTCAGCTTTTTCAGCTGCAGTCAGGCTGTCTTTCTCGTTTTTGGCATAGGCCAGCAGCATATAGATAACTTCTGCCGTTGCCAGAAAATAGATGACCCTGGCGCTGCCGCTTTTACCCTGCCCAGCAGTTGCCATACACACCTTGCGTAGCCCACCAGTACCTGTGATCAGATCGCCTTTCATCGGCTGAGCGATAAGCTCTAGTTGCAGTACCCTTAGCTCGTCATCAGTAGCAATTTGCTTGATCTGCTTGGTAAATAGCGATGTCTCAATAAACTCGATGGCATGCCATATCAAAACTTCCCTCCTTGTAAGTCACCAATGATGTACATAGTACACCTTGAGATTTAATTATCCAAGCTAATGCTCCCTGCCAGAAATGTTAGAGCACAAAATGCGCCCCTACATTGGATTAGCTTGGTTGCTAAGCCTCAGGTTTTTAGCAAGCCGGCAGTTTCAGAAGGCATCCAGCTGATAAATATGATCGGCATAGCGCTTACCGGCAATGGTATGGGCAGCCGGTACTACTGCAGCCAAACTAAAACCGACTTTCTCCAGCACCCGCTCTGAACCAATATTGCCCTCTGTCACTACCGCTTTAAACTTAGTAATGCCCTGGGTTGTTGTCGCCCAATCTACTAACGCTATTAGCGATTCAGTGCCAAAGCCCCTGCCATAAAACTGCGGCAACAACAGATAGCCCACCTCTGCTTCACCGCTGGTTAAACATAAGCCAGTTACGCCTATCGCTTGCCCTGTTTCACGCAAAATAATGGCAAGACACAACCAATGTTCTGCGGCGTTATGCCAGGGCGTTAGCCGATGCTGAAACTTTTGTTGCAGCTCAGCCTCAGTGGGCGGGTCAAAACACAAGGCAATTACAGCAGCCTCAGTGTGCAAAGCCTGAAACAACGGCCAGTCGGCTGCGGTAAGTGAAACCATAGTTAAGCGAGAAGTTGTTATCTTCATTTCAGGCTACTTTATGTTTTTCAGTGCTGTGCGCTATCCCAGCGCTATGCCAGCATTAGCATGGCCTATTCGTCTGAGCGAAATATGCAATGTTTGGCAAAGTCTTTCGCTTCATTGGCGCTCCAGTCGCCTTTGGGTTTGTTTTCTAACTGCTCACACCATTTTTTTGAGCCTACTTCTGGGGCACAACCTGTCAGTAGTAAAGCTGTTGCCAGTACGATTAACGCTGCTAATTTCATTATTTTTCCTCTTCACGCTTAAATTGGCGATTACATTTGCCGAAAAACCAAGCTTGGTCAAGGCTTTAATTTTTTCGTCACATGGTTTGCTTAGGTTTTGTTGTTGTCTGCCGGCGGCGTAATTAGTCATTTAACACCGCTATCAACGCCGCTTTTACCACGTCATACCGAGCCGCCAGTTGGCGATGGCGCGAGGTAACAAAGTACAGTGGTTCGCTCACGCTGTTGGGTGCTTCGTACTGCTTTACCTCTGCTGCATCAGCAAAGTGCTTCAGGGTACTGCTGGGCAGTACGGTAAAGCCCAGACCCTTGCTAACCGGTAATAAAATTTGTGATAGCTGGTTAATCCGGCCTGACTGGCGAAATATGGCCGGATCGCAATCGGATAAGGCGTGATCGCCACAATGGCTGAAATACAAATTCAGATAATGACTGGCATCAGGGTGCTGGATCAGCCCCAGCGACATCAGCTTGGAAATAATATCGCTATTACCGTTAATATTCGCCGGTAACATTAACGCTAGTGGTTCGGTACCGGCTTGCTGATAGCTAAAATTATCCTCGTCTGGCTGCTGCGTGCTGATGCCAAGGTCAATTGTTGATTGGCTAATGCCCTGAAAGATACTGCGATGCGGCGCCACTTCAAGCTGAATAGTCAACCCCGGATGCTGGCGTTGCAGCATCAGCAGCGACGGATAAATGCGCTGTGCCAATGCCCCGGAGCAGGCAATAACACATCGACCTTCATAAGGCGCATCAAATTTAAGGCTATCGAAAAGCTGCTCTTCCCGCTGCTGTTGCGCCAGTGCGTACTCATACACCTGACGACCTTGCTCGGTTAACTCGATGCCCTTGCCTAATCGCACCACCAATGCCGTGCCACAGCTTTGCTCCAGCTTTTTAAGCTGCTGACTAACACCGGGCTGGGTCATAAACCGTAGCCCGGCGGTGCGGGTAAAACTGCCGGTTTCAACCAGCGTTATAAAGGTGGCCAGCCATTGCGGATTAAGCATGCTATAAATTTTAGTTATCAGTTTAATAATTAATGATAATTTTTTATTAGCACACTGTCCAGCTAACATAAGTCTGTACAGCTAACATAAATGTGTTCAGCTAAAAAAGTAGCTAAAGTAAATACAGGAGCTAAACCATGACAGACGCCACCAAAACCTATCCCAGAACGTTCTCCCATATTGGCATCTCGGTACCAGACTTAGATGCTGCGGTAAAATTTTATACCGAGGTGCTGGGCTGGTATTTAATTATGGCCCCCACTAAGGTTACCGAGGATGAATCTCCCATTGGCCTGATGTGTACCGATGTATTTGGCGCAGGCTGGGATCATTTTCACATCGCCCATATGTCGACCGGTGACAGAATAGGCATTGAGTTATTTCAATTTAAGAATCAACAAAACCCTGAGAACAACTTTGAATACTGGAAAACCGGGGTGTTTCATTTTTGCGTGCAAGACCCTGATGTTGAAGGCCTGGCCGAGCGCATTGTTGCCGCCGGTGGTAAAAAACGAATGAAAGCCCCCCGTTATTATTACCCGGGCGAGAAACCTTATCGGATGATTTATATGGAAGATCCGTTTGGCAATATTCTGGAGATTTACAGCCACAGCTATGAGTTACATTATGCCAGCGGCGCCTATAATTAACAGCAACGACAAACGTTAAGGGCGCGATACAAGCGCCCTATTTTGCTTTAATCTGCTGGCTAGCACTAAAATTATTAGCAGCTTGCTCTTTATACCCAAATTGACGTACCACTTTTCTGCTATTATAAGGCTCACATCACCGATAGCTTTTGCAACCTTACTAAACATAACCTTGATTTTAAAAGGAACAGGTTAAATGTTTAAAACACCAACGCTTGCCGCGATATTCTTATTCTGTTTTAGCAGTACTATTTTGGCTGAAGAATTTCAATTTGTTGACTCTACTTTTTGTCCTTTTATTTGTGATCCTGTCGTCGAAGGCAGGGAGGGTTTTGTTATCGACATTTTGCGGGATGCGTTAGCAACACAAAATCATACGATGAACTTTACTATCGTACCCTATAAAAGAGCATTGAGTATGGTTCGCAGCGGCGAAGCCCACGCCCTACCTGATATTTATCAAGCAGACGCGCCCGATCTTATTATTGGTAACGCCGTACTTAGGTTTGGCAATAACCAGTTTTTTGTAAGACAAGATTTTAAGTGGCGATATACGTCGTCAGACAGCTGGAACGAAATTATGATTGGTGTGGTTGATGGTTATACATTTGCGCATAAAGAGTTTGATGAGTACTTAAAAAAGCAGAAAGAAAACCCAAATAGTAAGGTACTTTTTATAGGCGGTGAGCATGCGTACACTCGACTGATAAAGTTACTATTAAGCAATAGGATAGACGCGATAGTAGATGACAAGGCGTTTATTCAGTATGAATTAGCCCGCTTTAATCGGGAAAATAACAATGAAAATATTGTTTCTGTCGTTAGCGCCGGCACACTGTCTACAGCAGGCCAACATGTCGTCGCTTATAGCCCTGAGCACCCTGAAACCGCAAAATTATTGATGGAAATAATTGATCCCTTTGTTACAAACTTATATTTAACAGGAGAGATTGATACGTACTTAACGCCCTATGGCATTGACTAATCTGTATAGCCACTTTGAAAATCTCAGCCAGGCTGAAACGGCGCTGATAAAACAGCCTATGTCACTGCAGGTATGAAATATCTTATTTACAGCACTAACCAATGCTTTTGTAACCAAACCTTGTAAAATTTGATAAATTATTAATTTCACTGTTGGTTTATTTTACAACTCACCAAACATCCCGACATTAAAAAAACATAAAACAGCTACTATCAATCACTTATAAAATAGGCGCGATTTTTGCTTAAAAACTCGGCCCTAACTTAGGGCATTGGATTTACACATGTAGTTAAGGAAAAACATGAAAAAAATAATAAATGTGCTGCTGATAACAATTAGTTTAATGGTGTTTAACGCGAAAGCGGGCATTATCAATAATTTTGACTTACCAAGAGTTAATGACGCCACACCATCTGATGCTCTGATATTGTGGGATATGCTTGATGGTATTCAAGGCAAAATGCTGTCTTTCGATTTACTTATGACCTGGAACGATCAGGGCTGGGGTAATCAGAAAGGCCGTATTTTCTATCAGATTAATGACCTTGACCCGGTGTATATCGATCTTGCACCACATGACCCGATAACTGCAATGTTCTCTATCAGGGATATTATGGCGCCAGCTGGAAGCTCGCTGCGTCTGTACTACACCGTAGGTGGTGGCGGTGGTCATCAGTTATTTATCTCTGATGCCAGTATCAGTGTTACCTCCGTGCCTGCACCTTCTACTCTGGCGCTGTTTGGTCTGGTATTAGCGGGCGCAGCCTTTGGCCGGCGCAAATTCAAAACTGCTAAGTGATCATGCAGTTTATTAATCAAGCTATCTGCTAACAGATAGCTTGATTATCTCAACAACCTCTTTGCTTAAAACCCACACTGCTGCTTAAGCGCGGCAATATCATCTGTCGTCAGGCTTTGCTGCCCGGGGTTCAGCGCGTAATGCATTACCGAGGTACTGCTATCGGTGTGGCCAAGGCCAAGAGCATGGCCAAATTCATGCGCCAGGGTCAGTTGTAGTGCTGCAGGCGTGCTGTAAGCAAAAATGGTCATCTTCCGCTGTTTGTGAGTGACTTCCATTAAACCGACTTCCGACACCCGAAGCGGCTGCTGGTCTGCCAATAGTGCATTGCGGTCGGTAACAGTTTCATTCAGATATTGGTTTTCACGCAATAGTTGGGCCTGCTGCTCGTTCAACACGTCAGCCTGTTGCTGCAATTGTTGCTGACGCTGTTGTAACCGCTGTTGTTGCTGTTGCAGCGCGGTCACTTCAGCCTCGCTGGCATTAGCTGCTTGTTGCTGAAATGCAGCGATATCTGCTGCTAACCTTTGGTTTTGTTGCTCAAATTCATGCTGGCGTTGCTGCAGCTGACTGCGTTGCTGATTCAGAGTGGCTGCACGCTGATCTATGTTCGTGTCGTACCGAGCCAGGTTTCGTTCCAGCAAGGCTTGTTGCAACATAGCCTGCTGACGCTCGTCATATTGAAAATTAATTGGAAAACCGTTCACGCTGTCATAGCGAAACAGTTCCTGGTCAAAGGCATTGTTCCACTGTGCTGCAGCATTATGGGCAGCCTGTTCGGCTTGGTCTGCAGCTAACGAAAATGCAGGGTCAAGTTGACCAATGCGCCATAGTATCGGTATCTGACATAATTGCTGTGCCAGTGCCTGCTCTGCCCGCTGCTGCAGCACTTGCGGCGATGATTGCTTAACGCCGGCAAATGCTGATAGCAGCAAATAACTGCCTACTAACAGCAGCGCTAAAAACACTAATCTGGCCAGCATGGTTTATTCCTATATTAGTTAGCAACAGCATATTTTAAATAAAGAAGTAAAAAAATGGCGCCTCATCTCAGATAATGCGTTACGCAAACCTGGGCTGAACGCGCCAATTCTAAGCCACGATATTTAAATTACCAGCCGCATTGCGCGCCTTTATTTTGCTCGTCTAAATACGCCTGCAGTGGCGCAAAATAAGCCAGGATCGCAGTAGCATCCATTTCTGGCTTGCCGGTTACCACCTCCAGTGCTTCCTGCCACGGCCGGCTTGAGCCCATTTCCAGCATAGTATTTAACTTAGCGCCGGCTTCTTTACTGTTGTAAATTGAGCAGCGATGCACCGGGCCTTCATTGCCAGCGATATCGCACAGCGCTTTATGGAACTGGAACTGCAGAATATGCGCCAGGAAATAACGGGTATAAGGTACATTACCTGGTACATGGTATTTGGCACCTGGGTCAAAATCGGCTTCTGAACGCGCAACCGGTGCGGCTACGCCCTGATATTTCTCCCGCAGCTGCCACCAGGCTTCGTTGTACTGCTGTGGGGTAATTTCGCCATTAAATACCTGCCAGCGCCACTTATCTACCAGCAAACCAAAGGGTACAAAGGCAATTTTATCCATGGCCATTTTTAATAACAAGCCTATGTCCTTGGACTCATCCGGCACATTTTCCAGCAAACCAATCTGCTTTAAATAGTCCGGGGTAACAGACAGGGCGATGGTGTCGCCAATGGCTTCGTGAAAGCCATCATTGGCACTTTCCTGAAAATAAACCGGCTGGTGTTTATAAGCACGCTGATAAAAGTTATGCCCTAACTCGTGGTGAATTACCGAGAACTCCTCACCGGTGCGCTGGATACACATTTTGATCCGTAAGTCGTCTTTGGCATCTAAGTCCCAGGCTGAAGCATGGCATTCGACATCGCGATCGGCTGGCTTCACAAACAATGAACGTTGATAAAACGTCTCAGGTAAGGGTTCAAACCCCAATGAAGTAAAAAACCCTTCAGCCCCTTTCACCATTTTAATTTCGTCATAATTATGGGTGGCCAGCAGCGTTGTCACATCGTAACCCGGATCGGCATCTTTGGGCGCCACCAGCTCATAAATGTTACCCCAGCTCTGCGCCCACATATTGCCTAATAAATGGGCAGGAATAGGTTTATCCAGCGGGACTTTATCGACGCCGTATTGCTCTGCCAGTTTACTGCGCACATGGCAATGCAATGATTCGTATAATGGCTTAACCTGGCCCCATATCCGATCCAGCTCTTTAGCGAACTCATCGGCAGGCATATCGTATTTTGAACGCCACATTGCCCCGGTATCGGCATAACCGAGCTCTTCGGCACCTTCATTGGTTAACTCAATTAACCGCTGATATAACGGCCGCATTGGTTTGCTTATTTCGCGCCAGCCCTGCCACATTTCCAGCAATTCATCATAGTCGCGGCTGTTAGCCATAATGGCAGACATCTCACCCAGTGATAAACAGCTGCCATCCGCTTTACAATATTTGCCTTTGCCATACATACCGCCCAGCTCAGCCACAATTTTGGCCATTTCAGCCGTTTTTTCAGGGTCTTGCGGAGCCGGTAACGTTAATGCCAGTTTCAACTTGTCTAATTTGCGCCGGTTGTCCGCAGACAGCTCAACCTTATCAAAGCGGGCGGCTTCGTTTGCCAGGTTAACCATCGCCAGGGTCAGTTTTTCATTTACATCAGCCGCCAGGGAAGCCGTATCTTCGGTTATAAAGTTGGCATAAATCCATTCAGCCCGATTTGCTTCCAGATAAAGCGCAATAAGTTTTTGTTCTGCTGCGGCCAGAAATTGTTTGGCATCAGCTTCGGTCAGTTGTTTTTGTTCGACCGAAACTGACGTTTGCTGCGGGGTATTGTCGTTGCCACAGCCACTGAGCAACAGCGCTGAGCTGACTAAAGCGGCAGTAAGTGAGAGTTTAAATAGCGTTTTCATTAATGTACCTTTTGTTGCCTGCTATCCCGATAGCGGGTTATTGTTTTTATCCACATTTTCCGAGTTAGTATAGGCATATCTTTGGCTTCGTCCCTAGCCTTTCGTTACGCTATTAGTGAGTATAGTCGGCCTTTCTTACTGGCTGCTGGTATCGTCCAGCAAGGCACGAAAAGGCCGCCACCTGTCAGCATATTTACGCTACTTTATAACCATAAGCAATTTTTCCGCCTGGCTGCCATGGCGTGTTACCAGCGCATACCGCCAACAGTTAATTCAGCACAGTTTCAATCGGCTGCTCACCGTCAAATATCTCAATAATTTGGTTGTGTGGTTCTGCTTTGGTTGCAACATGCAACAGCACGTGGGCCACGTTTTCCCGGCTGATTTTAAGTTTGTTATTATCCTCGGGCCTGACTGTAGAGATTTTCAGGGAAGCGTCGTCGTCAGTCAGTCTGCCGGGCCGGATAATAGTATAAGGTACGCCACTGCTAATAAGCTGCTGATCGGCAAGATGTTTGGCAACAATATAGGGTTTCATATCACCTTCAACGGCTTCTGGATCATCAGCCCCGATTGAGCTAATCATAATGAAGTGTTGCAGTTGATGCGCTTTGGCATATCGCGCAGCCTTGGCTGCGGCCCATAAATCGATAAGCATGGTTTTATCTGTGCCGGTGTCACCGCCAGATCCTGCGACAAAAATCACCTGATCGCAGCCGGCAAATGCATCCCCAAATTCACCTTCCAGGTTCTGCTCGGTAATTGCCAGCCGCTCGTTAGTAATATCACTTAATTTAGTTTTGTCACGAACCAGCGCTTTAACGTGCTGCTTCGCGTCGAGCAACAGTCTCGTAGCCATTTTACCTATCTGGCCGCTGGCACCGATAATGAGTGTCTGTTTCATCTTTCACTCCTAATTAAACTTGATTATAGCTCAGTAAGACCTTGGGATCGTTGGGGCACTTTTAAAGGGAAAATAGTAATCTTTACCGCATTTGATTGGCGACTAAACGAAATAGCAGGCTTGAAGCTACAGCACAACCAGCGTAATCTTTAGCAACTTATGCCAAGGAGGTGCCTGTGTATCAATTGTTTATCGCCAATAAAAACTACTCGTCCTGGTCGCTTCGCCCCTGGTTACTGATGCAACACCTGAGCATTCCTTTTGACGAGAAACTACAGGAGTTTCAGGTGGATAACTATGACAATTTTCGTCAGTTTTCACCAACTGCCACCGTACCCTGCCTGCATGATGGCGATACTGTGGTGTGGGAATCCTTAGCGATAGTTGAATACCTGGCAGAGCGCCATGTGGGCGTTTGGCCGGCCGATCCTCAGGCACGTAATTATGCCCGTTGCGCGGCCAGCGAAATGCATGCTGGCTTTAAGACATTGCGTAATGTCTGCACCATGAACTGTGGCGCCCGGGTACAATTAAAAAATCCACCGGCGGCGCTGGCAAAAGAGCTGACCCGGCTGGACGAGCTATGGCAACAAGGTTTAAACCAGTTCGGCGGGCCGTTTCTGACCGGAACCTCTTTTACCGCAGTCGATGCTTTTTTTGCGCCGGTGGCATTTCGGGTGCAAAGCTTTGATTTAAAATTAAGTAACAATGCCATGGCCTATGTCGAGCTGCTGCTTGAGTTACCGGCGATGCAGGCATGGTATCAGGCAGCACTGCTGGAAAGCTGGCGCGAACCCGGTCATGAAGCAGAAATGGGTTTATATGGCACGATCATCAAAGACTACCGACAGAATTAATGCCAAAAAGCAGTGTCGCCAGCAATTGGCTAAGGTATGCTTAGCCTGATTAAAACCTATAAACCGGACAGAGCAGACAGTAATGAGTAAAAACAGCAACGGCGCCCAGGCTTATCAGCAACAGGAACAGGGTTATCGTGATAAAGCGTTAAAAATGTACCCGTGGGTATGTGGCCGTTGTGCCCGCGAATTTGTTCATTCTAATTTGCGGGAACTGACGGTGCATCATGTCGATCACAACCATAGTAATAACCCGAGCGACGGTAGCAACTGGGAATTACTGTGTATTTATTGTCATGACAATGAGCACAATAAATTTCATGAATTTGTGATGTATGGCGGCACTACCGAGCAAAAAGTGGCAGCGGCTACTCATAACCCGTTTGCGGATCTAAAAGCTTTGTTGAAAAAAAACGAGTAACCACTAACAACTGCCTTTAAATGTTTAATGACGTATGCTGATGTCAGGTGCAGTATTAATCTCGCCTTCGTGATTGATGGCGGCAAACTTATTACCGGCTCTTAAGACTGCCATACTGCCCGACGTAACGTGACGAACGAAAGATAGCTCATAACCAAAACGTTGCAGTTCAGCCACGGAAAATTTTTGTGCCAGATTGAGTTCATCCCAGAACGGTTGCATTTCCCTGGTCGACTGGCGCCTTTCAATAACAGCAGTTTCCATTAGGTACTCACCTTTTATAATAAGACGAACATGCGAACGGGTTGAAAAGCCTAATTTCAACCTCCCTTAGCTTTATAAATAAACTTGTTTAGCTTTATAAATAAAATAGCCATAACCACCATACAAAACATTTATTACAGTTTCACAGACAGTTTAGACAAACGGTTTAGATTTCTGACAAACGGCAAGTATCACCGTTGAGTTAGGCATGGCCGTTTGGAACAAGCGACTGGCCTGGCGTAAAAATCGCCGGACTATCCAGATCTTTAGTCTGGTTTCATCGTGGCCTGAGTCGATGTTAATTGTGCCGGGCAGACAAAGTGTCCGGCATTATCACCGCTAAATTTACCCTGCTGCAAAAAATGCAGTACCTGGGTAATGACCTTTTGTCTTTTCATCAGGAAAGGGTGTGATACGTTGACGCTTACCAGCGCGCACATTCCGGTTACTTTGGTATTTTCCAGTGATACTTTGCCATCATCGGGATTTGGCAGGTAGTTTGATAGCAGCAGGTTGATTGAGCTGGTGCCGGCAATAATACCTAACTCAAAGGTAACTGGCCCCAACTGTCTGGGTAAATCCTGTTCACTTGTGCCCAGCTGCATACCCGCCGGGCCGTTAAATGCCTCAAAACCTGGTACATCTTTTAAATTATCGACTACCTGACTGCCCTGATTAGGCGGGCCCATCATTACCACCCTGCCCAGCTCTGCGATCTGATGGTCTGCAGTATAGTGGCGCAGCAAAATACCGCCCATCGAGTGGGTAACAAAATGAATTGCTGGTGCCTGTTCAGCCCGGCATTTTGCCAATGCCGGGTTAATTGCCATTGGTGCCAGCGTTTCAACGGTATGCTGGCGCGACGGATAATCAACATTTACGGTGTAGTAGCCGGCGTCGGTTAATGCCTGCTGCATGGTTTCCATCGCCGAAGCCGTGCGAGCCAGCCCATGCAGTAGTACAACGCAATCTGAGCCTGCGCTGTAACATGACATCAGCAAGGCCACAGAAGCAAATATTATGCGCATCGCGTATGGTCACTTTCACTTGTTTGTTTAGTCTGGCTAGGCTACTGCACCCAAGCGTGGTTGTCACGCTGCAGTTTTTTGCTGACTGTACTCGGTACCAGACTGCCGCCGATACCTCATCGGTTTAACTTAAGTTTCACAAATAATATATTTACATTAATTTATTATTTGCTATATTTTGGCAACGTTGTTTTTGGCCAAAGTACCATACTAAATGTTTAACGCCCGGCTAAAGCAAGCCTCCTCTCTGGCAATATGGGTAATATTGCTGACGTTACTGGTTTTTTCCCAACAGGTTTTCGCAGATATGTTTGACTGGTTAAAAAAGCATGATGTGCAATTGTCGCCCGCCGTACAGGGCAAAGTACTGTTAAATGGCGCTCCAGTTACCGGTGCCACCGTATCGCGAGAACTACATTATGACAAAGAATATGTCGATACCGCCATCAGCGATGATAGCGGTAATTTTAGTTTCCCGGAAAAAAGCATTCGCTCGCGCAAGCCCGGAACGCTGCAGGAGCTGCGCACTCGTCAGGTGATCGTCATTCATTACCAGCAAGACACTTATCTGCTCTGGTATTTAACCACCTCCAGCCTGACGCCCCAGCAAGCCATTGTGCAGCGTCTGGCAGCATTGAACTGTGATTTGAGCGACACCGAACAGGAACAGGTATTCCCTAATATCGAAAACCCTGATTTTCCGCATAGTACCTTCAGCATTTGTCGCTGGGAAAACAGAAAATCGTAACCAATGTCGCTACACAAGGAGCGAGCTATGTCTGCACTGACACCCCGGGTGGCTGCCGAACTGGCAGAAATTGCTTATCAAATTGAACGCCCGTCAGCATCGGGCATTTACCGGCTAAATCTTGGAAGTTTTGAAGCCAAAAATTGTTTCAGTTTCGATCTGACCCAAGGTCCGGTGAAGGGAGTATCAGGTGGCACGTTGTTCAGTCTGTTTAATAAAACTACCGGTTTTGCTTTAGTAGGCAAAGGGATAAATCAATTTACTAACGACTATGTTGTCACTATCCGCGGCAGCCACATTAACCGCGACTGGCTGACAAATGGCAATATCGGGGTGACAGGCGGTGACAACGGCACCGCAGTGCACGCCGGTTTTAACAAAACTTTCAGCTCGTTAAAAGCGGCGCTGGAGAAAATTCTGGCGCCCTTGCTGGCAGGAAACAGCTCAACTACCGTGCATTGTGTTGGCCACAGCCTGGGAGGCGCTCTTGCCTCACTGACAGCAGATTGGTTGACAAACCGCTTTAAATGCAAAGTTAATCTTTATACCTTTGGTGCCCCGCGGGTCGGTATGCATGCGTTTGCAAAGAAGCATACCGCTACCCTTAATGCAATTTATCGCTGCACCCATGGCGCAGATCCGGTGCCAATGATCCCGTTGTGGCCTTTTGTGCATGCACCCTATGAGGGTACAGAGTACCGGCTGGATAGTGGTTCAGGTATCAATGTTGAAGCTCATGGTATGGCTGAGAATAAATCACCTGGTTATCTGAATACTGCCAACAGTCGCAGCTGGCAGGCGCTTAACCAGCGCTCAGCATTGCATTTTTCCCAGGTGCGTTTGAAGTACGAAAACCGCCATCAGGCCTCATTTTCGACTTATTGGGCGGATAAAATAGCTGCCGCATTGATTACCCTGTTAAAGGATGCAGGTTACTATAGCGCCGTCATGGCACAAGCCACCATTGGTACGGCACTTACCTTTTACGATTTACTGGCGCGATCATTAGAGAGTATCGCCAAAGCGTCAACTCATTTTGCTGAACAAACCCGGGGTCTGCTCGGTCACATGCTGGCCTTTGCCCGCCAGGCAGTAACCACCGTAACACAGCTTACGTTTAACTTTATCCGCTGGGTTTTCGACAGAACCTTTGCCACGCTGTATCGAAGTGCCAGAGACGCGATTAGCAGTATTATGTAACCCTAAACGACTGCGCCCGTTCCGCCCCAATGATTGGCAGCAACGTCAATTTACGGCAGGAATAACGAGCTGAGAAACCACCAGCTCAGCAGTGTGCTGCCTGTTTACTCAGGTGTTTCAGAGCGTCGCAATTGCCAGGGCCATTTACCGGTTAATTCAACTTCCAGGGTAAAACTCAGAAAAGTCCGGATCAGCACCACCAGGGCTAATACGCCAACGGTTGAAAAGGTCAGTTCGACCGCCACAGTATGAATAATATCGGCTGCAATTAAAAACTCCAGCCCCAGTAAGATACCGCGGCCCAGACGCTGACGAATTTCCTGCTGAATTGAACGGGGCGAATCGCCCTTAGCCAGGCGAATGATGCCATGCAGCAACGAATACACCGCAATAATTGTAATAATGCCAATGCCTAACATCTCAATGGCCACTGCGCACCACTCAGGCCAGTTACCCAGCAAACCTGTCATTCCGTTAGCCAAAATACCTCCGTTCGCATTGAAGACGTTAAGTTGTATCTCTAAGCATAGCCTAACTTAAGATAGGGTAATAACTGCGATAATTACGACGGGTTCGGGAAAATTTAACCCAGTAATAATTGCGGACCAACAGCCACAAACCGGCTTGCTGCATTAACCAAGCCTTGTGCAGTCAGGCTTGGCACGCCATATACTTCAACTTCAGTCTGATATCTGCTGATCAGACGCTCCGCCAACAGGGCAAAATCGCCGTCGCCTGATGCCAGCACCAACACATCACTGTGCTGGCCGAATTCAATTGCATCCAGCGTAATACCCACATCCCAGTCGCCTTTAGCTGAGCCGTCAGCGCGCTGAATAAAGGGTTTAAGTTTCACTTCAAAGCCAATCGCCCGCAGAATATTCTGAAACTGGCGCTGCTTTTCATCGCCGCGATCAATCGCATAGGCTATCGCTTTATCCACTTTACGCCCGGTAGTAACCTCGGCCCAGAACGCATTGTAGTCAAAGCTTTTGCCAAAAGCCTGCCGGCTGGTGTAGTAAATATTTTGCACATCTACCAAAATGGTTACGCTGTTCATCCGGCTCCTTTACAGGCTTTTATCATTAACATATGCTTTTGGTGAAGTACTGTTATTCAGTACCGACTGCAAACCCCGGCTGCAAGGGCAAAATATTGCCTGGCAACTTGCCGGCAAGATTAATGAGTCGCTGTTGATGCTGGCGTAGCGCCCTGGTGTCAGCGTCACTTAAACAAGGCTCCACTACCAGCGTCATATTATCCGTTTGCGCCAACAGTTGCTCAGCTTGTTGGCGCTGGGTTTGAGGCAAAAACGCTAAGGTTTGCCGGGTTACTGCTAATACCGGCTGCAAGGATTGTAATAGTGGCCAGCTTGCCTTAGCCGTTAATTCCATAAACAATGACGGGCTTAACTGATGCTCGGCCAGTATTTTATCCACTTCAGCCAGATAGCTTTTGCCTTGCTGTTGCGAGCGTACTTCATTGGCGTGGCGCGGCCAGTCACAATGGCGCTGCAACCTTACATTATGTAGCGAACTCACATCGTCCTGCTTTATTTTTGCCAGTTTCGGTAAGGCCGCCTCCAGCCGGCTCAGGTTTTGTTCCGTCAAAACGGTATCGGCCTGTGCCACCGCAGGTATCAATGCCAGTAAGCCCAGCATGCCCACTCGCAATCCAAAAAACATTGGTTTCATAGTTATCTTTCCTTTTTCAGCCTGAACTATCAGAAGTTGCCTCCTCGCCGACAGTCTTAAGCTTTGAGCTACAATTTACAGGCTATAACAACCGATACTGGCTGAACCCAGGCTGATCACATGCCACTGCCTTAGCGCTGCTAGGCAGCAATGATGGTTATTAGCCCGAGCAGGATAAATACGGTACAAGCCAGACGCCTTGCCCAGTCCAGCGACACTTTTTGCAGCAGCCAGCTGCCGGCATAAACCACTGGCACATTGGCCGCCAGCATGCCGAGCGTAGTGCCCCAGATAACCATCCAGACAGCCTCGTCAAAAGTAGCAGCCAGAATGACCGTGGCAATCTGGGTTTTATCGCCAATTTCTGCCAGAAAAAATAGCAGGCAACTGGCAGCAAAAGCGCCATATTTAAGGACACCGGTCTCATTACTATCGTCTTTATCTGGAATGAGTAACCAGAGCCCGACCACAATAAAAGAGACTCCGAGCAACCAGGGGCCGATAGCCGGTGCAATAAACTGGGCCAGCCAGACCCCAAGCCAGGCCGAAGCAGCATGGTTTAGTAAGGTAGCCACCAGAATACCGGCGATAATAGCGCCTTTGGCCCGAAACCGAGCCGCCAGAAATAAAGATAATAATTGAGTTTTATCGCCAATTTCGGCAATAGCAACAGCAGAAAAGGAAGAAAATAACGCGTCCATTACAACTCTCGGCGGGATGCTTTTAATAGCAAAAAACAAAAGACATAACACCGACTCCCGCTATGGGCCGGCACTATGTCTTAAGTCTCATCAATTATGATCCGGCCATGTGCAGGTGGCACAAGTATGTTGACCGCACCGCCTGCTATACCTTTGCAATGCTTAATGCACTGCACCACGTTACCAGGCCGATTACTCCCCTAAGGACGGCTGGCATTGTACGAATTCTTCCCGCCCTGCGCAACTCAAAATTAGCCTGGCGGTGAGCGTTCAGGTTTCGCCGCCAGCAGTACTTTGTCCGTTAAGCTTTTGCTGCGTCCAACCAACCGGCCACACGCGCTACGAAGTTTTAACAGACCGTAATACGTTAATGGTACTAACAGCAAACTGGTCAGGGTCGAGAATAATAACCCCCCAATAATCGCAATCGCCATCGGCGCATAACTTGGGCCGCCACCGCCGATCTGGGTGCCGCCCATCGCCAATGGCAACAAGCCCAGTACCGTAGTTGACACGGTCATTAATATTGGTTTTAACCGTGCTTCGCAGGCATGAATAATGGTAATTTTTAATTCCTGCTGCGGCAACAATTCCCGATCCTGATTAATCCGATCCACCAGCACGATGCCATTGTTAACCACTATGCCCATCAGCACCAGCATGCCAATCATCCCCATCACCCCCATACCGGTGCCGGTGAACAAGAAGGTCCAGAATACCCCTACCATGGAAAACAGCAGTGAGCCAATAACCGCCGTGGGTAGCAGCAATGATTCAAACAACGCCGCCATCACAATATAAATCATCGCTACTGCCAGTAGCATATTGATCATCATTACCTGCTGCTCTTCATCCTGACGCTGAAAACTGCCACGAAACGACCAGCGGTACCCCTCTGGCAGGGCGACACTTTTCATTAACTGTTCAATGTCTGCCCGGGCTGTATCCATATCAGAATCTTTTGCCGGGTTCATCTGAATAGCGATGCCGGTGGCGCGATCAAAACGGCGAATGGTTGATAGCCTCGGCACCGTTTTCAGCTCAGCCAACTGCGCCAATGTAATGGCCACGTCATCTGCTTCGGTAACCGGCAGTTGCTGCAATTCGGCCAGGGAGTGGCTGATTTTTTCATCATAAATCAGCCGCAGCAGCAGCTCGCCCTGCTCGGGGCTGCGAAAGGTGCGTAAATTAACACCACGCAGGGCCAATGATACATTCTGGGCGACTTGCTGTGCACTGATACCATAGCGTTCGAGTTGCTGGTGGTTCAGGATTATTTGCACTTCCTGCTGATCATCACTGAGCGCTGAGGTGACATCCTCCAGACTAGGTAGCGCCTGAAGCATAGGGACCAGCATCTCAGACAATTCCATCAACACTTCGGTAGAATTACCCAGCAAATGCAGTTGCATACCTCCACCACCACCGAAACCAAATACCGGCCGCGCCCTGACCAACACTGGCCAATTACTGCGAATATCATCTTTTAATTGCTCCAGGCTGCGTGGTGGCTGATCTTTTAGCAGAATGATCGACATGGCGTATCCGGCAGTGTAATAACTGTAAACCGACTCTATGTGCAGCTCATCCTGACGACTGTAGAGATAGGCTTCCATCTGACTGACTTCATCCCGCACTTCTTCCAGACTGTAATTCCCCTGAATATGATAATTAAGGAACAACCGGCCATTGTCACCGCCATCTTCATTAGCCGAACCAATTAAATTTTTCGGCACAACAATGCTGGCTAGCACCAGAACGGCAGCCAACGCCGATAACTTCGGCCAGTTCATTACCCCTTGCAGGCTGCGTTTATAAACGCGATCGAGCCTGCTGCCTTTTGCATCTGTTACCGGTGTAACGGTTAATTTAGTGGTAAGCAGCGGGATTAAACTTAATGCCATCACCAGAGATATGGCTAAACATAAACAAATGGCGATAGCCACATGCTCTAAAAAGATAGTCAGCTGCATTTTCTGGCCAATAATATTGGGCAAAAATACAATCGCGGTCGTCGCGGTACCCGCCAGTACCGCCAGGCTTACCCGGCGCACGCCCCGTTCGGTAGCCGCCCGTACATCACCGCCGGCGGCCCGCTCACGGAAAATACTTTCGGTAACCACCACCGCATTATCTACCAGCATCCCGATAGCCAGCATAAGCCCCATCATACTGAGAATATTCAGACTGTAGCCCATAAAATACATGGCACCCAGTGCAATGATAATGGCGCTCGGTACCGACAACACCACCACCAGGGTGGTGGTTAAATGGCGCAAAAATAAATATAACACTACAAAAGATAACAAGGCGCCTATTGCACCGGCCATCAGCAAGTCTTTTAGTGAGGTGGTTACGCCGTCAGCCACATCGTCCATGATGTACAGATTAATACCGTTAAACGCCGGGTTGCTGTCAGCCGCCTTCACTACCGCCATCGCAGCATTGGCTACCTCAACCAGATTGGCACCTGATTCTTTAAACACATTCATGCCAACGGCATAAGTCTGGTTTAAATGACGTCCATCTTGCCGTTTTGGCAGTTCCATAGCGATACTGGCAACGTCACGCAACATTAACCCCGGTCTGACCGGCAAGCGCTCTATTTCAGCCAACTCTCGATACTCACCAAGCGGCTTAACTAAAACACTTTGCTCACTACTGCGAAGCTCGCCTGCGCTAAGCGCAAAATTACTGCCGCGAAGTTGCGCCAGCAAAGCATTCGCATCAACATTCAAGGCTTTTAACTTATCCGGATTAAGCCGGATAATCACCTGACGTTTTTCCACGCCATACAACTCTACTTTAGAAACGCCCTGCACCCGCTCGAGCGGCCGCTTAATTTGCTGTTCCAGTAAATCATATGCCATGGCCAGATCGCGTTCGGAAGATATACGCAGCTGGAAAATCGGCATGTCATCGGTATTAAACTGAAATACCAGTACCCGCTCCACATCATCCGGCAATAAATGTCGCACCGTATCAATGCGCTCGCGTACTTCCAGACTTTTGCTACCAATGTTTTCGCTCCAGTTAAATTCCAGCGACACTTCGCCGGAGTTTTCATTGGAGAAACTGCGCATTTGTTTAATCCCACTTACTGTCGCCAATGCTTCTTCCAGTGGCCGGGTAATCAGCCGCTCTACCTCCGCCGGACTGGCATTATTGTAAGGGACATTGACATACAGCTGCGGTATATCGATACCCGGAAACATTTCCAGCGGTAACAAGCGGCTTGCCAGACCGCCAAACAGCAACAGCGAAATAAACAGCATAGTGATAGTGACCGGACGGCTTAACGCCAGCCTGGTAAGGGCTAAAGGCTTCTCAGTCATAAAGCCTCCTGCGTCTGATTATCGAGCGCAACAGGTTGAACCCGACTGCCATCGGCTGCCGCCGGGCGGCTAAATAAGGCATATAGCACCGGAATAAACACCAGCGTTAACAGGGTAGATAACATCAGACCGAAAATAACCGTGATCGCCATCGGCGCCCTGATTTCGCTGCCATCTCCCCCCCCCAACGCCATGGGCAACAAGCCCAGTACCGTTGTCAACGTGGTCATCAGTACCGGCCGTAAACGGCTGGTACCACCTTCGACAATGGCTTCAGTTAGCCCCATACCACTTTGGCGTAACTGATTAATCCGGTCTATCAGTACGATGGCGTTATTGACCACAATACCGGCCAGCATAATCAGACCGATAAATACAATAACGGATAAGCGGGTATCGGTTAACCATAAGCCGAGTACGGCGCCGGCGCCGGCCAGCGGCACGGTAAATAAAATTAATAATGGTTGCAGCAGATTTTCAAACTGCGAGGCCATCACCAGATAAACCAGAAAGACCGCCAGTAATAACGCCATAGTCAGCGAACGGTAGGCGCGCTGCATCTCTTCGCTTTGGCCCGCAACAACCACACCGACGCCAAAAGGCAGGCTTTGCTTGGCGACAATCTCGCGGGCCGTAGTGGTAGCTTGCTCTAAATCACCAAAAGCCAGATTGGCGCTGACAATAGCCACCCGCTGCTGCGCTACCCGGGTTATTTCGCTGGGACCCAGTTCACGACGAATATCTGCCACCGCTGATAAAGGCAAAGGTTGCGCACTGCCGGGGTTGATAATAAGTGCCGCCAGTTGCTGCTCAGTTTGCCGGTATTCTTCAGCCAACCGCACCCGGATATCAATTTTGCGGTCATTGACCGAATACTGGCCAGCAACCTCCCCGCCTACATACACGGCTACCCGTTTTGCAACCTGCTGGGCAGTCATGCCAAGTTGCGCCAAGCGGGCATGATCAAAATAAAGGGTAATTTCAGGTTGGCCGGGCCGCAAGCTGGTTTTAACATCTGTAAAACGTGGTTCCGCAGCCAGGCTGGTTACCAGTTGATCCGCCGCCTGTTTTAATTCTGTCAGCTCAAAACCGGTAAGTTCAATTTCCAGCGGCGTAGCAAAACTAAACAATTCCGGGCGATCAAAGCGGGCTTTTACCCCGGCCATAGTGGCAATGTGCTGGCGCAGCTGTGTGGCTACCTGCTGCTCGAGTTCTGGTTCACTGCCCGGTTGCATTACTATGTTTAGCCGGCCCCAATGGCTGCCACCAATGGTAGGGTCTACCGTCATTTGCGCGCCAGTCCCTACCTGGCCATAGCTGCGAGCCACCCCGACCAGTGGAGCAGCAATAGCGGCAAGCTCTTTAATCACCGTATCGGTTTGTTCAATAGCGCTACCAATTGGTAGCTGAATTTCAACATAAAACTCGCCCTGAGCCAGCTCAGGAATGACATCGGCGCCAAGTCGTGGCAGCAGGCTGTAACATAACGCGGCAATGATTAAGGTACAGCTGATAGTGAGCACTTTGCCATGCAAAGCGCTGCTGAGCAAACGCCGGTAACCACGGGTTAGCCAGTCCAGACTCACTTGTACCACAAACAATAATGGTTTGAACAACAGGCCCAATACCCGGCTGATGGCACGCCAGATCAGGGTAAGCAGGCTTAACACCCCAAGCATAAAATAATACAGGCCTTTAGCGATCATCTTTGGCACCCACAGCAGTATGCGGCCAACTTTGTGATACCAGCGGCTGCCTTTAACCCGAGTCCCTGCCGACTCAGTATCGTCAGTAGTTAGTATTTTACGCTGACGAGCCGCCATAGTTGGAATAAGCGTCAACGCGACAATTAACGACACCAGTAAGGCAAAAGTTACGGTAAGGGCTTGATCTTTAAAAAGCTGGCCGGCAATTCCTTCAACAAATACCAGTGGAAAGAAAACCGCAACTGTTGTCAGAGTTGACGCCGTGATGGCCATCGCCACTTCGCCGGTGCCTGTTCTGGCCGCCTCTGGCGCAGATTTGCCCTGCTCTTTGTGTCTGGCAATGTTCTCAAGCACCACAATAGCGTTGTCGACCAGCAAACCCACTGCCAGCGCTATGCCGCCCAGGCTCATCATATTTAAGGTAATACCCTGACCGTACATCAGATTGAATGTAGCAATAATAGAAACAGGAATGGAGACTGAGATAATGACAGTAGCCCAGACATTTCGTAAAAATAAATAGAGGACCAGCATCGCCAGTAAGCCACCGATAATACCGGCCGATTTTACCTCATTGATGGCTTGTTTAATAAACGCTGACTGATCGTATACCAGGGTAAGATTATAATCCTGGGGTAATCCTTTACGAAGAGCAGGTAACTGCGCCAGCAGTGATTCAGCAACCTTAACAATGTTAGCGTCACCTTCTTTATAAATGGCAACTTCAATGGCTTCAGCGCCGTTAACGTAGGTAACACTTTTTCTGTCGGCAAACGCATCGACCACAGTGGCCACGTCTTTTAAACGTATTTGCGAACTGCCAACGTTAGCCAGATACAGGTTTTCAATGGCCGACAAGTCGGCAAACTGGTTGATGGTACGTACCAGAAAATCGTAGCCCGGGGTTTCAAGCCGGCCACCGGCTAAATTGATATTCTCCTCTGCCAGCCGGCTGCTGATTAGCCCGATATCCAGCTGCAACTGACTCAGTTTATTCGGGTCAACTAATACCTGAATTTCCTGACTCAAGCCACCATCGGGTCGCACTGCGGCAATCCCGGGCATCGCCTCAAGTTTACGGCGTAAATCCTCTTCAGCGTAGGTGCGTAAGGTTACCAATTCCTGCTCTGTATTGATGCCGCCTGCACGGCTTAATGCCAGGCGCACTACGGGGTCTAAATTAGGGTTAAAGCGCAACAGCAAGGGTTTTTCAATATCCAGCGGTAGCATGAGTACATCAAGTTTTTCGCGTACCTCCAGCATTGCCAAATCCATATCGGTGCCCCAGTCAAACTCCAGCACCACATCAGAACGACCAGAGCGTGAGACCGATTGCACCTTATGTACGCCTTTAACTATGCCCAATGCTTCCTCTATCGGCTTACTGACCAGTTGTTCAACTTCAACTGGCGCAGCCCCCAGGTATTCGGTGCGAATGGTCAAGCTGGGATAAGAGAGATCGGGAAGCAAATTAACGGCCAGCCGCCCTGCTGAGACCAAACCAAATAACAGGATGCCAAAGGTAAACATCCATATCGTAACCGGGCGCGCCACCGCTACATCAACCAGTTTCATCATTAATTCCTTTTCAGTATTTTTTATTTTTTAATCGTTACTGTACTAAAAAGCCCGGCAGTGCCGGGCGTAGTGTGTTAAAACTCGCGGATGGTGACAACCTTGACCAGACTTTGGTCCTTCAGCGCGCCCTGACCGGCAACCACAACCTGCTCGCCGGTAGTGATACCATCTAAAATTTCAACCGTATTATCTGAACTGTAACCAAGGTGGACCACTTTGCGGCTAACGTTGTCCTCGCTATCCACCACAAATACGCTATGTAAGTTATCGATAGTGATAATAGCCCGTTTAGGCACCAGCAAAGCATCAGTTTTCACATCAAACTTCAGCTCTACCTGAGCAAACATGCCAGGACGTAATTCACCCTTTTGGTTGTCGATTATCAGCGTAGTACGGACCGTACCTGACTGCGCATCTACCACTGGCGAAATACGGCTGATGTTCGCCTGTACCGGCTGCATGCCAGCGAAGCGTAAAATCGCAGCCTGGCCGGCTTTAGCCTGTGCCAGTTGTTGTTCAGGAATATGCACTACGGCTTCAAGCTCGCTGTTGGCTACCAGGTGAAATAAAGACTGTGGTGCCATCTGGCTGATAAGCTGACCAACTTTCACATAGCGGCGCGACACAACCCCGGCAATTGGCGCTCGAATTTCAGTTTCGCGGACACTTAATTCAGCTAAGTCGACTGACGCTTTAATTGCATCATGCTGCCAGCGCAACTTTTCATACACATCGGTGCTGATTAATTTGCGCTGGTACATTTCTGCCATGCGTTGTAGTTCGCTTTCCAACCTGCTGAGTTCGGCTTGCTCTTTAGCCAGCATAAAACGCTGCCGTTCGTTCTCCAGCACCGCCAACAACTGGCCGGCTTTAACATAATCGCCTTCTTCCACCAGCACCTGTTGCACAATACCACTGCTTTTGCTGATAACATCGGTCTCAGCACGTGCTTCCAGGGTAGTATTAGTATGGTAACTACTACTAATTTCTCCCGGACGTGCTAAGGCGGCCTCAACCGGTATTGCTACCACTTCAGCCGCGTCACTATTGCTGCTGCTGTTGGCCTGATTACAACCAGTCAGAAAAACTGTCGAACTGAATACTGCCACAACCAGAGATAACGTTTTCATTTTATAAGGTCCTTGTTTTGCACTTACCGTCAGGGTGTTGACTCACGGCATTTTCAAATTTTTTATTACCACTGGTAGCAACTAATGCAGAGGCTATGCCAGACTGAATTTTATATGTTTTATATTACTATTCAATTAGTTAAATATATTTACTTTGTAACTGATTATTATCAGTCGATATCAGTTGGTGATTTACACTAAAATTTAGTGAAAAATAGTGAAGTCTTGCGATAAATAGCCCGCCAAGCAGGAAGTAGTGCATGTACTCTAAGGTCTGACCTCATTATAATGGCCAGAAGATAATGACGGAGTAAGCAGATGACTTTTTCAAAAAACCGCCTTTTTATGGCACTGACACTGACCCTTAGCAGCGCCAATGCCTTTGCGGAAGGCTACAAACTATTTGAACAATCGGTTAGCAGCATGGGCAATGCCTACGCCGGGCGCGGCGCCCAAATCAGCGATGCCAGCCTGGTATATTCTAATCCGGCTGCCCTGACCAGACTGACCAGCCTGAATGGCGCACAATTATCTGCAGGCTTAAACCTGATTAACGCCAAAACCAATTATCGCGATGCCAGTGCGCAAAGTGCCAATGGCCAACCGGTAATCGGAAAAACAGAAGGGGCAAATAGTTTAACTGAACTGGTGCCATTTGTATTTTATGCAGACAAAGTGTCAGATCAGCTAAGCTGGGGCATTGGCTTTTATGTGCCCTTTGGCTTGTCATCAAACTATGACAACGACTTTGTTGGCCGCTATTTTGCCGATGAAACTGCCATACAGGTATTAAGCCTGCAGCCGGCAATCGGTTACCAGCTAAATGAACAATGGTCGGTTGGCGTGGGTGTTTCAATTAATCATGCACAAGGCACCTTATCAAAATATAAAGACCATAGTGGTTTATGTGAGCTGGGTGAGGCCACCACAAACGCGATGTTTGGTGCTGCCGTTTATAACGATGCATACTGCAACAGCCACTATGAAGTGGCGGGCGATGACGTTGCCTTTGGCTATACTTTTGGTATTCATGGTGAGCCTGTGGCAGGTACCCGGTTGGCGTTGACCTGGCATTCAGCCGTGCGCTATACGCTGCAAGGTGACTCGGTAATTACCAATACTCCGCTTACCGGCGCCAACGTTGCTGGCAACCCCAATTATCTGGTGGTGGCGCCTAACCTGCCGGCCATTGATTTGACTACCGGTAAATTAGCGGCAAATAGCCGGCTAACAGAATCGAGCCAGCTGGCACTGACCACACCTGCCAGTGCGGCCTTTGGTCTGGATCAGCAAATTTCAACTGCGTTGTCTTTACAGCTAAGTATTGCCTGGACGCAGTGGAGTGAGTTTGACAGTATTGATATCGTCAGCAATGATCCAAACCCCAGTATTTCGCTGAATACGCAGCGGCCGCCAAATCTGAACAGCCAAGGCTATATCGGTTATATTCCGCAACAGTGGCAAAACAGCTGGTCTGCGGCGTTGGGTGCAAGTTATGTTTACCAACCCGGCTTAACCCTGAAAGCCGGAGCCGCGTTTGATGAAAACCCGATAGCATCAGAGCACAAAACCGCCCGTATCCCAACGGATGATCGGGTATGGTTGACTGTTGGGGCCAACTGGCAGCTCAATCAGCAGTTAAGCATTGATATGGCTTATGGCTATTTGTTTACCGGTGACGTAACAGTAAGCGAGCGTGAGTATAATGTTCAAGATGAGCCGCTTTATAACAGCGGTTATCAGGGCCAGTACAGGAATAAAGGGCAGTTACTGGCCGTACAGTTTAATTATATGTTTTAATGAGTTCTCGGTTGTCGCCGTTATTACCTATCACCATATCATCAACCCGCCGCCGGCGGGTTGTGCTTTAGCTGGCATTCAGTTGCTGTTTCCTTAAACTGAACTAAAGTCGGTAATTAGCCGTTAGTAATCCGACAATTTACAAATTAACCAAACTTATTGTTTAGCAACAGGTCTTAGCTGCTATACACTTAAGATATCGGTTTACCCTGGTAAGAGGCAACTATGGCTTTTTTAGATAACACGTTTTTTTACAACACTCTGCTGCGGGCATTCAGCCTTGTCGCAGCCCTGTCTCTGGGTCTAAGCGCCTGCTCCAGCCCACGGCAGGCTACAATAGATTACGATCGAAATGTCAATTTTCAGCAATACCAAACCTATGGGTTTTATCAGCCAGTTCCGGAGGATCAAACAGCTACCGAGCCGCAGCCACAAACACCCGGAACTGAACCCCTGGCGGCAGAAGTCAAAGCTGCAGATCTTGAAGCCAAGGCCTATACCACTTTACTTGACCAGCATTTTAAAACTGCGATCAATGCTGAAATGGTTGCGCTGGGCTATCAATACAGTGAACAAAACCCGCAACTGCTGGTGAATTACATGACTAATGTCGAAACCCGCAGCGATGTGCGCAGCTCACCCTTTTCAATTAATGCCGGATACGGTTATTACAGCAGAAGCAGCAGTTTTATGTTTGGTATTCCACTATTTGGCAACCGGCTGGAAAAAAATGAATATAAAGTGGGTACGGTAACAATCGACGTCATTGATGCCGCTGAACAACGCCTGGTATGGCAAGGTCTGGTTGATGGCCGACTGACGAAAAAAGCGATGGCTGAGCCACAGCAAGCTATCAGTGATGCCGTGCAGCTGATTTATCAGCGCTATCCTACCCGCTTAAAAGAAGAAAACAACTAGCTGGAAAATGGCAGAAAAACTGGGAGCAAATGCTCCCATCATCACTAACAGAGTGAACAATATCCAGGAAGGAAGGTGTAACAGGGCATAGTTTGCCAGTTGTTGATGGCAGTATTATGACAATATGCGCTGCCACCTACTTTTAGCGTCCATATTTCGTAAACCAATTTAAGCAAACCATCTTGGATAATAAACCTGACATTCAGCACCGACTGGCGAAGTGGATAGCGCAAAGTGGTCACTGCTCGCGCCGCGCTGCTGAGCGCTTAATATCAAAAGCCCAGGTTGAGGTAAACGGTAATCCGGCCAAACATACCGATTTAGTCAGTCAGGCTGACAACATCCGGATAAACGGTGCGACACTTACCGCTGCCCCAGCGCTGAGTTATCTGCTGTACCATAAACCCGTTGGCATGGATTGCAATAACCGCCCGGATGACCCGGCCAGCCTGTATCAGTTGCTGAAAACCTTTCCAATCCGCTTATTTGCCGTTGGCCGGCTCGATAAAGACTCCAGCGGCTTAATGCTGCTAACTAATGACGGCGCCCTCTGTCAGCGGCTATTGCATCCTGATTACCACTACAGTAAACGTTATGTTGTTAACACGGACAAACCAGTCACCCCTGAATTTATCAGCCAGATGGCCGCAGGGGTTAGCTGGCAGCTTGGTAATAACCATTACCAATCCAGGCCTTGCCAGGTTAGCGGCACAGGCCCCGGGCAATTTGACATTATTCTGACCCAGGGCCTGCATCGGCAAATTCGCTATATGTGTAAAGCGCTGGGTTACCGGGTGACGACGTTAACCCGTATTGCTATGGGTAACATAGGACTCGGTGATCTGGCGGTGGGGCATTATCGGGAGCTAAGCCTGATTGAACGAAATGCCCTGTCACAGCAGACACACCTGCAGTCGATATAAACGTCACAACGATTGATCCCGATCAAACAACGCTTAACAGGATGAACTAGACTGGTTAATAGCTATCCAGAAGTAAAAGGGTACTAACCACGTTACTTGGAGCAACCGATGAAAATTATTCTGTTAATTTTATTACCAATATCAGTTCTGCTTACGGCCTGCTCAGAGGGGCCTGAGTCACCCCGGGGGTTTAGTCTGCCAGAGGGAAACGCTGAAGCGGGCAAAGCCGTATTGATATCCTACCAATGTCTCGCCTGTCATACCTTGCAGGGTGTTAGTGACAACGATGTTGAACAACACGTGCCACAAAAAGTACCTTTAGGCGGCGACGTCAGCACTATTAAAACGTACGGTGAGCTGGTTACTTCTGTCATTAACCCTTCTCACAAAATTGCGCGCGGTTTTATGCGTGAAGGTTTCACAGATGACACAGGTCAATCCTTAATGCGCAATTATAATGATGTGATGACCGTTAACGAACTGATTGATTTAGTTGCATTTTTGCAACCGCAATACAATCTTAAACCGTTTAACCGCACCAATTATCCGCAGTATTTTCCGTGAGGAGCTTTGCATCAGGTGCTTTCTCTAAGAATACGCCAGGTCTTCCCTGACTCAGTTAACAGCTGAGTCAGGCTAAGGCGAATGTGAATGGCTGCGATACCATAGCGATAACGTCAGCGCTAACGTTAAACTGTACATAGCCAGCGACGCTATTATCACGCCTGTCCAGCCTTGCCATTGCCAGAAAGGTTGCAAATACAGGCTGCCGACACTGGCACCCACATAGTAAAACACCAGATACAGTGCACTGGCACTGGCTCTGGCGCGCTGAGCATGCTGGTTTACCCAGCTACTGGCCAGCGAATGACACAGAAAAAAACCAAAGGCACTGATAAAAAAGCCACTGACAATAAGCCAGAGCGCGCTGTGCAGAGTAACCACCGTGCCCAGCATCATCAGCAGTATACCTAATGCCATCGCCAGCGGCGGTGACAGACGCCGCGCAATTTTAGCGGAAAAAGCCGAACCGACGGTGCCACTGAAATAAGTAATAAACAGCAAGCCGAGTAAACTGCTACTAAGCAGATACGGCGGCGCTGCCAGCACAAAACTAATAAAGGTGTACTGATTTAAAAACACCAGAAAATTAAGACCACCAATCAGGTAAGTCAGCAATAACGTTGGCTGGCATAAATGAAAAGCATGATTTTGCAGCGCCAGGCGTAACCGAAAAGGCTGCGGGGTAAAACGAACCGATACTGGCAGGTAACGCCAGATAAAATAGCAGCTAGCAGCACTTAAAAATGCCATAGGCCAGAACACCCACTGCCAGTGACCAAGATCAGCCAGACTGCCAGCCAGCAAACGACCTCCAATACCGCCCAGTGAATTAGCGCTGATATAGTACCCCACTGCAACAACCAGCGCCGGTGTGGAATATTCCTCGCCCATCCAGGCTATGGCTATGGCGGGTAAGCCTCCGAGACAGATCCCCTGAATGGCCCGCCAGCATAGCAGCGCAGTGAAGCTTTCTACCTGTGTCAGTGCCACTGTGCTTAACGTCACGCCCAACAAGGTAAATAATAATAACGTTTTACGGCCCCAGGCATCGGATAGCGAGGCATACACCAATAAAGATAACCCCAGGCCAAACGTGGCAATGGTATAACTGAGACTAACCTGCAACGGGCTGAGTTGAAATTCGCGGCTTAGCTGAGGCAATAGCGGTTGCAGTAAATGCAGGTTGGCAAAAACCACCACAGCCGCCAGACACAGCGCGAAACAACTCTGATAAAACGCAGCTGATTTATACTGGATCACAGCCTGGCTTATTCATAAACGGCATCCATCGCTGGCAAAACAGCAGTATAGCGACTTTGCCTGGCAGTTTCGAGCAGCCGGTAAGCCGTGTATCATAGTGTCAAACTTCAATATTGCAGGAACCGTATTTGCTGTCGCTATTTCTAAACGCGCCGCTGCAAAAAAAAGTCGCCGCCATTGCTCTGCCCATGGTGTTGTCGAATTTATCGGTGCCATTACTCGCCCTGGTAGATACCGCCGTAAGCGGTCATCTTCAGCATGCCTGGTATCTGGGTGGTGTTGCGCTTGGTTCCAGTTTAATCAGCCTGCTGTTTTTCCTGCTGGGCTTTTTACGGATGAGTACCACCGGTTTAACCGCCCAGGCATATGGCGCCAAAGACAGCGACGGCCAGCTAACCTGTCTGAGCCAGAGCCTGTTAATGGCGCTGCTGCTGGCCTTGCTGTTGTTATCATTGCAATGGCCCCTGAGCCAACTGGCCTTTAGTTTCAGTGATGCCAGTAACGAGGTAAACCAGCAAGCCCAGCTGTATTTCGGCATCCGGATCTGGAGCGCCCCGGCTACGTTAATTAACCTGGTGTTGATGGGCTGGTTTTTAGGCCGGCAAAATGCCCGTTATCCGATGTGGATTTTAGTAGTTACCAATCTGGTGAATATACTGCTCGACCTTTGGTTTGTGCTGGGCTTTGGCTGGCAGGTAGCGGGTATTGCCGCCGCGTCGGTGGTTGCCGATTATGCAGGTCTGCTCCTTGGCTGCGGTTTGTTACTGCGCCACCTAACCGCTAAAACGCTAATTCAGGCTATGACCAGTCAACTGGTTAGGCTCGCGGGATTAAAGCGCCTGTTTGCACTTAACCGGGATATTTTTCTGCGTAGCTTATGCCTGCAAAGTGTGTTTGTATTTATTGCATTTCAGGGCGCCGCTTTTGGCGATAACACGGTTGCGGCCAATGCGGTCCTGCTAAGTTTTTTAATGCTGGTTTCCTACGCCATGGATGGTCTGGCCTATGCGGCCGAGAGCCTGGTAGGCAAAGCCATTGGCGCAAGTGATAGCAAGCTGTTGGGTAACACTCTGACTATTCTGGCACTGTGGTGCATGCTGCTGGCAATGCTGTTTAGCGGCGGCTATGGCCTGTTTGGCAACCTTTTTGTTAGCCTGCTGACATCCATACCTGAGGTACAACAACAGGCCGCATTGTATCTGGGATGGATGATTATGCTACCGCTGCTGGCCTGCTGGGCCTACTTTCTGGATGGGGTATTTATTGGTGCCACTCAGGGTAAAACGCTGCGTAACAGCATGGTTGTCGCGTTAATGGGTTTTTCACTTAGCTTTTACCTGCTGCAAGGCTGGCAAAATCATGCGCTTTGGGCGGCACTTTCGGTATTTATGGCATCGCGTAGCCTCAGTTTAGCGGCCGTATTGTGGTGGCAATGGCGCACAAATACCCTGCTCAGTGCATCAGCTGATATACCAAAACCCGCTTTATAAAAAAGGGGCGCCTGGAGCACCCCTTTAATCGTTCAATGACCCGGCTACGAACTACCGGGCCATTCTTAGTTCACAATATGCTTAGTTTACGCCGTGCATCCGTTTCTTCAGAAAAGGACTAATCACTAACATAAACACACCGATACCAATACCAACATACATCAGGAAGCTGAATAGTTCGGTGTAACTTGCCAGTGCCGTGCCAACATCAGCCACCTCACCACTTGGGGTATCAATAGCCGCCAGCTTAGCCAGTTGTGTTGCCAGTAATTCTGAGTAGGCGGTTGCCAGGAACCAGGCTCCCATCATTACCCCAACTACTTTATGCACGGCCAGTTTGGTGACTGCGGATAAGCCAACCGGCGATAAGCACAATTCACCCATGGTATGCAGCATATACGCCAGCACCATCCAACCTGCGCCAACCATGCCCGCTTCATTTGGAAACTGCGCACCTAACACCAGTGCACCGAAGCCCAAACCAGCTTGCATAATACCCAGCGCAAATTTAACCGGAGTGCTCGGTTCCATATTGCGCCGGCCCAGTGCTATCCATAACCAGGCAAACAACGGCGCCAGAGTAATAATGAACAGCGGGTTTAAGGCACCGTACTGGCCAGCGGTAGTTTCAAAACCAAACACATTACGGTCCATTACCCTATCGGCGTACAGCGTCATAGAAGAGGCTGACTGTTCGAACAAGGCCCAGAACACCACTGTAGAAAAGGTCAGAACAATCAATACCATCATCCGATCACGTTCTACCTTGGTACATTCCTTCACCATAAACCAGATGATGCCACCCAGTACAATAAAGGACATACCCAGTAACACGCTATGCACCACAGGATTGTATTGTACCAGTTGCCACACTACAAACAGCGCAGGTAAGGTTGCCAGATATATCAGCCATTCACGGTCAATAAATGCAAAAACTTTCTGCTTTAACAACACAGGATCTGAGGGTTCAGCATAGCCATACAGATATTTCTGGCCTGCCAGAAATACGATCAGCCCCAGTACCATACCAATACCGGCCAGACCAAAACCCCAGCCCCAGCCGTAAACTTCACCAATGTAAGTTACCAGCAAAGTGGCGATAAAAGAGCCGGTGTTAATCCCCATATAAAAGATAGTAAAACCGGAATCGCGCCGCGCATCGCCCTGGCCATACAACTGACCAACGATGGTAGAGATATTCGGCTTTAAAAACCCAACGCCCATGATAATCAGCGCCAGAGAAAAGTAGAATACCTGAATAGCGCCGGTGTCTTGCACCACAACGCCGTTTTCAACGTACGCCTGAAAGCCTTCGTAGGCCAAACCCAGGTGCCCCAGGCACAATAAAATAGCCCCGAAAGTAACCGCTTTGCGCATCCCTAAATAACGGTCAGCCAGCATACCGCCGATTACCGGCATGGCATACACTAAGCCAGCATAGCTGCCCAGCACGTCCAGACCACCGGCATCGCTGAATAAGTGATACTTGGTTAAATATAACAACAGCAAATATTTCATGCCGTAAAATGAAAAACGTTCCCACATTTCAGTGAGAAAGCAGACATAGAGTCCGACCGGATGGCCGAGAAACTGTGGCTGATTAGCCGACAAGTCAGCAGGGTTGCTAAAAGCAGTCATGGGATCCCCAGTAATATTAGAATTATCTGCTTCACTTTATAATTTGGCGAAGCTGCCCCGATTATGCAGATGTCAGGGCCAGATGTCATTAGCACGCCGCTGTTTAGTATTTAAAAACAAAAAAATTAAAGATCTGAAGTGCGACAGCCGATACCCTCGTTACGCTATAATTTATTCATCAGCATAAGCTGACACAAAGAGGTGATTACCATGGCAATTATTCCGAATTCACCAAGCAACGTGGCCAAAAGCAATACACCTGCATCAGCGACGTCGCAAAATAATCAGACAGCCAAAAGCGACAACAACCGCCAGGTTAAAGATAATGGCGTCGAAAGCGATGTAGCTAAAGCCAAGCAAGCGCAAAATGTTGCCATCTTGCGCGCCAACGAGCGCGTGTCGCTAAGCAGTAATAACGACTCATTGAGCTTGCTGTATAAAACGGCACTGGAAGGCATTAACGCGGAACTGGAACCGGTTTTAGGCGAAAATGCCGCACAAAAAGTCTATGACGCCGGCGTCGATACCTCTCCGGAGGCTACGGCAGAGCGGATTGTTGCGTTTGTCAGCGGTTTTTACAGCCGCTATAAAGAATTGAACCCTGGGCGTTCAGAAGAAGAGCAACTGGACAACTTTTTAAACGTGATTGGCCCCGGTATAGAAAAAGGTTTTGCCGATGCCAAAGATATTTTAAAAGGCTTGAAGGTTTATCAGGGTGAAATTAGCGAAGGGGTTGATCAAACTTATGCCAAAGTAATAAGCGGTCTGGAAACGTTTCGGCTGAAGATGCTGGAACGGGCTGAGCAGGCCGCCAGCAACAACGATACCGATACCCCAGGCGAACCGGACACCCGCTCCGATTCGACAACACAGTAACAAGCCGGCCGGCAGTCTAAACGCCGGCCTTATCCATCCTGATTATCAATACGGGTAACCAGCAATTGATCAATTTTATAGCTGTCGATATCGACCACTTCAAACTTATAGCCACCGTGTAACACAAAATCGGTGCGCTTAGGTATTTTTCGCAGGGTAAACATCATAAACCCGGCAATAGTTTCATAACTTTCCGAATTAGGAAAACTATCAATATCAAGCACCCGCATCACATCAGCCAGCGGAGTCAGGCCTTCTACCAGCCAGGAATTGGCATCACGTTTCACAATTTGTTCTTCTTCTGAGCTAACCAACTCCCCCATCACAATGCTCATCACATCTTTTAGGGTAATAATCCCCACCACCAGCGCGTATTCGTTCATGATGATCGCAAAATCGACCCCGGTCGATTTAAAATGCTCCAGTGCTTCATATAGCGACAATGTATCGGGAATAATAAGGGGCAGGCGTACTATCCCCTCTTTTTTCAGCGATATAGGCTGGTCATGTAACACCTGCATTAAAATGTCACGGGTATCCACATAGCCTACCACCCGATCCAGAACCTCGTCGCAGACGATAAATTTGGCATGCGGATGCTCAGCAATTTTCGCCTTGATATTGTCCTGCGACTCGTTATTGGTAAAGAAAATCAGACTTTCCCGCGCTGTCATAGCTGAGGTAACCGTGCGCGATTCCATATCAAATACATTCTCCAGCAACTGATGCTCGTGCTGCTGTAATACACCGGCCTGAGCACCTGCATCCATCATGGCCATAATATCATCGGGCGTAATATCATCTTTGCGCATGGTCGGCACATTAAATAAACTGAAAAACAAATTGGCCAGGCCATTAAATAACCAGACAAAAGGTTTCAATAATACGATAAGCAATGACATTGGCCGGACAATTTTTACGGCGATTTTTTCCGGCGCAATCATCGCCAGCCGTTTCGGCATTAAATCAGCGAACAGGATAAACAGTGAAGTAACAAAGAAAACCGATAAACCAAATGCAGCCGCTGGCAGCCATGTCGCATCGGTGAACACGCCTAACAGAGAAGCAAAATAAGGCGTAAATGCCGATTCCCCCAGAATACCACCGAGGATCGCGACCGCGTTTAAACCAATTTGTACCACCGTAAAAAAATTGCCCGGGTGATCCTGCAACATCAGCACTTTTTCAGCGTTAATATCCCCCTCACTTGCCATTAACCGCAAACGCATTTTCCGCGATGCCGCCAGGGCAATTTCAGAGACTGAAAAAAACGAACTGGCCGCAACCAGCAGCAACATAACAAACAGATACTCAAGGGTACTCATAACACTTCCAACAAACTCAGGGCAAACCATTTTGCCTGGCACACATATCACGGTTGTTATTATAGCTTTAATCAGCTGCTAATAACCCTAAGCAACTGAAAATATTCGCCAGAAATCAACAATTGTAAGGCTGTTATAGCTGTAATTGTCTGCAAAATACGCTATCTTCAAACCAATTAACTGTTATCCGGAAGCGGCAAATGCCCCAGTTTTCAGCTATTGGTTCCTTGCAGCGCTTGTGTTTGCTGGGCTTGTGGTTAGGCGTGTTATCTTTGAGTCTAAGCCATGTTGCGGCGCAGCAACAAGTAACTGCGCCACTGGAGCAACAGCTAGATCAATATTTGGTCACACTCCGAGAAGATCCTGTTAAAGCTGATGCTTTGTTGACTGATTTATATCAGCGTTACTACCTTAACCCTAATACCGACATCGCGCTGGCCAGTCAGGTAAGGCTATTGTCGTATCAGGCCAGTCACTTGCTGCATCTGCAACGACAAACAGCTGCAGATGCCCTGCTGGCTGAATTGCTGAAACTAACCAACGACACAAATAACCCGGATATCCTCAGTGAAATTTATGCCACCGAAATAGAGTTTTTGTTATATCAACGCCAGCTATCTGCAGCAATACTTAAAGCAGATCGGCTGGAACTGATTGTACAAAACGCCAGCGTACCGCGGGTGCAGTACTTCGCCAATGCTATGTTGGGCGGTTTGTTTAAAACTGACAACCAGTTTGAGCAGGCACTGCAACACTATACTGATGCGCTTGATGCGATTATCGCCACAGATGATCAGTTCACTCTGCGACGTCGCGCCAATCTAAATTATTTTATCGCCCAGGTTTACGCTGATTTAAAAAAATGGCCGGAAGCTAAGCTGCTGACCGAAGAGCTGATTGCAGCAGCCAAAAAATATCAGTATCCGCAGTTTTTGCCGGACCTGTACCTGATGCTGGGTTTTATTCTGGCTGAGCAGAACGATTTAAACGCTGCGGTAGCGGTCAATCAACTGGGTGTTGCCGCGGCCAAAGCCGTTGACCGGCCCAATATTGAGCTAACGTTTGAAAATAATCTGGGCTCAATTTACATCGAACAACAGAAGTATGAAGAAGCCAGAGCCGTATTGCAGGCCGCCTCCGAGCAGGCAACGTCACTGAATGATGAATTTAACGTGCAGATAATGGCCTATAACCTCGGCTATATCGATGTTATGCAGGGCGAGCATAAACGTGGTCTTGAGCAAATGCTGGCTGCATTGCAGTATTTTAAGGAAAACGATACCAAAGCCCAGTACGAACCCATGCTGCAGTGGCTGGCAAAAGCCTATGCTGCTGCCGGCCAGTTCCAGTTGCAAGCACAAACATTGCAGCAACAGCTTGAGTTACGCGCCGAGATCCTGACCAGCGAGCGCGAGAAAAGCGTCGCGGAATTGCAAAACCGCTATGACACCAAAGCCAAAAGTCAGTTAATTACCATTCTGGAGCAGGAAAACGATTTAAAAGCTCAGTTGCTGGATAACCAGAAATTGCAGCAGCAAATCACCGCGCTGTTTACCTTAGTGCTTATTTTTGCCGCAGTAATGTTGTATCAACTGTATCGTAAAGTGCGCCAATCGAACCGTAAATTACGTGAAGCCAATAAACAACTTGAATTTCAGTCATTGCGTGACCCGTTGACGGGTTTATATAATCGGCGGGCCTTACAGGAACAGATGCAGCGCCGGGAAAAATACGGTCGTCGCCAAACTGATTCCAGCCCAAGTGCCAACGGTTTTTTATTATTAGATATTGATTACTTTAAAAAGATTAATGATAACTACGGTCATGCCGCCGGCGATGAAGTATTAACCCAACTTAGCGCCCGTTTAACCAAGGTCTGCCGCGATGAAGATTTGGTGATCCGCTGGGGCGGTGAAGAATTTTTATTATACCTGGAGCATATAGCACCAGAGCAGGTTTCCGGCTTTTGTCAGCGGATACTCGACATTATCGCTAGCGAACCGGTGCAATGCGATGGCAAGCTTATCCCGGTCAGTGCCAGTGGCGGCTTTATTCACCTGCCTTTTGCCGGGGTTGATGAAACCGATCTGAACTGGGAGCGGGCCTTACAAATTGCCGATATGGCGCTGTATTTAAGTAAAGTACATGGCCGTAATCAGGTGTATGCCATTACCGGCCTGCGCTGTGATTACGACAGCGCCCGCCAGGCGCTTACCAATGACTTGCAAGGTGCCATTCAGCAAAATATGGTGGATTACATCACCATAAAAGGGCCTGCTTTACCCGGCTAACGCTGAACTGATTTGCTAAGCGAAGTACTGCCAAAGCGTAATCAGCACCAATAGCACCAGAATCACTAATGCACTGAATCCCACCACGGAGCCTGTTGCGGTTCGGTTACAAGCGCGTTCAATGCCTCGCCAGTTAAACTTAAACACGGGCGCCTGCCACTGCCGTTGCGGCTGATAAAGCCGCTTTAGCCTAAGCGACCATGCCAAAACCGGGCTGTTGCGATCATAATACCGGGCTGGCAAACGCCATTGCTGCCAACGCCCCAGCATAAATATCCCTACCGCCGCCAGTAGTGGCCAGCTAAGGCCCCAGATCTTCGACCAGGCCAGCGTGTACTGACTAAGCTGCAACATCGGCTGCCAGTACCAGGGTAACCAGATCAGTATCAGTAACAATAATACAACACAGGCTCCCTGCCAGTACAATGCCAAACCCGGATCTGCTTTATGCTGATATTCCCGCTGCTGGCGCTGCAAGGCCACCGCAAGATGTAAAAACAACAGGGCGGTTAATATTGCCCCTACCGACAACAGAGTGGTCAGGATCTCAGCGTTCAACCCGCCCGGCAGCAGGTCGCTGCTGAGCAAACTTTTCAGGCCGGTTTTGATTGCTGCGCCCCCGCTGAACGGCACCGCCATTAAGGCCAGGGCCGGCCCCCAGAACAACAGTTGCCAGTAAGCAGGTAAACGCTGTTTGCCACTTATGCCGGCATATAAAAATAATGCGCCTTTCGCAACTGCATGATGGGCAGCATAAGCCATCAAAACCGGTAGCACTGCAGCAGCGTGGTTAGTCCAGGCCAGGGCCACCAACACCACAATATAACCCACCTGACTAACGGAAGAGTACGCCAGAATCACTTTGGGCTGGCGATAGACCAAACTGGCCAGCACACCAAATACGGCTGAGATAAACCCCAGCGTGATCATATAGGGGATCCAGTGTTGAAGCTGAGGGTCGCCAGAGGGCAGAAATACAATAAGCCCCAGAATACCGGCTTTGATCATTGCGCCTGACAATACGGCACTGGCTGGCGCTGGTGCTGCCGGATGCGCTTGCGGCAACCAGATATGCAGCGGCCAGAAACCGGCTTTTAATCCCAGCCCCAGGATCGTAAGTAAAATTGTCAGATGATCCAGGGGTACCTGCTGCCAGCTTTGCCAGTCGTACTGGCCATCGGCGGCACTGGCCCGCAGCACCAACGCCGCAAACAACAGCAGTTCGCCGATTATTGCCAGCTGTAAATACAGACGCCCTGCCCTTCGCGCGGCCTTGCTGCCGCTATCCACCACCAGACCATAAGCCGATAAGCTCATTACGCTAAAACCGATATAAAAACTGAGCGCATCCAGCGCGGCAATCAGTAGCATATTGCCGGCAAAACTCAGGCAGAAAAACAGCCAATACCGGCCTTTATGCGCCGATTGAGCCATAAACGACAGGCTGAAAATCCCTGCAACACACCATAAACTGAGGGTAAAATACCACCATACCTGCTGTAATTCTGTGACCAGACCCAGGCCTGCACCGGGCCAGAGCCAGCTCGATAGATCAATCATAGCTAAACTCCCGCTCGACAATCAGCTGCGCCCAGCTAAGCGGGCTTACTCCGGTACTGGCAAACAGCCCCATTAAAATGATTAACAGTGCGGTAAACAACATAGGCAACAACAGCATCCAGTGCGTTTCCAGAGAGGCTGATAAACGTTGCTCCTGGGGCCAGCTGCCACGTTGAGGTAAAAACCATAAGCGATACACAATCGGTAGAAAGTAGCCGGCATTTAATAACCCCGATAGCACAAATACCATTAACATCAGGTTATTGTCTGTAGCTACCGCCCCCAGCCCCAGGTACCATTTACTGATAAAACCGGCAGAGGGTGGAATGCCAATCATCCCCAGCGCCGCCAATGTAAAAGCAGCTGAGGTCAGCGGCATGCGCCGGCCAGCGCCATTAAGTTCCCGGATCTTATGCACGCCAAGAGTTTCAGCATAATTACCGGCGCAAAAAAACAAGGTAATTTTCATTACCCCCTGGTGCACCAGATGCACCAGCCCACCGACAGCCGCCAGTGGCCCCAGCATCGCCACCCCCACGGTAATATACGACACCTGACTAATTGTCGAATAGGCCAGTCGCCGCTTAATGTCCTGTTGAGCCAGCGCCCGCCAGGATCCATATAAAATAGTGGCAGCAGCTAACAACATCAGCGGCTCTGCCAGCTGCAGCTGCTGCATGCTGTCTACCCCAAACACATCATAAACCAGCCGGATAATGCCAAATGCACCCGCTTTTACTACCGCCACTGCATGCAATAAAGCACTGACGGGCGCCGGGGCGACCATGGCTTGTGGTAACCAGCCATGCAGTGGCAACAACGCGGCTTTGACACCCAGCCCGCCAATCATCAGCGCAAAAGCCAGCTTTAATAGCATCGCATGTTCACTCACCACAGCACTGACATAACCACCGGGTATAAACTGCGGGCTTTGCACAACCGAATGCAGTAGTGCAACCCCCGTTAGCAGCAACAATCCACCGCTTAGGGTATAAGCAAGATAGCGCCGCCCGGCAGCTAACGATTGTGGCGTGCCGCGGTGCACCACCAGCGGAAAGGTTGCCAGAGTAAGCAGCTCGTAAAAAAGTAAAAAGCTAACCAGATTGCCCGACAATGCCAGACCGACCGTCGCACTGACACATAAGCTGAAATAGCCAAAAAACCGTGACCGCAGCGGCGAGTTTTCCAGATAGCCAATGGCATAAATAGTAGTTGCCAGCCATAACACCGAGGACAACACGACAAAAAGCAGCGATAAAGCATCACCTTGCAACACTAAATCAGCGCCGGGCAGAAAAGGCAGGCTAAAATAAAAAATATCACCGGCTTTTACCGCCTGCCACATTATCAGCACCAGGATCAGCTTTACGCTCACGCCAAGCAGATTCAGGCTTATTCGCAGTTTTACCTGCTGCTCTTTTAAGGTAAAAATAATTAAGCCCGGCAGCAGCGAGCTTAAAATAATGGCGACAGGTAAGTAGCTTAACCAGAACGGGCTCATCATGCCTCCAGCCGTAACAGTAACAGCAGAGGCTCGCTAAACATCGCCATCGCCCATACCGCTAAAGCGGGCAACAAAGCCAGCCACTGCGGTAGCAGCTGCGGCGCAAAATCAGGTGCCACAGGATCAGCCCGGTCAAACGCCACCACCACCACCCTGAACACATAAGCAGCGGACAATAACGTGGCAAGTACCAGAGCTAGCGGCCACAGCAGCAGTTCACCTTGCAGCCACAAACCTTGCAGCAGCGCCCACTTAGCGACAAAACCACCACTTGGCGGCAAGCCGATTAAACTACCGCCGGCCACGGCAAAGGCGAACATGGCCAATGGCATAGTCTGGCTGGCGCCCTTTACAATGGTCAGCCGTTTTCCACCCAGGGTCGCACTCATTTCACCGACGGCCAGGAAGCATGCGGCTTTGGCCAACGCATGGGCCAGCACAAACAGCCATAACGCGGCAAAAATCAGTGGTTGGTCAAATTTCAACATCAGCCCCAAAGCTAAGGTGGCATACCCCAGCTGGGCCACCGTAGAATAAGCCACCAGATTTTTGATAAACGGTGTGCGCAGCGCCGACCAGCCACCGAACAGTAAAGCGGCCAAGCCAGCGCCTGCAAACAATGGCGCGACAAGTTGTGCCTGCTGCACACTGGCCAGCTGCAGCCACAGCAGGCAAAGAATAAACAATGGCCCTTTTACCACCAATGCTGATAACAACGCACTTACCGGTGCAGGAGCCGCCGCATGAGCTGCGGGCAACCAGGCATGCAATGGCCACAACGCTGCCTTTAACATCAGGCCAAGGCTCATCAGTAACAAAGCGCAGCTACTTAGCCAGTCAGCCTGCCAGGCTTGGGCTAAACCTTTGATGTCCAGCAAACCATAGACAGCATAAAGCAGCACGACCCCCAGCAGATAGCAAAGTGAACCAAATAGCGATAGCAACAAATAGTTCAGCGCGGGTTTAAAGGCTTTGCCACCCGATAAGCTGACCAGTGCCACTGCAACCAGCCCGAGCAGTTCCAGACAGACATAAAGATTAAATAGATCGCGTGACAACCACAGCACAGTAAGGCTTAGCTGTAATAAGGTGCTCAGCGGCCAGAACCCCTGACTTAATTGATCCCGCGCCCGGGTAGCAAACGCATAAAATCCCACTAACAGCTGCAATATGCTGCAAAGCAATATTAATAAACAGCTCAGGCTGTCGGCCTGCCAACTGATGGCCAGGCCCGTCGGCCAACCGGCAAGCAACCATTGCAACGTGCCCTGCTCATTAACCTGTAACAACAATTTCGCCGCAAACAGGCTGCTGACAGCGGCTGATAATAATGCCAGCAGCGGCGCTATTCTGGGCCATAGCAACATCAGCAACGCACTTAACAATGGCACCAGCAGCAAAACTATTATCATTGCTCAGGCCTGCTTATCTGAGACTTTGCCACCCTGTTCTGCTCTGGTTTTTGTTGCTCTGGTTTTTGCTGTTCAAGCCTTGCCAGCATTGCCAGGGCAAAGGCAGTGGCACTTACTGCCACAACCAAACCTGTTAGCACCAGTGCCTGCAGCACCGGATCACCAACAGAGACTGCCGTGTCGTCATATCCCCGGTAAGCCAACACCACCATCAGCATAAAGATACCAGCACTGATAATATTTAATGCCAGGATACGGCGTAAAGGTTCGGGACCTGTGATAAAACTATAAAACCCAATCGCTATCAGACTGGCCGCGGTAAAGGCAAACACGATAAAAGTGGCACTTAGTTCAGTCATTGCCAGCTCCGGTCTCGTTTTCTCTGGCCAGGCTAAGCTGCGTAGCCGGCTGCTCACTCACCACCAGTAAGGTTAGGGTAAGGGCAATAGATAGCGTGGCAAAAACCTCTATCAGTAAAATAATGTATTTGGCATAGTCAGGCGGCCAGCGCAACCACACGACATTAACGCCGGGCACGGGCAATAACCAGGCCAGTACCGCTACCAGCGAAAATACCGCTAACCCGGCCACCACCACTAGCCTGATCCAGATGTTTTGCCAACCTAACCAACTAAGCTGCTGGTTCAGCTTTAGCACCACCGCCCCCGCAGCCAGCAGTGCTCCGGCCTGAAAGGCGCCGCCGGGCTGACTGGCACCGGCCCACAACACGTAACCGGCCAGCAAAATAATCAATGGTGCCAACAGCTCGCTCCAGCTGCGGCTTAAGCGCCAGCTAGTTTGCTGAGTGGGTACCGGAGCGATCTGCAAGGTGCCCAGCAGCGCCAGTAACAACACCAACAGTTCCAGCAAGGTGTCCCACGAGCGGAAATTCAGCAATACCGCGGTAACCGGATGCGTAACCCCGCTATCGGCTAGATTTAACATAACCATTTCAGGTATCGGCCCCGCACTGGCAGGAACTTGCAGTAAAGCCTGCAATAAACCCGTTAGCATCAGTAACACAAACAACGCTGGCCACAGTCGCTGCTGCCAGCTTAATTTCAGAGCTGCTGCCGGCGCGCCTTGCCGGGCCAGGGCCGTAAAACATAGGGCACCGGTTAAACCCGCACCAATCGCAGCTTCAGCCAGCGCCAGATCCGGCGCCGCCAGTCGCGCCCAGGCTAACGCCATTAATAAACCAAACGCGACATATAAGATAACTGCATGGGTTAGTTGACGACTGAGCATGCTTGCCAGGGCAAGGGCCAGCAATAACAGGCAAAGTAGCGCATCAAAGAGTAACAGGCTCATAGTTGATCCTGTTTTGCTTTGCAAAAACGAGCCAGCAGCTGACACGAGACAGTGCCCGAGGCCAGCACCAGTAACCAGACCACTAGCATCAACAGGTTTTGCCACCAGTTGCTGTAAAACATTAAACCGCAAACCACTGACCCCAGGCCCAGTGAGTCTGCTTTTGTCACCGCATGCAATCTGCTGTAACTATCCGGGAAACGCAACATACCCATGCTGCCAGCAATAAAAAATAATAAGCCGATCCCCAGCAGCAAGCTACTGATTATAATGCTAAGAATACTAAGCTCGTTTGCGCCGCTCACCAGGGTTTCTCAGATGAGTCTGCCACTTTGACATTATTCGTTTTTAACCGTTGCACCAGGGCTGCCGGCGCTGCGGCTGCCAATATTGCCAGTACCAATGCTACATCACGCAGCGCGGGTTGCTCCAGCACCAGGGCCAGCACCAGACACAACGCCACACCGGTAGTGCCAAATAATTGCACTGCCAGCAAGCGGTCTAATAAAGCTGGCCCTTTAATCACCCGCCATAAGCCAAGCAGCATCGTCAGTAGCAGTGCCCCGGCAAAAACCGTCATACTTTACTCCCTGCCGGCGATTCTGATTTTAATAGTCTGGCAAGCTGCAGCTCTAGCGCGGCAACCCCGGAACGCCAGTCAGCATGCTGATCCAGAACATGCAACAGCAGCTGATTTTGCGTTGGCTGTGACTCAATCTGAGCGCTACAGGTACCTGGCAGAACGCTGACTAAACTAGCAAGTAAGCGCTGACTGGAAGGCTCAGATAAACTAACAGGATATCGTTGCCAATCGGGTGAAAACTCGGGAAAAGGTCTCAGGGCGCGCCAACCAACATCAAAGGCACCAAGCACTATTTGTCTGACAAAAAATAGCATAAACCCTGGCACAGCATGCAACCGCAGCCCCGGTAATGTCAGATTGGCGAAATGTTGCCAAATGAGCAGCAGGCCCCATAACGGCAGAAAAAACCACCATCCCTGATTTTCTGTTAACGCCGCCCAGCACAGCGCTGCCAGCAAGCTGAATACTGACATCGCAGCTAATCGTCTGAATAACATACGCCAAAGCTCCTTTTGTTCTGCAACGCTATTTATACTATTGAAGAAAGTATAAAAACTCAAATCAGCCACTGCTTTTACCCGCTGCTGATTTGGTGATATGGTTTTGTTATCTCAAGTTCTACCCAAGCAACAGGAGCCTTAATTATGCGCGACGATCTGCACTTAAAGATCCGCCATTTAACCCCCGCCGACTATCCTCAGGTGCAGCAACTGATGGACCGGGTATATCACGATATTGGCGGCGCCTGGCCTAAACATACCATTAATACGTTAATTAAAGACTTTGCCGAAGGCCAGATTTGCCTGATAGACCATGATGACATTATTGGTCTGGCGTTAACCGTTCAAGTAAAATATGAGCGTTTCAGTAACCCCCATACCTACGATGATTTAATTGGAAAACGCGAAACCATATTGCATGACAAAACCGGTGATGCGCTTTACGGTCTGGATTTAATGATCCACCCGGATTACCGGGGCTACCGGCTAGGACGGCGGCTGTATGATGCCCGCAAAGATCTTTGCCGCCAGTTAAACCTGCGCGCCATTTTAGCCGGCGGTCGTATTCCTAGTTATCAGCAGCACAGCAATAAAATGTCAGCTGCCGAGTATCTGGAAGCCGTGAAGTGTCGGGAAATTTATGACCCTATATTAAGTTTTCAGTTATCAAATGACTTTCAGCTAAAACGCCTGCTGAAAAAATATCTGCCGGAAGACGAAAGCTCTCAGGGTTATGCGACCTTGCTCGAGTGGAATAATATTTTCTACGAGCCGGTTCACGATGCGCTTCACAGCCGGAAAAGCCAAATCCGGATTGGCGCCGTGCAATGGCAGATGCGTGAAGTCACCTCCGTTGAGCAGGTACTGCAGCAGGTAGAGTACTTCGTTGATGCCCTGGCCGATTATCAAAGTGATTTTGCACTGTTTCCGGAGTTTTTTAATGCCGCCTTGATGGGCCTTTGCCCTGACAAATCGAACCAGACCGCAGCCATTCGTTTTTTAGCCGGCTTTACTGAGCAGTTTAAAGCCGCGATGTCTGATATGGCGGTAAGCTATAACATCAATATCATTACTGGTTCGATGCCCGTGATGGAAAATGACAGTTTATTTAATGTCAGCTTTTTATGCCGGCGCGATGGCACCATAGATTGCCAGAGTAAAATTCATATTACCCCGCACGAGCGCCGGGACTGGGTTATTGAAGGCGGTAATAAGCTGCAGGTATTTGAAACCGATGCCGGCCGGGTAGGTATTCTAATTTGTTATGATGTCGAGTTCCCGGAGCTGAGCCGGGTGTTGGCGCAACAGGATATGGACGTACTCTTTGTGCCGTTCTGGACTGATACCAAAAATGGTTTTCTAAGAGTAAAACATTGCGCCATGGCCAGAGCCATTGAAAACGAATGTTATGTAGTGATTTGCGGCAGTTGCGGTAACTTGCCCCAGGTCGATAATCTTGATGTGCAATACGCTCAGTCAGCAGTATTTTCACCATCAGATTTCGCGTTCCCGCATGATGCAGTCATGACTGAAACCACCCCCAACACCGAAATGATGATGTTTTCTGATTTAGATTTGGACCGCTTAAAGCAAATTCGTAACGAAGGCTCGGTCACCAACCTGAAAGACCGTCGGCATGATCTATATCAAGTAAACTGGCTCAATCTGCTACCTGATTAGCCATAAGTCTAAGTGGCAGCGCTGCGGTTTTTCTGTAATGTACCAACAAACCGCAGCCACAAGGACTATGCGCATGTCTTATCAAACTGAATATCAGGCAGCTTGCCAGCAGCCACAGCAATTCTGGGCCGAAAAAGCCAACCGCCTGGCATGGTACCGGGCTCCCGGCCAAATTCTGCACATTAAAGGTGAGCAGTACCAATGGTTTGCGGATGGCGAGCTCAATACGGCCTATCTGGCACTTGATTATCATGTTGAGCAAGGCCGTGGTGAGCAGATCGCCCTGATTTATGACTCACCAGTGACCAACAGCAAGCATCAGTTTAGCTACCGGCAGTTAACCGAGCAGGTGGCCCTATTTGCCGGGGTTTTAAAGGCGCGAGGTGTCGCTAAAGGCGATCGGGTGGTGATTTATATGCCGATGATCCCACAGGCCGTTATTGCCATGCTGGCTGTTGCCCGCCTGGGCGCAGTGCATTCTGTGGTATTTGGCGGCTTTGCCGCGCACGAACTGGCGCTGCGGATAGATGACGCCAGCCCGAAAGTGATTGTTGCCGCTTCCTGTGGTATTGAAGTTAACCGGATCATTGCTTACAAACCGCTGTTAGATAATGCGCTTGAGCTGGCGACGCATAAACCCGACAGCTGTATTATCTGGCAACGGCCTGAGCTTATAGCTGAGCTGCAGCAAGAACGGGATTATGATTGGCAACAGTTACTGCAACAAGCGCAGCCGGCCGCCTGTGTGCCGGTTAAAAGCACTGATCCGCTGTATATTCTGTACACTTCTGGTACCACCGGCAAACCAAAAGGCGTGGTCCGGGACAATGGCGGCCATGCCGTCGCACTGCATTACAGCATGCAGGCTATTTATGGCATGGGGCCTGGCGATGTGTTCTGGGCAGCATCAGATGTTGGCTGGGTGGTCGGACACTCCTACATTGTGTATGGGCCATTGCTGGCCGGTTGTACCAGCGTGTTGTATGAAGGAAAGCCCGTATATACCCCCGATGCCGGCGCGTTCTGGCGGGTGTGTGCTGAATATAAAGTCAAAGCCCTGTTTGCCGCGCCTACCGCTTTTAGGGCCATTCGTAAAGAAGACCCCGACGCTGAATTAATCCGGCATTATGATCTGAGCGCGCTTGAGCGAATTTATATGGCGGGTGAAAGGTTAGACCCGGCGACCTATGACTGGACCGTTGAACACAGCGGCAAACCGGTGATCGATCATTGGTGGCAAACCGAAACCGGCTGGGCTATTTGCGCCAACCCGGCCGGCATTGAACTGTTGCCAGGCAAAGCCGGCTCTGCCACGGTACCGGTGCCGGGCTTTCAGGTGGCGATACTTGATCATAACGGCCAGGCGCTGCCAGCCAATCAGCAGGGCAACATTGCTATTAAGTTACCGTTGCCCCCAGGCTGCCTGACCACAATCTGGCAGAACCCGGAGCGCTTTATTGCTGGCTACCTGCGTCAGTTTCCCGGCTATTATGCCAGTGGTGATGGCGGCTACCTGGACGATGACGGTTACCTGTATGTAATGGGCCGCACCGATGATGTAATTAACGTCGCCGGACACCGCTTATCAACCGGTGAAATGGAAGAGATTGTTGCCAGCCACCCCGCGGTAGCCGAGTGTTGCGTTATCGGACTGGCCGATCCGTTAAAAGGCCAGCAACCCGTGGGCTTTATTTTACTTAAAAACGGCGTTGAGATTAGCGAGCAGCAGTTGCAAAGCGAGCTGGTGCAAAAAGTACGTGAGCAAATTGGTGCGCTAGCCTGCTTTAAACAGGCATTAATTGTGCCGCGGTTACCCAAAACCCGCTCGGGTAAAATTCTGCGTAAGTTACTGCGGCAAATTGCCGATGGTGAAGAGTACGTCGTGCCGTCAACCATTGATGACCCGGCAAGTCTGACTGAAATTGCCAGTTGTATGACAGCGCGTGGCTTAATAACAGCACGGCCTGTTGCCAAAATCGGTAGCTGAAAAACAGCTGATCGCAAAATGGGTTTTGGCTGTAAAACTGGTTATAATGTCGGCCTGCCGCTGACGCAGCCGTTTTTGCCAGAAGGACAAGTCATGTTGTATTTTAACAGCAATAACATACCAGAATTGCAGGGCCTGAATTTTGGCCAGCGGATGGAAGTCATCCGAGCCACTGCCGACAAACTACCCGCGCCGACTAAAGTCGCGTTGAATACCCTGAAACTGGTGATTATTTTCTTTCTGTTTATTCTGGCAGCCAGGGCCGATGGCTGGGCAATGCTGGGCTATGCCCTGCTGATAGCGCCACTTTACCTGCTTATTAGCCGCCCCATTACCTTTGCCTTGTGTCAAAGCCGCTTCAGCCTTGTACGCCGGCAATTATTTGAGCAAGAAAATAAAGCGCAAACTGACGACTAAACATTGTTATCAATTCCATTATAAAAAGAAACCCGCAAATAGCGGGTTTCTTTTTATAGCTACCAGGGTAGCAATTAGTTAAAGCCAATCTGCTCAAAAAATACCGTCAACATGTTGTAGCCAAAATAGATGGTTGAGACGGTATTAATAAAGATGATTGCCAGGATCACCGGAATAAAGGTGCCGAGGGAAAAGTTAACGTATTTTTGTAAGAATGAGCCGGCAAAGCTGGCATTGCCCTGACTCATTTCGGCATCCAGATTTTGCTTTTTCCAGCGGTAAATCACAAATAAACACAGCAATAAACCATTTAATGGCAGTATGGTTTCATAAAACATGTCGTAAATTAAATCGAAAAACGACTTCACTATGGGTTGTCCGGTTGCATCAGCACCATAACTGGTAATACCACTGAGCATATCCACCCGACCAAACGATAACGCGCTAATCACCGCTAAAACCACCATAGCAGCACCCAGTGAATACAATGCTTTACGCCGGCTTAGTCCTTTGCCGTCCATAATACTGGCCACCGGTACTTCAATAATCGATACCAGCGAGGTCATCGCAGCAAAAAACACCAGCAAAAAGAAAAATGAAGCAATAAAGGACGCGCCGAAGTAACCGATATCAGCCTGCAAGGCTAAGAAGATTTTTGGCAGGAACATAAAAATCATGCCGATACTGGATTCAGACAGCTCGGTTATTTCAATATCCGGATTAAACGAAAACGCTGCGGGTAAGATCAGTAAGCCTGAACAACAAGCAACCAGTAGTGACAACGCAGCCACCATTTTACCGGCAGAGACAATGTTATTGTTCTTTTGAATGTACGAACCGTAGGTAATTAAAATGCCCATGGCCAGTGACAAGGAGAAAAACGCTTGTGCCAATGCTCCGTTTAGCACCTGTCCCGTTATTTTAGAAAAATCCGGAACCAGGAAAAACTTAACGCCCAGCATGGCATTATCCAGAGTCAGTACATAAATAACCAAAGCAATTAACATGACAAACAAGGTTGGCATCAGCACTGTGGTGGCTTTTTCAATGCCTTTCTTAACCCCGCCTTGTAGAATTAAAAAAGTAAGCCCCACTACCAATGCCATATAAATAAACAGCTCGTCACTATTTATAAATAGACCGAAACCATCTGGATCAGCTAATTGATCCAGCTGCCCCATTATCGCTTTACCCAGATAGCCAGCAATCCAGACCGTAATCACCAGGTAAAACACCCCGATCATAAAAGGTGTGATTACGCTAAGCCAGCCCACGGTGCGCCAGGCCCGGTTCTGGCCAATTTCAGTATAAGCGCCTAGCGGGTTTTGCCGGGTATGCCGGCCCAGGCTCATTTCGGCCAGCATCACAGGTAAACAGATGAAGAAGACGAAGAAGGCGTAAATAATTAAAAAAGCGGCACCGCCGTTTTTACTGGCCATTACCGGAAAAGCGACCAGGTTACCGATACCGACAGCCGAACCGGCGGCCGCCAGAATAAACCCCAGGCTGGAGCTGAATTGTTCACGTTTCATTGGATTGCGGACTCCCTGACTCTTTTTATTAGAATTGTTGTTTTACTATTTTTATCATGTTCGCACAGCATGCTAACAGCAGGCTGCAGCAAATCCTAGCCCGACCTTTAACAAAGACGTTGCTAATTGGTTTTGACGGGCAGATCTGCTATCTTGCAGCGACAAACAGTAGGTGGGTTTTACCATGTTCTATATGATTTACTCTGAAGATGCGGCCAATAGTCTGGAAAACCGGTTGGCAACCCGGCCAGCGCACGTCGCAAGGCTACATGAGCTTAATGAGCAGGGCCGTCTGTTATTAGCCGGGCCACTGCCGGCGATAGATAGCAATGAGCCTGGCGGTGCCGGCTTCACCGGCTCACTGGTAGTGGCAGAATTTGCATCGCTTGAGCAAGCACAACAGTGGGCTGACAATGATCCTTATTTAAGCGCCGGCGTTTATATCAAATCAACGGTAAAACCCTTTAAGAAAGTCTTACCCTGATTGCAAAATTTTGTGCTGACGACAAATTAATACCGCTACTTATACCTCAGTAATTGAGCAAGGATGGTCATGACCTACATTCTACTTACCGGCGGTGCCGGCTACATTGGCAGCCACACCGCGCTGGCCCTGCTCCGGGCAGGCTATCAGGTTATCAGTTTCGATAATTACAGCAACAGCTCAACCACCGCCCTGCAAAGAGTAGCGCAACTGGCCAATAGCAACATCATTACCCTCAGCGGTGATATTCGCGATGAAGCGGCGCTTAGTGCGGTATTTCGCCAGTATCAGATAAGCGCTGTGGTGCATTTTGCTGGTTTAAAGGCGGTGGGTGAGTCAACTGAAATGCCGTTGCATTATTATGATAATAACGTGGCAGGTACGGTAACGCTGTGCCGGGTGATGCGAGAATTCAAGGTTAAAAAACTGGTGTTCAGCTCCTCAGCTACCGTTTATGGCGATGCCAAAACCGTGCCTATCGATGAAACCGCACCACGCTCTGCCACCAACCCTTACGGCCAGAGTAAACTGATGATTGAACATATTCTGGAAGATTTGGTGAAAGCTGAACCAGATTGGGGCATTACCCTGCTGCGCTATTTTAATCCGGTTGGTGCCGACAGCAGCGGCCAGATTGGCGAAGATCCCAATGGCATTCCCAACAACCTGATGCCGTTTATCTCGCAGGTGGCAGTGGGTAAACGCGATAAACTGAGTATTTTTGGTGACGACTACCCTACCCCTGATGGCACCGGTGTGCGTGATTATATTCATGTGGTCGATTTAGCCGCCGGCCATCTGAAAGCGCTGCAATATCTTGAAAGCCAGCAGGGTATTGAAGCCATTAATCTGGGTACCGGCACCGGCTACAGTGTGCTGGATATGGTAAAGGCTTTTAGCAGCGTCAATAAAGTTGCCGTACCTTATCAGATTGCCCCGCGCCGGCCGGGCGACATTGCCAGTTGTTATGCCCGACCTGATAAAGCATTAAAGCTGCTGGGCTGGCAGGCAGAGAAAACCCTGGAAGACATGGTGCGCGACAGCTGGCGTTGGCAACGGCAGAATCCCAATGGCTACGGTAACAGCAATTAACGCCTGACAAGCCATCAGGTTAAGCCTTAAGGTAGCGGCATACGGATAATGCCGCCCTTAAATAAGCCCAAATAAACCACCTGTTGCTGGTTTTCCTCAACCAGGATCATACTGCGTACCCCGCCAAAAAAATCCTGCTCAGGGTACTGATATTGCTGCCAGCTGGCACCGCCATCATCAGTCCATTCAATAATCAGCGGTTGCGGCTCGGTAAAATTTTTGGCCCAGCCTGCGGTATAGATCCGCTGTGGCGCAGCAGGGTCGATTATCAGATCAAAATAAAAGCGGAAGTTGACGTTATCCAGCACTGGCTGCCAGCTTTGGCCATGATCTGTACTGCGTATAATGCCCCCCTCAGCACTGACATAGACGGTATCCGGATCGTCCGGTGCATAACGAATCGCTTTAATCGAGCTGGGGTTGGGAAATAAATCGGTATGCATTATCGCCTCGTTGCTGGCAACGTCATATTGATAAAATACGCCGTTTTCAATCGCCCCCTGGCCGCCATACCAGATAGTCTGGTGATCAGCAGATTGGGTTAATGCCGTTTTGGGCTGGCCAAAACCACCAAAGTCACCATGCTGCGCTTTCCAGGTTTGCCCCATATCGCTGGAACTTGCCAGTACATCAATGCCGGTGGCATAAATTCGCTGTGCGTCGGCGTCAAATACCATGGCAAAAATCGCTTCATTTTCACCGGCCAGGCCAAATTGATAATCAATTTCATGCCAGTCACTGCCGCCATTAAAGCTTTCAAACAGTAAGTATGCCGGAAAACCGTCCTGGTTGGTTTTAACAGTAGACGCCAGCCAGTGCTGTTCGGTCAGCAGGCTCATGGCCATCACGTCATAGCCCGTAAGGCCCGCTGCAACCCAATTACCGCTGCTATTCTGGCGATGCACGCCATTATCACTGGCTGCCAGCAGTATACCGTTATGCTGATAAAGCTCGTTGATAATATGACCGTCTAACCCCTGAAAGGTTAAGGTAAATGGCGGCGCAGGTGACACTGGCGGTGGCGCTGGCTCCTGCACCGGCGAACTGTTGCTGCCGCCACAGGCCGACAGCAACACGGCACAGGCACTGAGCCCACAGCCGAAAACAAACCGTCTGAACGTCACCACTAGCTACTCCCCTCTCGCCATTAGTAAGCCAACTGTAGCCCAAATCACTATCATATTTTGTAATTAAAAGTTAACGGTTATTTTACCGAAACACTCACCACTAAGGCAACATGTCGGCAACGTCAAAACTGAGATATAAAAAAAAGGCGCCTTGGCGCCTTATTGTTAATTTAAGCGATAACCAGTACTCAGCTTTGCCCCTGGCGGGTTGGTTTTTTGCCAGTTGGCTGGCGCTGAGTGGATTTGCCCTTGCTGGCTGGCGCGCGTTGAGGCTTGGCGGCAGGTTTTGGTTTGGGCTCGGCTTTTTTGGCCGGCGTTTTTTCTGCAATTTGATGTTTGCGCACCGCCCGCTTCATACTGGCCAAACGACGACGACGTTCAGTACGGTCTTCGCTTTTAACCAGTGTTTGCGCTTCCGGCCCTAAATGCACTAACTTACGAAGATAATTCACTTCGTCCAGCGGATATTCGGCGTAGCCACCGGCCGGAATATGTTTTGGCAACAGTAAATCACCATAGCGTACCCGGATCAGCCGGCTGACTACCGCACCTTGTGACTCCCACATCCGGCGTACTTCGCGATTACGACCTTCAGTTAGCACCACATGGAACCAGCGGTTAATGCCCTCGCCCGGCAGTGCTTTAATTTTTTTAAAGTTGGCTTTGCCGTCTTCCAGCTCGACCCCGGTACGCAGACGCTGGATCATGGCATCGTTTATATCGCCAAATACCCGTACTGCGTATTCGCGTTCAACTTCAAATTTCGGGTGCATTAAGCGGTTGGCAAGCTCACCGTCGGTGGTAAACAACAGTAAACCAGAGGTATTAATATCCAGCCGGCCGATGGCTATCCAGCGCGCACCTTTAATTGCGGGTAAGCGGGAAAAAACCGTGGGGCGGCCTTCGGGATCAGTACGCGAGCATATTTCGCCTTCCGGCTTATGGTACGCCAGTACCCGACAAATTTGCTGCTCTTCACTGGCCAGTTGCACCGGATGACCATCAACTCTTACCGCTTGGCTGGTGGTTACCCGATCCCCGAGGCTGGCCGGTTTACCATCAACGGTTACCCGGCCTTTGCTAATCCATTCTTCCATCTCGCGGCGCGAACCGACGCCAGCACGGGCTAATACTTTTTGCAGTTTTTCGCTGCTGATTTTATCACTCATTAGTGTAACTCTCCTGTCATCTCGACGGTGGGAAGAAGATCGGCCGTCAGTGCGGTAAATTCCGGTAATGGCGGCAAATCGCTAAGGCTTTTTAAGCCAAAATAATCTAAAAACAATGCGGTGGTGGCGTATAAGCCAGGCCGGCCCGGTACTTCTTTGTGGCCAACGACTTTTACCCAGCCGCGGTCAAGCAAGGTGCGCATAATCTGGCTGCTAACCGTTACACCGCGCACCTCTTCAATTTCACCCCGGGTTAACGGCTGCTTATAGGCAATCAATGCCAGTGTTTCCAGTACCGCCCGTGAATAACGGGCTGAACGTTCTGGCCACAACTGGGCTAAATCATCACTAAGTTCAGGCCGGGTTTGAAAACGAAAACCAGAGGCAGTTTCCAGCAGCACAATACCGCGGGCGCTGTAGTCTTGTTGCAGCTGGCGGATTGTAGCATCAATCCGGCTTTTGCTAACAGTAAAACGTTGCAGCACGGAGGCTTGTAGCTCAGCCACACTCAGCGCCTGTTCGCTGGCAAAAATAGCCGCTTCAATCAGTTGCAACAGTTGAATATCATTAATTTTCTGAGCCATCAGTCTTGCTCCCTGGCAAGTTTGATATGGATCTGGCCATAGGCTTCAACCTGAGTAAGCTCAACCATTTTTTCCTTGCTCAGCTCCAGTAGCGCCAGAAAACTCACTACCACGCCCTCGCGCCCTTCGCTATGGTCAAAACAATCTTCAAATAGCAGATAACCCTGACGCTGCTGTAATAACTCTAAAATCCGGCTCATCCGTTCACGAGTGGATAAATGCTCGCGTTTTATATGATGATGCTGAAAATCTTTCGCCCGCTGCATAATGCTTTTCAGCGCCATCACCAGTTCAGTCAGTTCAACCTCAGGCAAAATAACCAAAGGGCTGAAATTATCGGCTAGGGCGGCCCGAGCGGTAAAATAATCGCGTTCCTCACGTGGCAAGCTGTCAAGTTCGCTTGCCGCCTGTTTATACACTTCATACTCCTGCAACCGGCGGATAAGCTCAGCCCGGGGATCATGCTCATCCTCTTCGTGCCGGGTATGTTTTGGTAGCAGTAAACGAGATTTTATTTCCGCTAACATGGCTGCCATTACCAGGTATTCGGCAGCCAGTTCAAAATTAAGCCCCTGCATCAAATTAATATATTCGATATATTGCAGGGTAATTTCATTTACGGGCAAGTCGACAATATCAAATTTATGTTTGCGAATAAGATACAGCAGAAAATCCAGAGGGCCTTCAAAGGCATCCAGCATCACTTCCAGGGCATCGGGCGGAATATATAAATCATCCGGTCGCTGATGCACCGCTTCGCCGCGCACAAAGGCCAACGGTAACGGCTGCTGAACTGTTAAAATGCCAGGTGGAGTGCTCATCTGCGGTTACTGAAATGGCGTGGGATCACCACGGCCTTCACGCAGCACAGTAGCGCCCTCTTCGGATAAGTCCACCACCGTAGTCGGGTCTTCACCAATCACACCGCCATGCATAATTAAATCGACCTGGCGTTCCAGCTGGGCCCGCATATCATCCGGATCGGCTTCAGCGAATTGCTGGCCGGGTAAAATCAGGCTGGTCGATAACAAGGGTTCTCCCAGTTCAGCCAGCAGCGCCAGGGCAATTTTATTTTCCGGGATCCGAAGACCAATGGTCTTTTTCTTATCATTTAGCAGGCGTCGCGGCACTTCTTTAGTGCCACGTAAAATAAAGGTATAAGCACCCGGCGTATTGTTTTTAATCAGCCGGAACGCCGTATTCTCTACTTTGGCATACACCGACAACTCCGATAAATCCCGGCACATCAAGGTAAAATGATGATCTCCGCTGATTTGGCGTATCTGGGTAATTTTGTCCATGGCACTTTTATCACCAACGTGACAACCCAGTGCATAACCACTGTCCGTAGGGTAAACCACCACACCGCCCTGTTTAATAATTTGTACCGCTTGTTTTAGCAAACGTTGTTGCGGATTCTCCGGGTGTATATGAAAAAATTGGCTCATTATTGGTTCTTCTATCGTTAGTAAGCTGCAAGGCAGTATCACTTTATTATATTTTAATGGTAAAACGGTGCACTGGCGCAGCGGCTCCGTTTTTAACTCAGTTTAGCGCCCAGTTATGCCAAACCGGCGTAACGTCGTCTGTTAAATATAGGTTTTTTCCAAGATCATTCCAGCTGGTTTGCTGATGAAAATCTGAACCTACAGATGCCGTTAAACCGTGTAACTGACATAACGCCCACAGCTCCCGCTTTTGCACCGGGGTTTGCTGCGGTGAAATAATTTCTATTGCGTCACCGCCGGCAGCAGCAAACTGCTCGGCCAGACGCTTTACCCACTTTGTTGTTAGCTGATATTTCAATGGATGCGCCAACACAGCAACGCCGCCGGCATCATGGATCCATTGTACCGCATCAGCCATTTCTACCCAGTTGCTCGGTACATAACCGGTTTTGCCGCGGCCCAGATATTTTTTAAACACATTATTAATCGAACTGGCCTTGCCAATATTAACCAGATGGCGGGCAAAATGTGTGCGGGTTAGCGCTGCGCCATTGGCAAGTGCCAACACTGCTGGCAACACATCCGGGATTTGGCTTTTTTCCAGCCGCCGCGCCATTTCCTCTGCCCGTTCCAGCCGCCGTTGTTGTTGTAACGCCAGCCGCTCCAGAAATAATGGGCAGTCCGGGTCAATGTTCAGGCCAACGATATGAATTTCCAGCTGTTGCCAGCGGGTTGAAATTTCCACCCCATTAACCAGCTGCAGCGGCAACTGTTGCTCGCTGATCGCGGCTTGGGCAGGCGCTAAGCCGGCGACGGTATCATGGTCCGTGATCGCCAGCGCATTTACGCCTCGCGCTGTCGCTCGCATCACTAATTCGGCTGGCGACAATACGCCGTCAGAGCAATGGGTATGGCTATGTAAATCAAATTTCATCGGCACCTCAGTATCAGGTGGCTATTGTCGCACAGGCCTGCCATTTGGCAAAGCATCAGCCGTCAGCCCCCCCGGATGAACCAGAACCGCAAAACGTACGTAAAGTGTAACATCGTAAAAAAAACAGCAGCTGGTTAGTGGCGCCCCGGACCAGTGGCCAGGCAGTAAATTACTAAAGTGAGGCACAAGCATGTTCGGCTTTTTAAAACCAAACCCTGAAAAAAAATTGCGCAAAGCCTACGACAGCAAACTGGAGCAGGCAATGCATGCCCAGCGCAATGGTGATATGCGCTTATATGCCGATCTAACCGAGCAAAGCGAAAAAATATGGCAACAACTCACTGAGCTTAAACAAACCGGTGCAAAATAAGGCCTTCTAGCCACTTATATGCTTTTATTTCTAACTTAGAACAAAACAGCACTTGACCCGCAACAAAAATCGCGGTTTTATGTGCCCATATTATTGTAATAACCGTTGATTAAATTTTATGCTAACTACAACAGCCTTTAACCTGACTAACTGGTGGTGGCACATACCCTGCGGGCGTGTGTAGGCGTTGTATTCGCTTTAATTACGTAAGCCCGTTTCCTGATAAGAAGCGGGTTTTTTCATTTTAAGAGACTAACTTTATGATTTTCAGCCACATAACCGACCAGCAGGGCGAGGTAGCCAGCATCACCATGCCGGTGCCCTACCAGGCAGATGCATTGGCCAGTTTTGCCAGTTTAAGTGCCGACAGCAACGGCGCCGTGCTCCTTGAGTCAGCGGAGATAGACAGTAAAGATAACCTGAAAAGCCTGATGCTGATTGATGCGGCGCTGCGCATTGAATGTAATGGCATGCAGGTGAATGTGACGGCTCTAAGTCAGAATGGCACCACTTTACTGCCATTTCTGGCAGACAAGCTGGCAAATTTAGCCAGAGTAAGCCAAAGCAATACCACGTTAACGCTCAGTTTCAGTCAGCCCGATCCGTTATTGGACGAAGTAAGCCGGTTAGTTCAGCCCAACCCATTTTCGGTGTTAAGGGTGATACAACACCAGCTAACCAGCCATGCCGATAAAGAAAGCCCTGACGCTAATTTTGCCATCATGCTGGCGGGCGTAATAGGTTACGACATGGTAGCAAATGTCGAACAGCTACCCGAGGTTGGAAATGGCAACAACCAGTGCCCTGATTATCTGTTTTATCTGGCAGAAACCCTGCTGGTGCTGGATCATCAACGCCAGCAAAGCCAGCTGATTGGCAATGTGTTTTGTGGTGAACATGCCCCTGCCACCTACTTTGTAATCGGTAAACGATTGGAGCAGTTAAAACAGCGCCTGGCCGATACATCAGCATTAGCGCCAGGCAAGCCTGGCGATGACAGCCAGTTACAGGTTGATATCAGTGACGCTGAATTCAGCCTGCAGGTAGAAGCGTTAAAAGAGCATATTGTCAGTGGCGATGTATTTCAGGTAGTGCCATCACGTTGCTTCAGCCTGCCTTGTCCCAACCCCATGGCGGCCTATGCCAAGTTAAAGCAGTTAAACCCCAGCCCTTATATGTTTTATTTAAAAGATCCGGCCTTTCAACTGTTTGGGGCATCGCCTGAGTCTGCGCTGAAATTTACCGCCAGCAACCGTCAGGTAGAAATATATCCCATTGCCGGCACCCGCCGCCGTGGTTTTAAAGCCGATGGCAGTATCGACCGCGATTTAGACAGCCGCATAGAACTGGAGCTGCGCCAGGACGAAAAAGAAAAAGCCGAACATTTAATGCTGGTAGATTTAGCCCGCAATGACGTTGCCCGAATTAGCGTGGCCGGCAGTCGTTACGTTAAAGAGTTGCTGAAAGTGGATCGCTACTCGTATGTGATGCACCTGGTCTCCCGGGTCATTGGCACCCTGAAACCAGAGCTGGATGCGCTGCATGCCTATCAGGCTTGCATGAATATGGGTACCTTAGTCGGGGCACCAAAAGTGAAAGCGGCAGAGCTTATTCGCCAGGTAGAGCAGCAGCGCCGGGGCAGTTATGGCGGCGCAGTCGGTTATTTAACCGGCAACGGTGACTTTGACAGCTGCATTGTCATCCGCTCAGCCTATGTCGCCAACCAAAGCGCCTATATTCAGGCTGGCGCCGGCGTAGTATTTGATTCAGTGGCCGAGCTGGAAACTGAAGAAACCCGTAATAAAGCACAAGCCGTAATTAGCGCCATTATGGCTGCCGGCCATTGACCGGATAGCAAGGAGCAGCAGAGCATTATGACCACCCTGTATTTACTAGACAATATCGACTCCTTTACCTACAACCTGGTTGATGAGTTTGCCCAGTTGGGTTATGCAATCAAGCTATACCGTAATACGGTGCCTGCAGACTACATTTTTGAAAAAATGCAGCAGGAAACCGGCCCGGCACTGCTGGTACTTTCGCCAGGTCCAGGCGCACCAGCGGATGCCGGCTCTATGCCCGCGCTGTTAAAACGGGTCGCGGGTATGTATCCGGTACTGGGGATTTGTCTCGGCCATCAGGCCATCACCGAACATTATGGCGGCATTGTCGGCCGTGCCGGCGAAACCGTACATGGCAAAACTGCCAGTATTCATGTTGCGCCGCACCCTGTGTTTACCGGCCTGCCCAATCCGTTTTCCGTAGCACGCTATCACTCACTGATGGCAACGGAATTACCTAATGCGCTGACGTGTATTGGGATGGACCGGCATATTCCTATGGCCATTATCCATGAGCAACAACGTATGCTGGGTTTTCAGTTTCATCCGGAGTCTATCCTGACCACTCTGGGCAAACCTTTATTGCAACAAAGTATCCGTTATTTATTAAGGAGTGATACATGAGCAGCCAACCACACTCAACGCTGCCAACCGATGAGCAGCAACAGCAGGCCGATTTGCTAAAACTGGTGCAACAGGCACTTAGCGGCCAACCGTTAAGCCAGAGCCAGAGCTCAAGCTTCTTTACCGCTGTCGTCTCAGGTGAAGTAACGCCGGTTCTGTTAACTGCGCTATTGGTTGCGCTGAAAATGCGCGGCGAAACTGCCGCCGAAATCGCTGGCGCGGCCAAAGCCCTGCGCCAGGCCGCGCTGCCATTCCCGGGAAAAATAGCGGGCAGTATTGATTGCTGTGGTACTGGTGGCGATGGCAGCAATACCATAAACATCTCGACCACGGCAGCGATTGTTGGTGCCTGTATGGGCTTGCCGGTGATTAAACATGGCAATCGTAGTGTGTCATCCAGCTCTGGCTCAGCTGATCTGCTGGAGCAGCTGGGTATTAATATCCAGCAATCGCCACAACAGGCAGCCCATACCCTGCAACACAGCAACTGCAGCTTTTTATTTGCGCCGATGTACCATGCCGGTATTAAGCACGCGATGCCAGTACGTCAGGCATTAAAAAGCCGTACGCTGTTTAACTTGCTGGGGCCGCTGGTGAACCCGGCAGCACCTGATTTTCAGTTGCTGGGGGTGTATGATCCTGCCCTGTGCCGGGTCATGGCCGAAGCCTTACAGCAATTAGGCACCCAAACCGCATGGGTGGTGCATGGCAGTGGTTGTGATGAAATAGCGCTGCATGGCAAAACTTATGTCTGTCAGCTTAAAGACGGTGAAATAACCGAGTTTAATCTCAGTCCTGACGATTTTGGTTTAACTGAAAAACCATTAAGCACTCTGGCCGGAGGTGCTCCTGCTGACAATGCTGCTGCAACAGTGGCAATTTTAAACGGTAGCGGTCAACCCGCCCATAACGAGGCAGTGGCGATGAATGTCGCAGCCATGCTGAAAATCGCCGGGCTTGGCGATAATCTTATTACGAATACCCGGGCAGTGCTCGAATGCCTGGCCGCAGGTAAAGCAATGCAAACCTTGCAAACATTCAGGGAGTTGAGCCATGGCTGAACAGCTAATTAGCGAACCGTCGACCAGCGACCAGTTAACCGGCGTACTGGCCAAAATTATTGAGCATAAAAAAGCAGAAGTAGCAGGCTTGCAACTGGCTACGCCGCTTGAGCAATTTATTGAGCAGGTGGTACCGAGCAATAATGACTTCTTAGCAGCACTACAGCAACCTGGCAGCCGTTTTATTCTCGAGTGTAAAAAAGCGTCGCCGTCAAAAGGATTAATCAGGCAACATTTTGATTTAGCTGAAATTAGCCAGGTATACAATCAATTCGCAGATTGCATATCAGTACTTACCGATGAACATTTTTTTCAAGGTAGTTATCAGAATCTGGCGAAAATGCGACAACTCAGTGATAAGCCACTACTGCATAAAGACTTTATCATTGAGCCTTATCAGATATATCTGGGCCGTTTGTATGGTGCCGACGCGGTATTACTAATGTTGTCGGTGTTAACTGATGCGGTATACCAGTCATTGGCACAACTTGCTGCCAAGCTTAATATGACAGTGCTGACTGAAGTAAGCAATGAAGCGGAAACCCGTCGGGCCGTGGCGCTCGGCGCTAACTTAATTGGCATTAATAATCGTAACCTGCGTGACCTTAGCACTAATCTTGATACCAGCTTTAAGCTGGCAGCACTGATCCCGGATGACGTTACCGTGGTATCAGAGTCGGGTATTTATACTAATCAGCAAGTTCGTTATTTGCAGCCGGTTGCAGACGCATTTTTAGTTGGCAGTTCGCTGATGGCTGAAGCGAATTTAGCTTCCGCCGCCCGTAAGCTTATTGTCGGCGAGCATAAAGTATGTGGTTTGACCCGACCAGAAGATGTTAAAGCCGCTTATGCGGCAGGAGCCTATTATGGCGGTCTCATCTTTGCCCCGGTATCAAAGCGCTACATTAGTCCCGAGCGCGCCAGCGAGCTGGTTCAGGCGGCACCACTAAACTTTGTGGGAGTATTTGTTGATGCGCCGGTCAGCGATATTGCCACCATAGCGCAACAGCTTAAGTTACATGCCGTACAGTTGCATGGCAGCGAAACGGATCAGGATATTAAGGCGTTGCGATCCGCCTTACCGGTTGGCTGTCAGATTTGGAAAGCCTACCGGGTGGCTGACACTTTGCCAGAGTTTACCAAACTGGCAGACCGGCTGTTGCTGGATAGCTATCATCCGGCAGCTCACGGTGGCAGTGGCCAGGTATTTAACTGGCAGCTGGTCCAGCAACCGTTGGAAAAGCTGACGGTGTTGCCGGTGATGCTGGCCGGCGGTCTTAACCCCGACAACGTGAGCCAGGCGCTGGCGTTGCCCGTGGCAGGCCTTGATCTGAATTCAGGCCTGGAAAGTGCACCGGGTATAAAAGACAGTACTAAAATACAAGCGGCGTTTAGCGCGATAAGCGCGTTCCAGTGCCGGAGCGCCCTATCTTCTGAGCAAACAAATCATTCTAAGCAGACAGAGCAGAGAGTAGTATTATGAGCGAGCTTAAATTAAACCCCTATTTTGGCCAGTATGGCGGCATGTTTGTGCCACAGCTTCTGGTGCCTGCGCTAAAGCAATTGGAACAAGCCTTTGTTGATGCGCTGCAGGATCCGGCTTTTGACGCTGAATTTCAGCAGCTGCTAACCGAATATGCCGGCCGGCCTACTCCGCTGACCCTATGCCGTAATTTATCACCTAACCCCCTGGTGAAGATTTATATGAAAAGGGAAGATTTATTACATGGCGGCGCCCATAAAACCAATCAGGTGCTTGGCCAGGCGCTGCTGACCAAGCGGATGGGTAAAAAAGAAGTGATTGCTGAAACCGGTGCCGGCCAGCATGGCGTTGCCACCGCGTTGGCATGCGCACTGCTGGGCTTAAAGTGTCGGATTTATATGGGTGCAAAAGATATTGAGCGCCAGCAACCCAATGTGTTCCGGATGAAACTGATGGGCGCAACCGTTATTCCGGTAACCGCTGGCTCAGGCACCTTAAAAGACGCAGTAAATGAGGCCATGCGTGACTGGTCAGCCAGTTACGATACCAGCCACTATATGCTGGGTACCGCGGCCGGTCCGCACCCCTTCCCAACCATAGTGCGTGAATTTCAAAAGATGATTGGCGAAGAATCTAAACAACAAATTTTAAAAGCCGAAGGTAAATTACCCGATGCCGTTATTGCCTGTGTCGGTGGCGGTTCAAACGCCATTGGTATTTTTGCCGACTTTATTAAAGAAGACGGGGTAAGGCTGATTGGCGTTGAACCGGGCGGTAAAGGCATTAATACTCATCAGCATGGCGCGGCGTTAAGTACTGGCAGCTACGGCATTTTACATGGCGCTTATACCGCCATTATGCAAACCAGCGATGGTCAGATTGAAGAATCATACTCTGTTTCTGCCGGCCTCGATTATCCGGCAGTGGGTCCGCAACACACCCATTTACAGCAAACCGGCCGGGCCGAATATGTTGCAATAAACGATGATGAAGCGCTAGCTGCCTTCCAGCATTTAGCCAAAGCGGAAGGGATCATTCCGGCGCTGGAGAGCTCCCATGCGCTGGCCCATGCCCTGAAAATGGCCGCAGAGGCTACAGAACCCATGGTGTTGTTAGTTAATTTATCCGGCCGTGGCGATAAAGACTTAAGCCACGTGCATAGCATTCTGGCAGAACAGGCGTCAGCAGACGAGCAGAGCAGCAATAAAGAAGGAGCGCACTAAATGCAACGTTATCAACAGATGTTTGCCAGACTTGCAGAGCAACAGCGCGGCGCTTTTGTGCCCTTCGTTACCGTTGGCGACCCGGGCCCGGAGCTGTCGTTTGAGATCATCAAAACCCTGATCGATGGCGGCGCCGATGCGCTGGAGCTGGGCATTCCGTTCTCTGATCCGATAGCCGATGGCCCAACTATTCAGAACGCCAATTTGCGGGCGATGAAAGCCGGCGTTACGCCGGGTATCAGCTTTGAGATTATCCGTAAAATCCGGGAGTACAATGCCGATATCCCTATTGGTTTATTGCTGTATTCTAATCTGGTAATGGCCCGGGGTTTAGATACCTTTTACAGTCAGGCAGCCGCTGCCGGGGTCGACTCAGTGCTAATCGCTGATGTGCCGCTACACGAGAGTAAAATGTTTCGCCAGGCGGCCATGGCACACGATATTGCTCCCATTTATATCGTGCCACCTAATGTTGATGACGATGACCTGCGTGCTATTGCCTCTTATGGTCGCGGCTATACTTACCTGCTTAGCCGCGCCGGGGTAACGGGAGCCGAAACGAAAGCCGCCATGCCAACCGCCGAGTTAATTGCAAGGATTAAAGCTTATAATCCGGCGCCGCCGTTGCTGGGCTTTGGTATTTCAACCCCGGCTCAGGTTACCGATGCCATCGCAAGCGGTGCGGCCGGTGCCATTTGTGGCTCGGCTATTGTGAAAATTCTGGAACAAAATCTGGAGCAGCCCGCCACGCTGCTACGTGAGTTGAAAACCTTTATTGAGCAAATGAAAGCTGCCAGCTAGCCATGAGTTACGTGCCCGGCAATTCATGAGCTGCACGCACTTGCCCCGCTGCCTGGTGTTACTCCGGACACCGCAGCGGGGAATTTCCACCAGATACTTCGGTTTTAGCAGCTAAGTCGTTATAATGGCGCTCTTACTCCACTTATTAAAAAGAATACCGCAATGAATATCAGCGAAAACGCCGTAGTCCAGTTTCACTATTCCTTAAGCGATGAAACCGGCGAGCTGGAAAGCTCTAACGGCAGTGCCCCCTTACTTTATATGCATGGTCAGCAGCAAATGCTGCCTAAGTTAGAAGCGGCCTTAGAAGGTAAAACCGCTGGCGACACTCTGGAGCTGACTCTGGCACCGGCCGACGCGTATGGCGAAGTAAAAACCAATGCGATTCAGGACATTCAGGTAAAATATCTGCATGGCGCCAAAAAATGGAAACCGGGCATGAAAGCCTGGATCCAGACCGAAGAAGGCCAGCGCCAGGTTACGGTGGTAAAAGTAGGCATGTTCAAAGCACAGATTGATGTCAACCACCCGCTGGCTGGCAAAACCCTGACCTTTAAAGTTGAAATTCTGAATGTCCGTCCGGCCACTGCCGAAGAAATAGCCCATGGCCATGCCCATGGCGAAGGTGGTCATCAGCATTAATAATCCGCTATAGTACGCCTGAGCGCCTATTGCGGGCTCAGGCGTAATAGCTGACCGTTTGCACTGTCGGTTAGCAGATACAAGGCACCATCTGGCCCGCTGCGGACATCCCGTAACCTGTCGTTACGTTCGGTCAGCAATATGTGCTCGGCCACCACCTTACCCTCTTTTAATTGCAACCGGTGTAACGCCCTACCGGCCAGTGCGGTAATAAATAAATCCCCTTGCCAGTCCGGAAAAAGCTCTCCCTGATACAAGGTCATGCCGGCAGGTGCTATGGAAGGGCTCCAGTGCCAGATAGGCTCGAGCATGCCTGGGTACTGTCGAAAAGGTGACACTCTGGCACCCGTATAATCAATACCCCGGGTAGCCACCGGCCAGCCATAATTTTTACCCGGCTGGATAATATTCAGCTCATCACCACCTCGTGGGCCATGCTCATGGCTGTACACATTTTTTGTTGCATTATCCCAGACGATACCCTGCACATTGCGATGACCCATACTGTAGATTTCGCCGGCAACACCTGCCTGGCCGACAAACGGATTGTCAGCCGGGATAGCGCCATCACGCTGCAGCCGGATTATTTTCCCCAAATGGTTAGCAGGGTTTTGCGCCTGCTCCCGATAATCAAAGCCATCGCCCAGGGTTAGTAACACGCTGCCATCAGGCAGTTGCAGCATGCGCCCGCCATAATGAGCCGCCCCCTGGCGATAAGGTTTGGCGATAAAAATCTGTTGAATATCCGTTAACTGGCCCTGCTGCCAGCGGGCTGACGCCAGGCAAACCGTATTGGCCTTAGCATCACCGCACACATAACTGAGTAGCAGCTGCTGGTTTTGCTGAAACGCCGCCGGCAGCAATACTTCCAGTAAACCGCCCTGCGCCGCTACGTATAAACCCGGTAGTGCCGGTGCTGTCGCAGCTAATAGCGCCCCGTCAGCAGATAACTGCTTTAACTTACCGGTGCGCTCAGTCACTAAATAACTGCCGTCTGCCATAAAAGCCAGCGACCAGGGGTAGTTAAGTTCCTCCGCCACGGTTGTTACCTGATAGGGCAAAGCCAGCGCTTTTTTCGATAGCAGGGTGGTCGATAACAATGTGGCCGATAGCATCATGACCCAAAGCATCCAATCTTTAATTGATTTATCCATTTGCTGCCTCGCTGTTGCGCGTTAAACTGACATATATTGCGGCGCCAGCAGCAGCGCATAAGGCCAAGGCCACGCTACCGGCAACACTGCGACTGGCCGCAATTAAGGTTGGCATCGGTGCCAGCATGTTGATTAAACTCAGTGCCAGCAACAGCGCCAGCATCGTGATAACCACGGCCAACCACAATGCATTTATGTTGATAAGCGGCTGCAACAAGCGAACAGCAATGAGCGACAGCAACAGCACCGGAGCCAGAATAACCAACATGATTGGAGCAAACGACTGCAAATCAAACCAAACCGTATAAAGCCAGTCACCAAACGGTAACTGATCGACCAGTGCAGCTATCGCGACTAAATTAAACTGGCTTTGCATCACGCTGCTAAGTGCGGCTGCGATGATCAGCGCTATGATAAAGGCCAGTACTTTACGAGTAAAAGTCGGTTGTGCAGTATTCATAATTTGTCTGTGTCAGGACATTAATTCAGTACCATAACACGTTTTTCAATACTTTTAATTATCTGAAACTGCTACCATCACCACTGTATTAACCAAACCAATCTGTTGTCTGTTGCGTATCGCCAGACTCTTTATTTCAGCATGTGAAAGTGACCATTATGGCTTTTATTAACAACCCGAATTACCAGCACAGCAGTCCGGATAAAATCGGGGTGCTCCTCACCAATCTGGGTACGCCAGATGCACCGACACCAAAAGCATTAAGACGGTATTTAAAACAGTTTTTATCCGATCCCAGAGTAGTAGAAGTACCACGCCTGCTCTGGTGGTTTATCTTAAACGGCGTTATTTTGCGGATCCGGCCCCGGCGCTCAGCTAAAGCCTATGCCACCGTTTTTACCGAGCAAGGCTCGCCATTACTGTTTCATACCAGAGCGCAGGCTGACGCTATAGCCAACGAGTTTGCCAAAGATGGCAGAAACGATGTCGTGGTTGATTTCGCCATGCGCTATGGCAACCCCTCATTCAGCTCAGTGCTGGACAAGATGTTTGCAAAGGGCGTACGTAAAATTCTGGTTTTGCCATTATACCCGCAATATTCAGCGTCAACCTCAGGGTCGACCTTTGATGAACTCGCTAACGATTTTACCCGACGCCGCTGGCTGCCGGACTTGCGCTTTATCTCGCACTATCATGATAATACCGGTTTTATTGCCGCTTGTGCCGAGCGAATCAAAGATCATTGGGCAGAACATGGCCGCAGCGACAAACTGATGTTTTCTTACCATGGCATTCCAAAACGCTATTTATTAAACGGCGACCCCTACCACTGTGAATGTTATAAAACCTCCCGCTTGATAGCAGAAGCGCTGGGGCTGGCTAAAGAAGAGTATATGACTACCTTTCAGTCGCGTTTTGGCCGCGAAGAATGGTTAAAACCTTATACCGATGAAACCTTAAAAGCATTACCCGCTCAAGGCGTTAAATCGGTGCAGATATTTTGCCCTGGTTTTGCTGCAGATTGCCTGGAAACCATTGAAGAAATTGGCGAAGAAAATCACGAATACTTTATGGACGCAGGCGGCGAACAATACCAGTACATCAGCGCGTTAAACGACCGGCCAACACATATAGCGGCACTTTATCAGTTAATTAACCAGAATTTACAGGGTTGGCAGTTAACTGCCGATCCAGAGCGGGCACATCGTGCCGCCGCTCTGCAGCAAGAAAAATACGGAGACTAACCTGCCAGTATGAGTAAACCACGGGGCCAATCTACCAGAATTGAACCGACACTTAATGCCGAGCCGCCACTCAACAACATGACGTTCGACAATGTACGCGAAGCGCCGCACATTATGCCGCAGCGTCCGCCCGTGCGGTATTGGCCCCGGCTACTAGTGCTGCTGGTGCTGCTAATCGCCCTGGCATTATATCAGGAAAGTCGTAACCATTTTTACCAATCGACATTCTGGCACTGGTACGCGGCTAAGCTGACGTACCAGGTGCAGCCGGGCGCGGCGTCACACATTGTATTTCCGGCAGCCGGGCCATTCGATCAGCGTTTTGGTTACACTCAGTTGCCGCAATGGAGCGATAAACTACAGCGCTCAGGCTTTGCTATTGCCGCACAAAGCCAGTTTTCCGACAGTCTGCGACACTATACCGACTATGGTTTTTCACCACCTTATGCAGAAAAAAACCAGGCTGGTTTACGTATTCAGGGTTGCCAGCTGGAACCCCTATACCAGCACAAGGCACCGGCTTTTCAGTTTGACAGTGCCCAGAATATTGCGCCGTTGCTGGTGCAAAGTCTGTTATTCATTGAAGACCGGACCTTGCTGACACCGGATCATTTTCATGCAAACCCGGTAATAAACTTGCCCCGGCTTGGTATGGCAATCTGGTCGCAGCTGCAGCGGGCAGTCGGGATCCCGGCCAATGCTGCTGGCGGCAGCACCCTGGCAACCCAACTGGAAAAATACCGCCACAGCCCCCAGGGGTTTACCTCAGGTATTGCCGACAAAGCCCGTCAGCTGGTATCCGCCAGCGTCAGGGTATATCAGCATAGCGTTGATACCCGCCAGAGCCGGCAAAAAATCGTGTTGGACTACATCAATACTGTGCCGTTAGCGGCGACAGCGGCTTATGGTGAAGTTAATGGTATGGGCGAAGGCCTGTATGCCTGGTTTGGAGCAGATCCGATCCGGGTCAACCGGCTATTAACACAGGGAGCGCCATACACTGATGAGCAGGCGCTGGCACTTAAGCAGATAATGGCACTTATCATTGCCCAGCGCCGACCATCCTATTATCTGCTGCAGGGCCGCCAGGATCTGGAACAGCTGATAAACAATCATCTGCGGCTGATGCAGCAGCAAGGTGTGCTGCCAGCCACTCTGGCGAGTAAAGCGCTCGGTCAACCACTACGTTTTGCTGGAAAACCGGCAGCGGCCGCATCGCAGGGTGAAGATTTTAAAGCCGTTACCATGGTGCGCTCCCGCCTTAGTCAACTGCTTGAGCAAAACCTGTATCAACTGGACCGGCTTGATTTAAGCAGCCAGACCACGCTACATAATCAGTTACAGCGTGATATCAGTCGTCATTTACGCCAACTCAACACCGTTGCTGCTGCTGAACAAGCCGGGCTGTTTGCAGAGCGCTTACTGCAACCAGAACAGCAAGCTAAAGTTAAATACAGTTTTACCCTGTATCAGGCCACCGATAACGGCAATAAAGTACGGGTCCAGACAGACACAACTAACCAGCCCTTTGACATGAATGATGCCAGTAAACTGGAGTTAGGCTCTACCGCGAAACTGCGGGTACTGATTAGTTATCTGGAGATTATTGCAGAGCTTCATCGCCTGTATGGCGAGGAGCATACTGATACCCTGCAGTTTATTCCGATTGCACCTGAAGATAATCTGACCGCCTGGGCCGTATCTTACCTGATCGATAACCCCGCCGCCGGGCTTGATACCATGCTGCAGGCGGCAATAGAGCGGCGCTATAGCGCGGATCCCAAAGAGAGTTTTTATACCGGCAGTGGTTTACATACGTTTAATAACTTCCGTAAAGAAGAAAATGGGTTAAATCCGAGCATCGCCCAGGCGCTGCAGCAATCGATCAATCTGCCGTTCGTCCGCTTGCTGCAGGATATCGTCAATTACAGTATTTATCATGGCGAAAACAGCAGTTATCAGCTACTGGCTGACGATAATAATCCGCGCCGTGATGAGTATCTGCGCCGCTTTGCCGACCGCGAAGGCACCACTTTTATTCGCCGCTTCTGGCAGAAGTACAGTGATAAAACCGCCGGGCAGCGGTTGCAACTGTATATTGCCAGCAGTCGGCAGACCCCGGAACGGCTGGGGGCGGCTTATTTATATATGCAGCCTGACGCCACGCCAGAACAATTTATCAGCTTGATGCAGCAGCAGTTTGGGAGCACCGGCTCAGATAATGACTGGCTGAAACTGTATGATAAATATCAGCCAAAGGCGTTTAATTTGCCAGACCGGGCCTATTTATCCCGCAGCCACCCGCTGGAGTTGTGGTTACTGGCTTACTTGAACCGTACACCGGACGCAACGCAACAAATGGCCGTTACGGCTAGCAGCAACACAAGACAGGAAGTATATCAGTGGTTGTTTAAAACCCGTTTTCGCAGCGCCCGGGATAATCGCATCCGCACTATGCTGGAAATAGAAGCATTCTGGGATCTGCATCAGCGCTGGCAACGTTTGGGTTATCCGTTTGATTATTTAGTCCCCTCCCTGGCCACCGCGCTGGGCAGTTCGGGGGACAGACCCACGGCACTGGCTGAGTTACTCGGTATTGTTATTAATAACGGCAAACGGGCGCCGACAATCCGTATTGATGAGCTGACTTTTGCCACGAATACCCCATATCACACAGAATTCAGGCGCCAACCGTCGCAAGCACAACAGGTGTTAGCCCCTGAAGTGGCAGCAGCCGTAAAAGCGGCCTTGCAACAGGTGGTAAGTGATGGAACCGGCCGACGTTTAAACAATAGCTATGACAGCGCCACTGTGGTTATCGGCGGTAAAACCGGTACGGGGGATAACCGCATGGTACAGCTCAATGCCAAAGGGCAGCAGATCAGTTCCAAAGCCTTAAACCGGACAGCGACCTTTGTTTTTTATCTTGGAGATCAACATTTTGGGGTGCTAACCGCATATGTACCGGATGCTGACAGCGAACAATTTAGCTTCACTTCTGCCCTGCCATTACAGGTAATGAACAGTATGGCACCTATTTTGCGGCCGTACCTGGCCAGCGAAAACTGGTGTAACTAGCCAGTAATAACCTTATTTCGCCCCAGATTTTTAGCCTGGTATAACGCCATATCTGCCCGGTGTAACCAGGCTTCCCAGTCTTCATCAGCTTGTAACATGGCCACGCCTATTGACACAGTAACGTGTTGTCCGCCGGGTAATACCAGTTTTTGTTCAACCCCGGCGCGCAGTTTTTCTGCCAACTTATCCAAATCAGCTGAGCCAATATCCGTCACCAACACCACAAACTCTTCGCCACCAAACCGGAATACGATATCGTGCTGTCGCACCATATTTTTCAGGATCGGTACCAGTTCCATCAACACGTTGTCACCGGTTTTGTGCCCAAAGTTATCGTTAATGTGTTTAAAATAATCCAGATCAAGCAACATTAAACCAAATTGCGCACCATTCCTTTTGTACTGACTAATGGCAGCAATCAACGCTTCATCTAAGGTTCTGCGGTTTGCGGCCCCGGTCAGGCTATCAGTTGTAGCCAGCGTTCGCAGCGCTTCGCGCTGGGTCAGGGTACGGTAAGCAAAAAGATAAGCAAACAAACTGGTAATGAAACAGGTTACGGTAAATGAAATCAACTGAAAGCTACTGGCAAAAATCTGCCCCGGATTAAATAATGCGAAACCGACCAGCACAGATAACGACAGCAACAACAGTACTAACGCTTTGATAGGTGACACCAGAAAAAAAATAAACACAATAAAAGGATACAGCCAGAATAAACCATCACTCCCCAGCTTAATGCATACCACCGTCACGCCAATACAAAATACCACCGCCATAAAAAAACCAGGGCCCTTGGTATTGTCTGTTCGCCAGGCATAAATGACACTGCAAATACTAACCAGCACCATAACAAGATCCGCAATACCGACGACAATATTGCCACTTAGCAACCGGTAAATTCCATACGGCGTCAGAAATACTATAATTATCAGCCCAACCAGGCTTATCATTGCCAGATAAAAATTGCTTTTCAACCGTGCCTGCAAACGTATCTACCCTGATTATTTTATAATTATGGCGCTAATATAGGGTCTATGGGGGCCAAAATGCAACTAAATAGCGCGATAAAGCAGCGTTGGGCGCGCAGTACCCGCCCCAGGCACCACAGTACCAGAACGGTACAATATATTACGAATGCCCGCTTAACTTGCTGACCAGCGCAGGTAACTGATTAAAGTGGCTGATATGAAAGTCGGCCTGGCTGACAAACTGCTGATTAGCCCCATTAAGATAAAGACACGAGAGGCTACCGGCATTGGCAGCGACTTGTAAATCGAATAAATAGTCACCAACGTATAATATTTCGGCACAGCTTAATTGCAATTGCTTGGCAATTAACTGCAAGCCGGCAGGATCAGGCTTGGCTGCGCAATCCTCCCGGGTTAATACCAGACTGATTGGGATCTGCAAGCGTTCGATAACCCGCTGGGTAGCAGCGCGCATATTGCGGGTTAAAATAGCCAGCGGCCAGCCCTGTTCGGTTAATTGCTGCAGACTCTCCAGTGCGCCCGGGATCCAGCTGGCTGCGTCTGCTCCTGCCAGTTCATGTTGATGAATAATCTGCTCGACCCGTGATTTTTCTGTCAGGCAACTGACGGTTGCCAGTTGCTCTAACAGCGGCGTACCGGCAGGCCAGCCGATATCGTTGCATATAGCAGCAAAATCGAGCCGGGAATCAACCAGGGTGCCGTCCAGATCAAACACCACTGCTTTAATTGGAGTTACTGCCATATTTCTCTGCCTGCTGTCTAATAATTGTCGTAATCATTGCCGTCGCGAGTTGCCCGATGTTAAACGTAAATGTTGGCCATTTAGTTTGGTACTCAGGCGTATATTTAAACCGCGTAAAAATTGAATCGCGGATTAGCCTGCTTAAGCTTGCTATAAAAGCCTGCAATTGGCTAGACTAGCGCCCTGTTCGATTTACTACTTAGATTACAGGAGCGCGACGATGGGCGCACAATGGAAAGCCAAACATAAACAAGACGCGGCGAACGCCAAAGGCCGTATTTTTACCAAGCTGGCAAAAGAAATTGCGGTTGCCGCGCGTAATGGCGCCGATCCGGATATGAACTCCAAATTACGCTCTGCCATTGAAACCGCGAAAAAAGCCTCGATGCCTAAAGATACCCTGGAGCGGGCCATCAAAAAGGGCGCCGGTTTACTGGATGGCCCGGCCAACTATGAAACAGTGGTCTATGAAGGTTTTGCCCCCCATCAGGTACCCGTTATTGTTGAGTGTTTAACGGACAATAAAAACCGCAGTGCGCAAAGTATTCGCCAATTATTCCGCAAAGGTCAGCTCGCCACGTCAGGTGCGGTATCATGGGATTTTAAACATCTGGGGCAGATTGAAGCAGAAGCCAGCAGCGCTGATGCCGATATCGAACTGGCGGCAATCGAAGCCGGAGCTCAGGATTTCGAAACGAATGATGACGCCGACGAAAATGAAGTGGTGTTTTTAACCGAAGCAACCGACTTAGACATGGTGGCCAAGGCCCTGCCGGAGTTTGGCTATAACGTGCTAACCGCCAAACTGGTATACCGTGCCAACAACCCGGTAAGTTTAAACGATGAGCAACGTGCTGAAGTAGAAGCCTTTCTTGATGCCATTGATGCGGATGATGATGTGCAGAACGTCTACGTTGGTCTGGCCGGCTAAGTTAATGCCCACAGTCAAAAAAACCATCCGCCGGATGGTTTTTTTATGGCAGCCACTAACCAAATAATAATTGCCAGAAACTCACTTTACGTTGCTTATGATAATGTTTACGCAGCTGCTCTACTTCGGCCAGCGTCTGCTGCAGCTTAGCGTTGTCACCGGCAGCGGCGGCAAGTTGAGCACTTTGTAAAGTTAATTGCACTTTTCGCAGGCCCTCAAGGTAGAGTTGTGCTTTATCCTCAGGAAACTGCGCCCTTGTTGCCTGCTCAGTCAGCGTCTCAAGTTCACTGATATAATGCTGTGCCGCTTGCGGGCTGTCCGCTTCTCTGGCCTGTTTTAGTGCCAACCCCATGTTTTTCATCGTCGTTTCTAAATTAACCTTATTGTCTGCCACACTAACTAATGGCAACAATAAAAACAGACACAGGGCAAGCAGGCGTAACATAACATCAACTCCGGACTGGATTTTCAAGGCGCAGCATAGCATATTATGGCCAGCCGTTTTATTAACAAGGAACCAATAATGAAAACCCGCCTTTCGTTTCCGCTATCCATTCTGTGTAGCGCATTGCTTAGCACTGGATTAACCGCCTGCAGCAGCCAGGGCTCGTCAACTCCGCAGGCAGCTGGCTCTGCATTAACTACCGAGCAACTGGCGCGTCAGATAGCCCAGCAACGTATCATTGTCGATACCCATATCGACGTACCTTACCGCTTGCATAAAGACTGGGAAGATGTCAGTCAGGCCACCGACCGCGGCGAGTTTGATTACCCGCGTGCGCGTGCAGGCGGCTTAAATGCGCCCTTTATGTCCATTTACATTCCGGCATCGTACGAGCGCACGGGCGGGGGGTATCAGCTGGCCAACCAATTGATTGACGGCATGGAAGCTTTAGTTGGCCGGGCGCCTGCCAGGTTCGCCATGGCTTATAACACTGACGACGTGCTACAGCAGTTTGGTTCTGAAAAAATTTCGTTAGCGCTCGGCATGGAGAACGGCACGCCCATCGGTGGAGATCTGGCCAATTTACGTCATTTTTATCAGCGCGGCATTCGCTACATTACCCTGGCACACTCTGAGAGCAACCATATTTCTGATTCCAGTTACGATTTACGTCGCCGCTGGCAGGGCTTAAGCCCATTCGGTAAAGAGTTAGTGGTGGCGATGAATAATATCGGCATGATGATTGATATTTCACATGTATCCGATGATGCGTTTTATCAGGTTGTCAGCTTAAGCAAGGTGCCGGTGATTGCGTCCCACTCTTCGCTACGAAGCTATACCCCTGGTTTTGAGCGCAATATGGACGACGATATGCTCAGAGCATTAGCGAAAAATGGCGGTGTCGTCCAGATCAACTTTGGTTCTTCTTTTGTTACCGCCATGGCGAATCAGTATGGTGCCCTACGTAAAGCGGCAGCCAAGCGGGCCAACGTGGCGGATGATGATGCATTCGAAATAGCGTTTCGCAAGAAAAACCCCTATCCGTTTGCAACCTTAGATACCGTACTGGACCATATTGACCATGTGGTAAAACTGATAGGTATTGATTATGTTGGGATCGGTTCAGACTATGATGGCGTCGGAGATTCTCTGCCTGTTGGCTTAAAAGATGTGGCCAGTTATCCTAACCTGATCCAAGGTTTACTTGAGCGCGGTTACAGTGAAAACGATATTGATAAGATTTTATCTGGCAACCTATTGCGGGTATGGCGCGAAGTAGAAGCTTATGCCGCTACCCAAAAAGTAAACACTAACACCGCAGCACAATAAATAAAGCGTCAGCCAGTGCCACAACAGGCACTGGCAGCTTACTGCTCACGGGATAAAAGCCACCAGTAAGCCAATTACACCTCCGAATACCCCACCCCATACCACTAACCAGCCCAGGTGCTGGCGGATCATCTGCTGAATAATCTCTTTTACCAGCTCAGGCGTGAGCTCCTGCAGCCGTTGTTGGACAATGGTGTCTACCTGCCCCCGGATATTCTGTAGCTGCTCAGGTTGATCAAGCTGCGCCAGAACGAGCTGCTCAAACTCATCACTGCGGGATATGTCGGTCAGAGCATCTTTTAACCTGGCAATAAACGGCTCTTTTAGCGGCAATAGCGCCGCACTGCCGCCAAACATATTCAGCATGTTACCAAACGACGATTGCTCAACCACGTTTAGCAGGGAATCGAAGGCAGGAGATAAGTCGGTATTTTCTATAACAGGTTGAAAATCAAATGACGGACTGGCGGTCTGTTGTCTGTCGCTGATAAAACGTTCAATATTATCGCTACTGAAAAACTGGGTCATCACCAGCTGATAAATACCGGCTTTAAACTCAGCAAAGCGGGCCGGAATTACCCCGGAGCCGTATAACAGGGGTATTTTTTCAAACAACATATGCACGGCAAGCCAGTTAGTAAGCGCGCCAGATAAGGCAAACAAGCCCACACTCAGCAGCAGTGGTTGCTGCCAAAACCAGCCAGCAGCTACAATTAGCGCCGCGATACCATTGGTAATATAATTTTTATTCATGCCTGCTCTCATACAACCGGGGCTGGCCAGATCAGCGCCGCCGGATAAACCGTAAAACGCCGATTTTAAACACAGCCTCAGCTTCAGGCAAGTACAGCTTAACGACACATCAGTTATAGCCCAACACCGCACAATGCGCCGTGCCGGATTCGTCCTGAGCAGACCTTATGGTATCAGTCTTATTATCGTTCCATACCAGGCTTAATGCGGTGCGCTCTTGCCGGGTTAAGTCAACCGTATTATTCTGCGGATAAAAAAACGGGTGTTGCGGTACATCACTTTGTTTAGAAACACTCATAGCAAACTCCTGCACTGTCAATAAATAGCAGCAAAAAAATAGCGGCCAGCCAATAGCTGATAGTCAATACCTGATAAAGGTATCCCTCTAAAACCGCGAATACAGGCTAAGCTTAGGTCGCCCAAACTGAGCTTAAGCTGAATTGTGAAATAAAATTGGTTTTGTCAGTACTTTATTGTCACATTTATACCGGAGTAGCTGTCTCGTCATTAACACGCATTTGTACCCCGCACGCCTGGTGCTTACAATCTTACAAATAGGCCCGGTTAAATGACTCTTTTGACTGCTGCAAATAACCCCGGGCCTTCAGGGCGTGATTTTCCCAGATGTGTTTATCAGCAGGATCGGAGAACGGGTTCTGACTGGGATTCACTGAACGCTCAAAGCGATCATAGTAGGTCAGCACCGCTGAGGTGATTTGATTAAACTGATCTTTATAACTTTGAGTTTGTTCCAGTTGTTCTGATGTTTTCAGAATATAACGAATAAGCTCGGTATTATTGCCTTCGTTCAGGTAACTATTGGCTGTTAGGGTAATATTACCAGCCACGTCGTCCATCAGCTTTTTGCGGGCCATCTCGTCCTTGCTCAAGGCCCGGCTTACGGTTTCCTGCGAACGAGCCATACTGGCGTGTTGCAACGTCGCTCGTAGCTGTTTATCCAGCTCACGGCGAAAATTATCAACACTCTTCTGAATATTAATCAGTTCATTATCTAAAGCCGCTACCTGGGTCAGTTCTTTTTCCAGCTCGGCTAAAAAACGCTCAGCATCCTGATAAATTTTCAGGCCATTGTGTTCAGCGAATTTTCGATCGGCCCGGCTTAAACCGGCGTCATTGTAGTTACTTTTATCAAAACTCGAGGCAAGAAACGACTTAAACGGCTCGGCAAAGGCAGAGTAAGCACCGGCACTAACCACATTTAAACTGGCCGTAACCAGGTCACCAAAGGGCTTTAGCATCGAATTCAGCCGTGCTTGTTGCAATGGCGTTGAAACACGTCTGGCATCGGTGACAATACTACGAAAGCTGGCATAAGCCATCGGGTTAGACATTCGGTTGCGCTCAGAGCCCGCCAATGCCAGGGCAATACCGGAATGTAACGCATTGGCATATTCCAGGTATTGTCGTTGCAAATCCAGCTGAGCAGCATAGTTTACGCCCAGAGTGCGGAATGACTCCGCCTGCACTGCAATATTTTGATCTTGGCGTAATTTGTCCAGGATCCCACTGACAATGCGCTGTTCATTTTTCTGTAACGCCGTAGCCAGCAAAATGCGCTCTACCATCACATCGTCAAGATCCAAGGTACCGCTGAGCACTTCGATATCAAGTCGCAGGTAGCGTTTGGCAGGCTCATCTATCGATACCCGATGTGCTTTAAAACTGACATCCCCTCCCAAATGTTCTATCAGGGCAATTGGCTGCCACAGCGCATTCACTGAGGGCAAATCGGATACCATTACATGAATACGATACGAGGTTGTAGCAGTTTCAGGCCGCAGCCATAGCTCCAGCACGCCCATCTCGCCAATCGCCTCTTTGCTGAACATTACACTGTTGCCAGGCTTGCACCGCAAAGACATCTCGCCAGAACGCGGCACCCCAAGCAAGGCCCGGCAATCACCTAACTGGCGCCACTGTTCACCATCACTGGTTTCAAAGCCATCACTGAACACAACAGCAGCCTGGGCAGAAACAGCAGGCAACCACGCAGCAAGCAACCACGCAACGACATTACGCATGCACACTCCGAAAAGCAAAAGGTGAAAAACCACCGGATGGCGGTTTTTGGCAGTTTCGCTAGTTTACCAGCCGTCCCCGGATAAGCGGAAGAGGGCTGAGCAAGGATTATTTGTGCGCGATAGGTTTATCGGTAAATAAATAGTCTTTTAATTGTTTGTCAAAGTGCGGATCTTTTCGCCTAATCCATTCCAGCACCATGGCGGCGTGCTCTTTCTCCTCATCCCGGTTATGAATAAGAATCTTTTTCAGATTTTCATCCTTACAGGCGTCAACCCGCTGGTTATACCAATCAACCGCTTCCAGCTCTTCCATTAATGAAGTGATAGCCCGGTGCATGTCGCGCGTTTCGGCACTAAGTTCTGCTATAGGTTCGTGATAGCCTTCATTTGCCATAAATATCCCCACTGGTAGTACATTAAAAATCTTAGTGTAGATGACAGCAATGCGACCCGCCTGCATGCTTGCAGCTAAATGTTACTTTTAATCCTGAAAACGTCTCTTAAATAACAGGCGTATTACGTTTGTCATCATTCAGCGCTAGATTGGTGTGGTTCAGCAGAGGAGTTTCTATGTCTGAATTGAAAGGCTTGTTTGATGCTGTAACGGGTCGAACGTCAAAACAAAGTTTGTAACGGCAGCCAAAACCCACTCTGTTATTCAGCTTTTTGTACGACTAGATTTTGCTCTATTTTATTTTCAAACGCTGTAATTCGATCTATCAATTGCTGTAATTTTCCTTCAATTCCATTTAGATCTTTTTCACCGTTCTCTGCGTCTATCTCTAGCGCACTAACTCTTTCCATGGTTTGCTCAAAATGTGCTAAGGATATTTTTAACTCTTTAATAGTACTAGACATATCTGCAACCTGGTCAGTCATCTCGATAATATCTTTACGATTGTTAGTGCTCTTCACATATGCTGTTAGCCAAAGCTCATCAATTTCCTCTTTGCTCATTTGACTTACAGTTCTCACATCCATATTTAATTTATCTAAGATCTCATCTCTCAACTCAATCATTTCATTAAACGCTTTCTTCTGTACATCGAGTTGCGTATACATATTGCTTGTTATATTTTCTGTTTTTATCTCAAAATCCTCAAACTTAGCTTCATATCTACTTTTCAGAGAATCCATCAGCAACGCTACGGTAAAAAACCCAAAAATAGTTAGAAGTGACAAGCCAACTATTAATATTTTAAGGTGTCTTTTATCACGTTCCTGGACCCTATTTAATTCATTCGCGAGCGTTTCTTTATCCATAATCATTTTCCAGATGGTATTAACGTTTTAATTTTTTCAATAGGAAAATCTTTGATACAACACGTGCTACTTAAAGCCTTCTCTGCGGCTATAAGTCCCCCTTGCGACAGTCTTACCTTTATTAAATCACAACCATTCATACAGGAATGAATGCGAATAATTACAAAAACTCCGACCAATAACACTGAAACAATGAAACCAGAAATGGAGACTGCAAGCGAACCAACAAAACTATGATCATCGTAACTAGTTAAAATAATTACTAGAAATAAAGCTGCTACAACAACCATTGAAACAACTAAAATCAACATGGTTTTGGCCAGTTGTTCTTGCCTATAGATTATGTTGTTCAAATATTCTTCCAGCTTTTCCAAAATGAATACTCCAAAGAAGATTAAACATTTTTACTTTAAGCAGCACAGACTTTAGCTAAAGCACATATACCTATTTCAGGTACCACCTTGCTTCGTTCTGAATATAGTTCATGTTTCGGAAGTTGCTAGCATTGCCAGTGAAATTTTTACTGCCTGAAAAGCAGCAACTGAATACCGCTATTACAGAAGGGTGATTAAACTTTGCTTCGATAATTGCTACTGGGATATTAGGTTTGTAACAAAGAAGATAGTCAGCGCGCTTACATTTACCAAGGGTGGTTAGATTGCCTTTGACATAAATACGTGCATCCGTAAAACCGACCTCTCCACGGACTTGTTTACGCATGTCCCGTCCCGCATTTACAAGTGCCGGGCTAATAAACTTGGCGCATATATCGCGCTCACTCAGGCTTTTTTTATTCATGTGTACACATATCTGTATGATGATTAGCTATTATTTGCTAACCATTGTGCTTAAGTTTCTACTTGCTCGGCGGCCCCTTAAAAGTTACTATTTTTTAACTTTAAATTACAAGGATGCAATATGAAGCAGCCAAGCCACCAGTTAGCCGATAGTACTTATGCTCAGTTAAGGGAGCAAAGCCGCGCGCAGGCAGTATCAAAGATGCCTTTACGTTTACAGGAATCAGTAAAACTTGAAGATATTACTGGTAGAACCATAGCGCAATTATCGAGGTGGGATACCCACCCTAATCGGCGAGTAATGTGGTCCTGGCCGCAATGGACCAGCCGCTATGCCGCCATTTACCCTAAGCGTTTTGAGCTGGCGATTTGGTTTCATAGCATGTTGTGTAGCGCATCGTTGGGCCGGCCAACCTGGGGCGCAGGAAAACTGCGATTAGATATGATTGAATCTTCTCCGGAGAAAACGCCTCTAACAGGAAATACGGCGCAATTAACTGTAATCGCGGCAGAAGCCTATGCTATTAGCATAGGAGCGCAACAAGTCCGAATTATGAACCCGATTAATAATAAAGTGAGGTCACATTATGAGTCACTTGGCTATTTATACGTTGGTGGCAAAAGTGACTTTTGCACTAAGGACCTGATATGAAAAAGCGAACAGACAGACCAGAACCTGGTACACCAGAATTTGATAAATGGCTTGGCGACTATATCGCTAAACGTTTTAAAGAATTGGAGAGTGTTCCCGAGTTAGAAGATGAATTCGGTGTATTGTCCGGTAGCCTGGAAAGTATGACCAATACCGATGCCGAAGCTTTTCCCGATGAGCCGGAAGAATATATGCCGCATGAGCGGGTGAGGATAGTGGTAGATAATAGCAATAAAGAGGATAAGTAAGTTGGTCGAACTAAGGGTTCGAACCAAATCCTCGATCTCTGCCGCGTTAAAACAAAAGGCCCATGCAGTAGGCGTAATGTCGGGATTGCCAGCACCATCCATGGTGCTGGCCCTGCGGGCCGCACTGAAGTGCGTCCAAATTCGCTCCCGGCGAATTTGTCGAACCATAGGGTTCTCGTCAAGACCTCGTCTCGACGCTTAAATGAAAAAGGCCCACGCTTTTGGCGTGGGCCTTTTTCATTTAATTGGCGGAGAGAGAGGTCTCCCGACTGAAGCGTAACTCACTGAATCTAAATGTCGTTTTCTTTAAAAACGCCTACTTACCCGTTTTGCTACCCAGTTGTTTGCTTCGAGTTTTGCTTAGTGGTTCGAAAGCGACTTGAGAATATCAGAGGGGATTTCCTGATGCAACCATGGGTAATTATTTCGTTACCCAAGTGGGTAAATTAAGGCTAGTAGGTTCGTCAATCTCTATAACTATCACTCTTACTATAAAAAGTGTAGCTTCGCAGTGTCTCTTCAAATGATGGTACTTTAAAACGCTTTTTCGCTTCATCATAGGTAAAAAATCCTGGCTCAGAATTTCGTTTCCACTCAATTTTATTCACATAATCGGTAACAAAATCACCGCAAGCACTGATTTCAAATTGACTGATAAGTGAGTCACTTTTATCTCGTCTAACTGCGTTACGAACCAACCTGACACGAAGTGCTTCAGGACGTGGAGTAATATTGGTGCTGAACAAAACTGGTTTGACAGATGGCATCATACGGCTAGCACCATCGTCCGAAGACCAAAACATTCCTGTAATATCATCAAGCAAAAAACCAAGTTCTTCCTCGTAACGCATCACTCTTAGAAATTCAATTTTATGCGGTAAACGCCAGTTATTCTTCCGCTGTTCAAATTCTGAATCACGGGAGTCTTTAATAGCTCCTTCACTGAACTTCAAAATAGCTGAGCGCCAAGAACACCTTTCAAGTTCAGCATCACGCTTCCATTCTAATCCTGTTATTTCATCAATAACATATGTCTTACAGTCAGATAATTTGAACCGATTATCAGCCGTAATATTGTTGAAATATCTCTCTGATTTCCCCTGGCGAACAAGTCGAACAAAACCTCTGTCGTAATCAGCTGAACCTTCATAAGTAATACCCTTCTCTAAACTGGCATACCATGCAGCACCTTTTATAAAGCTACTATAATGCGATGACGTCCAAAATGTTTTTTCTAAAGAATTGAAAAAATTTTGAATTTCTTGCCAACCCGGATGTAATTCGTTTTTACCATAAATACGTTTTTTACCAAATAGCTGTTCAAACTCTTCCACAAAAGGCAAACGCCATTCATTAATGATTAACATTCCTTTTCACATTTAATCAATGGACTGCAATAGCCCTATCTTCAATTCATTACTTATAAAGAATTTTTTCTGAATGCAGTACTGAATCGAAATCTTCTGCCGACTTGTTCATCGTGGTATTTCAAATACCTGTTATTTAATAATTAACTTGATCATCGTATGGTCTAAATGAAGGTGTTATTGGCAGTTCATCATCATCCCAACTATCACGCTGCCGGTAAAAAAACACATTATTAGATTTTAAAAAGGCAAAGCTGGCATCTTTTTCAACATAATCAAGATCCTTTTTTGGCTTCAGCCAACCTTTTAAGCTTGCTTCATAAGCAAGTAACCACTGATCGCCATATAGCGATTCGGTATTTAAGTATTCTTCCCAGACGGCTTTTTTTAACGGTATTTCTACTAGTCCTTGCTGTTCACAATCCAAAGCTAACAACGCAATACAAGAATCCCGGCAAGCAGAGACTTTGTTACATGCCTCTTGACTAATTTCAATTTGAAGTGCCAAACATCCCCATAGCGAGTTTGCTACTTCACTTGAATGCCGAAGTTCGGCATGCTCAATAATTAACTTATTCAGCAAAAACGCCATTTCTTCTTTGAGTACATCTGGGTGCTTATGCTTACGAAGAAGGAGTTGCTCAAGCACAAATGGTAAACAAGCAGGTTCAGGTGCCACGCAAAGCATTAAAAGTCTTTGAAATAATTCCCAGTTTTCTTCGTGTAGTTGAATTGATCTCAGACACGATATAGCCCACTGCATAACAGCATCATTCAGGTATTGGTTATGTAACTCAAATGCTAACGAGAAATATGCCTCTAAATCAGCAGCCTGACCACTAGCACTAGAACGAAATTGAAACCGTCGTAATTCAGTAACCCAGTGCTCTTCAAGTCTGGCTGGCAGCGCAGTTATGTAAGTTTTCTTTGTATTTAGCGCTAATTCAAACTCTGCAAGGTTAGCATCAAGAATATGATAAGCACGTTCAGCTTCATCACGATTCATAAAACTAATTTCGTAATCATCAATGAATCTGTGCCCTTTTGTGTCAGGAAACTTTTTTGCCAGTTCACTATCTACACGGTGCATTAATAACTCTGCAATGACTAACGAAGTATCAGGGCCAATTGGTATCCCAACAGTTTGCCCATCTTGTCCTTGCCGAACCAAGTAATCAAGCTTGTTACCTAAGCTATCCAGCCGTCGATTAATCTTAGCAATTTTTTTTCCGTGCAACGCCCATGGAATCGAGTGGGTATAAATACTGTGATAAAACCTGCTGATATCAGTTGTTAAAATATAACGTGCGCCAATTCGATTCTTCCTAGCTAATTCGGCCCTAGCGTTTTGAGGATATTTACCATTAATAGCTCGGCCATCTTTTTTAAATTCAGGCTCAGTGGCAGCAAATTTTGAACCTGAAACAAGAGGTTTGATCTCTGCCCAATGGCTTACTAGTTCACGTGCCAATAAATAAAACAAGATAGGGTTACAGATACTCAATTGACGGCGTTGTAAGCCCCCTCTAGCTAATGAATAAAAGACCTCTTTAGCAACTGGAATACGGGATTCTTTAACAATCGGCTTGCCAAAATGACCAAGGAAAGTAGACGATCCAAACAAAATAGACCAAGAATACATCACTTCTGCAAAAGGTGTTGTTGTAAACGGTCTTGGTAATTCTTTCGGGAAATACCCACGCTCTAAAAGTCCTTTTAATTCCATTTTAAACTAGTCCTGGTTTTCTGTTGGCTTTTCAGTTTGCTTTTGTACTTTTGCCATCTGCTGTGCTGGCCAGTTTAGATGATCTATCAGGAAAGCATTGTATACTGCCGGGCCCTGGTAGCTATAAAACTCATTTGCTCGTTTGGTTAACAGCGCACTGATTAAAAAGCTAAGCAGCATCAACAGGAATGAAGCGCCATCGAGGTTATCCACAAAATAAAATATACCAGCTACTAAAACTATGAAACTACAATTCCGGTAGAAGCCATAACGAGCTAAAAACACCATAAAGGTAGTGCTTAACTGCTTTGTTTCGACATAGTCCTTGCAAAGATGGTAGGGATTTTCGATACGATTATTCAGATCGCCAAAGCAGTGGTTTTTGATATAGTCCTTCATCACTACTTCATCTGAATATCGCTCTGCTTTGTTCAGCTTGAGCCAGAAATATAGATGTTTTCCTATATATCTCTCAAAAAAGTTTGCCATTGGTTCAATTAATAAACCAAGTAAAGTCAGAACAATTGGCGCAACTACAATAATGTAAGTTGTTGGCAACTTGATCACAAAATCGATTACAACGTCATGCTTAGGCAATCGGCCAGTTAGCGCCAATACCGAAAGTGTGACGATTAGTGCAAAAACGCCAGTCATGAAAAAGGTAAATATATCCCAAAGGGAAATTCTGATTTTTTCGATCATGCCACTACCTGCGCAACCAAAGCATCAGCTAAAACAGTTTGTGTTTGTATAACAACTCTCTGTTTTTCAGAAAGTGTATGACACATATCCATTACTTGATTTAATTTCTCTCGAATTCTAACCTGCTCTTTAAAGGGCGGTATTGGGATTAAAAAACTAGATATGGTTTTTAAAACCAAATTTTTATTGCCGACCCCCTGAGTTCCCTCATCAGACTGTTTTTTTACAAGTGGTGAGTTGAACAAGTAAACGAGAAAATCACCATTAATATTCGCTGTAGAGAATTTAACAAGGGCGACACTAACGAAAATACTGAAGTCTAGATCGGTGTCTATAAGAACAGGTATACCTGTCGTTCCAACTTTTGTTAGAAGTAGATCCCCTCGTTTTGGATTACATCTTTTGGTGAGTTCTGCATGTTGCTCCTTGGAAATATATCTTGTATTTGAAAAGTTAATAAATCCTTTGCTTAGGTCTTTGACAGATATAAATGGGACTCCTTGCTCAATATACACAGGTGTATGATGCGCACCGTCAGTAATTTGATAAGAAATATCTGCTAATCTCACCCACTCCCACCCATCCGGCAGTTCAAACGGTTTTTCGTCATCACTAATTGGCGGTAGTGGTTTTTGTTTTTTGATTTTACCGGCTTTTACCAGAGCTTCTTTTTCGGCGGCAATGCGTTTGAGCAGTTCGCTGGCGGGTACGTCGTTGGGGTCTTGTTTGCACAGGTTGCCCATTACTGCCAGTTGCAGAATGGTTTGTTTTAGCGCGTTAATGCTGTATTCGGTGGTAAACAAGGTATCAAAGTGCGCGGCTAGGCGCTGCCAATTGCTGGCCAGTTCGTCGGCGTTCTGGCTTTGGGTTAAGGTAGCCAGTAAGGCATCAACTAGTTGGTTATGAGCATCGAGCTGCTGGTAGCTTTGCTGTTCCAGTTGATCGCAAAGAGCCATTAGCTCGTCGACTTTTGATGCAACTCGATTTTGTTCACCCACAGGAGGGAGTGGGACAACCAAATGCGACCATTTATTTTTGTTCAGAATTGCGATCGTAGTACTTGAAGATGACGCCCAAGCTGACATCTGAAAATACTTTGCTTTCAGAGCAATCAGCAAATAATCTGAGATGTTTACATAAGGAGTAATTGAATTGATCTGCTGGTTAAAAGCACACTCTCTTTCTATCAAACCACATTTACCGATAGTGCCTATACAAACCATCAAAATTGACCCTGGTGTTGCTAATCGCCCAAGGCTTGTAGCCCCTTTTTGAGAAAGAAATTCTCCATCATACGAAATACCCCATTCAGAAATATCCCCTGGCTTAATAAAGGGCACATCAGAACCAAATAATTCAGGATCACTTTTACTTGGTGTTGAACCAGTTTGAGTATTACCCAGATCGCCAAGGTAAGAAAATTGCCAACTTTTTGGGATCTCAAAGGGCTTTTCATCATCCGTAATCGGCGACAGTGGCTTTTGCTTTTTAAGCTTACCCGCTTTTATCAATGCTTCTTTTTCAGTGGCAATCCGCTTTAACAGCTCACTGGCCGGTTCGTCATTTGGGTCTTGCGGAACTAATTTGCCGCGCACAGCAAGTTCTAAAATTAGCTCACGCAGCTTTTTAATTCCGGTTAGCTCAATCTTGTTGTTACTGCCACGGCCGCTGGTACTTTTGGCGGTTTGTGCCTGTGACCACAGATCTAAATGCTCGGTAATTAGCTGTTCAACTTGCACTGCCATGCTAGTTTCCACCCTTGCCACTGGTAGGTGACTTTTCACCCTTGGCATGGCTTGGAGCCAGGGCTTCGGCCAGAATGCTTTTTAGCTGGTCGCGCAGCTGCTGTATTTCCTGCTGCTGTTGGGCATAACTGGCTAACAACTCTTCCGGGTCATGGCTTATTAACTCGCCAATATGCGGGTTTTTGCAATCGAGGTTGTAGTTGCGGGCTTTTATATCTGCGACCGAAACCTTCCAGGCAAACTGGTTTTCTTCCCGTGTGGCAAAGCCATCGGCTGCGCTGCCCCACCAGGCTTCTTCCACTGCGAATTCTTCAATACGCATTGGCCGGGTTTTGCTGTAGTTTTTAACGCCCTCTGGATATTGATGTTCGTAAAACCAAATGTCTTTGGTCGGTGTGCCTTTGGTAAAAAACAGCAGGTTGGTTTTAATGCCGGTGTAAGGGTTAAACACGCCATTGGGCAGCCGCACTATGGTGTGCAGGTTGCACTCTTCCAGCAGCTTTTCTTTTAAGCGCGACTTCATGCCCTCGCCAAATAAAAAGCCGTCTGGCAGCACTACGGCGGCGCGGCCACCGTCTTTTAGCAGGTGGATAATCAGCGTCATAAACAAATCGGCGGTTTCGCGGGTACGCAGTGCCTGCGGGAAGTTGGTTTCTATGCCGTCTTCTTCCATGCCACCAAACGGCGGGTTGGTAATAATGCAGTCGACCCGCTCTTTGGGCCCCCAGCTAATTAGTGGCCTGGCCAGGGTGTTGTCATGGCGAATTTGAAACGGTACTTCAATACCATGCAAAATCATATTGGTGGTGGCCAGTAAGTGTGGCAATGGCTTTTTCTCCACTCCAAAAATACTGTTTTGCAGCACTTGCTCGTCGCTGGGAGTTTTAACGTAATGTTTGCGCTTATGCTCGATAGTACAGGTTAAAAAGCCACCCGTACCACAGGCCGGATCAAGCACCTTGTCTTCCAGCTTAGGGCCAACCATCCGTACCATAAACTCGGTAACCGGGCGCGGGGTATAAAACTCACCGGCGTTACCGGCGTTTTGCAAGTCACGCAGTATTTGCTCGTACATGTCACCGAATAAATGGCGTTCCTGTGCTTTATTAAAATCGATCCCTTCCTGAATTTTGTTGATCATCTGCCGTAGCAGCTGACCAGACTTCATATAGTTGTAGGCATCTTCAAACACGCTTTTAATTACAAAAGCACGCTGATCATCGCCTTTTGGCTGCAAGTTCTGTAAAGCCGGGAACAGTTCGTTATCGATAAACTGCTTTAACTCGTCACCGGTAATGCCTTCGGCATTGGCTGCCCAGTTGCGCCAGCGCAAGTGCTCTGGAATGGGTGAGCTGTAATCGCCGAATAACTCCCATTCCTGCTCTTTATCATCATAGATTTTTAAAAACAGCATCCAGACCAGCTGGCCAATGCGCTGGGCGTCACCATCTACGCCAACGTCTTTACGCATAATGTCTTGGATGGATTTAATGGTACTGCTAATTGACATGGTGTTCCTTTTTAACTCAAAAAATGCGACTAAAGCTCACGAACCGGCATACACACGCCAACACGCCGTTAATACATCCCTGTAGGCTCGATTCGGCCGTCCAGACCTGCAACGGTTGGCTTAGCGCAAGCCGGTTCTCACCTGTAAATTGAGCTTCACACTCAGGCGATGCTTTTATCGTCGTAAAGCGCTTGTTCTAATTCGTGCAGGGCCTGCTCGTAACCGGCTTTACCACCAAAGGCATTCACCAGCTCGACCATCGTGCCCATGGTATTAAAAGGCGGCAGCTGTAAAATTTTAATATCTTCAATATGCGCAATGCCGGTGTCGGCGTACTTCTCCAACAGGTTTTCCAGCACTTGCAACGCAGCGCCCTGGTATTTAGTAAAGTAGTTGCGCTTTTTCACGTTATTGGCGCGCTCGCGCCGGGTAAGTGGCGGTGCATCGTAAACGATATGAGCAATTAAATCGAAGGCATCCAGCTCGCCGCCGTGCTTTTGCTTAACTTCTGCGCGCAGTTCATCCCAAAACACGCCCTGCTCGGCCAGCTGCTGAATAATCTCCTGTTTGCGCTCGGCGCTGCTCCAGTGGCGGAAGAAGTCTTTTAAGGTGGCAAACTGCTTTTGCACACAATGTTTGGTGTAGTCGGTTAATGATTCGGTGATCAGCTTACCGTCCGGGCCTAAAAACTGTACCCGCTCGCCAATCATATTTACCGGCTGGCCATTAACAAAGAACTTCTTCCGTTTCTCGCCGCCGCCTTCACCACCTGGGCCAAAGCCATCATCTTCACCCTCGCCGCTCTCAGGCGTTGGATGATAACCTGGCCCTTCATCTTCTATACCCCCCGGTGTTTCTTCCGGTGGCACCGGATCATCACCCGGTTTGGGGTTATATACCATTACCGGATCACCATCAAAGGCCGGATCGGCAAACAGCTCGGTGGCCTTTTTAAAGTCCATAATGGTAAACCACAGCTTGTCGTAGTCTTCATTAATACGGGTGCCACGGCCGATAATTTGCTTAAATTCCGTCATCGACTGAATGCGTTGGTCAAGTACCACCAGCTTACAGGTTTGGGCATCTACGCCGGTGGTCATCAGTTTGCTGGTGGTGGCAATAACCGGATAACGGCTTTCCGGGTTGATAAAGTTATCAAGCTCGGCTTTGCCTTCGTTGTCATCGCCGGTAATGCGCATGATGTATTTGCCGCTTTCGCGCACCCGCTCTGGGTTCAAATTCACTAAGGCCTGGCGCATGCGCTCGGCATGGTCGATGTCATCACAGAAAATAATGGTTTTTTGAAACTCACCGGTTTTTTGCAGGTATTCGGTAACTTTTTGCGCTACCAGCTGGGTGCGCTCGTCAAATACGATATTGCGATCCATATCCTTTTGGTTATAGATCCGGTCTTCAATCTCCAGGCCGTATTTGTCTTTCTGGCCTTTCTTTGGCCGCCAGCCTTGCAGGTCAATATCAAAATCGATGCGCACGACTTTGTAAGGCGCTAAAAAGCCATCATCAATGCCTTGTTTAAGCGAATAGGTAAAAATGGGCTCGCCAAAATAATGGATATTACTGACTTCCTTTGTTTCTTTGGGTGTAGCGGTAAGGCCAACGTGCGTAGCGGTTTTAAAATAATCCAGAATGTCGCGCCAGGCCGAGTCTTCCCTTGCACTGCCCCGGTGGCATTCGTCTATAACGATTAAATCGAAAAAGTCGGGCGAAAACTCACGGTAGATGTTTTGCTCTTCTTCAGTGCCGGTAACTGCCTGGTATAGCGACAAATAGATTTCATAAGACTTATTAATCGTGCGCTTGGTAATTTTGGTCATGGCCTGACCAAATGGTTTAAAGTCGTTGTTTTTGGTTTGGTCGACCAGAATATTGCGATCGGCCAAAAACAAAATACGCTTTTTCTGCCGTGACTTCCAAAGCCGCCAGATAATCTGAAACGCGGTATAGGTTTTACCGGTGCCGGTGGCCATAACCAGTAATATTCTGTCCTGGCCACGCGCTACTGCTTCTACCGTGCGGTTAATGGCTGTCATTTGGTAATAACGCGGGCTGCGGCCACTACCATCATCATAGTATGGGGTATCTACCAACTGCACGGCAGCGTCTTTAAAACCATGATGCTGGCAATACCATTGCCATAGCTGTGCTGGCGAAGGGAATTCGTTAAGGCTTAACTCTTGCTCGGTTTTACCGCTTAAGCCTGTTTTGTCATGAAATAAAAAACCGTCACCATTGCTGGAGAACACAAACAGCACATCAAGCGCTTCACTGTATGCTAGCGCCTGCTGCATACCAGAGCCAAGGCTGTGTTTATTGTCTTTCGCCTCTACCACTGCCAGCGGCAGATTCTTCTTATGATACAGCACATAATCGGCGCGGCGCTTTTCACCACGGGTATGCATGCGACCACGTACTATTACTCTACCCGCAGTAAAGGTGAGCTCTTCACGAATTTGGCTTTGCAAATCCCAACCGGCCTGCAAAATGGCAGGGGTAATAAACTTGGAGCATATATCGCGCTCACTCAGGGCTTTTTTGTTCATGCACTACATATCCGTATGACAATCAACCGATTGTATAGGAAATGGTGACGGGGTCAATTACCGTTCTTTGCTAACCTTTATGCTAAGTTTCTGCTTGCTCGCTGGCGCCTTAAAAGTTACTATTTTTTAACTTTAAATTACAAGGATGCAATATGAAGCAGCCAAGCCACCAGTTAGCCGATAGTACTTATGCTCAGTTAAGGGAGCAAAGCCGTTCAAAATCTTTACTTAAAATGCCGTTAAATTTTCAGGAAGCAGTTAAGCTTGATGATATAACTGGAAGAGCAATGTCGCAGTTATCACGTTGGGATACCCACCCTAATCGGCGGGTAATGTGGTCCTGGCCGCAATGGACCAGCCGCTATGCCGCCATTTACCCTAAGCGTTTTGAGCTGGCAATTTGGTTTCATAGCATGTTGTGTAGCGCATCGTTGGGCCGGCCAACCTGGGGCGCAGGAAAACTGCGACTGGATATGATTGAATCTTCGCCAGAGAAAACGCCTCTAAGTGGACAAACGGTTCAGCTGACCGTGTTGGTAGCTGAAACCTATGCTGACATGATAGGTGCAGACCAAATAAGGATAATGAATCCCATTAACAGTAAAGTGCGGTCACATTATGAGGCCATGGGCTTTACTTATGTTGGTGGGAAAAGTGATTATTGCGTGAAGGATCTACTATGAAACAACGTTCTGAAAGACCAGAACCCGGTACTGCCGAGTTTGATGAGTGGCTGGACCAACGGATAGCTAAACGGGTTAAAGAGCTGGAAAATGTGCCCGAGTTAGAAGATGAATTCGGTGTATTGTCCGGTAGCCTGGAAAGTATGACCAATACCGATGCCGAAGCTTTTCCCGATGAGCCGGAGGAATATATGCCGCATGAGCGCGTAAAGATAGTGGTGGATAATAGCAAGAAAGAAGATAAGTAAGTTGGTCGAACCGTAGGGTTCGAACCAAATCCTCGTCTCGACCGCGTTAAAACAAAAGGCCCATGCTTTTGGCGAGACCGAGGGATTGCCAGCACCATCCATGGTGCTGGCCCTGCGGGCCGCACTGAAGTGCGTCCAAATTCGCTCCCGGCGAATTTGTCGAACCAAAGGGTTCTCGTCAAGACCTCGTCTCGACGCTTAAATGAAAAAGGCCCATTTTTTGGGCCGAGAGAGGGATTCACTCGCGCCATCCATGGCACTCGCCCTTCGGGTGGCAGGGCCATGCAAAACGGCTATCCTGCCGTTTTGTCGAACCTCAGGGTTCGAACCAAATCCTCATCTCGACGCTTAAATGAAAAAGGCCCACGCTTTTGGCGTGGGCCTTTTTCATTTAATTGGCGGAGAGAGAGGGATTCGAACCCTCGTTAGGGGTTAACCTAAACACACTTTCCAGGCGTGCGCCTTCAGCCACTCAGCCATCTCTCCGGAACTTGCGTTGCAAGCGCGGCTATACTAGGGAAATTCGCCCTGCGCTGCAACTGTTATATACGTAACTGTTTTTTTATGGCTGCTTTTTAAGCAGCCAGCGTTTATTTTAACCAAAAGGCTGGCTTAAGCGTTACCTTTTACCTGCATTTTTAACTCGCGGGCGAAGTTCAGCATGCGGTTAAGTGGCACCAGGGCTTTTTCGCGTAAGGTATTATCGACAAAGATCTCATGGCCAGTAGTATCAATTAACGCGTCCTCAATCGCTTTTAAGCCGTTCATTGCCATCCAGGGGCAATGAGCGCAGCTGCGGCACGTTGCGCCGTTACCGCCGGTTGGAGCCTCGATAAAGGTGCGCTCTGGCATTTGCTGCTGCATTTTATAAAAAATGCCTTTGTCGGTCGCGACAATAAAGGTGCTGTTGGGCAAAGTTTGGCTGGCTTTAATCAGCTGGCTGGTTGAGCCTACCGCGTCTGCTAACTGCACTACGCTGTCTGGTGACTCCGGATGCACCAGCACGGCAGCGTCAGGGTACTGCTTTTTAAGCTCAACCAACGCATTGGCTTTAAATTCGTCGTGCACAATACAGGCGGCATCCCATAACAACATATCGGCACCGGTTTGCTTCTGGACATAAGCACCCAGGTGTTTGTCGGGGCCCCAGATGATTTTTTTACCCTGGCTATCTAAATAGTCAACAACATCCAGTGCGATTGAAGAGGTTACCACCCAATCAGCCCGCGCTTTTACCGCAGCCGAGGTATTGGCGTACACCACTACCACGCGGTCAGGGTGCGCGTCACAAAACGCCGAGAACGGCTCGGCCGGACAACCCAAATCCAGAGAACAAGTCGCTTCCAGGGTAGGCATTAGCACCGTTTTATGCGGGGTCAGAATTTTTGCGGTTTCGCCCATAAACTTAACGCCGGCAACGATTAGCGTTGTAGCAGGATGCTCATTACCAAAACGGGCCATTTCTAAAGAATCTGACACGCAGCCGCCGGTTTCTTCGGCCAGTGCCTGAATTTCAGGGTCGGTATAGTAATGGGCTACCAATACCGCATTGTTTTGCTGCAGTAAGGCTTTAATTCGGGTTTTGTAAGCAAGCTTTTCATCTGCAGACAGTGAAGCCGGTTTTCTGGGGAAACTGAAATCCTGTTCACTAAAATACATCGACTGCGTCATAACACCTGACCGGTTGCGTAAAAAGGGGCATATTATACACTTGGCAGGCGAGCAATAACAGTATTTATGGGGGAGTGTTTGGTGGGTCGTGCTGGATTCGAACCAGCGACCAATTGATTAAAAGTCAACTGCTCTACCAACTGAGCTAACGACCCAAACAGGTGCGACGAAATAAATGGTGGGTCGTGCTGGATTCGAACCAGCGACCAATTGATTAAAAGTCAACTGCTCTACCAACTGAGCTAACGACCCAAACAGGGTGCATGAAGTGGTGGGTCGTGCTGGATTCGAACCAGCGACCAATTGATTAAAAGTCAACTGCTCTACCAACTGAGCTAACGACCCACTTCAATGTACTGTTTGTGCGGTTTGGTGGGTCGTGCTGGATTCGAACCAGCGACCAATTGATTAAAAGTCAACTGCTCTACCAACTGAGCTAACGACCCTTACCGCGGACGCATATCTTACTGATTTACGGCGCCAGTGCAACCGAAAATTGTTAAAAAGGACGCCTTGATGGCCTGACTGCGCAAAAAGTCAGCGATATGAAACAACAAAGCCAACCTTAAGGTTGGCTTGCATGGTTTAATTCAGGATGTCTATTCGTTCCTGAGCCAGTCTGGCAGATGTTGCCGAGGCATGGTCTTTGGTTAATTGCCGGTAAAATCGCAGCGCAGCGTCTTTATTATTTTCGCGCTCGGCTACCTGTCCCAGCTTCAGCAATGCATCAGGTACTTTATTAGATGTACTGAAGTTAGTTACAACGCGTTCAAAGTGCGTTTTTGCTTTAGCGAGCTCATTGTTATTAAATAACAGCTGGCCAAGCCAGTAATGCGCATTGGGCGCATAACCTGAATTAGGATAAGTTTGTAAAAAGGCTTCAAACTCTGGGATTGCGGCTTCATAACGCCGATCCTTCAGCACCATATTAACGGCTTTATCGTAAGCTTCGTTTTCTGACATATTGGAAGAGTATGAAACAGTGGGAACGTTATTAACGTTGGCAGCGGCAGTTGGCTGCTGGGCTGCGTTGCTGGTTTGCAAAGCCCCTACCCGGCGATCAATTTCCTGATACAAATCACGTTGCCGCTGCAGCATTTCATCCAACTGATAAGTATGTGTTTCAGTCACGCCACGCAGCTGGCTAACTTCTTCCAGCAATACATTTAATTGCTGCTGCATTCGCAGCTGCCCCTGGGCCCGGGCTTCTACCACCCTTTCTAAGGTAGCCAGACGTTGCTCCATAGTACCGGAAGCCGTTGTGGCAAGCGTTTGATTTGTTGTGATATTTCTGCCCAACTCAGTAACCGGTGCCGGGTTAGCCCAGGCACCGGTACTCACTAAGGACAGAGCAACCCACAGTGTTTTATTTACTGTCATGATCACTCAAATTAATTATTTTATTAGTACACCAATACTGCGCGACGGTTTTTAGCAAAGCCGGTTTCAGTACGTGATCTGTCTACTGGCTTCTCTTCACCGTAGCTAACGGTAGATAACTGGCCAGCTGATACACCCAGGTTCTGTAAATAAGACACTACTGCCTGAGCACGACGCTCGCCAAGTGCGATGTTGTATTCTGGCGTACCACGTTCGTCTGAATGACCTTCGATAGTCACCCGAACGCTTGGGTTAGCACGTAAAAAGGTGCCATGTGCTTCTAATACTTCTACAAACTCTGGACGAACTGTCGCACGGTCGAAGTCGAAATATATAGTGTTTTCCTGACGTAATGCTTCAAGTTTCTGACGCATTTGCTCAGCAGGGCTGATTACCGGCTCTGCAGTTTCAACCTGTACTGTTTCAGTAACAGGCTCTACAGCTCCAGTGTTGCGGCCATCGTCAGCAGAAGTTGATGACGTTGAGCTACAGGCGGCTAATGTCATCACAGGAACTGCGATCAATAAAGCCTTTAACACTTTGTTTAATTTCATTTTGTTGTCCTTAGTAAGTTAACCACGTTTTTGTTTTATAAAAAAGGTGACCAGGCCGGCGATTTTACCTGTCCATTTATCGCCGGCAGTCGGGCTTTAAAGCGTCCATCCATTGAAACCAGTGCCAGCACCTGCGACGAACCATGCATAGTGCTGTAAATAATCATTGAACCATTTGGCGCAATACTGGGTGATTCATCCAGATTGGTTTTGGTTAATACTTGCAGGAAACGGCTTTGCCGATCCATTTTTGCAATATGATACTGGCCCTGAGTACGGTTCACCATCACCATAGTGCTGCCGTCAGGGGTATAAGAGCCTGCCAGATTCATCTCACCTTCAAAGGTTAATCTTCTGGTAGTGCCTGTTATTAAATTTACGCTATAAAGCTGGGGATTGCCACCTCTGTCCGAGCTGAACACCAGCTCTGTGCCATCCGGTGACCAGCTTGGTTCAGTATCGATAGCGCGCTGATTAGTAACGCGACGTAACGCTTTGCTGGCAATGTGTAAGGTGTATATTTCCGGGTTACCATCTTTAGACAACACCAATGCAAGGCTTTCGCCATCCGGTGACCAGACTGGCGCACCATTGATACCGGGGAAGGTGCTGACTACCGTACGCCGGCCACTATAGATATCCTGCACAAATATCTGAGCCTGACGTCGTTCAAAGGTCACGTAAGCAAGTTTGGTACCATCAGGCGACCAGCTTGGCGACATTAAGGGCTCTTTGGAGCGCAGCAATATTTGTTCATTTACGCCATCGTAATCCGCAACCACTAACTGGTAGGGAAACTCGTTATCCGGCTGCACCAGCACATACGCAATTTTAGTTAAAAAAGCACCACGCTCACCGGTCAGTTTCTCATAAACGATATCGCTTATCCGATGGGCATACTGGCGAAACTGGCCGCCATTAATGGTGGTTTCACGGCTGTCCAGTATATGTTCATTACTGGTGACCAGCTTACCGGCATTAAGCATTTGTGAGCTGGGGCCACTGTTACCTTTGAGTACATCAATCAGTTCAAAACTCACGGTATAGCGATCAATACCAATTTCGTTAATCTGCCCCACTACAATCGCTTCAACACCTTCTTTTGCCCAGGCGGCATAGTTAATGTCGCTGGCTTTAGCAGGTTGTTGCGGCATTTTTATTCTGGCCAGCGGGCTAAATTTGCCACTGCGCATTAAATCAGCAGAAACTATCTCAGCCAGATTTTCTGTCGGCCGGGTGGTGCCATTGAAACTAAACGGCAGAACCGCTATTGGCCTAGCAGAGTCAATCCCTTCGGTAATGACTATCTCCAGGGATGCACGGGCCAGCGCCGGAAATAACAATATCGTCAGGATTAGCGTCTTTCTTAATAAATTAGTCATCATTGAAATTCTGGTGCCACCGTTAAAGTTATATCTTTCAGTTGATTATAAACATCGGGATCAGTTGATACCGGCAAAGTTCCTGCCCGGTTCACAGCTCGAATGGCTGCATCTGCTACCTGGCGGTCGCCACTAACGTAGCGTACGTCAGTCACAAAGCCGCTGCTTGCCAGCCGGATGTTGATCCGGGCTGTTTTACCGCGCATGTTTTCATCTACCAATAAATTACGTTGAATAGCGTCCCGAATCATTGCCGTGTAGCGCTGCACCTCGGTAACGGCTTGTTGAGCCCGGGCCTGCCGTCTTGCCTCTGCTTCGTTGGCAAGCTGCTCCTGAATTTGCCGCTCCCGCTCGGCCTGTTCCCGTGCTTCACGCGCTTTACGCTCACGTTCAGCCTGCGCTTTAGCCGCTTCTTCTTCCGCTTGCTTACGACGCTCTTCAGCGGCTTTGGCTGCGGCTTCCGCTTTTTTCTGCTCCGCTTCGCGCGCCTTTCGCGCTTCTTCTGCTTGTTTTGCTTTGGCGATTTCGGCTTGCTGCTGCTTTTGCGCTTCTGCCGCTGCCGCTTTCGATTTACGCGCCGCTTCGTCAGCCTGCCGTTTCTCTTCCGCTACCCGCTTTAATCGTTGCTCTTCCGCTGCCCGATCACGTTCAGCCTGTTTGGCCCTGCGCTCCAGTGCGGCAATCCGGTCTTCTTCTGCTTGTTTAGCGTCATCCCGGTTCTTTTGAATTTCAGCAACCCGCTGTTCTAGTTGCTTACGGTCAATCGCCACCGCTTCTACCGGCGCCGGGTTACTTTCTACGGCCTGTTCAGCGCTGATCGAAAGCTCAACCGTTTTGCGCTTAAAACTAATATTTGCACCAAAAATCAGCAGCAGCAAAATCGTGACATGTAAAGCCACCGATTTTGCCAACGACGTGGTCAGGGCTGGTTTAATCTTATCAAACTTCATTATCAGTCATTAAACCCACTGCCGGCGCACCAGCATTTTTCAAAACATTAATCAGACGTATAACCGCTTCATAGCTTACCGCTTTATCACCTTTGACAATAACCTGGGTTCCGGGTTCTATCGTCAGCCAGCTTGCGACTTCTACCTGCAACTCAGCCGACGTAAAAGGGCCTTGTTGATTACCATCTTTCTCGAAATAATATAAACCGTCACTGTCCACCGTGGCCACTAACGGCGTTTTGCCTTCAGTCATCTGAGCGATCGGCTCGGCTGCCGATTTTGGCAATTCAACTTTCACTCCCTGGGTAATCAGTGGTGTCGTCACCATAAAAATCACCAGCAGCACCAGCATAACATCAATGTAAGGCACGACATTGATCTCGGCCATCATTCGCCGTTTTTTGCGGACGTACATCAGGCAGCCTCAGTACTGTTAACCGCCTGGCGGTGCAATATATTAGAGAACTCTTCAACAAAGTTCACGTAGCTACTTTCAAGCAACTCAACCTGATGCGAAAACTTGTTGTAGGCAATAACTGCCGGTATTGCCGCAAACAGACCGATAGCCGTGGCAATCAATGCCTCGGCAATGCCTGGTGCTACCATTGCCAGCGTCGCTTGCTGCACTGCACCCAGAGCTATAAATGAATTCATAATGCCCCATACGGTACCAAACAAGCCAATGTATGGGCTGATAGAGCCAACAGTAGCCAGAAAAGGCAAATTGGTTTCCAGCCGCTCCACTTCGCGTGACAAGCCTACCCGCATCGCCCGCTGAGCCCCTTCCATTAAAGCAGCAGGCTGCTGTCTGCTGCTTTTATGTAATCTGGCAAACTCTTTAAAACCTGCTTTAAACAGGGCTTCTAAACCGATATTGCTCTGCCGGGCGCTGACCTCTGCGTACAGTTTTGACAAATCGATACCCGACCAGAATTTATCTTCAAATCTCTTGGCATCTGCCAACGCATCTTTCAGTACTTTTTTCCGTTTAAAAATCATGCTCCAGGAAGCAACCGACATACCCACCAAAATAAGCATTACCAACTGCACTACGATACTGGCATCGAGTAATAAATGAAGAATGGAAATTTCACCTGACACGCGTTAACACCTCTGCAATTTCGGCCGGCATTGGCCGGGCTTTCATAGCCTGCTTGTCAATACAGGCAACTTTAATTTCAGCCTGACACACTAACTGGGCCGAAGCATTATAAATTTGCTGGGAAAAAATGATACTCGCAGACTTTAAGGTACTGATTTGACTGGATACCGTCAATAATTCATTAAAAACTGCACTTTTTTTATTGTTCATTAAAACCTGAGTAACAACAAAAGCGATATTATTTGACAACAAAATATCCTGTTCGACACCCAGCGCCCGTAACCATTCGGTGCGGGCCCTTTCAAAAAATTTCAGATAATTCGCGTAATAAACAATACCGCCAGCGTCGGTATCTTCATAATATACCCGCACCGGCCACGTGAAGCTTTTATCTGCCATTTATAACCATATCTCATTTTGCCGCGTATGATAATTAGCCAGCACGGTAAACTCAATGGCTGGCAAGGCTCCAATGCAACTATATTTATTTGCGGTGACCACTTGTATTATGCTTAAAAAGCAGACTGTGGCAGTGCGCTTAAGTTCAATATGTTACGCATGCAATGTATTAGCTGAAAAAAGGCCGCAACTGCTACAGATAACTATTAAAAGTAATCCGAGCCATCATCCACATTTAAACTTAATCGCAGATGAATACAGGGCTTCTTTCGTCCTTTGTACGTTAACTGCTTGTTTAGTGAACATCCAATAACCTCATTGGCATTAGTTAAACTAATGCCAGCGCGCTAATTTTTCTCGTTTGAAGTATTTACTCGAAGTCTTTAACATACGCCCTGTGTTCTGAGCTAGCGCAAAAGCACGGTAAGTCGATTACCCTGTTTAGTAAAGTTCACTTAAGCAGTATGACTGATAGCTAAGATTAGTTTTGCTGCTGTTTCAAACATGTTCCCTGGATTTATTGAAGCACACCTTCAACTTGTTGCTTTGCCCGCTCCTTTGAGCGGGCTTTTTTTTATTCGCGTCCTAGTTGGCACTTATGTCCTATTTGGCGAGTACTTTTGTTCAACTTAATCTCTTTGTGGTAAATCGAAGCCAAAATGCTGATAGGCACGAGGTGAGGCAATACGGCCACGGGGCGTTCGCTGAATAAAGCCCTGCTGGATTAAAAAGGGCTCTATCACATCTTCAATGGTTTCTTTTTCTTCACCAATCGCCGCCGCTAAGTTATCAAGCCCTACCGGCCCGCCCATAAATTTATCAATAATGGCCAGGATCAACTTTCGATCCATATAATCAAAGCCTTCTGCGTCGACGTCAACCATTTTCAGGGCTTGCGCGGCTACCGTTACCGTCACGGTACCGTCTGATTTAACCTGAGCATAGTCACGTACCCGGCGCAGCAAACGGTTGGCAATCCTGGGGGTTCCCCGTGAGCGACGGGCAATTTCGGTTGCCGCCTCTTTATCGAGCTGTAAATTCAGGTATAGCGCTGAGCGTTGAATAATGTCGCTAAGCTCATCTACTTTATAAAATTCTAAGCGTTGAACGATGCCAAAGCGGTCACGCAGTGGCGACGTAAGCGCTCCGGCGCGGGTGGTTGCCCCTATCAGGGTAAAGGGCGGCAATTCAAGCTTTATAGAGCGAGCAGCAGGGCCCTCACCTATCATAATATCCAGCTGATAATCTTCCATTGCCGGATATAAAATCTCTTCGACCACCGGGCTTAAGCGATGTATTTCATCAATAAATAACACATCATTTTGTTCAAGATTGGTAAGCAATGCCGCTAAATCACCCGCTTTTTCCAGCACCGGACCAGAGGTACTTTTGATATTTACCCCCATTTCATTCGCAACAATCATTGCCAGGGTTGTTTTACCCAGGCCTGGTGGGCCAAAAATTAATAAATGGTCCAGTGGATCGCCCCGCCCCCTGGCCGCCTCGATAAAAATCGCCATTTGTTCGCGTACATGTTGCTGACCCGTATAATCGGCCAGGGTTTTGGGGCGGATGGCCCGGTCGATGACTTCATCTTCGCGGGTCGCATTGCCCTGGATCATTCGATCAGCTTCAATCATCCTGGCTATACCATACTCTTCAGGGCGGCCATGATCAGTTGCTCACTGCTCATGTCGGCGCGTTTAACTAATTTTACTGCTTTGCTGGCCTGAGCCTGACTGTAACCCAACCCCAGCAAAGCACTTAAGGCATCTTGTTCGGCACTGGCCGGCGGCGCAAAAATTGCTTCATCACTGCTTAATGTCAACCGGTCAGTAACCGGCGTGCCGCTAACCCCCCAATCTTTTAACCGGTCACGCATCTCTATCACTAATCGCTCGGCGGTTTTTTTACCTACCCCCGGCAATTTTACCAGCGTGCTAATTTCATCATGCAATACACAATGAACAAACTGCTGGGCGGTCATCCCTGATAAAATGGTCAGTGCCAGTTTCGGACCGACACCGTTGGCTTTTATCAGTTGCCGAAACAAACTACGCTCAGTGCTGGTGATAAAACCATAAAGCAGCTGCGCATCTTCCCGCACAACAAAATGGGTAAAAATAATCAGCTGATTTCCCGGTTCAGGTAGCTGATAAAAACTGGTCATGGGCAATTGCACTTCATAGCCAACGCCAGCCACGTCAAGCAAAATATCAGGAGCCTGTTTTTCCAGTAATACACCTTGTAAACGTCCAATCATCAGGCAGCGCTTCTTCTTAATTCGTTAATTTTAAATGTTGACAGGTAACTATTATCACCAGGTTTAACTAGGCCGTGACATTTCAGCGCAGGCGCCGGCGCACCGTTTTACGCGCCTGGCCAGCCAGGGCCACCAGGCTTTGCTGAGTATGCCCATGGCACAACGCAACTGCAAGCGCATCTGCGGCGTCGGCCTGCGGGCTGGCACTAAGCTGCAATAACGAACGTACCATATGCTGCACCTGAGCTTTGTCAGCCGCGCCAGTACCCACTACCGCTTGTTTAACCTGCCGCGCTGAATACTCATATACATCCAGTCCGGCGTGCTTAGCGGCAACAATAGCTGCGCCACGTGCTTGTCCGAGCTTTAATGCAGAGTCAGGATTATGGGCCATAAATACTTGTTCAATAGCAAATATGGTTGGCTGAGTTTGGGTAATGATCTCGGAAATACCGTTGAAAATCCGCAATAAACGCTCTGGCAGCTCGTCAGTGCCCAGCCTGATACAACCACTGGCCATATAGACAAATTTATTGCCTTGCTGGCGCACCACACCGTATCCGGTCAGGCGACTGCCGGGGTCAATCCCCAGAATAATATTCACTACACACTGTGCTCGTTAAGCAGATCGTCATTAATATCAGCATTGTGATACACATTCTGCACATCGTCAGAGTCTTCCAGCATATCTATCAATTTAAAAAACCGGCCAACATTGTCTGCATCAACCTGGGCACGAATAGACGGTATCATATCTATTTCTGCATTATCGGCAGTAAAACCGGCGGCAGCTAAGCTGTCTTTAATGTCGTTGTAATGTTCAGGGCTGGTAAACACCTCTGTACTGCCATCCTCATGGGTTTGCACATCTTCTGCCCCTGCTTCCAGGGCGGCATCGAGCAGTGCATCTTCGTCTATGTCCGGCGCGAACAGCAGTACGCCACGCCGGGAAAATAAATAAGCTACCGATCCCGATGTGCCCAGGTTGCCACCGTTTTTAGTAAAAGCGTTGCGCACATCAGCAACCGTTCGTTTATTATTGTCCGTCATGGTTTCAACAATAATGGCTACACCATTGGGGCCGTAGCCTTCGTACACTAACTCTTCGTAATTCTCAGTTTCTGTTGCCCCGGCACCGCGCTTGATCGCGCGATCAATGGTGTCTCTGGTCATATTTTCTGACAATGCTTTGTCTACTGCCAGACGCAGCCGCGGGTTAGCACTGATATCAGGATTGCTGCGAGCAGAAACGGTAAGCTCACGAATAATTTTGGTAAATATTTTACTTTTTTTCGCATCCTGGCGGGCTTTGCGATGCTTCATGTTCGCCCATTTACTATGGCCGGCCATATTTCACTCCTCGCTTGCGGTAATAATCCTGCGCCCGCAATTTGCTGGCGCAGGTTAACAACTTACAGGGTATTTTCTACAGGTTGCTATCTACAGGTTCCAATTTACAGGCTGCTGTCTACAAAATAGTGCCGCGGTGCTACTGAGCTTTACGGATAACCTGAATACTTAATTCAGCCAGTTGCGCATTATTAGCCTCACCAGGTGCATCAGTAAGCGGGCACGCTGCCGTCGCCGTTTTCGGAAACGCCATCACATCGCGAATTGACGTAGCGCCGGTCATTAACATTACCAACCGGTCTAAACCAAAAGCTAAACCTGCATGCGGTGGTGCGCCAAATTTCAACGCTTCCAGTAAGAAACCAAACTTTTCTGTTGCCTCATCATCACTGATACCAAGCAATTTAAATACTTTTGCCTGCACCTCAGCGCTGTGAATACGGACAGAACCACCACCTAATTCAGTGCCGTTTAACACCATATCATAGGCGTTTGATAATAAATTAGTATGATCCAACTGTGCAACCGGCGTCGCTAAAAAACCGGCGGTATCAAGCGGTGAGGTAAACGGGTGATGCACCGCGGTATGGCTGCCATCTTCATTCTCTTCAAACATCGGGAAGTCAACAACCCATAACGGCTTCCAGCCCGGCACCGTTATGCCTAAATCGTCGCCCAGTTTCAGACGCAACGCGCCCATAGCTTCGCACACGACTTTATAGCTGGCAGCGCCGAAGAAAATCATGTCGCCATCAGCGGCAGCAGTGCGCTGCAAAATATTGCTGACAATATCGGCAGTTAAAAATTTGGCCACCGGTGACTGTACGCCATCGATGCCGGCACTAACGTTGTTCACTTTCATCCACGCCAGACCCTTAGCACCATATATGCCAACAAAACTGGTGTAGTTGTCGATGTCTTTGCGTGAGACCTTATCGGCAGCTGCAGGTACTTTCAGTGCCACAACCCGCCCTTTAGGGTCGTTCGCAGGGCCGGAAAATACGTTAAACTCAACCTGCTTTACCAGATCTGCAATATCAACAAACTGCATTGGGTTGCGTAAATCGGGCTTGTCAGAACCGTACAACCGCATTGCCTCATGGAAGGTCATTTGCGGAAAGTCGCCCAAATTGACCTCCAGCAGTTGTAAAAACAACTGGTGGACCATTTGTTCGGTTACTGCCATCACTTGCTCAGCACTCATAAAAGAGGTTTCAATATCAATCTGAGTAAATTCTGGCTGGCGATCGGCGCGTAAATCTTCATCGCGGAAACATTTTACGATTTGATAGTAACGATCAAGGCCTGACATCATCAGCAATTGCTTAAACAACTGAGGAGATTGCGGCAGGGCAAAAAACTGACCTTTGTGGGTGCGACTTGGCACCAGATAATCGCGGGCACCTTCCGGAGTCGCCTTGGTCAGGATAGGCGTCTCAACGTCTAGAAAGCCATTGCTGTCCATGAAATTACGAACAAAACTAGTCACTTTTGCCCTAAACTTTAACCGTTCGCTCATGACGGGGCGGCGTAAATCCAGATAGCGGTATTTAAGGCGCTGCTCTTCACTGTTGTCGTGATTGAAATCAAGCGGCAGCGGCGCCGCTTTATTCAATATGGATAAACCACTGGCGAACACTTCAATTTCACCGGTTGCCATATCGGCATTAATTTGTGACGACGGGCGCAGTCGCACTTCGCCGGTGACCTGAATGCAAAATTCATTTCTGAGCGTATACGCCAACTCAAATAAGTCAGTTAAATCCGGATCACAGATAACCTGAACCATGCCCTCACGATCACGTAAATCGATAAAAATAACGCCACCGAGATCCCGGCGCCGGTTAACCCAGCCACATAATGAAACTTGTTGCCCGGCATGTTGGGCACTTAAAAAACCGCAGTAATGGCTACGCATTAACCCTTCCTTATATCTCGTTGGTCAGCCGCTGTAAAATGACCGCCAATTATATAGAAATAGCGCTTAATGTCACTGCCCGTTCACGAAAACTCTCGTTCAGTGAACCGATAACCATTCTTTCCTTGCTGCTTTGCCAGATACATTTGTTTATCGGCTTGCTTTAACAATGCGCTGCTGTCGGTGGCATCGTGCGGGTAAATCGCAATACCAATGCTGGCACCCACCTGAATCTGTGCAAAGGACAACTGTAACGGCTGGCTTAACTGAAACACTATTTTCTCTGCCACAATAGCGGCATCATCCGGGTGCAAGAGCGCTGTCAACAACACCACAAATTCATCGCCACCAAAGCGGGCCACCGTATCACTTTTTCGAATACAGCTGTCCAGAACACCACCAAGCTTCAGTAATAACTCATCACCGGCATCATGACCATACTGGTCATTTACCTCTTTAAAGCCATCAAGATCGATAAAAAGTACTGCTAAAATTTCGTTATGACGGCTATGTTGCTCGACCGCCTGGTCAATCCGCTCTTTGAGCAAACTGCGATTCGGTAGTCCGGTTAAATCGTCATGGGTGGCCATATGACGCATTTTATGTTCGGCCTGCCGGCGCAGGTTTACCTCGCGGCGTAAAAACAAATTCCAGATCGTAAACACTGTTATCAGCACTACGGTTATTGCCGCTATCCGCCAAATTATCAGCTGTACTTTTTTGCTATCAACGCCCTGGGTGATTTCAACATCAAACCAATGCTGATACATTTGTGCCCGTTCAGCTTCACTTATGCTGCGTAGCCCTTTATTCAATATAGCCACCAGCGGTTGATAATCGCTTCGTACGCCAACAAGTGAAGGAAAATCAGGTAAATCATCAATCACCTGCATTCGCAGATTTACCGCATTCAACCGTTTTAACTCGCGGCTTCCCGCTGCTACCGAATCAAGCACAAAATCAATTCTGTTATTCTGCAGCAGCTCAATTCCATCCCTCAGTTGATTGACAATAATAACCTCCGTGTCAGCTACCACATCAGACAGATGCGAAGCTAACTGATAATCGCCAAAAATAGCAACACTGTTCCCGCTAAGCTCGGCGGCGGAGGTAATATTTTCACTGTTAATGTGACTGATGAGCGCCCATTGCACAGACCAGAACGGCTCAGTAAAACGAACGAACGTTTCCCGCTCAGCCGTCGGTGATATATTGGCGACCAAATCGAGCTTGCGGTGTTCTAAATCATTTAGAATATCGTCAAAATTGTCATACAGCATTATCTCAAATTCAATATCTAACCGTTCGCCTAAAATTTGCAGTATTTCCTGGGTCACGCCAGCGGCATTGCCCTGTTCATCCACAAATTCCATCGGTGGCCAGTTGCGCATCAAGCCAACCCGCAATGGGCTATGTTCCAACAGCCAGGCTTTTTCCTCTGGTGTCAGCGGTATTTTATTTTTAAAGTCCGCATAATAGCTTTGCTCGGCTGAGCTGACCCATTTTTTTTCAATCGTGGCCAACTCCTCCAGTGACATCTGATTAAACCCGTTTTTAATCTTTATCGCTAATTCTGAATTATCAATATGGGTTAATGCATAAAGTGGTGCAAATAGCCGCGTAGTTGGCGCGGCAATGAACTCGCTGGCCAGATCCAGGTGATTAAGACGGGCATCCAAAATGGCTTCGGCCCCAAAAAAACCATCTATTTCACCGCCAATTGTTGCGCTCGTCATTGCTTCCAGTGATGAGAAGCGGATAAAGGTCACATCAGGATATTGTTGCTGCAATTCAGGCAGATAGCCGGAATTATAATAAATGCCCACTTTTCCCGTAAAACTGGCATTGGGCAATGGTAAGTCATTGTTTTTTAATGTGTAATATGCACTACTGAAACTATATAAGTGGTATGCTTTTTCCAGTTGCGGGTTAAGTAACGTATTGTCTGGGAAACCAATGTGGGCGTCGATCCGCTTATTCGTCAGACTGGTCAGACTATCGGCCGAGTTATCAGGGACGAACGCAATGCTGGTACCGGTTTTCTCAGACCATAGCCGCCATAAATCGACCAGCAAGCCTGTTGCTTCGCCCTGCGAAGTCACATGCATATAAGGTTGGTTAAGAACCGACAAGCCGAGCAACAAAGTATTATCGTTGGCAACGTTAAAACCAAGCCACTTGCGTTCCAGTTGGTTTAATGTGTTGGTAGACACCGCTGCTGTATACTGCACTAACTTACTATTTAGTGGCGATTTAAGTGGCAATGCATATGACAAATCAATGAGTTGTAGCGGTACTTTTTTATATAGCGGAAACTGATTAACTAATGCATTGTAGCCAGAATATCGGGGGGGTAAGCGATCTAGGCTGGTAAATGTTTTCAGGTCGCCGGCCAGCGCCGCATCATACATCTGACTGACTGTTGGATAGGACCGTAAAAGCGCATTGGGCAGTTCGCGTGCAAGGGTCGATATATGGCTTGAGTTTTCGACCACCCCTATCACGTAGGGCGCTATGTCGCTAAGCTTTTCTACCCGCAATAAGTCTCGATGAACAAACACATTGCTATAAATCGTAATGTTAATGCTATGCAATTGATAATCTTTTGCCCGCTGATCGGTGTATGCCATTCCCCCATGAAAGTCGACCTTGCCCTGGTTAAGCATTTCCACCGATTCCGGCCATGGAACCATCACAAAATCTATCTCAAACTGTTGCTCCTGAGCGATTGCGCGCCAGTAATCAACAATCAGACCATCTGGCTGCCCCTGCTCATCAATAAACATGTACGGATACGTATCGTTGCTAAGGGCAACTCTGAACTTTTGCGGTTGAGCCGTGACCAGTGCTGAGCTGATAATGCAACACAGTATTCCAGCATAAACCCATAAACGTCTGATCATTTCGCCACACAGCTGATTAACATCATATATGTTTTACCCTTAGTACCAGTAATGGTCAAGTGATGCCCCGGGCTATCTGACCGCACTTAGGTTAATCCAACCCCGTTTTATTAAACCGGGATAGTTTGCTTTTGGCGGCCCACAACAATTCGGGTAAACTACGTTCTTTATTGTTATCGCGCGTTAATTTATTTATCCGGCGCAGCACTGGTGCTTATGTCTATGCAAAAAGATCATATCTACGCCGAGCCTCTGGCTCAAATTCAGGATTTCAGGTTTGATGATCAAGTAGCTGAAGTCTTTCCCGACATGATTCAACGTTCTATTCCCGGTTACCAGACTATTATTCAAACTATCGGCAAATTAACCGCTCGTTTTCAGCAACCACAGAGTAATTTTTACGATCTGGGTTGCTCACTTGGTACAGCAAGTCTGGCTATGCGTCGAAATATCTCCGTTGCTGGCGCACGTCTCATCGCCGTGGATAACAGCAAAGCTATGCTGGAACGTTGTGAACGACATTTGCTGGCATTTCGCTCTGAAGTACCGGTCAGTCTTGAACTGGCTGATATTCGCGATATTGCGATTCAGGATGCAGCAGTGGTGGTCATTAACTTTACCCTGCAATTTCTGGCACCAGAGGATCGGGATGCCTTGATTGGGAAAATTTATCAGGGGTTAAAGCCGGGAGGGGTGCTGATTTTGTCAGAAAAATTTATCGCTCATACGGTCACTACTAACACCCTGTTAGTGGACTTACATCTGGATTTTAAACGTGCCAATGGCTACAGCGAGCTGGAGATCAGCCAGAAACGTTCGGCGCTTGAAAACGTAATGAAACCCGATACCCTGGCACAACATCAACAACGGCTGCAAAAGGCGGGATTTAGTGAGCAAAGCCTATGGTTTCAGTGTTTTAATTTTTGCTCTATGCTCGCGGTTAAATAAGCTGTGCAGGCTCATACTTACAGGAATGTATAATGCTCGACTTCACCCCATTTTACGCTAAATTAGCCACAAGCAAGCTGCACGAATGGCTGCAAACACTGCCCGCCCAATTGGCACAATGGCAGAAAAATGCGTTGCATGGTGACTTTAAACAATGGCAAAAAATAGTTGCCCACCTGCCAGTGACAACGTCCAGCACGCTTGAACTAAGCAAAGCTGTGCAGTTTGGCGCGGCTGGCGACATCAGTGCCGGTGAAGCCGAGCGGATCCGCTATTTACTACAACAGCTAAAACCCTGGCGCAAAGGGCCGTTTACTATTCATGGTATCGACATTGACACCGAGTGGCGCTCAGATTTTAAATGGGACCGGGTGTTGCCGCATATTAGTCCGTTGCAGGGGCGCTTTGTGCTCGATGTAGGTTGCGGTAGTGGTTATCACCTCTGGCGAATGCGCGGTGAAGGCGCTGATTTTGTAGTAGGCATTGACCCATCACAGCTATTTTACAGCCAGTTTCAGGCAATAAAGCATTTTAATCCCGATCCAGACGTTCATCTTGTCCCGGTTGGCATTGACGATATGCCACCACTGGCTCAGTTTGATACCGTATTTTCGATGGGTGTTTTATACCATCGGCGCTCACCATTAGATTTTCTGCAACAGTTAAAACAACAATTACGTCCAGGTGGCGAGCTTATTCTGGAGACGCTGGTGGTCGAAGGGGATGAAAATACGGTGCTGGTGCCGGGAGAGCGTTACGCCAAAATGCGTAATGTCTGGTTTATTCCCAGTACACTGGCGTTGTGCCACTGGTTAAGCCGGCTTGGCTTTAAAAACCCAAAAGTAGTTGATTTAAATACGACTACGCTGGAAGAACAACGGGCAACACCTTGGATGGAAAATGAAAGTTTAATTGATTTTCTTGACCCGACTGACCATAGTAAAACGATTGAAGGTTATCCGGCACCGCTACGTGCCGTGATTATTGCCACCGTTTAAATTGCTACAGGACCCGGCTTTATATGCCCTACCGCCCTCGATCGACCCTGGAACAATGGCGTATTCTGCAGGCAGTTGTCGATGCCGGCGGTTATGCACAGGCCGCTGAGTTACTCAATAAAAGCCAGTCTTCACTCAATCACGCGGTTGCTAAACTGCAATCACAGTTGGGTGTCGAATTACTTGAGGTTATCGGCCGCAAAGCACAACTTACCGATGCTGGCGAAGTGATGTTGCGCCGTTCCCGGGTTCTCACTCAGCAAATTGAAGATCTTGAGCTATTGGCAGATAATATCGAGCAAGGCTGGGAGCCGGAAATCAGGATTGCGGTAGAACTGGCCTATCCGAAACACTTTTTATACCGCGCCCTGCAGGCATTCTATCCGCTAAGCCGCGGTAGCAGAGTACAGATTATCGATACCGTTTTAACCGGTACCAGTGAAATTATTGTGCAGAAAAAAGCGGATTTAGTTATCGCCGGTGTTGTGCCTAAAGGGTATCTGAGCGAACCGCTATATGTCAGCCGGTTTATTGCAGTGGTGGGTGCCGGCCACGAGTTGGCTACTCAGCTTAGGCTGGACCAAAACCAGCTAAGTCAGCATTTACAGATTGTTATCCGGGATACTGCGCAAAAACCACTGGAAAATATCGGCTGGTTAAAAGCCGAGCAACGCTGGACGGTCGATAATTTTAATGAAGCCATTGAAATTCTGCAACTGGGTCTGGGCTTTTGCTGGCTACCTGATTTTGTAGTAGCGTCGGGCCTGGCCAACGGTGACCTGGTGCAAATACAGCTCAGTAACAGTTCAGAGCGGCTGGTACCTATGGCACTGCTAACCCCGCAGGAAGAGACACTTGGCCCCGGCAGCAAACAATTACGCCAGTTAATCCTGGCGGAACATCTTAAATAAGGATCATTATGCAAAGTGTTGATATAACGAAGCTGATGCAAGACGCAGCCCGGGATGCGGTTGCTTACATTGCCGAAGAACATAAACTAACCCTGGATTTTACGCTGGCTAGTCTTAAAGACATTGATACGGTGTTAGCGACTTTACATCAGCATCAGCAGCAACAAAGTCATTCAGCTGAGTTAATATTTACCTTGAGCAATATTATTGGCGCTTATGTTGGCGAGGTGTTTATCGCTAATTATGGTGGCAACTGGCACAACAATACAGCAGATAACGCCGCCCCTTACATTTCAGTGCAGTTGTCAGACAGAGAATTTCCATTTGCTTCAGTGTGTTACCACAAGATCACCCAGGATAATTCTATTCTGGTAGCAAACTACGTAAAACAAGCCGCTGCAAATGTAATGCAGTAATGCTTTTGTCGGCGCCATTATACAGGTAAAATACGCGCCGATTATGCCAACCAATAAAGCCAATCGAGGAAAGCCGTGAGCGAGCACAATACATCTTTAAGCTACAAAGACGCCGGAGTTGATATAGATGCCGGCAACGCCCTGGTAGAACGGATTAAAGGTGCGGTTAAACGTACCACCCGTCCGGAAGTCATGGGAGGCTTAGGGGGTTTTGGCGCCTTATGTCAAATTCCGGCAGGTTATAAAGAGCCGGTTTTAGTATCAGGCACCGACGGTGTTGGCACTAAACTGCGCTTAGCGATGGATTTAAAACGACATGACGGTGTAGGCATCGACTTAGTTGCCATGTGCGTAAACGATTTGGTAGTTCAGGGAGCCGAACCGCTGTTTTTCCTGGATTACTATGCTACAGGCAAACTTGACGTTGATACTGCGTCTGCAGTGGTTGCCGGTATTGCTGAAGGTTGTGTGCAATCGGGTTGCGCTCTGGTGGGTGGTGAAACTGCCGAAATGCCTGGTATGTATCATGGTGACGACTATGATATTGCCGGCTTTTGCGTTGGCGTAGTAGAAAAAGCCGACATTATTGATGGCAGCAAAGTACAAGCCGGTGATCAACTCATTGCTCTGGCTTCATCCGGGCCGCATTCAAATGGTTTCTCTCTGATCCGCAAAGTGCTGGAAGTCAGTGGCCAATCAGCTGATACGTTGCTGGAAGGAAAAAGCCTGGCGGATCATTTACTGGAACCGACCCGCATCTATGTTAAAAATCTGCTGGCACTTATTAAAGAAATGCCGGTACATGCGCTGTGCCATATCACCGGTGGTGGTTTCTGGGAAAATATTCCCCGGGTATTACCTGACAATACCAAAGCAGTGATCAATGGCAACAGCTGGCAGTGGCCCGCCATTTTTAACTGGTTGCAACAACAAGGCAATGTCAGCCGCCACGAAATGTATCGTACCTTTAACTGCGGGGTTGGCATGATGTTAGTCGTCCCGGCAGACCAGTTGGAAGCTGCACTGACTAACCTGCAAGCTGCGGGTGAAAACGCCTGGCACCTGGGCGAGATCCAAGGCGCGGCAGAGGGTGAAGAACTTGTGATTATTAACGAATAGGGCTGTCAATGAAATCCATAGTTGTATTGATTTCAGGTAATGGCTCCAATTTGCAAGCAGTGATCGATGCCTGTGCCAGCGGTTTTATCGCTGGCCGGGTAACGGCAGTGATCTCTAGCAAAATCGGTGTATACGGTTTACAACGGGCAGCTGACGCAGGCATTGCCAACCATGCGCTAAGCCATAAAAACTTCGCCAGCCGCGATGCTTACGATAAAGAACTTATTAGTATAATTGACAGCTACCAGGCCGATCTGGTGGTGCTTGCGGGCTTTATGCGGATCCTAACCGCAGACTTCGTCAGCCACTATGCTGGAAAATTATTGAACATTCATCCATCTTTATTGCCGAAGTATCAGGGTTTAAACACGCATCAGCGTGCCATTGATGCCGGTGACCGCGAACACGGTTGCAGTGTGCATTTTGTCACTGAGCAGCTGGATGGTGGTCCGGTTATCTTACAGGCTAAGGTGCCGGTATTCCCTGAAGATGACGCCATAACTATCGCCGCCAGAGTACACGAGCAGGAACATCAGTTATATCCACTGGTTATTCGCTGGTTTTGTCAAAACCGTTTACAACAACGCGGCGATAAGGCATGGTTAGATAATAATGTATTGTCGGAACAAGGATATGCGAACGATGAGGACGAATCTTAAATGGCGCCTGCTGGCGTCATTACTATTTACCAGCCTGCTAACACATTCCGTAATAACTCACGCTCAAACTCCTGTTACAGCTCCTGCTGCGGATCAGACCGCGCAATTTCGTCTGTTTAGCGCCGATTATCTGGTATACCGTGCCGGCAAAAATCATGGCAAAGCCACCCGCTACCTTAAATTTAACAACGACCGCTATCAGATGGGTTACAGTAGCGATATAAGCTGGCTCATTTTTAGTGATAAACGGCAAGAAACCAGCGAATTCGTGGTAGAAAATCAACAAATCCAGCCGCTTAATTATGTGATGAAACGCCAGGGAACCGGCCCCAGCCGGCACTATGAACTGCATCTGGATCCCGCCAAAGAGCAATTGATGGTTGGCAAATCAAAAGAACTTAAGGCCAACAGCTGGCAGGATAACTGGCTGGATCCGTTAAGTTACCACCAACAACTTGTGTTAGACCTGAGGGCCGGCAAAACAGAATTTTTCTATGATGTTTTAAACCGCAATGGCAACAGTAAAACCTACCATTACAAAGTAGTGATGGAAGAACCGTTAGCCCTGCCCTATGGCACAGTACATACCCTGCGGATCGCCAGAATGGACGATCCGGAAAAACAAGTTTACGCCTGGGTTGCGCCAGAACTGGATTATATGCTGGTACGACTGTGGCGTGGTGAAGATAACGTTGAACAATTTGATATCCAACTGCACAAACTGGAGTTTATCGCTCCACATTAATTATCCTCCCTAAGCCTTATTGCGCCTGCTTTGTAGCATTAACTGCCATAGCTGGCGCCGTCAGGTGTCTGCATTACCTTACGTTAAAAAACATCTGATTTACCGGCATACTGAGCCAGCAGCCTATGTCAGTCCGTAACTATTGTTGTTAAATAAAATTTGCAAACAATTGCGATAGGAAATACCGGATATTGCTTGCAACTTTTTCCAAAGCCATCTAAGCTTAAATGCTAGTGGTCTGACCTCTCTTCAGGAGTTAACAATGAATGTGTTTTTACTGATCGTTGCCATCGTCGTGGCAATCGGTGTGTTAGCGTATTATCGCGCCAGCCTTACCATGTTTACCGCTGCCATTGCCGGTTTATTAATAGTAGGCAGCCTGACCGACACCATCGGCACTTTTGCCTGGCTACTGTTTTTAATTGTGGCTCTGCCGTTAAATATTGCCAGTGTCCGCCAGCAATACATTACCAAGCCGGTATTAGGCCTGTATCGCAAGATAATGCCGGAAATGTCGACTACCGAAAAAGAAGCGATAGACGCCGGCACTACCTGGTGGGAAGCGGACTTGTTTCGTGGCAACCCCGACTGGCACAAAATGCATAACTTCCCCAAACCAAGATTAAGTGCGGAAGAGCAAGCCTTTATGGACGGGCCTGTAGAAGAGTTACTGGCCATGGTAGATGACTGGCACAGCACCCATGAACGTGCTGATTTATCGCCAGAGGTGTACGACTTCCTGAAGAGCCAAGGCTTTTTCGCAATGATCATCGCCAAAAAATTTGGTGGTCTGGAATTTTCTGCCTATGCCCAGTCTTGCGTCCTGCAAAAGCTGACCAGTAAAAGCATGATGTTATCCAGCATTGTTGGTGTGCCTAACTCATTAGGCCCGGGCGAGTTGCTGCAGCACTATGGTACTGATGAGCAAAAAAACTATTACTTGCCACGTTTGGCCAAAGGCCTGGACGTTCCTTGTTTTGCCCTGACCAGCCCGGAAGCAGGCTCAGATGCCGGCGCCATTCCTGACTTTGGTATCGTCTGCAAAGGGCAATGGCAAGGCCAAGAAGTGCTGGGTATGCGTCTTACCTGGAACAAACGTTATATTACCCTGGCACCTATCGCCACCGTATTGGGCCTGGCCTTTAAATTGTACGATCCGGAAAAACTGTTAGGTGATAAGGAAGAACTGGGTATTACCTGTGCCTTAATTCCGGCTAATACACCGGGCGTTAAAATTGGTCGGCGTCATTTCCCGCTAAATGTACCCTTTCAGAATGGTCCAACCCAGGGCGATGATATATTTGTGCCGCTGGATTACATCATTGGTGGTGCACCTATGGTTGGACAGGGCTGGAAAATGCTGGTTGAGTGTTTATCGGTAGGTCGGGCGATTACCCTGCCCTCTAACAGCACAGGTGGCATCAAAGCTGCGGCAATGGCGACCGGCGCTTACGCCCGTATTCGTCGTCAGTTCAAATTACCTATCGGTAAAATGGAAGGTGTTGAAGAAGCGATTGCCCGCATCGGCGGCTACGCCTATATGGCGGATGCCTCCACCACGATGTCAGTGGGTGCTATCGACCTGGGAGAGAAACCATCGGTTATTTCAGCGATTACCAAATACCATATGACAGAACGGATGCGCACCGCGATTAACGACGCGATGGATGTACACGGTGGTAAAGGCATTTGTATGGGCCCGAATAACTATCTGGCCCGGGGTTATCAAGGTGCACCGGTAGCGATTACCGTCGAAGGTGCCAATATTTTAACCCGCAATATGATTATATACGGCCAGGGCGCCATTCGTTGTCATCCTTACGTGCTGGCTGAATTACAAGCAGCTCAAATGGATGATGAAGGTGCCGCAGTCACAGCTTTTGACAAAGCAGTGTTTGGTCATATTGGTTTTGCTATCAGTAACTTCTTCCGCACGTTCTGGTTGTCATTAACCGGTGGCATGTTCAGTCATGCGCCCTACAACGATGCCACGGCTAAGTATTATAAGCAGATGAACCGCTTTAGTGCTGCTATGGCCCTGATGTCAGATGTGGCGATGGCAACCCTGGGTGGCGATTTAAAACGCCGCGAGCGTATCTCAGCCAGGTTAGGTGATATTTTAAGTATGCTGTACTTAACCTCAGCGGTGTTAAAGCGCTTTAACGATGAAGGCCGGCAGGTACAGGATTTACCATTGGTACAATGGGCCTGTGAAGATAATCTGGCTAAGGCACAGCTGGCGCTGGATGAGTTATTTGATAACTTCCCTAACCGTGCGGTGGGCGTGGTATTGAAGCGGGTGGTATTCCCCTGGGGTCGTACCCTGCGTAAGGCATCAGATAAAGTGGAACATCAGGTTGCCCGTATAATGCAAACACCGTGTGAAGCACGTTCTCGTTTAGGCTTGCATTTATATCTTACTGATGAGCCAGGTAACCAGTTAGGTCGGATTGAACAGGTTCTGCTGGACATTCTGGCTGCTGAACCCTTGTTCGATAAAGTAAGCAAAGCAGCGAACAAACGTCTGCCTTTCTATCGCTTACATGAAGTCGCCGACTTGGGACTGGAACTGGGTGTTATCAGCCAGGAAGAAGCCGCTAAACTGCGCTTAGCTGAAGAAGGTCGCTTATTTGTGATTAATGTTGATGACTTTGAGCCGGATTATCTGGCTGCTGACAACAGTCTGACCCAGCAACCCAACGGTGCTGAAGCATTGAATGAACAACAAAGCAAAAAAACCAAAGCAGCGTAACGCCAGCTGATACAACATAAGAAAACCTGCCAATTGGCAGGTTTTTTTATGGTTAATCGCTCAGTGGTTCACTCAACCTGGTGAGCTTACAGCATGCTCACCAGGCTTCATTAAAAATTTACCACCAACGGCTCTGAGCACTGCGCGGTGGCATCCAGACATAATCGGTATGTTGCACTATTAATCTCAGGGTTTTTGAATTGATCATTGTACCGACCGGGCCGGCTTAAAGTGGCCACCGGATTTTCATCACGATATAAGGTCAGCGCCTGGCTCACATCACTGTTCCAGCGCAGCTGCACCAGGGTCGCACCAGAACGGCCACGGTTAACCCGGATTAGCTCCAGATTAATCATAACGGGTGGGAACGCCGGGGTTAAGTTTAACTCAACGACTAACGGATCATGATCAGACGAACGGAACGGATCGGCATTGTAAAAGCTCGCAGGCTTCTGCAAACCTGCTCGTAACGGTGCCTCACTGTAATTAAATTCGCGAACTTCATCCGCATTTATATGCCAGGCGGCGGCTGTCAGGACTTGAGCCTGCATGGCTGGGCTGGCAAACGCGTGATCCAGACTACCGGCCTCCCCCATAAAGGTGTAGCTATATACTGCCGGGTCACCATCATTGGCCGCAATCGCCAGATTCTGATAGCCCTGTGCAATTAACGCGGTTAACGGATCTTCCATCGCGTAAGCATTAAAATCACCCAGTATCAGATAATCCTCATCACCAGACGCTGTTGGATCCGTTGCCAGCCAGTTAGCAAGTGCATTAGCTGACAGCGTACGCCATAAATTCCAGCAACCCTGACCATCACCCTGATCAGCATTAGGATCCGACGATGCAGGACAAGATGCTTTTGCCCGCAGATGCACGGCTACTGCGGTAAATTTGCTCATATTAGCAGCAACAAACGTCTGGGCTAACGCCGGACGCTGACGTGAAGTATCAAAATCAGGGTCAACACTGGAATCTAAAACCGCGAAGGCGCCCTGAGGGGTTACTCTGCTGCTGCGGTAAATGAACGCAGGTTTAATCGCATCCGTACCTAAAAAGCCAGTGGCAATATAAGCCCAGTCTGCATTAACATCCAGCTCATTCAGGGCTGATGTTAACAAAGCCAGGGTGGCGTCATCCGCATCGTTTTCTATTTCAATCAGGGCTACAACATCAGCATTTAACGCCAGCAAGGTTTCGGTAATTTTTGCCAGCTGCCGGTTCTGCTCTGATAATGTGGCGGCACCACGACATTCCAGGGCATTAGGGCCACAAACATTGTCCGCTGTCTGCAAGGTATTGAACAGGTTCTCAACGTTGTAGGTTGCCAGCCGCAAATTACCTGCTGGCGTAGCAGGTTGATCCAGCCTCGGATTCGCGCCGGTGCTAAACTCACCCGCTTGTAACGAGCGTAAACGGTAGGCACCAAACGAATAACCCATAATGCCGCTAAAGCCTGCATTTAGCAGGTAGCCATTGCGTAACGGATTAGACGCTGACAGCTCGCTAACACCATCGGCACCAGCGATAAAGGGCAATTGATAAATGCCAGTACGGCCGTTATCAATGATAATTTTGTTTCTTAGGTTGGCCGCCATTAACGCTGCTACCTGTTCACCCGGACTCACTACCTGAGTCGGCGTAAACAGCCGGCCATTAGATACGGTATATTCACCAAAACGTGCAGCGTTAAATACATCACTCACCGTATAATCTGCCCCGGTATTCAACCACATACCTTCGGTGCTTTCAAACCGGGCAAAGCTGCTTACCGGTAAATTCAGGCTTTGCGGTGTTACACCGCCCAGCTGAAAGGTGGCACAGATCGCGACGTCAGTAACATCGGTTAGCTGGGTTTCTTCAAAGTATTCGGCTACAGTTCCGCCTACCCGCACTAAATCTCCCGGAGTCAGACTGACACCAAAGCCATTGTCATAGACAAAAATACCTTCAGAGGTTTGTGGGTCCATATCTGCATTGACATTCAGCTCTTGCAGATAGAATCCTGCCAGACCACCATTGCTGGTGTCCTGGAAGCTGGCGGTAACCACCGCCTCGACCTGCACGTACGCGCCCTGCACCGGACTCTGGAAGCCCGCTCCCTGAATGGTATGGATCCGGTTAACCGGGTTACCACAGGCAAATTCTGCCAGATTGTTATTACCCTCAGCGGTGATCTCTATATTGGCCAGCCGCCAGGTACTGCAATTACCGCTGTCAAAATTATAACGAAATGCGATGTAAGCCTGACCGGTCGCATCCGCCAGCTGCTCAAAGCCATCAAACCTTACCGGTACGTTATTGGTGGTGAAGTCGTCGCTGGTAATAGTCGTTAACAACAGCCAGTCAGCGGGGTTAATATCGCCACTGCCGTTGTAAGAGCTTGAATAATAAACCTCCAATGGATTAGTGCCGGCAAAACCGCGTGCAATATCAAATGCTAAACGTTCGCCGGTCTGAGCATTTAGATTAAAAGCCGGGGAAATTAACCAACTGTCATTAACGCGGCAAGCACCGTCAATAAAGGGCGCAAAACTTACATTGCCAAAAGAGCCGTTCCAGTCCCAACTTTCGGTGCCATTGACACTCACTTCAGTCCAGCCAGCATCAAATGGATTGCTGGTAAAGTTGCGATCGTAAACGGTCAGCCGGCCAACATCTGCTGCTGCAGTACCTTGCACTAACAGGTTATCGAAACGGTTGTTGCCTGAAGCCGAACTGGCGCCATCGAGGGTAATTTTAAAATATACCTGAGCCTGATTATTAAGCTCGGTCAGCGCAGAAAAATCATAAAGTCGACTTTGAAACGCACTACCCAGCGCTCCGCTGTCTTCTGCAAAAAACTGATAGTTAACACCATCAACTGACCAGCTGATCTGACGTGAGGTAAAGCCGGTAGAGGTACCGCGCTGCGCCCAGCTCAGCATAATGTCCTGATAATCTGTAGTGTCTACCTGAATAATGATTTCAGCACCATTATTACTATTGCCTGTTCCACCTTGCACCGACAAGGTCTGACCGGCAGCAAAGCCACTTAACGCGTTAACGGTTGAACCAGCAAAAGCCTGTACTGTGCTATATGCACCGTTACCATCAAGTGTCTGGTCAAAATTTTGTAAAAACAGATCACCGGCCCCGACATCGGCTGCCTGCGGAAAAGATGTTGGTGTAAAGCCATTGCCACCAGAGGGTAAAGTGTTGAAGTTTTGCGACCAGTACGCAATAGGTTGTTGCGCCCATGCTGGTAGCAGTACCAGTAACATGAGCAGGGATATTATTATTCTCATCATTTGCAATCCATGTTGTTTAATAAATGACGTACTGCAAAACCGTCCGTACCAGCAAGCCTGGTGTCGTAGATGTGCGTCCGTAACGCACAAGCCGATTATCAATCGACAGCTTACTATAAGATCAATTTATGGCAGTTTCATTAAATTAATCGTGCCGAAACAATATATTGCCATACATTACACTGTCTAAATATTTTACATAAAAAGTTAATTAAAACATTCAGACATCTATACCTCTTATTTTACAATTGACGTTATTTCAGGTTTACTGGTGGGCTGCAGACAGACAACCGCTGATAATTTGCGGGTATTTTTAATATAAGGAATGATGTTAATGTTTAACGTGAATCAGTATTTTGATGGAAAAGTGGCTTCGATCGCTTTTGCCGGCGAACACTTACCAGCCACGGTTGGGGTAATGGCTGCAGGCGAATATGAGTTTGGTACCAGTAAGCATGAAGTGATGACAGTAATAAGTGGGGCTTTAACCGTATTGCTGCCCGATGCTTCAGACTGGCAAACCTTTAACAGCGGCCAGCATTTTAACGTTGCGGCTAATGTTAAATTTCAGGTAAAGGTAAACCAGGATACCGCTTATCTGTGTACTTATGCATAATAACAATCAGCCATAAATAAACAGAGTACACTATGCGCGGGATGCGAAGTACAGCCAAACAACCAGAGCCGCAAAAACGTCCTGAGGCACTGCAGCTGGGCCAGACCGTCGCGACGCTCTGGCCCTACTTAATGGCATTTAAAGGCCGGGTATTTCTGGCTATCCTGGCACTTATCACCGCTAAAGCTGCCACCTTAATCATGCCCTGGGCATTAAAAGAAGTTATTGACGCGCTGGACCCCAATGTCAGCAATGTAGTGCTGCTGCCCGTCTCGTTACTGCTATTATACGGTGGCTTACGGTTTGCCACGGTATTTTTTGGCGAGCTGCGTGATGCCCTGTTTGGCCGGGTTACTGAACACGCTATGCGCCAGATTGGTCTGAAAGTATTTAAGCATCTGCATAGTCTCGAGCTGGCGTTTCATCTCGACCGGCAAACCGGTGGAGTCAGTCGCGATATAGAGCGAGGTAGCAATGGCCTGAGCTTTTTAATGCGTTTTTTAATGTTTAATATCGTGCCAACTCTGTTTGAAATACTGGCAGTAGCCGTTATTTTCAGCCTGCTGTTCTCCCCCCTGTACGCCGTAATTACCGTTGTTGCCGTGGCGTTATATATCTTTTTTACTGTATCTGTTACCGAGTGGCGCAATAAGTTTATCCGTGAAGCCAATCAGGCCGACAACACCACTAACAGCCGGGCAGTTGACAGCCTTTTAAACTATGAAACCGTAAAATACTTTAATAATGAAGCCTATGAAGCAAAAATTTATGATGGTTTTCTGGCGAGCTGGGAGCAGGCACGGCTGAAAAACCGCTTAAGCTTGCTGGCACTTAATTCTGGCCAGGCATTAATTATTGCTGCTGCCATAACCAGCCTGATGTGGCTGGCTGCAGCAGAAGTAATGCAGGGTAATATCAGCCTTGGCGAATTAGTAATGGTCAATGCTTACATGATCCAGCTGTTTCTGCCGCTGAATTTCTTAGGTTTTGTTTACCGGGAAATTCGCCGGGCCCTGACTGATCTGGAGAATATGCTGGGACTGCTTGGCCGCAAACCCATCATTGCTGACACCCGCGATGCTAAGCCTATTACCGTTAGCAAAGGCGCGATAAGCTTTGAAAATGTCCAATTTGCTTATCAGGCTAACCGCGCGATATTGCAAGGTTTAAGCTTTACTGTGCCGCCAGGCAGTAAAGTGGCTATTGTGGGTGCCAGTGGTGCCGGTAAAAGCACCCTCTCCCGCCTGCTGTATCGTTTTTATCAGGTGAGCGGCGGCCAGATCAAGATTGATGGCCAGGATATCAGCACCGCAACACTGGACAGCTTACGCCGGGCAATCGCCATCGTGCCACAAGATACGGTGCTGTTTAACAGCAGCATCCGCGATAATATTCAATATGGCAACCCGGATGCCTGTGGCTCAGAGGTTGATCAGGCCATCGAGCTGGCACATTTGCGTAAATTTATCGCCAGCTTGCCACAAGGTGATGCGACCATCGTGGGTGAGCGCGGTTTAAAAGTCTCTGGCGGCGAAAAACAGCGGATAGCCATTGCCCGTGCCATTTTAAAAAAATCACCGATCCTGGTTTTCGATGAAGCCACCTCAGCCCTGGATTCCAGCGCTGAACAAGCTATTTTGCAAGCCATGCGCGAAGTCGCGCGTAACCATACCAGCCTGGTCATTGCCCACCGCCTGTCTACCATTACCGACGCCGATAACATCATAGTGTTAAAAAACGGCATCGTGGCCGAGCAAGGCAACCATCAGCAGTTAATTGCCGGCGAGGGCGAATACGCCCGGATGTGGCAATTACAGCAACAACAGCAGACATGAGACAGATCAACCCCTTAACCTTAAAAGCAGGCTATGCTTAGACTGAGGGTAAAAAGGGGGTTCATCATGCAGATACAACAGTTAAAACATAAATTATTAGTTCACAAAATGCAGTTAGAACGTCAATTGTCTGCTAACCATCACGATTTTCTGCGAAGTGCTGATTCTGCCGAACAAGCCGCTGAGCGAGAAAGCGAACAGATACTAAGCAGTCTGGAACGTAATGCTGCCGAAGAATTAAAGCAAATTGATATTGCACTGCAACGAATGGAGCATGGAGAGTACTTAAATTGTAGCCATTGTGGCGAGGCTATTGGACTGGAACGATTAAATGCCGTGCCCTTCACCACCTTGTGTATCAGCTGCGCCAATACACCCGTGTAGCGCCAGCCTGCCTTTAAGCGACAAGCTGGCTGTTTAAAGGATTACTGGCAGAGCGTGTTAACTCAGGTGTTGCTTAAAGAAGGCTACAGTGCGTTGCCAGGCCAGCTCCGCCATTTCTTCGTTGTAGCGTGCGGTAGAGTCATTGTGAAAGCCATGGTGCGACTCTGGATAGCGGTGTACGGTAAATGTTTTACTATGCTGCTGCAGTAATGCTTCAGCCTCAGGCCACATGGCATTTACTCTGGTATCGAGCTCACCTAACTGCACCAGTAATGGGGCTTTAATATCGGCTATTTTATCGGCAGATGGTGGCGAGCCATAAAACGGTACACCGGCATCGACAATATCTGGCAACTCTGCGGCCAGTAAGCCAGTCATGGCACCACCAAAGCAAAAACCAACCACACCCAGCTTACCGCTGCCGCCATCAAGCTTATTCAGCCACTGCGCTGCCGCTTTTAAATCTGCTATAATTTTTTGACCGTCCATACTGCGCTGCATTTGCCGGCCCTCATCGTCATTACCCGGATAGCCACCCAATGGCCACAGTGCATCGGGGGCAAAAGCAATAAAGCCGGCTTTGGCTAAACGACGGGCAACATCTTTGATATAAGGGTTTAAGCCTCTGTTCTCATGAATAACCAGCACTGTTGGCAGCTTAGCTTCAGCTTTGGCAGGGGTAACCAGATAACCCCGCCCTTCACCATGCCCCTCTGGCGAAGGAAACGTCTGATACGTTGCCATGATATCAGGATCATTAAACGACACTTGTTCAGCCAGCGCGTAGTTTGGCAACAAGCCGCCAAGAATACTTGCTGCGGTCACAGTGCCAATTGCCAGAGAGCCAATAGCCGATAGAAAATCCCGCCGATTTAACATGCCATGGGCATATTTGTCATACAACTCATACGCCTTAGGCGGGATCGCTCCGGATACTACTTTGTTATTCTTATTCATTGTTATTTTCCTGATTAACCGTTCTGCTGAGCAACTACGTCATTCTGTGGCTACGTTCAGTTGTGCTGTAAAGTTTAGTATAACAGCTGAAAAATATTTGCTGCCGGCTCCCTGCGCTAACTGGAAAATAGCGTTGCAACTGATATGCTATGCAACATTATTAGCAACGTGGAAAACCTTATGTTACTTGCAGTGTTAGCGTTAATTTCCGGCCTGGCGTTATTAGTCTGGAGTGCAGATCGGTTTGTTGATGGTGCCGCAGCTACGGCTCGCTTTGGTGGCATGCCACCGTTATTAATTGGCATGCTGGTGGTCGGTTTTGGTACTTCGGCACCGGAAATGGTGGTGTCGGCTATGGCCGCCGCCGATGGCAACCCTGCCCTGGCGCTCGGTAATGCCTATGGCTCTAATATTACCAATATCGCGCTGATAATTGGTTTAGTTGCGCTGATAAGCCCGATAAATGTGCACTCCCAGGTGCTGAAAAAAGAACTGCCTCTGCTTTTGGCCATTACCCTGTTTGCCGGCTGGCAAATGTTTGACCATCAATTAAGCCGGTTAGACGCCTGGTGTTTACTGGCGGTGTTTGCGTTCGTCATGGCCTGGTCAGTCTGGCAAGGCATGCGCAACCCCCAGGATGCCATGGCAGCAGATGTTAATACCGAAATTAATAACAACACCATGACCTTAAAGCAGGCGTTAATATGGCTGGTGCTGGGTCTGGTGCTACTGATTATTGCTTCACGCTTTTTGGTGTATGGCGCCGTGTATATTGCACAAGGCCTGGGGGTGAGTGATTTAGTGATCGGCCTGACTGTGGTGGCTGTTGGTACTTCGTTACCGGAACTGGCCTCGTCGTTAATGGCAATTAAAAAAGGCGAGCACGATATCGCCCTTGGCAATATTATCGGTTCTAACTTGTTCAATACCTTAGCCGTGGTTGGCATTGCTGCATTAATCGAGCCCATGGCAGTTGATCCAGTAGTGCTAACCCGTGATTACACCCTGATGTTTGGTTTAACTGTGGCATTGCTGGTACTTGGTATCGGCATTAAAAAAGCAGGCCGGATTAACCGGCTGGAAGGCGCTTTATTGCTGGCGGTATTTTTTGGCTACACCGGCTATTTAATCACGACGGCATTCTGATCCCCGGTCACAAAATTCTGTGCGATTTAATGCTTGCATTAGTCGCACAGAAAACTCTGCTTACAGTTTTTTGACATCCACAATCGCTACCCTGTGCTATTACTTGTTGGTCAACATTTCGATACCACATTAAAAATGCAGGGAATACTCATGTTTAAACCAAAAAAACTGGCGATGTTATGTTGTATCAGCCTCGGCCTTACCACCACCATAGCCGCTGCTAATAACGGCAGCCGCTTATTGCAGCAACCTGATATTTCGGCTAATCATCTGGCCTTTGTCTATGGCGGTGATATCTGGTTAACCGACCGCAATGGCCAGAACCCACGCCAGCTTACCAGCGATCCGGCCAGTGAATTTGCGCCGTCGTTCTCACCTGACGGTAACTGGATTGCCTTCTCCGCCAGCTATAACAACAACACCGATGTCTATGTGATGCCGGCAACTGGTGGCCCGGCTACCCGGCTGACTTTTCATCCCGCTGCCGATACCGTTAACGGCTGGAGCCCTGATGGCAAAAAAGTCATGTTTGCCTCAAACCGGGAAATTGCTAACAGCCGCAGTAATCAGTTGTATCAGATAAGCGTCGACGGTGGTTACCCGGCGAAGTTAATGGAAGCGGTCGCTTATGAAGGGCAGCTATCTGACAACGGTAATAAACTGGCTTACCGCCCTAATAATATGGCCTACAGCGGCGCCAGTGGCTGGCGTTTGCATCGTGGTGGCAGCACGCCACCGGTCTGGATTATCGATTTAGAAAAACAGCAGCTGGAGAAAATCCCCCACCCTAATGCCAATGAATTTAATCCGTTCTGGCTCGGTGATACGGTGTATTTTTTATCTGACCGGGATAACGTGGCGGTTAACTTGTTTCAGTATCGCGATAAGCAGGTTAAGCAGCTGACCAATAACACCGACTGGGACCTGCGCAGTGCGGCAGGCCACGGCAACAGCATCGTCTATGAAGCCGGTGGCTTTTTGCATCAGTTTGATCTCAGCAGCGGCCAGAGTAAACCAATTACTATCAATATCACCACTCAGTCAGCGCAGAAACGGCCGCAGTGGAAAGATGCCAGTAAAACCTTAACCAGCGCCAGGCTGTCTACCACTGGCCAGCGGGTGGTAGTCAGTGCCCGCGGCGATGTTTTTACCGTGCCGGTAAAAGACGGCAGCACCCGTAACCTGACACAAACCAGCGGCGTACGTGAATTCGACGGCTTATGGAGCCCCGATGGCACGAAAGTGGCCTATATTTCCGATAAGGGCAATAAACATCAGCTGGTATTGGAAAACCAGGATGGCTTAAGTGAGCCGCAAGTATTTGCTTTAGCAGATACAGGCTACTTTAATCTGCTGAGCTTCTCACCCGATGGCAACCTGATTATTTATCATGACAATCATTTAAATCTGTATGCATTTAACCTGAAAACCAAGCGCAGCCAGAAATTGGATACCTCTTTGCGGCGCAACGATTTCAATGTGTCATTCTCACCTGATAGCCGTTACCTGGCCTACACCGTCGCCGCTACTAATTACTTTAGTCAGATCAAGTTATTCGATTTTCAGAATAATAAAACCAGCCAGATCACCGACGGCATGAGTGAAGCAGACGATCCGGTATTTACCCAGGACTATCTGTACTTTACTGCGTCGGTAAATAGCGGCCCATCGCAGGTTGGCCTGGATTTATCCACTCAGGAACGACCGTTACGCAAAGCCATTTATGCTTATGTGCTGGCCAGTGACGGTAAATCGCCGTTGCTGCCGGAAAGTGGCGATGAGCCGACAAAATCCGCTGCCGCCAAAGATGATAAAAAAGACGATAAAAAAGGCAAAGATGAGGATAAGCCGGCGGTAAAACCGGTAAAACTTGACCTGAACGGCCTGCAAAACCGGATTATTGCCCTGCCAATAGCCGAACGCAATTACGACAGTTTAAGCGTTGCTGACGATGGAGCGCTGTTTTATATGGAACGGACCCAGCCAGGCAGTAGCAATGAGCTGCCAGGCAGCGATGGTCGTAACACTGCCACCTTACACCGTTTTGATTTTGAAGAGAAAAAAACCGAAAATGTTAAGCAGGATATTGCCAGTTACGCCTTAAGTGCCGATGGCAAAAAAATCTTAATGGTTAGCATGCCTAATAAGCTGGAAGTGGGTGATGCTAAAGCCAAGCCAGAAGCAAAAGCAGTGTCGTTAGCTGAAGTACGCAGCTTTGTCGACCCGGCTAAAGAATGGCAGCAGATTTTTGATGATGCCTGGCGCATGCAGCAGGAATATTTTTACGATGCCAATATGCATGGTATTAACTGGCAGGCCATTTACGATAAATACCAGCCAATGCTCGCTCATGTTCAGCGCCGGGAAGACTTAAACGACGTGCTGGTGCAAATGATTGCCGAGTTGCAGGTTGGTCATAACCGGATTGGCGGCGGCGATGTCCATCAGGAAGGCAGCAGCAAAGTCGGTTTACTGGGTGCGGATTTTGCAATTAACAACGGCAAATATCAGTTTAAAACGGTTTATACCGGCGATCGCTGGAGCCCGTTTTTAAAGGCGCCGTTAAGTGTACCCGGCGCCAGTGCCAAAGCCGGCGATTATTTACTGGCTGTTAATGGCCGCGAGCTTAGCGCCAGCGACAACGTGTTTGCGCTATTGGATAACACCCAAGGCAAACAAGTGGTACTGAGCATTAGCGATGATGCCCGCGGTAAAAACCAGCGCAACATCACGGTCGAACCGGTGGCCAATGAAAACCAGCTGCGTTTATGGCACTGGGTAGAGCAGAACCGCAAGCTGGTTAACGACAAAACAGACGGCAAAGTCGCCTATGTGTATCTGCCAAATACCGCCGATGGTGGCTTTTACTTCTTTAACCGGATGTTCTTCGCCCAGACCGATAAACCAGCGGTTATTCTGGATGAGCGCAAAAACGGTGGTGGTCAGGCAGCTAACTACATTACCGAAATTCTGGCCCGGCCGTTTTTATCTGGCTGGAAAGACCGCGATGGCCTGATCTTTACCACACCAGGCGCGGGTATTTACGGCCCGAAAACCATGCTGATCGATCAGGACGCCGGCTCGGGTGGCGACTTCCTGCCCTGGGCCTTTAAGCGGCTTAATCTGGGTACCACTATTGGCACCCGCACCTGGGGCGGTTTAATTGGTATTTCCGCCAACCCGCCAATGATTGATGGTGGTTTTCACGTAGTGCCGTTCTTCCGCTTCTATACCCCCGATGGCGAGTGGCGGGTAGAAAACGAAGGCGTGGCACCGGATATCGTGGTCGAGCTCGACCCTATCGCGGTCAATAAAGGCATCGATGTCCAGTTAAACCGGGCTATTGAGCATACCTTAAAAGAGTTGAAAGCCAGTCCGCCAAAAGATCACAGTAAGGCACCGGCTATGCCGACCAAGCTGGGTTTGTAATCTTTAACATCTAGTCAAAAAACCGCTGCCTGGCAGCGGTTTTTTATCCGGTTTTAGCTGTCCTGATTTAAATTCCGTTCGGCCGGGTTATCACTTAAATACTCAATAAACTCCACTTCAAAACCGGCAGGGTCGACAAAATAAATGTTTTTCCGATACGGCTCGTCAGCACCCGTTTTGGCAATGGCATAACCGGCATTATTCAGCCGGGCAATCACCTCATCCAGGTTTTTCGTCACGTAAGCAAAATGAGCAAAACCAACGCTGTGCCCGGTCAGCTCACGGTTGCTGCCCTCACCGTGATCGCTCAGTGCCAGATAGTGATAATCGTCGCCAAAATGCAGCCATTTGCGTGGCTTGCCATACCATTCCCCTTCGCCTTCATCCCGAATGCGCCAATGCGGGAAAGCTGCGCGGTAAAACTGCAGCATGGCATCCATGTCCGATACCACTAGATTCACATGTTCCAGATACATTGTTATCTCCTACTCGTTATGTGTTTTGAATTACTTGTTTTGCGCTACTTGTTTTGCGTTACTTATTTTGCATAGCCCGGTTAAACAACCGGAATAAATGGCATAAAAAACTGCGGCAGCGCGGCAGTTCGTGGTCTGGCGGGTAAGTCATGGCATTTCTCCTTGCATTAATTCGACCGGCAGGTTAAAACCTCAAGCTAAGTTGAGGTAAAGTGTTTTTTAAGGTTGGCGTAAAAAAATTGCGGAGCAGAAATGGCAGAAGCAACCTGGAGTGTCGGGCGGGTGGCAAAACGTTGCGGCGTTAAGGTCAGTACGCTGCACTTTTATGAGCAAAAAGGCCTGATTAAAAGCTGGCGGAATGACGGCAATCAGCGCCGTTACAAACCCGAGGTGCTGCGGCGTATTTCAATCATTAAAGCCGCTCAGAAACTGGGCATTAGCCTGGAAGAAGTAAAGCAGGCCTTTTTGTCGCTGCCGGATAACCGCACCCCCACCACCGAAGACTGGCAATTGCTATCGACTAACTGGCAGCAAATGCTTGATGCCAGAATTAGCTATATGCAGAAGCTGCGCGACCAGCTCACCGGCTGCATTGGTTGTGGTTGCCTGAGCATGAACAGCTGCCCGCTGTATAACCCGGACGATATATTGGCTGCGAAAGGTAACGGCCCGGTACTGTTGGATCAGTCATCAGCACAGCATCAGACTTAGTGTTGCCCTAAGGCAGATACGTCAGGGTCTTTTACAAATTCTATTTTCCCCAAACAATCTAAAGTAGTAAGTGCTTGTATAAAAAGCTTATTACTAATACGGTTTAAATCTTGCTTAGTTTTTAAGCAGCTACCTTAACACCCTTCCTAAAGCAGTACCTGTAGCTTACCCATTCCTGCCATGTTGTAAGTGGTGAGAATAACGCATACGTTGTATCGTTAATGTTAAGGAATATCTATGTCTACAAAACTAAAACTACTTACCCTGCCATTACTAGCGTTGTTTTTATTTGCTCAGTTTGCTGAGGCGGGCCTGGTCAGAACCGGCGGCAGAGGCGATCCCAGCAGCAATTTCTCACAAGCTTTTTACTATGTTGATAACCAGTATTTAAATGAAGTCGGTATTATTGCGTCGGCCTTTGATTTTGACAGCCCCAAAGCAGCCAATAGCATAGTGCGGGCAGTGGGTGGTGGTGGCCGCGGCTTGGGTGCGGTACCCAATGACTGTATTAATGGCTATACCGAGGACGATTTAGATAACTTAGAGCAGGAAATAAGCTTTTTATACGAGGACTTTGATAACGGTTTAATCACTGAAGATGAATTAAATGCCGGCATCGCCGCATTAGAGTTCGCAGTATACGGCGAGCCCTGTGTCTGGGAGTTTGCCCAGGGTGACGCGCTTTCGATGTTTGGCTTTTTCAGCCTGTATTTTGATACACCGGATGTTAGCTACGATGTTAACTGGTTAATTGGCGATATTACCCTACCCGGCGATATTAATACCGCAGGCGATATCGTTGCCCCCGATGGCACTATCAGGGATGGCTGGGTAACCTTAAATACGCCGCCAACCATGGCTTTTGCCCCGGGTGATTATATGGTCTATGTAAGTGTTGGCCTTTCTGCCCCTAATGGCCGGTTTTTCCGGACCAGTAGCGAGCCGGACTATGAAATTGTATTTGAAGAAAAATGTATCGAAAAACCAAACCCTGATTTTGATCCTGATGCAGGGAATGACCCCTTTATTGAGGTATGTGGCTATACCAATGTCGACAGAAATGATTCAGAAGTGAATAACCCAACGATGTCGTTCTTCTCTGATGGTGAAATGCTGCGTATTCTGTCAGCCAGTGACGGCCCGGTTACCCCGGTAAATGCGCCAGGCTCTATTGCGCTGTTGTTAGCAGGCTTATTCACCATGGGCTTAAGAAGACAACGTAAAACCCAAAGCTAATGTTTTTCACCCTGAAATTTTATAAAAAACACAACGGGCAAAAGCCCGTTTTGTTTTTGGGGGGATATTACTCAGTAAACAACCTTTGTGCCTCCTCTTTTTGCCGCGCTAAATCCTGATCCAGAAACTGAATTAACCGCTGAAACTCAGGGTCGCCAGCCAGGCTTGCCAGCAACGGGTCGTACTTAGTCCACCACTCCCGCCAGCCAATATCAATTGCTTTCGCCAGCGCCTGAACAGCCTCGGCTGGTTGACCTTTTAACGCAGCAATCCGTGCTGCCAAATAATGCAGTTCAAAATAGCTTATTGAAGCTTGCAGTTGCTGCTCTAATAAGCTTTGGCATTGTTTAATTAAACTGTGCGCTACAGCTTTATTGCCCAATTCACTCTCAGCCCAGGCCACCTCAATAGCTGGTGAGCAATGCGGCATACCAAACCGCTCTGCCTCGTCAACCAAGCTAAATTGTTCGGTAAATAGTTTTAGCGCCTGCTGTTTATCACCAAACATTGCCTGATACCAGCCAGCCTCAAACTGCAACCAGTAATCATCAGGATTAGTTGCCAATTTAAAGTCCATCCTGGCAAACAATTCGGTAAAATCCCGTTCAAAAATTAGTAAGGTCTCCTGATAAAAATCAGCAGTACTGGCCCAAGCCGGATCATTTGCCATTTGCTTCACAATTTCGGTGAGCCCCAGATTTACCATCGGGCTGATTAATTTATGACCCAAAGTATGGTTTTCAGGCGACTGTTTTATAGCACTTTGCGCTTCAGCAATAGCGCCCACCAAATTACCCTGACTAAAATAAATATCGGCTAAACCCTGATAAGGAAAAGGGGACTGCGGAAAATCCAGTTGCATTTGTTTAAAAATAGCCGCAGCCTCGTCAAAGCGGCCAGCCCGGGTTAGTGCCCAACCTAAATTATAAGTATTGGTCTGAAACAGCGGATCAAGTTGTTCTGCCTGTTGTAATGCCTGCAATGACTCATCAAATCGCTGCAGTAAGTTTAACGCCAGAAACTTCCACATATAAGCAATCGCTAGGCTGGGATTAAGCTCAATCGCTTGATCATAATGAGTGACAGCTTGTTCAAAATCACTCTGAATATAAAATATATGGCCCTCTACTGCATAGGCTTCCGCCAGTTCTGGCTGACGTAGCAACGCTTTATCAATATTTTGCCGGGCTAAACTGGCAGCAATATCAGCACTTATTACCCCTAACTCTGTTTTACCTTCTGCCAATAACACCAGCGTATCCGCCACCCCGACATAACCATTGGCATATTCCGGGTCCAGCGCTACCGCCTGCTCAAATAACTGGCGGGCTTGCTGCATGGACTCAGTGGTTTGTTTGCGGTACTGCTCACGGCCTTTTAAATACAGCACATAGGCATCGGCATTACGGGTACTGGCCAGGGTGTTGAAGCTACCGGCCTCTGCATATTTATCCTGTAGCGTATTGACTACCGAGCGGCCAATTTCCTGTTCTAACTCAGCAACAGCAGTGAGCTCGCGGGCATAACTATTACTCCACAGGGTGCTACCGCTATTAACATCCAGCAATTGCACCCGCACATTTAGCCGCTGACCTGTTGCCTTAACACTGCCGGTCAGCACCGTATCAACCTGCAGGCGCTGACCAATCTGCTGCGCGGTGAAGCCCTGCTCGCTTAAAAACTGGCTGGAGCGCGAGGCAGATACTTTAAAATTGGCAGCACTGCCAAGCAAGCTGGTCATCTCTTCTGCTAAGCCGAGCGCTAAATAGCCCTGATCCTGCGCTGCGCTGTCATCACTAAACGGCAATACCGCAATAGTGCTGGTACCAGCCTGGCTGGCGGCAGTTGCGGCCTGTTGCTTTGCCAGTTGTTGCTGCTTAAGTACGCCATAGTACTCAATGCCAACAAAGCCACTAACAAGCATAACCAACACTAAACCGGCCCATTGACGGCTACCCGGCGCGGCAGCCGGTTTATCTTGCTCGTGACTACTTGCCGTGCGGCTAATGCCGCTAAAACTGATATCACAGTACCAGGCCAGGTAGATAACCAGTGGCAGACAGCACAGTAGCAGCACAAACAGCGCTGAACCCAGCAACGGGTTAAGTGCCAGCGTACTGCTTAACACGGAGATAATCTGTAGCAGTAACCAGCTTAACCCCAGATAAACCAATAATGATTTAATGACCGCACGGCGTTTTAGCTCACTAAGAAAGGTTTTCAAAATAGGACAGACTTTAGAGGCATCGAATATATAAAGCCTAGTCAACAACAGGTATTTACACAACAGACCCAGCCGTGATGGGCCGTGTTTGAGCAGACTTTAACGGCCCTACCATAGGTTACAACCTGCAATTCATTACAAAAATGAACAACTGTTCACTGAATAAATTTTAAATGCCACTTCAATGAGACAGTTTAAGCTGTTTAATTTCAATAAATTAAAACCAATTATGGAAATAAATAATAATTCAAACTGGCCAAACCAGGCATTTTAGTGTACAACTGTGCGCTGAAAATCCCCCCTTAATATCAGCGTATAGTAGATAACGATAGTGAAACTGAATTTATCCCGCCTTTGGCGCGCCTTTTGTTTAATGCTGGCAAACCAGCCATCTTTAACCCTGTACTTGCTGCCGTTAATACAACGGCTATGGCCCGGCTTTTTACCCGGACTTTACCGGGCAAGCCTTTTAAGCCAGCAATGGCAAACACCTGATATGCTGCTGCTCACGCTCAAAGTGTCGGGCCGCTGGCCGGGCTTTGTACCAGGCCAGCATATTGTATTAACCCTTAAGCATAATGGCCGTTACCTGAGCCGACCATTTAGTATTTGTTCGTCGTTGAAGCGGTGGCAAAGCCAGCGGCAAATACAACTTTGCTGCAAAATAAACAGCATGGGCGAATTTACTCCGCTGTTGGCGCAATTACCTGACAACACCTTACTGAATATTAGCCAGGCGCAAGGTAATTTTTACTGGCAACAACCTGCCCTGCCAGCGGTGTTTATTGCTGCTGGCTCTGGCATTACCCCGATAGCGGCGATGCTGCTAAGCCAGCGCCACTGGCTGGCGCCGGTAATTCTGTATTACCGCTGCCGCGGCCCAGAAAATGCGGCGCTGCTAACTGAACTTAACCAGCTTGCGGCCAGCCAGCCGATGTTTACTTTATATCTGTCTGATAGCAGCACAGAACCTGCCGGAAGCTGGCAGCAGCAACTGGCTGGCGATGTGGCCAGCAAGCAATTTTACCTGTGTGGACCTGCCGGGTTTATGCAGCAGACTCGTACCGCACTTTTAAAAAGTGGCGTTACTGCCGGCCATATTCAGCAGGAACAATTTGGCTTAACCATGCCAGCAGTCGTTATTGCTGCCCCGGGAAACCAGCCACTTAGCGGCCACTTTATCAGTGCCGGCATCAGTAAAACGGTGTTATTAAACGCTCAGCAAAGCCTGCTGCAAAACGCTGAAGAGCATGGCCTTAACGCCCGCTTTGGTTGCAGGATGGGCGTATGTTTTCAGTGTGTGTGCGACAAAGTATCCGGCCAGGTGCGCGATATCCGAAGCGGCGCCTTAAGTGGCCATGGCGTTGAGCAAATTCAGCTGTGTGTCAGCCAGCCGGTAACCGAACTTGTGATTAAGCTGTAAGGGGAACCTAAATGAAACTAACTACTGAGCAATTTAACGCCCTTGCGCACGAACTCGACAGCGTAAAACAGCAGGTACAGCAGCAACTGGGCGATGCCGATGCGCGTTATATCCGCCGGGTGTTGCTGGTACAGCGCTTAAGCGCCTTAAGCGGTCGGGTATTAATGGTTTTGGGCTTTATTACACCGTGGCTGTGGCTGTTTGGCGTGTTGCTACTGGCCCTGGCGAAAATTCTCGACAATATGGAAATTGGCCATAATGTGCTGCACGGTCAGTATGACTGGCTGAATGATCCGGTACTGCATTCCAGACGCTTTGAATGGGATATTGCCTGTGATGCCGGCTCGTGGCAACGTACTCACAACTTTGAACACCATACTTATACCAATATTATTGGCAAAGATCGTGATTTTGGTTATGGCCTGCTGCGCTTAAGCAACGATTTTCGCTGGCGGCTGCGTAACCTGTGGCAAGGCGGCACTTACCTTGTGCTCAGCATGTTGTTTCAGTGGGGGGTGTCCTATCACGAGCTGGCGGCACAACGGGTGTTTGCTGGTAAGAAAAAAACCGATCGCCACTCGCAGGTAACCGATCGTGAACTGAAACAAGCCTTTTTTGGTAAGGGCGCCCGCCAGTTGGTTAAAGACTATCTGTTTTTCCCGCTGATTGCCGGGCCAATGTGGCTGTGGGTATTAACGGGTAATTTGCTGGCTAATTTGATCCGTAATTTATGGACCTCAACCGTTATTTTCTGCGGCCATTTTACCAAAGACGTGCATGTATTTACCGCAGCAGAGTGCGAAGGTGAAAGCCGGGGCCAGTGGTATTACCGGCAGATGCTGGGCTCTTCTAATTTTACCGGCCCAACCTGGCTGCATATTTTAACCGGCCATTTAAGCTGCCAGATTGAACACCACTTATTCCCGGATATCCCAGCAAGACATTACCCGGCGATGGCACAGCAGGTACAGGCTATTGCTGCAAAGTATGGTATCAGCTACAACAGCGGTAGTTTTCTGCGCCAGTACAGCACGGTGTTCTGGCGCATTATGCGCTACTCGTTGCCAGGCGGAGACACCGCAGTAAAAATATCAACTTAACCAGGCAAACGGCGCGGCTTAAGCTCAGGTAATTAGCAGATTTTACCAGTTAAGCCGTGCTTCAAAGTTCATTTCCAGCATCTGCTCGGTTTCTGCTGGCTGTGCTGTTACCTTCAGCTGGAAAATACGCTGCGAGCTGGCATCCAGTGTGCCGTAGTAAGAAATATAACCGTCCGTGTCTGCTGCGCGCATTTCAATTACCTGAGTATGCCCCAGCAGATTTTCGTGCTCAACATGGACAGTTGCGTTAACTGTAGCGTCCTGGCGAGGCTCACTATTATCGAGAATTACCAGATTCAGCAGCGCAAGATCTGGATTAACCTCAATGCCATACTTATCGGTCATATTCTCATTTAATACATCAGCACGGGTAATATTGGCACGCAAGGTATAGCGATCAAATTCCATAACATGCCCTAAGGGCTTATCAGGAACCACCACCTCTGCGTTATTAGCAGGATCGGTTGTCGGGGTTACGTCCCGGGCAGGACGCTCACACCCCGTTAGTAAACCAGTAAAGATCAGCAAAACCAGGCCAAGTTTGAACGAAAAAACTGATAAGCTAATGTTTAATTGCGTATTCATCTGTCACTCCTCAGGGCTAACAGCAAACAAAGCGTTTAATTAACTTCTTATACCGTTACATACCCTAAGCATAGCTGAACGTTTGGCAAACTGCCGACGGTTACTCAGCTTTATCGTCTGGGTTACCGGCTGATTTTGAAGGAAGCCGCCCCGCCTTACGCAGGGCGTCATGCAGTAAATATTCTATCTGGCCGTTAACACTTCTGAATTCATCATCCGCCCAGCGCTGCAAGGCGCTGAGCATTTTGTCATCCAGCCGTAAGGCAAAGGCTTTTTTAGCCACACCCGCCCCTTTTTAGTACAGACTGCCGGTATTGAGTACCGGCTGCACATGATGATCACCACACAATACCACCAGTAAATTACCTACCATCGCCGCTTTGCGCTCATCATCCAGCTCTACCACGTTACGGGCAGATAACTGCTCCAGCGCCGACTCCACCATACCTACTGCGCCTTCGACAATCTGCCGGCGCGCGGCAACAATAGCGGCTGCCTGCTGGCGCTGCAGCATGGCACTGGCAATTTCCTGGGCATACGCCAGGTGGCTAATCCGTGATTCCAACACCTGCACCCCGGCTTTGTTCAGCCGTGCCTGAATTTCATTTTTTAGTAACTCAGTAATATCATCGGTGCTGCTGCGCAGGCTGATGTCTTCGTCATTGCCGGCATCATAGGCGTAGCTAGAGGCTAAATGCCGAATCGCCGACTCGCTCTGAATGCTGACAAAGTTTTCATAGTTATCGACTTCAAATACCGCTTCAGCACTGTCGACCACTTTCCAGACGACTACCGCAGCAATTTCTACCGGATTACCGGCGCTGTCATTGACCTTCATTTTGCTGCTTTCAAAATTACGTACCCTAAGCGACACTTTTTGCTTGCTGTATAACGGGTTAGACCAGCGCAGACCGTTATTTAAATCGGTACCAACGTAGCGGCCAAATAGCTGCAGCACTGCAGATTGATTCGGGTGTACCATATAAAAGCCAAACCAGCATACCAATACCACAATAGCGGCCAATGCAAACACTGCCTTTAGCACGCCGGGCATTACTACCAGGGCAGCCACCATCAGCAATTGCAAGATCAGCAGCACGCCAATCATCCCAAAGCCACCTTTGCTGTTAATCATTCGTTCCTTCAACATAATCAAACTCCGTTAAAATGATATTATTTTGATATCACTTTAATTGATATTTTTTAAAAGGCAAGAAAAAAGCTGATTTTTTAATCAGCTTTTTCTGTTCACTGTCTTAAAATTGCTGCCCGAGCGTCGGGCAGTTGAGCTCAGGATGTTTTGCTACGCAGAAAAAATGCCACTATCACCGAAGTAACAGTGCCCATTATTGCGGCGCCTATCAGGCTTTGAACGATATAGCTGGGTAAATTAAAGTACGCAATGGCTTCGTCACTGGTCATCATCTGCTCTGCCACGGCATACTCCTGAACATTAGCAAAATATTCGGGGCTTATCACGGTATGAAATAACCATTGGCATAGCGGGCTTAGCACCACTACCACCAGGGTAATCAGCAAACCGGCAACAATGCCCTGTTTCCAGCTCATTAAACCCTGGTAATCACGCCGTTTTTTCTGCCGCAGTGCCAGCACATAAATTAAAATAGCCGGTATCGCAAATAAGTTGGTGTAAGTGGCATGGTGCTCAATATAGGGGCCGTGCAGCCCGACCAGGTGCTCCAGCCACAACCATAACAACATCACCAGGCTAAAAATAATGCCCCAGCGTATTTCAGTCAGATGTTTTTGCATAACGTATTGTTCTTATTAGGTTAGACACAGCAGAACTATAGCGCTTTTTACTGTAAAAGCCACTGTTCTTGTCAGGTACAAACCCGAAGCTTTGTTATACCGTGCGCAATGCCGCCAGGGTCTGCTCAATTTCCTGTTCATTATTAATCAGGCTGGGCGCAAAGCGGGCGTATGACTGACGGTACGGCGTGCTGCTCATAATAATGCCCTTGCCATGCATCGCTTTTACCACGTCGTCCGGAGCCATAGTTTTATAGTCAAAACATACCAGTCCCGACGATAACTCTGCTGCCATCGGCGTATGCAGGGTTACGCCTGATATCTGCTGCAGTCCTTGCTTGGTCAGGGTGTTTAGCTGGTGAATTCGCTGCTGAACTTTCGCTTTGCCTAACTGCAGGTGCAGATTAAAAGCCTCGGGTAAGGCCCAGCGGTGTTCAAATGAATGAAAGCCTCCGGGTGTCATATGCTCGCCCATTGCAACCTGATCCTGAGTACTGCCACCCAGCCAGACATCATATGAGCGGCTGAAGCTTGGGATCACAGCCTTGCAGCGCGACCAACCTTTGTCACTACCCCAAATCACACCCGTGCCACGTGGCCCGAATATCCACTTATGGGTGCCGGCAATAAAAAAGTCACAACCGATGGTTGATACGTCAATATCCTCAATGCCAAAGCCATGCACACCATCAACACAAAACAGGATTTGCTCAGCGTCATATCGTTGCTGGTTAACGTCGGCCAGCATGGCAGCAATAGCATGCAGCGGCAGCTTCACCCCGGTAGACGAGTGCACCCAGGTGACCGCTACAACTCTGGTTGCCGCACGAATAGCCGCTTTTAACCTGCTAACCACTTGATCGACTGACACCTGTGCCGGATTGTCGTAAAGCGCCACCTGTCGCACGCTGGCACCGGTGCGCTCAGCGCGTAATTGCAGTGACAGATCAGTGGAATAATGATCGTGTACAGTTTGCAGAATTTCATCGCCCGGTGTTAGCTGCAAACCACTGTATACCAGGGCCAGGCCCATGGTGGTGCTGTCAGTTAAGGCAATATTTTCTGCCTTGCCGCCCATGTAACGGGCAGCCGCAGCGGCAATATCAGCATCGATGGTCATAAAGTGTTCATGCCAGTAATCTGCCGGATTGACATCAAACGCTTGCCGATGGCGGGCTATGGCATCGGCAACCGGTTTGGGATGCGATGCCAGTAAAAAAGTGGCCAGATGGATGTAGTCGTAGCTAAGTAAGAACTGTTTGCGCAAACCAGGCCAGTCGCCCGCTTCTAACGGCACAGCGGTAACGTTTTGGGTTGAACCGGCTTGAACTAACACGGGTAAGGGCAGCAGGCTGCTGCCGAGCACTAATGAGGATTTGGTCAGGAATTCGCGCCGTTGCATAGCAACCACCAGTGGTTAAATTTTAATCAGTTTAGTGCAAGCTAATCCACACCGCAAATACTGACTAAACCGCAGTCACTCCAGGTTTACGGCGATCGCGGTTTGCGGCTTTCAGCCACGTCTTTATTTCAGATCAAACACTCAGGGTCCTGCATACTCGCGAGTCGTAAAAGGCTGTGATAAGCTGGTTTTACTTCGTTTAAGCTGGCAGGGTGTATAATTTTATGAGCGGCTTCAGCTCCCTTTATCTATTTATCGAACGGACCTTTTTTGGCACCCTAAGCCGGAAAATAATCGGTAATATCAGCTTTTTAGCTGTTTTTTTCTTGCTGGCATTGTATATGGCCTACCCCGAGGGCGGTGCCAATGGTCGCTGGTGGGCGTTATTGATAGCAGGCCTTGGGGCGTTTATTTTTACTATTGGCTATATGCACTATTTATTTGTGCGCCCGGTAACCACCCTGGTCGGCGCGCTGCATGACACTAACCGCAAGGGCACCGATCTTAACCTTCGCCTGCCCGCCTTTACCTTTGATGAGTTCAGAACCTTATCGGAGGAATATAACCAGTTTGTCAGCCAGCTTGGCGTGCTGCTTGGTGATATTCACCAGCAGGCACAGGAAACGCATCAGGTGAACGAACAGGTTTCAACGGCTGTAAAAAGTACCCGTCAGCATTTACAGGACACCGAAAAACGCAGCGGCCAGATCCGCCGCGACAGTGATCAGGTACTGGATAATCTGGCCGACATTGTGCAGCACGGTGATGAAGTGAATCAGGTGTCAGGCCATGCGGTGGATAAAGCCAAAGTGGCCAGCGGCCAGATGCAGCAACTAAGTGGCCAGTTGTCCGGTATAGTGAAGTTACTTGATACTTTTGGAAACACCATTAACGGCCTGCATAAAAACTCTGAAAACGTGCGGCAAATTCTGGTGATGGTAGAAACCTTCTCTGATCAAACTAACCTGTTGGCACTCAATGCCGCCATTGAAGCCGCCCGCGCCGGTGATGCCGGCCGCGGTTTTGCGGTGGTTGCTGATGAAGTTCGTACCCTGGCAGCCAAGGTAAACGATGCCACTAAGCAAATTTCCGGGTTTTTAAATGAAATGGAGCAACTGGTCGGCGAAACCCGCACCGAATCACAAAGCCTGAACCAGCAGGCGCAGCAGGCACAACAGCAAATTGCCGATACCAGCGGCGAGTTTGCTCAATTACAGCAGGAATTACAGCACGCGAAAAGCGGGATACAAAATATCAACCAGACCGTAGTGCAGCTGGAACAGCGCTACCAGCAAACCCATCAGCATTTGAGTGCGATTGAAAAAGTCACCAGCGATGCGCACCAGCAAATGACCTCGATTGATAAAGCGGCTAAAGACTTGCTGAGTGGCACCGCCCGCACCCAACAGCAACTGGGCCGCTTTGCCCGCAGTTAACTTAATAAATTAACGCACGGCGGTTTGTTGTTGCCACCACAGGCTAAGCTCGCTGGCACTGCCGCGCATTAAGATCGGCAGGCCACGTTTTTTCAGCTGATATTGATACATTGGATCATAGTAGTCGGTTAACAGCCGAGCTATCCATTGGCGGTGTAAATTGATATCACCACTGCGTTGTTGCTCTGTCAGGGCCTCGGTCAATCGGGCGTTGAGCTCAGCGTAAAGCGCCCCACCTAACCGCTTTCGAATGCGTGCCATGGCCTGTTGCAGCATAGTGCTGAACTGGTTAAAACCCTGCTCGCCATGCAGACTCATCGCTTCTGAAAGCAAATCGACAATATAATCCTGCAGAATTACCTCAATCCGGGTGTGCAAGGGCTCATCGAGCAACAATAATGGGCTTTGCTGCATGGCATGAAAGAAAACGTGCGGAATATTGCGCTGGCCGATCAACAGGCTTTCATCTTCCAGTAATAAATAGGCCGGCTTAATCGCCTGTACCCTTAATAGCGCACCGGCCAAATCATTCTCAAAGCGAATTTGCGCTGGTTGTGCGGCCAGCTTGCGGCCAAAAGCTGAACCGCGATGATTGGCCAACGCCTCCAGATCTACTGCGTGTAATTGCTGTAGTAAGCGGGTTTTGCCACTACCGGTAGGTCCTGCCAGTAACAACATAGGAAGCGTGGCAGCGTGTTCAATAACGGCAACAGCGGCCTGGCGCAACGCTTTAAAACCACCTTTTACCCGCGGATAAACCACGCCGGCATCTGCCAGCCACTGCTGAGCAATTTGCGAGCGCAGCCCGCCCCGGGCGCAATACAACATGCCTTCTGGCTGCGCCAGTGCAAAATTGCGCCAGGCATTTATCCTGCTGGCCTTAAGGTCACCCTGCACCAGTTGATGTCCCAGTGCAATCGCCGCCTGCTGGCCCTGCTGCTTGTAACAGGTACCCACTGCAACACGCTCGTTATCGCTCATCAGCGGCAAATTAACACTACCGGCAAAGGCACCGCGGCTAAACTCGACAGGCGCGCGTAAATCCAGCAGAGGAGGCTGCTGGCTGAGGATCTGATGGTAATTTGCTACCAGCGGTAAGTCACTGTCCATGGCGGTATCGGCTAGCACAGCCGGATCCGGTGGCCGTTTCCCTGGCTGGTTAACTCCCCTATAGGCTCTAATATAAGATCGTATGCCAGAGCTAAATCCCTGAACGCCGCCTCTGCTTGCGGACTAACCGCCAGTAATAAGCCGCCACTGGTCTGTGGATCGCACAATATAGCTTGTTGGGCCTCGTTTAACGGGGATACTTTGGCACCATAACTGGCAAAATTACGCGCACTGCCTCCGGGAATGCAGCCTTTGTTAAGGTAATCTATCACATTAGGTAACACCGGCACGGCGTCATAAGCCAGCACGGCATCCACAGCGCTGCCTTCACACATTTCCATCAAATGTCCCAGCAAGCCGAAACCGGTCACGTCGGTCATCGCATTTATGCCACGCAGCGAAGCAATGTCGGTACCAATCCGATTTAATTGCACCATGCTATCCCGCGCCAGCATAGCATGGTCAGGCTGCAGTTTTTTCTGCTTCTGGGCGGTGGTTAAAATACCCACCCCCAGCGGCTTGGTCAGATACAAGCGGTCCCCTGCCTTTGCAGTGTCGTTGCGTTTTAACTGGTTAATCGCCACCCGGCCACTTACTGCCAAACCAAATATCGGCTCTGGCGCATCAATACTGTGGCCACCGGCTAACATAATGCCGGCCTCTTTACAGGTATAACGTGCGCCTTCCAGCACCTGCTGCGCCAATTCAGGCGGCAGCTTACTAACGGGCCAGCCCAAAATGGCAATCGCCATAAGTGGCTGACCGCCCATAGCATAAATATCGCTAATGGCATTAGTGGCGGCAATGCGGCCAAAATCAAAAGCATCATCGACAATGGGCATAAAAAAGTCGGTGGTGCTTAGCAGCGCACTGCCATCACCCAAATCATAGGCTGCAGCATCGTCTTTACTGCTATTACCCACCAGCAACTTGCCGTCGGTAAAGTTTGAATTGGTTTTAAGAATAGTATCCAGTATTTGCGGGGAAATTTTACAGCCACAACCAGCGCCGTGGCTGTATTCAGTAAGTTTAATTGTAGAAAAATCGGACATAACAACCCTATCGGGTAACAACGTAATAATGCCAACATACCCAAAGCCCTTTGTAATAACAAGGCATGTTTTGGCGTTGAATCACCGGTGCGGCTTTAAGCCGCTTAATCATCTAATTGTTTATTCAGCCTTTTCAGTAAAGCGATGTCAGCCTGATAACTGATTGCCAGTTCAGCCCTGGCTAATGCGGCGGCGGCATGTTTGCGGGCACAGTGTCTGAATTCCGGACCATAAGTGGCCAACGCCAGAAAGGCTTTTTGCAGCCGAATTTGAATTTCAATGTGGGCCGCGCCATCGCGGGCAATTGCCGTGAAGAAATCATTAAATAACTCATCCAGCTGAACTTCAGGGGCCCAGACCCGATCGAACTTGACGTCTTGTTGATAATTTTCCGGTGGCCAGTTACTAAGCACTCTGATCCCCCGGCCGATAATCTCAATTGCGGTCCCCGGGTCATTAATCGCCGGTGATAATGCTTTGGAGGCAATTTCTGCCAGTACTATCAAGCCAAATCGTGGGTCTTGATCAAAATTACGGTAATCACCGAGTGAAAATGCATTTAGTAACGGCTGATCAGGCTGGACGTGGTTGCCCTTGAGCCACATTAGTGGCCGCTCTTTAAGCACAAAAGCACCGGGCAAACTGGCAATATAAATTTCAGCGTCATGCCTTACCGCCCATTCCTGTAATGCCTTAACGTCAATATGCTGAATATAACCAATTTGTTCTGTACAGACAGCAGTGGCCCCAGAGGGGATATCGTCGAGTGTTTTTAGTTGATTTGCATCCAGCCAGGGGTGCTCTTCACAGCGCCTCACGGCTTTGTAGGCTTCGTCTTCCACCCGGTTAGCCGTTTCACCTACCCGGCCCAGGCTCGATAAATGCTCAATCCAGATTAAAATGGTGACCACAATTAAAAGAATCACCGCAATGGTAATGATAAACAGCACCACCCGGCCACTTTCGCCATAGACATCCGCACTAAGTAACACTATGCCAACGATGCTATACAAAAATGAGCCGACAAAAGTAGCCAGGGCGTTCTGAGTGGTACTGTCTGCCATCAGCAATCGGGTTGCCCGTGGCGATACACCGGTTGAAGCGGCATTAAACGCCGCCACCATCACACTTAAAGAAAAGGTGGTAACGGTCAGCATGCTGGTGGCCAAAATGGTCAGAATTTTCTCTGCTGCATCAGAGCCAATCGCCACGCCAAGCGAATCTGGTATCAGATCACTGAACAACACCCCTAGCCCGGGGGTAAAAAAAGCCAGTACGGTAAACAGCGATATCCGCACCCACAGCTTGCGGCTTAACTGCAGTAACTTCCAACCCCATTTTGATAGCATACGCTGGTCCTGTCATGTGTCAGAGTTTCAACATAACCAATGCCTTGCCCTGACACAAGTAAATGGCAACGTAAAGCCGAACTTTGCCTGCCGGCGCTTTAGTATTAAACTGAGGTGGCCAATTTTATTAAGGAACAACTATGTTACGTCGCATGACTGTTATGCTCGGTGTGCTGCTGCTCACCCTGTTCAGCAAGGGCGCTGCTGCCGACACTGCTGATAACTATACTTACGCCAACTACCAGCAGGTAACCATCAAGCATCTGAATCTTGATTTAGCCATCGATTTTCAGCAAAAAACCTTAACTGGCTTTGCCGATTTAAACCTTAACTGGCTGGACAGCACTGAAACAACAGTATTGCTCGATACCCGTGATCTGGTGATTAAGCAAGTCTATGCTAAAGCTGCTGATGGCAGCTGGCAACCTGCGCCCTACAGTCTGGCAGAACGGGATCCGGTGCTTGGCAGTAAGTTAACCGTTAATGCCGGTTTTCAGGCAAAAACGCTGCGGATTTATTATCACTCCACCGCTGAGGCTTCCGGCCTGCAGTGGCTGAGCCCGGAGCAAACTGCCGCGAAGACCACGCCGTTTATGTTCAGTCAGAATCAGGCTATCCATGCCCGTAGCTGGATACCGGTACAGGACACGCCAGCGGTAAGATTAACCTACAGTGCGAGGATCCAAAGCCCGGACGACGTACTGGTGGTAATGAGTGCACCAAACGACCCGACCACCGCTCGTGACGGCGACTATCAATTTACTATGCCACGGGCAATACCTGCCTATTTAATTGCCATTGCCGCAGGTGATTTGCAGTTTAAAGCAATGAGCGAACAAACCGGCGTTTATGCTGAGGCCTATATTCTGGATGCAGCGGCAAAAGAGTTTGCCAGCACGCAGGCAATGATTGATGCCACCGAACAACTGTATGGCGAATATCGCTGGGGTCGCTACGATTTGCTGATCTTACCGCCCAGCTTCCCGTTTGGCGGCATGGAAAACCCGGTGCTGAGCTTTATTACCCCGACAGTTGTCGCCGGTGATGCCAGTCTGGTCAGTTTGATTGCGCATGAGCTGGCCCATTCCTGGTCAGGTAATTTGGTTACCAACGCTACCTGGCGTGATTTGTGGTTAAACGAAGGGTTCACCTCTTATGTTGAAAACCGGATTATGGAGCAGGTGTTTGGTGTAGACCGCGCTGTGATGGAGCAAGCGTTATCGGCGCAGGCGCTGCAGGACGAGCTGACAACCCTCAGTGCCAACGACAGTATTTTACACATCGACTTACAGGGCCGCGATCCGGACGATGCGTTCAGCGGTGTTCCTTACACCAAAGGTCAGTTATTTTTAATGTATCTGGAGCAACAATTTGGCCGCGATAAATTTGACCCGTTCGTCCGCCAGTACTTTGCTGATCACGCCTTTCAGAGTATCGATACTGCCACGTTTGTTCAGTATCTGAATACTAACTTATTGCAAAAATATCCGGACTTGGTGTCTCTAGAACAGGCAAAAACCTGGATCTATCAGCCGGGCTTACCGGCCACCACGCCAGCACCGCAATCTGATGCGTTTAATCAGGTACAACAGCATGCAAACAATTGGTTAGCCGGCAAAACAGCGCTCAACGCCCTGCCAACGCAAAACTGGACCGTGCATGAGTGGCTGTATTTTATTAATAATCTGCCAATGACGATCAGCCAGCAGCAATTAGCCAGCCTGGATGCCGCGTTTGCCCTGACCCAGTCAGCCAATAGCGAAATTGCCCATGCCTGGTATTTACTGGCGTTGAAGACCGGTTATCAGCAAATTATGCCGCAACTTGAGCAATACTTAATCAATATTGGCCGGCGTAAACTGATTATTCCGCTTTATAAGCAGCTAGCCATCACACCGGAAGGGTTGGCTTTTGCGAAAAAAGTGTATCAGCAAGCCCGGCCGGGTTATCACCCGCTGGCCCAGGGTAGCGTTGATGAACTGTTACTTAAAAGAGATTGATCGAAATACAGCTGGCACCGTAACAGGTGCCATGGTGACAAACTGGCTCTGATGATGAAAAAACTGTTTTATGATGGTAGCTGCAAGCTGTGTCAGCGTGAAATTGGCGCTTTAGCGCCGAAACTCAGCCCACACCTGCAACTGGTCGACATTAGTACTGATGGTTTTAGTGGTTTTGCCGGGGTAAGTAAGGGCGCGATGATGCGGCAAATTCATTTATGGGATCAGGATCATTTTATTATCGGAATCGATGCCAGTCTGCATTACTGGCAACTGGCGGGTTACCGCAAACTGGTGGCTTTTTTGCGCCTGCCGCCCTGTTATTGGCTGGCCAGCAAAGCTTATGCGTTGTGGGCGCGCAAGCGGGCAAATTGCACCGAGGGTGATTGTACGTTGTGAGACCACGCAGAACCAGGCTTAATCGCCCGACGACCAAAGCGCATGATGCCACCGATAAACAGATATTACGGCTGCACCAGGCCATTGTTGCCAAGCTATTGGCTGAACCTTCACGGATAGCCGATATTTATCAGCGGCTGGAGCAACGCTATCAGGCCGGTCAGCTAAGACACAGCGCCTATATTCACTGGCATAGTATTCTTGATTGCATCGACCAGCCCGAGTTGTTTCAACGAGAGGTGCTTGATGAAGGTGAGCGTATGTGTAAACTGCGTCGCCGCACTATTTTGACCGGTATTTTAACAGAGCAGGAACGGATAGAGTTGCTGTACGGCGTCAGTTAATGTGCCAGTAATCCGCTGAAACAAGAATATTCGCCATGCATTAGCAATTGTATTCTGGCACACTTGGCTAAATTTACTCAGCGGAGCACCTTAATGCCTGATGTTGTTATTGCTTTTTTTGCCCTGGGCCTGCTGGCCGGCTTAGTAAAATCAGATTTAAAAGTCCCGCTGCCAATCTATGAAACCCTGTCAATCTTACTGATGCTAACCCTAGGTTTAAAGGGCGGTATGGCATTGCATGGCGTGCCGCTACTGCCAATATTACCGGAACTTGGCCTAATAGCGGCAACTGGTGTGGTATTACCGCTACTATTGTATCCACTACTTCGAAGAGCAGTGAAACTTAGCAGCGCCAATGCCGCCAGCGTAGCCGCCCATTATGGCTCGGTCAGTGCAGGTACCTTTGCGGTCGTGATGGCGCTGGCTCTGCATCACAATTTGCCAATGGCACCGCAAACCACCCTTTATCTGGTGCTGCTGGAGCTACCCGCTATTGTTACTATGTTATGGTTGTACCGCTATATTAATGGCAGTAAGGCTGGTTCACTGGCGATATTACATGAAGCGCTGACCAGCCGCGGCGTGCTGCTATTAGGAGGTGGCCTGCTGATTGGATGGATTTACGGTAAAGATGGTTTATCGGGTATAACCCCGGTATTAGTGGGTGGCTTCAGTACTCTGCTGGCATTGTTTTTACTGGAAATGGGCTTGTGTACCGCCAAAGTCTGCTCGCCGCTGCCAGTAAAACAGTGGCGACTGATGTTATTTGCGCTACTGGCGCCGTTTATCCTGGCTTGGTTTGGTATTGGCCTGGGCTTACTGCTGGGGCTAAGCAGCGGCAGTATTCTAGTCCTGGCAGGCTTAATGGCCAGTGCGTCGTATATTGCTGCCCCTGCGGCAATCCGGGCGGCAATCCCAGAAGCCGATATTGGTCTGGCCCTGTTGGCAGCGCTGGGTATTACCTTCCCGCTCAATGTGTTAATTGGCTTACCTCTGTATTTAAGCTGGATTAACGCGCTGCTAATCTGATCACAGACAGCGTATGTTGCGTAACAGCTGAAAATACGAGGTAAATCATGAAACTCATTAATATTCTGGGCTTCGCAGGCTTGCTGCCTTTTGTCCTGCTGCCTCTGGCTTACCATATGCAGTGGCTGGCGCCAGGCGCCCAGTTGCTGCAGCTTTATCAGCTATTCAGCGCACTTATTCTGGGTTTTATGGCCGGCGTGTTATGGCCGGTATTATATCAACCGGCCGGAAAACCATCTGGACCAGGCAAGCTGGCACTGCTGGCAGTGAGTTTTCCGGTTATCAGTATTATCTGCCTGGCGCTATTACCAGACTATTTTCTGCTATTGCAGGCTTTACTGTTTTTATTGCTACGCCTTGCCGAATTCAGCAGCGGCATTAACCAGCGTTACAGCAAAAACTACCAAAGCCTGCGCAATGCTTTAACCGTCGTGGTAGCTGTCAGCCACATAGTGATGTTTGCGCTGCTTGGGCTATCGGCAACATAACCGACGCAAACCACCGCTGGCCAGCTCAACGCTGAACAAAAATTGTGTTATTGTTGAGTCTGTACGTTCAGCACTGAACGTACCGTCGGTTCCAGTGAGCTTAACCCTGCGGCGCGGCCAAATTCCAGCGATTCCGTAATGGGTTTACCATTGATGTCATGCGCACCAATAGCCAGTAACGCACCCACTCTGTTACCCGACGCGCAGTGAATCAGTATCTTGTCATCACTTTGCAAATGCTGATACAGCGCTCTGGCTTTCTCGACGGTGACATCACCGGCCCCGGCAACCGGCAGCGAAATATAAGTTAGGCCTAGTGCTTCCGCCGCCGCTTGCTCGTCAAAAGAAATTGGTTCATCTGGCCCGCGCAGGTTAATGACTTTGCTGATCCCCGCCTCTTTAAGCTGCTTCAGATCGGCCTGCGACGGCTGGCCGCCGGTTATCAGATTTTCTGCAGGCTGGTTAAAGTGATCCGGGATGGTAGGATCCGCCAGACATTGAGGGTGATAGCCAATTAATACCAACCCCAAAACGATTAAGGCTAACACCTGCTTTACTGTGGTCATGTCGCTCTCCTCTACTTTGATTTATTGCTGCAGCATCGCCATAATATCTTCATTATCTTCGGTGAAATCACGCATTCTGCTGTAAGTATCGTCCAGGTTCATATGGGCGGCATGAATTAACTTCACCGGCAACTCATCAAAATTGCCAGCGCTTACCTGCTCGCGGTATAAAATCATATAGCGGGCCAGATATAACAGGGTAGCATAAGGTAATAGCGCACCACTGCCGGCCGGTTGTTGCTGCCACAAAATCGCATCTGCAATATCGTCCGGAAATTTCCAGTATCTGGCCAGTTCACTGCCGGCCATAGTGTAGTCAAACCCGAATAATTCCAGCTGGGTTTTGCGCCTTGCAGCGCCCCCCTCTACCTGCTCATCGATGGTTTTTGCCAACTCAGGCTCGATAATATGAATAAGATATTCACCAATACCATGCAGTAAACCACAGGTATAGGCTATTTCCGGATCAGACTTGTTTAATTTAGCCAGCCATTTTGCCCGGTTCGCCAGCATAAACGAGCGGCGCCAAAAAGCATTTAAATCGAAGGTGGCCGGCGCCTTAAAGCTTGATACCAGGCCGATTGATAACACCAGAGTGCGCAGAGTATCGCGCCCAAGCACAACTAACGCGTCTTTAACCGAGCCAACCTTGCGCTGACGACCAAAGTGGACCGAATTGGCTAAACGCAGTACCTTAGCAGTAATGGTCTGATCATTGCTGATAATAGTAGCCAGCTTATCAGTCGATGTGTCCTCATCGTTCATAGTGGCGATTAGCTTTTGCAGCACTTGTGGAATACTGGGTAAGTTAGTTGCCTGCTCTATCATTTGCTTCATGGTGATTTACATTCCACTACTTTTCAGAATATACGCGCTGGTATTGAGCTTAATGGCTCGATACTGACTTCACAAGCTGCCATTGCGCTAATTTTTACTGCCGCCGGCAATAGTCAGAAGTTAAAATGGCATAGGGTATTGCCTGAGATACTGACTGATATCTTCAGTTACCGCCTGATTGAGCGTTAAACTAAAGGCCGCAATATTTTGCTGCAACTGGGCCATGCTGGTGGCACCGATAATAGTTGAAGTTACCCCTGCGGTCTGATTAACCCAGGCTAAAGCCAGTACGGCAGGATTGAGCTGATGACTGGCAGCCAGCTCGGTAAACGCCGCTACTGCCCTTTCAGACTGTGGCGTGTCACGAAACAGACCATGGCGCTGCAGCATGCTCCAGCGACTGCCATCTGGTCTGGCACCGTTGAGATATTTTCCGGATAGGGCCCCCCCTGCTAAGGGTGACCACGGCAGATAAGCGATGTTTTCGTGGACACATTGTTCAATTAAATAGGGCCAGTCTTTGGTATGTAACAGGCTGAATTCATTCTGGATTGACACCATTTTTGGCAAGTTGTGCTCAGCGCTTAACTTAAGATACTGACTAATACCCCAGGGGGTTTCATTTGATAAACCGCAAAAGCGGATTTTGCCAGCATCAACGCAGTATTGCAGTGCCTGTAATAAGCCAAGTATTTGCTCGGTTTGCTCAGTTGCGTTTGCCTCAGACAAGCTGATATGGCCAACGCCATGCCGGCCAAAGTGCGGAGATATCCGGTTAGGCCAGTGCAACTGGTACAAATCCAGATAATCTGTTTGCAGCCGGGTTAACGAGTCATCGACGGCCTGACGCAGTGTTGCCGGCGTCATGATGCCACCACCCCGGATATACGACAAACCACTACCGGCCATTTTACTGGCTATAATAAGTTCTGATCGCTTGTCGTTGTTGCGGCGCAGCCAATCGCCAATTATCCGCTCCGTAGCACCATAAGATTCAGCGGTGGGGGGCACGGAATACATCTCAGCAGTATCAATAAAATTAACCCCATGCGCCAGAGCGTATGCCAGCTGTTCATCGGCATCTTGCTGGGTATTTTGGGTGCCCCAGGTCATGGTTCCTAAACATACGCGGGAGACATCTATGTTACTACTACCAAGTACTGAATATTGCATAAATAATCCGTTGTTAATCTGTCAGCATATCTGAAAATGCGCACGTCACTAGCAGGAGAAAAAAAGCATATTTAACTTAATCGGGCAACCGCGAGAGCTTCGGGGCGGTGAACCTGCTCAGGGCTAACTGCTTGCGCCATCATTTTGTCTTGTGCCAATTCTTTATCATCCTGGTCAGGATCAATCCCGTCTTGTGGTCGCTGCTGGCCGGTATAACATAGCCTGATCAACATTGGAAAATGATCTGAGCCAATAGACGGTAAGCGCTGCAAATGCTGCAAGGTGAAATGGCTGCTATGAAACAAATGGTCTAGTGGCCAACGCATAAAAGGATAATCAGCATGATAGCTGTTAAACATACCCCGGCCAATGCGGGGATCAAGTAAGCCACTAATTTTCCTGAACAACCGGGTTGTTTCCGACCAGGCCACGTCATTTAAATCTCCAGCGACAATGACCGGTGTTTTAACATCCTTAACACTGGATGCCATCACCAGTAGCTCGGCGTCACGTTCTTCAGAGCTGGGGTTTTCAGTCGGACTGGGTGGCGCAGGATGTAAAAAGTGTACGGCAATCCGACTACCGTCGTCCAGCTCTGCCTCTGCATGAATAGATGGCACATTATCTTCTACCAAAAATTGAATGGCGGTATTATGCAATGGCAAGCGGGAATACACGTGCATACCATATAAATTGTCCAGCGGGCATTTAACACTGTAACCATACTTGTCGCTCAACTGGTCCAGTTGCTGTTGCCACCAGCTGTTAGATTCCAGAGTAACCAGAATATCTGGCTGATGCTGATTAACCAGATCAATCAGTGCTTGCGCATTACGATTTGGACCCAGCACGTTCGCATTGAGAATAGCAATGCAGGGCTTGGTGTTATCGGCAGTCGTTGCCATCACTTCTTTTCGAAAAAGCGGCGTGTAAGGCACTATCCACCATAATTGAAATATCAGGCAGCCACTACTTATCAGCAACATCGGCCATTGGTTTAACCGGGTTAAATCAGTAAACAGCAGCTGTAAAGTTACAATGACCCCGGCCAGCACCGCCAGTTGCAGCCTCGGAAAATCAAGACCGCGAACCCACCATGCCTCAAACCGCCACAAAGGTAATAACGTCAACAATGCCAGTAGCAAACTGGCCAGCCATAACCCAATAACCATTTATCCGTCTCTAATAATCCAGACATCCCGCCACTTTAGGAGCTTACGCGGCAAATTGCCAGTAATACCCCGGTGCCGGGCAGAAAAAATACGCTAATAAAAAACGCCACCCGAAGGTGGCGCTCTGGTCAAGCCATTAGCTTATAAAGATAAGGCTTCCACCGGATATCCCAGTGCTTCCAGCTCCGGGCGCAGTACAGCAGAATCACCTACCACCACAATAACCATTTCTTTCGGATTAAAGTGTTGTTTTGCCAGCTGGTTAATCTCTTCCTTACTGATCGTCGCAATAATAGTATTGCGTTCATCAACAAAAGAAGGTGCCAGATCGTGTTGCAGGATCTGAGCTAAGAAACCTAATTTCGCGTTAGGCGTTTCGTATTTCAGCGCGTCACGCTGATTCAACGCCCGGCGCATAAATGCCAGCTCAGGATCGGTCACGCCAGCTTCGCTGAAACGGTTTAGTTCATCAATGAACTCTTTTACCGACGCGGCAGTCGCATCAGCCCGTACCGCAGCTGAAGCAATAAACACCCCGGTATAGCTGTCAGCATTAAAGCCGGTGCGCGCACCATAGGTATAACCTTTATCTTCCCGCAGGTTCAGGTTAATCCGGCTGTTAAAATTACCACCGATGGTAAAGTTGGCTAAGCCCGTTTTAAAGTACTCACCGGTAATATCCTCAGATAAACTGCGCTTACCGATGCGGATCTCTGATTGCGGTGAATCATCTTTATGCACCAGATAAATAACCGAGCCGCGGCTGGCATCCGCTGGCACCTTAACATTTACCGCTGGTGCAGTACCGGTAAACTGAGTAAGCGGCGTAATGGCTTGCTGCAGTTTATCTTTAGCTAAGTCTGACACCACAATTAACTGGCCGCCATCTGGCTTAAAGTGACTCTGATAATAGGCTTTGACATCTTCCAGGCTTAGGTTAGTTACACTGGCTAAGGTACCACCACCTGGCTGACCTAAAATGCTATCACCATACATCAGCTTACGAAATGCGTTGCTGGCCAGGTAACCGGCATTTTTCTCTGACTGCTGAATGCCTTGTAAACGTTGCTGTTTCAAGCGGTTAAAGTCGTCTTCATTAAACGCCGGCTGCAGCATTTTCTCCATCAGCAGGTCGATAGTTTGGTCCAGATTTTTGCTCAGGCTTAACACGTAGAGCTGAATATGCTCATCTGTCGCACTAATGCTGATATAGCTACCCAACTTTTCTAATTCCAGCGCAATTTCTTCACCGCTAAAATTTTTGGTATCTTCATTCAGCATGGCCGTTAACATACTGCTTAAACCAGTTTTGTCCGGTGTCTCGTAGTAAAGACCACTGTTTAGTTTCAACAGCATAGAAGTGGTTGGTGTTTCATCGCTGGCCGCACCTAATACTTTAATGCCATTATCCAGACTACTTTGCCAGTACGCTGGCACCGTAACGGCAGGGTTAACTCCGGCTTGTGGCTCTACACTGCGATCAAAGTCGTCGGTAGCGCGGCGTACCTGTAAATCATCGGCACTGGTGGTAGATGGACCACCGAAATCCTGTACTTGCGGGGTAAAGTTATCGGCTGCGGCGATTAAATCCAGCTTACCGCGCGGCACCACCGACATCACCACTGCACCTTTGCCTTTAAGGTAGGTATTGTAAACCCGCATTACATCGTCTTTGGTTACCTTATTAACCCGGTTTAAATCGTTCTGCAGGTTATCCGGGTTACCGGTCAGAGTTTCGTTGATGGCCAACTGGCTTACTTTGCCAGAAACGCTTTGCAGACCGTAAATAGTATTGGCCTCCATTTGCGCTTTTACTTTTAACAGGTCATCGTCATTAACGCCACGCTGTTCAAACTCGGCCAGACTTTCCCTCATCAACGCTTCAATATCAGCCAGATTTTTACCCGATGCCGGGTGTGGCAGGGCTAATAAGTTGAAAGTACAAGCCAGCTCAGCACATGGGTGATTCACAGTAGCTTGTACCGCAAGCTGATTTTTCACCAGGTTTTTATAGAAAATCGAGTTTTTACCCCCGCCAAGAATTTCGGCCAGCACATCCAGTGCAGCTTCATCTTCATGGCGCAGATATACCGTAGGATAAGACATATAAATCAACGGTAAATGTACATTATCTTCCATCGAAATATAACGGCTGTTGTCCAGTGATACCGGTTGCTTCGGCGCTGCCGTCACTTCAGGGCCACGAGGAATTGAACCAAAGTACTGCTCAACCAGAGGCAGCACTTCCGCTGCCGTGACCGCACCACCAATGGTAACAGTCGCATTATTCGGACCATACCAGCGTAAAAAGAACGCTTTAACGTCGTTTACATTGGCCCGGTTTAAGTCATCCATATAACCAATTACCGGCCAAGAATAAGGATGCCCTACCGGATACATCGCTTGCGATACGCGTTCACCTAAGCGGCCATAAGGTCTGTTATCAACACGCTGACCACGCTCGTTTTTCACGGTTTCACGTTGTACTTCAAATTTTTCTTCTGTTACGGCATCCAGCAAAAAGCCCATCCGATCTGCTTCTAACCACAACATTTTTTCCAACTGGTTAGAGGGAACCGTCTGAAAGTAGTTGGTACGATCAGAGTTTGTCGTACCATTTAGCGTACCACCGGCCTCGGTTACTATCCGAAAATGCTCTTCATCGCCCACATTTTCTGAGCCCTGAAACATCATATGTTCAAAAAAGTGGGCAAAACCTGATTTACCCAACTCTTCCCGGGCAGAACCCACGTGGTAGGTCACATCAACATGCACCAGCGGATCAGAATGATCTTCATGCACAATAACCGTTAAACCATTATCCAGCTGATATTTTTTATAGGGCACTGATACGCCATTTTTCTGCTGGGTATGCTCAGTTATCAGTTTAACGCCTTGCGGTAACTGTGGTGCAGCCGGTTGTTGACTGCAAGCCGTAATACCCGCTACTAACCCCATAGCCAGAACAATTTTAGATAATTTCAACTCGTTTTCTCCGGATTTATTTTTGTTGTCATTCTATTTACAAGGCCATGTTAAGTGTTAAAGCGCGTCGAGTCATTAGTCTGGTAATATTTTGAAACACTTTAGCCATAATTTGCGGTAAGCGGCATTATTTTTCAGTTTGTATTTGCAGTTGCTGCTCCAGCCAGTTATACGCCTGCTGCTGCTGTGTCGCGTTAAACTCATGACCATATTCCGGCCACAATGTTGTGGTGAGTGCCTCAGCGGTTGAAAAAGCCTGCCACACCTCTGCCAGCCGCTGATATGCCGAGTTTACACCGGCTATCGGCATCAGCTTATCTTTGCCACCGTTAATAAACAGCATAGCTTTAGGCGCCGCCAGACTTGCAACATCCGGTATATCTAAATGACCTGCCAGGCCGGGGTGCAACATATAAAAGGCTGATTGACCACCAATAATATTATTGCCAGGTACCAGCATATGTTGATAACGGTTAAGCCAGGCCACCGCAATGCCCGCTTTAATATCGTCGGTCAATGCCGCCAGCTGCCAGGCCCGGAATGCCCCCATCGAGAAACCAAGTGCCGCCACCCGCGTATTGTCGACTGCGGGTAATTGTCTGATATAGCGCACCAGTTGCAGGTCCTCGTATGCTGCCATGCCTGCCAATGAGCGGCCCATTAGCAAAAAGTTACTGGCCAACGCCTGTTGCTGACTAAACTCAACTGGCCCGCGGTCACTCCAGCCCAGCGTATCGGCAGCCACCACCAGATAGCCCCGCTTCGCCAGTTCATCGCCCACAAAGTTGCCGGAAAAATAGCGATCACTCCATTGTGCGGCGCTGATAAGTTTTGGGTCATCGGCAAAGGGCCGGATCATTTTTTCTTTACCAATATCAAAACGGGCGCCATGGTCATGCAGTAGCAACACCGCTGGATAGGGGGCGCCTTGTGCCGGACGAAGCAGCAATAACTTTATCCGGCTATACGTGGTCAGTTGCACCGACCATAACTCTGCCTGATATCCCTGCCGCTGCTCAGTTTTTTCCAGTACCGGCGCAAAGTCGACCGACTCTGCGGGCCACAGTAAACTTTGTCGCAGCAGGTTGCGGCCATTTTCCCGCCACAGCGCTGGTGTCGCAAAGTTCCCAGCAGTCCAGCTCGCTGGATAGTGTTGCTGTTGCTGTAACTGCTGATAAAAATCTGGCAACGGGCTATCTGCTCGCACTGAGCCGGTTTGCGCCATCACACTGAATGGCAATATCAATACCCCCAACACTATCCTGATCAAAGCCATAACGTTTTTCTGCTCCTGCTAGAAATAAGTACTGCGTTAGTAATAAATTTAAGGTAAATCAGTATGGATATTTATCCCGCTTTACTTGGTTAAAAACTCACCTGCCTGCTACGCTTATTCTGACAATGCTAAGCTGCTAAATTATATTTAATTTATACAATATACCTCAGTTCAAGTCAGTGTCATCATTTCAGGGTCAGGGAGACAAGCTTGAAAGTAGTGATGAAGTTTCTGTCGGAATTACGCCGGCGCAAAGTCATTCAAACCCTTATTCCTTTTCTGGGTGTTATCTGGCTGCTGCTGCAAATTATCGCCGTGGTTACCCCACTTTTAAATTTAAGCCCCTTTGTTGCCACCAGCCTGACGATATTTCTGTTCGCCTGCTTTCCCGTGGTGTTTTATCTGGCCTGGTATTTTGATATCACGCCCCAGGGCATTAAGGTTACCGCCGTTGACTACAGCGAAAACCCTAAACCACTCGGGTTGAAATGGTGGCTGGGGTTAAGTGTGGTAATGGTTGGCTCGTTAATGCTGGGCCTGCATTATTTCGACAACGCCCGTACCGACTATGTTAAACGCAATGAAGGCCTGCTAACCAGCCTGAAAGCCAGTTCTATCGCTGTATTGCCATTTAGGGATCAAAGCCCCGAAAGTGACCAGCAATATCTGGCGGCCGGTGTTACCGAAGAGCTAACCAGTTTACTGGGCCAGGTTGCAGGTTTACAGGTGGCGTCGGCCAGTGCCGGTTTTAGTTTGGCCAGGCAAAACCTGCTGCCCGTTGATATTGCCAGGCGGCTTAAGGTGGACACTTTGCTCAGTGGCAGTATTCATAAAGTTGGTAATCAAATCCGGCTGCGGGTAGAGCTGATTAATGCCGAGGACGGCATGACCCTCTGGAGTCAGAGTTTCTCACGTCAATTAAGCGATATTTTTGCAGTAGAAACCGAAATCGCCCGGGCTATCGCTAACCTGCTGCAACAGCGGTACTTAGCAGCAGGCAGTCTGACCAGCCTAAATAACACCGCCAGCAGCGATGCCTATATGATGTACCTGCGGGGCCGCGAGCAATACCGCCTGCAAACCACTGAATCAATTAAAGAGGCACGCCGTTTATTCGAGCAGGCGCTGGCACTTGATCCGGAATACGCTATGGCCTATGCCGCGCTGGCAGACACCATTATTTCACTGGCCGAAGGCAGTGCCAGTTTTGGCGTTTTAAAAGCAGATATTGCCGCCACCTTAGCAGAGCAGCATTTAGCCAAAGCACTGGTCCGGGCACCCGGGCTGGCCGAAGCCCATGCTATCCGTGGCTTCCTGCTATTCTATTTACAAAGTAATTACGATGCCGCGCTACCGGCACTGGATAAAGCGCTAAGCCTCAACCCCAATTTAGCCCAAGCTCATTTATGGCGCTTTGCCGCCTTAGAGCAACTTGGCCGCCGCCAGGATGCCTGGCAAGCACTGCAACGGGCATACAGGCTAAACCCCGTCGCCATTACTCATCAGTATAACCTGGCCGTTAAACTGGCTGAACGTGGCGAGCTTAGCGCTGCACAAGAGCAATATCAGCAGCTAATCGCCGACTTCCCAGAATCACCTGTGGGATATATTGGTATGGCTAAACTGGATAATGCGGCTGCTCTCCCGGGAAATCCAATGCTAAGCGATGCCCAAGCTAATGCTTTACTCAACACAATTGAGCCACAACTTTTGCAGGACATCAAAGCTCTGGGATGGCAGTACCAATAACTACCCGGGAGCCAACAACCCGCGTACTACCGGCGCAGTTTAAACACGGCCGCATCAACGCTGCGCTGCATGATCACCTGTAACAACACCGTTTGGTGCGGCGTAAACAGCCAGTCAATCTGTTCTGGCGGCAGCTTTATACCGGCAGTAGCGCTGGCGGCAACACTGGTATAGCCTACCGGTTGGCGTGGTGGTTTATAATGCGGCTCGGCATTAAAGCTAATATACAACTGATTAAGCTGGTAGCGCTGGCGTAATTCACTCAGACTTGCCAGATTAAAATACAAGGTGCGATAAGCGCCGTTATCACTGTAGGCATGTACACCACATAGTAATTGCTGATATAACTCTTGCTCAAACTTCTGATCTTTTTTACCGGTACGGTAAAACTCGACAAAATAATCCTGCACGTTGTTCGCCAGATGATCGGTTAACTGACATACTATCTGACTGCGCTGCGGGCTTTTGCTAACAACGGCAGGGTCCAGCGCATTAATCTGCTGTTGCCAGTTAAAACTGTCGGCCAGCGGCTGATAATCGGTGTCTTCTACGCGCAGGGCCTTGGCCAAAATAGTCTGGGTAAGCGAGTTTTTTGGTCCTTTATCTTTAAACACCAGAGTACTGTGATTTTCGTTATCCAGAATCGCCAGCGCAATATCGCCTTTACTACGGCTAAACTGTAAACTGCCGGGTAACACAGATTGCTGCTCATCCAGCGCCACGGTGATCCGGCTGCAATTAAGATTAGCGCCGCTGATCCGCACTGTGCCATCGGAACCATCTTCATTGGCAATAGCGCTGATACCCGAATAACCGCTGTTACCAATCATTACCGTGGCCAGAATTTTACCAGCACCGTACCAGCTATCTTCAGAAAACAGATCGTTAAATGCCAGTTGCTGACTATAAGGAGATGCTAATTCCAGCCCTTTAAGAATTTGAGTACCCGTTTGAAAACCCGGTTGGCCCCAGCCTTTCACTGCCCGGCCAAAAAAACTGCGACCTTTATGGGCTAAATGCGAGCCAAAATTAGCGGGCGCCATCATCACAAAGCGTTTTACCGGATTATGGCTGGCACTGTAAAACTGGGTAAGCCATTGCCTTGCAACTAAAGAACCGGTGCTGTGTACCACCAAATCGACGCTACGGTCATCTGTCGGCAGGCCCATTTCGTGCCAGGCACGCTGCATAGCCGTGCCTAAATCGCTGTAGGTAACATCGTCGTGCATCGACAGCCAGTCACCCAGATGTAAATGTACGGTTTTTTTATTTGGTAACTGTTTGATAAATTTGCTTATGGCAGCAAAAGAGCGACTGTTGTCGCTCCAGCCATGCAGAATTATGACCGGGTTATCCATAACGTCTTCCCTGAATTAGCTGAGAAAAACCAGACAACACCGGCAGGCTGCGCCAATCTTGGTTAACGTAAATAAAGCTCAAATCAGTATAGCAAGCTTTCATAATCACGTGGCGTTAATAACCCTGCGTTAATAGCCGGGCGTTAATAGCCTGGAGCTAATGGTCTCCAGCATTTAAATCACCTGAGCGGGCAACATAAACTTTAATGGCAGGTACATAAAACACGTCAATAATACCGTCATTTTTTCTAATTTATAGGACAAACCTGCCACTATTATCCAATATCGCTGCTGGGCCATTTTGACTAAAGTAATAGCATATTGTCACTGGCAATCACTTGCCGGCTGGATAATCTGAACAAAAATTAAGGAGTTTGACATGGGCTTACTGGTAAACGGTACCTGGCAAGATAAATGGTATGACACCGACAGCAACGACGGCGAATTTAAGCGGGAAAATGCCCAATTACGTCATTGGATCACCCAGGACGGCAGCGCCGGTCCAACCGGCAAGGCAGGCTTTAAAGCAGAGAAAAACCGTTATCATTTATATGTATCCCTGGCCTGCCCCTGGGCGCATCGCACCCTGATATTTCGGCAGCTGAAAAATCTGACAGACTATATCAGCGTGTCAGTGGTCAGCCCTGATATGCTTGAGCATGGCTGGGAGTTTGATACCAGTAATCACAGTACCGGCGACAGTCTGTTTGGCTATGATTATTTACACCAGGTTTATACCCGCCACCAGGCAGATTACAGCGGTCGGGTAACGGTGCCATTACTGTGGGATAAAAAGCAAAATTGCATAGTCAGCAATGAATCGGCAGATATTATCCGGATGCTCAATTCGGCCTTTAACCCGCTAACTGGCAATTCTGACGATTATTGCCCGGCGGATATCCAACCCCAAATCGATAAAATTAACGAACTGGTATACCACAACATTAATAACGGGGTATACCGTTGTGGTTTTGCAACAAGTCAACAGGCCTATCAAGATGCTTATGCGCAGCTGTTTTCAGCAATGGATAAGGTAGAAACCATATTAAGCAATAACCGCTATCTGACGGGTGAATTGCTGACAGAAGCTGATTGGCGTTTATTTACCACCTTAATCCGCTTTGATGCGGTATATCATGGCCACTTTAAGTGCAATAAACAACGACTCGAAGATTACCCGAACTTAGCAGGCTTTACCCGCGAGCTTTATCAGTGGCCAGGCGTGGCTGGCAGCGTCGATTTTTATCATATTAAGCGCCACTATTATTTCAGCCACACCATGATCAATCCCAGCCAGATCGTGCCTGTCGGCCCCGATATAGATTATCAGGCTGCCCATCAACGCAATAGTAAGTAAAGGGTCTATACTCAATGTTAGCTGAACAACGGGTTTTGTTGGAACAACAGAGAGTGGCACATAATGCAAGCTACCAGAGACTTTGCCAAAGCACGCAGATTAGCAACAACCCTGTTGCTGCCCGTCATTTTGTTGGCTGGATTTAGCCGCAGCGTTGATGCAAAAATGCTGCGGGTGGCAGTAGCCGATTACCCGCCTTACACCTATGTGCAGGGCAATGGATTTGCTGGCGAAGGCTATCAGGCTTTCGTTAACATCATGGCTGAACTTGGTGTTAGCTATCAGGCTGAAGCAGTACCACACTTTGCCCGGGCACTAATCGATTTAGAGAATAATCAGCTGGACGCGTTACTGTTAGCAACGGAGAGCCCGGAGCGAAACGAGCTGGCAGAGTATTCAACCCCGTTGTTTTACACAGAGTGGGCCTGGGTCTGGTTAGCTGACAGACGTGACTTACATCCTGAACACGAGAAGTTTAAACACGTTGCTCAGGTATCAGCCCAAATGAATAGTAATATCTATAGCTGGTTGTCAAAGCAACACTACCAGATAACACCGGGCACCAGCGATATCAGAGGGCTTTTTAACCTGCTTGATCATAAACGGGTTGATGCCGTGATGCTGCCGGCTTTAACGGCCAAAACCCTGATCCAACAAGAGAAATTATCTCGAAAAAACTACGTTATTCGTAAACAGATAAAACTGCCTTTTGGTATTTATGTCAGTAAAAACTACCTTGCCGCCAACCCTGGTTTTATGGAGCGCCTAAATAAGGCAATAGCCGAATACCATGCCCACAAAGAAGTCGAGTCAAACCTGCAACTACCAGATTAAATTGTATTGCGATGCAGCGGTATCTGTTTGCAAGCCGAAATACCTTAACGCAGAGGTATATACCGTGACGCTGGCAATCATGAACTGTACCTTGTTTAACAATTATTATATCTGAGTACCCGCCCCCCCCGGACAGGCCCTACGTAGTTTAAAAGCCGGAACCGGGCTGTTTTAAAAACTCAATTTCCTGTTCAGTCGAAGTTCTGCCATAAATAGCATTTCGGTGCGGATAGCGGCCAAAACGATCAATTATCGCTTTATGTTTTAATTCAAACTGATAATTGCTATCCGGCGCATATTGTTTATAAAGCGGCTCAGCCAGCGAATGAATAAATTGTGATTCACTGTGCATGTAAGGCATTAATAAAAAATTGCGTTCATCAGCCGATAGCTCTTTTAATGCACCAGCGGCTACCGCTTCCTGTGCCAGCACTAATGCCATGGCATCCTGAGCAAAGGCCGCCGGAGTTTCACGGTAAATATTGCGGGAAAACTGATCAAGCAGAATAATCTCAGCCAACCGACCTTTTGCATCACTGCGCCAGCGGTATAACTCGCCACGGCTGGCTTGCTTAACTAAATCACCAAAACGGTCATGGATCAGCTGGTCGAACTGTTGGTCTTTGGCCCACCATAGTTTAGAGCTGATTTCATTAAACCAAAAATCCAGGATCTTGCTTGGCATAGCTACTCCTTGTAATCAAAGCTTCTGTAATCAAAGCTTCGCGGTTCAGTCTGTATTGATCGTGCCACGGCTAACTGACTCGAGTGCTAATTGCTGCAAATGCTGCTGCAACTGAGGATAAAACTGCAAAAAGTTATGTTCCAGTTCGGCATAACGCGGGGTAATTTCGTTAATCATTCCGCTGAAATTGTTGGCAAAGCGGATCCTGCCGGCAATATGGTCTAATGCCCGGCCAAGCTGGGTTAGATGCTGGTAGCTGGCAAACCAATCGTGGCGGCACACCCGCTGCATTGTCTGTTGCATGGGTAACGGCATTAATGGCATCGCCTGAGTCAGTTGTTGATACAGTTGAATTTTATAGTCTGAAAATGGCGCTTTGTAAAATTGCTGCCAGTGCCTGATCAAAAAGTGATCAAATAATACATCCAGCGCTACTCCCGCGAAACGGCGACGCCGCGGCGAAAACCCCGCTTTGGCTGATCTGACGATCGGATGGCTGTCAGTAAAACGATCTGTCGCACGATGATTCTCCAGACCAGCTTTAACTTCAGGATGCAAACAGTCAACACGAAGACCTTTGCAAAAATCGCCCAGCAAATTGCCGGTTAACGAATACAGATTTGGTTTTGCCAGTACAGCATGGGCCAGGTAGTTCACACTGCTCTCCCGTTTTTGGTATACTTGCGCCGATTTTACTTTACCTGCAGAGTACGCAATGCGTTTGTTTATCCGTTTATTCTTCCGGTTGCTCCGGCTTATCTTAACTCCTTTTATGCTTATTGGTGAATGGCTTACCACACCAAAAGCGATTGCTCGTGACGCGGAACAGCAACGTAACGTTGACGAAAACTGTCAACAGCTTGCTTTGTACCAGTTTAGCAGCTGCCCTTTTTGTATCAAAGTTCGCAAAGAAATTGCCCGCCTGGGTCTTAATATTGAACGGCGCGATGCTCAGCATAACCAACAGTATCGCCTTGAACTGGCGCAAGCTGGGGGTAAAGTAAAGGTGCCGTGCTTACGTATCAGTACGCCGGGCCAAACCACAACCTGGTTATATGAGTCACAAGATATTATCAGCTATTTGCAACGTCAGTTTGATAGTAGCGCTGCGGTGGTTAAGTAGCAGTTTAGCGGGTAAAAACGACTAATACCCCACTCCAGTCCAAGCCCCTGCTTTTGCCTGCTTGCGGCGCAATTTCTACGCCGCAATAAAAGCCCAGTAGCGGCACTCTGGCGTGGTTAAGTAAATTTTGCACTTCAATCGCGTCCTCCCGGCCGACTTCATGCTGCTCGTTGTCATCAAACTGAGCCACCCGGCCAGCGCAATCCATGTAAAGCGCAAATAACGGTTGCTTGCCATCCTGTTTAATTTGCTGCAAAAGCGCTTCTGTGTGCGTTCTGGCCGATACTCTGCTTAAGGCCGGACTACGACGCATTAGCTGAATTTGCATCCCTTCATGCATATCAGGCTCAAACAGGATCAGACCTTCATCATTCGGTAATATTCCACTGATCAGCCGGTTACTAAAATCATTTTCGCTAGTCAGCTCTGCTCTACCAGTAGCCGGGATACCCAGACATAGCTTACTGACCGGTGAACTTTTTCGCCAGTTGCTGCTACCAAATGCCTGATCGATAACGGTAACCGCAGGTTTGCCATCCAGGGTATATAAAAACTGGCCGAAAATGCCGGTAATAGTATAACGCTGAGTACTTAGCGGCTGACAGCCGTGCATTACCCCAATATAAGACGTTAAATTGCCACCAAACACTAAAGCACTGGCACTTTGCTGCGCAATACTCTTGCCACAAAACTGCTGGGTATGACCAAAGCCCTGATCACCCAGTAACCCTGCGCCTGCAACAGGCACCGCAGAGGACAAATTTAACTCAAGGCCCCTTAGCAGGGGCGCTGAAGGGTTCATCACGGGTGCGACATGCTCGGATCCTGCAAATTTAATTGAATCATACAGCAGCAGCAATAAGCTGGCATCAGGCATGGTCGGCAAAGCAGCGGCTAACTGCTCTCCGGCTTTAAACGGACTGTTAAACAAACCACTGGCTACTGCCATCTGACAATAGTTATCTTCAAACTTCAACACAGCTACCGCAGCCGGAAAGCCCTGATACGATGTCTGAGAATTGGTGATCACCCCAATCGCTGAGCCCCCGAATATATTAACTTCCGGACCCAGTATCCGCCGCAGACCGCGGTAAAACTCCTGATGATTCAGCCTGCCACTACAAAATGCCAGCACTAAATCAGCGTTATTAAAAGTGGCCTGCGCTATTGCGCTTTGTGCAGCTTGCTGGCCAGCGACAAAAGCATCCTCGCAATTACTGTATCCTATACCAACTTTCATAATCCCTCATCCAGAATTCCTTTAACAGAATCCCTAATACAAAATCCTTCAACCCCAGTCCCCAATCCTGCTGCTGAATTGACATTAGCCCCAGGATCACATCAACAACCAATGAATATTACACTGAATTAACTATTGCAGGAATACGGCAAATCACAAAGTTTCTGATTTGCAGACTAACTTGTTATAGTAAATCTATTCTCAGCTGATAGCGTTTTGGCCATTAAAACAGTGAAGGTAATCAGATGCGGTTATTTATTGTACTAACTCTGACAGTAGTGGTACTGACAGCGCTTGCTGGTTGTGGTGTTACTCCCAATCCAGCTGTTCCCGTTTTAACCGCGCAACCCCTTACTGCTGCAGAGCAACTGGCTCTGTCGGAACAGGCTGGCCAGCATTATCTGCAGTGGCCGGAACAACTTAGCAGTCGCTCTGGCGTCAATAACCGTCGACGCTTTACCAGTTGGCAGGGCCAGGGTCTGCTGCTGGCAGATATGGCCCAGGCAACATCAGCCATCATTTCAGTAAACAACCAACGCATAACGCTGCACCGGCAAGAACACGGTCAGCCATTTAAAATAGATATCAGCGCTTACACCCGGGACGGTGCTAATTTCCTGCAACTGATTAGCGTGACACCGGCCAGCGCCCGGATCACTCTGGCATTGCCCTATCCACAGCTAAATGAGCAACCGCTTTATGCCGAAATAAACAGCGAACGCTTCGCTGCAGTTGATAAACTTATTAACTCAGAAATTGCGGCCGGTTTTCCAGGCGCGGTGTTGCTAGTAGTAAAAGATGGCAACATCATCAAACAAACGGCTTATGGCTACGCCTTGCGCTACACCACTGACGGCATCGAACAGCCAAGTCCTGAACCAATGCAAACCCATACCTTATTTGATATTGCCTCAAACACTAAAATGTATGCCACTACCTATGCCGTAATGCAGCTGGTTAGCAGTGGTATGCTGGATATAAACCGGCCACTGAACGACTACCTGCCAGAATACCGAGGAGAAGGTCGGGAGCAACGCCTGGTTAGCGATCTGCTACATCACACCAGTGGTTATCCGCCGGAAGTCCATTTTCACCGGCCTGACAACAATAACGGTTTACTATTTTACTCTCTTAATAAAGCCTATACCGACCAGCTGCTGCTGGAACAGGTTCCTTTTGTCAGTGAGCGTGGTATAAGCGCCCGCTACAGTGACGTCAACTTTATGCTGCTGGGTCTGCTGATTGAGCGCTTGACGGCCATGCCATTAGACCGGTACTTGCAGCAGCAATTTTACCGGCCTCTGGGGTTAAATAATCTGATGTTTAATCCCCTGCAACATGGCGTAGCGGAGCAACGTATTGCCGCTACTGAACTTGATGGCAACAGCCGTGGTGGCCGGGTAAGCTTTCCGGCTAACCGCCAGGGAGTTGTTAGGGGACAGGTTCATGATGAGAAAGCTTACCATGCACTGCAGGGAGTGGCTGGCCATGCCGGTTTGTTTGCCAGTGCCCGGGATCTGGCGGTAGTAATGAGCGTGGTGGCACAGCAGGGCGGATATGGCTGGCAGCGTTTTTTCAGCCCTGAGGTGGTACAGCAGTTTACCCGACCATCCGGCTATGATCATCGTTTTGGTCTGGGCTGGCGTACCGCCGCCGGTGGTGACTTAAGCTGGCACTTTGGCGCCTATGCCAGTGATTATGCCTATGGCCACACCGGCTGGACCGGCACTGCCACCCTGATAGACCCAGCCCACAATTTAATGGTGGTGTTGCTAACCAACAAAAAGCACAGCCCGATTGTTGCTAACGGTAATGGTTATGAATTTAGTGGTGACAGCTTTGAAACCGGTCGCTATGGCACTATTATGACCCTGATTTACCAGGCCGTTCTGCAGTAAAAAAAGTCGTTATAAGTCAGCGCTGTCGGCACTCAAAAACTGCAATTGGGCCAGTTGCTGATATAGCGGGCAGCTTTGCATTAGTTCGCTATGTTTACCGACGGCAATAAGCTGCCCTTTATCCAGCACTACAATGCGGTCAGCGTGTAATACCGTACTCAACCGGTGGGCAATTATCAAGGTGGTTTTGCCCTGCATCAAATGCTCCAGAGCTTGCTTTACATAATATTCACTGGCCGCGTCCAGTGCGCTGGTTGCCTCATCCAGTAGCAGCACCGGCCGGTCGGCCAGAATAGCTCTGGCAATAGCAATTCGCTGCTTCTGGCCACCGGATAAACGCACCCCGCGCTCACCCAGCTGACTATGGTACCCCTCCCCAAGCCCCTGAATAAACTCATCGGCTTCTGCCGCTTTGCAAGCAGCAATCACATCTTGTTCGCTGGCCTCTGGGCGGCCGTAGCGTACGTTTTCCAGCACAGTAGTGGCAAAGATCACTGCATCTTGTGGTACCAGGGCAAACTGGGCGCGCAGCCCGGCAGGATCAAGCAAGCTGATATCAATGCCGTCCAGTAAAACCCGTCCTGTTGGCAAATTATAAAAACGCTGCAACAACTGAAACAGAGTCGTTTTCCCCGCACCGCTTGGACCAACCAGAGCCACCCGTTCGCCCGCTTTAATATGCAGATTAAGCTGCTGTATTACGGTTTTATCTGGCAGCTGCGGATAGTAAAAACTAATCTCTTCAAACTCCAGGGTACCGGCAACAGGTTTTGCCAAGTGGGCCGGTGTGGCAGGTGCTGCTATTTCCACTGGTATACTGGCTAATTCAATCAGGCGCTCGGTAGCACCCGCCGCTCGCTGAATCTCACCAATCACCTCGCTGATGGTAGCAACAGAGCCTGCCACTACCACCGCGTAAAATAAAAAGGCAGTAAGCTCGCCGGCAGTAATACGCTCTTGTAGCACATCCAATGCACCGACCCAGCCAACCAGGGTAACAGCACTGATACTAAGCAACATGACGACACCAATTAACAGCGCCCGGTAAAAAATACGCTGTTTTGCTGCCATCATTACCTGCTCAATTTTGCTGGCAAAATGCTGCTGATCCAAAGCTTCATGGCCATAAGCCTGTACGGTGTGAATTTCATGCAGACTTTCATCAACATGGGCGCCAATATCAGCCAACCGATCCTGACTGGCGCGGGCCATATGGCGCACTCGCCGCCCCAATATAAAGATAGGAACCAGAACCAGCGGGACAGCGACTAATACCAGGCCGGTCATTTTTAAACTGGTAAAAGCCATCATCAGTAAACCGCCAACGGCGGTAACAGCCGAGCGCAGTGCCATAGAAAAGCTGGAGCCCACCACGGTTTGCAGTACCGTCGTATCCGCGGTAAAGCGGGAAATAACCTCGCCGGTGCGGGTTTCACTATAAAAAGCGGGTGACAACAGCAGCATGTGGCGATACACATGATTGCGAATGTCAGCACTGACCCGCTCTCCCAGCCAGGTCATCAGATAAAACCGGCAAAATACCGCTGCAGCGCTAATACTGGTAATGAGTAAAATCAGTAGAACAATCGAATTTAGCCGGGCGCTATTGCCAGCAACAAACCCCTGATCGACCAGTAAACGCACGCCCTGGCCCAATGCCAGCCAGGCCAGAGAACCAATCAGCAAAAATAACATAGCCGCTATCACCCGCCAGCGATAAGGCATTAAAAACCGGCCAAGCCAGGGCAAAACGGCATGCGGGCCACTGTTTCGCGGCGTAAACAGGGTACTCATATCACCTCGAATCTTGTAAGTTACCGCTACGGTAATGATCAACGTAGTGCTCATCATAACAGGCTGTACCCGGGTAAACGAAAGATTATCAAGGTGATGAGGCAAAGGGGTTAGCGTTTTCGCAAGGCACGTCGACCATACAAACAATAGTCTGGTCGTTTTATCCTGGCACTATTGCTGCAAAACAACCATCAAACGTCAACACGCCCTGATACCGATCAGGTATTCAGTCAGTAACAGCCGCAGTTAATGGCTGTTCGAAACTGATTACCAGCTCTACCCGACGGTTAGCCGCCTTACCTTCTGCCGTGTTGTTATCGGCAATCGGCTCGGCCGGACCGCGCCCTTCGGCCGCTATCGTTTCTGCTGCCAGGCCTTGTTGCAGCATAAAGGCCTTAACCTGCTCTGCACGCTGCTGTGATAACTTATTGTTATAAGCCAGCTGGCCACTGCTGTCGGTGTGCCCAAGTACAGCAAGCCGCTGGTAATTTATACCTTTTAGCGATTCGACTATGTGAGTTAACTGCTGCTGTAATGCGCTGCTTAATCTGGCACCGTCATGTGAAAAAGCGGTCATACCAGGGAAAGATATCCTAAGCTGGTTGCCAGCCATTACCGAGGTTTCCAGTCCGCTGGCGGGTTGCAGTCTTGCTGCAAACAACGTTTGCGGGTTAGCAGACACCACGCTACCCGCGGCAGCTGTGGTGCCAGAATCATCAGGTGTATTTACACAACCTGTCGTCAGCAGGGTTATTAAGGTCGCTGCGGTAATCGATAAAGTGCGCAAAATTGATACTCCGGTTAATGATATTCAGATAACGCGCTGGAACGCAATCCACAGCGCATGTTGCAAAACAACCGCCATTCTAAATTCTTTATTTAACCAAATAAATACTATTGTTTAATATTGGTAAAAATAAATAGTGAATAACAGTCTGACAAAATGTTGAATATGCGCTGCACAGCATATAATCCCGCTTCGCAATCCCGGTAAACTGCTATAAAATGCGCCACCATAATTTAGCGTAAGCAGCCTACATGCTGTCATCAAATGCCCTTTATACCGACCTGTCGTCTTACTACGATTTAATGTGTTGCGACATTAATTATCTGACCCAGAGCAATATGGTGCACAGGCTCCAGCAGTTACTGGGCAATGGTGGTATCAAACATCTTGATTTAGCCTGTGGTACCGGCCCGCATATTCGTCATTTTATTGATTATGGCTATCAGTGTAATGGCCTGGATCTCAACCAGCCGATGCTGGATCTTGCCCGCGCCCGCTGCCCGCAAGCCAATTTTATGCTGCACGATATGGCAAGCTTCACGCTGGATGCACCGGTTGATCTGATTACCTGTTTTTTATATTCAGTACATTACAGCGGAAGTATCAATGCGCTACAACAATGCATTGCCAGCGTATCTCAGGCACTGACACCAGGCGGACTCTTTGTATTTAATGCGGTAGACAAAAATACCATCTGCAATCAGTCTGCCGTGCGTCATAGTGCTCAGCTCGACAGCAGCCATTTTATATTTGAGTCAGCGTGGCATTACAGTGGTGAGGGAGAGCAGCAAACACTTAAACTGAGCATTGCCAAAACCACTGCAGCGGCAACAGAGTTATGGCAGGATCAGCACCCGATGGTGGCAGTGAGTTTTGCACAGCTGCAGGCACTGCTTACCCCTTATTTTGAGGTGCAGATACTGGCCCACGATTACGATAAAATCACGCCCTGGGACCGGAGCTCCGGCAATGCCATTTTTGTTTGTGTTAAGCGCTGAATTCCATCCGGGCATGCGGATTGTCGTGATTAAAATGATCCAGTTGGTAGACAGCTGACACACACGCATTAGTTAAACCACATTTGATAATCAATCTGAAAACTTTCCAGCTTTTACTGCATCCAGTTGGCCAGCTCAGTCGTTGCTTGCATTGGAGGTGAGCATTTTATGCTGTATCAGGTTCAGGCTGTCGACCTGCTGTTCGCCAAACACAGTTGATAAAGCAAGGAAAACACTATGATACATTCAAAATTTGTTCGAGCGGTTCGCGGTCCGATGTCATTAAGTGCAGTAGCTCTGGCAATGCTGCTTGCGCTTACCGGTTGCGACGGTGACGATGGTGCACCCGGCCAGCCCGGAGCTGACGGTACCCCGGGTCAGCCTGGCGCAGACGGTAACCCGGGCTTTACCGCTGCCAATTTTTTAATGGCTAATAATGGCCCTGACAATAGCGGTACGGTCGATCTGATTAACCAGAATGCCGCACCGTTAAAACGCTTTTCTGGTTTGAATAATCAGGGCGTGGTGCTCGATACCCTGGGTAATCTGGTTCAGGCTGGCGATAGTAGCAATGGCAGCCTGAAAACATTCTGCCGAATCGCGACGCGCCCGGATGGCACTACCTTTGACCCGACCATTGATCGCGAGCTTACCGGTGCCGCTACCGGCCTGGTTAACCCTAAAGGCATCGCATTTTCAGACCAGCGGGGCTTAGTGTTTATTGCCGATCAAAATGCCATGCAAGTTACCGTTTATGGCGGCGCTGCCGCAGGCACTGCAGCGCCATTGGCTAGCACGACGACCGAAGCGATGCCATGGGATCTGTTTTATGATGATATTAACGATGTCTTATATGTCGCCCTAACCAATGGTGTGTTGTCTATTTACGATAATTATGTCGCCAGTGATTATGCAGCAATGCCCACCCGCAGCATTACCCCCGTCTCGGCCGATGGCATGCAATTATCCGTTAACCTGCATGGTATTGCCTATGACCGATTATCAGACAAGCTGGTTTTATCTGACGTTGGCAGTGCAAGCGATGCCACTGATGGCATTTTGTTTGTTTTAAATAATATCTCAGTTGCGGATGGTGAAGTGATACCCGCCCGGGTGATTAACGGCCCTGCTACCATGCTGGGCAATCCGGTTGATATTGTGCTCTCTGGCAGCGAACTGCGGGTAGCAGAGAAAGCCAATGATGCTATTTTAGTTTTTGCTACAATTTTTGCCGGACCAAGTGGTGATATCGCGCCAGATTTAATAACAGAATCTGTTAAGCCTGAATCATTGGTACAGTTAAGCGCATCCTCTGCTGCAGTCGATATTTCTGACAGCAGCAGTGCGCCGGTATTGCTAGGGGTGGCGGTGTCCAGTAACCCGGCAACCACTGGCCCCACCACGGGCCGGATCAGCCGTTTAACTGCGGCACTAACCAGCGATCTGGGCCAATACAATGCGCTTCAAACAATTGAGAGCGTAACGTTTGATGTCGCGGGCGACAGCTATACCAGCTTTGACACGGCCGACAGTGGCGGCATCGTTATTAGCAACCGGGTGGCGAGCCGACGCAGTGGTCAGCAATATAGCGCCGCGCAGGACCGGATCATCAGTGGCAGCAACACCGGTTTAATGTCACCAAAAGGGCTCGACATTGATTCAGCCAGTGGCTTGTTGTTTGTGGCAGAAAACAATGCCACCAGCCCCGGAATTTTAATTTACTCCACCTGCGCCAGTGGCAATGCGGCGCCGTTGCTGACCTTAAATACTACACCGGCCCGGCCATGGGATGTCGACTATGACCCCGCCAGCGATAAAGCTTTTGTCGCGCTGACAAATGGCACCGTGGCCGTTTTTGATCAGGTAACAAGTAAATGGCTGGCAGGCAATAGCAGTATTGATACGGCAGATCGCATTATTACCCCGGCGATAGGTGGTTTAGCAATAGCCGCGCCAAGCAATCTGCATGGTATTGACTACGACTTTGCCAGCGACGCATTAATCGTCTCTGATGTTGGCAGCGCAGCTGACGCCACCGACGGCAAAATTTACGTGCTAAACAATGCCGGTTTGGCCAGTGGTTTAACCAATGTGGCGGTTAATATCAGTGGTGATAATTCTGCGTTGGGTAACCCTGTTGATATTATGTATAGCGGTCAACACCTTTATGTGGCTGAAAAGTCAAATAATCTGGTGTTACGTTTCGATAATATCCTTAACAGCGCCGGCGGTAATATTGCTGCGGATGCCAGTTTTGCATTTACCGCACCGGAGTCGGTGGCGATTATTCCGCTTTATCTGACTAACCGTTAACAGCTTAACGCTATTCCTGCCACTGGAACACTTGCTCCAGTGGCAGTTTAAATTCTCCGGCAATCCGAAACGCGACCTCCAACGACGGAGAATATTTACCTGCCTCTATCGCGGCGATAGTCTGACGGGTTACCCCTACCCGTTGCCCCAACTCAGCCTGCGTCATCTCGCTTTGTACAAAACGCAGTAACCGGATGTTATTACTTAGCGATCCCTTCATCCTGCCTGCCTGCGATAACCAATAACCATTACCGAATACTGCACCAGCTCAGCGAGCACAATCATAAATAGTGCAGAATTAACAATGTGCCAGCCGTTACTGGAAAATGGCATCACCACCCCGACCAGGATCATGCCGGTTATCAGCACATAGTAAGCCGTTGTAACCGACCGATGCTTTATCGCGATATCGCGCTCATCAGCTGCTACTTTTGCATCAAGCGGGTTGCTGCGACGCAATACAATATGGCCAACAATCAAAATAGTTACCTGCACTGCAGCAGTAACCGCATAACCTGCCAGCTGTCGCAGGTCCGGCATTGGCGTTACCGGAAAGTAGCCAGTAGCCACCAGGGTAAAATACGGCCCGAAAGTAGCGAGCATAGCGGCGATAGACAACCAGGCTACTTTTTCGCGATACGGTATAACTTGCCAATGCAACATTGCGATCTCCTTGTTTGAACCGCTCTTAATGATTACTACAACGAACTCAATGGTAGTTAAAGATAACCCAATGTCAATTATATTTAACATCAAGTGATGGCAAAAATTGTTATCAGCTAATAAAACTGGTTCGCATAATCCTTTGCTGCGCAGTGTTAACGTAAGCGCTTGTTACTGTTTTTATTTAAGGTTTTGGGGCTGACTGACACTGAAATGACTGCTGTCTAATCGTCACACTGCCCTGTGCGCCCAGCTGCACCTGGTATAACAGGTTATATTGTTGTTCAGTCAGCGGTGCAACGTCGATACCGCTCAGTAATTTAACCAGTTCAGGTACGGTGTTGCTATGTCCCACCACCAGCACCGGCGCGGCGGCTGTACTTAGCTGCTGCACTAATTGTTCGGGCTTGCCGGGATCGTAGTGATTGACAGATATTTTTTTGCTATCAGCAACAGCAGCTGCCGTTTGTTGGGTACGCTGGTATGGTGTGGCATACACAGCGCCCAGAGTGATGTTGGCAAAGTAATCAGCCAGGGCTGTTGCTCTGGCCTGACCGCACACAGACAACGCAGGGTCTTTGCTATCATCCTGCTTTTCAGCGTGGCGTACCAGATAAATGGTATTAGCGCTGACCTGTAGTGCCAGCGCGCAACTGGCAGCCCCACACCAGGGTAAAAATTTAGCTATCTTCATTGATGTGCTTCCTGTATAGCACTGCGTCCACTTCACCCAATGCATCCTGATGCATATAGCGTTTAATAAACTGCATCCCCAGCTTGCGCATTACGCCAATTGAACCGGTATTATCCGGTGTGGTAATTGCTGATACATAACGCACGTTATCGTTATGTGCTAAAACCGCCATTGCTACTGCAGCTGCCGCTTCGCTGGCATAACCCTGACCCCAGTATTTCCGCTTAAAACGCCAGCCTAATTCAACATCATCTCTGCTTGGAATTAAAGTATTAAAGCCCATGGGCCGGATTAATATCCAGCCCAGATAAACGTTGTCGGCGCGCCGACATACCTGCCAGATGCCAAAGCCGCGTGGTGGGTTACGATATTGTGCCATCCGCGGCAAAAACACCTCGGTAATTTGTTGCATTGTGGTTGGCTTACCGCCAGAAAGATAACGCATTACCTCTTTGTCCTGGTCAATTTCAAACAGCAACTGGGCATCTTGCTCAGATAACAACGAAAAGCTCAGCCGTGAACTGGGCGACACAGTTAATGGTTTGGTAAGCAATGTGGCAGACACCTTAATTAGTCTCCTTGATAGAGTTGTGTCGATCAATATGGTTGTCCCTCAACCAATACCATCCGGGGGTGACTACCATGAACCGGCCGCCCTGAAAGGAAGAAACTTCAGTAAGATGATGGCGATCAGTAATGTGAAGCCAAAACTTAACAGTGACCCCAGCAAAATATATTCGGTCAGTGCCCGGTCGTGCGAATCACGTAAATCGTTATAGCGTAGCACTGATTTTGCGGCCACTACCAAACCCACCCCTGAATACTGACCGGCCAGGATCAGCGTCAGGATCAGCAGTCGCTCGGCAATCCCAATCAGATGCCCGGCAGCCGGTGAGCCCTGCTTGGCATTGGTGGCCGGCGCACTTATCTTGGTAAGCACTAAACTGATGACCACCGAAGCAGGCTTCATGAGTAGCAAATAAGCCAGCAGCAACAACAGATGCTCGGCTCTGAGCAACCCTGTGGCCAGATTTAGTAATGCGGGATACCCGGTATCAGTAAGGTACAGCCACACCAGCATGATAATTAACACATGTAGTAGCTGATCCAGCACAAAGTAACGTAAACCAGTGAAATAAGATTTAGCAACGTCAATCAGCAGATGGCTGACGGCAATCAGCAGCGCCAGGCTAAAAACCGAGATGACGCTTACTGCCGACCAGCTGAGGCGATACCACAGTATTAACAGTAACAGGTTTAAACCAAAATGAATTAAGCCATGAAAGTACAATTGGCTACAGCGCCAATGCCGCTCAGCCCGAGCCTGCACCCAGGCAGTAGGTTGTAAAAAGAAATCGGCCAGAATATGCACCAGCACTAAACTCAGGAGTAAGCTGCTATCACTCATGCTACGCTCCTTTTAATATGGCTTTGGCAATACTCGATGAACGCCTGCATCAGCTGGTAATCCGCATGGTTATTGTTCAGTAACTTAGTGACATTCTCTCTGGAGGTGCCGAGTTTGCCGGCGATATTTTCATGGGAGCTGCCTGGGGTCAGAAAATACAGTAGTAACGCTTCGGCCTGACGGGCGGTAAGTTTGCTTAGCATACTGTCGGCCATTTGCAGTGGTACCGCTAATATGTGTTGCAGGGCTTGCTGCTGACTATAAATTGCCAGCCGCTGTCCGCCAGGTAAGGTATCCAGGCCATTACCAGACAGGGTAAAAGCCGGGCCGCTGGCGCTTTTTACATCCTGACGTAAATTCGTTACCTCGCCCAGGCCAATACTAATCTTACAATCCCGATTCAGGCTTATCAGTGTTAAACGAATATAAAGAGCCAGGGTTACCGCTGCAGCAGGTTGCGGTAATAATATCTGAAACGCATCGCCGCGGTAAAAGTTGTAACTGCAGCCCAGCGTGCTGGCTTTAGCAACTAATAGCTGCTCTAACTGATACAGTACCGTATCGTATTGTTCACCGGCAATGCCGCGGGACTTGACAAAATCACCGGTTAGCACAGCATAAGTTGCTGCCATTTTTGCTCTCAGTTTTTGTTCAATGATGCTTAATGGTAACCCAATATGGTTACATGTCAAATATGTAACCATAATTGATTACAAAACATAAAAGTAACCGAAAATGATTACCAAAAAATTAATTAAGACGCTAGCGTTAAATCTGGCAGCGGCCAGCCAGGCTAATGTTCTACCGCAATCCGCCCAGTCGTCACAGCCCCGCTGCAGATACGCGGCTTTGGGGCCAGCACAAATAAATCACCATTCTGGCCAGTGAATTGTTGTTTTACTCCAGCCGCTTTTGCTACGGTAGCATTAGCCTGTATATGCGCCGCCTCGCCATGCACGGGGATAGCCATAGCAGGTTGTACATAGCGGTACATTAAGTCGAGTTCGCCCTGATTCGGGTGGCCGGATACATGAATAAGCTGCGGACTATCGGCGCTTTGTAACGTGCGTACTTTCAGTAGTTTTAATTGGGTTATCAACCGGCTAACCAGCATTTCATTCCCCGGAATTAAAATCGAGCTAAACAGCACCAGATCATTTTCTTCCAGAATTAAATGCGGATGACGCTGCTGCGCTAAGCGGCTGAGCGCGGCGCGCGGCTCGCCCTGGCTGCCGGTTGCCACTACTAATACTTCACTCGCCGGCAAGTAGCCAATATGCGAGGGCTCAATTAACGGAATATCATCCGGCCAGTAACCACAGGCCCGCGCCGCGCCTACCATATTTTCCATAGCACGGCCAAACAAGGCTAAATAGCGTCCGGTGCGCCTGGCAACGTGGCCAAGGCTGATTAAACGGCCAATATTACTGCTAAAGCCACTGACCACCACCCGCTGTTTTTCATGCCGTATTACTTCAAACAAGCCCTCAAAACAGGCAGTTTCAGATCCCGAAAAACCCGGCCTTAACGCATTGGTCGAATCACACACCATCGCGGTAATATCCTGCAGGGCTAATCGCTTAAATACTTGCGGTTTAAAAGGCTTGCCCGTCATGGGGGCATGATCAATTTTCCAGTCAGCCGTATGAAACACCTTGCCGGCCGCCGTGGTGATCAACAGCGCCTGCGGCTCAGGTACAGAGTGGGTAATACTCAGCCAGTTAATTAAAAAAGGGCCAATATTGCTGGTGCCGCCAAGTGGGATCTCAATAATTGGCATGTTCTGCGATAAACCACTGCGGGCAATTTTACGGCGCAGGATCTCTGCAGTAAAAGGCGTGCAATATACCGGGCAGCCAAAGCGCGGCCATAAAAAAGGTAACGCACCAATATGGTCTTCGTGGGCATGGGTAATAACAATGCCAGAGAGCAACTCACGGCGCTGCGTGATAAATGCCGGATCGGCCGCCTGCACTTCAGCGGTAATCGGGCTGGTTGTCGGCTGCAGCGGGTTATAAAACGTCACGCCGCAATCTACCATCAACCAGCGGCTGTCATGACCGTACAGGTTCAGGTTCATGCCTATTTCGCCACAGCCTCCCAGTGGCAGAAACCATAAGTCACTAGGGCCGGGCAGTAAGTCTGCAGGTAAACGGACAGTCAAAACAACATCCTTCATCTGAAAAAGATAAGCATTGTACGCAGTAAATGGTTAGACAGCACAGCCAACTCAACCCAACAGTGGCAAACAACACAAAAAAACTGATTAGTTATTAACCAAGCTTGACGTAATTAATATTTAGAGGTAAAACGTTTAAGACGGTCAAGGCGATTAAAATAACAGCTAACATCCAGGGCGGATTAATAGCTTAAAAAGGCTTTCAGCTTATCAAGCTACAGGATTAAAACAAAAAACAGCATAAGTGAGATGTTGGCCTGGCTGTAATTATACCTATAAACTTAAACGATTAAGTAATATATAACGATACCAATTTGAATTGACGAGGGTAAAACAGATGAAAACAAAAAATTTAAATCGTTCATGCCTGGCGCTTGCTGTAAGCCTGGCAATAGGCTCTGCTACTGTAATCGCACAGGAAACAACTACTGAAAATGACGTTACAGCGACAGAATCCAGCACAACGTCAGGCCTTGGTTTTGAACGTATTGTCGTTACCGGGGCTGTCTCACGTAATCAGTCAGTTATGCAATCAAGTGTCTCAGTCAGCAGCCTGACATTTGAAGATATCGATGTAACGAGCCCACGCTCTACAGCAGAAATTTTTCGAATGCTGCCCGGAGTAAGAAGTGAGTCTACCGGTGGTGAAGGTAATGCAAACATTGCTGTACGCGGCTTACCCGTCGCTGCAGGCGGCGCGAAGTTTTTAACGTTGCAGGAAGATGGTCTACCGGTACTGCAGTTTGGCGACATTGCCTTTGGTAATGCAGATATTTTTGTCCGGGCAGATTCAACCATGGCCAGATTAGATGTCATTCGTGGTGGTTCAGCCAGCACTGCCGCAAGCAACTCACCGGGTGGTATTATCAACTTCATCAGCAAAACCGGCGAACACCAGGGCGGCAGCATCGCTGTTACTTCAGGCATAAACTACGACCAGTTCAGAACTGATTTTGAGTTCGGTGGTGACATTAACAATGACATGCGTTTTCATTTTGGTGGTTTTGTTCGTCAGGGTGAAGGTGTTCGTGACCCAGGCTATCAGGGTGAGCGCGGCTATCAAATCAAAGCCAATGTGACAAAAGAATTTAACGCGGGCTACGTAAGAGTTTATGCCAAACATTTAAATGATCGCGCCGCCAGTTATATGCCAATGCCAATGTATGCCGATGGCAGCTCAGTGCCAGGCTACGATGCACAAAAGGACACTTTGCAATCGGTCTATTTAAGCCAAACTGTGCGATTAAACGGTGATAATCAGATCTCCCGCGGTGATGTACGCGACGGTATGAATCCGAAAGTTGACAGTTTTGGTATTGAAGCCCAATTTGATTTAGACGAAAACTGGACCTTAGACAATCGCTTCAGAATTAGTGACATCAGCGGTAATTTTATTACGCTGTTTCCTGCTGAAGTTGGCAACGCACAGGATATTGCCAACAGTATTACTGGCGATAACGCGACGCTCACTTATGCTGTTGGCCCTCAGGCTGGCCAGGAATACACTGCAGCGGATGCCATGCGGATCCATACCTTTGATGTTGAAATCAATGACTTTGGCTCTATAGTAAATGATTTGAAATTGGCGAGAAGTTTTGGCGACGTAGATGTCACTTTTGGCTACTACATGGCAGATCAGACTATCAGTATGTCATGGCTATGGAACTCTTACCTGATGGCCTTAAAAGGAGATAACGCAGAACTGTTAAACGTTAACGCAGCAGATGGTACAGCATTTTCAGAACAAGGGCAGCTGGCATATGGCGTTCCGTTCTGGGGAAACTGTTGCCAACGTAACTACGACACCCAATACAGTACGAAAGCCCCTTATATTAACGTGGGCTGGGCCTTTGGTGACTGGTCACTTGATGCCAGTGTAAGGCGGGATAATGGCAAAGCAACGGGCACCTATGCCGGAGCTTCACAAAGCAGCCGGGATATGAACAGTGATGGCGTTATCAGTCAAATTGAGCAAAGTGTATCTGGTATTGATTTAGCAAACCCGCAACTGGTCAATTACAGTTGGGGCTATAATTCGTACTCTGCTGGCGCTAATTACCAGTTCAATCGCGACTGGGCAATGTTTGGCCGGATCAGTAAAGGCGCCCGTGCTAATGCCGACCGCCTGCTATTTGGTAAAGTGAATGCTGATGGCACAGTAGCTCGAGAAGATGCCATTGACGAAGTAAAACAATATGAAATTGGTAGCAAAAGCCGCCATGGCAATCTTAATTTATTTGCTACCTTGTTTTTCGCTGAAACTGATGAGCAAAACTTTGAAGCAACGACACAACTCTTTTTTGACCGGGTTTACAAGGCTAAAGGTATAGAACTGGAAAGTAGCTACCGGATAGGTGACTTTGACTTTCGTGGTTCAGTAACGTTTACTGATGCGGAGATCAGCAGTGACGCATTAAATCCTGATGTTGTAGGCAACACGCCTCGCCGCCAGGCAGATATGATCTACAATTTACTGGCACGTTATACCATGGATAATGCGCAGATAGGCGTTAGTCTGGTGGGCACAACTGATTCCTATGCTCAGGATAATAATGATCTGAAATTCAGTGGCTATACTCAAATTAATGCTTTTGCAAATTATGAACTTGCCGAAAACCTGACGCTCTCGCTGAACGTCAATAACCTGTTTGATACCATTGGAATTACTGAAGCTGAACAAGGTAGCGTTCCGGACAATGAGATTATTACCGCGCGGACTATTAATGGTCGTACCGCTTCTTTAGGGTTGCGTTATCAGTTTTAACAAAGATTGCTAACAAATATAAAGCGGTTGCACAGGCAGCCGCTTTTGTTTTTGTGGGCATTTAACTCATTTTCGCACAATAAAACTTAACGTTTAAGAACATCTGTAATACAGTGCTGCCGGAACTACTTTACACCTTTCGCATAAGGATCAGCTACTAAATGGCCAATGTTACGCTTAAATCATTAGCAAAACACCTTGGCGTGTCGATTGCTACCGTTTCCAATGCTTTTAACCGCCCTGACCAACTATCAGCTGATTTAAGGCGTCATATATTAAAAGAGAGTGAGAAACTCGGCTTTACAGGCCCGAATGCTACGGCGCGAAGTCTTCGGACGGGTCGTTCAGATATGATAGCAATTTTATTGTCAGACACCCTTGAGTATTCCGTCAGTGATCCTGTAGCAAATCAGCTGATTAAAGGTATTGCTGAGGTGTTGCAGCAACAAGGCAAAGATATGCTGTTATTGTCGGGTAGCAAAGCGGTGCACAGCACAGCTGAAGCGCTTCCTGACGGTTTCATTATTTATGGCAGTCCTAAAAACCACGAACAGCTGGAGCGGGTCATACAAAGTGGCAAGCCGGTGATTAGTGTCGATTGCAACCTGGCTGGTATTGGCTCAGTTAATATTGACAACTACCGCTATGCTTACGATATTGCCCACTACGCCCTGCAGCAGCAACCTGGCAAAGTGGCAGTATTGGGCTTGCGTTTAGTTGATTCTAACCGGGTATGTCGCATGCAAAGCCACGAGCTCTACGATCAAAATGAAGCCATCTCCCGTCGTCGACTTGATGGCTATCTGGCGGCGGTGACTGATTTAAAACGTGAAATTAGTGCTGATCAAATCTGGCATATTCCGGTTAATAACCATCACTATGCAGAAATTGCTGCCCGTGAAGCGCTGACACAACACCCGAGACCAACTTTGTTGTTGTGCATGAGCGATCGGATTGCACTTGGTGCAATGAGTGTAGCAAGGCAACTTGGCTTAAAAATTCCGGAAGATGTTAAGTTGGTTGGTTTCGATGGTATTGAAGAAGCCGAGCGAGCCTATCCTACCCTGACAACTATCGCTCAGCATAGCGATGAAAAAGGCCGCACAGCAGCCAGCATGCTACTGGCCGGTGATGTGCAGCAGGACATATTGCTGGAGTGTGAATTAAGGCTGCGTGCCAGCTGCTAACACCTTAAACTGATTAATCCGCAACTTTTGTGTTCATTTTTCGAACTCCGGCTTGATACTTAAACGTTTAAGGTGTAATTTCAAGTATGGCTTTAGCGAGCCTGGAAAACCAATAAATCAAAAGCCACCATACAGTGGTAGCCAGAAAACAATAACAGTACTGGCATTATAAAACTGACAGGCAAAAAGCCTGCATAAGACAGGGTAATAACATGCAACACAAACCAGTAATTACCACGGCTGTGGTGACCGAGCATACCTATACCCAGGTAAAGTGGATGACTTGCCTGATGTTCTTTGTTTTCGCTATGACCACCGATGCCGTAGGGGTGATTATACCGGAAGTGGTCAAACAATTTGATCTGAGCCTGACCCAGGCCGCAGCGTTTCACTACGTGCCAATGATCTTTATTGGATTATCTGGCCTATTTCTGGGGCAACTGGCAGATCAACTTGGGCGTAAAAAGATCATTTTATTTGGCCTGTTTATTTACACACTGGCCTGCTTCGCTTTTGCACTTAACCAAAGTTTTTACTTTTATATGCTGCTGCTCGGCTTATGCGGCCTAAGCATCGGTTTATTTAAAACCGGTGCCCTTGCTTTAATTGGTGATATCAGCCCCAACCCCCTTAGCCACACCCGTTTAATGAACCGGGTCGAAGGTTTTTTTGGACTGGGTGCTATTGTTGGCCCGGCACTGGTCGCCGTCCTGCTGATGCTGGATATGGCATGGGAGCAACTGTATCTGGTTGCAGGTTTGATTTGCGCGATTTTACTGATTATCGCCTGGCGCATGGACTACCCTGCTTATGTCACCCAGCCAAAAACGTCTATCTGGCACTGTCTGAAACTGGTTAAAAACCCTTATGCGCTTGGCTTTTCGCTGGCAATAGCCTGCTATGTAGCCACTGAAGTGGCGGTGTTTGTCTGGCTACCCACCCTGCTACAACAATACGAAGGTCAATACACTTTACTGGCAGCCCATGCCATCACAGTATTTTTTATCTTACGCACCACGGGTCGGTTTTTAGCCGAATGGTTATTAACCCGCTTTAGCTGGACCATTTTGCTAGCCTGGTTCAGTACTGCCATTGCGTTTTGTTTTGTTTTAAGTATGAGCCAGGGTGTTGCCTGGGCATTGTGGCTGATGCCACTCTCGGGCTTATTTATGTCAATGATGTACCCAACTCTTAATTCTAAAGGCATTAGTTGTTTTCCCCGCCATCAACACGGAGCGGCGGCAGGTTTAATTTTAGCTTTTACCGCATTGGCCGCAGCTGTTGGGCCATTAATGATGGGCATTGTTGGTGATATTTTTGGCGATGTCCGCTACGGGTTTTACCTGGCAACGGGCTTTGCCGTTATTATGAGCATCGGCTTGTGGTGGAATCACCTGAAAAACCCTGCGGAGCAACAACTGCAGAGAATGTCACACTAATTTGTTTTATAAAGCGGTTTCTTTCTTTTTCTGCCCCGTCCAACGGGGCTTCGTTTTGCTTTTGCTAACGTTATTTTCTTAACAACAAAAAAGCCGGCCGGTAGTTTTACTACAGGCCGGCGTTAACTGCTGATGTAAATTTAACTAATTGCGCTTAACCACAGTACCTGGTAAGGCTTTAACATCATACTTTGACTGTCAAACCGCTGCCCGGTTAATTCGTCACGCCATTTGCCTGCTGTTAATCCGGTATACAGCTGGTCTGATTCACTAAAATTTACCACACAACGTAAAGCTTGCATGTCAGCTTGTCGCTGATAGACAAACACATGTGGATTGCCACTTGCTAAGATTTCTGTGCTGCCCGGCCCTAACACGGCTAACCCGGCCCTCACGTTAACCAGATGCTGTAACTGCTGATAAATACGTCCGGATAAACTTGCAGGGTCTTTTGCTGTTAACAGCTGCTGTTCCGACACTTTAACCCGGTTTACCCAGCGGCTGTCATCCTGTTTCGCGGGATCTTGCTGATAGCTGTAGTCATTTAACAAGCCTAACTCATCACCCATATAGAGTAACGGTAAGCCGCCAATACTTAAAATAACACTGTTTAAAATAAAAATTCTAGCCAGCGCTTGCTCAAGCTGACACTGTTTTTGTGTTTCATCCACATTTTGTAGTGCCTGCTCGACCCCGGTAAGCGACGCCAGCATGCCAGCGACACGACAATCCCCGGTAACAGGGTTTTGCTGAAATGGCACGCCAGTGGCAAAACTTCCGCTAAATTGACCGGTGTAAAACTGGTTTAAAAACTGGCGGTGATGCTCAGGATTAATACCCAGTTGCCAGGCCACATTGTCATCAAAGGTCCAGCCAATATCATCATGGCAACGAATATAATTTACCCAGCTGCAATGCGGGTCTATCGCAAAACGTCGCTGTAGTGATTCGGTTAATAGACGGGTTTTGCGGGTTGCCAGGCTATTCCACAACAGCGCCATCAACAATGGGTTATATGATAGCTGGCATTCTTCGGGCGAAATGTATTTTACTACCTCATCCGGATGCACTATTGCTTCAGATTTAAATTGTAATGCCGGTGCAGCAATGCGGGCAACCGCATTAAATGCCTGAATTAACGTGTGAGCTTTTGGCAGGTTTTCACAACTTGTGCCAGCTTCTTTCCAGACAAACGCCAGAGCGTCTAACCTTAGTACCGCCGCGCCCTGATTGGCAAGAAATAACATTTCTTCGGCCATGGCATTGAATACTGCCGGATTGGCGTAATTTAAATCCCACTGAAAGCTGTTAAAAGTTGTCCAGACCCAGCGTTTAGCAAGGGGTTCAAATGTGAAACAGCCGCGGCGTATCTCAGGGAAAATTTCACGCAACCATGGTGAATACTGCTCGCGCTGCTGCTCGGTAAAAAAGAAATAAAACTGCTGGTAATCCGTATCACCTGCTTTGGCTTTTTGTGCCCAACGATGTTCATCAGAAGTATGGTTAAACACGAAATCAAGCACCGGCCGGATACCATTCTGATGCAGCTGTTGCATTAACTTAGCCAGCTCTGGCATGCTGCCAAGCGCAGGCATCGTTTTACGGTAATCAGACACAGCGTAACCACCATCGCTATTAGGCTCAGGTGCTTTAAATAAAGGCATCAGGTGCAGATAGTTAATGCCGGTTTGCTTTAAATAAGGAATACGAGCTGCCAGACCAGCAAAATTATCGGCAAATAAATCGACATAACAGGCAGAGCCCAAAGCATGCTGCTGTTTATGCCAATCTTGTGGTTCTTCATCCTCAAGATGCAGATAATCAGGCCGTTGCGCAACAGACTTAGCCAATAACTTTAATAGCTGTTCAAGATAATAATAACTGTCAAAACGCTCGCCATAGAGGGGCAGATATAACTGCAATAACGCAGGTAAATGCTGTTTCAGGCGAGCCTGAAACAGCGGCCAGCGATCTTTCGCTATCGCTCTGAGCGACGAACTGTATCGTTTAAGTACTTTGGCAGAAAAATCGGCCAGCTCAGCTGAGTCAAGTTGTAATTCTGATATGCTTTTCTGAACCATTTGTCTCATCCTCACGCAATAACTAACCGCTATAGTTGCTTTATTTAAGCCTAAATGCAACATCTCAAAAAAAATATAGCTGTTTTTTTGCGCTTAACATTTACTAATTACAAACTATGACGTAGTGTTATCTTAATCATTTCAGAAAGCATCAACAAACTCTGATTTCTGATGTCCCTTTAACAAAGGTTCCCAGATAATTGATAAGAGTAAAGGTTAGAGGGGCAGGCATGTCATTACCCGTATATTGTTTTGGCGAAGTGTTGATCGACTTCTTACAAGACCCGCAACAACCAGGTTTATTTCGTCGTTTTGCTGGCGGCGCGCCAGCGAATGTTGCGGTTGCCGTTGCCAAGCTGGGCGGTGAAGGACGTTTTGTAGGTATGCTTGGTGCTGATATGTTTGGTGAGTTTTTGCTTTCAGAGCTTAGCCATTACGGCGTAAATTGCCATGCCTGTGCAACTACCAGCGACGCAAAAACAGCGCTGGCCTTTGTTGCATTAAACGAGCAAGGAGATAGAAGTTTCTCATTTTATCGGCCACCGGCTGCAGACTTACTTTATACCATGGCGCATCTACCAGAAGGTTTTTGGCAAACCCCGGCAATTCTTCATTTATGCTCAAACAGTTTGACAGATAGCGCAATTGCGGACACTAGTTTTGCAATGGTTGAGCAAGCGCATAAGCATGGCTGGTTGGTGTCGGTCGATGCCAACTTACGCCATAATCTGTGGGCAAGTAGCCAGGCAGATATTAGTTTGGTAATGAAGTTACTGGAACAGGCCGATATCATTAAGCTTAGTGATGACGAACTGAATTACCTTGCTCAGCAGCAGGAAGCGAAAACCTGGCTTGAACAATTACAGGCTAATCGTAATAGTTGGTTAGTGGTGACTGCTGGTAGCAATGCAGTAAATAGTTATGCAGCACACCAATTCAGTTTACCTGTTGCTGCAGTTAAGGTGGTTGATACCACAGCTGCCGGAGATGCTTTCGTTGGTGCCTGGCTTTATCAGCTTAGTCAGTACTTATCTGAGCACAGCTGGTCTGCACTATTGCAAGACAATATCAAACAACAACTGATACTTAACAAAGCGATTAAAGCAGGTTCGCTGACCTGCCAATACTTCGGCGCTTTTACCGCCTTGCCAACGCGATATAAGTGGGAGTCTGAATAATATTTTATGACTCATACATTCTGCATTGTGAGGAATTATTTATCGGATAGCGGTTAGTAGCATGGCTTACTGCAAATTATTTCCGCTCACTCCAGTTACGCTGCATTTCAAAAAATAAAAATGATGCCGTCCAGGTGATCAACACCAGGCCGGTCAGCGATTCAATGCCGGTTAAATACCGCAGCTCACCCAAAGGCGCAATATCACCAAAGCCGACCGTGCTGAATACGGTAAACGAAAAATAGACACAATCCATCAGGCTGCCATCAAAGTTGCCACTGAGTTCACCCCAGCCAGCGGCCCGGTGCATCAGATAATACGCCAGCGCAAATACCCATATTTCAATAGCGTGGGCAATCAGCGCCCCGAACACCCCCACCACAATCCGATAGCGGTGTTTGATGTTCAGGCTGGGAATAAGCCGGGTCAGCCGGTACAAAAATTCATAGTGAATAATCACCACGATAGCGACAATCAAGCTGTTTAACAGCCATATAGAAATCATGTTGCTCCCAGGCTCGAAAAATAAAAAAATTATAACAGACAACATACACCAGCACGGTCTGACAACACACCTTAAATCGCTTTTATAGTTTAGGGCAATCACTTTATTTCACATTAAACTATTAGGAACTTACTATACTCTGTTTAACGTTGTGCAGCGTTTATTGTTGTGCAGCGCTCACCAATTTATCACGTTAGTTCCGGTGATTAACCGCTAACAACGCGCGACTGTTTATAACAACCATAGATAAATTTGAAGGACGCGAGTAATGAGAACACTAGCTTTTACTAAAACAATCCTGGCCGGCACGATGAGCATGCTATTGGCATCGGGCGCAACTTTTGCTAATGAGCCACAAAAACCTGAAATGGCAAAACCGAAAGGTGCTGTAGCCACTGGCGCAGTCAAAGGGGTTGCAGTACGAAACAACCAGTTCTGGTGGCCGGATCAACTTGATTTATCGGCACTGCGTGACCACGATACACGTTCAAACCCCTACGGCAGCAACTTTAATTACGCTGACGCCTTTAGCAAGCTTGACTTGGCTAAGGTTAAACAAGACATCAATGCCCTGCTAACCGAATCACAAGACTGGTGGCCAGCCGACTTTGGTAATTACGGTCCGTTCTTTATCCGGATGACCTGGCACAGTGCCGGTACCTACCGCACCCTGGATGGCCGTGGTGGTGCCGGTGGCGGCCAGCAACGGTTTGAGCCTCTTAACAGCTGGCCGGATAACGGTAACTTAGACAAGGCACGACGATTGTTATGGCCGGTAAAACAGACATATGGCGAAGCGCTGTCCTGGTCAGATTTAATGGTACTGGCAGGTAATGTTGCCCTGGAAAACATGGGTTTTAAAACGTACGGTTTTGCCGGTGGCCGGGCTGATGACTGGGAACCCGATATGGTGTATTGGGGGCCGGAAGTAGAAATGCTGGCCAGTGATCGGGAAGATGCCGATGGCAAGTTGCAACGGCCACTTGGCGCCACCCATATGGGGCTTATTTATGTCAACCCCGAGGGGCCCAAAGGGGTGCCGGATCCAATGGGTTCTGCCAAAAATATCCGGGTTGCCTTTGAACGGATGGCCATGAATGATGAAGAAACCCTGGCGCTTATCGCCGGCGGCCATACGTTTGGCAAAATGCATGGCGCGCATAAACCCGCCGATTGCCTGGGTGCCGAACCCGCTGCAGCGGGTACTGAAGAACAGGGGCTTGGCTGGAAAAATAAGTGTGGTAAAGGCCATTCAGAAGATACCGTAACCAGCGGTCTGGAAGGCGCCTGGACTCAGGCCCCTACCCGTTGGACCTCGCTGTATCTGAGCAATTTACTTAATTTTGAGTGGAAACAAACCCGCAGCCCGGCTGGCGCCATTCAGTGGGTTCCTACGGATGAATCGTTGCACAAAGCGGTGCCTGATGCCCATGTCAAAGGTAAATTTAACCCGCCGGTGATGACCACGGCTGACTTGGCACTTAAATTTGACCCGGAATACCGCAAAATTGCCGAGCGCTTTCTGGCCGATCCAGAGGAATACCGGCTGGCTTTTGCCAAAGCCTGGTATAAATTAACTCACCGCGATATGGGACCGCCCCGTAATTTCTTAGGTAGTGAAGTACCCGCAGAGGTTCTGGTGTGGCAGGATCCAATTGATGAAACAACCCAGTCCACTATTAATGAGCGGGACGTTAAAACCCTTAAAGCCAAAATTCTGGCCACTGGTTTAACGGTACCTGAACTGGTGCGCGTGGCCTGGGCATCCGCTGCCAGTTACCGTGACACCGATATGCGTGGTGGCGCCAACGGGGCCCGGATTGCTTTAGCGCCGCAGAAAGACTGGGCGGTAAATAACCCGGCAGAAACGGCCAAAGTAGTCAGCGCCTTAAAAGACATTCAGACCGGCTTTAACAGCAACAGGAAAAAAGTATCGCTGGCCGATCTCATTGTGCTGGGTGGTGCCGCTGCCGTTGAAAAAGCGGCAAAAGACGCCGGTTACACCCTTACTGTGCCGTTTAAACCAGGCCGCGGTGATGCCACGCAGCAAATGACTGATGTTAATGCCTTTAGCTTACTTGAGCTGACTGCAGATGGCTTCAGAAACTACTTTGATGCCGATGCCAGCTACAAGTCACCAACAGAAATGCTGATTGATAAAGCAGACCAGCTTGACTTAAGCGTACCTGAAATGACTGTGTTGATTGGTGGTTTACGAGCGCTGGATGCCAATTATCAGGGCGCAAAACATGGCGTGTTAACCAGCCGGCCCGGTACCTTAAACAACGAGTTTTTCGTTAATCTGCTCGATATGTCTACTGTCTGGCAAAAGGCTGACACCGACGGCGTTTATCAGGGCTTAGACCGTAAAACCGGCCAGCAAAAGTGGACAGCCACCTCGGTTGATCTGATATTTGGTTCCAACTCGGAACTGCGGGCTGTCGCCGAAGTGTATGCCTTTGATACGTCAAAACAGAAGTTTGTGGATGACTTTGTTAAGGCCTGGACTAAGGTAATGAACCTGGATCGCTAAATCACGACGACGTTAAAAAGGGCCTGCGGGCCCTTTTTTATTATCCTGCGCGCTAGGTGTTGGCGCTGCTGGCGGCAATATCATATTCAGCCAGCCAACTGGCAATATCTTCAATAACCTGACGCAAGCTTATTTCAAAACCGCTGATAATTTCTGCTGCACCGGTACCTGCAATGTCCTGTTGCTGCTTGAATATATGCCGGGTTAGCAGTCGGGCCGAACGGCTATGATACAACCTGGCTTCGACACTAATACTGGCTTGCAGCAGGTTATCAGCGTTTTCAACCAGCTCGAACTGGCGTATATCCAGCTGAAGAGTGCGAGCCATCCCGGAAGCACCATTACTGACTTGTGCTACAGTATGGCTGTCACGTAGATACCGCACCAGCAGGGTTCTGAATAAATCAGGGGCTGTCGCAATCCAACGCATCTGTGGCAATACCTGAAGCTGACCATCGGCCGTGCGAACCATTACCCGGTTTGAATCACGCGCCGGGTCTGACTGTGGCCGGTTTATATTTAATGTCCAGGCAACGGATTTCCCGGCACGGGCTGGTGTTGGCAGGGTTGGATCCAGCAATTTAACCGGCTCACTTTCAGGTATAACTGAGCAGGCTACCAGGGTAGCAAGCAACGCCAGAGCCATTAGCCGTGTTGACAGCATTATTAAATTTTGACTAGTCATTGCGAACGATACTCCTCTGGTTGCTCAGCGCCCTGCAGTAATTGAGCGGGATTATTTTCAAGCTGTTGCACCAGCCGGGTAAGCTCACTGATCAGGGTGCGGAGATCTTCAAGCCCACCAGACAGCTGATTCATCCCTACGCCACTAAACTGACTTAGCTGCTGCTGACCGCCCGCAACAATAGAATCAAGCCGGCCAGACAGTGACTCAAGGTTAGCCAGGGTACCAGCCAGATGGCTTTTCAGTTGCGGCAGATCACTAACCAGCCCCTGATCAATGCCAACAATAAGTTGCTCAAAGTTTTCGCTGGTAGTATTCAGCCTTTCTAGCAATAGCGGCAAGTCTTCACTGGCCCGGGCGCTGTTGCTCAGTAGCTGGTTAAGGGCGCTATCCGGCGCGGCCAACCCATTACTGAATTGCTCCAGTGAAATAAGCGTCGAGTTCAGTCGTTCTATATTGGCATCCGAGAACACCGCATCAAGCTGGTTAAGTACCTTATTGGCGGTAACCACAATGCCCTCAGACGATTCAAGTAAGCGGCTAAGAGGCGATGATACAGCTGTAATTCGCGCCGGGTTCTTGTTATTTGCACTGAGCAATACACTGTCAGGGCTACCGCCTTTTAACTGCACTGCTGCCGTGCCGGTTAACCCCGTCAGGCGAATAGTCGCCACGGTGTCCTGGTAGACCGGCACCCTGGCTTCAATTTCTACTGTTGCCAGCACCTGGCGTACATCGCTGGGGTTAAGTTGTAGCTCAGACACCCGCCCTATCTTCACCCCGTTGTAAAGCACCGGGCTACCCTCAGTCAAGCCGATAACAGATTGTTCAAACAATATCTGGTATTTATTAAAGGCGCTGCTGGCAGCGTAATTAGCGGTAAACAGGCCGAATAACAGCACAGCAATGGCGCAGATAACAGTAAAAGCCCCGATAATGACGTAGTTGGCTTTGGTTTCCATATAAGCTCCTCAGGCTGACGCAGCGCGTTGCTGCTTACGGCTGTTACGTGCACGTGGCCCGTGGAAATATTGGCGGATCCACGAATGATCAAACTGTTCAATTTGGGCCAGTGGCGCTGTTGCGATGACCTTCTGATCGGCAAGTACCGCCACCCGATCACTGATAGCATACAAGGTGTCGAGATCGTGGGTAATAATAAATACTGTAAATTCAAGTGCCTGTTGTAATGTTCGCAGTAAGTTATCGAACGCTGCTGCACCAATCGGATCAAGCCCGCTGGTCGGTTCATCCAGAAAAAGTAATTCAGGCTCCAGCACCAGAGCCCGTGCCAGCGCTACCCGCTTACGCATACCACCAGAGAGCTCAGACGGCATTTTCAGGCCGGTCGACTCGGCTAAACCCGACAGCCGGATCTTTGAATATGCCAGCTGACGGCGCAACAAAGCCGGCAGCTGCGGCCGGTGAGTTCTAAGTGGCAATTCAACATTTTCCAGCACCGTCAACGAGGAAAACAGGGCACCGCCCTGAAACAACACACCGGCCCGGCGCGCCATTATGTGTTGGGCGTCGCTGGCATCGTCCAGTTTTTGGCCAAATACCTCTATGCTGCCCCCGCTGGGGCGCAATAAACCAAGAATAGAGCGCATCAACACCGACTTACCGCTGCCCGAGCCACCGACAATTGCCAGGATCTCGCCGCGTCTGACGTTCAAATCAAGGTCATGATGCACCACAGTACTGCCAAATTGGTTATGCAGCCCTGATACCCGGATAACGGGTGGCTTCTGCGCTGGGCTTGCAGCGCTATTTGTCTCAGAGTTGGCTGTTTTGGACTCAGTTACCATCCTATCTCCATAAAATAAATCGCAGCCAGCCCGTCAAGCACAATGACCGTGGTCAGACTTTTTACCACAGCACTGGTAGTGTGCTCACCGACAGAACGGGCGGTACCCTTTACCCGCAGGCCTTCCAGACACCCTATCAGGGCAATGACCAGTGCGAAGACAGGTGCTTTAAGCATACCTACCAGATAATGTTTCAGGGTGACGGTTTGGGCCATCCGCTCAAAAAACAGGCTTAAATCAATATCAAGTGCCAGCACCGCCACCATCAGGCCACCGAACAAACCGGCAATAGTGGCGATAAATGCCAGCAATGGCATAACAATTATCAGGGCCAGTAGCCGGGGCACCACCAGTACTTCTGTTTCATCCAGCCCGAGAACTTTAATGGCATCCAACTCTTCCCGGGTTTTCATCATGCCAATCTGGGCACAAAAGGCACTGGCCGTGCGCCCAGCCAGTAAAATGGCAGTCAGCAATACGCCAAATTCGCGTAAAAACGCAAATGTCACCAAATCGATAATGAACAGTTCAGCGCCAAAGTCGCTAAGCACCGTCGCCCCCAGATAAGCAACAACTGCTCCTGTTAAGCTGGCAAGTAAAAACAGCAATGGCACCGCATTTAATCCGGTTTGCTGCATATGATAGACCGTTGAGGTAAGTCGCAGCCTGCCCGGATTTAACATGGTCAGCCCCAGACGATGAACCACCAGGCCGGTAAAGCTCAGCATTTCGGTTACACCTCGGATAACCCCGACAGTGCGCCGGCCGATACTGGCTAACAACTGTTGCCAAAGTGGCGGTGCTGCGGGCTCTGATCGCCGTTCCTCGTTGCAGTCAACATTAACGGCTTCAAGCACTTTACACCATTGCTCACTCAGGCCGGTATCGGCTGCATCCTGTCCGGTATGACAAAGTAATTGTTCAAGTAACCAGGCACCAGACGCATCCAGCCGGGAAACCGCGCTGGTATCCAGCGCTGAGGTCTGTTGTTGCAACGTGTTAATTCTGGCACTGAGCGTTTGCACATTTGCCAGGGTCCAGTCGCCACTGGCCAGCACGCGGCCATGCGTATCGGGATCGCGGACAAGATCAGCTTCTGATGAAGAAGGCGTGTTGTTAGTCATCGCGCTAGATTCTGTTCAGGTTAGTGTTGCCGGCTGTGCGGCTTTCAGATTTTATTATTCCAAGCCCCCTGCGAGCAAAACAATGCCATGAATTCAGCCGGATATACTAAATAGTAGATTGTTTTGTGTAGTTTCTCTAGCAAAGCAACGCGGTACCGCGTTGCGGGTGCGCCAATGATGCGGCTTTTCAATAACTAAAATGACGTATTCCGGCTAAGTAATACCAGGCTGTTTATTCTCACTGCAGCTATACCATTTACCTTCACCACGTGATGCAGTGGCCTAAATTGGTGACCCTGGTGGCAAGGCGTTAGGCACAAATGCCGGTTGCCATAAGCCTGTTTCTGTATAGCGCTGCCACTGACTTAGCAGCAATCGATGATCTGCATTTTTCTGTTTACCCAGCCACACGGCCAGATTTGCCAGCTCGTTGTGCAACAGGGCTCGGGCTTCCGGAGCCAGCTCAGTCGACGTCAGGCTTTGCATCAGCTGATAGAATGCGACATGCGCGACGCGTTGCTGCAACAATGGTTGCAACCTGGGATCAAACTGGCGTTTTAGTGTGGCATTTACAATGTTACTCAATGTCGCCGCCAGTTGCTGCTGAGCACTAAGCCGGTTTAAACGCTGGGGATGTAGCACCAGTTGTAGAGTATGGTTCGCTGAGGCTTCAGCTGCTGATAAGGGGTCAAAAGCCAGCCCGAAGCGCCCGCTAAAACTCTCGCGATTATTACTGTCACCAAAGGCTTTGGGTGGAATTAACGCCAGTAGTGTTTCAGGCAATGCAAGATAGTCGGCAGATACTGTATTTAACAACGCTTGCAACGCCGCTAGCTGCTGTTGCTGACTGACCCAGCGAAAACCTTTAGGTGTTGCATAATCGCCCTTTAACTCATACTCGTAATAAGCTCCGCCAATAAGCTTGCTGACCGCCTCCACCTGATAACGGTGCAACAGATAAACCGGTACTAATGCTTCCTGCAACGCGGCCAATGGCTGCGCCGGCGCAATATTATTCAGACCAAAATCAGCCAGGGCCGCTTTCCTTATGGTGCTAAGCCGGTTCAGTTCAGCGATGGCATCACTGCCATTGTCCCATAAATGGCCAATGGCACTGACCCCACCTGCCGGCCGTGCATCCTGATCGGCCATATATTCCAGGCCTTGCTGTTTAGCCTGTTTTACCAATTGCGCCCGCTCAGCTGCAGTAAAATCGCCATAACCAAAAGCAATAGCATAATTATCCCATTCACCCAGCCCCTCGCGATACGCATCCTCCAGGCTGATTTTGCCATTTTCTAAGTCAATTTTAGGGTGCGGATAATCCATAACCGTTGAGCGGTCATTAGCACTGCCGGCAAAATTGTGAATAAGCCCCAGAGTATGGCCGACTTCATGGGCAGAGAGCTGCCGGATCCGGGCCAGTGCCATGGCTTTCTGGCTGCTAACATCGGCAGTTTCGCCGGTAAAGGGCGCAGTAAGCCCAGTAGCAATTAAAAAATCCTGGCGTACCCGCAGTGAGCCTAATGTCACGTGGCCCTTTATAATTTCACCGGTACGCGGATCAGTTACTCCGGCGCCGTAGGACCAACCGCGGGTTGCCCGATGTACCCATTGGATTACGTTATAACGCACATCCATCGGATCCGCACCTTCTGGCAGTACCTTAACCTGAAACGCATTTTTATAACCAATTTGCTCAAAGGCCGTATTCCACCACATGGCCCCGTCAATCAGCGCACTGCGCACCGGCTCTGGCACGCCAGGATCCAGATAATAAACAATGGGTTCCACCGCTACGCTTAATTCAGCTTCAGGATGTTTTTTCTGCAAACGGTGGCGTGGTAACAGACGTTTTACCATAGGTGTATCAAAAGCACTGGCATAATCCATATATTCAACCTGCCAGAAACCGGAATAGGGATGAAATTCACGGCTTTGATAGCCTGCCTTGGGCAACGCAATCAAAGAATGATGTAAGTGCACGGTAATGGCATCCGCGGAGGGCGTAACCTGGCGGACAAAAGCACCGGCCTTCTCACCAATATAGGTAACTAACGCTTCGAGCTCTGTATTACGCTCAAATGCTTTGCTTCGTGGCAGGTATATACCACTGCGTTTACTATCCGCTTTGAAACTACCTTGTTTTTGCGCCGCTAAACTGGCGCTGATTTGATGAATATCACTCAGTAAAAAGTCAGTGTAATCTACCAATACCGCGGTTTTATCAGTTGCTACCACTGGCAAGCCGGCAATAACCGAGCTGGCAAAAGCTTCCTGCACACTTAAATTTTCGGCCTGATTGTCTGACTGCGCCCGATAATAGGTATTGAGCTGCTTCAGCAGTAACTTATTGCCAAAACGTTCAAACTGTACCAGTCGGGTGTCGCCGAGCTGGCCGCGATCCAGCCCAATATCGTTTGAACCTATGCCCCTGGGCAATGAACTCTGGAAAATAAATGGCTGTTCTGTTTTATCAACCCGCAAATACACTTTGTCATTGGTTTTATCATAATAAAAATCGAAATAACCGCTGTGCTGGGTCATGTTCCGGGTAAATTCAGCAAGCGGTACCATTTCACTGGCTTCATTTTTTGCTGCCGCGTGGCTGTCAAATGACCACGTTAACAGCACTGCCCCAAGTAATAACAAGCCAGACAGACTAACTAATTTCATGCCGCATCCTTTTCTTTTGGTCTGCAGTGTTATAACACTAGCGATATAACAGTGCACTTATTGCAAACCAGTATGCCCGCTACCGCTTTTTTTTCCTACCCAGACCTTTGTTTCTGGCATCTTTTTCAGGTAATTCCGGCTCCGGGCTTACTTCGTCGAGCCAGGTGCCGCAATATTTACAATAGCGGGCATCCCGCTCGTGCTGGTGCGCGCCGCAACCCGGACAGGCCTCATCAGAATACTGCTCTTCCCGCAGCGCCCGGATCACTTCCATCGAAAACACGCCGGCTGGCAACGCGATAATGGAATAGCCTGAGAGCATGATCATCACTGAAACAAACTGGCCGAGCGGGGTCACTGGCGCGATGTCGCCATAGCCCACTGTGGTAAGGGTAACAATCCCCCAGTACACCGATTTAGGAATGCTGGTAAAGCCAGCATCATCCGGTTCAATCAGGTAAAGCAATGATGAAAACACAACCACCAGCATCAGCACAGAAAACAGAAACAGTAAGATCTGGCCACGACTTCGCTCCAGTGCTTTTAACAGCAACCGGCCCTGCCCGACCAGGGCGGTCATTTCCAGCACCCTGAATAAGCGCAGAGTCCGTAGCAGGCGCAGTACCACCAGGGTTTGTGCGCCAGGAAAAATAAGGGCCAGCCAGGTCGGCAGCACCGCCAGAATATCGATAATGCCAAAGAAGCTCTTCAGATAAATTTTAGGCTTTTCAAGGCAATAAATCCGCAGCGCCAATTCAATGGTAAAGAGCCCAGTAACTACCCATTCGATATAGTAAAAGAGGGTACCGTACTGGTCGTGATATTCCTGCACGCTGTCGAGCATAATGATCGCCACGCTGAAAAATATCAGCAACACCAACAGCACATCAAAAGTCTTGGCTGCCGGGGTATCAGATTCAAAGATAATTTGAAAAATCCGGGTTTTTAAGTCCACTTTGCCGGTTGCTGGTTCAGACATGCCACTCCCGTCCCGTTGCTCAAAAAGATAAACATCAAAATACACCGCCAAGCCAGTTGCCGGGATAAAATGATAGTAAATCAGGCTACTGCTTAGATAATAGCCCATCCTGGCGCCAGATCGGTTTTGAACCATAAAGCGGGGGGTATAAGTTAATAGAGATCGCGATGATAACGGCCCTGGGCCAGCATTTGCTGGTAGGCAGCATTGCCAAGCGCAATACGCAGGCTGACATCAACCGCCAGGCCCATCCCCTGATAACGGCCACAGACATACACATGGCCACCATGGCCAATAAATTGGTTAACCTGTTCCGCCCTGGCAGCAACAATATCCTGCACATAGCGAGGATTGTCCGGATCGCGTGATAAGGCACAGTCCAGTTGCTGCAACACGCCGGCGTGCTGCCAACGTGTCAGCTCAGCCTGCAGCGGTTGGTTAAGCGTCGCAGTGCGCTCGCCGAAAATAAGCCATGCGGGCCCTGCCTGCAGCTGCTGTGCCCGCTCTGCCAGATGGCCACGAATGCCGGCCAGGCCACTGCCTGCACCAATTAACAATAGCGGTGCCTGATACTCACCAATATGGCAAGCCGGATTGTGAACAAGCTGCATCTTGATACGTTGCCCCAGCCCGGCACTATCAGTCAGCCAACCTGAGCACAGCCCCGGCTCACCCTGTTCGTTAACCTGCTGCCGCACCACCAGCTGCAGTTCATTGTCAGCCGGTACTGACGCCACCGAATAACGGCGCGCGCTGGTCTGATCATTATTGTATGGTTTTATCGCGACAAGATCGCCCGCCCGCCAGTTGGGCAAAAGTTGAGCCGTATTAAAACGCAACAGATACAAGCCAGGTTCCGGCCCGGCATTTAAACGCTGGCGCGAAAGCAGTTGCCAGCTTTGCCAGATAACACCGCCCTCAGCTGCTGTTTGCTGTTGATCTCTGGTTTGCAGTGGCGCAGTTGCCTTTGCGCCCAGCCGGGCCAGCTGGCTAAACAAATCGATGCCGAACTGACAGAACTTCGGGTAGCTGCTGTCCCCCAGTGCCACCACTTCATAAGCCAATGAACTTAACACCCCGCTGGCGCTATTGGCCGCACTGTCTGCAGTCAGATTTTGCAACTCGCGGTAAAAACGCCGGCCATTATCAGGTGGCTCGCCATCGCCATAAGTACTGACCACAAACACCGCTTTTTGTACCTGAGACAACTGCCGAGGTACCAGCTCTGATAATGGCATAATACTGGCCTGCGCCGGCCCGCCCAGCGCCTGTTGCTGCTGCAGGGCAAGCGCCCGGGCAGAACCGGTCTGGCTGGCATAAGCCACCAGCACCGGCTGCAGCGCTGTCGCAGCGGCACCGGGTTTGCGGTGACGCCAGATCACGCTAAATGTCCAGAACAGCCAGCTCAGGCAAAGCGTAACGGCTAACACAGTCATTACAGCGGTAACACCTCAAAGGTGGCAGAGTAGCTGCCGGTACGGACTGTGGCAGGCCGGGCTACGTTATTATCCTGGTAGCTGGCTTCCAGAAAATACATGCCGGCGTGGGGCCAGGTAATGCTGATTTCCCCCTGCGAATTGCTGGTCAGTGTCATAACCTGCTGGCTGTCGCGATAACGCATACCGCCGGGTACCACTGCCACTTCGGCGCCCTTTGCCGGTTCACCGTCAATCAGCAGTTTAAAGGTCGCCGTTTCGCTCGTATACAAATCGTTCGGGTGGGTTAGCGGCACCAGCTCTAACCCCTGATTGACCGGTTGCAGCACCTCTTTGGTCGGTGCGCCGACGGTGACAAAAGTTTCAACCCGACGCCAGCCACGGGATACGGTTAAATCGGTGGCATTGGCCGGTACGGCGCTGGCAAAATCGGCTTCGTTAGCTTGCTGGCCGCGGCCCGGCCACATTTTCCGGTTGCCGGCCTCATCACGCCAGAAAGCCCGTAAGCCACCTGATGCACTGGCAATTTTATAGGTGCCCTGCTGAGCAAGGGGCACATCAAAAACACTGCGATAACGCCCTTTCACTGCATTAATCATCTCGACGTTGGTGCCATCCGGGGCCGTCACCTTGATGCCCTCCAGCGACATCGCAACATGATCCGGATGAAACAAAGTATTTGAAATAGCGGCATCAACAGTAACCAGCGCATCTTCGCCGGACAATACCGTTGCACTGGGTTCGAGCCACGCCCGGTGGGCACTTGTCGTCATTGACAGGGTCAATGCCCAGACGGCGCTGATAAACATAATGGTTAAACGCATAATCTTTTTCCTTCAGAAATTAAAGTAGCTTTAGAAATAATAGCGGCTTCAAAAATGCAGCCGGATAGCACCGAGCTCACTTTGTCCGGTGATCTCGCTGGGTAATTGTTGCGCCGTTAATGGCAGCGTAACCGGCAACTGCAACACTTCGCGGCCGCCCACTTCACGCGCGGCTTCCACCACAAGCTGGTACCGACCTGGCGGTAATGACGACAGGGCCGCAGTTAACCGGGTACTGACCGTATGCTGGCCCGGCCCTCTGGTCGCCCCGGTCAGGCCATCTACCGGCATGCTCAGCGCCCGGCCGCCACGCCGCCACCACTGTCGCAAGTCTTTCAGCCACTGCTGGCCTTCGCCATCGGCCATCGCCACGTCGTACCACAGGGCAACCTGAGTCGCCTGTCGTTTTTCATCTTCAATCCAGACCGCCACATAGGGCGCGTGATACTCAGCCACGTTCAGCCGGGGCAAGGTTACCGTCAGCGTTACCTCAGACGCCGTTGCCATTGCACTGCTGCAGACACCCAGCAGCAGGGTTAATCGAATAAGTAGTCGGGCCATGTTGTTTTCCTTTTTTAAATAAATACCAGCATTATCACCACAGGCAGCAAGGCGCCCAAGGCGATCATCGGCCAGGTCATTGGCCGGTGCGGCCCCTGCCTGAACAGTAAAATCAGTCCGGTGACACAAAACACCACACACACCACTGCAAAGGCATCGATAAACCAGAACCAGACCCCGCCACTGTCGCGACCTTTATGCAGATCGTTAAAATAAGCCACCCAGCCACGGTCGGTCTGCTCATAGCTGAACCCGGCGGCCTGTGCATCCAGCGCCAGCCAGGCGTCAGCTCCGGGCTTTGGCATCGCCGCGTAAAACTCGCTGCCATCCCACTCGCCGGGTTGCTGCGGGCCGATGTTGACCCCCTGCGCCGTAAGATATTGCTGCAACGCTGCCGGTAATGTCACTTTGCCTGGCGGCAAGTGCAGCAGCGGTTGCAATAGCGCTTCGGGTACGGCGGCTTCAATAGTAATGATCTGCGGATCGGCTTTAATGGCGGCGGCATGATTTAACGTTATGCCGGTAATCGCAAACAGCAACATGCCCACCAGGGTTACTGCGGCACTTACCCAGTGCCACTGCCGGATTGAACCAAGACTAAGCCGCATCAGAAGCTTACCGTCATCCCGAACCAGAAGTTACGGGCCTTGTCTTTAACGTTGTAGTCATCCGTAAACAATACCTCGCTGACCGCGCCACGGCCGGTAACATAATCGTACTGACCATCATTGTTTAAGTCGGTAAAGACGGTTGAGTAGGAGGTAAAATCACGATCCAGCAGGTTATTAACTCTGACATCAAACCGGACCATGTCATTCAGCCGGTAACTGGCGCCGATATTCAGCAGGCTGTAGTTTTCATAGTACAGTTCCTGCTCAATAACACTGTCGTAGCCACGATAGCGGTCAGAGCGCAGTTCACCCTGCAGATAAAGGTGCAGATTGTCGGCAAGTGTCCAGTTAAGCCGCACGTTAGCCATATGCCCGGCGGTATTCGTCAGTGGCAGGCCGGCTTGCGGACCACTTTTCTGCTCACTGTCAGTCCAGGTATAGTTACCCTGCATTGCCCAGTTCTGGGATAACTGGTAATGGCCGGCAATTTCTATCCCCTGAATATCAACGCTGTCGATATTAATTTTCTGGCTGTAGGTCTGATAACCCAGCTCGCCATACTCGCCGAGGTTAACGCATGGCCGCACGCCGCCAGTCTGGCTGCAGCTTTGAATGGTATCGCCGCTGGCTATCTTGTCGTCGAACCTGGTAGCAAAATAGGTAATATTAAAATGATGACTGCTGTCAGTCGCGTTCCAGTACAGCGCTATTTCTGAGTTAACACTGGTTTCCGGCTGTAATTCCGGGTTACCGGCAAACGGGCTGGTACCCTGGCCACCAAAGCCGGTAATACCGTCATATAAGTCGGTGGTATTGGGCGTTTTATAGCCGGTACTCACTCCGCCTTTCAAGGTCCACTGCGGGCTGATGTTATAAACGCCGTACACGCGGGGTGATATCTGGCTGCCAAAGGTATCGTGTTTGTCGTACCGTACGCCTGCCGTCAGCGTGAAAGAGTCGGTCATCAGCCAGTTGTCTTCAACAAACAGCGAATACATTTTTTGCTGCTGCACCCCGCCGGCGTTACCCGACTCCAGGCCAAACACGCCGTCAATCAGTTCACCGTCTATCAGCTGGCCGCCGACAACCAGATTATGGTAGCCTGCTGCAGTCAGCGGAATATCAAGCCTTGCATCCAGCGTATATTGATTGCTTTCAAGCGGTCGGGCTGGTCGCGGCAGAAACGTTTGTTCAGCCAAATCACGCCGGGCCTGCTCCGTTAAACCGGCATAGTCACCGCTGCCGTCATACATTGCCTGCAATAATTGTCGCTCTGCCACACTCAGCGGTAAAGTACGGCCATTATTAGCAGTATCAACATAGGACAGCGCCAGCATACTGGAGCCGAAGTTCCAGCTGCCTTCATGGGCCAGTGACCACCAACTGCGATCAAACTCCTGATCAGCAGCATAACCTGCCCGCGGATTAACCTGCCCCCTGCTGGCCTGCCACAGTGCCTCGATGCTGTCTTTGGTACCCAGTGGGTAAACAATGGTATCGTTGGCAAGATCGTAGCTGGGGGTGTTGTCGTAAATCTGGTTGGAGATATCGTAATCAAACTTCAGCCGCTGATTATCGGCCGGAGTCCATGACAGCGAGAAGCCGGCATGTTCATCTTTATTATCAACGGTACGGCCACCGCCGCCAAAACCAAGCTCCCGCACGATCTGGTTGCCGTTCGGATCAATGGCCGGGGCAAAAGCCGGCGACGAGGCTTGCTGATTATACAGGCTGGCGCGCAGGCCCAGGCTCAGGACGTTGTCAATCAGTGGGCCCATTACCGAAACTTCAGTGGTAAAATCATCGCCAAAGCTATCATCCGACTGCACACTGCGGCCCATGCTGAATTCGCCGGTCCAGTTTTCGGTATGCTTTTTGGTAATCACATTAATTACCCCACCCAGCGCATCGGCACCGTACAGGGTCGAGGCCGGGCCACGGATCACTTCAATCCGGTCAATGACGGCCAGCGGCGGCACATGGTTAAATGCATTGCCGCCAAAGTTGTTAGGATAAATATCGCCGTGATTATTCTGGCGCCGACCGTCAATCAGCAACAGGGTATATTCGCCGGTTAAACCACGCATACTGACCGAGCCCTGGCCGGTTTTATCACGGGTCGTGCCAATATCAATGCCTTCTTGATACTTCACCGCGTCCAGCAGACTGGTAAAAGAGCGCTGACGGATTTCTTCCTGGGTAATCACTGAAATACTGGCTGGCGCCTCTGTCAGCTTTTGTTCAAACCCTGACGCGGTTACCACTATACGTTCAATACCATCAGGGATATTTGCCGGGTCAGCCAGTGCCTTGCCACAAAGCGTTGCGCCAATAACTAAAGCCAGTTTTGCCGGCGTCAGGTGGTTCATTTTTATCGTCCTTTTTATATCCGTGAGCAAGAGCGCTCCAAAAAATGCAGGGAGATAATAGACGACCTCTGACGCCAACGTCAATACAAATGATAATTATTGTTATTTGCATGCGCGTAATTAACAAAGCAAGTATGAGTTCAAACTGGTCGCAAAGGGAAAGGTGTAACCGGGACGGCAACGTAAAAATAAGCAGGAATAACGGATATCAAGATAGATTCTCAACGATATATAAAAATTGCTGTTCTAACACACCATTGCAACTGTCAGAATATTTTACACAACCAGCATAAAAAAAGACCAAATTAAAATTATATTGATATTAATCATAAAGATAAAAAAAGGCTCATTTTTTGCATAAAGCTCGCGCTGCTATGAATTAAAGAACATAAGGCAGCTGTTTTTAATAACCAATTTAAATTTTAGGGATAAATAATAATGAAGAAAATGTTGTTGTGCCAAGCTTTAGTCGGTTTAACATTTCTTGGAAGTGCACAAGCATCAATCATAGAATATAACGACGCAGCAAGTTTCAATGCAGCCCTTACCAGTGGAACAACAACACTGGAAACTTTCGACGCTGAAACTGCTGGCGCGTTAACTCCAGGCGTTGAGATGCTGTTCGAAGGTTTCGGCTTTTCATTTTTAAACGTTAGGGGCAATCAACAAGCCGGTATTGCAACAGCAAGAAACGTAAATAGCGCCGACGGCACCGCGATTAATGACACTAACTCTGTAGCTTGGGGTGAAGGCCTTTTCGGAACAAGTGGCACAGGTGATGGCCCGGACATCACGTTCCGGTTTTTTGCTCCCATTACAGCATTTGGTTTTGAATTCTCTGATTCTGACTGGTCTGACAGCTATAGCGTGCAGTTCGATAGTGCTGCGCCATTTGCGCTTGATATAGCCAGCCGCGCCAGCGAGTTTATCAGTTTTTTTGGCTTTATTAGCGACACACCATTTACAACCATTAAATTCAGCCAAACCGCAACCGGTGGTTATACTGAAACCTTTTCAATAGACAATATCACCACCAATGGTTTTAGAACTCAGGAGGATGCCGATGATGCTGTTGCAGTGCCAGTTCCTTCAACAATTGCTTTATTCGGCTTAGCTCTGATCGCGCTGTTTACGCGCAGAAAATCCGCGTAAAAAACTGTGACGTAGTGGAGGAATGCTTAGCATTCTTCCACTATCATTTAAATGTATAAACGGAGTAATTGTTGCCGTTTTATATATTTAATCAATATTATTTACTCTGTTTTGGCTTACTTTTCTGCTTAGGTTTACCCTGGCTCACCTGGTCGATCACCGTTTGAGTTGCTTTGTTCGATCGCCCGGTTAATACCCTACGTGAAATACTTTTCAGCAAGGATCCGCGGTTACTGACTTCAAAGCCCGGCTTAACGATACGTTTAATTCCGGCGCCTATCAGCTTTTGAATGCGCTCTAGGGTTTGCTCTTCTTCACGACTGACAAACGAAATAGCCGTACCCGAGGCCCCTGCCCGGCCGGTGCGGCCAATCCGATGGACGTAATCTTCCGGCAAATACGGCAGGTTAAAATTCACCACATAATCCAGGCCCTGAATATCCAGGCCGCGGGCTGCTACTTCAGTAGCAATTAACACCTGCAATTTGGCTGATTTAAAATCAGCGATAGCGCGGCGACGGGCGCCCTGGCTTTTATCACCATGGCAAACTGCAGCATCAATTTTACGCTGCTGCAGCCCGGCTAATAAGCGGTCGGCCTGCTCTTTGGTGCTGGTAAACACCAGTACCTGAAACCAGTTATTCTCGGCCAGTAACTGCTCAAACAATTCAATTTTACGGCTTTCTTCCACCGGATAAATCACATGGTCAACGGTATCAGCGGCACTGTTAGTTTTCGCTACCCGGATTTGCTGATGATTGCGCAGAATTTTATGTGATAACTCATTGACTGCCGGCGAGGTAGTCGCCGAAAACAACAAGGTCTGGCGCTTAGTGGCGGTGTGTTGCAACAGGTTAAACACATCGGTACTAAAGCCCATGTCTAACATACGGTCGGCTTCATCCAGCACCACAAATTCCACATCGCTCAGAATAACGTTGCCCAGCGCCAAGTGCTCTAACAAGCGGCCCGGGGTGCTGATCACAATATCCACGCCGGCAGCTAATTTACTAGTCTGGCCACCCATTTTTACGCCGCCGTACAAAGCAGTAACCGTTAGCGGTAAAAACTTAGCATAGCCGCTTATTGCCACGCCAATTTGCTCGGCCAGTTCGCGGGTTGGGGTCAGGATCAGCGCCCGTGGCCGTTTTTCAACTGTAGCTTTTGGCTTATCCAGCATCTGTTGTAATAACGGAATGGCAAACGCTGCGGTTTTACCGGTACCGGTTTGCGCCGTTACCTGTAAGTCTTTGCCCCGGCGCGCCGGCACAATGGCCTGCTGTTGAACCGGGGTCATGTCGCTGTAGCCATATTCTGCCAGGCCGCGTTGTAAATCAGGAGCTAAATCTAACGATGAAAAGTGCATCAGGTGTCCTCTGTAGCCACGCTACAGTTAATAATATCAGTGAATTAGTCTGCCGCTACATCAGTATCGCGCGGCTTATGATTACAAGCACGGGCCAAAATCTCGATATAGAACGCCGGCAACTCTGCTGCCACCGCAGCATCAATCTTGTTATTAATTTCAGAGGTGAAAATCTGCTCTGCCGTATCCTCTGCTGCGCCAAAGCGACAATCAAAGGTCCAGTAATCTTTACCGTCCGGCAGGGCTTTGCGCCGCTCTCTGGCCAGGTACTTTTTTATCTCATGCTTAATGGCGTCGACCAGGCGGGCCGTGTTCAGCTTAGGGTGGGTTAACGCGAATGTTTTTTTCATAAAAATTCCTACAGGTGGGCACACTCACAACATAAAGCTGAACGCGCAGAATAATGCGCGCATTCTACATGGATACGCTGAAGATAACTGCCACTATCTGCAATTTGCCGGCATATTAAGCAGAAAATTTAACCGGCAAACACCAATGTAGCAGCACTTCGCCAGGGCATTGGTGAAAATTAGCTGTAAGCGTAGTGCATGCAAGGGCAATGTAAAAGAAATCAGCTTTTGTTTTAAACGCCGGACATCCGGCCCAAATAGCCTAATGCGGCCAGATTAAGCAGTACCATAAGCCAGAATACGAATAAAAACGGCCGCTTTTTCGATTTATGTCGCAACCAGTGCTGCGCCAGTAAAGCACCTGGCCAGCCGCCAATTAAAGCCATCAGCTGCAATGTTGCTTCCGGAGTACGCCACCTTCCATTTTTTGCCTTTTGCTTATCTGAAGCGTAAACAATAAAAGTCAGCAAACTCAGGCCCGCGTAGCCGGCCAGAACATAGTAATGTAGCTCGCCAAACCAACAGGCTCCAGCCAGCAGCAAAAAGAACAGCAGCACCACTTTTAGCGGCCAGCTGCCTGTTGCTCTGACTGATTTAACCAGCTGCTTTTCGCCGGCAAAGGTAACGCCTTGTGCCTGGCTGCGGCCTTGTTGATCTTTAGCTATCGAATAGGTAACAACCTCACCCACTTGTGGCCGGCGGCCACGGTTCTGCAGCGCTGTAGCATGCAAAAATACCCGCTCAACTTTTGGCGTTACTTTCAGCATCGGCTGAATAAAACCAAAGCCTTTATCATCGTCCCACTGGGTTATCTTGCCTTTTACGCGCATAGCATTCTCTTGTTGGTTACGTTTGCCGGAGATATTTTCATAACAGGAAGTTTACGCCGTCTGATACTGATGCAACTTATTTTCTGTGCCATACAGGGAAATGTTGTGTTTAAAAGCAAAGCCCAGTTTCAGCAACAAAGCATTTGAGCGCAGGTTGTCCGGTTTAGTTACCGCCAGCACCGTGCGCATTTTATGAGTTTGAATGGCCTGGCTAAGCACCGCCGCTGCCGCTTCCCGGGCATAACCCTGGCCGCAAAATGCTGGCAAAAATGCAAAGCCTAAGTCAGGCAAACTCAGTTCAGGCCTTTTCAGCAAACCACACATGCCAATCGGTGTTGCCGGGTTTTCGGTTGAAGCCTTTAGCAGCACCATATTTAAGCCAAAACCATAGCTGTTATAGCTGGCAAGCGGGCCATTAGTTAAATAATTTACGGCATCGGCTAAAGTGCGCACCTGTTTATCGGCAATATATCGAATAAACGACTCGTCGTTTAATAACTGCACAATAAAGTCGGCATCCTCTAGCGTAAAACGGCGGATTATTAAACGTGCTGTTTCACAAATCAGGGTCATGATGGTTGGTATTCTCTGCTGGCAACTTTCTTGGACAATCTTAACCGGCATTGTAAACAGCTTTACTGCGGCAAACTATAGGTTGGGCTTCGAATAATCAGGGCGAACTGAACATTTAAATAAATAGCGCCGTAAAGAGATCGCGTTGCTATCGCCGCACGTTAAGGTGAAGCAAATACTATACTTTGGGAATAACATTTTGCTTCAACTTTGTCTGGAGAGTGTTTAGATGAAAACGTTTACAACTTTATTGTCTCTATTATTCATGCAGTTAATTCTGGTACAGACAGCTGTAGCCGAGGATAGTAGAACCGCTTTGGTACCTTTGCCCTCGGTTGATGACTTCTCAAATGGTGAGGATGGCTGGAGCTTTGGTTTGGGCCTTGGGGTTGAATATGAAACAGCCTACGAGGGCTCGGATGAGTTTGGTGTTGAGATCCAGCCTGCAGGAGCAGTGCAATGGCGCAGCGGTGACAATGTATTCTTTTTTGCCGGTGAAGCGCTCGGCTGGCGCGGCCTTCGTTCAGATACCTGGCTACTTGAAGCCTTAGTAGGCTTTGATGAGGGCCGCGAAGAAAGTGATTCCGATGACGGTCGTCTGGATGGGCTTGGTGATACAGAAGAGGGTTTTCAGTTAGTGTTCCAGGCACGCCGTGCACTGGATGCCGACTGGCGTTATTGGTTAGTTGGTCGGGCGGTGGCCACTGAAAACGGTAATCTTGGCCTGTTTGGAGTTGGCCGGCGCTTCGGCGATAAGAATGACGGCTCCGGCTCTGAAATTAATGCCGTTGTGGTATTTCACGATAGCGAATACGCCAATACAGGTTTCGGCGTTACCGCAGAGCAATCGGCTGCATCCGGGCTGAATCAAACCAGCATGGGCGGAGGATTACGCTCGTTCGGGCTCGATTACAACTACCGCTATTTCGTCAATAATAACTGGCAGATTTTCGCCGAGGCACTGTATGAGTATTTCAGTAGCGACGTTCGCAACAGTCCCATCGCCCGCAGCAACTACGAGGCCGAAATAGGTATTGGTTTTATTTATGTTTTCTAGATTAACCAAGTGTCTTTAAATGACTCTGCCCCTGTTTCAGGGGCGCGCCTTTGTCCGAAAATTCCTGATGGCGCCCAATGCCTACCGGCAGCGCTTTCGTTGATACCAACAATTGCCAGTTAAAGCAGAACTAAGAGCCTTATAAAAGCGATAACCGGACATTAACGCCCAAAACAGCTGCGCGTAAGTGTCGGCTGGCTTCGTTTGCTAGCACTTTGCAATTCGATAGATACTAAACAAATAAGCTTTCAAGCTGCTCTTTTTGTTCAGGGCTAAGCTCATTTAACGTCTTTAGTGCATCTTTAAGTGCTGCTTTGGCATCTTCCGGCATTTTGAAATGTAAGTAAGCCTTAATTAAGGCTGTATGAGCATCCAAAGACTGAGGATAATTGGCTCGATTCCATTTCAGTAATGCCAACGCATCATCTTGCCGGTTTAAATATTGCAACCACCCAGCGTAACCGCTGGCTTTATCTTGCGGGATCATGAGGTCTGTTTTGAGCAGCTTCGAGCGACTGGCAAATTTCGCCTGTAAATCGGCCAACGTTTTAGGCTCATCTTCCGGAATAGGCCATTCGGAAAACAAATACTTTAACCCGGCATACTGTCCTTGCAACACGGTCGTATTGTGGGTTTCATTGCTAAACGTCTGGGACGCGACGGCCAACTTATTAGATGGATAACGCGCTAGCAAATCAACAAAACGTTGATACGACTCTGTCATTGTCGATTCTTCATTGGCTATCGATACAAACAAGCGCCCTTGCAACTGATCGCTTTTTAAAGCCTGCTCAGCTAATCCAGGCAATTGATGGTTATTCCAATATAAAGACGGGCTGATAGCGATAATGCCATCAAATAAGCCAGGTCGTTTCAGCAATGCATTGATAGCAAACTGACCACCATGGGACGTACCGGACAGTACTTGATAGTCCAGAGTACGGTACTGTTTTTTCACAAAAGCAATCACTTCGTTCTCAACAAAATCTAAAAATCTGTCTGCATTTTCCAGTTGATTAGGGTTTTGCTTCTCTAAGGGGGTTACAGTCAGATCTCTCTCACGAGTTTCTCGCGGGTTGACAATACCGACCACAATCATCGGCGGCATCTGCTCGAATTTTGTTAAATAATCTATTGTGCCGGCAGTATGTGGGCCCTGAATGTTACCATCGGTCAGGTATAAAACCGGATAACGATCCTGACTAGTTTGATACCCCTCAGGCAGGTAAAGCACCAGATCACGCTTTTCACCAAGTACAGCACTATCAATAGTAAGTTCCTGTAATACAGGAAGGCGCGCTGCAGCCCAGCTACTCCAGTGGCTCGCCAACATGAGCAGCAGTAATCCATGAACGATTTTCTTCATTTTTATTCCCTTAATTTTATGATGCTGCTCGTAACCAGGATGCGAACCGATTTTAGCGCTAACGCCTGGGATCAGCGAAGCGGAGCGTCCCTTGAAGCCCATTGTTAGATGCTTTTTGCCAACATGGCGATAGCACTTGAAAAGCCATCCCCATGACCAACCCTTGATACTTCAATCCGTTCGTTTAATCCGGTATCACTTGTCAAGTTCAGGTCTTCGTATAAGGCTATTGGCAGTTCACGATTATCCTTGAAGCGTTTATCTGGGCCGCCTCGTTTATTAACATACTTCCACGTTCTATCCACGACCTTTGCATCTCTTGGTACACTTCCATCTTCGATGAACCTTGTTCTTTCCACCGATATTCTAAGATTCGGATAACTCACTGCGCCAACACCATTTGGCTCAAAAATAAGCACCTTGTCAGGTAAAAAGTATAAAGTTTGCTTACCAACCGGAATGGATGGAACTGAAACATTGGTTTTTACATAAGGTGGATTCCCTAAGCTCAGTGATATTGAGGTTCGCTTGATTACACTAGTGGCACCTGCATTACGTTTTCTATCTTTAACAGCTCCTTCCGCCTCCACGTGCCATTTGCTAGATGATGATGAAAGCTGCCCGAAAGAGTCGTGCAGTTCCTGATAAAGCGCTTCAATTTCAGGTTCAAGCTCGAAGAATAGAACCGTTGTTTTTCTTAAGCTGTCCTTGACCGATGCGAAAACAGTGAGAATGACTGAAACGGCTGCTATAGCAAAAGCAAGAGTTGGTGTTTCTGAACTTTTAAAGGCGACAAACGTTAAAGTAGCGCCAAGCACTGCTATAAACGGCCAGATTCTTACCTTCTTTCTATTGTCATTCATTTCAGCGACAAGGTCGGCCGATGATGAATCAACCATCTGTGTGATATGTGCGCTCTCGATTTCTCTTAATGACTCGTGCTCAATCTCGGTGTTGCTTTGCTGTAACTCTGGGCTATTTGTAGTTTGATTTCTCCCAGTGGAACCAGAGGGTAAAGTTTTTCTGTAATACAAGCCTCCGCTTCCCATATGGACATAATTGCCCCGGGGTCCCGTCCCAAAACGTAACCCTTTAACTCCAGCTGATACGCCAACGCCGGATTTTGATAAATTGAACCTGAAGGGTCCGACGCTAATTGCTTTACGAATATAAAATCCCATCTATGGAACTCCCTTCTTTTGCATCTAATACTCATTCGGCGGGCCGCCCCGTGTTTAAACATGGGTTAACCTGCCTTTGTAAATTTAATGTAGAAACATTACCCCGGTTCTTTAAAACTTACAATAACTTATAGGTACAGCTAGTATTTATGCCGGCGACAAATACGGGGCAACCCGTCTAACAAAGCACGGGGCATTTTTAGCGGCAAGCTGGATACCAATACATCACTTAAATTCCAGGTGAGATACCGAAAGGAAGGTTTGCTTCACGCCCTGAAACTTCTGACACTATTTCCGAACCGGTGTTTACTGCGCCAAACGCTTAAGTAGTCGCTGTTTACGAGCAAGATAAACGTCATAACCGTCGTCGTCTTTACCGGATAAAGCAATTGCTTTGTTAACCTCGGCGAGTGACGCTTCGTACTTCTCACTTTGCTCGTAGCCATAGGCCAGACCGTTGTATGCATCTGGTTTTTCGGGATAAAGCAATATGTCATATTTGAACAGCTTAATCGCCTGTTCAAAATTGCCGATATTGACGAAGTGGTAAGCCAACTCACGTACCATCCATTCCGGCGGCGCAGTCTGCTCACCATATTGAGCTGATAGCCGCTGGTAATAATCTGCAATTGAGCTGGTGTCGCCGGTATAGTCTCGAAGCGGCATCCGTAACGGTAAGAACAGATTCTGGTAGGCATTAAAAATGCCAGCGGCTGAGGTTAACCCGTGCGGGACATTGTCAAACTCATCATTTATCAATGTTAAGCCTTCAGGCCGGTTGGCTGAAATAAAGCTTTGCAAATCGTTGTAGCGCTCTCTCATCACGCCACTTTCTTCACCAATGTTCATATATAAATAGGTGTCTAGTTTTTTTGTTTCAGACATAAACGCTTTTGTGCTTTTTGCCGATGCCCCATAATTCCACCAAACAGCTGCACTGTAAGCGAGATGCGCATGGAAAAGTTCGGGGTTGGTTTGCAAAGCGTAAAGTACGAATACGCCGGCAGCGGAGGCCCCGGCAATGACCTTAAAATCATGGGTACGGTATTTTTTATCAACAAAAGGGATAAGGTCGTTTTCGATAAATTTTAAGAATTTTGGTGCACCACCGCCAATGCCAACAGGTCCCTGCGGCTCCTGATTGACGGTTGGGTAAAAATCTCTCAACCTGTCAGTATTTTCAATGGCGACAATGATAACTTCAGGCGCCGCATTTACGTCTTGCAGACGCTCTAACACTGCCGACACAAGCGGAATATTACTCTTACCGTCCAGCCGATAAATAACAGGATAGTGCTTGTTCGGCGAAGCGCTATAGCTCTTGGGGAGTTGCACCGTAATAGTTCTGTTTTCGCTCAGAACGTCCGAATAAAGGGTATCAGTCACTGTTCTGTATTCATTGTTAGCAACTGCTACCTGCTGAGCGAAAACAGCTGAAGCAATCAGTGACAAACCTACAAAGGTAACTATTATTTTGGCAATATTCCTTTTCTTCATTATTTTTCCATTTATTTTAATAACTTCAATGAAGCTGGCCAGAAACGTTGCGCTATTCTGCCAGGCCACAGCTATTTCGGTAATATCAGCGTCTGGACCGAAGTGACCAGCGTGTGCGACCAGACACCATCTTTATTTCCATTGGTCAGATAGACGACCACGTAATGATCATCAAGATTATCATCGAACAAAATGCGCACCCGCACCTTGGTGCCACCGTCGTGGCCGACCTCGTGCCAGCGACCTGACTTACCATAATCCCAGCCTGCGGCAAAAAATCCAACGTTACCGTTAGCGAACTGATAGGGCTGCCAAAGGCGCTGTAGTTCCTGCTTTGCAACAAGACGCCCTTGCGCGATAGCAGACATAAATTTGCCCACGTCGTCCAGTGTCATGTAAGCGCCCACGTGCGCGGCGCTGTAATCCGGCCATTCTATTAATAAGTCAGGCACAATCTTGCCCTCATTCGCCCGATAGCTTTCAACAAGGCGGTTTTTGGGTACGTCAGCACGATCAAGCCACGTATCTTGCAGCTCAAGCGGTTCAATGATCCGCTCGCGTACCAGCATGCGGTATGGTTTACCCGTTATGGATTCGAGGATAGCCGCGATAACCAGATTGTTGGTATTGGTGTAGTTTGTCCGTTCGCCGGGTGCAGATACAGGTACATCTTTTAAGTTCGTAAAAACGGCTGCCAGACTGGGCGGAAAAGGCAGTGAGAAATCATTACTGTCAAAATATTCAGGAATGCCCGAAACATGGTTTAAAAACTGATCGATCCGGATATTTCGCCAGGATTGCGGCAGATTCTCAACATAACGTGAGGCAGGCGCAGAAAAATCAATTTTTCCCTCTTCCTGCAATTGCATCGCCAGGGTGATGGCGAACAGCTTGCTTACCGAATACACAGGGAAGACCGTTTCGGGCGTGACAAAGGTACCGTTTTCAATCGCTGTCATGCCGGTAGCATTGCGGTACAAAATATCGCTGTTGTGAAGTACAAGCACGGCCTGACCAGGAATGCCATGTGTTTGCTGATTAATCCGCAGTTGAGCATCAACTGCAGTATGGACATCAACATTGGAAGTCTGACCATTGGCAGCACAGGCAAAAAATAAGTATAGCGAAGCAAACACACTAAATTTTGTCATTTTATATCCCACTTACACGGAGCAATATAACCCGAAAACCGGCTAACAGCCGCCAAATCCGCCAAAAGCCACGCAGCGGTTTGGCGGCGCAGCCAACGGTTTTTTGCTGGCAATAAAATTTGTGATCTGTGAGTTATTCACTGTAGCGACGGATAACAGAGACTTTGCCATTTTCAAGTTCAAGTACATCCAGTGCTACTTTGCTGTAGCTAAAATCTGAACCATCTGCTCTTTTGCCTTTTGCAGAATATTTGTGCTTAATGGCAACCGCGTTGTATCCATACTGATAGTCGATGAGTTCCGCTTTGTATTCTGTATGAACACCAAGATAATGGGTCATACCTTTACGCATCAACGCTTTACCATCTGGTTCACGAGAGTCATCGGGCGCGTTTGGGAAATGCTGGTTGCCAACATCATCGGTAAGAAAAGATAAGTAGTGTTCCAAATCTTCCGCCGTTGCATTTGGTTGCTGAGTCTTTACCTCTGCCTGGTAATAAGCTTTAACAAAAGCATCGTAAGCAAATTCATCAGCCAGTGTGCCTGAACTAAAAAATATAAAACCCAACAACGAAATAATTCCTTTTTTCATACGCACTCCATTTTAAATTTTAATAACGCATTAAGCAGTGGCCAAAACCTGCACGATAGAGCAGTATGCCCCACCCCGTTGCTATAACTGTACGTCTTTGTAAATTGGATGTTGATGACATTACATTGTAACTGGCTTATTTACAATAACTTATGGGTAACGATAACTTTGATAGTCATTACCGATACAAAAATGTAAGTCTACTATTTTCACTGTTTACGATTGCTTTAACAGCATTTTGCTACTAAAAACATTCAACCTGCAAAAGAGCAGTCTATCGTCACCAGGAAAGACGGGCGACTACCCGCTTCTCATCTGCGAGCATTGAAAACGACCAGCCATTGCGCTCACATAGCCGTTGTACGATAGCCAGCCCCAGACCATAACCGTGAGGCGACGCCCCGGTTGGCGGGTGCAGCTCATCAGTGTCATGGCTCAGCTGATTGGTAACTAACAGCTCGTGCGGGTTAATACGAATGGTAATCGGGCCCTGGCCGTCGAGAGTGTGCTCGAACGCATTTCGCACCAGATTATTGACGGCAATAGCAAAAGCCTGTGGATGGCCGCTGATGCCGGGGTTTGCCAGTTGGTCGATATTAACATCGATGCACTTGCCGTTTAACAGGTAGCGCTGCTGATCTATCGCCTTGTTCACCAGCGGCAACACCGAAAACTGCTCGTCGTACAAGCCGTCATCGGTTTCGCGGGCGAGACACAGGAACATTTCAATAGTGGTTTTCATATCAAGCGTCGCCCGCCGCACCCGATCCAGCGCCTTGACATCGGTCGCTGACAGCGTGCTTTGCTCCAGCAGCTCAAGTGCGCCTGTTATTACCGTGATTGGCGTGCGTAACTCATGACTGGCAGAACCGGTAAAATAGCGCTCCCGCTCAACAAAGGCGCTGATACGCTCAAGCGTTTTCTCAATAGCCGCAGCAAGCACGCCAACCTCATCATCACCAAAGCGGCTGGCGTCTATCCGTTTGTAATCTTCAGCTGACAAATGTTCCAGATCGATGTCGGCAACCGCTCTGGCCAGTTGCGCCACAGGGGCAACCGCTCTGCGCATCACGATAACGCCGAGGCCAAAACCAAGCACACCAAGCGTACCGACAACGCCGCTGATAACAAGCAGCAACCACCAATCCTCTGACGAGGCCGCTTCAATTCCGGCAACGTCAAACACCACAAAGGCCGGTCGCTGTGCATTGCCGGCAGGCAGCTTTTCATTGTCGACAGATAGCACCGCGACATGCAACTCGTCAGCTTCGAATTCGTACAATCCCTCAGCAGGTTTAGTCTCTGCCCAGGCCCGCAGTGATTCGGGTAAGCTGGCAACGTCATCATAGCCGCGAAGGTTGGATGTCACAGAGGGATAGTTTGCGGCGGCAAGCTGTAGCTGATGCGTCAGCACCCGGTCTTCACTCAACCTGACCGCAGCGACGAAGGCAACCCCCCAGACCACACTGAGTACCGCAACACATAGCGCAAATGCCAGGGCGACACGGCTGCGTAAACTGCGCCGGTACATTAGCGGCTGTTTATCTTTCATATACCCTCTATGCATCCTCCGCAATCCGGTAACCGATACGATGCACCGTATGGATCAGCGGGCTGTCAAACGGCCTGTCGATAGCCTGGCGCAGCTTGTACATGTGTGAGCGAAGGGCATCACCATCGGGGGGTTCGTCGGCCCACAACAAGGTTTCAAGCTCATCGCGGGCCACCACAGCCGGTGCTTGCTCCATCAGTCGTTGCAGTAATTTCATACCGGTAGGGTTAAGGTCGACACGCCGCCCGGCGCGATGCACCTGCAGTGTTGACCGGTTCAGCGTCAGCTCTCCCACCGTTAACAAATTGTCGGTTTTGCCGTGACTACGTTTGTATAGCGCCTGCAGCCGCGCATGTAACTCCTGTAATGCGAATGGCTTGACCAGATAGTCGTCGGCGCCCGCCGCAAAGCCCTTAAGTTTATCGTCGAGAGTGTCTCTGGCGGTCAGCATCAGCACCGGCGTATCAGCTTTGGCATCTGAGCGTAGCTTTTTGCAAAAACTTAAGCCATCCATCCCGGGCAACATCAGGTCCAGCACAATAACATCGAACCGATGCGTCAGCGCCAGCTGCATCGCACTTATCCCGTCATAGGCAAAATCCATTATGTAGCTATGCTTTGCAAGATAGGCAGCAATATTTGCGCAAATGTCGCGATTGTCTTCGACAATCAGTACTCTGACCGGCATTACACCAAGCGCGTAAACCATATGCTGCTTCTCCTTACCCGCTATTGCCCGCTATTATCAGGCACGATTTACCCTACACAATTTACCACGCCCTATGCACGATGCACGATGCACGATTTACCATGCCCGATCTACCATGCATAATCCAGTCGCAGACCAATCAGCGGTTCAGCTTCGCTATCGTCCTGCACCAGAACGCCGCGGCGGTAGTCAAACTCGGTGTCATCGCCCGCAGACGCTGCCGTGACGTTGATAACGTCGAGAAAGGCGGTTAAATCTATCGGGCCAAAGGCGCGCCGATAGTCAACGCGAGCATTCAGCAAGCCGGAACCACTGTTGCGACCGACATTGCGCTCCGTGATCTCTTTCGAGTAACGCAGCGGTTGCCCTGGTCCCAATACGTCGGCGTGAATAATAAAGTCGTCGGCTGGCCTGCCGGAAAGGTATTTGTAACGCCCCGCTACCTTCCAGCGGTCACTGATTTCCCAGGTCAGGCCAAGGGTGGCGACATGCTTGCGGCTGAATTCAGCAGCAACTTCACCCCGACCATCTTTGCGGTCGACCACGGCATCGTTATATGAATAGGTCGCGGTAGCGTAAAGGCCCTCGCGAAGGATACCGTTGATGACGATATCGACACCGTACGATGTGCCATCGCCAATGTTGGCAAAGGTACCGCTGGCCCGATCAAGATCGACCACCAGATCGTCGAGGTGTTGATAATAAGCCTCGGTTAATACCGACCAGTTATTGGCCGGGAAATACTTAACACCGACGCTGGCATGGCTGATTTTTTCGTTTTTAAGCGCGTTTGCTTCATTAGCGGCAAGCTCCAGATAACGTGGTGATTGATGAAACAGCCCGGCAGTGGCAAAGTATCTGACCGTTCTGCCCGGCTGCCAGTTAACACTGAATCTGGGCGAAGCGACGCTTTCATCGGCAAAGCCGTCGCGTTCCAGCCGTAAGCCCGTGCTAAAATCCCAGTCACCGTGCTCAAACACCTGATCGACATAGCCAGCGTAGCTCATTTCCTTTTGATTTATAGCCGAGTTGATGTTGCCGGGCTCAAGCACAATAAACCGCTGGTCGGGGTCTGGTCTGAAATCATCATCGTCGTAAACAAAGCGGATCCAGTCGCCGTCCAACACCGTGTGGTAGTCCAGTTCAATTTGGGTTACCCGCAGCCCGGCACTGAACAGACCCCATTGATTGACTGTCTCAAAATCGCTGCGCCAGCCTATTTCTGTTTCAGCTTCACCGATGGTAATAATGTCTTCGCGCAGCGGAAAATCCGATGCGGGCGCCCCTTCAGGTACCAGATCGGGAAAGGCTTCGCCCTCTGAGCTAACCTTGTCGCTGTTGCGGTAGTAAACCTTATTGGTCCAGACCGCTTTATCACCAATTAATGAGCGCAATGTCAGACCATACAAATCACTGTCTTGTTCTGAATCCTGTAGCGCAGCATCTTCGAAATTAGGTGATTCGAACACGTGGGTCACGTCGCGGCTGTAATCCTCGTGGGTATCAATCAGCAGAATTTCAAAGGTGTTGTTCTGGTTAATGGGTATAACCGACTTTACGATGATATCTCTTAACACCGGCTCACCAATGTCCAGCTCTTCAATCGTTTCAAATAACGCGCCGAAGTCCAGCCGCCGGGCAGAAACCAGCAACGTCGCATCATCAGAAATACCGGCTGGGCCGTCGTAACCCACTTCATAACCGGCCAGATCCAGCCGCAGACTGGCTGACGGGCTCGGGTTGCCACCGGCAACGTCCAGTTTCAGTAGCGATGCTGCGCGGCCGCCATAAGCAGGGCCCCAGCCACCAGGTGAGAATTCGGCACCACCGATCACGTTTGGTGCAAAAATCGAGAAACGGCCGCCACCGCCGACATCTTCCTCTTCCCCCAGGGTGGCATCAAAATGCACCGCTTTATCAAACGGAAAGTCATCCACCAATAACAAATTATCTCTTGGCCCGCGGCCACGTACGCTAAAACTGGCAAATTCACTGGCTGATGCCAGGCCAGGTAAACCGTCCAGCGACAGTAGCGGATCGGCACCACCGCCGACAGCACTGCGTAGCGCTTCTCGGTCAAGATAGGTGCTGGAAGCGGATGCAAATGGATCAGTTTGCTGCGCCCGCACCTCTACGACCTCAATTGCCTGCGGCCGCAATTCAAATTCAATTTTGATATTTTTACGCGTCACCACGCGTACGCTTGGCTCATACAATGCTGCGAAGCCGCTTTTGCTAACGTTTACCGAGTACAGACCCGGGTCGAGCTGCTCCACAACGATCCGCCCCAGCTCGTCAGTGGCTAAGGTTTGGCTGGCAGCGGTTTCCCGCTCCTTAATCGTTACCTGCACGCCTGAAAGTGGCCGCTCAGTCAGCTGATCTTTAACAATAACGGTCAGCGCACCAGGCGCCTCTGCTGCGTGGCTAAAATACGGCAAGCCAGCCAGCAGCGCCCACAGCATCAACCACGATACCTGTTTCAATTGTCTGCTCATAGTGCTATCCCTCTGCCAGTTTCCCACGATACCTGTCTTGCGTGCCTGCTCATATCACTATCCTCCAACAATCCGCTGTATTTATCTGATGAAACGACAAGAGGATAACAAAGCCAATGTGACTAAAACGTCGCTGTAACAGGGGAATTATTCAGAGCGTGAATGTTTGCAGCCGCCTACCTGATGACTGCACAGCATGTCGTGGTAGCCTGTAATTAACGGAATATAAGCCAGCGGTGAGGACTTAACAGCACGTTATTATAATGCTGTTTCTTTCTCAGCAACTTAACATCGCGGTTTAAAAATAATTAACATTTATGCTGCAAGCGTGCCTGCAACGCGTTAGGATATCAGTCAGTATACTTTTGGTGACTGGTAAAAAATAATGAAATCAAAGTCATATATTGTTGATAGAGCGCTGCACTGGATTTCAGCCTTACTATTGCTATTTATGCTGATGAATCTATCGACACAGCTCCATCATGTGGACTGGGACATAAAAGGACAAGTTTTACACCGGCAGGATGCAGTGGAGCTCCATGCGTTTATCGGTATTATTCTTGTTATTATTATGTTTGGGCGACTGATTTTTCCGTATTTAACCAGAACTAAAATTGAGCGGGTGCAACCTGAGTCTAAAAAGCATTCGGTATTTATCAAAGTCACCCATATTAGTCTGTACAGCTGTATTTTTCTGTTGGCAGCAACCGGTGTAGCACTAATAAATAACTATCAAATCCCCCTTACCGTTTTTGGATTTGAGCTGGCACCAGACAAAGACGTTTTTTATCAGGTTTTTCCGAAGATTCATGAAACTCATATGTTTCTGAAGCAGTTGATCTGGTGGTTAATCGCTGTTCATTTCATAGGAATAATGTACGCAAAAAGATAAAGCTATTGTAACCGGCAAAGTCGCGCTGGCTCGGCCGCCGGCGCTTATTACTGGCGATAACAACTGATAGTCAGCCAACAGCCCGGCTCATATAGTAAAGCCGCTCATCTTCGCTGGTTACACTAAACCCTTGCCGCTTATACAACTGCACAGCCGGGCTGTTTTTAAATACTTTGAGTTTAAGCAAATGCGAGCCATGCGCTTTGGCAAGCCGCACTGCTTCGGCAATAGCTTCAGAGCCTATACCGCGATTCTGATAGTTTTGATCGACTTGCAAATCACGCAGGTAACAGCCTTCACTGTCAAATTGCAATCTGATAACACCTATCGCTTCACCCTCTGAGAAAATATCAAAATTAATCAGATTCTCAGTCATTCTCTCAATTTGTGATTCATCCCATTCAACCGAATACTGCTGATAGTAAGTCCGCATATTGGTCAGGGTATACCGCGCCGCTTTTGCCAAATTCGTAGCAGGTTTAAAGGTAATCATGGCTTTAGCCTCCCGGCGCACGCGTTCGCACTTGTAAATTTAGTGTAAGCACGTTACAGCGACTCTATCCTATTTACAACGGGTAATCTGATTTATGCTGCAGAGGATTTGTTACCAACCATGTCAAAAAACATACCGACACTGTGCAGTTACTTACCCCGCCGGCAGTGCTATGCTGACTAATAACCCTGCCATGCTGGCAATACTGCAATAATTAACCTGAGGAGAGCTGATGATGCGCGCTATTTACTGTGGCTTACTGTTACTGGCACTTGCCGGCTGTGGCAAAAACGAAGTCGGCGATGTGTCACTGGGGATGTTTACGACCAAGGATATTAAGCTCGATGCGGTTGTCGACCCGTTGGTTACCGGGGTTACCTGTCATGTTTCCAGTATTGAGGCTAACCTGGATTTTTCCGACCCATCCGATAGCTCTATAGCCTGTCGCCAGACCGGCCCGATCACCGCCCAAATGATTGCTCAAATAGATAAAAGCAAAAACGGTGAGGTGCTGTTTACTAAATCCAAAAGTATCTTTTTTAAAACCATGAAGATTCGCCGCATTTTTGATGCCGACAACCAAACCCTGATGTACGTGTCCTACTCCACCAAGGAAACCTCCGGCAGCTTTAAGCACAGCCTGTCGACAGTGCCATTGTGGGGCACTGAGGCTTTCAATGCAGCGACGTTACAAAACCAGTAATCCAGTCCGGTAGCGAAAGTGTAGTTAGCGGCTTGCAGCCGCTGCTTATGCAGCTTATGGCTGAGGTGCTTTTGCAGTTTCAAGTGCATCAAACACCCGGCCTATAATCTGATACAGGTTTTGCTGATCAAATTGGTACTCCGTTTCAGTATTAACGCGATGCACAAAAACCAGATCAGAGTCCGGGTATACCCCAAGCATGTGAATGCCAACACCAGTATGATAAAAGGCCTGGCTGGGCCGTTTATCGTTAGCATTAATCACATTCCATAGCATGCCATAGCCAAAGTCCATGTATCGGTTGGTAACAGAATAAGAGGTGGTGCTTTGCGCTATCCACTCGCGGGACAAAATACGTTGGCCATTCCAGACACCGAAGTTTTCGTATAGCTGGCCGTAAAGTGCCATATCATAAGCCGACATCCGGAAATGATAGGCCGGGAATGCTGATTTTTCAGGCTCATACTGATAAAAGCCATCTACTGTAAGCGTGGCAATGTCAGTATCGTTATCGATGGTCGTATAGCTGCCGTTATAGTCCCGCATGCCCAGCGGGTCAGCGATTTCCCGCTTAAAGGCGGCATAAATTGATTCGCCGGCCAGTTTTTCGAAAATGGCGCCGGCCACATTAAAATCCCAGTTGTTATAGACATATTGTTCACCGGGCTTAAATTGGCCACGCGCAGGCATGGCTGCCAGCATACCCTCTGACGTGGCCGCCGCAGGCAGATAGATACCGGAGCGGGATTGCAGCAACTGCCGAAGCGTCGCCCCTTGCTCGATTGCTGTCAGGGGGGTGATATCATCAATATTCAGCTCAGCCAGGGTGGCATCAAGGTTAATAACACCGCGCTCAATATAAATACCGTACAGAGAGTTCAGCATAGCTTTGCGGATAGAATGAATAGTATGCTTCTGATGAATATCGCCATATTCGAAAACCACTTCACCGGAGCGCATCAACACCATCGACGAGGTGCCGGTGGTTTTAACAAACTCTGTTAACTGGTTAAGTTTATTGCGGTTAAACGCTGCGTTGCTGTCATAGCAAACCGGATGTTTAATGGCGTCAATGGCCCGCTTCAGAATATCCTGCTGCGCCCGGGCATTGGCGTCAGGCTGACCGCCGAGTACCAGCGTTTGGCCGTTATTAAGGGTGGCTTCGGTTAAATTAGCAGGCAGCCCCGGGGTAATCACATGACCGGCAGCAGGGTAAATAACGGACGTCACCCTTGATTGCGGGCCCGATTGCTTAAGCTCAGCGGCAATGGCTTCTGCCATTTGTGCCGAAGGCCAGAGCTGGTCATCGGCACCGGCAAAAAGTAATAGTTCAGTCTGAACAGAGCTGACTGCTATTTTTGCGGCAACTGCATCGGGGTGTTGCAAATCCTGCTTGAAATACTCACGACCAATAAAGTGTTTGGCCGAATAATCGGGCTGAGAATGGCGCGGTACATAATTCAGCGGCAGTCCATTTAATGTCCAGGCGGCGGCAGTACTGTCCTGCACGGCGCCCCAGACGTGTGAGCTGGGCGAAACGGCCATTATCGGGCCGTAGCCATCAAAATTGGCGCCAAGCAGCAACGCAAGTTCTGCCCCACGGGAGCTGCCGATAATCGCCACTTTCTGACACTGGTTGCGACTTAGCTGCGCAGATGCGTCAATGTATTGCAAGGCAGCGTCAAAATATTCCAGCGGAATACGGTTCAGCGTTTCTGGCAATCCGGGCATACCAAAATAGCCGACAGCCAGAGCGGCAACCCCCTGCTCCGCAAAGGCCTGAGCTGCAGCGGTTGCACTTTTCAGCCCGCCATCTGAGCCACCGACTATGATAACGGTAGGCAGCGCCGTGCCGGGGTTTTCAGGCATAATTAACATTGCCTGCAGATCCGGTTGATCGATGCGTTGCACCTGCAAATGATCAGGATAACCGGGTTCACCGCAACCGGTTAACAGCAGGCTGGCGGCGACGACTCCAGATAATAAGCGCTTAAGATCCATGGTTTTTTCTCTTTTTTTGGCTTATTAAACCCCAGCAAGCGGGCAGATTCAAATGGAGAGTGTAAACAAATGTTAGCAGAAACAACGAATTAAGCGCGTGGTTATTAGACGGCCTGCCGCGAACCATATTATCTGTCAGAGATAAAACAGCAGGTCAATAAAAAAGGGCTGAACGCCCTTTTTTATGTCTGGACTAGCAGCGGTTATTCATCAGATTGATAGAATAACTGGCCACGAATGGCGCCTGAAGGATAGTCTGGGTTATGCACATTAATGTAGTATTCTTCTGGATTTTCAAGAATTTCGCTTACACTAATACCGGTAGGAAACTTACCTGCTTCACCTTCTGTCAGGCAATCTGCTGCATTACCGTCTTCCGGCCCGGCTAACACCGCCACTACCGGACCATTTTCACCTCGTTTGCCTTTGTGAATGTGAGCAGCCATGCCACTGCCAACAGGAACAAGCTGGATTTTCTCAACGGTTAGAACATAACACAGGGTAAAAGCATCATTGTCGATGCCAAACACATAAGCTTCACCTCTGCCATTTGGATCACCGGAAATTCTTTTGTTGCTGTCATCATTGGCTACTTCTTGTCTGCCATCCAGTGTCGCTTCCAGCAGGTTGTTAGTATGGCCTGCGATTGCAGATGAGCTAAACACGCCAGTTGCAATTAGCAAAGCCAACGCTGTTTTTTTGGAAATCATAGTATTTCTCCGTTTTTTTGCGGGTATACCGATCAACTCCAACATTGGACAACAGCTATCGGGTATATAAGTAACGACTGACTTATTAAACTGGATGCAGATTAATAGTTTTTTAAAATGGTTAGTCTGCGGGTTTAGCAGCGATTTAGGATAGCAGGCTACAATACCGGCAGCTCATCCGTGATGTAGCTTAGCTTAAGAGGAGTAGATTGTTGTATCCGGCATGCAGAGAGAACAAACTTTTCCTTAAATGTAAGCAGTGCCTTTAAGATAAAGCACGGCAAATCCTGACACTAACACCCGGTCATTGCTGATGCTGCAATACAAGGTGCCGCCGCGCGCTGATGCCTGGTACGCTACTAATTCTGTTTTCGCCAGCTGCTGCGCCCAGTAAGGTGCCAGCCCGGCATGAATAGAGCCGGTTACCGGATCTTCATCACCACCATTCGCCGGCCAGAAATAGCGGGAAATAAAATCATACTCATCGGTTTTGGTGGTGGCACTGGCTTTAGCGCTAACCACCAGATCAAAAGGCGCTAACTGCTTTAACCGCTCTGAGTTATAGCTCAGGTTTTTAACCTCCTGCTCTGATGCCATTATCGCAAAATAGGCCTGGCGGTTTTTTAATACCTTAATCGGTGCTACTGATAAACCTGCTAATAACGTGTCCGGCACCTGCTCAACAAGCTGCGGGCACTGATTGGGAAAGCTCATTTCAATTCTGCCATCGCTATGCTGTTTAACAAACAAGGAACCTACTTCCCGGGTGACAAACTCAATTTCCCCCTCCCCGCCCAAATGCTGAAATATCACATAGGATGCCGCCAGGGTGGCGTGGCCACAAAAGTCGATTTCGGTTAATGGCGAAAACCAGCGGATCTGATATTGATTGGCAGCTGTAGCAACGATAAAGGCGGTTTCAGAAAGGTTATTTTCAGCAGCAATATTTTGCATTAGCTCAGGCGCCAACCAATCTTGTAATGGCACCACCGCGGCAGAGTTGCCTTTAAACTGTTGTTTGGTAAAGGCATCCACAATATAAATAGTTAATTCCAAGCCAGACTCCTTAGGTTTACCGCTTCAATAACAGGTATTGCAGAGTATTGTAGTGGCAGTTTCAGGCACTGTCATTGGCTTAGCGTTAGAAGTCGTAACCAGCATGCAGAGAGAACAACTGCAACACCCGCCTTGGCTCGCCACAGCAACTACTTCGGACATCCTGCCCTTCGCAAGCCAGCAGAGCTGTTCAAATACGTTCCCGACGTATTTGTCTCTCGCTCTCGCTCGCTCAGACACTTTGTGTCGACCAAAACGGGGTTCCAGTCGCTCTCTTTCAGGTATCGATTTAACGAATAGAGGATAGAACCTAAAAAGGGCTGGTACAGTGGCCGTGGTGCGGCGCGCCGGTTACCGGATGTTCAAAATAGATATCACTGGCATGCAGTAATAATCGGTTTGCCAGCTGCTGGCTGCTGTCACTATGGTATAAATCACAACCCAGAATGGGGTGGCCGATGCTCAGGCTATGAATGCGCAGCTGATGGGTACGGCCGCTAAGCGGGGTAAATTGCACCAGGCTGCGCCGTGGCTCAGTTAACCGTTGTAATACTTTAAACTTGCTGGTCGCGGTTTTGCCAGTGCGCTGGCAAATTTTTACCCGTGGAAACTGACTGTTATCTTTGGCAATCGGCGCGTTTATCACCCCTTCATCCGCGCTCACCCAGCCCTCTAACATCGCAGTGTAATGCTTTTGTACTGTGCCATCCTGAAACTGTTTATTAAGCTTAACGGTGGCATCTGGGGTCAGCGCAACCACCATAATGCCTGAGGTACCAAAGTCTAAGCGGTGCGGTAATCTGGCATGGGGAAACGATGGACTGACAGCAGGCTGGCCATTCACTAAACGGCCATTTACCAAACGGCCATTCGCTAACCGAAAGTGCACCGAGTCGAGGTTAAGCGGGTTTTTACCCGATAAACTCAGCAGGCCTGACGGCTTATTAATCAGTAAAATGGCCTCGTCCTGGTATAAAACATCCAAAGTTTCATGGCAGGCCGGTGCAATAAAGGTATCAATAATGTCCAAAATCCCTCCGCTTCAGCCTTTTGTATCGCTAAACAGCGCGGCTTGCATATAACGCGCTTGCTCACCCTGATAGCTGCGCAGAGCGTGCTCTGCGCTATCGGTTAGCCTAGTGACTACCCTGAAACCCTGGCGCTGCCAGTAAGGTACCGATCCCTGCACGGCTACCAGGGCCAGTTTCATCAGGCCCTGGCTTAATGCATGCTGCTGAGCGGTAGCAAGCAAGCGGCTGGCCAGCCCCAGACCACGCGCTGCCGGGTTTACGGCCATATCATGCAGGTATAGCAGCTCAGGCATAGCATTTAATGTAAAAGCAGACGCAAACGGCGTAATGTGGCCATTTATTGACGGATAACTAAATAAATAAGCCAATAACTGGCCGTTAGCGTTTTCAGCCAGCCAGCAACTGTCGGCAGCGGCACTTAAACGTTGCTGCAACAGGGCCGGGCTTTCATATAAGGCGTCGCTGTAGCAGCTATCCTGTAGTGCCACGACTGCCATAATATCTGCCGGTTTAATTAAGCGGATTGTTATTGTCATTGTCATTTTCTTAACGCGGCAAAACCTGTTAAACACTACCCGCTGTTTCTACCACTAAAATCCGTGCCTCGCCCACCGGATAAGCGACATGCTCACAGCCAATACCAGCGTAAAAAATATCACCGGCATCTAACCGGCTAACCTGTTCGGTGCCATCCTGGCGGTAATGCATATCTACCATGCCATCAAGCACCACAAACACCTCTTCACCATCATTGATATGCCATTTATAAGGCTGATTTGTCCAGTGCAAGCGGGTGGTAATGCCATTCATACTGGCGATATCCAGAGCGCTCCAGGCGCGGCTGGCGGTAAAGTCTTTACTGCGGATGATTTTCACGTTGGCTCCAAATCATATAAACGCGTTGGTATAAACAGTCGACACAATAGCAGGTACAGGCTCAGCTGTTAATTCTGATCGAACTTAGTAAGTCCGGTGGCAAATAGCATCGCGTGGTTTCAAGCATGAATATATTCGTACATTAATTGTACTGTTACCGTTTATCCTTTAAGGTTAACTTACAAAAAATAATGAGCAGGACGCATGACATTATTTACTGAGCTAAAACGCCGTAATGTATTCAAGGTTGCCAGTGTTTATCTGGTTACCTGCTGGATTATCCTGCAAATTGTTGCGGTTATATCGCCCGCCTTACATCTGCCTACTCTATTTAGCACCATTACCACCGTCATTCTGGCGATTGCCTTTCCGTTGGTATGTATTTTTGCCTGGGCCTTTGAACTGACACCGCAAGGGCTTAAACGCACTCATGAGGTGGATATTAACGAGTCTATTCGTGAGCAAACCGGCAGTAAAATTAATTATATTTTAGCCGCCGCGTTAGCGCTGGCATTGGCGTTTATCTTTTACCAAAACTGGTTTGTCAGTTCAGCCGATGACAGTTTAGAGCGCTCTATTGCCGTATTACCGTTTGAAGATATGAGTCGGGATAATTCCCAGGGCTATTTTGGTGATGGCATTGCCGAAGAAATCCTTAACTCATTGGCGCGGTTAAATCAGTTGGTGGTAATATCCCGTACCTCTTCGTTTAACTTTAAGGGCAGCCAAACTGATATTCGCAAAATCGGCGAACTCCTTAATGTTAATTACGTTCTTGAAGGCAGCGTGCGCAAAGACAAAGACAAGGTGCGTATTACCGCACAATTAATTGAAGTTGCCACTGGCGCACATATCTGGTCACAAACCTACGATCGCGAACTCACCAGTATTTTTGCCTTGCAAGATGAGCTGACCTTTGCCATTACCCAGGCACTCAAACTAAATCTGTTGCCCGAACAGGTTGAACATGAAGCCGGTATGACCACAAATCCCGACGCCTATGAGTTATTTATTCAGGGGCGGGAGCTGGCTTATCAGCGCACATCGGAATCAATAGAACAAGCCGCTGACTTATTGCAACAAGCGATTAAACTGGACCCGCAGTTTTATCTGGCTAAGGCGCAACTGTATATGGTGTATACTTTTGGTATACAATATGGTGGCTTTACGGCTGAAGTGCGCCAGGCAGAAACGGAACGCTTGTTTTGGGAGCTATTGGCCGCACCAGACTTTCCACTTAAAACGCTGGTAATGGCAAACCAAGCTGAGAACAATATTAAGCTCGCAATAAGTAAAATTCTGTTTCAGCAAGCTTATGAACAAGCTCCCAACGACCCGCTCATTCAAAATATCAGTACGTTAAGGCTGGATAACTACCAGGATATGATTCTGCGCCGGGAGCAGATACTGAAAACCAATCCACAAAGTCAGGTCAATATGTCCAACCTGGTGTATTTGTATTTAGTAACGGAACAGCCAGAGAAAGCTCAGCCACTGTTATCCAGAATGGGACGGCTCTTTCCCGACAGCTCACTGAACTTCGTCAGCAACCTTTATTTTAGTTACGCCTACCAACAGGATATTAAAGCGACCTTAGCCCTGGTTAACGACTATCGCGGCGAGCCCAGCGCAGACTATAGAAAAGCAAAATCCGCAGTCAATATCCTGAGCGGCAATATCGATACCGCGCTGGACTATATGGCCAAAGAATTACGCCAGTCGCCGGATTATGCAGAGCAATTCTTTAACGCCTTTTTATTACTACTGGATTTAGATAAGCGCGGCAAACTCAACGAACAACAGCAACAGCGTTATCAACAATTAGCGATAAGTGAGTCTACAAAAACCGAATTACTGACATATTATAAGCTGCTGTTAGGCGACGAAACCTTGTATGAACAACAGCAGCAGTTGGCAGGGGTAAGCGCAGAGGAGTTTATGCAACGCGTTGATCTCAATCAAGCTGAGCCTTATGACTATGCAGCCATTAAAAAACGCCAGGGCGACGATAGTTATGCACTGGCACTGCAAACTAGCCTTGCTAATGGAAATTACCTATGCCAACAAACTCAAAATAAGGTCAGTTGGTTCTGTGCATGGCTTATGGATTTCACTGGCAATATTTCCCTCCAGCAAACCCAGAGTATGTTTAAGCGCCAGCCAATGCTAGATACAGACTTATTAGGGATCGAGAAGTTTATCTTAACTGCACCCGCCTTTTACGGAATGAGCCAGCACCCTGAGTTTGAGCAGCTTGCCAATGTATTTTTGGATAGTACCTTTAGAAAATGGAACCCGGATTTAGTAACGGAAAAAGCCATTGAATCGGCGAATAATTAAAGTGAAGGACTTGTGGGATTTTCGGCCAGAGGTGTGCTATAGGCAGACTGAGTTATATAAAGTACGATGGATAAGTACTATCTTTTAAATTCTAAGCTGTATCACCTGAAAATGATAACAATAAGGTATTTACAATGACAAAGTGTAAACAGCTATCCCTCTTAGCATTACTTCTATTTGGCTTGTCCACCCAAACTTTCGCCCAGGAATCACCGGCAGTTGCAGTAAGCACCAACGCGTTTATAAACGATGATGTCAGCGACGTAACCCATGTTATTTGTCCTTTTAAGAATGAAATCGATTATCAGCCAGGCAGAGTACGTTGCGGCTTTATTACGGTACCGGAAAACAGAGAGGTGCCCGATAGTCGTCTGCTAAGGATCATTTTCACCCACATTACTGCCCAGGCGAGTCTTGATATTGATCAGGAGAACAAATCAGCAAAAGAGGATGAGCAAGTACTTGAACCAAGAGCAGACCCCATTATCTACCTTACCGGCGGGCCCGGCGCAGGTATAGAATTTTATGTAAACCGCTTTTTAAAGCATGACTTAACCAAAACCCGGGATTTATACATTCTTAATCAACGCGGTATCGGCGATTCGGAAGAGCTTTGTCCATATTATGATGCCACCAGCCGCGAACAGGTGCTGGCGGACAATCTAAAAGGGCAAGAAATTGAAAACGCAGAGCGGATGAAGGCATGTTTTAATGCAGCCACCAACCGGGGTGTCGATTTAAGCGCCTACAATACGGTTGAGAATGCCAGAGATGTGCGCGCACTTCGCCGTGCTTTAGGCTTCGATTCGTGGAATGTGTGGGGCATTAGCTACGGCAGTCATTTAGGCCAGATGTTAGTCAATGTCGACCCTGAAGGAATACGGGCTCTGGTACTCGATGCCATTGTACCGAATGACCTGGGCGATTTAATGCGCATTCACCGCTGGGTTGCCCGCAACCATCAGAATGTATTTACCGAATGTGAGCGGCAAGGCGCGGCTATTTGTGACGGCTTAGAGCAGGCGTTTTACGCTGCGGGTAATGCCCTTATTGCCAATCCTGTTATGGCGGATGCGTTTGACGAAGAGCTTTTCCCATCGGGTAAAGCAAATGTGCCGGCGTTAATTGCCGCTTTTGCCCCGTTCTCTATGTTGTATGAACAAGACGAACACCCCGCTATTCCAGCGGTGATGCGGGGCTTAGTCGATATGATTAACAACAGAGACGACGAAGTATTTCAGGCCTTAGCAAATGGCGCAGCAGAATTTTCCCGCAGTTCTGGTCTGGGTATGGGCAGCGCGATACGTTGTAACGATGGTTATATGGCAGCAGAGGCCAGTATTGCGGCAGAGGATCTGCAAGAAGATTTTGGTTTTAACGAGGGCGCATTTTCCGTCGAGGGTTCCCAATTAATGGCCGATACCTGCGTTGAAGCAGGTTTAGCCCCGCGGGATCGTAAGGATTATCAACTAATTCAAAGCGATATTCCAACCTTAGTGGTTAACGGCGATTGGGATCCCATCACCCCGCCAGCGCTGGCTGAGCGAATTGCGCCAGGGTTTAGCAACGGCCGCTTAATCATCGTACCTTACGCCGGCCACGGCCCTACCCGTTCAATGAGTGAATGTGCATCGCAAGTGCTCACTGACTTTTTCGACGACCCCAGCCAAAATCTTGCTGAATTAGATGCATCTTGTCTGGAAGAAGGTGCAGCGCCACCAGAGTTTTTGGATTACCTGCAAACGGATATCCATTTAAAGCTCGCAGCACGCGCCATGGATGAGCCAAAGAACGTTGTTGTCCCTGGCTTGCTTGCCTCTACGCCTATCATTATTTCCTTATTAGGTTTCATTATGATTTCCTGGGGTGCTATTGCCAGACGCTTTAGCTCAAGCAACGTCGAAGTGCCAGGCCTTGGCCCGGTAACGCCAAGGCTTATCGCTTTTATCACCACGCTTGTTTTACTGGTGGGTGTCGGGCTGATTGGGCTGGGTGTGCAAACGGCAATGGAAATCAGCGAGGTTAGTCTTATTGCTGGTTTTGCGCCACCTGCCGGTGCTGGTGCATTGCTGGTGCTGCTGGCAGGATTAATGGGCATAGCGACCCTTGTGCTGACGCTAAAAGCGCATAAAAATAATCCCCTTAGAAAACGCTCGCTAATAGGCTTTATACTTTTGGGCCTGTCTGCAATGTTACTCAGTGTTCTCTTTGTTAGTTGGGGTATAACGCCGTGGTAAAACGCAATTTGCCCTAAGTATTGAGTCATAAAGCGTCTTCTTAAGGAGTCTTGGGGTCAGGTCTTGTTTGTTGCCTTTCTGGATTGGCAAAAGGCAAGACCTGTCCCTGCTACTCAATGACCCTGCACTTCCGCCAACCAAATGCCTACAACGCTAATTTATCTAACTCAGCTTTAAGGTACTGTGCCAGCTCAAGCATGGCAAATTGGCCCGCTTTTGCCTCAGCGTCTGAATTGTAATTGGTATTGGTGTTTACATCATAGGCATAGCTGTTGCCATCTATATCCTGGATGGCCTCGATACCCGCAACCTGAATAGCATTTGCTGCCAAAAACCTTTCATACTGCTCAATAAACGCCGGCCGATAGTCTTGCAGTATTTCAAATTTAGCCTTGGGCTGCGCTGGCGTTTGGTCAGTAGGGCAGAACATGTCACCTATTGAGCAGGCATCGGCCGGGCAAAGTTCGAAACCTTCAGAGGTATCTACTTTAACCGCATACAAAAACTTGCCGCCAATAAACTCGTGCCGGATGATAAAGGGTTCGGTTGCCTTAATATATTGCTGAATAAGGGTAATGCCATCAACCGGCGCATCAAAATTGGGGCCGTCAAGATAGTCTTGCAGTGCCTGTACCGAGTGAAACAATTGCACCCCCTGACCTTTGCCTGCACGATTATGCTTGGTGATAAATGAGGCCATGCCAAGCGAGCTTGCCGCTTCAATAATGTGCTTTTTTCCTACGGCGGCAATGGTTTTTGGCGTAGCTATGCCTGCTTTTTCCAGGGCTAAGTACTGATGTACTTTGCTTATTTCTAAACTCAAAGCACGACTGCCGTTTATCACTTTACGGCCATGATATTCCAACCAGGCGATAACCCCGCCAGCCAGTTCAGGGGCAAAGCGGTGATCCCGGGTATGTGACGAGGCACTGATACGGTTATAAAAAACGCCTTGCGGTGGCTCAGCCGATAGATCGATTGAACCTTCATCTAAATGCCATAACTCATAAGGGTAATTCAATTCATCAAGTCTGTTTTGTAAATGAACTGTCCATTCATTGTTTTCATGCAGCACGTAAATCTTGCTCATTGTCTGTAGCCCTTAATTACCGAGGTGTATGGTTTTGTTGGTTTGTCGCCGCTGGGGGAAGTATACCGCAACGCTAATGCTATATGTTCTGTCAACGCCTTTGGTTTTAAAGCCAACAGCAAAAATATCGGCAATGGCTTTCGAACAAGCGTAGCCGCTTATAGCATGGGGCGGGTAAGAATTGGATTGCGGTTGACTTAACTCATGTTTTACGAGTACCCTCGCTTCGGCATTTAATTAACAAATGCAGCAATCCCATCACAAAAGGCGCTGCTTTTGGGGCGGTGTTAGAGTAACAAACTGCAATACACCTTCAAGTTGCAAATTTACAGATAATGAGGTTGTTATGAATATTAATTTAACTGATTTAGCTTACGCAATCTTGTTATATACCCTCTGCTCTTCAGCTTTAATGGCGCTCATTTTTAAAATGCTAGCAGCTAAAAGCTATAAAGCCGTGTATCAAAATATATTTATTTGCATAATTTTTGTGTGGTATCAGCCATTTCATATGTTGAAACATTGCATGCGAACATGGAAAGCTTATCGCTTACATAGCATTGCCACGTAAATAATTGCTGTGTCCGGTAAAAAGCGAAACGCTTACCGATACGCTTCCGGACTGGCGATCGATAGGATCGGTATCATTAATACGTCTTCCAGCAACATTTCCACAATGGCATTGGCACTCATATTTAGTGGCGACAATTAATTTTCACGCAATTGTTAAGTGATATCAGCTATTTGTTATACACCGCTTTGATAAAAATTTCGCTTTCATTCGCCTCAACCCAATCGCTGTTATCTTTAAAATAAATGGTAATGCGGTCACTATCCCGCTTGGCCGCCAGCATGGCAGAACCAGCTCTGTCTGCTGTTGAATAAATTTCAAACCCAGCCTGTTCCAACGCGTTACGATAAAAAGCGATAGTATCCTGGCGTGATGCTTTCGTGCCGAACCTTGCTATCCATTCCTCTCTGTCACCAGCACCGCTATCATAGGCATCATTAATAGCCAATCTTGCATCAGGGGGTTTGGGTATGCCAAATGGCACAATAACGTCGGCGGCGCTAACAGCACCAATGGTTAATGTTGCAACGCAGGTAAGTATCAGCAATATGCATTTCATTTGTCTCTCCTTGTGTTATCCAAACGAGGTTGCTACTGCGTGTTATTTCCCCGTAACCCTTCTATAGCTTATTTTTATCGCAGAGTACACATCTTGAGTCCAAACTGGAGCGCCATGCGGAACGGTTAGCCTTGCCAGACTGGGATCGCTTGGCGATATAATTAGAACCTGTTTAAAAGGCACGTAAGAGATAGCGTTTTGACTTTAGTGGTGTACTGGCGGGTAATACACCCTAAAAATAAC
>DIBV01000015.1 GCA_002415085.1 Arsukibacterium sp. UBA5043 | reverse complement strand
AAAATTAGATTGCCGTTGACATTGTCAGGAGGTCGGAAGAGAAGCGCTACATATTCATGTGCTGAAGCGTGCTTCAGTCTTTTACCTCTATGAAGCCGGACTAAGTGTCGACCAAATTTGCCAACAAACACAGATCTTGTTTCGGCCTGTTATCCATCAAATTTTATCGCAATATGTGCTCGATTAGCTATGACAAAACGAATAATCAATAGACGGTATGCTGGTATTTTATTAGAGTATTTTCTGGTTAAAGATCCGGAGCTACCTTTCCAATACGCCTATGGGATCCGATATTCTGAGCAATATGGAGTTCATTATATACGAACGACACCGGTGACCAGAATCAACCACAAAAAGAACAAGCTGTTCACCTTGACGTGTATATATACAGTCCAGCATTACAATACGGATACAGGCTTTAACGAACTGATAGAAGCCCTATTTTCTTACGTTGATATGCCGATATGGGATGATGAATTGATTATTGCCACCATGAGTCTGACGTCACATTAGATGGGCCAGTGTAATTAGATAACTCATTAAAATTGTTAGTAAAGTTGAGAGTTGGGAGCCATTGCTACAAAGGCGCAGAGACTATAAAATACAATCACCGCTGCAAAACAATGGATGATTTACTAGATCAGTTTGGGCACTTTACGGATAACGCTGCTCCGTTTCAGGTAGTCGATCATAGCGTACAGCGGATGGAGCTGAGTAAGGATCAGTTATTTAGACCCTGGCCGAGAACGTTTCCTAATAGTCTGTCATTTAACGATATTTAAATGGCTGGTCAGTTTAAACCGGTTTGCCGGATGGTACAGCACGGCGTAGCAAATAGGCTGGCCATGAGAGTGAGTTATCCGGGTGACTTTCAGGCAGGGTACGCCATCGTCCACTTGCAGGTTGTGTTTAAGTATTTTCGTCGGCATCACCGCTTCTACCGTTATTTCTGCTTCGGTAACCGGTGCTATTGAGTTCAGATACTCGCTGGCAGTGATCTTGCTGAAATCCTGCTGTAAAAACAGTGGTACCCGCTCTGCATTAACATAGCGTTCTTCCAGCTGAATGGGTTGATCGTTCTCCCAGTGCACGATAATAATTTTATATACCGTTCTGCTGTTAAGTGACAGGGTAAATGCGATGGCATCGTTTGGGATCAGCATAAGTTTACTTAACACTGTCATCTTGTGTACGTGCCCGCGGGAGCGAATTTCATCGGCAATATTGCGGATTTCCAGTAATGAACTTTGCGCGGCGGGTTCCTTTACAAAAGTACCGACACTGGCAACGCGTTCAAGCACGCCACTGTTAACCAGCTCATCGACGGCTTTGCGTGCCGTCATCCGGCTGGCAGAAAAGTGGTTAGCCAGTTCGGTTTCCGACGGGATCTGAGAGCCCGCTTTCCATAAGCTGGCGCTTATCTTCTTTTTAATCTCATTCGAAATAAGACGATACTTTGGCAGCTTCATGCAATGTCCATATTACCTACAAACAATAAGTTCGAAGTGCGTATTCAGCTAACTCATGACACTTCAGTGCGAACCCGGTCATTCTATACTGCATTGCGCTGCCGCCAACAGATTTTTGGGGCCTGGTTGGCGTTAATTAGGCTTGTCGCATAAGTAACATGTCAGCAACACCTTGCCAGTATATACCACATGGCTATGCTGTCAATTTTCAGTCAGTTCAACCGAGTTTTCTGTCGCAAAGATAATGAAATTATTTTTAATTCCGATGTTGTATATACCGGTATGCTGTTGTATAACATTTAAGCAGGCAGCGACCTTATAATAATTTCCGGCCTCAGCTGGTACAGATGCTACTCAGGAGAACATTTAATGACAGCAATAAATTTGACGCCTAGTCGTGTATATACCGCGATGCTGATGGCCGGTGCAGTGGCGGTTTCCGCGCAAACGAAGGCACAAGACAGTGATCCGGTTGAACGTATTCAAATTACCGGCTCAAAAATTAAACGTACCGATATTGAAACCGCCAGTCCGGTATCGGTTATATCGTCAGCGGATATCAGTGCATCGGGTATTACCAATGTAGAAAACCTGCTGCAGGAAATGTCGTTTTCAGCCGGGGTGGCCGGTAATGCAACGAACGCATACTGGACCAGCGGTGGTTATGGCACAGCTCAGGTCAATTTACGTGGTCTGGGTATTAAGCGCACCCTGGTATTGTTAAATGGCCGCCGCGTGGTCGGCGGGGGAACCGGTGCTAATAGTTCGGTTGATTTGAATATGATACCGACAGCGATGATTGAACGAATCGAAGTATTAAAAGATGGCGCTTCGGCTGTGTATGGCGCCGATGCGGTCGCCGGTGTGGTGAATATCATCACTAAAAAAGCATTCAGCGGCGCTGAGCTGAGTGTAAAAGCGGGCATGGCAGATAAGGGCGATGCCGAAAATCAGGATCTGAGCCTGACACTGGGCGGCGAATTTGACAAGGGCAATGTGGTTGTTAATTTGAGTTACGGCAACACCTCTGCGGTGCGCCAGTCTGATCGTATTGCCTGCTCTAAGTACGGTACGGAAGAAGGCACCTTTGAGTGTTTTGGCAGCAGCACCAGTGAAGGTGGCCGTGCGTTATTGGCTGACGGTACTCAGGTGCAGTTTAACCAGGACCCGGATACCGCCACTAACGGCAATAACTACAGCCCCTATAATGGCGCGTTGCATAGCTTTAACTATATTCCCTACCTAAACGCCGTAAGCCCGATGGAGCGTATAAATCTATCCAGCTTTGCTAACTACAATATCAATGACTCGGTGCAGTTGTTTGTAGAAGCAAGTTACGCTAACCGCCAGGGCGAGCAAATCGTGACGCCCCGCAATGGTTTTGCCGGTATTAAAGTCGATGCCGATTTCCAGTACAACCCTACCGGTCAGGATTTGGAGTTTTTACGCCGGCGCAACACCGAACTGGGCGCGCCTTACTTTTTCCAGGAAACCAATACCATTCGCATTGTAACGGGACTAACCGGCGTACTAGACAATGGCTGGGAATGGGACTTGTCTTACAACTATGGCCGTAATACCGGGACTGATGGCTGGACTTTCGACATTGACCCTGACCGTGCAGCGCACACGCTGGACGACAGCATTTGTACCTATGACAACAGCAATGGCATTCCTTGTGGTGACTGGTTTGGTAAAAACGAGCTGACGCAGGACGTTATTGACTATGTAAAATACCGCCGTGAGGGCACAGGTGGTAATGAAATGCGCACCTGGTCATTGAATATGAATGGCTATTTGTACGAGTTGCCGGCCGGAGGCATTGGTTTTGCTGTTGGTGCAGAAAGTCGCAGCGAAACAGGCTGGCGCGACCCGGACTCTACCGTATTGCGTAACGGCTTAGAAGACCCGATCCGCGGTAGCTATGATGTAAAAGAAGTATTTGGCGAACTATCGGTGCCAATATTGGCTGATACCTATTTAGCCAAGCGGTTGTCGGTTGAGCTGGCGGCGCGTTACTCTGACTACAGCACTGCAGGTGCGGAAACCACCTACAAAATGGGTTTAACCTGGAATGTTAACGACAGCCTGATGCTGCGGGCTGTGCGTTCTACCGCGTTCCGCGCGCCGGTGATTACAGAACTGTTTGGCGGCACTAATGGCGAAAACCTGCGCACGATAGACCCCTGTGAAAATGCTACTGGCACCATAGCGGCAAATTGTCTGGCGGCCGGTGTACCGGCAGATTTTGTACAGGACGGCACGACAATTTTAACCAGTGTTGGTGGCAACCCCAGGCTGGAGCCAGAAACGGCTGACACCACTACGGTAGGTATCGTATGGCAGCCCGAGTTCCTTGACGGTTTTTCCGCGACGATAGATTACTTCAACATTAAAATCGACGAAGCTATTACATCAGTCAATGGTTCCGATATGCTGCGGTTATGCTACGAAGACCCTATCGGCAATGCGAAATTCTGCGATACCTTTACCCGGCATCCGGTAACACACCAGGTTAATGAGCTGAATCAGCGCCCGGTGAATGCTGCAGTAGAAACCGTCAGTGGTATCGACCTGAACACGGCTTATAAATTTACTTTATTTGGTTTGAGCAGCCGCGCGACTTTGGATATCACCCGTTTACTGAAGCATGAAAGCACACCGTTTAAAGGTCAGCCAACCATTGATAAGGTGGGTTTTATTACCGAAGACCAGGGTAGTTACACTGAATGGCGGAGTAACTTCAGCTACAGCGTGATGACAGATGACTGGTCAGCGAGCTATTCATTGCGTTATATCGGCAGTGCCGATGACGTTAACGGCTCGGATTTCGACCCGCTGGGTAAATCAGTCGGTTCAGTTACCTATTCTGATGTATCAGCCTCGTGGTACTACAGTGATGCGTTGACGCTTAGCCTGGGTGTTGACAACATCTTTGATAAAAAAGCACCGTACCTGACGTCATGGAACGATGCCAACACCGATGTAATGACATATGATCTGCTGGGGCGCCGCGGTTTCATCCGTGCAACCTATCAGTTCTAAGTCAGCTTTTATCGGTAGCACCAGGGCCGTATGCCCGTATACCATAGGGCCCTGGTGTTTACTTTTCTCATAACAGTAATTAATGGTTTTATCCGGGCCACAGGCCTCCTACGCGGCTATTAAACTGCTGTGTGAAATCAGGCCGTGCCGGACTAGAGGGTTGGGAATGAATAAATCAATGCGGCTGCTGAAAACCAGCAGGAAATACCATAAATGGCTGATGGCGTTTATAGGCCTGCAGTTTATTATCTGGTCGGTAACCGGGGCCTATATGGTGTTTTTTGATATTGATTATATCCATGGCGATACCCTGGTTAATAACGAACAGGATAAAATCGACCCGCAGCAGGTAACTTATTCATTGCAAAGCTTGTTACAACACTATCCGCAGGCAAAAGCCATTACGTTGGGCCGTTATCTGGATAAGGTGGTGTATCGTTTTACGCTGGCAGAACAAAAGTTAGCCATTGATGCCAGTAGCGGTGCGGTAATGCCGCCGTTAGACAAGGCTCAGGCGGTAAAAGCCGCCCGGTTTTATTATAGCGGTACCGGCACAGTCGAAAGCGCCGAGCTTATAACTGAAAATGCGCCATTTGAGCTTAATCCGGCTGTCATGCCAGCCTGGCGGGTAAACTTCGCTGACTTTGGCGCCCCGGCAATTTATGTGTCTGCCGAAACGGGCTTATTGGTTGGTAAACGGCATAGTTTCTGGCGCCTGTTTGACTGGATGTTTCGCTTCCATGTGATGGATTACGATGACGGCGCCGATATTGATAACAGCCTGCTGTTCTGGTTTACCTTGTTCGGTATGTTAGCTTCTATACTGGGCATGGTGCTGGCCTATTTCCGTGTGTTTCGTAAAACGGATGAGGCATTAACGGCACCGGCTGGCAATGACAGCCATACAGTTGGAGTTGCGCCATGAATACAGTCAGAAAACTGCATAAGTGGGCCTCTGTTGTCGTTGGCATTCAGTTTCTGATTTGGCTGGGCAGTGGTATGTATTTCAACTTTATGGATCATACCAAAGCGGCGGGACACACTTACAAAGCGCATCAGCATCCGTCGCTGAGCTGGCATACGCTGGCGCTGCAGGAGCCTGCCGAGGTGTTACGGCAGTATGCACCCAGCACCTCGCTGACGTTAATTGAGTTGGCGCAAAAACCGTATTATTTGCTTAACCATCAGCGCGGTTTATACGCTAACTTTGTCAACAAACACAGCTTGGTCGATGCGCAGACAGGCCAGCCGCTGACGGTCGATGCGGATTTTGCCCGGCAGTTGGCCAGCGCTTCATATAGCGGGCCGGGTGAAATCGTATCTGTAACATTGATGCAGCCGCCGATTGCCGATTTACTCAAACAAAAGAATGCCGTGTGGCAGGTTAACTTTGCCGATGAAATTAACACCAGCGTCTATGTTGAGGCAGACTCAGGCCGTATTGCCGGCCACAGTGATGCTGACAAACGGCTGGCAGATTTTTTCCTGAAACTGCATTTTATGGATTATGCCAACGAAGGCAGTTTTAACAGCGTGCTGATGATGGTATTTGCCTTTGTCGCCTTGTGGCTCAGCGGCACTGGCATGGTCTGGACGGTCGATCTGGCGCTGCGCGGTCAGTATAAAATTAAGCTGTTTGGCCGCAAAAACACGGTAAAGTTATTCGACCGTAACCAGAAAAGCCTCGGTCAGGTGGCTTTCTCCAACCATAAAAATTTGTTGGATGGTTTGGTTGAGCACAATATCATTTTGCCTTCCACCTGCGGCGGCGGTGGCACCTGTGGCCGGTGCCGCATTATGATAAATCAAAATGTGAAAAGCACCGCAGCGGATTTACAGCACTTTAGCGCCTTTGAGCTGGAACAGGGCTACCGGTTGGCTTGCCAGCACTTCAGTGATGATGTTGAACATATGACACTGATGGATATTACCGATGCGAAAAAGTATCAGCTGGAATTAGTCAACAGCACCTTTTTAAGCCCGTTTATTAAAGAGTTGCGCTTTACCACCCAGTCTAAAGTACCCATGCGGTATAAAGCCGGTGCGTTTATGCGCTTCTTTATCCCGAAGGCCAGTGGCTGCTCCGTGCCGGCAGATGTGCCAGGTTCATTGCAACCGGACTGGCAGCACATTGCCCGGTTAAACTATCAACATGGAGCCTGTAGCAGAAGCTATTCCTTAGCCGGCATAGATGAAGCTACAAACGAGTTAGTGTTTGTCATTAAGCTGCAAAGCGCAACTAACCCGTCGGTATTGCCCGGTATTGGTTCTAATTATCTGGGTAACTTACGCATTGGTGACCGGGTTGAGGCTTTAGGGCCGTTTGAAGAGTTTTACGCTAACCCAGGCAGTGACAAAACCATGGTACTGGTGGGGGCAGGCTCGGGCATGGCGCCACTAAAAGCGCTGATTGAAGAACAGTTAGCGCTGCATCGCAACAATAAAGGCGACAAGCCGCCCCGGCCGCTGCATTTCTTTTACGGCGCCCGCAATGAAAATGATGTGATTTACGTCGACTACTTTTATCAGCTGGCGAAGCAGTATGCGCATTTTCATTACTACCCGGTGTTGTCACGGCCGGACAAAGGTTGGCTGGGTGCGACCGGCTATGCGCAGCACGTGCTGGCGTTGAATTGGCAGAATGTGGTTGAGCAAGGTGAACCTGAATTTTATCTGTGCGGGCCCAAAGGCTTGATGGATGACACGATCCGGTTACTGCGTGACAGAGGGGTGCCGGAAAGCAACATCGCCTTTGATGAGTTCAGTTAGCTAAAACAGAAACTGCGCGGGGAAGCTTTAGCGCAGTCTCTATGGTAAGGCAGTGGTCAGGCTGTTTTCAGCCTGACCACAAAGCGGGTGCTCTGCTGATCTGATTCGACACTGATATGACCTTCATGCGCCTCAACAATGGCTTTGGTAATAGCCAAACCTAAACCCGCACCTTCAGTATGGCGTTGTCTTGATTGGTCAGCACGATAAAAACGTTCAAATAAATACGGTAAATGCTCTGGCGGAATGAGCGGTCCTGGATTTTCGACGCTGATAGTGACCAACCCGGCTGACGCCATCGCCGTTGTTACCGTAATGCTGTGGCCCTCTGCAGTGTATCTCAATGCATTTGACAGCAGATTGGTTAACGCATGGCGCAGCAAGGTGCGGTCAGCCAGTACCATAATTGCCGAGCCGGAAAAATGTAATCTAATGCCGGACTCTTCGGCTAACGCTTCGAAAAAGTCAAAAATCGCGTTAATTTCGTCCGCAAGATTTAGCGGCTGCTTTTGCAGTGTGATCAGCCCATTCTGACTTTTCGCCAACCACAACATGTCGCTAATCATTTTGTTTAATCGTTCTTGTTCTTCCAGATTTGAAAACAACACATTCTGGTATTCCTGCAGCGTACGTGGCTTGGATAAACTAACCTGGGTTTGGGTAATGATATTGGTTAGTGGAGTGCGCAGCTCATGCGCAATGTCGGCACTAAAATGCGACAGCTTGGTAAAGCCTTCTTCCAGTCGGTGCAGCATATGGTTGAATGACTGCACCATATGCTCTAATTCCGCAGGTACTGTATTAGAGTTGAGCCGGATGTCGAGTTTATTGGTTTGAATATCGCGCATCTGCTCAGTCAAGCCTCTGAGAGGTCCCAGGCCCTGATGCACCGCCAGCCAGGCGGCCAGCAGCGTGAGTATGCAGGAACCAAATAAAATAAAACCAAGGCTTCTTTGCAATTGCTGCAAAAACTGCAAGTGAAAGCTGGTATCAATGGCGGCAATAACCTGGTAGTTTGCGGCTGCGGAAGTAAGTTTCACTACTACACCGTGATATGTTTTTTCTGCCAGCGTCCAGTTGAAAATCTGCGCATCATCAAAATGGTCGGCTGCGACTGAGAGGCTTGACAGCTGAGTTAAATCAAAATCGGCATTGCGATAAATCAGCGCGTTGTGTTCATCCATAATTTGATAAAACACGCCATGATGCCCGGCAACCGCCAACGACAGTGACGTTGCGCTCAGTTGTTGCTGAGTTGCGGCACGGTGCAGTATTTCTTCGACAGAACGCACGATAACTGCCAGCTCATCCGCATCCTGTTGAATAAAATGATGCTCAACCGAGCTTATCAGCATCTGTCTGACAAAAAACAGGCAAATTGAAATGGTCAAAGTGACAAAAAGCACCACGCGTAGCGTAAGAGACAGCGGGCGCTGACGGCTGTTATTCATTATCTTGCTCTTCATCCAGTTTATAACCCATCCCGCGCACAGTATGGATCAGTTTAGGCGTAAAGCTGTCATCTACTTTTGCCCTTAGGCGCCGGATAGCCACATCGATAACATTGGTATCGCTGTCAAAATTCATATCCCATACCTGCGATGCGATAAGCGATCGCGGCAAAACTTCACCCCGGCGGCGCATCAGTAGCTCCAGTAAACAAAACTCTTTATGACTGAGCGTTATTTTTGTGCCGCTGCGCACCACTTTGCGTTTGGCGATATCTAACTGCAAATCGGCGACCTGCAACAGTTCAGCAGCGCTGATGTTTTGTCCGCGTCGCAGCAAGGTACGCACCCGGGCCAGTACTTCAGAAAAGGCAAATGGCTTGATTAGGTAATCATCGGCACCCAGCTCAAGCCCCTTCACCCGGTCATCTACGCTGTCGCGGGCCGATAAAAACAGCACCGGCGTGCGGTTATCGCGCTCACGCAGTGCCTGCACGATGCGCAGGCCGCTGACGTCGGGTAGCATCACATCGAGAATGATCAGATCGAAGGCTTCTGTCATCGCCAGATGATGACCATCCAGGCCATTTCTAACCAGCGATACCTGAAAGCCAGCTTCAGTCAGACCTTGCTTGAGATAGTCACCGGTTTTCAGTTCATCTTCAACAATCAGTAAACGCATCTTTTTTCCTTTGGCGTTGGCTCTGCCAGAAGTATGGCGCTGGTAGGCATACAGCAAGATGACGACAAGATTACAACTTTGTCATGTTTGAGTCATGCTGCTGACAGCTTTAATCACTAGACTGCAATAAATTACAACGTATTGAGGGATAGCAATGGGCAGCAACAAGTTATCGATGCCGCGGTCAGTGTCGCGTCGCCGTTTCGTCCAGGGGCTGGCTGCGGGCGGTGTATTGGCTACCTTTCCGCATATTGTGCATGCGGGTAGCCGCTTCAGAGATAATGCTTTCACCGGCTATGCGTCAGAGTTAAGCGGCAAGGTTATTGAGCTGACCATTGGCGAAGCCCTGGTTAACTTTACGGGGGTAGTGCGAACAGCAACGACGATTAATGGTTCCATTCCCGCCCCGACGTTACGCCTGTGTGAGGGGGATGAGGTCACGATAAAAGTGACTAACACCTTGTCAGTACCCAGTTCTATTCACTGGCACGGCATTATTTTACCTTACCAGATGGACGGTGTGCCCGGCATGAGCTTCAGGGGCATTATGCCCGGTGAAACCTTTGTTTATCGCTTTACGTTGCAGCAGAGCGGCACCTACTGGTATCACTCTCACAGTGGTTTTCAGGAAATGACCGGCATGTATGGTGCGCTGATCATTGAGCCCAGAGCACAAGATATTATTACTGCCGATCGCGAATATGTGGTGCAGCTGTCAGATTGGACCGACGATGATCCGAGGCAGGTGTTTGGCAAACTGAAAGTGCAAAGTGATGTGTATAATTTTAATCAGCCTACAGTACGGGACTTTTTTCGCGATATGTCGGCTAAAGGTTTAGAAGCGGCCTTAGCGAAGCGCAAAATGTGGCAACAGATGCGGATGAACCCCACTGACCTGGCCGATTTGTCTGCGGCAACATTAACTTATTTAATGAATGGCAGCACACCACTGGCCAACTGGCGCGGCTTGTTTCAGCGAGGCGAAAAAGTGCGCTTACGTTTTATCAATGGCTCCAGCAATACCTTTTTTGACGTGCGTATTCCCGAACTGAAAATGACCGTGGTGCAGGCCGATGGACAAAATGTGCATCCGGTAACGGTAGACGAATTCCGCTTTGGTCCAGGTGAAACCTACGATGTTATCGTCACGCCGCAAACCGATGCCTATACCATTTTCGCTCAAAGTATGGACCGAAGCGGTTACGCCCGAGGAACGCTGGCAGTAGCGGCTGGCCTAAATGCGCCTGTGCCGGCGTTAGATCCGGTGGAGTGGCTAACCATGGCCGACATGATGGGTGATATGGCAGGCAGCAACGCGATGGACCACAGCGCGATGCAGGCAGGCGCTATGGCGACTGGCAGTGCCGCGGTGGATCATAGTATGCACGGTGGCATGGCAATGGATCACAGTCAGCATGCCAGGCCAACACCATTTGCTGTGCCCAGCAAAACAGTGCGCCACGCCAGCACCGAATACGGCCCGTCGGTCGATATGCGGGTGGACATGCCCAGAACCAATCTGGACGATCCAGGTATTGGTTTGCGAAATACCGGACGGCAGGCATTAACGCTGGCCGATTTACATTCATTGGACGGCATTATCGAAAAGGGTGGCCCGGAAGCAGAAATAGAGTTACACCTTACCGGCAATATGGAGCGTTATAGCTGGTCAATTGACGGTTTAGAGTTCAGTAAAAGTACCCCGGTGCATATGAAGCTTAACCAGCGCATCCGGGTTATTTTGCAGAACGACACGATGATGACCCACCCGATGCATCTGCATGGTATGTGGAGCGACCTGGAAAATGACAGCGGTGAAGTGCTGGTTCGGCGTCATACCATACCGGTTCAGCCGGCACAGCGTATTAGTTTTTTAACCACGCCCCATGATGTAGGCCGCTGGGCCTGGCATTGTCATTTACTGTTCCATATGGATGCAGGCATGTTCAGAGAAGTGGTGGTGGCATGAAGAAACCAATTGCGACAACCAAGCTGCCGGCTTTATTGTTCACCAGCACATTATTGCTGTTAAGTGGCGGGCTGGCCGCACAAACAGCGACTGAAGCGCAACCACATCAGCATGAAACGCAGGATAACAGTGGTGTAGATCACAGCAAGATGGACCATAGCCAAATGCAGCAAGATGAGATGCCGATGGACCATAGCCCTATGGACCACAGCAAAATGCAGCATGGCGAGAAGCCGATGGATCATAGCAGCATGGATCACGGCGATATGCAGATGCAGGGCGGTAAGGCGCCGGCGGATGCGCGCGATCCACATGCTTATTCCAGTGGTTACACCCTGACAGACGGCCCCTACGGCATGGCAGACTCCCGGCATTTAAAACATGCTGTTGAGCATCCAATGTGGTCAATTGTGGGGGACCGGCTGGAGTACGATATTGACACCGATGCAGTGGTGTTCGATATGCAGGCCTGGTACGGCACCACCTACGATAAACTGGTAGTGAAATCTGAAGGGCATGTTAGCGAGGGTATACTGGAAGAAAGTCAGACCGATTTGTTGTGGGGACATGCAGTTGCAGCATACTGGGATCGCCAGCTTGGTGTACGGTTCGATCAAAATGCTGAGGGTGAAAGTCGGCAATGGCTGGCATTTGGCATTCAAGGGCTGGCACCATACTGGTTTGAGCTGGATATCACCGCTTACGTTGGTAGTAATGGGCGAACTGCACTGGCCGCTGAAGCAGAATATGAAGTGTTGTTGACCCAACGCCTGGTATTGCAAGCGCGGGCAGAAGTAGCTGCTTACGGTAGAGATGACGCGGTAAACGCTATCGGTAAAGGATTGACGTCTTCAAACGTCGGTTTGCGTATGCGCTATGAATTTTCCCGCCAATTGGCACCCTACGCCGGTATAGAATGGAGTAATAAGTATGGTAATACGGCCGATCTCGCCCGTTTGTATAATGAAGCAACTGAAGAAACGGCGCTAGTTGCCGGTTTACGGTTTTGGTTTTAATTAATAAGGAAACGAAGATGAAAATAGTTAAATTTCTGCTGCCGCTGGTGGCACTTTTTTTCGCCGGCCAGGTGCTGGCACATGTCCATCTTACACAAACGGTGCCAGCTGATAAGGCCATGCTGACGCAGACACCGGATACATTGATCCTGAACTTTAGCGGCCCGGTTCGCCTTACAAAAATAAGTTTGACCGACGCGGATAACACCAGTGTTGAATTTGGATTTACGCCATCAGCGTCGGCATCTGAGCAATTTAGCTGGGCGTTACCTGTGCTACAAAGCGGTAACTACCAGGTAAGCTGGATAGCACTGGGTGCCGATGGCCACAAAATGAGTGGCGACTTCAGTTTTATGCTGCATGGCCCGAGTGCATCTGCGACCGCAGTAGCTTCGCCGCATTCACATCAGCATTAAAATAAGGTAACGAAGATGGTTGATGTTTGGGCGCTATTTCTAATGTTGTTAAAACTGCTTAGTTATAGTGCAGTGGTTAGTGGGATCGGCGCGGTGCTGCTTTTTACCCTCTTGCCGCTTCGGAGCACCTTCGACCAATATGGCTCAAACCGTTTTCAGTTTTGGCTTAACCGCTGGTTGATCAATTGGTCTGCTGCAGGGATGATTTTAGCACTACTACAATTGCCGTTGCAGGCAGGTGCTATGGCAGAAAGCGGACCTGCGGCGATGATGGACACGATAATGCTAAACATTGTCTGGCAGTCTGCCATAGGGAGTCAAACTGTAATACGGTTTAGTGGCTTTGCAGCACTGCTGTTCGCAGCACTGCTGTGGTCGGGTTGGGGAAAGGATACCATTGTCGCCTGGATTGTTGCCTGGATTCTCGCTGTCAGCGGCATTGTATCTCTGGCAGGTAGTTTTATCCTCACCGGTCACACAGCGCCGCTTGCCGGTTGGGTACAAGCAATATTGCTTTTGCACGTGCTGGCGATTGCAGCCTGGGTTGGTGCATTGTGGCCGCTTAAGAAAAGTTGCGATTTGATGGCTTTATCGTCTCTGTTGACGCTGATGGAGAGATTTGGTCGCGTTGCAGTTGTAATCGTAATAGTGCTGCTGAGCTGTGGTCTGCTATTGCTGCTGCAGTTAATTGGTTCCCTTAACGCACTATTTACCACCGACTATGGTCGGTTAATGTTGTTTAAACTGATGTTAGTCAGTTGCATGTTGTTACTGGCAGCTTGGCATAAATTTAAACTGGTAAAAGACCTGGCACGGCATCACAACAGCGACACGCTGCGAAGATCTATAATGGTCGAGACCCTACTGGCCGTGTTGGTGCTAACAACAACCACAGTTTTTACCACTGTGGTAGGGCCGGCGGGCTAACCATCCAACTGAAATTTATAGAATTGAAGGATATATGGCATGTTATTCAAAAACTTAAATGCGTTAACTGTGGTATCCCTGTTTTCTCTACTTATGCTGCCGGTTATCGTTGTTGCACATGGCACTGAAAAACCGAACGCTACTGAGATGTTTACAGGCGAAACGTCCGCCGCTGCGCAGGTCGTAAAAGCTTTCCACAAAGCCTTGCAGCAAGGCAATGCTGCCGTTGCCCGTTCAAGCTTGGCAGACAATGTCCTGATTATTGAAGGTGGCGGTGTAGAGCGCTCTGCCGATGAATATGCCAGTCATCATATGTTGTCGGATATGAAATTTCTGGCCGCGGTCAAAGGAGAGGTAATTGAACATCATACCGTCGTGCAAGGTGATGTCGCGTATTCGGTAAGCAGAACAAAAATGTCCGGCGAATATAAAGGAAAAGTGATTGATTACACTGGTAAAGAAACATTGGTACTGGTGAAGAATGAAAAAGGCTGGCGCATTGTGCATATACATTGGTCGCGATAATAGCGACCCGCAAAGGAGACTACGGATGACAATCAAAATTACTTCGCTAATGCTGTTGGTGCCGCTGTTATTGGTGGCTTGCACCGAACCTGCAGTAGATCCAGCAGTAGATAAAGTAGCGCAGGTTTCAGCGCCGGTAACCGACAGTGTTTTGCCAGCAATCACATTAACGATATACAAAACACCCAGTTGCGGTTGCTGTAAAAAATGGATATCGCATCTGGAACAGAACAATATCGTGTCTGCTGCAGAGAATTATGATGATTTAACCGGCATAAAAAAACGCTATGGTATTAAGCCTGAACATTATTCCTGCCATACGGCCGTTTCAGAACAGGGCTTTGTGTTTGAGGGCCATATTCCTGCCAGATATATCAGGCAATTTTTAGCTGAGTCACATCCCGACGCGCTTGGCCTAACCGTACCCGCTATGCCAATGGGTTCTCCGGGAATGGAAGTAGGTGATAGCTTTATGCCGTATGACATCATCATGTTGATGAAGGATGGCAGCAGTAGCGTGTATGCGCATATCAGTGCAGCCAGCCAGCAGTAGTATGCGTATTAGCCAGATGCAACAGGTGCAGCGGGGTAATCTGTTTCATCCAGTGCTGCCAGAATGGCTTTCTATGTCTACGCGCTGTTTGCTCGGGTTGATGTCTTTATAAAAAATAGTTTTGCCAAGGAGCGTCCCTTTGTTTTAGATCAATTTTTTAGCCACATTCAGGTTTATACTCCAGTTTGTTAGTCTGACAAATATTGAATGTTTGATCTGTAGGATGGATGTGAAAAATTCAAAATTCTTTACGTACTTGTCTCTCTAAAACTTATGAGGAGTTATTTCATGTCAGTAAGATCAACAAATTGGCTCAGTCTTCATGGTCTCATTGTACTGTTTTTAGTTGCATCAGCACTGTATTTCCTATTGGTTGAGCATGGTAGTCACTTTTTGCCTTATTTACCCTATCTTATTTTATTGCTATGCCCGCTGATGCACGTTTTTATGCACAAGAGCCATAGTGGACATAATCAAAACAATACTTCCCCGGATTCAAACGAGGCTTTTCGTCAGGGGCTTGAGGAAGGAAAAAAACAGTGTTCTCAACATTCTAAACAGCAGCAATGATTTATTAACTTTTAGCTTGAGCAGTAATTGTGAGGCGCACGACATGGAAATTAAAACCTTTTCAGACCTGATAGAATGGACCCGTCAGCTGCATCAACACTTGGCATTGTGTCTTGCTCACTGTGCTACTAAGAATGAACAACAGCAGGCCAGAATATTGCTTGACTACCTGGCTGAGCATGAAGCAAAAATTGAGCGTATGCTGAAATTATTCGAACAGCAGGCTGCACCTAAAGTTCTGAAAACTTACATTTATGACTATCTGTGCCATCAGCCCATTCAGTCACACCGAACTTGTGATAGCCACTATGCAAGCCTTAGTTTTGATGAAATCTGTAACGAGGTATTTGATTATCATCAACAGGTTATAGAGCTTTACCGGGATATTGAGGCGAGGGCTGACATTCCTGAAGCGAAAGCATTGCTGGGTTCGTTACTGGCAATGGAAGAGCATGAAGCCATGCGGCTGTCCAGGCAGACTGGCCGAATGAGCGATCTGTAACTAACCACCTTTTCGTGTAGGTTTAGAATGCTAATCTTGAAGTTTTAGCTAGGTTAATTTTTAGTCACCTCTGAAGGAAACGTCATGAGCAGTGCAGCACTGGAAAACAAAAGTCAGGCACGGCTAACGGTGCCGGGCATGGGGTCGGATCACTGCGCCGGGATTGTGAAAACATCTTTGAAGCGGCTAAAAGGTATTGGTGAGATTAGCACTAATATTGCAGCGCATCGCGTGCAGCTCAGCTATAACGCAAAAGTATTGACTCTGAATGATATCCGCGCTGCCGTCGAAAAAGCAGGCTACGATGTGGCACAAGTCTCCGCTGACGATGATGCTGACACCGGTCACGACGCTGAAGTTGACGCAGCGTATTTAACCCAAGCCCGTAAACGACTTTGGATAGCGGGCATTCCCACTTCATTGATTATGCTGCTGATGGTGCCACATATGTTCTGGCAACCCATCCCCGGCTACCTAGCTATTGTCGCGCTGCTGGCTTTTCCTGTGGTATTTTTGTTTGGCGGTGCGGCAACTCATAATTCTACCTGGCGCTCACTGACCAACCGCACGTTTAATATGGACGTGCTGATTTCACTTGGCTCAATTCCGCCTTATCTGATTGGCCTGGTCGGCTTTTTTTATAGTATGACTTCTTTTATCGAAATGGCTGCCACCATCATGACCTTTCACTTGCTGGGACGTTTTCTGGAAGCCAAGGCGAAGGGCCGAGCCTCTCAGGCTATCCGTAAGTTATTGACTATGGGCGCTAAAATCGCCCGTATAGAACGAGACGGCGCAGAGCTGGAGATACCGGTCAAGGAGTTAAAACCTGGCGATGTGATGCTCATCCGTCCTGGTGATAAAGTGCCAACAGACGGCGAAGTACTGGATGGAGAGAGCCATCTGGACGAATCTATAGCCACTGGTGAATCAGTGCCGGTGTATAAGGCAGCAGGCGATAATGTCATCGGTGCTACTATTAATAAAGAAGGTCGATTGCGGGTAAAAGTCACCAAAGTGGGCGGCGATACGTTCTTATCTCAGGTTATTAAATTAGTGGAGCAGGCTCAGGGCTCGCGGGTGCCTATTCAGGAATTTGCAGACCGCATGACGGGCCGCTTTGTTCCTGTCGTGTTATTTATTTCGCTCGGCAGCCTGATTGTTTGGTTATTGGCTGCTGATAGCTTGCGGCCTATGCTGGAGTGGGGGGCCGGCTTTCTACCCTGGGTCGACCCAAGTGCAAGCACGACAGTGTTGGCGATACTATCGGCCATTGCCGTATTGGTTATTGCTTGCCCTTGTGCGTTAGGCCTGGCTACCCCGACAGCGTTAATGGTTGGCTCAGGAATTGGCGCAGAACGAGGCATTTTGATTCGATCCGGTGAAGCGATTCAGACCTTTAAAGACATTAGAGTGATAGTACTGGATAAAACCGGCACTATTACCCGTGGTGAACCTAAACTGACCGAATTGACAACCGCTGATGGTGTGACCGAGCAACAATTGTTGCAATGGGCAGCTACGGTTGAAAATGCGTCGGAACACCCAATTGCCCGGGCGATTGTTGAGGGTGCACGCGAACGCAATGTAAAACCTGGCGAGGTTACTGAATTTCGCTCTACCGGCGCCCGAGGAGTGTCTGGTATGGTTGCGGGTGCTTTTGTGCTGATCGGAAACCGCAAATTGCTCGATGAAGAGGGCGTCATAGGCCTGCAAGCGCTGGATCAAGAGTTAGATGAGCTGGAAGGGCGTGGCCGCACCGCTGTGCTGGTTGCGGTTGACGGTAAAGCCTGTGGTGTTGTCGCCGTGGCCGATACCATTAAGATGGAGTCAGTTGCTGCCATTCGTGGCATGCATGAGCTGGGCCTGCATGTGGTGATGATCACTGGCGATAATGAACGTGCGGCACGCGCTGTGGCTAATGAGGTTGGCATTGATGAAGTGCAGGCGGGGGTGCTACCCGCCGGCAAAGTCGATGCGGTGCGCGAACTACAAAAAAAATATGGCAACTACGTGGCGATGGTGGGTGATGGCATTAATGATGCCCCCGCGCTAAAACAAGCAAATGTCGGAATTGCTATTGGCGCAGGAGCTGATGTCGCCATCGAAGCGGCCGATGTAACCCTGGTGCGGGGCGAGCTAACTGGCGTGGTTGATGCGATGCATCTATCAAAGGCGACCTTTAATAAGATTGTGCAAAACCTGATTTGGGCCAGTGCCTATAACATTGCAGCTATCCCGATTGCTGCGATTGGTTTACTACACCCAATGATTGGGGTCGTGGCAATGACCGCCAGTTCATTATCAGTAATTGGTAATTCATTACTGCTAAAACAGCAATTTAAACGAAAAATAATGTCTTGAACGTTAAAATTTAAAGATGCGTGATCTTAAACATCACGCCGGCGTAGGCAAAATCAATTTGGTGATACGCCATCTATAATTGATAAGTTATAATTGATGGGCCCTGAGTCGCCACATAAAGCCGTCAACACAAAATGGACAGGCTTGCATATCAATTCTTTTGTGAAATTGGGTACGCTGATATTAGTACAAACATATTATAAGTGAGAAACGTTTTGCGTAAAGCTTCATGGTTTTTTTGGCTAATATTAATCACTTTCCTTACCAGGGAAGCGTTAGCCAATGGCTTTGATTCGTGTACTATGTTTCCTGAGCAGATAGGGCTTACCACTACAACCTCTCAACACCAAGCTGAATCAGAGCATTCGGCTATCCTTCACAACCTTTTAATCAACCAGTCTGAGCGAGGTTGTTGTACAGATTGCCAACTTGATGCAAATTGCATGATTAGTGGTATTCCGCTAATTTCCCCGCCGCCAGTAAGCATGCTCACCCAGCAATTTACGTCGGTCACAACTTATTTTGCTGATAATAAAGCAGTTCCTCCATCACCTTATTTTCCGCTATTAAGACCGCCAATAACCTAAATCACTTGATTTTAATACGTTTGAGAAAGGCATACTGCAAAGTATTTTGCTAACACTAATAATGAGAGCATGTCGCTTCGTTAGTGGTTAGTTTGCTTTTTGTTAAATTGTTTTGGAGGCACTAATGAACTTGTCAAATGTTACTTTCTTTGTCGTTTTGTCGCTAAGCGTCAGCAATGTTATTGGGTATGCTCAGACGTTTCCTGAGCCACTGAAGTTGGAGCAGGCGGTTGCACTTGCCGTAGATGCTGATCCCTGGCTTACGGGAAGCCAGTTCACTCAGGAAGCTCTCAATGATGAAGCGATAGCCGCGGCGACTTTACCGGACCCACGAGTGAGCTTGATGGCGGGCAATTTCCCCGTGGACACTTTCGATTTGAACCAGGAAGCCATGACCCAGTTGTCGGTAGGGGTCAGCCAGATGTTTCCACGGGGCGATAGCCTTGCGCTCGCCCAGCATCAAAAGCAGCAACTAGCCGAGCAACATCCACTGCTAAGGTTGGATCGCAAGGCCAAGGTAAGCGCTATGGTCAGCCAGTTGTGGCTGGAGGCCTTCAAAGCTCAGGAGAGTATCCGGCTGATCGAACATGATCGCGCACTCTTCGAGCAACTGGTGGATGCCGCTGAAGCTGGTTATTCTTCGGCGCTGGGGCGGGCACGTCAGCAGGACGTGATCCGTGCGCAGTTGGAGCTGACTCGTCTCGAAGACAGACTGACGATGCTCAGGCAGCAACAGCAATCCGCACAGAAACGCCTGTCTGAATGGATTGGCGCGCCTGCTATGTTCCCTTTGGCTCAGGTACTGCCGACGCAGTCTCTTTCCAGGCAACTGTCTGCACCCACTATTAAAAGGACCAACGAAGATACGCACTATCAATGGATCCGTCATCATCCGGCGTTGCGGGCGCTGGAACAGCGTATCAACGCGACGCAAACCGGTGTCGATTTGGCCAAGCAGAAATACAAGCCCGAATGGGGCCTGTCCGTCCAATACGGTTATCGCGACAACGACCCCTTGGGGCGCGACCGAGCCGATCTGTTCTCCGTCGGCGTAACCTTCGATTTGCCAATTTTCACTGGAAACCGACAGGACAAGGAAGTCAGCGCCGCCATGAATCGAACCGAGGCAATCAAAACCGAAAAGCAATTGCTTGGTCGTCGGCTGATGGCAGAACTGGAAAATGCGAGGGTACAACTGACTCGTCTCGATGAGCGCCAGGCGCTATATATTGATAAGCTGCTACCACAAATGGCTGATCAAGCAGCGGTTTCGCTGACAGCCTACAACAACGATGATGGAGACTTTGCAGAAGCAGTCCGAGCTCGGATTGCCGAACTTAACGCGAGGATTGACGCCCTTGCCATCGCTGTGGAACGTCAAAAAATAATCGCTCAAATTAATTATCTACTCGCCGAGGCGTCATTCGACGATGCACAGCCAGCGAAACCGTTTTAAAGGATTTCTAAAAATGAATACATTAACCAAAATATTGCTGAGTTCAACTGTCGGAGCACTGATAGGCGCCTCTGTTGTCTGGTTGTTAAATAGCCCAAATGATAGTGAGACGACAGCAGCCGGTGGTGACCGTAAGCCGCTTTACTGGGTGGCACCGATGGATCCAAACTATAAGCGAGACAAACCCGGCAAGTCGCCTATGGGTATGGATCTTATTCCGGTGTATGAAGACGGTGCAGACGAAGCTGGCACCATTAAAATTTCACCTGAGGTTATTAATAATCTTGGAGTTCGTACCGCTAAAGTTCAAAGAGGACAGCTGGATTTACAAGTAAACACTGTTGGTTATGTACAGTACGATGAAAACCAGTTGGTGCATGTGAGCCCCCGTGTTGAAGGATGGATAGAACGCTTATATACCAAAGCAGCAGGCGATCCAGTTGTACAAGGTGAACCTTTGTTTGCACTGTATTCGCCTACGTTGGTTAATGCCCAGGAAGAATTATTGCTGGCATTGAAGCGCAACAATAGAGTATTGATCGACGCCGCAACAGAACGATTACTAGCTCTTCAGTTGGCAAAAGAGGACATTGAAAAGTTAAAAAAGACGCTGAAGGTTAGCCGAACTATCACTATCAACTCTCCACAATCCGGTGTAGTAGATAATCTGGCAGTCCGTGAGGGAATGTATGTCAAACCCGGTATGAGCTTGATGAGTATTGGTAAGCTGGAACATATCTGGATCATTGGTGAGGTATTTGAACGCCAGGCAAGCCTCATTGGCGAGGGTGATCCTGTAACTGTGCGTCTGGACTACGTGCCAGGCCGTGAATGGCAGGGAAAGATAGATTACGTTTATCCCTCTTTGGATACTCAAACGCGTACTGCTCAGATTCGTGTTGGTCTCCCTAATCCTGATGTTGTTTTAAAACCGGGCATGTTCGCCCAGCTTTTTATTGAGACTCAATCAGAAGCTGAAGCATTGCTAATACCCCGAGAGGCACTGATTCGCACCGGCAGTCAGTCCCGAGTGGTGTTGGCACTAGGTGAAGGAAAATTTAAATCTATAGCAGTTACTGTTGGACGAATAGCTGAGCAGCAAGTGGAGATATTAACCGGTCTAAACGAGGGAGAGCATATTGTAACTTCTGCTCAGTTTCTGATTGATTCTGAGTCCAGTAAAACGTCCGATTTCCTGCGTATGACTCAGTATGAGCAAGAGAGTGATGAACATAATTATAATGCTGAGCCTGCAAATCTAAAACAGCCGGTTTGGGTAGCGGCTCGCATTGTCGGTGTGATGGCAGAGCATAGAATGTTATCGCTTGAACATGAGGCCATTCCTGAGTGGCAGTGGCCTGCTATGACCATGGATTTCTTCGTCGCAGACGCTGTAGATATGGATGAGCTCAAACAGGGAATGCACCTGCATGTGCAGATCATCAATAACAACAATGGGGAATACCAAATTAGTCTAGTACATATTCCCGATGACCAAGGCAATGAAAACATGCCTACAGAAATGGATCACGGAGATATGTCGATGCCGGAGCACAGAGAACAGCGAGGCATGAACCACGGTGAACATGATCAGAAGGAGCACAATCATGATTGAGTCGATAATCCGTTGGTCCATCGGTAACCGTTTCTTCGTGTTGCTGGCTACTTTGATGTTGGTGGGGATAGGTCTCTATTCGCTTAAAAACACCCCGGTGGACGCCATCCCCGATCTGTCCGATGTACAGGTCATTATTAAGACCAGTTTTCCTGGGCAGGCGCCGCAGGTGGTGGAGGATCAGGTCACGTACCCACTGACTACAGCCATGTTGTCGGTACCTGGTGCGGTTACCGTGCGCGGTTATTCCTTTTTTGGCGATTCCTACGTGTATGTCATTTTTGACGAGGATACCGATGCCTACTGGGCACGTTCCAGGGTGCTGGAGTATCTGTCTCAAGTTGCGCCGACATTGCCGCCAAGCGCCCGGCCGCAACTGGGGCCGGACGCTACCGGAGTTGGCTGGGTTTATCTCTACGCGCTGGTGGATCGTACCGGCAAGCATGACCTCAGTCAGTTGCGCAGCCTGCAGGACTGGTTCCTGAAATTCGAGCTGCAAACCGTACCAGGTGTTTCCGAAGTCTCGACGCTTGGCGGCATGGTCAAACAATACCAAGTGAAAGTGAACCCTGAAAAACTGCGTGCTTTCAGTATCCCCCTGTCCCATATTCAGATGGCGATCCAGCGCGGCAATCAGGAAGTGGGCGCCTCAGTGGTGGAAATGGCTGAAGCCGAATACATGGTGCGGGCAAACGGTTACATCAGGGGGATCGATGATCTGGCCAACATTCCATTAGGGTTGGATGTTAACGGTACGCCGCTGTTGCTCAAGGACGTGGCGGATATTGAGTTGGGGCCGCAAATGCGCCGTGGTATCGCCGAGTTGAACGGCGAAGGTGAAGTGGTGGGTGGTATTGTAGTGATGCGTTTCGGTGAGAACGCCCAGAAAACCATTGATGGGGTCAAGACCAAACTGGAAAAACTCACGGCGGGATTGCCCGAAGGCGTGGAGGTTGTTACCGTTTATGATCGTTCCGGATTGATATCTCGCGCCATTGGCAGTTTGTGGAGAAGTCTGGCGGAAGAACTCGCTATTGTGGCGCTGATCTGTGTCATCTTTCTGTTTCATGTCAGGTCATCACTGGTGGCGGTCATTAGTCTGCCACTAGGTATTCTTACGGCTTTTATCGTGATGTATTGGCAAGGCCTTAATGCCAATATAATGTCTTTAGGCGGTATTGCAATTGCGATAGGTGCCATGATAGATGGCGCGATTGTCATGATCGAAAACATGCATAAGCATATGGAACGTACGCCTTTGACGCCAGAGAACCGTTGGAGAATCGTGGCCGAGTCAGCTAGTGAAGTCGGTCCTGCACTATTTTTTAGTCTGCTAATTATCACTGTAAGCTTTGTGCCAGTGTTCACCTTGGAGGCTCAGGAAGGTCGGATGTTCAGCCCGTTGGCTTTTACCAAAACCTATGCAATGGCAGCCAGCGCCGCGCTTGCTATTACCGTAGTACCTGTTTTGATGGGCTATTTCATCAGAGGCAAGGTGGTAGCTGAAAATAAAAATCCCATTAATAGAGTACTGATTGCTGGGTACATGCCCCTGCTTAAAACCGTATTACGATTTCCGAAAATCACACTTTCCATGGCGGTTGTGATTTTCCTCGTTGGGATCTGGCCCGTTAACAAAATTGGTAGTGAATTTATCCCCGATCTGGATGAAGGTGATTTAATGTATATGCCGACCACTTATCCGGGGATCTCTATCGGCAAAGCCAGAGAATTGCTACAGCAGTCGGACAAGTTGATCGCGACAGTGCCTGAGGTAAAAACCGTGTTTGGCAAAATTGGCCGAGCGGAGACAGCCACAGATCCAGCTCCGCTGACCATGATTGAGACGTTCATTCAGCTCAAACCAAAAGAAGAATGGCGCGAAGGCATGACCACGGAAAAGCTTAAAAAGGAACTGGACGCGCTGGTGAAGTTTCCGGGCCTGACCAACGCCTGGGTGATGCCGATTAAGACCCGCATTGACATGTTAGCCACCGGTATCAAGACGCCGGTAGGCATCAAGGTGGCGGGTAAAGACTTGCGACAAATTCAGAAGATTGGTCAGCGACTTGAACAGATCCTCAAGGATGTACCCGGCACAGCCTCGGTGTATTCCGAAAGGGTGGCCGGTGGGCGTTATATCAAGGTAGATATTCAGCGTGCACAAGCGGCGCGTTATGGCCTCAATATTGCTGATGTTCAGCAGGTAATAGCCACGGCCATTGGGGGAATGAATGTGGCGCAGACCATTGAGGGGCTGGAGCGTTATCCAATCAATCTACGCTACCCACAGGACTATCGAGACTCGCCAGAACAGCTTGCGCTGCTGCCCATCGTCACGCCCAGCGGCCAACGGATTGCGCTCGCAGATGTGGCCAATGTCTATGTGGAGGATGGTCCGCCAGCGATCAAGAGCGAGAACGCCAGGCTGAATGGCTGGACCTTTGTAGATATTGAAGGGGTGGATGTAGGTAGCTATGTACAAAGTGCCATGGCAACGGTTGAGCAGCAGCTAGATTTACCGGCAGGCTACTCGGTGAGCTGGTCTGGTCAGTACGAATACATGCAGCGTGCCAAAGAGAAACTGACCTATGTGGTTCCTTTGACGCTTGCCATCATAATCATTCTGTTATACATGAATTTTCGTAACTTTACTGAAATAGCCATTATATTGGGAACGTTACCACTGGCTGTCATTGGATCTATCTGGTTCATGTACCTGCTTGGCTATAATTTTTCTGTCGCAGTTGCGGTTGGTTTTATTGCACTGGCGGGGGTTACGGTAGAAATAGGTATCATCATGTTGACTTATCTCAACCAAGCGTATCACCAATTGATAGATAAATGCCGTGAGCGTGGAGTGACACCATTAAAACAAGATTTGCTCGAAGCCGTGACACAGGGCGCAGGACTTCGTGTAAGACCCGTAATGATGACCACTGTCTCCACTATCGCTGGATTGCTGCCCATTATGCTCAGTTCCGGAACAGGTGCGGAAGTTGTTAGCCGGATTGCGGCGCCTATGATTGGCGGAATGGTGAGTGCTGTGGTTTTAACATTATTGGTACTACCCGTCGTGTACTATCTTTGGCGGACCCGTTCGTTGGAGATGTAGGAATATTTCATTTGACTACCCATCAGCTAGTATTATGGTCGAAAGAAATTAAGGGATGCTTGACACTATTAAATTACTTCACAAACACCGGAACGAACTGTTTTCGGTGTTTGTTGATTTTTACCTGTAAGCTGCTGAAGGCGGATAAATTCAGCGTGTTTAAGAGAAAAAGGCGATAAAATATTTCGTTTAAATAACTGTTTATCATGACTACACTAAGTCATCGTACACAAGCATAAATCGCGTCATGGCAAGTTTCAATGTGATTTGCCTCTTTTACAATTTCACCCAAGCGCATGAAGCCGGTAGCCAGTCAGATCGATTTAGCACGGACACTGCGATCATTAATGGGCAGTAACATACCGCTAATAGACTGTGGTTTTAGCTGCGACGACAGTAGCCAAGGCCGCGCATTTATACAGTTGAACACCAATGCATTGAGCTAATGGAGCAACAGCTGACGACTCTGCGACCACAGCAGCCACATATCAGAGCAAGCTGAGACCCTTTTGCAAAAAGGGCAACAATTAAAACGGACCTTGTACTGATACTCAAACCAAGCGTGTGTTGGCAAAGGTGTTGTGCCGTCGTCCTACTTGTATTGACAGCAAGCATATATCGGTTAGCAGACCAAAAACCTTGAATAAGCGAAAAGGAGTCAATTGAACTGGAAATCATACCGCTGATTGAACGGACAAGTTTAGCTAAACTTTTAAATAAGCAGTGAATTTTTGGATTCAACTGCTTTTCAGATTAGAATGCTCCGTACTTAAGTACGAAGAGTGAAGCTACCTATGTACACGATCAGTCAATTGGCCAATTCAGCAAGTGTCAATGTCGAGACAGTCCGCTATTACGAGCGGCGTGGTCTTATCGAACAACCTGATAAACCAACCGGGGGTTATCGTCGCTATCCTGTGACAACCCTAAATAGAATTATATTTATCAAGCGTGCACAGGAGCTGGGGTTTACTCTGGAAGAAATATCCAATCTGCTGACCTTAAATGATGCTCCTTGTCGAGAAGTACAAGATTTGGCTTCCCAAAAGCTTACAGGTGTTCGTGCCAAGATGGCCGATTTGCGTCGCTTGGAGTTGGTTCTAAATAATTTAATAAACCAATGCACCACTAATCCAAATCAAGCACATTGTCCCATAATCGATTCCTTACTCCCTGAGGATGGAAGACGCTTTTAGCTTGTTTTTTCTTGACTCCGTACCATAGTACGGTATTTAAACTCACCGTACTGAAACACATCTCGTGAAGTGAGTCATGTTAAAAAACGATTCTGATTTTCCAATAATCGGCGGAATTACAGCTGCCATAGGTGCAAGTTTATGCTGTGCAGGTCCTCTCGTTTTGTTGCTGCTAGGCGTAAGTGGCTCCTGGATTGGTAATTTAACCTTGTTAGAGCCTTATCGTCCTGTTTTTGTCTTGCTGGTTCTAACCCTATTTGGCTTCGCAGGCTGGAAGGTCTATCGCCCCGTTGAGGCGTGCGAGCCAGGCACCGCTTGTGCAGTTCCTCAAGCTCGAAAACGCCGGCGGGTGATTTTCTGGTTAACGACCCTTACCGCGTTGGTGTTAGTTACCAGTAATTATTGGATTATCTGGTTGGCCTGACTACTTTGTCACCGCTCATTTTTATTTGTTTACTTATACGTTATTGGAGAAAAATGATGAAGAAAACTGCCTTGTTGTCTTTGATGGCCTTGTCTAGCTTGAACGCTTTTGCTGCGCCGACAACCGTGACTCTGGAAGTGCCCACCATGAACTGTTTGACCTGTCCGTATACGGTCAAGAAGGCGTTGAGAAATGTTGAGGGCGTCAGTAAAGCTGAAGTCACCTTTGAAACTAAGTTAGCAGTAGTCACCTTTGACGACGAAAAAACCACAGTAAAAGTACTGATCGAAGCCACTACTAACGCGGGTTATCCGTCAACCATCAAGGAATAAAGAATGACCTGTTCACAGACGACTAAAACACGGGGTTACAAAACAAAAGAAAACCCTTTACCAGAAAACAAAGTACCAGATTCCTGTTGTGAGGGCGAAGATTCAAGTAACAGAGCTCTAAACGTCGTAATTATCGGCAGTGGCTCCGGCGCTTTTGCCTGTGCTATCAAAGCCGCTGAAGGTGGTGCCAAGGTCACCCTCATTGAAGGTGCTGACGTCATTGGTGGCTGTTGTGTCAACGTCGGCTGCGTACCCTCAAAAATTCTGATCCGCGCCGCTCAATTGGCTCAGCAGCAACGCATTAATCCCTTTGCAGGATTGGAAAATTATGCGCCCCAATTGAGCCGCGCTTTGTTAGCCCAGCAACAAACCGCTCGGGTCGAAGAGCTGCGCGTGACAAAGTACCAGGATATTCTGGAGACAAACCCGGCGCTTAATTTACTTAAAGGCTGGGCGCATTTTAAAAATGCAAACACTCTGTTAGTCAGAGAAAACGATGGAACCGCGCAGGAGATTCACGCCGATAAAATCCTGATTGCCACAGGCTCTACGCCGACTATCCCTCACATTGATGGATTGGCTGAAACGCCTTACTGGACCTCTACTGAAGCACTTTTTGCTAAGGAATTGCCGCAGCACCTGGTAGTGATTGGTTCATCGGTCGTCGCACTAGAGATTGCCCAGGCTTATCGCCGTTTAGGCAGTGAAGTCACTGTATTGGCTAGGCATACTCTGCTTTATCGAAGCGATCCGTTACTGGGTGAAAAGCTCACTGCCTGTTTTGAAAAAGAAGGCATTCGTGTTTTAACCAATATGCAAGCTACTAAAGTTAACCACGATGGCAGTCAATTTACATTAGAGACTAACGCCGGAGCTCTGCGCTGCGATCGATTACTGGTAAGCACCGGCCGACACGCCAATACCGGCCAACTTAAATTGGACGCAGTGGGTATCAGGACCAATAAAAAAGGCGAAATTGTTGTAAACAAGCGCATGGAAACGAATGTTCCCGGTATTTACGCCGCCGGAGATTGCTGCAACATGCCGCAATTCGTCTATGTCGCCGCGGCCGCTGGTAGCCGTGCTGGGATCAATATGACGGGTGGCGACGCCATGCTGGACCTGTCGACCATGCCTGCTGTCATCTTTACCGATCCACAAGTGGCGACCGTTGGACTCACAGAAGAACAAGCCAAAACCAAAGGTATTACAACCGACAGTCGTGTGCTGGACATGGTGCACGTTCCGCGCGCCTTGGCCAATTTCGAAACCGACGGATTTATCAAGCTGGTGATTGAAAAGACTAGCGGACGACTGATTGGTGCACAAATTCTTGCCCACGAAGGCGGTGAACTTATTCAAAGTGCAGCCCTGGCCATTCGCAATCGTATGACTGTCACCGAGCTGGCCGATCAACTATTTCCCTACCTGACAATGGTGGAAGGATTGAAACTTTGCGCCCAGACTTTTAACAGGGATGTTAAAAAACTCTCCTGCTGTGCCGGGTAATCAACTAAAGGGACCTCGCAGAGCCGTCCTGCATCAAGAACGAATAACGACCTGCCCAACCAATTCTGAATTGACGGCGCACTTGTTGTGACATGCTGGCGGGATAAGTTGGCTGATCTGTGCGGCTAACAACACTCATTTCCGCCAGAGCAATACAAACGCATTCGACGTTAGCCGGGCTTTAATATAAGCGCTTTATCCTACTTATCCCGCGTTTTGTCTGAACGCAAGTACTTCCAAAGGGCGGCCACTGCCGCGATTAGGATGACCACTATCAGTAGCCAAATCAACCCCATGCCTATCATCATTCCAGTGCCCATCGTGCCTCCCATGCAATTTATCATATTTTATATTTTCCTAAAGTTATCAAGCTTCTACTGCAGGAAAGTTATGTGGGCCGCTGAAGTGACACACCAACCGGTATATTAAACAGTGTTGCATCAACGGTTTCGGCGGCCTGCACAGTTGTCAAGCTGACCAAGTAAAGGATCAGCATCAATCTACTTCTTTTTTTGATTTACTGTAGAATAGGTATTTAATCATACTTAGTATCGCCAGAACCAACGTAGCGAACAGCAAAATCAGCAACACAGAGCATGCCAGCATGAATCCAGCGCCCATCATGCCGGAGCTTTGCATCATCCCACCTGACACTTGTTCTGCACCTAGGGAGGTGTTTGCAAGCAGAGTGAATGCTAAAAGTAAAAATGAACGCATTAAATTCTTCATGGGTTGTCTCCAATTAAATATGTATAGATCCGAGAATACTGCCGGCCGATATCGAAAGTACGGATCGACACCAACCTGATAAAAGTCGACGGGCCGAACATTGATCTGTACGTCAAACAACTCTCATTGCTGGTAGGCTTGTATCCTCCCTGCTAACAGAATAACACTGCTCGATTCCGTTGCTGCGGTGACGTCTGATCCAAATGCACGTTAAAAACTCAAGGTTGTTAGCTCTAACAATTTTGGATACCGTTTAAGATATAGTGGCATCGAATTGACAAGATGTTTTTCAAACTATGTAACGATCCCATTCACCGTAATGTTCACGGCTACGACGACCACGTGAGAAACTTAGTGCAAATATCAGAATCCCAACAAGTGTTGTAGATACTTGGCCATCAATTTGTCCTCCACCTAGTATCCATGGCGCGATAACTAACCACACACCGAACAATAAGTTAATAAATCTTGCAGGACGAGCTACTTCTGCCATCGAGATAATAGCGATGGTTATGATCAGCGCACCGACGAGATGGTCACTATCCGCAAGAGCCCCGTCTGTACCGAATACCAGACGACTGAACATTAGCCAAAGTCCCAATCCCGCGCTAGCTGAAAGTGTCCAGGGCATGTTGACCCCACGAACTGCCGAATACCAGGCCTCCTTAGGCGAATCCCGGAAATCAGGGCGGGTGTCGACAGTTCCACCAGGCAGAGCATCTCCCTTGAAAAAAGCGCGCCAGAAAGGTCGCCCGCGACGCGTATTCGTAATTAAAAACTGCCCCATGGCCACGAGCTCGTCCAAGGAAAAGGGGATCATGATCAACATTGCAAGCGCGGTAATCAAACAGGGCGTACAATAGGTGCCGATCACTATCGGTTGGATGATGATGAAATAAATGCTGATAACACCAAGTGGGACGACTGCAATTCCGAATAATACTACCATCCAGGGCATGGTCCGCCACCGGCTTCTTCCTCCCATGATGCCCATGAGCACCTCGAAAAGATACACCATCGCTCCAAGCGCGCCATCTGCGATGGGCCAAGCCTTAGATACCTCTGACGTAATAATGAGTTCACTGCCGTTGCGCTCGCTGTTACCCGTGAAGAATGGCTCCCAGACCCAATCAACATGACCCAACTGGTAAGCCGCCAGTACTCGTGCCACGACGAATCCAAAAAGGCCTAACGCAATCATCGGAATTCTCTGCAGATAGGTCGACGGCGAATAGCTCCATCCGGGTGGGACTTCCGAGTCATCCATCATGCTTTGTGCACTCATCCCCGGCATCATTGGTATCAAGATCGTAAAAGCGATAACAAAACAGCCAACTAAAGTGTCGTTCGCATAAACGGCGGCATTCGGTGTCCAGAAAAGAATCGGGGCGAACAACAGCCACACCCCCAACAGCGCGTTCATCCATTGTGCGAGACCACCCCGCCTGGAAAGAGAGAGAACCGCGAAAAGTACAATAAGCAAGCCCACGATCAAATCGTTCCAGGCCGTTAGGAGGTTTCGGACATCCAGATCCCACAGATTGCGCTCCCGGGTAACACCTAACAAAATATCTGAAAACTGGGTATCGGTGAATGTCCCGAAGACAAATGGGCTGGTTGCCAGCCAAATGCCCATCATCATAGTGGCAAAATGCACCCAGAGCATGTTGAAGTGCATATTCTCCATAGCATTTTCATGCTTCCGCATCGATTGTCGCTCTTTGATGGGGTCTGGCTCGACGATCCGTTCATCTGCATGTTCGATTTTGTCATGAGTCACGCGGGCAGCGTTCAACCCATTCTGCTGATACCAAGCATAGGGGTCCTGCTTCAATTGGTTGATCATCGCTGGTAGTGAGTCTTCTAGCCTGTGCGATGGCGTCCACTCGAGTAGTTCTTGCGCTCGGCCTATATCCAGTTCGTAGTGATCATTTGCAATGTCGATCATCCATGACTTCTGAAATACGTTCTCATCAAGCATCGTTTCCTGAACCCACAATCCAGCATGCGCTATCTGCGGTGTAATCGACACCGTTGTCCACTCCTCATCATGAAGCAGTAGTCCCAGCTTCCGCTGCAGCTCTCCATAGCCAATTACATCCTGCTCGCCAATCAAGATCGTTGTGGTATTGGGCAGGTCATTTCGCTTGCAAACCGCTTTATCTATTGCATGTACCAGATCCTGCAAATGCAAATAGGGTTGACCCGTTGACAAAGATCCGGGATATAGGTGCGCGATCAGTTGATGTTCGTAGATCCTGGCAATCTGTTGACTGAGGAATGCTGAATGGCATCCCTCGTCATACACACCCGCCGGACGTAATATCACCAGCGGTATGTCTCTTGACTCCTCTTCAAGAATTTTCTCAGTGAGCAACTTCGATTCCCGATATGGAAGCTTCGGATCCACTGGACTGCTTTCATTGATAGGGTACCCATGTTTAGTGGGCGCATGCACAAGCATTGTGCTTACAAAGACAAACTGATCAACTTTAAATGCCTTCAGACATTCCAAAAGGTTGCGTGTGCCATCAAGCGTCACTGCATCATAGGCGGGATTGGGTTCACCAGTAAGATCAAAGTATGAAGCCAGATGGATTATAGAAGCAATTCTAGCCCCATGAGCTGACCTTATGCGGTCAAACGCAGCATTCAGACTCATTTTATCAGTCAGGTCGATACAGATGCATTCTGCCTCTTTGGGCGGGTGAGGCGAGGTCTCTCTGTCGAAACCAATAACACGGAAATGCAAGGCAAGACGCTTAACGACGGAAGAACCTATATAGCCACTACTTCCAGTTACAATGACGATCTCATCAATGGACTGGTTTGTAGACATTAAATATCCTCCAATTGACTGAACATATGAAAAACTAAGTTTTAGATGCCTACCAGCTATTCCAGATCGTCGAAGAAATTTCCCCAGACCAGAACACGAACATGAGTAGCCCCGCTGATACCATGATTTAACTTGTTAAAAAATATCTTCTCCACCTCGTGTATTGTCTATTTTTCAGTATGACATCTGTTATTTGTCCATAATCTCTTGTCTAATACAGACATAAGGTGTAGTGGTACATCCTAAAATCTATTCAAATCAGATCGCTAAAAAATTTGGGGCGCCATTTTAGCGCCCCAAATGAATATCAACGGGACATTAACCTAGCAACGAATGTCGACGCCATAAATAGTACACTACAGGCAACACCAATAAAGTTAGCACCACTGCGCTTATCATGCCACCCACCATGGGTGCTGCAATTCTACTTACAACTTCCGCACCAGTGCCGTCACTGATCATAATTGGCAATAGTCCAGCGATAGTCGAGACGGTTGTCTAACTTTCAAACGGATACTCGGTATAAAACTTGCTTCACCTCGGTGCAAACATTATCACTGCCATGCCTGCAAGCATTAGCCCCACGCCAGCCAGATCCCAGCGGTGTGGCTGAATGTCATCTACTCCCCATAACCACACTAATGCCACTGTTACATACACTCCGCCGTAAGCTGCATAAACACGCCCAGCAGCCGTTGGGTGAAGCGTTAACAACCAGGCAAATAATGTCAGACTGATTGCAGCAGGTATCAGCAACCAGGCTGAAGCCCCTTTTTTCAGCCACAGATACGGCAAATAGCAACCAACAATTTCTGCTATTGCAGTAATGATAAATAAACCTAAAGTTGTAATAACGGTCACTTCACTGCACCTTATCCGGGATTTCATCCCGACAATTTTCTTGTGTTAGCTCCAGTTCTATCGTGGTATGTGCTAAATCAAACTGATCTAACGCATTGGCAATGCGCTGTTTGATATCAGCATAACTAGTTGCATTGAATTCGTCACAGACATCGGTTACCACGTGTGCGGTGAGTACATGATGTTCTCCATCCAGCGACCAAAGATGTAGGTGATGAATGCTATCCAACCGATCAATCTCCAGTAGTGTGCTATGGATCTTATCCTGAAGCGATTTGTCGGGTACAGCTTGCAGAAACAACCGGCCGGTCGCTATCAGGTTGCGCACGATATTAAATAAAATAAACAAGGTAAAACCAATTGATAGCAATGGGTCTAAAATAGGCCAGTCCACAAATTGCAGAACAATGGCTACAATGAGTACCGCCACCCAACCCATCACATCTTCCAATAAATGCCAGTTCAGTACTTTCTCATTCAGTGTATTTCCTTTGCTTAGCCGATAGGCCGCATACCCATTAACTGTTACACCAAGAAGTGCCAGTGCAATCATGCCTTCGGTCATTGGCATAACCGGATCGGACAGACGTGGAATGGCTTCCGTTAATATCCATACCGATCCGCCAATAAGAACCAGGCTGTTAACTAATGCACCCAACAATGACAGCCGGCGATAACCATAAGTAAATTTATGATTTGCAGACTTACGACCAAGTCGGTTCAATAACCAAGAACTACCAATTGATAAGCAGTCACCTAAATCATGTACCGCATCTGCCATAATTGCCGTGCTGTTGGTTAACCAACCTCCGACAAACTCAATTACGGTAAACACCAGATTAAGAAAAAACGCCATAGCGATGCGACTGTCACTTTCATCTTTTTGCTGGGAGTGATTGTGCTGATGCATGAGTATCCTCTACATTTAGTCCAAAAATAGCTCAGTTGTTTTGACTAACGGCTTTGTTCAATTGTTTTAAAATACCACAGTGCTCAACCGTGCGCTTTGAGGTACAGCTACGACGCAGAGCTTTTAATTGTTTATTAAGCAGTGTTAATTCCGCTATCCGGCGTTCTACCTGCTCGATATGCTGCTCAATCATCTGATTGACATCATCACACTGCGACATTGGCGAGTCATTCAAACTCAGTAACTGACGAATTTCTCCCAAACTTAGATCTAAACTCCGGCAGTGTTTAATAAATAGCAGTCGCTCGATGTCGGCCTGATCATAGAGACGAAAATTGCCATCACTACGTATTTTCGCCGAAAGAAGCTGCTCCTTTTCATAGTGACGGATACTTTGCACAGAACAGTCGGAGATTTTTGCCAGCTCACCAATTTTTATTATCATGCTGCGGCCTATTGACTCTATAGTTACTATAGACTTTAAACTAGGTTCCATAACAACCCAAGGTTTATCGGT
>DIBV01000012.1 GCA_002415085.1 Arsukibacterium sp. UBA5043 | reverse complement strand
CCGTCTGTGGATGCGCATTATAGGGAGTTTAAAATACTCTGCAAGCTCTATTTTAAAATATTAATTCGTTCGCCTAAAAAACAGACAGCAGCAACTTATAATCAGCTTGTTAATGCAAGTGATAAACCGCCGGCACGCGTGGTTTGCCGCTGCACTGCCGCTGTTAACTGGTTTGGTTCGGCACACACTAAGGTAAAACGTGCGGAAGCACGGGTAATTGCGGTATAAAGTAATTCACGGTTCAGCATACCGCTATCATGGTCGGCAATGGCCAATACCGTATGATTGAATTCAGAGCCTTGTGATTTATGTACCGTCATAACAAAAACAGTTTCCACCGCATTTAGGCGGGCTGGGATAACCCATTTAATTCCTTCTGCAACAGCAAATGCTACCCTGAGACTGGATGTCAGACTACCATCTGGCTGCAGTATCAGTTTAGGCAGACAAATCCCAATGTCGCCGTTCATCAGCCCTAACTGATAATCGTTGCGGGTAACCATCACAGGTCGGCCGGCAAACCACTGATGCTCCGGCTCAATAAGACTGGCTTTCGCTAGTATGTTTTGGATCTGTGCATTTAATTGCTCGACACCCCATTCGCCTTTTCGGGTTGCAGAGAGCACCTGAAAACAACTAAAGGCATCAAGTATTTTTTTAGCCCAACCATCTTGTTGCTCCGGTTCAGGGACTGTGCCACGTAATAATGATAAGTAATGCTGATAGCCATAGGCCGCGCTCAGGTTTCCGCCATTTAATACTAACTGCTGAAAAGTACTATCTGTATTACAGGCACATTGCGCCAATAGCAACTCTGTCGGATGCCGCTGCCAGATAGTTAGATCAAACTGTCCCTGATTAACCATTGTCGCAAGCTGGCCAATGCCACTATGTTGGCCAAAGCGGTGACTATGGCGCAACATTACAATATGTTGTGACAATAAACTGCCATCAGCATTTATCAGCTTATCCGGAATATGCTGGCCGGTTTGCTGAGCTAACCAGGCTGCCGAAGCAGGCAGGTAGTCACCTGCGCTGGCTTTTTTGCAAAGTTCAGCAAGTAACGCTCCTGCTTCAACTGAGGATAGTTGATCTTTGTCACCTAATAAAATAATGCGGGCAGCTTGTGGTAACGCCAGCAGCAACGCTGCCATCATTTCCACATCAACCATCGAGGCTTCATCAAGCACCAACACATCAAGGGGTAATGGCTGGTAGCGGTTATACCGCAAGCTTTTGCTACCGGCTTTTATGCCCAATAGTCGGTGGATAGTACTGACGCTCGTCGGTATAGCCTGCTGTATCTGGTTATAGCCGGTGATATCAAGTAGTGCTAATCGGCTGATTGCACCACTGATACTTTCTTTTAAGCGTGCAGCAGCTTTGCCGGTAGGCGCCGCCAGCCGGATTTCCAACAACGGTGCGTTCTGACGAAGTTGTAACAACTGCAATAACGCCAGTAAACTAACTACTGTGGTGGTTTTTCCGGTACCGGGGCCACCGGTAATCACGGTAAAAGCGCTGCGGCAAGCGACAGCACAAGCTAGCTGTTGCCAGTCTGGTTGCACATTATTTTGTGACGGGTTGCCGCCTTGGAATAATTGCTCAATTAACGGGCGCAGCACCGTTACCGGCAACCGCCCTGCTATTGTGTCCGTTTGGGCTAAACGCTGTTTAATCTCGCAGGCGATATCTTGTTCGTATTGCCAGTAACGTCGCAGATATAAGCGGTTGGCTACCATCACCAATGGATTAGTGCCAACGCCGCTATCTACTAACGCAGACTGGTTCAATGCGCCGTGCCACTGCTCCAGACTTATCAGGGCAAATTGTTGCAGTAATGCCTGTTGCTGGCTGAGCGTCAGTTCTGCAGTAAGACCGAGCGCTGATAAAGGATTGGCATGTAGTTTTGCCACATCAAGACAAACATGGCCTTGTTTTATCTGATAGCTGCAAAGCGCTGCTGCTAACCACACCAAAGGTTGAGCTGGTTCATATCTGGCAATAAAGCGGGCAAATGCCAAATCAAGTGGTCTTAGCCAGCCCTGAGTTTGCCAGTGTTCCAGCATCAAATCAGCCTGCATTTATCATCTCTCCGCGAAAAAGCTGATCCAGAGCATCGATTAACTGTAATGACGGCTTTAACCACACCATGCCATGTTCGGGTGTTGCTACGCCACGGATAAACCAGTGCATAGCGCCACCGGTGTCTCTGTCGTAATCATAGTCCGCAAGGCGGCTACGCAGCAGCCGGTGCAGTGCCAGGCTATATAACACAGCCTGCAAATCATAGCGCTTTTGCAGCATGATCTGTCGCAGCGCCAGCTCGTTATAGGCACTTGCACACAGCCCGGCCCGGTTAGATTTGTAATCACACACCACATATCGTTGTTGCTGGCAAAATACCAAATCTATGAACCCTTTTAACATTCCATTGAGCTGCCCCGCCAATAACGCAGGCCGAGCTTCGCCAGGCCAGATGTGGGTTTGCAGCAATTGATCCAGCTTTTGAATATCGATGTGCTGACAGGGTAACCAAAATTCCAGTTCTACCTGGTAAACGTCAAGCTGTGCCAGGCACAACGTGGTATCGGTTTCAGTCTCTGTCAGACTGAAACGACTGTGTAACAGTTGTATTAGCCACTGATGCAAGGCTGCACATTCTGCTTGCCAGCCTCGCAGCTGACAACGCTTGGTTAGTTCTGTAGCAAGTAATTGAGGGTACTGGCTGATATGAGCAAAGCCTTGCAAACCAATCCACTCTAAAATGCCATGTAAGAATGTACCGGCCTGAGGCCCCGCAGCAAATTGATACTGAATAGCCAGCTCCTCATTTTCGTCTAGCAATGAGTCACTTTGTAGCTCGCTATATAGCTCTGGCAGCAACTTGTCAGTGGCCCGCTCTGGTGCGCCTTGAACAAGAACACTGTTATCCCCCAGCTGCCGGGTTAGTGCACTATAACTGGCAACCCACCATAACTGTCGAAATTGATGGCTGATAGTCCTGGCCTCAGCCGTCAGGTTATGTTGTTGCTCTGGCTGATATCCCAGCATACTGACTGCTGGCAGACTTGTCCGCTCAATAGCCGGACAAGCAGCCCAGGCCGCGCTGACTTGAGCCAAAAAGTTATCCGGCGTTTCAGGGGTTGTCGCCAGTAAATAACTGATCGCACTTTGTTCAGCCAGCGGCGCCAAGCCCAACCAACAGGCGTATTTTGCGCGGGTTAATGCGACATAACATTTGCGCACATCTTCGGCCAGTCGCTCGCGCTCTGCCGCCGCCAGCGCCTGATGATCGGGCTGATAGCTAAAGCAGCGAGCACCGGCTTCATCGCGATAACTCAGTGGCAACTGCCGGGCGTTAACCGGCCGGGCGGCACAGATAAATGGCAGAAATACCAGGGGATATTCCAAACCCTTTGATTTATGAATAGTAACAACCTGTACCAGTTCTGCGTCACTCTCCAACCTGACTTTTTGTTGCTCACTGTCACCACTGGTCTGCTGCGCAATGTGCTCCGCCAAAAAACGCAGTAACGCTTGCTCACCGTCCAGTTGCTGGGCAGCCTGTTGTAACAACTCGGCCAGATGCAACAAATCAGTCAGGGCGCGCTCGCCATCGACGCTTAACCGCAAACGGGCTGGTATAGCAAAGTCGAATAATAAACTGCGAAGCATCGGCAACACACCAAAACGACGCCATTGTTGCTGATACGTTTTAAACTGCAGACATAACTGCTCCCACTGTAGCTCGTGTTGCTGCAATTGGTCCAGCTCAGTCAGGCTGAGGCCGATGATACGGCAGCCAATAGCTGAGCGCAGTAAACTGTCTTGTTCAGGCTCAGCACAGGCCGTTAGGATCAGCTGCAAATCCGTGGCAATACCTGAACTGTATACTGACTCCCGATCAGATAAATACACGCTGCGAACCTGTCGCTGCGCCAGTTGACGCCTGATAGCCTGAGCTTCATGCTGATTATTAACCAAAATAGCAATATCAGAAGGTTTAAGCGGAACCGTATCACCATTGTTTGCAATAAAGTAAGTTGTACCGCTGAGGGCCTGTTGCAATATTAAAGCAATAAAGCTGGCACAGGCACTGGCATATTGCTCCAGATATGCCTGACGACTTAATACTTTCTCTGTTTCGTTGTCAGGTAACCACGCTGTTAGTGCTGGCGCAGGTTGCTGGGCTATCATCAGACGATGTTCTGTACCTTTCGCCTTAACCGCCTGAAATGGCAATGGGTCACGTTTTTCTTGATCACGCTCGTGGTGCTCACTGCGCTGTCGAAATAAAAATGCACCACCGGCTCGTTGTTCAGCCTGTTCAAAAATATAATTAACCGCGCTAACCAGCCCCGCGTCTGAGCGGAAATTGGTGTCCAGCGTATAATGCCGGCCAGTTGTGGCATGTTTAGCTTTGAGGTAGGTATAAATATCTGCGCCACGAAATGCATAAATTGCCTGTTTAGGATCGCCAATCAGTAGCAGGGCATATTGTTCAGCTTCAGCTCTCTGCTGACTGACGTGCTCTGGGTATATCGCAGAGAAAATTTGATACTGAATCGGATCGGTGTCCTGAAATTCATCAATTAGCGCTACCGGATACTGGCTGCGGATAAGCCTGGCTAATTCGGCCCCTTGTTGGCCATGCAGTGCCTGATGCAACCGAAGCAGCATATCGTCAAAGCCCATCAGCGCCTGTTGCTTTAGCTCGGTTTGAATACGTTTTGCCAGCCAACTGGCAGCATGTTGCATTAAAGCCTGGCGTGGTTCAGCCAGATTTTGCAACGCGTGTTGTAATTGCACAATGCCAGCAAAAGCCGGATGATTCGGAGGCGAACCTTGTTTCCAGCACTCAGTTATGCCATCGGGCGATAATCGATGCCAACCCGAGCCCAAATCGAGATTGGCGTCGGGATTTTGCAACCAGCTCTGCAGCTTTTGCAGCCAATTATCCAGATAACGTTGCTGCAGCTGCCGGCCATTGACGACTTTTTCGGCTATAGCCTGCTGTAATATGTCAGTCATTTCCGGCAGCCAATGCTGCCATTGCCCGCTAAGTTGCTTTAGTTGTAAGTCACGTTCAGCCAAACATTGGGCAATGGCCTCTTTTGGTGTCGCGTAACCAGAATTATCAGTTGACGGCTCTGCCAGATAATAACTGGTAAGGCCGGCAACGCTTTGCCATAGCTGTTCGGGTGTTTGCCAATAATAAAGACAGGCCGTTAGCGCCTCTTCTGCCAAATCATAATAAAAACTTCGCCAGTAGTCGCGCGAGGCTTGCAGTTTTAAAGCACTAAGATCGGTACTTAATTGCTGACTAAACAAGCTGCCACTGGCAAAGGCATGCTCAGCTAACATTCGGTTACACCAGCTATGAATGGTCGAAATTGCAGCTTCATCCATCCATTGCGCGGCCAACTCAAGGCGCCTGGCACAGTAAGCAAAATCTGCAGCGGGATACTCTGCCAGCAGGGATGCCAGCACACCGTCATCGCATTGGCCCTGCCGGAATGCCTGCGCCGCCTCAGTTAGGCGTAACCGTATCCGGTCTCGCAGCTCCTGGGTCGCCGCCTCGGTAAAAGTGACCACTAAAATTTCCGGAGGTGTAAGTGCACGGGCATACGCGTATTGTTTGCCATGACCTAACACCAGGCGCAAATACAAGGCAGCAATCGTAAAGGTTTTCCCCGTGCCTGCACTGGCTTCTATTAGCCGGTTGCCGCTAAGTGGTAATGTCAGCAATGATAATGCTTTGGCTCGGCTCATTCTGCCTCCTGTGCATTATCGGCCTGATACACCGCACAATACAAAGGTCGGTACAATAGTTCAGCCAGCTGAAAAAAGTCACCACTGGCGGTCAGTTGATTAAAGTCAGTAAACAGTCGCTGCAGGTAAAGGTTTTGCTGGACGATTCCCGGGTTATAACTATCGCCCTGATAGCGCTTTTCGCACTGCTGAAAAATCTGTTCAGTAGTGTATTTATTCTTATCTTGCTGCTGCAGATACAGCATGGCGCTTTCCAACTCCAGCGGCCAGGGAGTCTGATGAGCTTGCAGATAGTAACTCAGCAGCAGATTCAATCGCTCAGTAGCCGCCACGGTTTCCAGGGCAGTAAAATGCAATTCACCAGCCTGACTTAGCACAATACTCTGACACGGTTGCAGGGTATTGGCCAGTAAATGGCTGAGCCAGGGTAATACCAGATGCCGCCACTGATATTTACGTTCTTTTATAATAGTGCTGCCACTTAACAGCAATTGACACTGTTGCCCGCTACTGTTTTGTCTTAACTGGCTAAGCCAGTCTTGTAGCTTTAGTCCCTGATGTTGCAGCTGCACTGCCCGACTTTTCTGCGGTAAAGGATAAGCCTGCTGCCATTGCTCCAGCCGTCCGGCGAGCGCCAGCACGGGCTGAGCCAATTGTGCCGCATGCAGGCTTACCGCTGCGCCCATACCAAGCGCTCCACGGCGCTGCATTTGCGCTAAACAATTACGTACCGCATTTTCCAAAGGCTGATCATCTGCCAGAGCGTGCTGTGCACTGAGAAGCAGTTGTTGCTGCAGCTGCCAGCGACTCAACCCATCCAATGCGAAGGCTTCGTCATTTTCTGCTATTGCTTCAGGCTGTCCAAACCAGATCGACAAACGCTGGGTAAAAAAGCTTTTTACCGGGTCGCGAACAAAGTCACTCAGTTGACGCAGGCTGATTGCCTCTGCTGGGTGCCAGTCGCTCAGTTTTCCGGCAGAGACTAATGGTATCGATTTGGCAAGCCATTCACGCTGATAACTAAACAACCGTGGTGCAGCCTGATCAAAATAACGGGCACTAAAAGGTTGTAGCGGATGAGCTGTGGTTAACATGGTTAGCAATGAATCCGCATCTGTCCGTTTATTTTCCAGTCGCCAGCACTGCGCCAGATGATCACGTAGCTGACCAATTAACATTGATGGCGCTCTTTCGCTGTTGTCATGGATACTGTGGCCGATCCAGCTGATATAAAGCCTGTCGCGCGCCGATAATAACGCCTCCAGCAACAAATAACGGTCATCCTCACGTCTTGAACGGTCACCTGGACGCATATCCGTGCGCATTAAATCAAAGTCCTGCCGGGGTTGCTGTCGTGGAAAGGCGCCGTCATTCATACCCAGCAAGCAAATATGCCGAAACGGTATTGCCCGCATTGGCAACAAGGTAGCAAAGGTTATTCCACCGGATAAAAATCGTTGCTGCACCCCAGGCTGTGCCACTAATGCCAGCCAACTTTCAGCCACGATCGGCGCCGGTAACAAAGACGTCAGTGCCGCTTGCTGACAATGGCTATGCCATTCATCCAGTGCATCATAGAGCTGCGCTAATAACGCCTGTTCATCGGTCTGCTGTGGCAGTAAGAAGTCTTGCAACATTGCATTAATTATTTCTTGCCATCGCTCTGGATTATGCGTTTGCTGGAGTAAATGCCAATAATGCTTCAGTTGTGCCAGCAGTTGATACAACGGGCCGATTGACGCCGCATCTAAGCCACTGATATCCGTAAATGGTTCTATACCGTACCATCCGGCATCAGCCTGTTCTGTCGCAGGTACCGGGCCTGTAGCAAAACCCAGCAACATCCGATCGATGGCAAACTGCCAACTAAACTGATGTAAGTCGGCAGGCAAATCAAGACTGTGTCGCTGCGCTGAGTCTAGCCCCCAACGCGCCCCCGCAGCATACAACCATTGGTGTATCAGTGGGATTGCGGTCTCCTCTATCGCAAACCGTTGGCGTACAGCAGGCACCTCAAGTAAGTCCAGAATGTCGCTCAGTTGAAACCGGCTTTGTGGTAATGCCAGCAATTGCTCAACTGCTTTAAACATGGGTTGCTCAGTACCGGGAGGTAAGTCGGCAATGGCAAAAGGTATATAGCGCGGATCATCTGGTTTTACCGAGGCAAATACAGCCTGGATCAACGGTGCATAGCTGGCGATATCAGGCACCATAACCATAATCTCGCGTGGGCTAAGACTATGATCCTGTTCAAATGCTGCTAACAGTTGATCATGTAAAATTTCAACTTCGCGCATCGCACTGTGCGCCATATGAAACTGCACAGACTGATCTGTTGGTTTAATTGATGGCCAGTGCTGCTGGCTTTCATGTACAGGTCTTAAATCATAAATATCATGCTGCAGCATACCCAGTAGGTGATGGCTGTCTGGCGGCTGAAACAAATCAATTTTCTGATTTAAAAACAGGTTTCTAAATCTGGCAGTTTCATCAAATTCGTCCAGCAATCTAATATAATCTCGTCCCTGCCGCCCCCATGACGCTAATAATGGTTGGGCATGAACATAGAGTTGTTCCTCATCAATGTTTTGTGGCATTCCTACTTTGTAGCTTTGACGATGCTGTTCTGCCCGCAACAACTCTTTCTCACTGACAATATCAGCCCAGTAGTGTTGACAAGGGTTATGCACTGCAAGCAACACCTGACAAAATGGTGCTATCGCAGCAAGTACCTGCAAACTTTGCTGGGGCATTGCTGAAATACCAAATATAATTAAACGCCTGGGTAATAATCTAATGGCTTGCGCATACGATAACCTGGCCAATTTATCGATAAAACGCTGATGTATTTCTGCCCGGCTATCACCAAGCTGCTGCTCGCTAATTCTGGCATGCAATAAACGCCACAATTCACTTTGCCAAAGTTGTTCCGGTTGCAGCGCACTCTGCTGTCCACGGGCATTTACCAATATATCCTGCTGCTGTTGCCACAGGTTTAGCCAGTCGGCCCGATACACCTGATACTGATCATATAGTGCGGCTAACTGCTCTGCCAGCTGGTAAGTTTTAACTAAAGTGGGGTCATCGGCATAAAAATGCTTTAATGGCGCAAAACATGGATTATCAGGCAATTGTGGCAGCAAACTAAGTAAATGCCAGCGCAGTAGTTCGCGGCTGTAAGCTGAATGCTCGCTGATTTGATCAGCGCCAAGCACCTTGCGATAAAGTTGCCAGATAAACCTGGCTGGCAATTGCACGTTGATTGCCGCAGCGATCCCACAACCAGGCTCTGAGGCATCGGGTTCGCTGGCCAAAGCCAGTTTAAGCCACTGGGCAATGCCATTGCTTTGTACCAGGATCTGTTCCGACTCCAGCGGAGATAGCGGATAACGTTGCAACCAATTCACTACCACTGCACGTAATTGCTCGGGTGCATTGGCGTGAACCACCAAAAAACCAGCTTGTAAGCTACTAGCCTGAGACATAAAAAGCCTTTGACGACAACAGGCTGCCACTATAGCCGATTTTAGCGCGGCATTAAAAGCGGCTTAACACTATGCCTTAACAAGGTTCTTGCGCCGATTATACTCCGCTATCATCAGCTGCATTTGGGTTTCTTCATAGGGTTGTAAGTTACTGAGGATCATTCGTTTCTTACCACTACCAATTTGCCGTCCTTTTTCTGTCAGCACAAATTCAAGCAACACGTTGCCACGCTTACCTTCGACCTGCAATGACGAGGCCGCCAGGCTAAGTTCAACAGCGGCAGTGGGCAAGCTGTCAAAAGACAACGCCATACTTTCATATATCACCAACGGTCGGCCCGGATGGATCATCACATTATGCTGCTGCATCAGAGGCTGCAAAATATGCGGAAAATTTTGACCGGAAAACCGCACATAGTCGCGGATCAGAGGCTCTATCACTGCTAAATCGTGACTCATCTCACCTTGTTGTTGCAACGCAAGATACACTTTGCCCTGCTCATCACAAATTCGTAATTCATTTTCATGTTGCTCGCAGTGCAATAACACATCCGCGCTGACCATGCCCGCAAATGTACAACTCAGTTCTTTAGCCAAGCCGTAATGACTCAGTAAATAGGCAAACAACAGATCACCCGGCACACAAAATCGTTTGGCATCCACGTCATGAATGGGATTAAAGTCGGTGGCAATTTGCTTGGCAAAACGGCAAGACTGTAGCCGGCTGAAACTAAAACCGTTAGCAGAACGGGTGACAAAATCGTCTAACAACATCAATCAGGCACTCACTTTTTGACTTAAGCCGGCCATTCTAGCCTAAATTAGCTAACAAATGGTCCAGCCAGTAATAAATAAGTAACAGCTGCGATAGAGGTTACTGCTGAATCGGCCTGGGATTGATATTTGCAAAACATCGATAAAAAATACTTGCCTTTATATTAAACAGCAACTACTGTATATTCATACACTGTATATAAACACAGCCGGAGAACATCATGTTGCCAATGCCATCCTCTACTAATCTTAGCTCAGACGCCTCCGTGCTATCGGTGACACGTGCTACCGGGCGCTTACAGCGGCTAGCATCCGCAGTTGCTTCTGCCACTCCTTTTTATCAACAGCTCAGTGCAGAATCTCCTGCAAGCTCAGAACAACTGTTAATTAAGTTGTTGCAGCGTCATCGCCACGAAACAGGCTGGATTGTGTTGGTTGCACCAACGCATCTTCCGTCAAAAGCTCTGGCTAAATACCTGCAGCTACCGACAGATAAGATAATGATTATCCATGCCAATGCGATTAAAAACCTTGCGACGACCTTACACCAGTTATTACATGCCATCAGTTGCAGGGTAGTGATAAATTTTAGTGACGCTATATCAGAACAATTAACGCAACAACTTAGTCAATGTGCCGCCAGTCAGCAGCGATGGTTATATCAGTTTTCGCCCAGAACAACACAGGCGCATTAACTGTCCTGCAGGAAAGCCTTAACGTAGGGTATAATGTCGGATTTGTTGTGATTGTTCGTGTTAGAGGTATTTGTGTACTGCTATTGTTGCTCTGGAAAGCGTTTCAGTAATTGTTGTCAGCCCCTGCTTGATGGAAAGGTTAAAGCAGAAAGTGGTATTGAGTTGATGCGCTCACGCTACAGTGCGTATTGCCATAAAGCTATTGATTATCTATATGCGACCAACTATCCGGACCTGCGCAAAGCTAATCCAAAAACACAAATTGCAGAATTTGCCACTGCAGTGCACTTTATTGGTTTAACCATTACCAATATTACCAGTAGTTCAGACATCGATAATTACATTGCAGCACATAAGAGCCAAGTTAGTTTTGTAGCCAGCTATATCAATGGTAATAAGCTGGAAACTCTGGCAGAGCAATCCCGATTCATACTAACCGACCAGTGGTACTACAGTGATGGTGATATTGCTGCCACTTTACCGAAAACCATAGGGCGTAACGATAAGTGCCCCTGTGGCAGTGGTAATAAGTTTAAACATTGTACGTTGCATATGATTTCAGGCAATAGTGAGCATGGCCCAAGGCATACCTTAGCTTGAGATCATGCTGCATTGGTTCGCTGTAATTCCTGCAAAATTTCATATAATGCCGTTGGGTCGGCCTCGGGTCGCTCCATTTTGCCGCCCTCACGCCGGCGTTTGCTGTGTGCATCTAAATTTTGCATCAGCTCCGGCGCAAGCTTGCTTTTATCATCCACAAGTACCAGTGGCCCTGCTGCTAAATATTGTTGTAATTTAAGTTGACGAAGTCCTCCCGAACTCAATGCCGCGCTCTGACTGGTTAATTTTACCAAGTCATGCGCTTGCCAACCGAAATCCCTTGCTCTAATCAAAGATAATCTGGCATATAAATCAGCTTTTTGCTTGGGGGGTTCAAACTTTGGCGTCTGAAATTCTGCCATTTCATCAATGGCAGGTGACAAAAACGCCAACCATAATGAAAAGTCTGATCTGTGGTGCTGATTAAGTGCTTTATTCAGCCGGCAATCCAATTGCCATTCATTAATAATAGTTGTCATAGCAGCTTAGTTAACAGGCGTTGTTTGGTTTATCGGCAGTTGACTAAAAAAGTTAAGTAAAATGCTTTACATCAAAAGACAGTTTGATAAGATGCGCGCACTCGTGGAGGGGTTCCCGAGTGGCCAAAGGGATCAGACTGTAAATCTGCCGGCACTGCCTTCGAAGGTTCGAATCCTTCCCCCTCCACCATTTCTTGCGATTTTACCTACCTCTCACGTTTTACTACTTTGCACTTACTGAATTAACTTGCTAAACCACGCTATATTTCCGACACTTAGCATATTCTGGCTATGGTGTAAGGCGCTAATGCAAACTAAGACTTTGGAAAATCAACGAGTACTGATTGTTGATGACCAACGAGCATTCCAGTTAATGTTTAAAGGGGTGCTTTACTCAATGGGTGCAACAAATGTTGCGTTTGCACCAACCGGTGAGCAGGCGCTAGCTAAATGCAGTAATGTTGATTTCGATATACTGTTCGTTGATTACCACTTGGGTATCGGTAAAAACGGTAAACAATTACTCGAAGATCTGCGGGAAAAGAAGCTGCTAAAACCCCATAGTATATTTATGTTAATCACCGGAGAAAATTCAGTACCGGTGGTTGTTAGTGCGGTTGAACTCGAACCTGATGATTATCTGGTAAAACCGTTTTCTCAAAGTGTCTTGCGAAGCAGAATAATTCGGATCCAACATAAAAAAGAGCAGCTGGCCAAATTATTTCAAGCTTTATATGACAACGATTCCGAACAGGTTATTACGCTTTGTCAACTCGAAATCGCTGAAGCAGGTCGCTATCAGCAGTTCTGTAAACGCGTACTTACTGAAAGATTTATATTATTAAAACGATTTACTGAAGCAGAGCAGGTATTGCAGAGCTGCCTTGAATTGAGAAGAAATGGCTGGGCGCTACTACTGATGGCCAGGTTGTGTTTTGAGCAACAACGCTTTGCTGAATGCCAGACATTGTGCGATGAAGCACTGGAAGAAAACCGCTTATTTGCGGAAGCTTATGATATAAAAGCACGTAGTTATCTGGCTGAAGATGATCCTGAGCAGGCATTCGTTAGCATCCAGGCTGCGGCTGACATTGCCCCCTACTCTATGCAGCGCCAGTATTTATACATGGATATCGCTCACGCGTTAGACGATACCACTGCTAAGGTGCTAGCCAGTAAACAGCTGTATGAAATAACCCGTCGCTCTATTCGTCAGGATATTAGTCATTTATATAACTACATTCGAAGTATCATCGCCGCAGCAACTATGAGCAACGATCCACAGCAACGCAATCGTTATTCACAGGAAGTAGCAATTGCTTTGCAACGGGCGCGTCGTGATGACAGCTTGATCAGAGAAACTGACTTTGATCTTTTTGAAATTCTATGTCAAGCCAGACTAGACTCAGTAAATGGTCAGCAGTTTCAGGCAAAAAAAACTTACGCTTCGGTAGCAGAAGTTGCTGGCACACAGCAACAGGTTTTACCTGATACCGTACTACTACTTAATCAGATAGGAGAGTTTGAACAGGCGGACCAGCTGGCAACTCTTATTAGCGCTGAGCAACGAGAAGATCCGGTGCTCGAGCGTGTATTGTCAGAGCAAGAGCTGCAGAAACAATCTCAGCAGCAATATTTTGCTCAATTAAACAAAGACGGCATCCGGCAATACAAAGAGGGCCAGCATCTTGCGGCACTTGCCCTATTCGAGCAAGCATTGGAATTGGCACCGATGAATACAGGCTGCGCCCTGAACGTTATTCAAACCAGTCTGCAATTGCTTAAAACCCATAGCAAAGCGCCAGGTAATAGTATGTTGGAGCGCTGTAAAAAAGCGTTCAGAATTGTTGATAATATGCCATTACCTGAACATCACCGTAAACGCTATGAGGAACTACTTAGTCAATTTTCGCAGTTAAAACAGGAAAAAAGACGTTAAAATGTCAAGAAAGATAGCCTTCAGTTCATTAGCACGCGGCAAGCTGTTCCGCTAATTCAGATACCAGTGTGCTGGCACCAATCCGCATCGTTGCGCTGGTAGCAGTAATTCCGGTTATTTGTTCATAGAGGTCTATCAATTGCAATGCCTGGCCCACAGTGCGTACCCCACCCGAGGCTTTAAAACCTACAGGACGGTTTGCAGCAGCAATTATAGTCAGCATAATCCGGGCCGCTTCCTCTGTTATTCCAACGGCCACTTTACCGGTTGACGATTTAACAAAATCAGCACCAGCCTCTATGGCCAACTCAGTTGCTTTGGCAACCTGCTGGGCAGTAATAAGCTCACCAGACTCAATAATCACTTTCAAGCAATGCGCACCGCATGCATGGCGTACGCCATCCAAAAATGTACTAACATACTGGTGTTCGCCGCGCATCAGCGCTTGATAAGGAATAACACAATCAATTTCAGAGGCCCCGGCTGACAGCGCTTCATCAATTTGCTGACAAACGACTTCGAGCGACGCATTGCCATCGGGAAAGTTTACAACTGTGGCTAAATTACTCGGCTGTTCAGACTCAGAGCTAACAAGGCTAACCTGAGTTAAATACGAGGGGTAAACACAATATGCAGCAACAGCTACCGGCAACTGTGGTAGCTGCTCTAACCATTGCGCCATCTGCTGAGTATCATCAGCATCATTTAATCGGGTAACATCAAGCAATTTACTCAGTTGCAATAATCGTAGTCGATTGGTCATGTTTACTTCCATTATCTGTATTCTGGCCAGAACAACGACCTTAGGGTCACCAGCCTAAATTTGCCAGGAAGAGTAAACCAAATACACGTGAAAATGCAAAAAGAGAAAAAAAATATTATTTTTGGAATCTTTTTAAAATTGGCCGGTCTCAGTTAATAGTTGTAATGTTGTGTTTACTTCTCTCCCTGAAATTGAGTTGTCCTTAGTTTATCGCCGGTATTATACCGGCGCTTTTTTTTCTTCCCGTCACAGCATGAGAACGGCGTTATTTTACCAACTGTTGCTGATAATAGCTCAGCCAGGCTTGTGCCTGTGGGTATTCCGGTACGTAACGGTCAATGATCTGCCAAAACGCTGCTGAGTGGTCCATGACCTCGCGATGAGCTAACTCATGGACCATTACATAGTCAGAAACCCACTCTGGTGCCATAATAAGCCGCCAATTGAGACCGATTACACCATTGCTATCACAATAACCCCAGCGCCGTTGCCACTGCCCGAGCTTAAGTTCACGAAAAGAAATGTCCATGGTTTGAGCCCACGATGACAAACGTGGCTGAAACACCATATTGGCCTGCGTTTTTAACCACTGACTGAACAGTTGATTTTGCCATGCTGACAGGTTGACGCTGGCAACCCGATCGCTAACCTCAATTAATAGGTTATGTCCGACAACAGAAATGTTACTTTTCGCTGCTCTGCTGCACACCACGTTCAATAATGTTCCCTTGAACAGCAATGTCCCCCGTTGTTGCCAGCTTAATGCTGCAGGTTGAGACTGCTGATGTGATAAGTGGCGCTGTATCCAGGGCTGTTTAGTCTGTATCAGGTGCTCAATATGCTTGATTTTGCAACCCAGCGGTGCCCGAACGGTAACCAGGCCATGGCGAATAACGATAGCCAGTGTTCGACGACGGCTGTAGACAATTTTATAATCAACCCGCAATGTTAATGTTCTCCAGGTATGGTGACACTTACCGTCTGACCGCTTCGCATGCTATGATGCAAGCTTGTTCCAGGTTGAGGCATATAGAGCAACATGAAAATAATCTCTTTTAATATTAATGGCATCCGCGCAAGACTGCATCAACTGCAGGCTCTGATTGATAAACACCAACCCGATATTATTGGCTTGCAGGAAATCAAAGTCCATGATGATGAATTTCCGATGACACAGGTCATGGCTATGGGGTACCACGTGTACCATTTCGGTCAGAAGGGACATTATGGCGTAGCTATTTTAAGTAAACAAGCAGCCACGGATATGCAATATGGGTTTCCCGGCGATGCAGAAGATGCTCAGCGCAGAATGCTGATTGGTCAGTATTTGCTGGCCAATGGTAAAACCCTGACCGTCCTGAATGGTTACTTTCCCCAGGGCGAAAATCGCAGTCATCCGACCAAATTCCCTGCGAAAGAAAAATTCTATGCTGACTTGCAACATTATATTGAACAACACCATCGCCCTGATGACTACCTTTCAGTCATCGGTGATATTAACATTTCACCTGTTGATTCTGATATTGGTATTGGCGAAGCTAATGCCAAGCGGTGGCTACGTGAAGGTAAAACGTCTTTTCTGCCAGAGGAACGAGAATGGTTACAACGGCTTAAAGATTGGGGCCTTATTGATACCTATCGACATTTGTATCCTGATGACAATAGTCAGTTCAGCTGGTTTGATTATCGTTCAAAAGGCTTTAACGATAACAGAGGACTGCGTATCGACGTGGTGATGGCCACAGCACCACTCACTGAGTGTTGTATTGAATCTGGTATTGATTATGAGTTACGGGGCATTGAAAGACCGTCAGATCATGCACCGGTATGGTCGGTGTTCAAACTGGAAAAGTAACTGCGTTTAATGTTTATGCGCCCTATAGCCAGGGCCGCATAAATGTTTTATCCAGTTGTTTATATGCTGTCGCCAATGTATTGGCTAAATCTAAATAATTACGCGGTTCACTAACGAGCAGCGGTTTGACGCCCTGCTCTTGCATTTGCTGACGAATTTGCCGGCACCAGCTTACCAGCGGTGGAGGCAACTGCGTTGAGGCTCGAACCCCAAGCCAATACCAGCCCTGTAGCGGCAAGGATAAAATAAATAACATCATCGCTAAAATCTGTCCGGTAAAATCGCTGCCAAGAAACGTTAGCTGGAAAAACGCGGTCAGTACGGCAAGTCCAGGCAAAAACCGCAAGCCAAGATTGGTTAGCTGAATAATCTTATTTTCCGGAAATAATGCATTAAGCTCCGGCTTCACCGGCCACACCTGACTGTAGTAACGCCCTTCCTGTAATATCGCAACTAATTTCATCATCAAAGCCTCTACCGATTACAACGGCTAGCTATTACTTTAGCATATCTGCTTTACGTTGCGCAGGACAAAATGTATCAGTGCATCGTCCGGCGGCAAGCTCAAGCACTTAAACTGATCCTCATAACACAGCAACTTTTGTTTTTAACTTAAATAGCGTTCAAATTGAGCGTTAAAGACTTTTGCAACTTTCAGGCCAAATAATATATTCATAATTTCCATAAGCTTAAAGTGATTCCTTGGTGTTACCAACAATCTTACCCACAGAAGCTGTGGACAAGTTTTGCAGCTGAGACGCTTAAAAATCATGTGCTGTCAGTATTTTTACCAAAAAAAAACGACGTTTCGACAAATATTCATCATCAAGTCATCTTTCTGACATGTTAAGAGAAACCAGACAGGTCAGAGCCTTTTATAATTCGATATTAAGCGTAACTAACTACGGAAAATAAATTATTATTACGATAGTATTGCGTAAGATTAGAACCGGTTGTGAACAAGCGAAACGCTAAGTGTTGCTTTTATTAAGCAACCCAACGCGAAGAATGGACGAATTTTTATGATTAAAATGTACGGTATCAAAAACTGCGACACCATTAAAAAAGCCCGGAAATGGCTCGAGCAGCATCAACTGGACTATCAGTTTATCGACTACCGGCAGGACGGTTTGACAGCAAAGCAACTGGCTGACTTTAGTCTGCACCTTGGGTGGCAAAACCTATTAAACACCCGCGGTACCACGTATCGGGCGTTACCGTCAGACACCCGCAGTAACCTTACAGAACCCCTGGCTCTGAACCTGATGCTACAACAACCCGCCATGATTAAGAGACCACTTTTGCAAGTGAATGACACCTATATTCTTGGCTTCAATACCGAAACCTATCAACAACTTCTGGAAAACTAAAATGAGCTGGCTTGATCCACAACAAAACCCGGTGCTTTCATTGGCAATGGATTTAATGGCAAGAGAATCGGTTACCCCGTCAGATGCGGGATGCCAGCCATTAATGGCAAAGCGGTTAGCAGCAATCGGTTTTGACATAGAAATGCTGGAATTTGCAGACACATTAAATATGTGGGCCCGGCATGGTAGTGATAAACCACTTTTTTGTTTTGCCGGCCATACTGATGTTGTGCCTAGTGGGCCCTTAGCACAGTGGCATACCCCACCCTTCACTCCCTCAATTATTGGTGATAATTTGTTCGGCAGGGGTGCAGCAGATATGAAAGGAAGCCTGGCGGCAATGGTTGTTGCCACCGAGCGCTTTTTAGCGGAATACCCCAACCCTGCGTTCAACATTGCGTACCTGATTACCAGTGACGAAGAAGGTCCCTTTATTAACGGAACCGTTCGGGTAATTGAAACCCTGGAAGCCAGAAATGAAAAAATAGACTGGTGCCTGGTGGGCGAACCCTCCAGTGGTCAGAAATTAGCGGATGTAATTAAAAATGGCCGTCGTGGCTCACTAACCGGCCATCTGACAGTGCACGGTATTCAGGGTCATGTAGCCTACCCGCATCTGGCTGATAATCCGGTGCATAAAGCCGCACCGGCGCTGGCAGAATTGGCTAATGAACAATGGGATATGGGTAATCGCTATTTTCCAGCTACCAGTTTTCAGATTGCCAACATTAATGCGGGTACCGGTGCCTCCAATGTTGTACCCGGCGAGCTGAAAGTGATGTTTAATTTCCGTTACAGTACCGAAGTGACAGCAGAGCAATTACAACAACGGGTATACGCAATGCTGGACAAATATGGGCTCAATTATCAGTTAGACTGGACGCTGAATGGTTTACCCTTTCTCACCGATAGCGGCAGTTTAGTGGAAGCCGTAGTTAATGCCGTTGAGCAGCTGCAGGGTTTCAGTCCTCGGTTGGAAACCACAGGTGGTACTTCGGATGGCCGATTTATTGCGCCAACGGGTGCTCAGGTTGTAGAGCTCGGGCCCTGCAACGCCACAATTCATAAAGTAAATGAATGTGTTTCTATCCATGACCTGACCGTGCTCGCGGATATTTATCAGGCCTTATTACAACAGCTTCAGCAAAAACTCTCAGTATGATTACGCCACAACCCAGCACGGCTATATTAACTGGTTGTACCCAAAGCCACCTGATAGCGCTGGAAGATGGCGCACTTATCCACAACCAGATGCAACGTGCCTGGCGCAACCTGTGTCAGGCGGCTGCAACGAACGGCATCGATATTAAAATTGTCTCTGCATTTCGAAGTTTCGAGCGTCAGGCCGCCATCTGGCAGGCAAAGTGTGATGGCTTGCGCCCGATATATGATTTGCAACAACAGCAAGTCAGGATCACAAGCTTAACAGGGCTGGCTAAACTTCAGGCTATTTTATTGTATTCTGCCCTGCCCGGTGCCAGCAGGCATCATTGGGGGACAGAGCTGGATATCTATGATGCCGGCGCCGTTGCACAGGATTATCAGCCAAGCTTACTGCCAGATGAATATCAGGCCCAAGGCCCCTTTGCCAAATTAAACCAATGGCTAAGTACTGAAGCGGTTAAGTTCGGTTTTTTCCGACCCTACCGCCAATACCGCGGCGGCGTGGCCGCTGAACCATGGCATTTGAGCTACGCCCCCATTGCTACGCCATATTTGCAGGCATTTAACGTTGCTACATTAACGTCCTGCCTGCAACAGTATCCGATTGCAGAGCAACATAGTGTGCTGGCTAATTTACCGCAACTGTATCAGACTTACGTTATCAATATTTGCGAGGAAACCTGATGAACTGGCCACTATTTTGGGCACTGCTGTTTGGCTTTGGCATGATCGTCGGCAACATTATGCTGGTTAAACATTCTGCCAACATGAAAATGCCAAGCCTTAAAGATGCCAAAGAAACCCAACCCCGACCAGATAGAGCTGCAAACAATGCTACTCATCGTCAGTCTGGCGCTGAAAAGCAGAATAACCCTGAATAAAACGTTGCAACTGATCTCTTAAGTTAGGTGGGGTACCTTTAATTATCAGGGTGTCAGTACCAACATCGTACTGCACCCGATCACCGATCAGTTTCTCATCAAAACTCAGCGATAAACCGCCACCAGCACCATTGAACTTGACCATTTTCTTCAGCTCTTTGACTTCAACCGGAAATTGATCGGCTACTTCAAGCTGCTGTTCAGCACAATAGTGCAAAAAACCATTTTCCTGCTCCGGATCAACCACTGCTGAAAGCTCAGCTAACACCACATCCTGACCAGCCTTAGCCCGCTCTTCACAATAATCAAACACCTGACGTCGCGCGGAGGTTTTTTCACCTTGTTCAAATTCAGCGGCAGCAAAATATTCTTCAACGGAAGATAGCACTTTCTGGCTGTTCTGACGCGCGTCGGAACCTTCAACACAGCCGAGAAAATCAAGAAAAAAATCAGCCACTTTTCTGCCAGCACGTCCGCGAATAAAACTGATGTAATTGCCTGCCTGGGCATTAACATTGTATTCAGTGAGATCTAAACGCGCTGCCAATTGCATTCTGGCGATATCAAGATGGCGTGAAGTCGACAAATCCAGCTGTTCGGTAAGCGCAAAGTGATCTTTACTGCCCAGTAAACAGACTAATAAAAATTCGCTAGCCAGATATCGGTAATGACCCAACAATAAATATCCGGTTTCGGGTAGCTGGTGCGTGCTCAGCTGACTTATTAGTGAATCGGTCATCGCTTTAGCAAAACCGAGATAATCAGTATCACCGCTTTGCCAGCTGGCTAGCGCCTTTGGCACCGCGGGATCTTTTTCGTCGGTAAAACTGGCATAGCCTTTAGCGGGTTTGCTATTGTAAGCTAGGTGCAACTGTTCTAGTAAAGTGGATACCGACCGGTCCGAACCGATCAATTGCTCGCGATAATGAGCGCTGTGTTCACCACTGGCTGACAGGTCAATATAATTAATAGCTAAATGCAGTACATCGACGGACATAATTTTTCCTGTTTTAACTGAAATCTGATACTATTCTCTAGTCTTAATATCATCTTAATCTGAGTGACGCATGCCCATTGTATCAAAGTATTCCACTGCACAAATTGAAAATCTGGTAAATCAGCTTCTGGATACCTTTCACGCCAACAATGCAACAACTGAACTTAGTCTGATGTGTTTGGGTAATGCCGTTAGTCATGTCATAAACAGCAGTGTTCCCGCACCACAACGCGCCGCTGTCGCCAGCCATTTTAGCCAGGCGTTAGCCGACGCTATTAACAGCAAAAGTAACTAATCCAGAATGGTTATTGAACAAAACTTATCGCTGGTTAAAAAAGTCAATCGGCTGCTAAGTTGGGGACACTGGTTCAGCTTTTTTAATGTTTTACTGGCCCTGGTAGTCACCAGCGTCTATTGGTTATCTGAACCCTCGCCTGCGACCCTTCTCGGCTGGATATATCTGGTCTGTTATTGGCTGGGTCATACCGCTTTTTTATGCTTTATGTTTTTTATCATTACAGTGTTTCCTTTATCACTGATTTTTCCGTATCAAAAACATGTCCGGGGTTTGGCGGCCCTGCTGGCTACCATTGGCATGGTGATATTAATTTTCGATGCCTATGTGTATGCTAACCTCGGCTACCATATTGGCAGTACCTCCTACCATCAGACGATAGAACTGCTGCAACAGCAGATCGTTACAAACCTGCGTAATTTTATTCTTATTGTCAGTTGTGTTGCGGCAATACTGATCGCTGTTGAGCTTACCATCAGTAATTACTGCTGGAAAAAAATTGCCCGGCTGAAACAAAGCCGCATCAGCCGGCCATTATTGGTACTCTTTATTGGTAGCTTTATGTTAAGCCACCTGATCCATATTTATGCTGACGCCCGTTTAAAATGGGACGTGACTAAGCTTGATAATGTATTGCCGTTTTCCTACCCGGCAACGGCAAAAAGCTTCCTGGCAAGGTATCAACTGGTCGATCTGGCTAAGCGAGCACAGCGCCAGGCAGATAAGCTCAGCATCTCCAGCCCGGAGCTCAGTCTGCGCCAATTACGGTGTGCAGCAACCCAGGTTGAACCGATTCAGATAATCATTGCAAACGAAATTTCAAGTCAGACCACTGAATTTATGCGCCAGCAGGGTTTACGCAGGCATCAGCAACACTTTGCGCCGAACAACAGCACTGAAGCATTGTTGCATTTACTGTATGGCCAGTTTTTACTAACTGATCAAAGTCAGCAGCAATTACATGACTCTCCAGCATTTATTCAGCAGCTACCGGCAGGCACCTTACATATTGAGAGTAAATCCTCTTTTATAAGCAAGCAATTGCCATGGATAAATTCTGAATCGAAAACGACTGACGCACTCGTTAATATTAGCTTTGATGACACACCCTCAGCTAACTGGGAACAATATAAGCAATATAAATACATCGTGTTATTGCCGCTTACCAGTGAACAGCCAACGTTTGTATTAGCACCGGTTACTGCCATGATCCGCTGGCCACAATTAGATGAACAGTTAGGTTCTCAGCATCTTGATTTACTCCCTACTGCACTTAGCTGGGCCGGATGTGACACTGAAAAAAGCTGGTTAGGTGATAACCTGTTGCGCGCCCCCACCTTACCAAAATTAAGTATCAGCAAGCAGGATATTGTCAGTATCCGGAAAGATAAAATGGTGGTATTACGCCAGGATGGTAGCTACGGTGTTTGGTCCGCTGGCACGCTACTGCCATTAAACGAAAAACTGGATATCCCGATGTTGACTGACGCTTTAAAAAGGCTGGATAGCTCAGCAGAGTAAAGTGCTGCGACTTCTGTACTACCAACAAAACCCTGATGTTATTGCAGGGTTTTCGGCGCTTTGAACTTTGGCCTTTTGCCCGCAAGCTCCAACTCAGCCAGATGAAATAAATTGGTATAAACAATAGGCGGCACCGGCTCATGAAAACGTTCCAAAAAAGCGATCTGCGCCGCTTTAATTAACTGCTGACACAACTGATCATACTGGCTATATCCGTCATAAGCATAGGGTTCATCCAACTCAGCCAACCCTACCTCCTGCTGCCTGCGCATAAACCAGTTAAGTAAAAATTCATACTGCTTTATATCAAGCCATTGCCGACAATCCATTTTGCTACCTTTGTTATGTGGTTAAAACATGTCCGTCAGTAATAATCCTGTACCACCGCCTGGTAATCAGTATTTACGATTAACAATAACGCTTTATTTCACTTTAAACAATAAATAGCCGCGCTATTATCCTGATATACCTTACAGGAGCTTACCTTATGCTAAAGACAACCACTTTTGCCATTATGCACTTCACTATTGCTTTTGCTGTTACTTACGCTATTACCGGCGATTTGGTTCTGGGCGGCCTGGTGGCGGTCATTGAGCCCGCCGCCAATACCGTAGCCTATTTTTTTCATGAAAAAATATGGCAACGGCTGCAACAAAAAAATACAGTACAGAAAAGCTTAACAATTTTTAAAAAACCTGCCCTTAAATGGTAGGTCGTTTTATCGTATAGGGCCGATCAAATAAGCTCTGCAGCGGCTAATAAAAGGAGTTACAATACGCACATAGCAACTTAATTTGGAATACTGATGATTGCACTTGGCACCCTGAACACTCTAACCGTCAAAAAGCAGGTTAAATTTGGTTTTTACTTAGACGGATTAAGTTGGGGAGAAATTTTACTACCCAATAATGTGGCGCCGGCGGGTCTGGAAATTGGTCAGCAGTTAGAGGTTTTTCTTTATCTTGATTCAGAAGATCAACTTATTGCAACTACAGAAAAACCAGCAATAATGGTCGGTAAAGTGGCAATGTTGCCAGTGGTTGCAGTGACAAAAGTTGGCGCTTTTTTAAACTGGGGTCTGAAAAAAGACTTACTGGTCCCTTTCAGCGAGCAACAGATCCCCTTAAAAGAAGGCCAGAAGTATCTGGTGTATTGCTATGTCGACGTCAGTAACCGAATTGTTGCCTCTACAAAATTAGATCGCCATCTGCATAAGACAGAACCCCGATACAATATCGGTGATAAAGTCGATATCATTGTCAGTGAACAAACCGATATAGGATATAAAGTGGTAGTAGAACAGTGCCACTGGGGCGTTTTGTATAAAAACGAAGTATTCAAGCCTTTACGCCGTGGGGATAGGTTAACAGCGTACATCGTTAAGGTTAGGGATGATGGCAAGATAGATTTGCGTTTAAATGCCACTACTCACAAACAGGCACTGGAACTTACCACACAAATCATGACAAAACTTGCACAAAATGGCGGAAAACTGGCACTGACCGATAAAAGTTCACCAGAGCTTATTTATCAGGCGTTTGGTGTCAGTAAAAAAGCCTACAAACAGGCGATTGGTGCGCTTTATAAAGATAAAAAGATTGTTATTTTAGATGCAGGTATCATGTTAGTTGGCAGCTAAACTTGAGGAAAAAAACCCACTGTTAAGAATACAGGGGGCGTTTCATTGGCTTGTCGAGCTGTTCCAGCGCCACTCGGGATTAATGGCAGTATTAGCCTTTGTTTCGGGGATAGCCAGCTATGTACTGATAGATCGCAAAGAGTCGGTAGCCCAGTTTATTGCAGCATTTATGCTGGTGAGCTGGCTGGTGCTGGTTGCAGATAGTTGGCTAAGAACTACCTTAAAACAGCGTTTTGGCTGGAGCTTGTCACCGATATTGGTGCGCTTTCTAACCCAGTTAGTGCATCAGGAAAGCTTATTTTTTGCATTACCTTTCTTTTTGGCAGTAACCAACTGGGATCATGGTCAGGCGGTATTTACCAGCGTCCTGTTGTTGTGTGCATTAATATCGATTATCGACCCGCTGTATTACAAACACTTAGCCACCCGATATGCTTTATTTGTCGCTTATCACACCTTGGCATTATTTGTGGTTTTGCTGGTGGTTCTCCCTTTATTGCTGCAACTGACTACCCAGCAGAGCCTGATTGCTGCAATTATAGCAGCATTGGTGTTCAGCTTACCCAGTCTGGACCGGATTTTACCTCCCGCTCGCTGGTGGCGCTTACCACTATTGCTGTTGATGCTGGCTGTGATGGCCATCGTATTATGGCAGATACGAAGCTGGATCCCTCCAGCTGGCATGCGCCTGTCTGACATTACAATTTCGCATCATGTTGACACCGCACAACGCAGCGCAGGAATAAATATTTCAACCCTTGACGTGACAGAACTGGACCGGGGATTATTCGCGTGGACAGCGGTCAGTGCACCACGTGGGCTAAGAGAGAAAATACATCATGTCTGGTTACTAAACGGAAAAGAAGTTGACCGTATTGTACTTGATATAAGAGGCGGCCGGGAAGCAGGCTACCGTGCCTGGAGCCATAAAATGGTGTTTCCGCCCTATCCTGCTGGAAAGTGGCAGGTTCAGGTGGTAACAGAATCCGATAGATTAATTGGTCTGACCCGTTTTACCGTAACCGACACGAGTTACGAAGATAAGTAGTAAGATGGCCAGCCAGTAACATGAAAAGTCCGCTGGCGGTGCCTAAAAACAGCTCGGCAACATATTGAAACGATTAGCGTAAAAAAAGGGCCTTACGGCCCTTATCATTAATCTGCGTCGTCGATGCTAATCTTTAAGTCTGTTAAATTCTTGCTCAGCCTGATCCCGGCTCATACCGTAACGCTCTTGCATTTTACCGCAAAACTTTTCAAAATTACCTTCGACTTGATCAACATCATCATCAGTCAACTTGCCCCATTTCTCTTGAACAGAGCCTTTCATCTGACGCCATTTACCTTCTGCAATATCACTATTCATAATCGGTCTCCATTGGATCATTAAATAAAAAGCCTTGCCGCAGGGGTTCAGTGTAATCTCATACTACGGCAACAACATTCTTAATGTTGCAACGGTCATACCAACTAGATAAAAAAATTATCATGCTGAAATTAATGGATATATTGATAAACAGAAATTCAAAATTAACTTAAAATTAAAATATAAAGAACAATTTACCGGTCAGTCTGAAAAAATTGCAGGCTGACCGGGCAATATCCTGTACCTTACCAACTACTACGATTATCTGGTTTTGACAACACCATATGGACGGCGCTGGTAGCGCGCTCCAAAAATCCGCCTTCGCAATAGCACAGATAAAAATGCCATAATCTGATAAAGTTATCGTCGTAGCCTAATTGGTGCACCGCATCACGATGATGCATAAAATTATCGCACCACAACTTCAGTGTTTTAGCGTAATCAAAGCCAATATCCTGAACCTGACGGATCACTAAATCTGTTTTGCTGCTGACTGCAGTGGCCATTCTGCCAATAGAAGGTAAACATCCCCCGGGAAATACATAGCGTTTTATAAAATCAACTTCACGAACATACTGTTTATAGCGTTGATCAACGATTGTAATTGCCTGCAATACCATTAAGCCATCTGGCTTAAGGAGACTGGCACATTTCTGAAAATATTCATCCAGATAATCGTCACCCACTGCTTCAATCATTTCAATTGACACTAATTTATCGTAGTGCCCGGACAAATCACGATAATCTTCAAACAGCAGAGTTATTTTATCTTCTAGTCCCAGGGCTGCTACTTTTTCTTTAGCGTAAGCCAGTTGTTCGGCGGAAATGGTGGTAGTGGTTACTTTACACCCATAGTGTTGAGCGGCATAAATTGCCATACCGCCCCAACCAGTACCAATTTCAATTAAATGATCAGTGGGTTTTAACTGTAACTTATCACAAATCTGTTTCAGCTTATGTTGCTGAGCATCAGCTAAATCTGCCATTTCTGTCGGAAATACCGCACTCGAATACATCATGCTGTCATCGAGGAACAGCTGATACATTTCATTGCCAAGGTCATAATGTGCCGCAATATTCTTTTTTGCCTGCTGTTTTGAATTGCTATTCTGCCAGTTTAACGCTTTTAAAAATGGCCGGCTTAATCTTGCCCAGGTTGAGTCCATTTTATCCAGCAGAACTAAGTTTCTTCCGAAAATTCGTACTAATGCCGTCAGATTGTCACAGCGCCAATATCCCTGAATATATGCTTCGCCACCACCAACAGAGCCTGCCAGTACTAACTTCTGATAGAAGGCAGGATCCAATACGGTAAGGGTCACTTTCAAATCACTGCCAATCTCACCGAGCTGGAATCGTTGCTCGCCCTCAACAAGGGTAATATCCCCGTGCTTCAACTGTCCTAAAAATGATAAGGTGAATTTCCGGCAAAGCCGGTCAAACCAGCCCAAATTTGTAAAAACCGCCTGGTCGGTAAGCGATAGACTCATAACTACTTTTCCCTGGATTTTGGATGTTGATGCAGCGGTACCCGCTTCAAATAAAGTTTTAATGCCTGCCAATATATGCGCCACACAACCTGTACGTTTTGCCACGGATGGCGGATCAAGATCCGACGACGGTTAGCCTTAGTCAGGCTGAAGCGCTTTAGTTTGACCCAGGCACTGAACACTGACTGCTGCTCTCTAACGTTAGTGATACTACAATATAACTCGCTGGCAGGTGCCGGTATTTGCCAGCGGTATTGCATATCCATAGGGTTAAAAGGCGATACATGAAATGCTTTATCATGCTGATAAAAACCAGGATTACTATTTTCGCCGATAATCGTTTGCAAATAATAATGCCGTTCATTCCAGGGGGTATTGCTCACCTCGGCCAATAAATAGCAAAACGCCCCGTCGCTATCGTAACAATAGTACAGTGTTATCGGACTAAAATAATAACCCCAGTTGGCCAGTGGGGTCAGTAAATAAACGTTAGCTATTGGCTTTTCACCGCCCAACTCACGTACTTTATGCTGGACAGCGAGCGACAACTGATTATCACCCGACAAATAGTCACGACGCCGATAACTGATAGCACCGAAAGCTTCATAGTTGATACCAATAGGTGATAAACCTTCTGGCGATAATCCATCACAATCAAGCCAATAAGCGTTATAAGAATAACTGAAACCATGAGGTTTCGGAATAAAGCGTTTATGGCCGACCGTACCGCAGTACACCGCATGCCCCGCTTGCATTAGTAACTGACTCCAAACATTTCAGCAACATCAACCGCGCTTCTGGCACCGTCTTCATGAAAACCGTTATACCAGTAGGCGCCACAATAAAAACTATGGTTTTGCCCATTGATCACGTTGCGCTGTAACTGCGCTGCCATGGTCATCATGTTGTATACCGGATGAGCGTAATGAAACGTTCTAAGGATCTTATCTTTATCAATAGCAGCAGAATTATTAAGCGTAACGCAAAAGGTGACTGGCGCATCCAGACGCTGCAATATGTTCATATTGTACGTCAAGGTAGCGCGTTCACGCTCTGGCGCATCTAAATTGTAATTCCATGAAGCCCAGGCGCTACGTCGTTTTGGCAATAAAGTTGTGTCTGTATGCAGTACCACTTCATTTTGCTGATAAGCGATAGCCCCCAGAATTGCCTGCTCATCCGAAGTGGCTGCCTGTCCAAGCAGAGCCAATGCCTGATCACTATGACAAGCAAAAACGACCTTGTCGAACTGTTCCTGCTGACCGTTGGCGAAATTCAGAGTAACACCTTGCTCATTCCGGCCAACGGACAAAATGTGTTGTGATAATCTCAGGTTAGCAGTACCGAGCCTGGCAAGCAGCGCCTCGACATAGCGCTTCGAGCCACCCTTGATCACCGCCCACTGTGGCCTGTCAGTGATATTCAGTAAGCCATGATTATTAAAAAAACGCAGAAAGAATCTAACCGGGAAGGATGGCATTTCAGTTAAACCAGCAGACCAGATAGCTGCCCCCATCGGTAATAAATAGTTGTCCCGCATACCACTGCCAAACTTATACTTGAGTAAAAACTCACCCAGTTTTAAATCAAGATCAGGATGATTTTCAGCAACCAATTGCTTGCCCAACTTATTAAAACGGACGATATCACGGAGCATTCGCCAGAACGAGGGGCGAAAAATATTACGTTTCTGGGCGAACATACTGCTGATTGTGTTACCGTTGTACTCTAGATTCTGTTGCGAATTCTTTACCGAAAAGCTCATTTCAGTATCAAGCTTCTCTACCGCTAAGTCTCTAATAAACTTATTAAATACCGGATAAGTCCAATTGTTAAATACTATAAAACCGGTATCAATAGCATAAGACTTACCTGCCACTTCTACATCAACAGTAGCAGTGTGGCCCCCCAGATAATCATTTGCCTCAAACAGGGTGACATCGTGTTTTTGCTTTAATAAATACCAGCTGAGCATACCAGAAATGCCCCCGCCAATTACTGCTATACGCATTCACGCTTCCTTAATCAGGCTTTTGCCATTTTTTGTTTTACTACAGAAGTTGCCCAACCAAGTATAGGTAGATGTTGGTAAACAAGTTCGGTCAGATCATAATAATCGCGGTGATACCAAATGTGCTGCCCCCGCCAGCGAAGCTCAGTACAGCCATGAACCTTAACAGGTTTACCTTTACCGATCGCCGGATGAGACAACGTCATAATCCAGCTTAGAAAACTCAATTGCTCACCCTCAGTCTGACTTATTGCATCGAATTTACAATAGGTTAGCCGCTGATACGCGTGAGAAAAATACTCGGTTAGCTGCTGACGCCCCTCTAGCTGATGAACCGGATCAATAAAAGTCACATCCTGTGCATACAGTTCGTCAAGCTGGTTTAAACCATCATGCGATAACCCATTATAAAAATTTAAAAAACGTGCCAATTTACTTTCAGTACATTCATTCATCTGATTTTTTAACCTCAGTAAACAGGGCAAGGGTTATTTTTCGGGCTTCGCTATGATCAACTATCGCTGGCCAGTAACTACCAGGGGTCGCTTTTTTATGCGGCCAGTGAATTTCTTTATTATTGAGGTGTGCCAGCTCTGGCATAAAATGGCGGATAAACTCGCCTTGCGGGTCAAAACGTTCGCTTTGCGTAACTGGATTAAAAATCCGGAAATAAGGCGCGGCATCAGTACCGGTTGACGCTGCCCATTGCCAGCCACCGTTATTTGCTGCAAATTCGCCATCAATTAATGTCGACATAAAATATTGCTCACCCCAGCGCCAGTCTATCTGCAAATCTTTGACCAGGAAGCTGGCGGTGATCATTCGCAGTCGGTTGTGCATCCATCCGGTTTGATTAAGCTGCCGCATCGCTGCATCGACCAGGGGGTACCCGGTTTTACCATCACACCAGGCGTTGAACAATTTTTTGCTATTACGCCACTTGATGTTCGCAGTATCGGTTTGAAATGGTTTATGCTTGATCAGATCTGGATACGCAACCAGAATATGTTTATAAAAATCACGCCAGACAAGCTCCGATAACCAGACACTGGCACCGCTTTTCTCCTGTTCAAGTACTTGCCCAGCTTCCATTTGTAGACGATTAACGCATTGCTGGGCCGAGACCACACCACACGCCAGATAAGCAGATAATCCTGATGTACCTTTTTCTGCCGGTACATCCCTGGTTTTCTGATAATCATCAACATGCTGCTGACAAAACGAGCGCATATTATCCAGCACTTGTTGCTCAGCCACAGGCCAGTCTGCAGAGCTATCATCTCCGGTAGCCATAGCCGGCAACCCCAACTGCTCAATCAGATCGTCTGTCGCAAATTCTGAAGTACTTTTTACCCTGGGATAACAATGAACGCCCTGCTCCTGCAGCCTGGCAAGCCAATTACGTTTAAACGGTGTGAATACTTTATAAGTATCCCCGCTTTGCGTCAGAATACTACCAGGTGGCATAACACATAGTCGGTCATACCAAGTCACGTCCACACCCACTCCCTGTAATTGCTCCGTTATTTTTTTATCCCGTTGCTGCTCTCTTAGCTCGTATTCGGTCTGACCATACAACGCCACCATACCCGCGCGCGCTATAGTGGCGAAAATTCCTTCACAATCCTGATAAGTATCTGCTTCCAACGCCAGTAACGGTATACCTTGCTGGGCCAACTCACGTTGCATTTGTTTAACCCGGCGCCGGATAAAGTCTTGCTTAATAAGCGCCATATTGTGCTGCTGCCATGTGGAAGCCGTGGCAATATAAATGGCAACTACAGCACTGTTGTCATTTTCAGCTGCATTCTTGCAGGCATGATACAGAGACGCGTTATCAAACGACCTGAGATCGTTGCGTAACCAGACAATATGTAATGAGGTCGATTTAGCCATATCAGGCTCGCAATCCAAGTTGTTCAGGATAAGGGTTAAGATAACGCTGAGCAGCAACATACCGGTTAGGATATTGCCGTAAATGATGACTTAGTAAGGTAAGTGGAGCCATCAAAGGTAAAAATCCCTGGCGATAGCGATGAATTACATCAGTCAGTTCACCTTTCTCAGTGCTACTCAGAGATTTTTTAAAAAAACCTTGCAGGTGTTGCAACACATTAGCGTGCTGTTTACGACTGGCAATATTTTTCAGCGCCTGCATTAAATCATTCAGGTAACGTTCCGCTAAATGCGCCGGATTAAATAAAGTTGCGCTGGCTACCAAACGACCCAGCTCGCGGTAAGCTACCGGACTATGCGCCATCACTAAAAACTTATAACGGCTATGAAAATCCACCAATTTGGCGACATTGAAACCGTCCTGCATTTGTTGCTGATAATCATGGCAGGCAAATATCCGGGTGATAAAATTTTCGCGCAGTGCTGGATCAAGCAAACGGCCATCTTCCTCTACCGGCAACCAAGGATAACGCTGCATAAGTTGCTGAGTAAAAATACCGGTCCCGATTTTACCCAATTGCTGGCCGGCGTCATCGTAAACCCTGACCCGCTCCATACCACAACTTGGTGATTTAGCACACACCACGTAGCCACTTAAAGTGGACAATGTCGGCAGCAGTTTTTCAGTGTAATCCAGCATTTTCGCAGTATGATCAATGGCATTGTCACGGCTTTGTACCAACTTTATTTGCTGTTTTTGATCACGTTGCAAACGGATCGCCGGCCTGGGTATACCTAGCCCTATGGCCGTCTCGGGGCAAATTGCGACAAATTTAACCAGCGTATTCAGTTGCTGCAGGCAAAAACTTGATGCTTTATGCCCGCCATCAAATCGCACAGGTTCGCCCAGCACGCAGGCACTAATACCTATTTTAATAGTCATTGTTATTAACTCTTAACATACAGTTTCAACTCTACATTGTCGCTAAATAAATAAACACGGTAGTGAACTCTTTTCTTTACAAGTAAAGCGGAGAAGCGGATCAGTTTGTAGTATTTTTTTGACAAAAAAAAACGATAACGACCCGGCAGGTAGTTATCGTTTTTTTATCGAGAACAACTCTTAATAGCTTTTACAGGCAATACAATACTACTTAGCCCGCTAACCAGTAACCTGCACCAAGCTTGCTGAACGCTTGTGAGACTGAAATCAGGCTTTGCTGGTACCCGTTTCAACCCTGGCCTTTAGCTTCTGCCCTGGTCGGAATGTGACGACACAACGGGCAGAGATCGGAATATCTTCACCCGTTTTGGGGTTGCGCCCCGGCCGTTCATTTTTCACCCGCAAGTCAAAGTTACCAAAGCCAGATAACTTTACTTGTTCACCCGCTTCCAGCGCGGTACGGATTTCTTCAAAAAAAGCTTCTACGATCAACTTAGCGTCACGTTTGCTAACGCCAAATTTGGTAAACAAACGTTCTGCTAAATCAGCTTTGGTAAGCGCCATTCTTAATCCCTCAACGTTGCGTCGAATTCGTCTTTAAGCACGCCAACTACTTGATTTACAACAACTTGGATATCTCTATCCTCAAGCGTGCGTGTTTTGTCCTGCAAGGTCAGTGCGATAGCAAGTGATTTATAACCGTCTGCTACACCCTGTCCGGTATATACGTCAAACAATTTTAGGTCAACCAATTGATTTACGCCAACTTTTTTTATACTAGCAGTAATATCAGCAAAACGCACATCCGTTTTCACTACCACCGCCAGGTCTCGTCGGTTGGTTGGGTATTTAGATAAGTCTTCTGCTTCAACAATAGCACGTTGCCCAAACGCTGCCAGCTCCAGTTCAAACAGATAGGCTTTACCTTTAATTCCTAGTTTACGTTCAGCTTCCGGATGCAATGCCCCCAGATAACCAACCGTTTTACCAGCCCTGCTGATGTGAGCCGTCTGCCCCGGATGCAAGGCACTGTGCTCACCACTGCCAAATATAAATTCACTTGCAGCTGAGGTCATGCTAAGCAATGCTTCAACATCACCTTTTACATCGTAAAAATCTGCCGGGCGCTCATCAATTGCCCAGTGCTCATTACTCAATGAGCCAACGACAACACCACCAATTACTTCAACCTGACGAACGCCGCCAGCAGCCGCGGCATCGGGTATAAACTTAAGGCCGTACTCAAAGAAACGCAGACGTGTTTGTTGTCGGTTTTGATTATGCTGCACAGCCTGGATTAAGCCGGGCCACAAATTTAGCCGCATCGCCGACATATCGGCAGAGATCGGATTCGGCAACACTAAAGCGTGCTGGCCAGGAAATAAAATATGCTGCACTTTAGGATCCACGAAGCTATAGGTAATCGCCTCCTGATAGCCGCGATCAGCTAACAGCTCTCGCATGCGTTGAATATTCAACTCAGCCTCACTGAACCTGCGCATGCTTAACGCCGCTTGCGGCGCAACATTGGGAATATTGTTGTAGCCGTATACCCGGGCAATCTCTTCAATCAAATCTTCACCGATCTGAATGTCGAACCGGTAACCCGGCACCGTTACATCCCAGCCCATGGCAGTTTCACTGACCGTTAAGCCCAGACGGGTCAGAATATCGCTTACTTCCGTTTTGGCTATTGGATGGCCCAACAGACGAAGCAATTTTGCTTCTGTCAGACTTATCTCAGCAGTTTTTGGTAAGTGCTCTGCAGAAACGGCTTCAACAACCGGACCTGCTTCACCCCCTACTATCTGCAACAGTAAAGTTGTTGCACGCTCGATAGCGGTGCGTTGCAACTGTGGATCGACACCGCGTTCATAGCGGTGGGACGCGTCAGTATGCAATCCATATTGGCGGGCCTTGCCGGCAATTGCCAGCGGTGAGAAAAAGGCACTTTCCAGAAAAATATGGCTGGTTTTCGTGGTAACGCCGCTTTGCAAACCGCCGAAGATACCTGCCATGGCTAAGGCTTTTTCATTATCTGCAATCAGCAGGGTGTTTGCTTTTAGTTCAATTTCAGTTTCATCAAGCAATACTAGCTTCTCGCCATCGCGAGCAAAACGCACCTCAATATCACCCGCCAGCTCATCTAAGTCGAAGGCGTGCATCGGATGGCCTAACTCAAGTAGTACATAGTTAGTCACATCGACTACCGGATCGATACTGCGTACACCACAGCGGCGTAATTTTTCAGTCAACCACAACGGGCTGCGCCGGCTCAGATCAACATTTTTTATAACCCGGCCCAGATAACGCGGACAAGCTCCCGGTGCCGACAGTTTAATGGCTTTTTGCTCGGAAATTGTTGGCTCTACTGCAGCCATCTCAGGCTGACATACTGACAGCTTATTTAGCACTCCAACTTCGCGGGCCAGCCCCTTAATACCCAGACAGTCAGCCCGGTTTGGCGTTAAATCCACTTCTATTGTATGGTCATCCAGTTCCAGATATTGCCGGATATCAATACCTACCGGTGCATCTGCCGGCAATTCCATAATACCGTCAGAATCATCTGCCATACCCAGCTCAGAGAATGAGCACAACATGCCATGTGATGGCTGACCGCGCAGCTTGGCCTTTTTAATCACGAAATCGCCGGGCAATACCGCACCAACCTTTGCTACGGCAACTTTTAAACCTTTGCGGCAGTTTTTCGCACCACAAACGATATCCAGCAATTCTGGCTGGCCGATATTTACCTGCGTGATCTGTAACTTATCAGCATCGGGATGCGGACCACAGGCCACCACTTCACCGACCACCACACCGCTAAATACACCGGCAACCGGCGCTATACCATCCACTTCCAGGCCAGCCATCGACAGTTGTTCAGATAAGGTTGCAGTATCAATCGCCGGATTAACCCACTGCCGTAACCACATTTCACTAAATTTCATACTTGGAATACTCCGCTTATCTGAACTGCTTTAAAAAGCGTAAATCGTTTTCGAAAAAGGATCTGAGATCGGTCACGCCATAACGCAGCATCGTCAGCCGCTCTACACCCATACCAAAGGCGAAGCCACTGTAGATTTCAGGGTCAATGCCTACTGAGCGCAACACATTAGGATGCACCATGCCACAGCCCAATACTTCCAGCCACTTACCATTTTTGCCCATCACATCCACTTCAGCCGATGGCTCGGTAAAAGGAAAGAACGATGGCCTGAACCGTACCTGTAAATCTTCCTCGAAAAAATTCTGCAAAAAGTCATGCAAAATGCCTTTGAGCTCAGTAAAACTGACATTTTTGTCGACCATTAACCCTTCAACCTGGTGAAACATCGGCGTATGAGTTTGATCGTAATCGTTACGATATACCCGCCCTGGCGAAATAATCCGCAGCGGTGGCTGCTGTTGTTCCATAGTGCGGATTTGGACGCCTGAGGTCTGGGTACGCAGCATCAGTTTCGGATTGAAATAAAAGGTATCGTGATCAGCCCGCGCCGGATGGTGCTCAGGAATATTTAACGCATCAAAATTGTGAAAATCATCTTCGATTTCAGGGCCATGTTTAACCGCGAAACCTAACTCAGTAAAAAAGCTTTCAATCCGGACAATAGTGCGGGTAACAGGGTGCAGGCCACCATCATCAAGCTTACGTCCTGGCAGGGTCACATCAATTTGTTCCTGAGCCAGTTTTGCTGCTAACTGCGCCTGTTGCAATTGATCCCGCTTTTGATTCAGCGCATCCTGCACCTGCTGTTTAAGTTCATTGATTTGCTGACCAGCCAGTTTGCGCTGTTCAGGGTCCATTGCACCTAGGGATTTCAGCAGCTCAGTGATACTGCCTTTTTTCCCCATGAAGGTTACCCTAACCTCTTCCAGTGCCGCTATGTCTGGGGCAGCAGCAACAGCTTGCAGTGCATTGTCTAATATTGCAGTCAGATTCATCTTTGTCCTCAAAGCAGCCAAGATCGTCAGTAAGATTAAAACCGCTAATGATACACCAAAATGGCAGCTAACAGGCAGTAGCAAAGCGGCTTTTTTCCGCAAAAATAGGACTTAAGTTGCTAAATGAGAATAGATTTAACGAAGGGGATAGTTAATTTACGCTGATGGACAATAGATGCCTTATCCAGTTGATCCAGGATCGCCACCAATGACCGAATATCCCGCTCATAGCGGTTGAGTAAAAAACGGGCTACATCGTCGCCCAACTCCATACCACGCTGATGGGCTTTCTGTTTTAACAGTTTCTGTTTATCGTCGTCAGTAAGCAATCGTAATTGTAAGCTCTGACAGGCGTGAAGTCGGGAAACCAGATCAGCCAGTTTAAAACCCAGTTCAGAGGGCGTCTGATTTGCCACGATAATTAGCGCTTTGCCTTGTTCAACCATCCGGTTGTATAAATCGAATATTGCGATCTGCCAGCTAAGATCATCAGCAATCGCCTGGATATTGTCCAGACAAACCACATCCAGCTGCTCTAAATTATCGAGCAAACGCGGACTTAACTGCTGATAATCCTGTAACGCCAGCAACTGACTGGTTAAGCCGTGCTCCTGAGCAAAAATACAGGAGGCATAAAGTAAATGAGACTTACCACTACCACTGGCACCAAACAGATACAACGGCGGCTGACCGGCAGGTTGCTGCAAATAGCGCTTTACCACACTTACCGCTTCGGTCTGGCCTGCAGCATAAAAACTATCTAATGTTTCATCATCTGGCAGCGTCACTGCCAGGGTGTATTGCAATGGTTGCATTTAACGTCTGATAAACATGTATCTGGTATCGGCCCGCGATTCCAGGTTTAATTCGACAGCAGGCTGTGACCGTTCAGTCATACCTGTCACCATGCTCTGTGTCGTCGGCGATAATATTAACGCCGGCTCCCATTGCAGAATCCGGGTTAACTGCAAAAGATCAATTTGTAAATTAACCGCGAACCGAGCTTCATTTGCCGAGTATTCGCTTAACGTTACCGATGCGACACCAAGCACGCGGTTTAATAACGTCTCTACCGCCACCACATCAGCCAGGCTTTGCAAGTTAGTGACCGCCAGATGATAAGTGTTCGGCTCAGCCTGCAACACAACAGCCTGCTCTGCCGCCAATTCGCCCGTTAACGTTGCACTGAATTCACGCACCAGATCTGAACGTTCAGCTGCGGTAATTTCATTGCGAACTATCCGGGTCTGATTTGTGCCAGGCACCGGACTTTGCCGCTGCCAGCTCAGCCGCATCAGCTTCTCTCCATCCTCGCTTACATCATCAAGCGCCAGGGTCATTATCATGTCTGGGCGATATCGGTTACTAGCGTGCCCGATAGCTTGCCAGAATCCCGCCCAAACATCGGTTTCAGTCAACACCATCAGATCATCCATATCATAAAGCGGTAATGTGACCGGAATACCATGTTCAACCAGACTTTGCCGCAGCAACTGCACCAATTCATTATCTGGCTGGCGCAAAAAAAATCGGTTACCTGCTTGCTGCTGGACAATCCAGACCAATATTTCAGGACGATGCGCCCCCCAGATAGCAATACCCTGTTGTTGCAATAACACATTAATCAATTTGGCATCAAGCAACACTTTTAAACGGCTGGTGCCATTCGAACGGACAGATTCAAATTGTTTAACATACTTACCGGCATTGTCCAGTTCATTGGCAATCGCCGGGTAGGCTGACAGGTCAGTCATTCCGGTTAAACGGGTGATGACCTGAGTGAGGGCATTACTCTGCCACTGACGCTGGGATTGATCTGCACTGACATCGGCAACATATAAGTTGCTAACTTCAACAGCAGATGCGAGATTACTGCACAGCATAAATAGCGTTGCCAGCAACAACTTAACCGCTTGCGTCCGTAATGCCATCTGAACTCCTCAATTATTGGTTAGCGACCTTATTATGATGGTATAACGCAACAAAGCCACCTTTCGGTGGCTTTGTTGCAGACTTAACCTAAGTTCACACCGAGCCGGTTAGCGACTTCCTCGTATGCCTCAACGACACCACCAAGCCCCTGACGGAACCTGTCTTTATCCAGCTTTTTACGGGTTGCCTTGTCCCACAGACGACAGCCATCTGGCGAAAACTCGTCGCCAAGTACTACCTGGCCGTTAAATATGCCAAACTCTAATTTAAAATCAACTAACAGCATCCCGGCATCGGCAAACAACGTCTGCAGCACATCGTTTGCTTTAAATGTTAAACGTTTCATTTCGGCTAATTGCTCGGCGGTTGCCCAGCCAAACGAAGTTGCCAGAGACTCATTTACCATAGGGTCATGCAATGCATCGTTCTTTAAAAACAACTCAAACGTGGCGGGCGTCAGCGCAATGCCTTCAGTTACGCCTAAACGACGAACCAGCGAGCCAGCGGCATAATTACGGACCACGCATTCAACCGGAATCATCGCCAGTTTTTTCACCAGAACTTCATCATCTGAGAGCAAGGCTTCAACCTGTGTTGGTATACCTGCCTGCTCCAGCTTTTGCATAATAAAAAAGTTAAATTTGTTATTTATCATGCCTTTGCGATCAAGCTGCTCAATACGCTCACCATCAAAAGCTGAGGTATCGTTGCGAAAGTGAAGGATGAGTAAGTTGTCATCAGTCGTGTTGTATACTGTTTTTGCCTTACCGCGGTACAATTCTGTCGTTTTTTGAACCATTATTCACTCCAATCGCCTGGCGAAAAAATCAGGCGAAAGTATAAAGATCTTTATGCTATTGGCAAATGACTTTTTATGCCTGTGCCTTAAAGTTCCACTTTTGCTGCTCTGATTGCAGCAACAAAAGGATCATAGGCTGCAGCGATAGTGTCAGCCGACAATGATTGGCCATCTTTGCTCAGCAGGTTTATCACCGTGCCCGCGTCACTGCGCTGCAATACAATCTGATAATCGTTATCGGCAATAGGTAAAACTGGCGGTGGTTCTCTGCCCATCAAAGATGACCACATACCACGACTCGGCTTTTTGTAACTGACATAGTACGTGTATACCGAGCGATTAATATCATTAATAGTGAAATTAAGCTGTTCAAACACCGGCTCTAACTGCGACCAGGTAACATCAATGGATTGCGTTGTAATAAATGCCGGTTCACCTGCTTTATTTAAGCCAGGCTCAAGCCCCACTTCCTGTACCCGATCCCGGTTTGCAATAGCTGTTTCTATTTCAGCCACTGAAATCTGGTTAATCAGTCCATTTAACAACATCACCTCATTATCACGTGCAGCAGCTTTACTTAACTCCGCCTGCTTATCAAAATACCGGTGTTCCAGCAAGTTAACTGAGACAATTGCAGTTCTGCCATGTGGCTTCGGATCAATGCTTATCGCATACCGTGCTTCATCTAACTGCTTGGCATCTTGCCAAAACCAGAATCCTTCTGTCCGGAAACGCTTGATCCAATCGGTTTCAAAACTGAGATCCTGACTATCCGTTGCCATGAGTTCAATATTTTGGGCCGCAAAATAGTCACGTATTTCGGTTTGTAAAAAGGGTAGCAACTCACCAGTTAAATCGTTGCGTTCGAACATTACCCGGGCCCGCTTTTCAGCTTCATCCGTTATCCTGCTACTGGTAGCGGTTGCTAACACTAATACCGGTGACTTATCGGCTACCTCGCCTGTAGCACCGTTAATTTGCGGAATATCATATTTACCCGGCTGACGCGGCGTTGACAGATCGGCAGGAATATCCAGATTAACGTGTTGCCGTTGCGCACGAGTATCGGGTTCGTCCTTAAATACAGAACAGCCACTTAGCAATACAGCGCTCAGCGACAATGTGATACAACTTTTTTTCCAATAATGCACCTGTACTACTCCTGAAAGGTATTTCCATAAACCCGGTATATTTTGCCAGATTAACTAAATAAACTAATAAAAAAACCAGACATTAAAGCTGCAGGCCAGCCTGTCGCAATGCCTGTTCGATTGTGTCGTGATGAATTGGTTCCAGCTGTGTCAGCGGCAACCGCATAAAATCTGAATCAATTAATGCCATTCGCTGCAATGCCCATTTTGTTGGAATGGGATTAGATTCAATAAATAACTTATGATGCAAACCCTGGAGCATATTGTCCAGTGTCCGAGCCTCTTCAGTTCGTCCTGTCCGGACCAGACTGCATAAACGCGCTAACAACGCAGGAACAACGTTTGCGGTAACCGAAATCACCCCATGGCCTCCGGCCTGCATAAAATCAAGGCTGGTGGCGTCGTCACCACTTAACAACGCAAACCCGGCACCACAGTGTTGCTGTAATTCAGCCAGCCGGGTTAGTGAGCCGGTCGCTTCTTTAATGCCGACTATATTATCGGTCATCGCCAGTTCGGCAACAGTTTCAGGCAGCAGATCTACCCCGGTGCGGCCTGGCACGTTATATAACAACAAGGGTTTAGCCGTCGCTGCTGCCACCTGTTTAAAATGTGCCAGTAAGCCTTTTTGCATGGGTTTATTGTAAAAAGGGGTTACTGTCAAAAAGCCATCAATCGCCAGTTTGTCAAGTTGCCGGGTCCGCAAAACTCCCTCAGCAGTAGCGTTAGTGCCATTACCCGCTAACACCGGAATTTGGCCACTTACCTGACTCGCCACCCTGCCAATTATCTCAAGCTGCTCAGTAAAACTAATGGTAGCGGCTTCTGCTGTGGTGCCCATAATAACCAGGCCATCCGTTCCTTGCTGCAAGTGAAAACTTACCAGCTGTTCCAGCCCTTTATAATCAATTTCACCATCCGGCAGCATAGGGGTTACTAAGGCAACAAAACTTCCACTGAACATCACAGTCACGGGCTCCACAACAGACAAGGGCAAGAACAAGGCGCCCTATGTTAAAGAGTGCGGCAGACAAACACAAGACGCCAACCCGATAATGCTAATAGTTCGTCTAAAGGGCTTATGATAGACTTAACACCTTATTCAGTATCGCTATATGTTCTGAACGGAGTTTTATGTCTCAGCAACTTGTAATTACAGCTATCGGGACTGACCGCACGGGCATTGTCAGTAAACTGGCCCGGCTGGTAACTGACTACAACGCCAATATAATCGACAGCCGAATGGCGGTTTTTGGTAACGAATTTACTTTTATTATGCTGATACAGGGCGACCAGGCTGCGATTAGCAAAATCGAGTATCTGATCCCAGCCCTGGGATTAGAACTTGATCTGACCACAATGACCAAGCGTACTACTGCCCGGCCACGAACACAGGTTGTCGCTCACTATATACTGGATTATTCAGGGCCAGACCGGGTTGGTACACTAGGTGCAATAACCGGGCTGCTTGCCAGCCACAATATTTATATCGGCTCTTTGCAATCGGCTACTGTCGTTGACAGTGACAATACAGTGCAATTACACAGCCAGATAACGGTGGAAATACCTGAGGGTATCAACCCTTCAGATATCGAATCTGAAGTGATGGCATTGTTAGGTCAACTTAATCTCAGTGGCGCTTTCGTGATGAGATAAGCGAACGAGCACCAAAACGTCATCCTCGGGCAATAACATGTTGAATAAGGAGTTATCATGCAAACATTAACCACTGGCCAGCAAGCCCCTGACTTTACCCTGCCAGACCAACGCAACCAACTAGTCAGCCTGAGCAAACTGCTGCAGCAAAGCAAGGTACTTGTTTATTTTTACCCTAAAGCGATGACGCCGGGCTGTACCGTTCAGGCATGTGCGCTGCGAGACAATCAGGCTTCGCTAGCTGAACTTGGTGTGCAAGTCGTCGGTATCAGTACCGACGCCCCTGCCAGGTTGGCAAAGTTCGTTGAGCGCGACCAACTTAACTTCACTCTGCTAGGCGATGAGGATCATCAGGTTGCAGAACAATTTGGTGTTTGGGGTACCAAAAAATTTATGGGTAAAGTGTATGACGGCTTACACCGGTTAAGCTTTCTGATTAATCAGGATGGCACTATCGAACATGTATTTGATAAGTTTAAAACCAAAGACCATCATCAGGTTGTTCTGGACTATCTTAAACACCGGCAATAACACCAGTAATTCAGTCAGAAAGCGACATTAGTCGTATCGGCTGGCTATTCTGACCTGTCTGACTGCCATTTGCTGATACAGCAGGTAGGATTATAACTATTTTAAATGGAGATGCTATGAAAAAGCTGACCAAATTACTGTGCGCAAGCACTGTGCTATTGGCTTTTAACACCTTAGGCCAGACGCAGACGACCGAAATTAAAACCGAAAAGGTCACGCTGCAAGTTGAAACAATAGCCACAGGCCTGGAACATCCCTGGGGACTGGCCTTTTTAGCTGACGGTAAAATGTTGGTTACTGAGCGCGCCGGCCGTTTGCGCTATGTAAACGCCGACGGTAGCCTGAGTGAACCAATCGCCGGACTACCGGATATTACTGTCGCGGGTCAGGGCGGTTTACTTGATGTGGTTCTTCACCCCCAATTTGCAGATAACAACCAGATTTTCTTTAGCTTCAACCAACCTGGTGAAAATGGCAGCAGCACGGCTGTGGCCAGCGCCACCCTCACTGGCAATACTCTTAGCCAGGTGCAGGTAGTTTTCAGTGCTCAACCTAAAATTGAAAGTCGCCATCATTTTGGTGGCCGTTTAGTCTTTGCCGCTAACGGTGACCTGTTTATTACCCTGGGAGATCGAGGCAGCCGCCGCGACGATGCGCAAACATCAGATACTCATCACGGTAAAGTCGTCCGGATTCAAACTGACGGCAGCCCGTCAACTTTGAATCCTTATCTGCAGCAGGAAAATGCCCTTGCTGATATCTGGTCTTATGGCCACCGGAATATTCAGGGTGCAGCCTTGCATCCGCAAACGCAACAGCTCTGGACCCATGAACACGGCCCACAAGGCGGCGATGAAATAAATATCACCCGGGCTGACGTTAATTACGGCTGGCCGGTGATTACCTACGGTGAAGAATATGGCGGTGGTAAGATTGGTAAAACCGAGCAAGCAGAAATGGCGCAGCCGTTGCACTACTGGGTACCTTCAATTGCGCCAAGTGGCATGACATTTTATAGCGCCGATTTGATTAAACCCTGGCAACAAGACCTGCTGGTGGGATCATTGAAGTTCGGTCAGCTTGTCCGGCTGGAATTAACGGGTGAAACGGTTAGTCATGAGGAGCGCATCATGATAGGTCAGCGGATCCGCGATGTAAGGCAAGGGCCTGAGGGTGCTGTTTATTTGTTGACCGATCAGAAAGACGGTCAGATTTTACGTATCACTCCAAAAAAATAACAGGATATCTGCTTTGTATTTTTTTAAACCTTTAACTACCGCCAGTTTACTGGCGGTAGTGCTTAATGCTCCAGTTATTTATGCTAATGAGCCGGTCGAAATTATCGTAGTTACCGCCACCAGTGCCAGCCAGAATTGGCTACAAAGCCCGGCTACAGTCGATATAACCTGGCCAGAACAGTCAGGTTTACTGTTCGACAGTGCTCAGTTATTGCAGGGAATTGCCGGCCTGCAGGCAGATAGCAGAGCTAATTTTGCGCAGGATACCCGGCTGAGTGTTCGGGGCTTCGGTAGCCGAAGTCCTTTTGGGATCAGAGGCATATATCTGCAACAGGATGGCATTCCGCTCAGCGCCCCTGACGGCCAGGGCCAGTTAGCCAGTGTCTTGCTTGATAACGTTCAGAGTATCGAAGTATTGCGTGGTCCGTTGGCGCTGCTTTACGGAAATGGCGCAGGTGCGGTTATTTCGTTAACCAGCCGCCAGCCAGACCAAAACACCCTGGCAACCAGTATTGCCGTCAGTGAACAGCATCAACAACAACAGGTTAACCTCGGCGTTGTAGACGAAAAGCAAAGCCTGCAGCTTGCATTAAAACAATTCAAGACCGATGGTTACCGGCCCCACTCGCGAGCAGCAAAAGATCAGCTGCAATTTAATTGGCACCGGCAATTAGCCAGCACCCTGCAACTCCACGTGCGTTATGACTGGTCATACGATCCTTACCTGCAAGACCCGCTTAGTTTAAGCCCGGACCAGTGGCAGGAGAATCCCAAACAAACCCTTGCTGGTGCAGAGGTTTTTGATACAGAAAAAACAGTAAAACAGCGCCAGGCTAGTGTCAGTTTAACGGACGACGGCAGTAACCCTTTTCAAATCGCGTTATGGCAGGGCCAGCGCGATATCAACCAGCGCCTGCCTTTTCCGGGGTCGGCCATTACATCCTCTGGCGGCGAAGTTCTGTTAAATCGGCAATACCATGGCATAAAGGGTCAGTACCAGTTGATCCTGGCCGATAAAGTTAACGCGGTTATTGGCGGCAGTGCGGTGCAGACTGACGATCGACGCTTTGGATTTATCAACGACTTTGGGCAACGGGGCGATCTGCGCCGGGACGAGGATAATCAGGCCAGAAATATTGACGGCTTTATCCGGTTAAACTATCAACCGAGTGCCGCAGTTAACTGGCACGGCGGCTGGCGCTATACCGATTTGGCATACCAGATCACAGATTACTTTACCGAAGGTGAAAACCCGGATGATAGTGGACATCGCAATTATTATCAGCAAGCCTATGCTATAGGGGTAAACTGGCAGATAAACCAGCAACTGGCCTGGTTTGTCAGTGCAGGTAAAGGTTTTGAAACCCCTACCCTTGCCGAGCTGGCATACAGCCCTGCCGGTGGCATAAATCTGCAACTGGCCGCGAGCACTAATCAGCAATGGGAAACGGGCCTTAAATGGCAAAATAGCCAGCAGCGCGCCAGTTTAAGTCTGTTTACTATTGCAACGGACAATGAAATTATTGCTCAGAATAGCGAAGGGGGACGCACCAGTTTTGCTAACGTCAGTAAAACAAGCAGATTAGGCCTGGAGTGGCAATGGCATTATCAACTTTCAGCGCAGTGGCGCTCTGAGCTGTCTGGTCACATGTTACACGCCGAGTTTGACGAGGGGCTAAGGGCTGATAAGCAGTTACCCGGGGTTGCAGCGGCAGAAGTACATTGGCAATGGCGCTACACTCCCCTGCTCGCGATACCGTTGCAAGTAACCTTGCAAGGCCACTATCGAAGCAAAGTATACACCGACGATTACAACAGCGATGCGGCACCGGCTGCAATTTATTTCAATGCCGGTGTTAACAGTCAGCAGCAATACCAGCAATGGCAGTTTACGCAGTGGCTCAGCCTGAACAATATTACCGACAAACAATATGTTGGTGCGGTAGTCGTTAATCAAGCAAATGGGCGTTCTTTTGAACCCGCCGCAGGCCGTGAATTAGCCGCCGGCATTACCATCAGTTATCGCTGGTAATAATCTGTGCTGTTTTGCGGTCAGGCCGGTTTTTTCCGGTTATAAAAAAGCGAAGCAGCAACAACAAACCTATACTTTGCAGCCGTGTCGCCGGGTTATTTACCCAACCCGGCCGCATTTTTAAGCCCTTGCAAACTTGATTCTCTGGCACCACCGCCTTCGTCCAGCACACTAAAAGAACCATCCGTTTCCAACACTACTGCTTTGACTTTCGTCAAATCATCTAGTCCTGCCGCTCTGACCGCAGCGGTTACTTCATCTTTGGTTACTCTGCTTTGTTTCATTGCAACAGTCAGATAATGCCCATGAAAAAATAATAGCGTTGGCTCACCAGTAACCAGCTTTCTAAACCAAGCTGCGCGAACACTCGACCAGGTTACAGCAAACTGCATCCCGATTAGCAATGCCAATGCCAGTGTTCCTTCAGCAAGGGTAACGTTTTTATTGAGCAGAATAGTAGCCAATGTTGAACCGAGTGACACTGTGACAACAAGATCAAACGCATTCATCTTTGCCAGCGTACGCTGCCCTGAAACTCTTAATAATACCAGTAAACTTAAATAGGCCAGGATCCCAATTACCACGGTTCGCTGTAATGTCTGCCAATTATCAAAAAATAAGGATTCCAAATATTCACTCCTGATAATTTTCACATATCATTGCAGAGACTCAGCGTCAGCCTCCGGCTGCGGATGAACCCTGCTCGACCAGGCTTTAATGGTCGCTTTAACTAATGAGGCCAGCGGAATCGCGAAGAAGATGCCCCAAAAACCAAATAAGCCGCCGAAAAACAGCACGGCGATAATGATGAAAACCGGATTAAGATCAACCACCTCGGAAAACAATAACGGCACCAGCACATTGCCATCTAACGCCTGAATAATGCCGTAGGCCAGCATCAGATAGCCAAATTCGGCAGTCAGCCCCCATTGAAACAAGGCAACCAGGGCAATGGGCAATGTCACTAATGCCGCACCAATATAGGGTACCAGCACCGAGAAGCCAACACACACGGCAAGTAATAAAGCATAGTTCAGACCAAACAATGTGAACACAACAAAGCTGACCGCGCCGACAATCAGTATCTCCAGAATTTTACCCCGGATATAATTCATGATCTGACCGTTCATTTCGTTCCAGACCTGACTAATCAGCTTGCGTTCAGTAGGCAACAGTTCAACAAAGCTTGCGCTTAACGATGCTTTATCTTTAAGCATAAAAAATACCATTACCGGCACCAATACCAGGTAGATGAGCACCGCCACCACATCAAATATCGACGCTAATGACAGTGACAGGATTTCCCGGCTGAAGGTCATTAACCGCTCATCCGCGGTTTGGATCATTAAGTAAATTTGTTCAGCACTGATAATACCCGGAAATAACTCTGGCAGCTCTAGCAGGTAGGTTTTACCGGAAGCTATCATACTGGGCAAGTCTTTAGCCAGATTTCGCCCCTGTGCCCAGGCCGCCGGAATAATTGACATAACAATCAGAGTTATAACCGAAATAAACGTTACCACCACAACGGTTGTACTGATGGTCCGACTGCAACCCAGACGGCTCAAGCGCGCGACCGGCCACTCCAGCAAATAGGCAAACGCAATTGCCACTAATACCGGCCCCAGCATGCCACTTAACCAGTAGATCGCCAGAAACCCTAAAAACAATGTTAAAAACAGCGTCACGACCTGAGGATCTGAAAACTTATTGGCATACCACTTCTTTAACCAATCGAGCATAGTGCCACTCCAACCCTTTGCGTGCAAAAACAACTTATTGGCTCAGTATAACTAACTTAGAACAATTTTTGTGGCTTATCTGTCAGACAGACAGCCGAATATGCTAGATTACCCCGGCTTTCGGGTAAGCATGTCGATTGCGCAATAATACTGCAGTCAGTCGCTTACTATTGAACTAAAACTTCAGTTAACAGACCAATTATGCAGTTAACGCCATCAACTGACACTAAAATCGGGGCAGTATGTCATATCAAGCGGTCCAGCAATTTATTATAGGGTGCATCGCCAGTGTAAGCCTGCTGATGGGCTCCGCTATAGCACAATCAGGTTTGCCTGATATTGGCGGTAATGCGTTTTCGACCATCACACCTGAAAAAGAAAAGCAGCTGGGCGATGTGCTGATGCGGCAAACCCGTGGCAGCTTACCGATGGTTTATGATCCTTTGCTTGACGAATATATAAATGATCTGGGCAATCGGTTGGTTGCCCGGGCCAACGATGTTAAATTTCCGTTTAAGTTTTATTGGGTTAACAATAAAAATATCAATGCCTTCGCGACATTAGGCGGTAATATTGCCTCACATACCGGTACCCTGGCAGTTTCAGAATCTGAAAGCGAATTTGCCTCAGTGATGTCCCATGAAATTGCCCATGTTACACAACGTCATATTGCCCGTTTTGTTGAAGCACAAAATCAGCGCGCGCCGGTGTCGTTGGCCGGTATGTTGGGCGCGATAGTGCTGGCGACGGTGAATCCGGAGGCTGGCATGGCAGCCATGATGGCAACGCAAGGTGCGGCCCAGCAGAGCGCAATAAATTTTACTCGAGGCAATGAGCAGGAAGCAGACCGGATAGGCATGAAAATCCTGGCCGATTCGGGTTTTGACCCCTACGCTGTACCCGAGTTTTTTTATAAACTTACCCAGCAAAACCGCTTCGTTAACCAACAATTAGCCTTTTTACAGACCCACCCTTTATCACAAGCCAGGGTTAGCGATACTCGCTTGCGGGCAGAGCAGTTTGAAAAACGTTATGTCCCTGACAGCCAGGACTACATTCTGGCGAAAGCACGGGTATTAGCCCGATATCAGTATCCGGCTAAAGAGACGATAGGTATATTTGAACAACGTTTAAGTCAGCCCGGGGGCAACACCAAAGCCAATTTGTACGGTTTGGCGTTGGCTAAACTCGACAACAGTCTGTTTGTTGAAGCTCAGAAAATTATCGAAGAATTACTGCAGCAAGAGCCACACAATTTGTATTACGTGGACGCTTATACCGATATTTTGCTCGGCCAGAATCAATTTAACAAAGCGCTGGAGATGCTCGAACAAGAATACCTGCTCAGACCCAACAATCAGGTTGTCACCCTAAATTACGCCAATGCGGCGATAAAGGCCGGTAGCTATCGGCTGGCCATTCATCTGCTTCGTAATTTAGTGTATTACAAGAGCGACAATATTCTCGCTTACGATTTATTATCAGATGCTTATAAAAAATTAGAGGATTATCCGAAATATTACGAGGCTCAGGCTGATCTGTATTACCAATTAGCCAATTATCCTAAGGCGATAGATGATCTGAATGAAGCCCTTAATCATATTGGTGAAAAATCCCGGCTTGAAAACAGACGGGTTGAAGCAAAAAAACAACAATTTCAAGCCGAGTTTGACCGGTTAAAGCAAATGTAAGCGGGGCAGCCACTAAACCTGTTAAAATTTGAAATGATTTAGTTAGTTAATGGAAAAATTATGATTACGATTTACCACAACCCACGCTGTTCAAAAAGCCGAGAAGCGTTAGCGTTGTTGCAGAAAAATGGTGCTGATTTTACAATAATTGAGTATCTCAAAACACCACCGACCGCAGCCGAATTAGCAGCAATCCTAATCAAGCTGAATATTCCTGCCCGACAGTTGCTGCGCGACAAAGAGGAAGAATATCGTAGTTTGCAACTGAATAATCTTGCATTAAGCGAACAGCAATTAATTAACACCATGGTTGAGCATCCAAAATTAATAGAACGGCCAATTGTTATTAATGGTGAGCACGCAGCTATTGGTCGCCCGCTTAGCAACGTAAGCGCTATTCTCTGATGAGCGCTCAGGTTCTGGTAATGTACTACTCAAAGCATGGTAGCGTGGTAGCCCTGGCTGAAAAAGTAGCCATTGGCATCGCTCAGGCGGGAGCTACTGCCGTTATCCGCAGTATCGCCGGATTTGACAAGGAGCAGGCAAGTCGACATCCATCAGTAACGCTCGCTGATCTTAGCCAGTGTGACGGCTTAGCTTTTGGCAGTCCTGTGCGATTTGGTAATATGGCGGCTGAAGCCAAAGCTTTCTGGGACACGACCAGCAGTATCTGGCTCAAAGGTGAGTTAATTAACAAAGCGGCCGGCGTTTTTACGTCATCGGGCAGTATGCATGGCGGCAATGAAGCGAATTTATTGAGTATGATGTTACCACTGCTTCACCATGGCATGGTATTAATGGGTATTCCTTACGCTGAACCGGAATTGCACAACACCCAGACCGGTGGCACCCCCTATGGCCCTACTCATATAAGCGGGTTGCAAGGTGATACCAAACTTAGTGTTGACGAACAACGGTTGGCCGTTGCTTTTGGTAAGCGTTTGGCACAACTTAGTATGTCTTTAAAATCTGCAGGATTTGACAAATAATGAATGAACATGCTGAAGTTGCGATGGCTCCGCGGACTAAAACCTACCTGGCTCTGGCCCGATTCGGCTATTGGGGCTTATGGCTGCTGATTCCAATATGGCTAATCTGGCTTTCCCCTGCTACCTATGGCAGCGCGAATCAGTTAACCGGTAATAAATTGATCAGCACGGCCTTATTGTGGCTGCCGTTATGGCTACCGATGTATGGCATTATCAAAGGCAAAGCCTACACCTTTGCCTGGGCTAACTTTATCGTGATGATTTACTTTTTACACAGTTTAACTAACTTATGGGTCAGTACCGGGCTATATCAGTTATTAGCGCTTATTGAACTCTTGTTGGCATCAATAATGTTTATAGGCTGCACCTACTATGCTCGCCATCGTGGTATAGAACTCGGTTTGAAAATTCCCAGACTAAAAGACGACCCGCGACAGTAGGCTTCTGAAAAACTATTCTGTTGTTTCGCCTTTATAGCGCCGTAATTGCTGGTCGATAAACTGGTTCTCTACTAAGGTGTGCAAGCCGCGTAACAGGTTTGCTGCACGCTGCGGATTAAATCTGCTAATAGCGCAGTATACTGATGGCGGTGACGACCAGAGTGGATCGGCTGCAAAGTTACCCATCCCACCATTTGTCATAAAAAAATAGTAAGATAAATCGACACTCATTACCGCATCTAGTCGTCCCTGTTCCAGTCGCTTCAGATTACGTTCTAAGGTATGAGCATCGTCACGGATAACATCACCTAATGCGAATACCTGTGCAAGTTCGGGATAGGTAAAACCAAGTGTGGTCCCCACCCGTTTGCCAACCAGATCAGGCAAGGCAATAATGGGTGAGCTGTCGGCGCGGCGAATCAATAATTGCCGGGTTGCAAACAGTGGCGGGCTCCAGTGATACAGTGCGGGCTCTGCTACCCAATCCGGATTCAAAAAACAAGCCACATCAGCCTGCCCGTTGACTAACCAGCTTTCTATTCTGGCTCTGGGTAAAGTAAGATACTGTATATCAAGCTTACTTAGTATTGCCAAAGCGTCCAGAATATCTTTACTTAAGCCTGAACTTAACCTGCCTGTCTCATCAAAAATGGCGTAGGGTGGCATATTGGAGTCACTCACCACCGCTCGCAGTACCTGTAGCTCACTGGCAACCGCACTCCATGCTTGCAAGAGCAATAAAGACGAACTGATACCTTGGCGCAGGTTTAATCGCATAAATGCCTTGAGCGCCGCTCAGGGTAATGACTGTAGTTTTAAATTTATCATGTAATACCAAAATAGCCAGTGCGCGGCTTCTGAGAAATATTAGGTCGATGCCGATCTGATAAAGAGCGCTGGCCGTATTGTTAACATAATCAGAAACAGAGCGATAGTGAAGTGCAGTATGAGTAAACAATTGGCATTATTTCCATTGAGCAGTTTTATTTTACCCGGTGGCAAACTAAAGCTACGGGTATTCGAAAAACGCTATATCAGACTGGTTAAAGAGGCCGGACTGGCAAAACGTAGTTTCGCAATGGCATTGCTTAACCCATTTGCGAGCCAACATCATCGTGACCGGATCTTACCGCTGGCAACCGAAGCGGTGATTGATGATTTTGAACAACTTGCAGATGGCTTACTGGGAATTACGGTAAGGGGAGTAAGCCGGGTTGAAATTACTGATCGCTGGCAGGAAGAAGATAAGTTAAACGTTGCTACGGTGACCGAATTAAATAGCTGGCCGGAAATCCGTCTTAGCCAGCGCTTTCCTGATTTAGCCCGTTCATTTTTGCAATTGCTGGCAGAATATCCTCAGTTGCAGCAACTTTATCCGGAGCCAGAGCTTGATAACGCAAGCTGGCTTGCATCGCGCTGGCTGGAGCTGATGCCCATGCAACCGGGATTAAAACAAAAACTATCAGCAGAGTACGACCCGTTAATATGCCTGGAAGGTCTGCAAAACTGGCTTGATCACAACGCCTGATCGTTTCGCTAAACCCGCTGGCCTCTATGCGTCCGGGCCACTACTCAATACCCAGATATTTATGTACCTGAACACTCAAACGCCAGTTATGCTTTTTACAATAGGCAATAGCTAACGCGGTCGCCTTAGCCTGTTGGCTAATTGGTTGTAAATAAATTAATTTGCTACCGATGTCCGTTTGCTTTAGCAACTGCAACAGCTGTTCAATGTGTTTGTCCATTGCCACCGGGTGTTTTATTTCATTGGCCCGGTCCAGTGCACTTTGTAATACTTTATAGCCGCCTTTCATATTTACTTTCGGTGATACCGTTACCCAGCTTTTAGAGGGAACCAAAATCTCAAATGTGCCGCTGGTTTCAATCTGGGTCTGATACCCCACCGCATGTAATGTATCGCAAAGTGGATTTAAATCGTACATACAGGGCTCTCCCCCGGTGATTACCACATGCTTGGCCTGGTAACCGTTTTCCTGAAACAACGCCAGCAATTGCTCAGCAGTAAACGTTGACCACTGTTCAGTCTCAGCTGATTTTGCCATCAATGTCTGAGGAGCAACCTGCAAATCAGGGTTAACAGTCCAGGTATGTTTGGTATCACACCAGGCACAACCAACGGGACAGCCCTGCAGCCGGACAAAAATAGCTGGTGCACCGGTAAAGCTGCCTTCGCCCTGAATGGTTTCAAATATTTCGTTAACCTTATACAACAAGCCGTGGTTTCCTTAATGCCAAGCAGGTGATCTGACCGCAATGTTCAAGTACAATGCGCGGCCACTTTGCCCGCTATTATACAGAGAGAGACAGTAATGAGCCAAAAAGTTGTGGTTATTTATTCAGGTGGTATGGATTCCTTTACCGTATTACAGAAAGCAGTCGCTGCTGGCCACGACGTATATGCCTTGTCATTTAACTATGGTCAGCGCCATGTTAAAGAGTTGATATGCGCGGCTAACGTCTGTAAAGAACTGAATATTAAGCATAAGATAGTCGATATTTCAGCAATAAATCAGTTAATCGCTGGCTCGTCACTGACCAGTGACATCGACGTACCTGAAGGTCACTATGCAGCCGACAATATGAAATCAACCATAGTACCGAACCGCAATATGATTCTGTTATCGTTAGCAGTAGGATATGCCGACTCTATTGGCGCCCGCGCCGTACATTACGGTGCCCATTCCGGTGATCACTTCATTTACCCGGATTGCCGGCCGGAGTTTGTCCAGAAAATGAATGACGTCTGCCAGATTGCTAATTATCAGCCAGTCGATATTGTCAGCCCGTATTTATATCAGACCAAAATTGAAATTCTGGCCGACGGCCTTGCCATGGGTCTGGACTACAGCAAAACCTGGACCTGCTACAACGGTCGCGATAAAGCCTGCGGTAAATGTGGTTCATGCCAGGAACGCTTAGAGGCGTTTAAGCTGAATAACGCCAGCGATCCGCTGCCATATGAATAACGTTTGCGCACCCGCCGGGCTCTGAGATAAAAGAGCCCGGCTTGCTAGTGCTGATCAGCCGCTGAATAAGCTGGAGTGCAATTGTTTTACTACGCCTGGCGCATCGGCATCCTGGACTAAAAAGCACAAATTGTGCTTAGACGCACCATGGCAGATCAACCGCATATTAATCCGCTCCAGCGTCTTAAACAGCTCACCGGTAATACCTTTGCTACTGTGCAAATGGTTACCAATAACCGCCACCAGACTTAAGCCCTGCTCTACCACCACTTCACAAAATGCTCTGAGCTCCAAAAGCGCCGGCTCTACCGCATGGCTGAAGGCGCTGGTCATGCCGCCTTCATCCAACGTTAACGCGACACTGATTTCTGAAGTGGTCACTAAATCAACAGAGATTTGATGCCGGCTTAAAATATCAAATACCCGGGCTAAAAAACCGGCAGCATGCAGCATATCCGGGCTTTTTACCGTAATCAGGGTTTGTGATTTACGTAAAGCAATGGCGCGGTAAGGTGGTCGCTGTTTTACTTCTTTAGCAATCCAGGTGCCACCAGCTTCAGGTTCACGGCTAGAGCCGACAAACACCCCGATATTGCGCCGCATCGCCGGAATCAGCGTGGCCGGATGCAGCACTTTCGCGCCAAAGGTTGCCATTTCAGCCGCTTCATCAAAGCTGATTTCGCCAATGCAGCGCGCCTGATCGGTTAGCCGTGGATCAGTGGTGAAAATACCGACCACATCGGTCCATATTTGTACGGTATCAGCCTGTAACGCCTCTGCCAGTAAGGCCGCGCTATAATCTGAGCCACCTCGACCCAGTGTGGTGGTTTGCTCAAACTCGTCCTGACCGATAAAGCCCTGGGTCACAATCCGCTGCTCGGCGATTAATGGCTGCAAATGCACTTGTGCCAGCTCTGCAATCTGTTTTACCTGCGGCTCGGCCCGGCCAAACCGGCTATCGGTGCGCATTATCCTTCGAATATCAAAACAATGGGCAGCGGCGCCGCGCTCGCGCAAAACCTGACTGAATAGCGCCGAGCTTAAACGCTCACCGAATGACTGAATCAGATCTTTATGAGCACTGCTATACACCGCACCGCCATTTTCAATCAGCGCTTTTAGCTCGCCAAGCAATAACTCAATCGCCTCTGCCACCTGCTCTGGCTGGCTCAGGCGGTTAAGTACGGCTAAAGTAATGGCTTCAATACCGGCATAAGCGTCATAACGCTCGGTAACACTGGTGGTTTTGGTAATATCGACTAACAGGTTGGTAACGCCGGAACTGGCACTGACCACCACAACCCGGATGGCGTTGTTAGTCAGAATAATATCGGCACAACGGCCCATCGCTTCAAAGTCAGCGACACTGGTGCCACCGAATTTGGCAATAATAAGATTGGACAAGGGTGTCTCTCCTTACAAATAAAATAAGCAGAGCATGGCTTTTGCTAATTGCAGCAAAACGGAAATGAATACAGACCGTTGCTATCGATAACAAAGGCCAGAAGCTCTCCACCAAACAAACAGGTGACAGTCGGCAGGATTCAGCCTGCCCAACCGAAAGCACACACGCTATATTGTGCACTTTCTCGGCGTTAATCCCCCTGGCCCGCGCTGCGAAGTATAGTCTTCTGTCACGGGTTACCTGGTTAACGCGCCTCTTCTGGTCTATCAGATATGATTGACGGCGGCTACTTTACCTTGTCAGCCGCCAGATAGCAATAGCCTTGTAGCCGTCTATCAGCTTGGCGCACGTCTACCGATTTTCCATCGGTTATTTTGCGCCGCATCATAACAGCTATAACTGAATACTGCCTTAGTAAGGATAACTTTAATTAACTGTAATGGTTGTTAATATGCTTAATCAGCTCAATAAAAGCATCCATATCTTTTTCATTCTGGGCATCACTGTGCCACTTATGATGAAAGCCCAGGGTAAGTTGCACTTTCGCTGTCTGAAAATACACTTCATAACCATCAAAACCCTGGCTGACAGTCAGCCCGTCCAGGGTAAAACCGGCACCGTGGTCGGTATCAACCGGTTTACCATGCTTTTCTACTTTGGCGTAGACATTTAAAAGTAATTTACCATCCAGTTCATTATGCATAATCAGTCCGTTTTAACGCTGTGGTCGGGGATGCTGTTTAGCATAGCAGCTAAAAGCCATTGGTTTGATGAGATTACGCAATGCAGGTATAGTATGGTTGTCTTATTAGGAGAAAAAAATGCAAAAGACCCTGATTGCTGCCTTGCTGTTAGTCAGCCTGGGCGCAAGCGCCAATATTGTTCAGGACGCACCGCTGGTTTCTATCGCAAGCCATGATGCTTTTTTTAATCAGTTAAAAGCGCTGTGCGGCAAAGCTTTCGCCGGCAATATTGCGGTCGATAATCCACCGGCCCCAGGCTTTGAGGGTGCGCTGATTATGCATGTCAGAAAATGCACCGACCAGCAACTGCACATTCCGTTTCACGTGGCCGACGATCATTCCCGTACCTGGATTATCAGCAAAACCGGCTCTGGCCTTACCCTGAAGCATGACCATCGAAATGCCGATGGCAGCCATGATGAGCAAACCATGTATGGCGGCCAGACACTCGATGCAGGCTGGGCTAACGTCCAGTCGTTTCCCGCCGATCAGTATTCAAAAGAGCTGTTCAGCGCCCGCGGTATTCCGCAGTCTAATACCAATATCTGGCAAATGTTTATCTACCCGGAAAAATTCAGCTACCGGCTTATCCGGGAAGGCCGGGAATTCCGGGTTGATTTTGACCTGACCCAACCAGTCGCGTTACCGCCAACCCCCTGGGGCTATGCTGACTAAAAACTGTCACTCTTATAATTATAAATAACCTTCAATAACTGGAGCCACTATGAAAACGTCTGTAAAGTTTTCACCACTTGTTATGATCCTGGCAGGCGCACTGACCCTTAGCGCCTGCTCTAAAGAACCGGCAGTGCCTGCCAGCGACAGCCAGGTTAACCCTGAACCAACTGCTGAACTGGTCGATACTGAATTTAACCCACGGTTGGGCGAATATATTAAAACCCTGGCCTCGGATGAATTTCAGGGCCGCGCGCCAGCAACCAAAGGTGAAGAACTCACCGTCGCCTATCTGGAACAAAATTTTAAACGGATTGGCTTAAAGCCAATAGACGGCGACAGTTACAAGCAACCGGTATCGCTGGTGCAAATCGATCCGAAACAAGTATCGGATATGACCTTAACCGGTGAAAACCTGCCACAAAGCTTTAAATACCGGGATGAAATGATTGCCTGGACCACCCGGGTTACCGAGCAGGTATCGGTAGAAGACAGCGAGATGGTATTTGTTGGCTACGGCATTGTAGCCCCCGAGTACAACTGGAATGATTACGAAGGCCTGGATGTAAAAGGTAAAACCGTGGTGATGTTTGTTAATGATCCCGGTTATGCTACTCAGGATCCGGAACTGTTTAATGGCAATGCCATGACCTACTATGGCCGCTGGACCTACAAATTCGAGGAAGCAGCCCGCCAGGGTGCGGCGATGGCCCTGATTATTCACGAAACCGCACCGGCCAGTTATGGCTGGGGAGTAGTAGCCCATGGTTCACCAATTAAATTTGACCTGGTTAATGAGAACAAAAACATGGACCGGGCCAAAGTCGAAGGCTGGTTAACCACTGAGTCTGCTGAAAAACTGTTCGCCAATGCGGGCACTGATTTAGCCACCATGCATAAAAAGGCGTTGGATCCCAATTTTAGCCCGGTAGCGCTGAATGCCAAAGCATCGGTTACCGTTAACAATAATCTGCGTGAACTGACCTCAAGTAATGTGGTTGGTTATATTGAAGGCAGTAAATATCCCGACGAATACGTACTGTATATGGCGCACTGGGATCACCTGGGCATGGATTTTTCCAACCCGGACAATAAAGTGTTTAATGGCGCTCAGGACAATGCCAGTGGCACCGGCGCGGTGATTGCATTGGCCGAACATTTTGCTAAACAGCCGCAACCCGAACGTTCTATTGCTTTTGTATTGGTAACGGCAGAAGAACGGGGCTTACTGGGCTCAGCCTGGTATGCCGCCAACCCGGTATTTCCACTGGAAAAAACCGTTGCTGCCGTTAATATGGATGTAATGAACATGTATGGCCCGATGAAAGACATGGTTATTGTTGGTTTGGGCAATACCGAAGTAGAGCAAATTCTGGTGAAGTATACCCAGCAGCAAGGCCGCTACGCGGTGCAAGAGCCAAATCCGGAAGCGGGTATTGCCTATCGCTCTGATCACTTTAATCTGTCGAAAAAAGGCGTACCTATTTTATATGCAAAGGGCGGCAATGACCACTATCAGCACGGTGCTGAATGGGGCGCAGCGCAGCGCGCTGAATATAACCGCTGCTGCTATCATAAGGTAGGAGACGAATGGCGTGCCGATTTTGACCTTCGCGGCGCTCAGCAGGATTTGTTTCTGTATTACCGGGTAGGTAACGAACTGGCAAACAGCCGGCAGTGGCCAAACTGGTATCAAGGTAACGAATTCAGAGCTATTCGTGATGCTTCTGCTGCAGCTCGGCAGTAAAGCACCGCTAACTGAATAGCAACTCAGATAAGGGCAGCCCGCGGGCTGCCTTTTTTTTCAACGCGTTTAGCGGCAAAGAGCAAACTTGCTAATTCAGAACTTATTCAGGTAGGCTAAACTACAGTAACATTTATTGTTGGCAGTTAATAACTTAGCTGATGGGTGCCATTGGACAACCTATGAAACGTTTTTTAAAAGCACTGCTGATTTTCGCAATTGGGTTACCGCTACTCGCTGCCGCGGGCTACTGGTATTTACAGCAACAAATTGCCCAGGCCGGTATTAACAATTTGCAGCTGGATTTTAGCAGAGTAACGCTGCGTAGCGCGTCATTGGCCAGTGTCCGTTTTCAACTGCAGCAAAATGGTGCCCTGCATCAGATAGACTTGCAAAACGTCGAGCTGAACTGGCAATGGCCGGCTGCATTTAAACCGGCTTTGCAACACATCAGCTTTGGCCCCGCTGACATAACACTTGACCACTCCGTTGCGTCCTCCACCCCGGCGACAGACAACGCGTTAACGCTGCCCGCCACCTGGCAGCTGCCAGACTGGTTGCCAAAACATATTCAGCTAACCGATACCCTGCTGCACTTGCCCTGCCCTACAGGGCAATGTCAGCTGCGGGTAAACGGCTATCTGAGTTATTTTGCAGATCTGCAGCATACACCGCAGGAGCTAATACAGGACACGATGCAGCCTGACACCGCTTATTGGCAAAGCCAGCTGACTGTCAGGCCACAGCTGCAGGCAGCGAGCGCAGTACAGGATAGTGATTCAGCTATTAGCAATTTCTTAATCGATGCCCGATATCAGCCAGCACCAGAGCCCGAATTGCAATTGACCTTACAGCAGGAAAACCAGATTGGTCTGAGTATCAGGCAGCAACTTAACCCGGCAAGCGGGCAGGCAATAACTGAAATTGTAGTAGCGCTCTCACCACCATCATCTGCCAACCAGACAGTGTTGCAACAATGGGGGGTTAACCTGCCAGCAGCCTGGCTGACACAGTTTCAGCAACCGGTGCAGCTTTACAGCAAATTACATTGGCAATTACCGGCTGATGGCGATCTCAGCACCTTATTAAGCAGCCATGATATAGAGGCGACGCTTATTGCCCGTGCGCCCGATCCGTTTTACCTGCCAGCGTTTGGTTTGATTCAGGGCGAGCTTAATGGTGAGCTGCGTCTGAAGAACCAGCTTGTTGAGCGTTGGCAATTTAATGCCGCAGGCCGGCTGTCTGAGCTGGAAATGTCAGCGACCCTAAGCGAATACGGCTTGAGATTGAGTCCGCTGCAATTTACCGTCAGTGCCAATGCCGCTGAGCCGCTTAATCTGACCGCCCTGCCTTTGCAGCTGCAGTTAAGTAGCGACGGCGACAGCCGTTTTACCCTGGACAGCGAGCTTACTGTTGATCTCAGTGGCAGTCCGGCGTTCAGGCTTGAAAAGGCGGACTTCAGCGCCAATATTGCCCGCCTGGAGTTAGCAAACAAGGCGGTAACAGTGACATCGCTTGCCGTAGAAACCCAGCTTAGTGGTCATTGGCAGGCTGACAGCTGGCAGTTTCAGCTCTCTGATAACAGCAGCCTCAGTGGCGGCTTTAGCAGCGACACCTTCTCTGCACGCGACTTTAGATTATTGCTGCAAAACAGTCAGTTCAATGGCGATGAAACCGGCCTGACCGCTTTTAGCAGCAAACTGGATCTAAACGTCAATACACTTAGTGTTCCGGCCCTGCCTAGCCAGAACTGGCAATGGCAGGGCCTGCTCAGGGGTAAACCGGCGCAATTAACTATTGAAGACGGCCAGCTTAGTAATGATGCCGGTATCACGCTGGCACACCAACTGACATATCAGCCTGCAACCAGCAGGCTGACAGGACAATGGCAGCTGGCTGAAGTATTTTTACTGGCCGGCAACCCGCTGACAAAAACCATCAGTGACTGGCCTGAACTTCTGACATTAAACCGGGGCAAACTCAGCGCCAGTGGCCGTGTATTGCTGGATAATAACCAGTTAACTGGCAGTAGTCAGTTGCAGCTGGGAGATGTGGGCGGCATTTACGATCGCAGTCTGTTTGCCGGTTTAAATGCCACTGTTGATGTCACAGTTAACCCTAATACCCTGCAACTTAATTCCGATAACTTACGGCTTAACCGCTTAAATCATGGTATTGAGATGGGGCCGCTGAATATCAGCGCTGCAGTCGAGCTGCCGCTCGCGGCACCGGAACAGCTAAGCGTTAATATACGTCAGGCAGAATTACAGTTAATGCAAGGTAAAGTCACTGCCAATCAGCAGCAACTGGATTTCAGCAAGTCAGAAAACCAGCTTATTCTGGAACTTCACCAGATTGACTTAGCCAGCCTGCTGCAGCAGCACCCCTCCAGTGACTTAACAGGCAACGGCAAACTCTCTGGCAAAGTCCCCGTTGCGATCAATGCCAAAGGAATAAGTGTTAGCGATGGCAATATTGCTGCTGAGGCACCGGGTGGCCGTCTGCAATATCAGTCAGCGAGCGCAGGTGCTATGGCGAAAACTAACAGCAACATGAAGCTGGTGTTTGATGCGCTGGAGAACTTTCAGTACACCGTGCTTAGTAGCACAATCACTTATGACACCAGTGGTAAACTCAACCTCGGCTTAAAATTGCAGGGCAGCAATCCAAATCTGCAGCAAGGCCGTGCCATTAATTTAAATGTCAACCTGGAAGAGGATTTACCCGCCCTGATTACCAGTCTGCAGTTAACCAACAAATTAAATGAAGTTATCACTAAACGGGTACAAAAATATCTTAAACAACAACAGGCGGCTGCCGCCAACGGAGAGAAGCCATGAGACGATTAGCCACAGTGCTGGCAACAGCAAGCTTACTATTGCTAGCGTGTACGCCAAAAGTTCAGGTAGAGCTACCTAACGAGCCAATAAATATTAATCTGAACGTCAAAATTCAGCATGAAATTTATATTAAGGTAGATAAACAACTTGATGACTTATTCAGTGAAAACAGTGGCTTATTTTAAGGAAACAGCAATGAAACACATAATTAGCAATACCAAAAAACGATTTGGCAAAACCCGCCTGCTGCTTGTCGGCTTGGTGTTTGCAGCAAGCTTGCCGGTAATGGCGATGAACTTACAACAAGCCATGGCCGCATTAAGTCAGGCTAAAGTTCAGGGCCTGGTGGGCGAGCAACCTAATGGTTATCTGGGCGTAGTCGAAAGCTCTGCAGATGCCGAAGCGGTGGTAAAACTGATTAACGATGCCAGGCGGGCAGAATACGTCAGAATGGCAAAGCAAAATGATATTGCGGTAGCCGATGTCGAAGCTATCGCTGGTCAGAAAGCCATTGAACGAACCGCCAGCGGCCATTTCATTCTGATCGATGGCAAGTGGCTGCAGAAGCGTTAGTCTGAGCCTGATGCAACACAAGCTTAGCCCCTGCTAAGCTTGTGTTAGACTTTGGTCGCATGCCGATCCTACCTTCACTAATGTACTATGCTTAGCAGTCTTAGGTCTGGTCAGAGGGTGTTGAATGAATGCGATATTTTTGATGTTGATGGGGCTTGGCGCCATGGCGCTGGGCTATTTCGTCTACTCTAAGTTTATCTGCGAGAAAATATTTAAAGTCAGCCCGCATTTTCGCACACCAGCCCATGAAATGCAGGATGGTATCGATTACGTTCCTACCAATAAATATATTTTATGGGGCCATCATTTTACCTCTGTTGCAGGTGCAGCACCGATAATTGGCCCCGCTATCGCGGTGATCTGGGGCTGGGTACCCGCATTTTTGTGGGTAGTATTTGGCACTATCTTTTTCGCTGGTGTGCACGATGCAGGTGCCATCTGGGCCAGTGCCCGCAACAAAGCGAAATCGATAGGTTCATTAACAGGCGACATTGTCGGTAACCGTGCCCGCAGCATCTTTATGATCGTGATTTTCCTGGTGCTGCTGATGGTTAATGCCGTATTCGCAGTGGTGATTGCCGGTCAGTTAATTAACTTTCCCAGTGCCACTCTCCCGGTCTGGGGTGCCATAGTCGTTGCCCTGATTATTGGCCAGTTGATCTACCGCAAACTGATTAATCTGCTAATGGTCACCATCATTGGCGTGGTTGCGCTCTATGCGATGATTTATGCAGGCCCGATGTTACCACTGGCCCTGCCTGAAACACTGGGTCCACTGAGTGATAACCAAAGCTGGATTATTATTTTATTTGGTTATGCCGCCATCGCCTCATTACTGCCGGTTTGGATGTTACTGCAACCGCGTGACTATATTAACGGTATTCAACTGTTTATCGGTTTAATTCTGTTATATGGCGCCGTGCTAATTTCCGGCCCGGAGTTAGTGGCTCCAGCCTTTAATACTGATTTGCCAGAAAACACCCCGTCAATGATCCCATTGCTATTCGTCACCATTGCCTGCGGTGCCATTTCCGGCTTTCATGGTTTAGTTTCCAGTGGTACCACTTCCAAACAACTGGACAAAGAGCCCGATGTTCGTTTTGTTGGCTATTTTGGTGCCGTCGGTGAGGGCTCCCTGGCCTTAGCCGCTATTATTGCGGCTACCGCGGGCTTTGCGTCTCTGGCTGACTGGCAGGCTATCTACCACAGTTTTGGTCAAGGTGGCGTCTCAGCCTTTATTAATGGCGGCGCCAATATTCTGCAGCAAGGCGTTGGCCTGGATACGGTGCTGGCGCAAACCCTGTTAACGGTAATGGTAGTATTATTTGCCGGCACCACCATGGATACCGGTCTGCGACTGCAACGTTATATTTTTCAGGAGTGGGGCCATATTTATAATATTGGCTGGATGCAAAAAGCGGCGCCGGCAACCATGCTGGCAGTAGCAACCTGTTTATTATTGGCGTTTGGTGCTGGCGGTGATGGCTCGGGTGGTATGTTAATCTGGCCTCTGTTTGGTACCACAAACCAGCTGCTGGCGGGTTTAACGTTATTGGTTATTACCGTTATGCTGGTTAAAAAACGCCGGCCTATGTGGTACACCCTGGGACCATTAGTGTTCTTGTTGGTGATGACCACCCTGGCTTTGCTAACGCAGTTAAAAAGCTTTTACGACAAGGGTGATTGGTTTTTGTTTACCCTGGATTTAGTGGTGCTGGCAGCGGCAATTCTGGTATCTCTGGAATGCACTTCGACGCTAACAAAACAAATTAAAGCCAATAAAGCCAGTCCGGCAACAGATGAAACATGAAGCTAAATAGCATAAAGGCCTGGCTGCGCCAGGCCAGTTTTTACGCCGAGGAAGCCTACAACGCGCCCTATCGCAGCGCTATCGCCCGGGCAAAGCGCGAGCAGGATGATTTATTTATGTTGCTGATTTTTTCAGAAATGATGGGCGTGCCTAACCCGGCCAGTTATTACACATTGGAATTGCAACCGGTTCTGATGGAACGGTTTCACGACTGGCATACCCGGATGGGCATGGAGCACTCACCGCTGGATAATATTAAATGTTGTTAACCGATAAACGCTTGCTATTGGTGGGTGGTAAAGGCGGGGTTGGTAAAACCACCACGTCTTCCGCGCTGGCACTATTGGCTACAAGCCGTGGTAAAAAGGTATTACTGGTATCAACCGATCCCGCGCATAGCCTGAGCGATGCCTTTAACCGACCGATTGGCGATACCATCACCCGCTTAGCCCCTGATCTGGATGCGTTGGAGTTAGATCCTGATCGCGAAGTAGCCCGGCATTTAGCCAACGTCAGTGCGCAGCTGAAACGCTTTACCCGGCCAGAAATGTACAGCGAAATAGAACGGCAAATGCGTTTAACCGCCCAGTCGCCAGGCGCGCAGGAAGCAGCGATGCTGGAGCGAATGGCGAATGTCATTGAACAGGGCTTAACAGATTACGATTTAGTCATTTTCGACACGGCTCCCACCGGCCATACTTTGCGTTTACTCAGCCTGCCTGAGGCCATGGCGGCCTGGACTCAGGGCCTGCTTAATGCCAATAAACGCTCAGAAAAGCTGGCCGACGTTTTGGGTCACTTAACGCCCAAAGCCGGCCGCGACGTGGCTAACCCGCTGGCAGACCCTAACGAGCATGCCACTGCCGGTATGAATCAGCGCAATAAAGCCATTACCAAAACCTTGTTAGCCCGCCAACGTTTATTACAGCGCACCCGCGAGATCTTAACCGATAGCCAGCGAAGCGCTCTGCTATTTGTACTGACCCCGGAAAAGCTGCCAATTCTGGAAACCAGCCGTGCCGTACAAAGCCTGATGCAGGAAAAGCTGCCACTGGCAGGTCTGGTGGTAAACCGTATTTTGCCAGACCACGCTGATGGTGATTTTCTGGCGGCACGTCGCAGCCAGGAAAAGCAGCATTTGGCGCAGATAGCGCAAGATTTTGCCAGCCTGCCTCACTATAAAGTGGCGTTACAAGCGACCGATATTCAGGGACTCACGGCATTGCAGCAGATGGCGAGTTTACTAAACGAGGCAGGTTTATAGCTGATTTTAAACCTGAAGTCGGCTATGGTAACGTTTTTAACAACAGGTTTATTTGCATGAAGACCCGCTATCTGCTGCTCACCTTATACTTTAGCTGCTGTGGCTGCAGTCTGGCTGCATATGGCGCCAAAGCGCCACAAGTAGCGGAGCCAAATCAGAGCGCTTTTAAAAATGCCATCCTGGACAGCTATTTGCAACGTTGTGTTGAGGTGCTTAACGGCAAAGGTTATAGCAGCGACGCCATTAAAGCCGAATGCAAATGTGAGCTGGAGCAGATAGATCAGCACTTTACTGTTTTTGAGCAAATGCTTGCGGCTGATCAAACCGCCAACCCGCAGCAGATTAATGCGTTAAAAAAACAATTACTGCAGTGCAAGAATAAGCCGCAAACCACGCAGTAACAGGCTAAGCCCAAAGAATACTCAGCACAACAAGGCTTAACATAGCGCTGATAACCAGCACGGTATAAACTGTGCTGGTTAACCAGAACTTCAACAGTGTTTTGCCCCAGCTTTGTTGATAGTATTTTTTCTGACAAAGCAGCAAGTACAGCGGGATCCACCAAAAAATGGCGGTTTCCAGCCCGGCCAAAACCAATCCCGTCGCCAGCCAGTTCCAGCCTATGCTCTGTTGAAGCAAGTCAATAGCCAGATAAACAACTAACATTTGCAGAATAAAAGTATGGCTATGCAACGCGACAATCAGGTGCTCCATATAATATCGATTGGAGCGGATATACAGCAGTTTCAGCAGCAGGGCAAAAATGGGCAGCAACAGAAACATCATTTGCGGTGCCAGACTGAAAAACTTATTTATCGCCAGTTTGGGGTTAGCAAGGATGGTATCCAGTTTGGCACTAAACTCTTGTTCTGCTTCATCAGACAAAAAAGAGACCCGGACACCGGGCTTAGCTGCTTCAGGTGTCGTCTGTGGTTGAGTTTGCGCTATCTCATTATTCAGCTCAGCTGCTAAGTCCGTCAGGTTTTTACTATCTGGTATCGCATTGTCAGTGGCCATTACCACCACATTGTCTGGCCCTTTGGTAATAGGCGGGGTTTCCGGCACCAGCCTGGCAAAAATCAGAAAAGCAATAATCGACGTAAACAGATAGAGTCTTAGCGGCGGTACATAAGGCACCCGGTGACCGGCAACATACCGAAGGCTTAGAAAGCCCGGCCGGAACCATAGCGGTATCAAGGTTTGCCAGAGCCGGGTATCCCAGTTACTGAACTCGCCGAAAAATTCCGTCACCACGCCACTGACATTACGGATGTAGCTTTTTTTCTCCTGACCACACTGATGGCAAAAATCGCCATGTAACGTGTTGTGACAATTATCACAGGTCTGTGCTGGGGTATCCATCCTGAGCTTACCTCATGTTTTCCGACTTGGTTGATTCTACGTTAAGCATTTGTTTTAGCAACAGTTGTCCGCATTAATGTCGCGGACACTTTTTCTGTCCGCGGACACAGTAAAAATCACTCCCATTCATTTTTCCATATAAATATCAATCACTTAAATATTGGCATTAAAGCTGCTATATCGTTGCAGCAAGTATGACTATAAAGGCCGATTATGATCCAGGGTACCGAACAACAAGATACTATTATGCAGCGCCCCGTTAAAAGCAGACTGCGCCGTTTTTTGCCGGCAGTCGCCGTGGCAACCCTTGCCATTATCCTGATCCTGGCGCTGTTTCAGACCTTAGCAGATAACAATGCCAGTATCGTGGTAGCGCGCAATCAGCTGCAGTTTGCCATGGTACAACGTGGTGATTTAGTACGGGATATCGCGGTCCAGGGCCGGATTGTTGCCGCTAACGCCCCTACCCTGTACAGCCAGGAAACCGGCCAGGTGCAATTATTCAAACAGCCCGGCGAAGCGGTAAATCAGGGCGATCTGGTCGCTACGATTACCAGCCCGGCGCTGCAAAATGATTTACAGCAGCAGCAGGCGGTGCTCTCCGGTATGACATCAGAAGCAGAGCGCGCGGTACTGAGCGCCCGCGAACAACAACTGGATATAGAGCAGGTAATGAATACCGCCCAGGTTAATTTACTGGCGGCGCGTCGCGAATTACAGCGGGCTACCCAGTCAATTGAAATGGGCGTTATCCGGGCGCTGGACTTTGATATTGCCAAAGACAACCTGACCAAAGCAGAGCTTGAGTTTGATCATGCCAAACGTAAAGTTGAGCTGGCCCGCGATAAACTGGCGTTTGAGCAAAGCTCGCGGGCGCAGGATATTCACCGCCAGCAACTGGTGGTAAATGAACTGGAGCGCAAAGTGGCGGCGCTGAATATTACCGCCCCGGTAACCGGACAGTTAGGTAACTGGCTGGTAGAGCAACAAAGCCATGTACTGCCTGGCCAGGCGTTATTAACCGTGATTGATTTAAGTCAGTATGAAGCCGAACTGGCCGTACCGGAAAGTTATGCCCGTGATTTGCTACCCAACCAGCAAGTCGAGATTGTGATAGCAAACCAGCAACTTAATGGCGTGATCAGCTATATCGCACCGGAAGTTCGCAATAATCAGGTCAGTGCCCGGGTGCGCTTCGACCAGGCCGATAGTCTGGCCCTGCGCCAGAGCCAGCGCCTGACCGCCCGGGTGATCCTGGAGCATAAAACCGATGTGCTGAAAATTGCCCGCGGCGACTTTGTCAGCTCCGGCGGTGGTCGCCAGGCTTATCAGGTACTCGACAATCAGGCCGTGCGCAAAAACGTCGAGCTGGGTGTCCTGTCTGTGCAGTGGGTGGAGATCTTAAGCGGTGCCACTGAAGGCGAGCAATGGGTGATCTCAAACTTAACTGATTTTAAAGATCAGAGCCGGGTACACCTGAATTAACCACCCGGCTGCCGATCAGCACAGTATCTAAACTCAATTTAATTAAACAGGGATTAAAAATGATAACGCTAACCAACTTAAGCAAAATTTTCCGCACCGAACTGATTGAAACTCATGCGCTGCGCGATATTAACCTGCAGGTAAATGAAGGTGAATTTGCCGCACTGACCGGCCCATCGGGCTCAGGCAAATCAACGCTGTTAAATATTCTGGGCACCCTGGAAAACTTTGACAGCGGTGATTATCAGCTGGATGGCAAGTCGGTAAAGGGCTTGTCTGATGCGGCCCTGTCGCGCCTGCGCAATGAAAAAATCGGCTTTATATTTCAGAGTTTTAACCTGATTAAAGATTTCAGCATTTATGACAATATTGAACTGCCGTTACGCTACCGTGGTTTAAAAGCAAGCGCACGTAAACAACGGATTGAGCAGGCACTGGAACTGGTCGGCCTGCATGCCCGGCGTGATTATCTGCCCGGTCAGTTATCGGGTGGTCAGCAGCAGCGGGTGGCGATTGCCCGGGCCATTGCCGGTGAGCCGCGCATTCTGCTGGCTGATGAACCTACCGGTAACCTCGATTCATTAATGGCGCGGCAGGTTATGGAGCTGCTGGAGCAAATTAACCAGCGCGGCTGCACCATTTTAATGGTGACGCACGATCCGGAGCAGGCCCGCCGGGCCGGTCGGCATATTCAGATCATTGATGGCCAGTTACATGACAGCACGCTTTATCAGCCACTGGCCCCCCAGATTGTCCGGCCGCAGGCCGTGGCACAGGGAGCCTGAGATGGATAATCTATTACATAGCTTTAGCCTGGCGGTTCGCAATATTAAACGTGCACCGCTGCCCTATTTGCTGACCATTTTAATTTTAAGTCTGGGGCTTGGCATGTTTTTCTCCAATGCCACCCTGTATTACTGGCTGAACCACGATCCGCTGCCGCATAAAAGCCATAGCCTGTTTCATCCGCAGATAAACGCCACGCTGCAACCCTGTGATACCTGTACTTCACCTACCAGAGTGCTGAGTTATCAGGATGTCAAAAAACTCAGTAGCAGTGGCATTCCTTCAGCTCAGGCAGCGATGTTTCAATCAGCCGGTTATGCCCGCCTGCCGGGTAAGGCCGACCAGAGCCCAACCCCGGTTAGGCTGCGGGTGACCCAGCGGGATTTTTTCAGCCTGTTCGACGTCCCTTTTTTACATGGGCAGCGCTGGGCCGATAATACCGCCAGACGTGAGCTGATCCTCAGCAAAGCGACTGCCGAGCGGTTTTTTGGCCGAAGTAATGTGCTGGGTGAAACGCTGCAGTTGGGCAATGAATTATTCACGATAAGCGGTGTTTTACAGGAGTGGGACATGTTGCCAAGGTTGTACGATGTCGCCAATGGCCTGGCCAGTAGTCAGTCAGCCGATATCTATCTGCCGTGGGAAACAGCCTATGACCTGGGGATCAAATCTAATACCACTACCATGTCGCGGGATAGCCGTGATTACAGTGAAAACTTTGCCGTTAATGGCCGTGAAGGCGATTTTTATCAGGCGCAGTTCTGGGTGCAGCTCGACTCGCCTGAGCAGGTAGCCGCTTATCAGCAATTTATGCAGCAGTTAGTGCAAAGTGAAAAAGAAGCCGGCCGTCATCCCCGCCCCGAAGCTAACCGGTTGACTAATATCCTGGATATTACGGAGCACTTTAATGCCCGTAACCGCCAGCTGGATGCATTTGCGCTGGTATCACTGCTGTTTTTACTGGTCTGTTTGTTTAACGCCAGTCATTTATCTCTAAACCGTTACCTTGCCAGCCAGTATGAGTTTGGTTTGCGCCGGGCACTTGGCTGCAGCCGCGGTCAGTTACAGCAACTTATTCTGGCCGATGTCGCTGTCAGTGCCTGCCTGGCACTGGTGCTGTCACTGGCGGTGGCAGCTGCCGCCATGACATTAATTGCCAGCCTGCTACCCGCAACCCGCAATCTGACCAGCTGGAACCCGGTTATGGTAATAACAATGGCTGGCACCGCATTAACTGCCTGCTATCTGGTAACTTTATACCCAGCCCTTCGCGCCTCCTTTGGCAGCTTAAACCGTCAGCTGAAATAACGGAAATGATCATGAGCATATCCTTACTGTTTAAATCTTTGCTGCAACGTAAAGTCATCACTGCCTTGCTGCTGGTGCAGTTAACCCTGACCCTGGCACTGTTAAGTAATAGTGTACTGCTTAGTACCCAGGCTTATCAGCTGAGTAATCAGCCGACCGGCCTGCAACTGGACTCAACGCTCGCAATTGAACTTAAACCGACTGATGACAACCTGATTGTGCATCCGGCACTGGGCGAACTTATCCAGCGTCAGCTCGCTGCGCTAAAACAGATCGCCGGTGTCCGTTATGCGGCTTTCAGCAACCAGACACCACTCATATTTGGTGGCACCAATGGCAATGTTTATATTGAAGGCAAAGAAGACACTACTAATGTTGATATGGTGCCCTATAACTTTGCCGAAGCAGAATTGTTCGATACGTTGCAAATGACCCTGTTACATGGCCGCTGGTTATCTGCCGAAGATAAAAACACCGATAACGTAGTAATAACCGACAAATTGGCTAAACAACTATTCAGCGAAAGCCATCTGGCCATCGGCCAGCAAACAAATGGCGGCACCATAGTCGGGGTGGTCGCCGATATCATGTACCAGCGTTTTGCCAGTGATCAGTATTACGGCCTGTTTTTTAACCGCGATTTAAACCGGGCCGACTATGGTTACCGCTTGCTGTTGCAGGTAGACGCTAAGGCGGTAGACGCCGTGCGCCAGCAAATTAACAGCAGCCTGCGCCAGGTTGAACCGGAAATTGATATTCAGCAGGTGGTGAGCTTGCGCCAGCTGCATCGGGATTATTTCGAGCAGGAACGTGGTCTGGCTATTTTACTGTCGGTATTAAGTGGCCTGATGCTGGTTGTTGCGATGATTTCAGCATACAGCCATGCGCTGTTCCACGGAGTACAGCAGCAAAATGAAATTGGGGTTAAACGTGCGCTGGGGGCCAGTAAACAGCGGATCCTGCTGGAGGTACTCAGCGAAAGCTGGCTGACAACCGGCATGGGCGCGGCAGTTGGCTTACTGGCCAGCTATCTGTTGCAACAGCAACTGGCCACCGTGATTTCGTTACCTGCGTTGCCGCTCTGGCTGCCGCTTTGTGGTGCGTTGATGCTTCTGCTTTGTGTCACCATTGCAACATGGTATCCTGCGGCGATTGCTACCCGGGTCTCTCCGGCCACTGCCACTAAAGCGTTATAAACTATGCTTAAAATATTGGTAATTGACGATAACCAGCCGATCTGTCAGGCCCTGCAAACCTTGTTTTCGCTGCAGGGCTATCAGGTATTTTGCGCCAGCGAACCGGCGCTGGCCTGGCAGAAACTGGCCAGCAATGACATTGATTTAGTGCTGCAGGATATGAACTTCAGTGCCGGTGAGATGCATGGCGATCAGGGCAAAACGCTGTTTTATCAGTTACGTCAGCACTATCCTGATCTGCCAATTGTATTAATGACCGCCTGGACTCAGCTGGATATGGTGGTGGAACTGGTAAAAGCCGGCGCCACCGATTATATCGCTAAGCCCTGGGATGACCAGCGCCTGTTGCTGACGGTGGCCAATGCCCTGAAGTTAAAACAGCTTGCTGTGCAGCAGCAACGGCTCGAGCGCGAACGCCAGGCCGCGTTTGCCGGCAAAGAGCTATGCAACATGGTATTTGCCAGCAGTAAAATGCAGCAACTACTGCAAATGACCCTGCAACTGGCTCCGGCCAATGCCGCCGTGTTGATCACCGGCCCCAATGGCGCCGGCAAAGAAGGCATTGCCAATGTGCTGCATGCCAATTCACCACGCAAAAATAAGCCATTTATCAAAGTAAACATGGGTGCCCTGCCAGGCGACTTAATGGAAGCCGAGTTATTTGGTGCTGAGGCCGGAGCCTACAGTGGTGCCAGTAAAACCCGGATAGGTCGTTTCGAAGCCGCAGATGGCGGCACCCTGTTTCTGGATGAAATTGGTAATTTGTCGCTGGCCGGCCAGGCCAAACTGCTGCGGGTGTTGCAAACCGGTGAATTTGAACGTTTAGGCTCCAGTCAGACCCGCCACACTGATGTCAGAGTCATCAGCGCTACTAATAGCGATTTAACCGCGGCAATCAGCCGGGGTGAGTTTCGCCAGGATTTGTACTACCGGGTCAACGTCGTGCAACTGCAAATACCGGCGCTGTGCGAGCGGCCGGAAGATATTCCGGTGCTGGCCCGTTATTTTCTGGCCGGTAAAAAAACGCTTAGCCGCGCTGCCGGGCAGCAGCTGCAAAGTTATAGCTGGCCGGGTAATGTGCGGGAGTTACAAAACGTCTGTCAGCGGGCGCTGCTGCTAAGTAGCAATGCTGAAATTCAAGCCGATGAGCTGGGCCTGCCTGATAACCCCATCACAGCAAAACGTTCGCTGGACGACATCGACCGGCTCCAATTAGAGCAGGCGTTATTGCAGGCTGGCGGTGTGGTATCGCGGGCAGCAAAACAGCTGGGGATCAGCCGTCAGGCGCTGTATCGCCGTATGGAGTTTTATGGCATCGCAACCCCATGAAGTGATACCTGAACCAGCGCCTGAACCAGTGTCTGAATCAGGGCAGGAACCACTGCTCTCGCGCGGTACGCTGCGGTTATCCAGTCGCGGCCGTCTGGCATTGTGTTGTTTGTTGCTAACCGCACTGGCCCTGGCTGCGCTGGCCCAATTTTATACGTTAAATATACGGTACAGTGCGGCAGTTATCGCTACAGGCGCCGGGCTGTGGCTGCTGCTTAGCTGGGCCATTGCGCCACTGCGCCGGGAAATTCTGGCACTTAATCTGCACGCCCAGAACTTGCAGGATGGCAGTTTTAATACCAGCGCCAATCAGCTTAATGTTAACGAGCTTAAACCACTGGCAAACCGCTTAACCAGCATGTCGGCGCAACTGCGTACCGAGCGCGCCAGTCTTTATCAGCGGGAATTGTTGCTCGATACGGTACTGCAAAGCAGCCCGACTGCTTTTATTCTGACCAACCATACTGATACGGTGTTAATGGCTAATCCGGCTGCCTGCCAGCTGCTGCATCAGGGTAAAAAATTTAATGGCAGTAAATTATTCAGCCTTAGTAACCTTAACCCGCAGCTACATCAGGCAATGGCAGCTAAGCAACAGGGGTTACTCCGGCTCGATAGTAGTGTCCAGTCGGTCTGGCATTTATCGGTAAGCCAGTTTCAGTTAAACCAGCAACAACACTGGTTATATTTGCTTAAACCGCTTACCCGGGAAATTCAGCGCGAAGAGCTTAACGCCTGGAAAAAACTACTGCGGGTTATTGGCCATGAATTAAATAATACCCTGGCGCCGTTATCGTCGCTGGCTTTCTCCGGCAAGCAAATTGCTGAGCGACAACAGCAAGCCGACTTATCTCAGTTGTTTGACACCATTAGCGAACGTTGCCTCCATTTAAACCAATTTGTCCAGGCTTACATTAATTTTGCTAAATTACCGCCGCCACAACTCACCAACGTAAACTGGCCGCGCTTAGTTAATCAGTTACAGGATCAGTTTGAGTTTGAACTACTCGGCGACTTACCCAGGCGCGACTGGCTGGCCGACTCGCAGCAACTGGCCCAACTGATGTTAAATTTATTAAAAAACGCCCACGAAAGTGGTTCTGCGCCAGACCATATCAGCTTGCGTTTTTTTGAGCTGGCCAGTGAGTTACAGTTGCAAGTCAGCGATGGTGGCGGTGGTATTGCCCAGCAATTACTCGATCAGGTACTGATACCCTTTTACAGCAGTAAACCGCAAGGTTCAGGCATTGGCCTGACCTTATGCCGGGATATTGCCGAAGCCCACGGCGGCAGTATCAGCTTACGCAACAGCACCGTAGTGGCAGGCAGCCCCGCGGTCAGTGGCCTGGAAGTAACCGTGCATCTGCCTGCTGTTACTGACCAGGAAACTATTGCCACATCAGTCCGACATTAGCCTGCTGGGCTTTATGCAACAGTTTTAGTAACGGCTGTGCCCTTTGCTTTAAACTAACCTTCTGTGGCTTGTCGTCTTCATCCTGCTGCGTTTTTCCGGTGCCTGTTTGATTATCACTGGCCACTTCATCATCATCCAGCTCTGCCAGTGCTTGCTGTAACCGGGTTAATGCTGCAGGCACATCATCAGCAAACATGGCGCTCGGTACCTTGTTGTCCCGGCCCATCATTTTCAGCAGCTGCAAGCCAACATTGGTATGGTAATCAACATCTCTGCTGGCTTTGCTTTTAAAGGTAACCATAGTATTGCTCCGTTAATAATATTGCACTGTTATTAATAGTATTGAGCTGTTAATAGTAATAATCCGTTATTTGCTGCTACTCTGACACCAAGCATAACCTACTTTTTTTATTTTATGGCAAACAACACCAACTCTGACTACATTCTGGCAATTGATCAGGGCACCACGTCCAGCCGGGCCGTTATTTTTAACCGGCAAATGCAAACCGTGGCCACTGCACGGCAGGAACTGGCACTAAGTTATCCGGACTCTGGCTGGGTTGAGCAGGACCCGGAACACATCTGGCAAAGCGTACTAGATTGTATTACCCAGGCGCTTGCCAGTGCAGGTTTAACGGCTGCTGATATTGCCGCCATTGCCATCAGCAACCAGCGGGAAACCACTATTGTCTGGGATAGGGAAACCGGCCAGCCGATAGCCAATGCCATTGTCTGGCAGGACCGTCGCACTGCCCCTTATTGCCGCCAGTTACAACAGCAAGGAGCCGAGGCCACAATAAGTGAAAAAACCGGGTTGCGGGCCGACCCGTATTTTTCGGCCAGTAAAATTAACTGGTTGCTGGATAATATTCCGGATGCCCGCAGCAAAGCCAATGCAGGACAACTTTGCTTTGGCACCGTAGACAGCTTTATTTTAGCGCGGCTAACGGCGGGCAAAGCGCATGCAACTGACGCCAGCAATGCCAGCCGCACGGCACTTTACAATCTGAGCAGTCAGAACTGGGATCCGGAATTACTGCAATTGTTTGCTATTCCCGCCAGTATGTTGCCTGAAATCAGAGACAGTGCCGGCTTGTTTGGCATCAGTTCAGTCGCAGTGCTCGGTGCAGCAATTCCGGTGATGGCGATGCTGGGCGATCAGCAGGCGGCTTTACTGGGTCAGGCCTGTATTAGCCCGGGTATGTTAAAAAGTACCTATGGCACCGGCTGTTTTGCCATGGTCAATACCGGGTCCACGATTATCCGCAGCAATAACCAGCTGCTATCTACCCTGGCCTGGCAACTGAATGGCAAAGCTACTTATGCGCTTGAAGGCAGTATTTTTATGGCCGGCGCTACCGTGCAGTGGCTGCGCGATAAACTGGGGATTATTAACCAGGCCAGTGATACTGAGCCGCTGGCAGCGCAGAGCCATTATCAGCAATCTGAATTACTGATCCCGGCCTTTACCGGCCTTGGCGCACCTTACTGGCAGCCTGAAGCAAAAGCCGCGCTGTTCGGCATGACCCGGGACACCGGCAAAGTACAATTAGCGACGGCGGCGCTTTGCGCAGTAGCCTACCAGAGTGCTGATTTACTGAATGCGATGCACCAGGATGGTATTGACGTTGCGCAGCTGCGGGTCGATGGCGGCATGACGGCTAACAGCTGGTTTTTACAGGCCCTGGCCGATTTATGCCAGCAACAGGTGCAGCGCTGTAACACCACTGATGCCACAGTATTGGGTGTCGGCTTTTTAGCCGCGGTCAGCCTCGGGTATTTTGAAGACATCTCCGCCATCAGCCAGCTGTGGCAGGCTGATCAGCAGTATAAGCCGCAAATGAGTGGTAGCGAGCAAGCACAGTTATACACGCGCTGGCAAACAGCAGTTGCTGCAGTGCTGAGCCAGCAGCTATAGTAGTAGCTAAATAACAGTAATAACTAAACAATACTGATAACAGAGGTAATAAAGATGGCAAAGGTATTGATCACCGGCTTCGAGCCCTTTGCCGGCGAAACACTGAATCCGTCATGGCAGGTAGCCAGTGCCCTGCACGGCTGGCAATTAGATAACGAGGTCACAGTACACGCGGTAAAACTGCCCTGCGTATTTAAGCAAAGTCTGCTTACCCTGGAGCAAGCCGTTAATCAGTTACAGCCCGTGGTGGTGATTATGCTTGGCCTGGCAGCCGGCTGCAGCCAGCTTATGCTGGAGAAAATCGCCAGCAATTTTATTGATGCCGCAATTGCCGATAACGCTGGTCAGCAACCCCGTAATGCCCTGACCGCCTCGCATGGCCCTGCAGCTTACTTTAGTAATCTGCCCCTGAACGCCATGATCCGCGCCCTGCATTTACAACATATTCCGGCCCAACTGTCATTGTCTGCCGGCAGTTATGTTTGTAACCATAGCTTTTACGGCCTGATGCACCTGATTAAAAATCAATACGCCAGTATCAAAGGCGGATTTATTCATTTGCCTTATTTGCCTGAGCAGGTACTAAGTAAGCCTGGCACCGCCAGTATGGCGCTGGCAACGCAGGTAGAAGCACTGAAAATTTGTATTGAAGTGAGTTTGCAGCAACAAGCTGATCAGCTAATTGCCTGATAAATTTTGTCAGGTTGCTGAGTTTTAAAACGGAAAAAAATTTTTAAATTAAACGCTTGCATAAATTTTAAGCATTCCTTATGATGCGCGCATTCGAAAGGCAAGTCATCTGAAAAGATGATCACGCAAAGCTTCAGGTCTAACGGGGAAACCCTATGATAGCTGGGCTGCCGTCGCAAAAATGCGATGTTTTATTCTGTTTCGTCCAGAGTTAAACGCAGACCTTTCGTGTACCGCAACCCAGGTTGCTAACAATGATCGTCAACTGACTCAATTCGGAGCTTGAATATGAAAACCAAAATTATCGCTTTAGCCGCTGTTATCGCTGCCACCTCTTTTGTAAGCACTCCTGTTGTCGCCAACGATCAATTAGCTATGTCTATTTGCTCCTATGTTGCAGCAGATAGTCGTAACAACCTGCGTAAAGTTTTAAGTGACAACCGGATCCGTCTGTCAGCGGTGTATAACGGTGTGATATGTGATGGTTTACCATTAGTGCGTCATGCCATTAAACACAACGCCAATGAAACGGCTGAGTTTATGATTAAGCAACTACCAGGTAGTGTGGTTGCTGCCTCTGGTGATGCTGAGTGGGCACAAAGCAACGGCTTTGCTGCATCACCTGTTATTAACGCCATTAAAGAGCGTAGCGCCAGCTAAACTGCGTCGTAAAATTTATCAGTTTCCCCATAAAGGCGCCTTATCGGCGCCTTTATCTTTGTCAGACTTTGCTGCTAAAACACTGTTGTTTGACGTGTTCGGCAATCCCCACTCCGGCTTCAGACATCGTTAAATAGGTCTCATCAGCTCCAGCGGCAATAATATTACGGGCCTCGTCATTGTGCATACTGTGAGAAACAATAAAGCCATTAAAACCCGACGCCCGCAACTTTTTAGCGGCAATAACCTTAGCTTCTACGTCATTCATGCTGAGGATCACCGCTTGTACATTGCCGTAGTCCAGCCCTTGCCAGAACACCTGATCTTCAGCATCAGCATAAAAGATATTGATCCCCTGTTGTTGATGGTCAGCAACCTTTGCCGGATCGGAATCCATGGCAATAATTTTTCTGCTGGCTTTCAGATAATTATAGGCTGAGGTACCCGTGCGCCCCATACCCATAATAAGCACATCAGCATCGCCTAATGACACTGGCTGCTCATCCGGATGATGAATATTGCGCTCTAACTTCAGCAACCGATTACATAAACGCTCGTATAGTGGATGGGCTAAGCGATTTAATGGCGCCGAAATAACAAATGAGATGGCCACGGTTAATGCTAGCGGTACCAGCCATTCGGGTAACACCACACTTGCCACAATTAAACCGAACTCACTGTAATTAGTCAGGCTCAGGCTGGCAAGAAAGGCACTGCGGGCACGGAGCTTAAATAGCACCAATAACAAGAAAAACAAGATGGCCTTAAGTGGCAATATAAGGGTCATTACCCCGGCAAATAGCCAGGCATTGGCATCCGGCAAGCCATCGATTCCAATTTGTAAGAAGAAACCCACCAGAAAAAACTCTTTGATACTCCACAGCGATTTTGACAACTCGCCGGCTCGCGGATGTTTTGCCAGCATTGCCCCAAATACCAAAGCGCCAAGTTCAGAGCTTAATCCCACCAGCTCAAAGCCCTGTCCGCCCGCTACCAGCGCCAGCAATAAACCAAACAGGATCAGCAGATCTTCATGACCGCTGGCATCCAGCAATTTAAACAACAGGGGCCGAAGCAGAGGTAACGCAAACACCAGCAGGGCCCAGGCCGACGGCACCGTGCCGCTGGCCAGGCTCATGACCAGTAGTGCCAGTAAATCCTGAACAATAAGAATACCAATTGCTACCCGGCCGTGAAATGCCCGTAGTTCCCGCTTACTCTCCAGTACCTTGGCCGCCAGCACCGTACTGGAAAACGCTAAGGCTATGGCCAGCATCAATGCCTGATACCAGCTAACCTCAAAGATAAATAGGACAGCTGGCAGGGTCAGCAAAATCGATAAGCCAAAATGCAAGGTGCCGCCACCCAGCACCTCCGCTTTTGCCAGGCTGCGCACGTTTAATTTTAAACCGACGGTAAACAGTAGCAGCAGAACGCCAAGATGCGCCACATGGTGAATAATCGACGGTCCATCCGCCGGCAGGTTCATTTCACTGGCAGTAGCGGAAATAACAAAACCTGCCAGCAGGTAGCCAATCAGTGGCGGCAACCCAATTAGTCGCACCAGTAAGCCCAGTGAAAATGCAAATCCTATCCAGACAGCTTCAAGCATCGTTATTCCTAATCTTGCCTATATTCATTATGATGATAACTAAATATCCGAAACCGTTGTTAATGTGGATCATCAATATCGGTTCTTCCTGGCGACGTTTAAACATCCTATTATTGGTCCTTTGCACCCACTCGTCGCAAGTACGGTGCCCCCCCATGGGTTAGCCAGCTGGCATAGTGTATCCTTTATTTTGCCCGAACCAGGGCTTTTGCCGCCTGCCACTCAGCCTGAGTAATAGCCGTTGTTGCTTCAGCAGTAACCGGCTGTTGCTCTGCTTTTGCCTTTCTCTGAGCAACCTTTTGTAATATAGCGTAATTTTCAGCGTCTGAACGCCTGTTCCAGTCAACAATTTCAGTGATGTGCCGATAACAGCCCACACATAACTTTTCACTGTTTAAGCGACAACAAGCGACACAAGGTGATTCTGGCGCAGGCAACCCGGACATATTCTATCGACTCCTTCAGCACTCTGGTCGTATTGAATGCAACCAGAGCTTAACTTTATCAGCGCTTTATGCCAATCTGGCACAGTACATAACTATAACGAAAACCGCCACGGGAACCTACCAATGACGAAACTTAAACCTTGTTTACTGGCGCTGGCTATTGCCAGTGTGACGCTGCAAGCCGACGAAAAAGCTCCAAGCTGGGATGTTAATGCACCACAAGGCCAGTTCGAAACTGTCGATATCAACGTGCAGCAAGGCAGTTGGATGAACATTACGGTTAGCCCGGACGGCAAAACGCTGGCGTTTGATTTATTAGGCGACATTTACACCATGCCCATTGCCGGTGGCAAAGCCACTGCCCTGACCAATGACATTGCCTGGAATATGCAGCCGGTATTCAGCCCGGATGGCAAGACCATTGCCTTTACCAGCGACCGCGACGGCGGCGATAATATCTGGCTAATGAATGCCGACGGCAGCGAGCCCCGTGCCGTGACCAATGAAACCTTTCGTTTGCTGAACAGCCCGGCCTGGAGCCCGGACGGCCAGTTTATCGTGGCACGCAAACACTTTACTGCCAGCCGCTCGCTGGGCGCCGGTGAAGTATGGCAATACCATGTTAGTGGCGGCAATGGCGTCATGCTAACCGAGCGGCAAAATGATCAGAAAGATTTAGGCGAACCTGCGTTTTCTACTGATGGCAAATATATCTATTTTTCCCAGGATGATACGCCAGGCAAAACCTTCCACTATAGTAAAGACTCAGAGTCTGGCATTTATGTCATTAAACGATTCGAGCGCGAAACCGGTAAAATTGAAGAGCTACTGGGGGGCGCCGGTGGTGCAATTCGTCCTACGCCCTCACCTGATGGTAAATATTTAGCTTATATCCGCCGGGTAGATTTTCAGAGCACCCTGTTTTTATATGATTTAGCCAGTGGCGAACATATTAAACTGTACGATGGCCTGGACCGCGACATGCAGGAAACCTGGGCCATTCATGGCGTATACCCTACCCTGAGCTGGACACCGGATAATAAAGACTTACTGTTCTGGGCCGGTGGTGACATAAAACGGCTGAATATTGCCAGTAAAAAAGTGGCTACCGTGCCGTTTGAGGTAAAAACCAGCAAACAGATCCAGACTGCGCTGCGGGTAAAACAGGATTTAGATAGCAGCGACGTTGACGTGAAAATGCTGCGTTTTGTCAAAGTATCTCCCAATGGCAAGCAGGCAGTATTTACCGCCCTGGGCCATTTGTATATCACAGACTTAAACGACCCGAAACCGCGCCGGCTAACCAAGCAAACGACCGATTTTGAATTTTATCCCGAGTTTTCCCGCGATGGTAAAGAGCTGGTTTATGTCAGCTGGAACGATCAAACTCAGGGCGCGGTTAACCTGCTGAACCTGCGGAACGGCCGGGTAACGAAACTGACCAGCGAACCGGGAAAATATATAGAGCCAACCTTAAGCCCGGATGGCAAAACCGTGGTATACCGTAAAATTGGTGCCGGGCGATTATTGCCAAGACAATGGTCACTCAATACCGGCCTGTATAAAATCAGCAGTCGCGGCGGTGACAGTGAACTGATCGCCCGCAATGGCTATGCGCCGATGTTCGGCAGCGACAATAGTAAGGTGTACGCCATGGATTTTGGCAGCTCACCCAGTTTTATCAGTATCGATTTACAAAAGCATAGTCAGAAAACCTTATATACCGCCAAATTTGGCACCGAATTTAAATTATCGCCCAACGGTAAGTATCTGGCATTTGCTGATCGGTTTAAAATATTTGTTACCCCCTTTATTGAACGGGGTAAGGCCATTGATATCAGCGGCAGCGATAAGCAACTGCCGGTAAAACAACTGTCAGTTCGTGCCGGTGAATATATCAGCTGGAGCGGTGACAGCCAGAATCTGTACTGGAGCCTGGGGCCTGAGTTATATCATGCCAGCATTAATGGCTTGTTCGAGCACAGTGCCAAAAGTGATGATTTTAAAGTAGAAAACGGCATTAATCTTGGCTTCAAATTTCCGGCAGATATTCCACGAGGCACAGTCGCCTTTGTTGGTGGTCAGGTGCTAAGCATGAAGGGCGATGAGGTCATTGCCGATGGCGTAGTTATTGTTGAAAATAATAAAATCAAAGCGGTAGGTAATCGTAGCGATGTCGCCGTACCAAGCAATGCCAAAGTATTTGATATTACGGGCAAAACCATCATGCCAGGGATATTCGACGCGCATGCCCATGGCAGTCAGGGTAATCAGCAAATTACCCCGCAGCAAAACTGGCAAAACTACGCCGGCTTAACCTTTGGTGTTACCAGTATTCACGACCCGTCAAATGACACCCGCGAAATTTTTGCCGCCAGTGAAATGCAGCAAGCCGGCCAGATTGTCGGGCCGCGTATTTTCTCAACCGGCACCATTTTATACGGTGCAGAGGGTGCCGGTTATACCTCGCATATTGATAGTCTGGATGACGCTAAATTTCATTTAGAACGTCTGCAAAAAGTCGGCGCGTTCAGTGTTAAAAGCTACAACCAGCCACGGCGGAACCAGCGCCAGCAGGTGGTGCAAGCTGCACGTGAACTGGGCATGATGGTGGTACCGGAAGGCGGCTCGTTAATGCAGCATAACTTAACAATGATTGTCGATGGCCACACCACCATTGAGCACGCACTGCCGGCAGCAAAAGTGTACGACGATATTAAACAACTGTGGCAGGCCAGCGGCACGGCTTATACCCCTACCCTTAACGTGGCCTATGGCGGTATCTGGGGCGAGAACTACTGGTACGACAAAACCGAGGTATGGAAACACCCGCGGTTAAGCCAGTATGTACCAATGGACGTATTAGCCCCGCGCAGTATGCGCCGGCCCACTGCGCCAGAGCACCATTACAACCATTTTGAAGTGGTAAAAACCGCTAAGCAATTACAGGATATCGGCGTAACTACCAATATCGGTGCCCATGGTCAGCGGGAAGGTTTAGGTGCCCACTGGGAAATCTGGATGTTTGCTCAGGGCGGTATGAGCCCGTTGGAAGCACTGAAAACCGCGACCATCAACCCCGCTAAAACCTTTGGTATGGACCATCAATTAGGCACTATTGAACCGGGTAAACTGGCAGATTTAATCGTTATCGATGGTAATCCGCTGGAGAATATCCGGGTAAGCGACAAGGTAATCTACACCATGGTAAATGGCCGCTTATTCGATGCCGCCAGTATGAATGAAATTGGCCTGCGTGAACGCAAGCGCCAGCCATTTGAGTTTGAACCAAAGTAACCGTTAGCAGCTAGCTATTAACAACAAAAGCCTCTGCTATGCAGAGGCTTTTTTATGCCTTATATTCTAGTGCGCCCCCCCCCCTGTTTTCTGCTCCTTTATTACTGATTAAATCAACAGTAAACCGCTCTGAGTTTTTTATCAGCAACTCGCGGGTTCTAATCCCGTATTTTGCAGAAGTAAAAATGTATACAAGAAAAAAACGCTTGATTTACATTCAGGTACAAGAATAGACTCAGGCAATAAAATAAACTCAAAGAAAATACCAGCAGCAACTTGCGGGCACAGATCCTTTGAATAAGCTGTTCTGTCTCGCCGGAAGCTCG
>DIBV01000016.1:24516-179632 GCA_002415085.1 Arsukibacterium sp. UBA5043 | reverse complement strand
ACGCTCCCGGCGTTTTAGTCGCCATGCGACTCTATAGCTCCGAGATTATTACTGAGTTTATATCGTCATGCTATATCGGAGTGCGTTTTGGCATCCCCCTTTGAGAAAGGGGGATTGAGGAGGAGTTAGTCTTAAGGTTTTACTTACGCTGCAGGTTGCCCTGATTATCGAAATGCCATTCTGGTTTACCTAACAGGTTAAGATAAACTTTGGCTTCCGCTTCGTCGAAAACCTTAAGAAACTGATTATGCTGGTCCAGCAAAAGCAGCGAGCTTTTCGGACTTGCAGCAAACTGCTGTTCGGTCAGGTAGTTTTGCATTCCCATATATCTGGCGGGAATATTACGCCAGCCCAGCTCGACTTTATATATGTAGCGCCCTTTATATTCCGGATGTAAAAAATCACTCTGTTCCAGCGTGCTTAAGCTATTGCGGTCGATAATGCTAACCATTGCCACGGCTTTACTTCGTTCAAGCAATTGCTTAGCTTGTTTAACTTTCAGCTGCTGCGATTGTTTGCGCTGGCTTTCAGGGCTTTGTTTATTTACTTTAACCGGAGAAGCAATTTCAAGTGCAAATAATTCAAGTTCATACTTATCTAAAACCCGCTGATAACTGGCATGGTTAGCACAATCAGTCAGGCCGATATCATCAGGAACCCGCTGCTGAAACTTAGGGTTGGCGGCAACATTGCTGATAAATTGCTCTGGGTTAAGCTGCAGCTGCAGCTGCAACAGGCTATGAAAACGTGTATTGTCTGGCTTTTTGACCATGTATTGCTCTGGGTTAAGCTCAACACAGCGGTGGTAAAATTGCTCCAGCGCTGCGCTGTAAGCATAACTGTTTACTGCATACTGCAAGGTACGCAATTCTGTCTGGCTATAGCCTGCTGTGCTGTTGACAGCAAGGCTAAGTAATAAAGGTGCTATTATCGTCATAGAAGAGTTTAACTATCAGCATTAAATAAAAATCGCGGAACATTAGCACTTTTTTAATCGTTAAAACAGTGTTGCTGGCAAGACCAGTTTCAACTAATCGTAAATAGATTGTCTGATAAGTTTAATACATGCAGCTTTGCCATCCAGGTTAAACCGTTGGCAGATCTGCTGCCAGCTTTGTTTGTGCCATAAGCGGGCTGCTAAAATGCTTGCTGAAGTAAGATCAAGTTGCTGGAAATGCAGATTAAACCAGTTTAACAGTAAGCCAGCGACAAGCTCGTAAGGGCGTTGGCCATGGGCAAATAGCTGCAGCTGTGCAATCTCGTTTTCAGTGATCGCTCGCGCGGGTGGCTGAATTAGCTCGCTAATCACTTTAAAATTCAGATTTGCTGGATATTCCGATATGCAGTGATACAGCTCTTCACCTAACTGCTTGCAAAGCTGTTGAACAATTTCGTCCTTACCAGAAAGAGACTGAAGCATCAGAAGTGAGGGTTCGCTGCTGGCGTTGTCAGCAAAATGACTAAGCCTGACTGGAATATACTTTGCCTGCAGCCAAAACCTTATCAGGCCCTGACTTACCCCAAAGCTGGTACCCAGCCAGTTGATACCCTGTTGCTTTAATTTGTTGGCCAGTTCCGCTAATAATAGACTGCCCAGCCCATGGCGTTGTAGGTTCTGCTCGACGGCGATCCGCATTACCCTGACCAAACGATCAGCGGCAAGTTGCGGTTTTGCCAGATGAAACGCCAGGCTTTGTGCCAGCAAATGTCCCTGAACCCGCCGTTTACCATGATAAATCAGCGTACATAGTTCTGGTTCTAAATCACCTTCATGGCTTAGTAAAGCGCATGCTAATAACCGATTGTGCTGATACAGCGCAATCACACTAAGCTGCGGATTATCAAGTAGTGCAGCCAGGTCCTTTACCTGAGTCTGGTAATGGGCCTGGCTAAGCAGATGAAATACTGCGGCAAGTTGCTCAGGTGCTGCCAGCCAGTCATTGCACTTATATTGACGCAGCTGTACGGGCTGATCTGGTTGATAGCTCGAAGCTGTTACAGGCTGGCGCAACAGAAAGCTTTCAAAAATAAGCTGCTCCAGCGGGTCATGCTGCTGATAGCGCACTGGCTGCGTTAACTGAAGGCGCTTCCAGCCACTTTGTGTTTGTTCAAGATAACGTTGAAAACGCAGTTGGAAGCCGCGGCCTGTTCCTTCATAGCCATGCTCAGTAGTGGCAAAGACAATTCTGCTGTAGTTATCGGCAAGTTGCTTTAATACGGCGGTAGGCAGAGCTGCCGCTTCGTCAATCAGCAGCAAATCAAGTTCTGGTTTTTCCGACAACAAGGTGTCTACTGGTATAAAGCGCAGGCCTGGCGTATCCGCCATCTGGCTCTGATAATGAGTAATTGCCGTAACCACAGCATTTGGGCTGGCGGCAGTGATCACCAGTTGTTTTTTCCCCTGCTGCACCAGTAATGCTGCAGCCAGACCTAGAGCCGCAGATTTACCGCGTCCCCGATCGGCTACTAATACCAGTGGACGTTTACGGTGGCCGGATACAACTTTTAATATAGCGTTTACGGCTAATTGCTGCTCAGCGCTGGCATAAGGTACCTGTACTGATGCAGGGCTGGTGAAGTCAGGCAACGCAAGTGCTTGGGTAACCGTAAGCTGGTTATCACTAAATTGTAATTTAACAATTGGGCAATCTTGCAGACGGGCCAACCAGAACGCAATAAACTGTCCCTGATGTGCAGCTGCATCCAGTGGATAGGGTAGAAGTCTGGCATGAGCAGGGTTAGGCTGCTGCCACCAATTCTGATCAGTTGGCGCCATAATTAGCCACAAGCAACCGGCTTTTAAACAACCTGCACTGGCGGCGATGAGATCAGCATTAAATCCATTGAACGCATTAATGATCAGCATATCGCATTCGCTGCCTAGCAGCTGATAATTATTGCCAGCTTGCAGGGCTATGCTGTTAACCGGCGCCTGGTCGCCCAGCCAATATAGTTTTTCTGGTTTTAACTGCGCCAGCAACGTCGTAACCTGGTTTAGCAGGGGCTCAGCATCGCCCTGCAGCAGCACTGGCAGCCGACAATGCTGAGTGGCTGCTTGCGCCAGTAGCGGCTGCAAATAAGCCGTTAGCGACATTTAGCTAATGGCCTGTAACTTAGCGTAGCCGGTCATCAGCCATTTGCTACCCAGCTGATCAAAATTAACCTGAATGCGTGATTGCGCGCCGACGCCTTCATAATTTAGCACGGTACCTTCACCAAACTTTTCATGTAGTACCCGCTGACCCAGCTGAAAACCGGTATTTTCAAAGGCAACATGACTGGCAGCACTACCAAAACGATTAGTCTGGGTGGGCCGGCTAACCTGGGTGGTTAAGCGAATTTCTTCAAGATATTCAACCGGGATCTCGCGGATAAAGCGGGATGCTTTATGATATTGCTCCTGGCCATATAAACGACGACTCTCGGCGTGACATAAATATAGCTTTTGCATGGCACGAGTCATGCCGACATAACAAAGCCGGCGCTCTTCTTCTAAGCGGGTCGGGTCATCACCGCTTTGCTGGCTGGGGAACATGCCTTCTTCCAGACCACAAATAAACACCAGCGGAAATTCCAGCCCTTTGGCGCTGTGCAGGGTCATTAATTGCACCGCGTCTGAATGCTCTTCAGCCTGATAATCACCTGCTTCCAACGCGGCTTGCGATAAAAAAGCCGCCAGCGGTGTCATATCTTCTACGGTGTTGCTGTTAAAGTTCTGACAGGCCGTTACCAGCTCATTTAAGTTCTCTATCCGGGTCTGGGCTTTCTCGCCTTTCTCGGCCTGATACATCGCATATAAGCCAGATTGTTTAATAATGTGCTCAGCCTGTTCAAACAACGGCAAATCAGTTAGCTCCTGCTCTAACTTATCAACTAGCTGCATAAACTGTTCAATGGCATTGGCGGCGCGGCCACTGAGTTGCTTTTGCTGTAACATCTGCTGCAGCGCCTGCCACAGAGTCTGCTGTTCACTGCGGGCGTGTAGTCGCACCTTATTCATCGTGGTATCGCCAATGCCGCGGGCCGGGGTATTGATAATCCGCTCCATCGCCGCATCATCCTGGCGGTTGCTGATCAAGCGTAAATAAGCCAGCGCATCTTTAATTTCCTGTCGCTCATAAAAGCGTAAACCGCCATAAATACGATAATGCAGGCCTTCCTGAATAAGCGCTTCTTCCAGTACCCGCGACTGGGCATTGTTACGGTATAAAATAGCGCTTTCGGTCAGGCTGCCGCCCTGGTTATGCCAGCTACGAATACGGCTGACTATAAAGCGGGCTTCGTCCAGTTCATTAAAGGCGGTATACAGTGAAATGGTTTCACCGTCACTGCCGTCAGTCCATAAGTCTTTACCCAGCCGGCCACTGTTATTGGCAATCACCGCGTTGGCGGCTTTTAAGATAGTGGCAGTAGAACGGTAGTTCTGTTCTAGACGAATAGTTTCTGCGCCATCAAAGTCGCGCAAAAACTGCTGAATATTCTCAACTCTGGCACCACGCCAGCCGTAAATGGATTGATCATCATCGCCAACGATCATCACTTTAGCCGCGGTACCGGCCAGTAACCTCAGCCAGTTATATTGAATAGCATTGGTGTCCTGAAACTCGTCTACCAGAATATGCCGGAACCGCTGCTGATAATGGCCGCGCACATCAGCATGGTTTTTAAGCAGCTCAAAGCTGCGTAGCAGAATTTCGGCAAAGTCGACTAAGCCTGCGCGGTCACACATTTCCTGATAGGCAGCATAAATTTTAACCATTTGTTGCAGGCTGAAATCACCGCCGGCATCAATCATACCCGGGCGCTGACCATCGTCTTTGCGGCCATTAATAAACCACTGAATTTGTTTGGCTGGCCAGTGCTTTTCATCCAGGTTCAGCGCTTTTAGTACCCGCTTCACCAAACGGTACTGATCATCCGAGTCAATGATCTGAAAGCCCTGCGGCAAACCGGCCTGCTGATAATGCGCCCGCAGCATCCGGTGGGACAAGCCGTGAAAGGTACCCATCCACAGGTTGTTTAAGCTGACACCGATAGTACTTTCAATCCGGCCACGCATTTCCTGCGCCGCTTTATTGGTAAAGGTTACCGCCAGTAAGCTATAGGGTGCGACGGTTTCTACCTGCATTAACCAGGCTAAACGATGCACCAGAACCCGGGTTTTACCACTACCGGCACCGGCTAAAATCAGCATATGCTGCGCAGGCGCAGCCACCGCGTCACGTTGTTTATCGTTTAAGCCATCCAGCAGGTTGGATACATCCATCAGCACATCTCAGTAAACCATTTGCGGCCATTATAACAGCCCTGCGGTAAGCGCCAAGTAAAGCAACAGAATTTTAGTGGATAAATAACCAGTGTCTGGAGTGGTTATTGCCTTTTTGTCCAGATAAATAACTGGTATTTAATTCAGGAACTGGTTATATTTTGCTTAAAAAACAATCATCAGGATAGCCGCATGCCCTATAAATTGATTGTAAGTCTTGTGGGGATGGTTGCTATAGCGGTGGTTTTACTATCGCTGGCGATCGGCGGTGAGGATCAACCGGTAACCGGCACGGCGCATAAGCAGCTAAGCATTGAACTGCTACCTGATATGGCACTTAAGCGGTTTGCCGATGCAGCGCCGGCCAGCTGCCAGGATAGTAATGAGTTACTGGCTATTGAGCATACTTTCGATAGCACCAGACTGGGTCAACTGAATATCGCAATGCAAACATTGCATAACAGAACTGCCGATCCTTTCTGGCAACCGTTGGTTGACTTGTTTAAACCCAAATCGATTTGGCTTAACCCTGCCGATTTCACGGTTGGCTACTCTGAGAATGCAGTCGAGGTTAATCGCCAGGTTAAGCGCATAACCGTGAATTACCCTGAGCGTACTGACAGCACCAGCGTTTATTTAAGTTATGACCTGCGAATTTCAGCTGCGGGCGAGATAGACGTTATTGCCAATAAATTGGCTGAAAGACACAGCCTGACTATTCCGGTTGGGTTAATTAAAAACAAGCCGTTTATTAGCGCAACTAAGCTAGTTAATGGCGGCAGTGTTTCCGATTGTGCTGTAGCAGTACTACCGATTCTGCTACCAGAATTAAGCTGGCAAACCACTGAAATTGCTGGAAAGCCTTATTGCAGGTTGAATGGCCTGCATAATTCTAAACCGGTTATCGATTTTTATATCAACTGTCAGGTTTCATTAGTTTGATTATTTGTTGCTCAACGGCTATTTGCGTGTTAAAACAATTTCTGGTGTGGAATTAGGAAAATGGTATGCGGTTAAATGGTTGGCAACGGCTTTATTGTATTCTCGTTGTTGGGTGGGTCGGCTATCTGGCATTTGCAGCTCATTCGGACCTTAGTTTTGCAGATGAACGCATTGTGGAACTTACTGCAGCGGTACAGCGAATGGAAGCACAGCCGGAACCGGACGGCACCCTGGCAGGCTCAATTACACACCATCTTAACGGGCACAGCCCAGCGCAATTAGCTGAGCGATATCAGCAGCAGTTAAATCAGGTGCAACAATCTAAAACAACCACTATAACCACAGCGTTATTTTTAGCAGTAGTGCCGCCGGTCCTCATCTACTTAATTATTATCTGGGTAGTTGCCGGTTTCAGGTCATCAGCCCCGGCAGCCAGTTAAGCTGTAATTAAAGCCCCTAACTGCCGCACATCGGTTAGTCGGATATGCGGTAAGATGCTGACCGGTTGCCGATGGTGATCGAGCCAGGCTGCCTGGCAGCCTGCGGCTAAGGCGCCCATTACATCGGCGCGATGGCTATCACCAATATGCAGAATTTGCGCAGGGGCCAGCTTAAGGCGCTCTGCCGCTGCCTGAAACATATCCGGATAGGGTTTCATCTTGCCACCAGGACCAGCCTGCAGGCTGAATTCAAACACCTCACCCAAGCCCATTTTGTTAATACAGGCGTTACCGTTGGTAATCGCAATTAGCTGGTAACGTTCAGCGAGAGCAGTTAGCAGCTCATTGACCTCTGCTGTTAAGCTTATTCTGGTGCGGGCGTCGAGAAACGCGTCATACCCCTGCTGCGCCACTTTTTTAGCCTCGTTGCGCGCTATGCCCAGCTCGACCAGCCCTGCCTCAATACCCAGCAGGCGCCAGCGGCCAATATCATGCCGCAGTTCCGGTTCAACTTTGGCCAGTTTTAAACGATGTTGCCACCAGAAATTACTATCTCTACCCTTACTCGCCGGTGCGTGTTTAAGCAAAGCACTAAGCATCGCCTGCTCTGCTGCTTCGATAATCGGTTTATTGTCATATAAGGTGTCATCTAAATCGAATGACAACGCCTTAATATCAGAGAGAGCTTTAAAAATTTGCATGTATTTTCCCCAAATCAAAATCCGGCAAGAGCGCAGATTAAACCGCTTCACTGTAACAATACGGCATTACACCTTTTATGGTTTGTGGTGAAAGATTACGGCTTTTTCCTGGCCCTTGGGTGAGCGTTGTCGTACACCGCCGCCAGATGCTGAAAATCAAGATGGGTGTAAACCTGGGTGGTACTAACGTTGGCATGGCCCAGTAAGTCCTGCACAGCGCGCAGATCTGAGCTTGATTGCAGCAGATGGCTGGCAAACGAGTGACGCAACATATGCGGGTGTAATTGCTGGCCCAGACCCTGTTGTTTCGCCCAGTGGTTTACCCGCTGCCTGACCTGACGCGCTGAGATGCGTTGCTGCTGTTTACTTAAGAACAGCGCGTGGTGATCCTGTTGCGGTGTAGCATCGCCCAGCAACAAATGGCGCTGACTTAGCCAATGTTGCAACGCATTCAAAGCAACAGAACCGATGGGTATTTGCCGTTCTTTACTGCCTTTACCGCGCACCCTGATTAACTTCTCACGCCAATCGATATCGTTAATATTGCTGCCCACTAATTCTGCCAGGCGCAGGCCGGAAGAATAAAATAGCTCGAGCATCGCTTTATCGCGGCAAGCCAGCACATCACTGCTACTGTCGAAGCTGAGCAAATGCTGCAACGCGTCTATATCAAGGTTTTTTGGCAGCTTTTGTTTTGGCTTTGGTACAGTCAGGTACTGTGCCGGATTATCAGTAACCTGCTGTTGTTGTTGCAGGTAACGATAAAGGCCTCGCAGCGCTGCAACGGCAAGGGCCAGACTGCGGGCACTTAAGCCGCGACGTCGGCCATTAGCCAGATAGTGTTGTAAGCTGCTTTCAGTTTGGCTGTGCCAACTAAAAGTGACACCGTCATCAGCTATGCTCTGGCTGGCCGTGTTAGCCTGGCTATTGGCAACCAGGCCAAGCTGTTGGCGGTAAGTTTGTAACGTACGACTGGCATAACCGCGCTCGAAGCGCAGGTAGCTTAGGTAGGCATCAAGATCTTTTTGCCAGCGTGGCTCAGCTAGGGTCATTACCAGGTAAAACCTCGCCCAGTAGTTTGGCCAGATGGCGGATAAATAAGCGGTCCATCGCCGGCTGAAAATGGTCGTCCTGCTCACTGCCAAACGCCAATAGCGCCAAGCCAGGGCCGCTACCAATCTGTACCAGCGCAACCGAATGAATGGCGTCGCCAAACAGCGGCTGCTGTTCTTCTTTGTTCAACCGGCCCAGATAAACATTGTCGCTGCTTAGACGGCGCGACAATAACAGTTGATATTGGCTGATGGCGCTACTATCGGGCTGCAGGCAAACCAGGCGACAGGCATGAACTTGCGGCATACTTTTAGCAAACTGTTGTAGCGCCTGCTCAGCATCTTCCAGGGTAGGTTTATGCAGCAGACTTAAATGCAGCGTGTTCAGCGCATGAAAAATATGCTCGTTCTGCCGGGCAACAGACATTAAGCGGGTAATATCATCTTCCAGGGCGGCAATTTTAGTGCGCTGTAATTCCAGCTGGCGCTCTACCAGCGACACGCTGCCCCGTTGCTGATGTGGCAGACGCATCTGTTGTAACAACTGCGGATGCAGCTGAAAAAACTCCGGATGATCTTGTAAATAATCCAGCACCACGCTGACGGCTATTGCTTCTTTGTCCTGGGTCAGGGTGTCATTCATAACGAAAGTTGTCCATCGAATACGTGTTCAGCCGGGCCGGTCATTTTAACTATCTGGCCCGGACCATTCCAGCGAATATGTAAGCTGCCACCGGGCAAGTCTACCTGCACCTGCGGCCCCAGTTTTTTTTGCAGCTGGCCAACGACCACCGCGGCACAGGCGCCGGTACCGCAGGCCAGTGTTTCGCCCGCCCCGCGCTCCCATACCCGCAATTTAATGTGTGAGGGCGATATTACCTGCATAAAGCCAATATTGGCTTTTTGCGGAAAGCGTTCATGCACTTCCAGCAGCGGCCCCAACTCTGCAACGTTGGCACTGGCAACATCGTCTACTTCAAGCACGGCATGCGGGTTACCCATCGAGGCCACACCGCAAAGTACCGTGTGTTCTTCAGCTCGCATAATATAGGTAGCTTCCTGCTTCTGGGCTTTAAATGGCACCAGCGCCGGGTCAAGCTGGGGAATACCCATATTTACCGTGACCTGGCCATCCTGCTCCACATACAGGGTTATTCTGGCCGATTTGGTGCTTACCTGAATTTTGCTTTTATTGGTCAGGCCGCGGTGGCGGACAAATTTAGCAAAGCAGCGCGCACCATTGCCGCATTGTTCTACTTCGCTGCCATCGGCATTAAAAATCCGGTAATGAAAATCCAGTTCCGGATCATACGGCGGCTCTACCATCAGTAATTGGTCGAAACCAATGCCAAAATTACGATCGGCCAGCTGGCGGATTTGTTCTTTGGTCAGGAAAATATTCTGGCTGACGCTGTCGACCATCATAAAATCGTTGCCAAGGCCCTGCATTTTTGAAAAGTTAATGATCATTGGCGCCTTATTACTATTCAGTTAGCAGCTGTTCGCCGCGCCATAAATCCTGCCATTGTTCGCGGGCCCGGATAAGGTGGCTGCGATCACCCGCTACCATGACTTCGGCCACCCGCGGCCGGCTGTTGTAGTTCGAGCTCATGGTAAAGCCATAAGCGCCCGCTGAGCGTACCGCCAGTAAATCACCCTGAGTTATGGCCAGCATGCGGTCTTTACCCAGAAAATCGCCGGTCTCGCACACCGGTCCTACTACATCATAAAGCTGTGTGGTTTCGCTGCTCTGCTGCTTTACCGGCACGATATTCTGCCAGGCGCTGTATAATGCCGGCCGGATTAAATCGTTCATGGCGGCATCAACGATGGCGAAGTTCTTTTCCTGGCCCGGCTTTAAATATTCTACCCGGGTCAACAAGATACCCGCATTGGCCATAATGGCCCGGCCAGGTTCCATGATCAGTTCCAGCTCAGGGTAGCCTCGTAACCGTTCGACGACTTTGCTGATGTAGGTATACGGCGCCGGCGGCGTTTCTTTATCATAAGTTACGCCAAGGCCACCGCCGATATCGATATGGCTTAGCACAATACCCTCTTGTTTCAGTGTCTCAATTAAACTGAGCAATTTTTCCAGCGCTTCTAAAAACGGTTGGGTTTCAGTTAGCTGGGAACCTATGTGGCAATCTACCCCCACCAGCTTAAGGTGGCTCATCTGGCTGGCCATCCGGTATATTGCGGGTGCGGTTAAAATATCAATGCCAAATTTATTGGCTTTTAAACCGGTGGAAATATAAGGGTGGGTTTTAGCGTCAATATCCGGGTTTACCCGCAAGGAGACCGGCGCCTTAATATTTAAACTGCTGGCGACCTGTTGCAGACGCTCCAGTTCAGCCTCAGATTCGACATTAAAACACTTAATACCCAGCTGCAGGGCAAATCGCATATCTTCAGCGGTTTTGGCAACGCCGGAAAACACCACTTTGGCCGGGTCGCCGCCTGCCGCAATGACCCGGCGCAGTTCGCCACCGGACACGATATCAAAGCCACTGCCCAATTTACTCAATACATTCAGCACCGCCAGATTGCTGTTAGCTTTAACCGCATAACACACCAGGCTGTGCGGATGCGCCGACGCGGCAGAGGCAAAAGCCTGATAATGGCGCTCGATGGTCGCTCTGGAGTAGACATAACAAGGGGTACCAAATTCTGCTGCCAATGCATTTAGATCGACCTGTTCAGCATACAGGCTATCGTGCTGATAATTAAAGTGGTCCACGAATTTGCTCCTCGCTGCTACGCTCAGCTGGGTTGGGCTGCTCTGGCTTTTCTGGTGCTGGCTCTGCCACTTCTGGTGCAGCTTGTGGTAAGGTAAGAGGCCCTTTTTGACCACAGGCGGCTAGCATAATGCTGCCCAGCAATAAGCAGGCAGGCAAAAGAAACTGGGATAAAGTGCGCTTCGTTTGCATGGTTTCTATTTCTTTAACGGCTTGACGCTCTATAATCGCATCCTTAGCGATAAAAGCAAACAGGTGACGCAGATGAATGACTTAGAATATGAAGAACTGACCGACAATACCCTGTTAGCGGTAGAAGAGGCAATTGAACAACTGGAGCTTGATTTAGACTACGAATCGAATGGTGGTTTATTGTCGATAACCTTTCCGGATCAAAGCAAGATTATTATTAACAAACAGCCGCCACTGCAGCAGCTTTGGCTGGCGACCAAGTTTAATGGCCATCACTTTGAATGGCGCAATCAGCAATGGATCGATAACCGCACCGGCAGTGAATTCTGGCAACTGTTGTCAGATGCAGCCTCTAAACAGGCGGGCAGCCCGGTAGTGCTGACGCCACCGCAATCCGGAACAGAATAATGGCATTACTCCCTTTTGTTGATGTAAAACCTAACGGTCCGGTGAAGGCTGCAGTAGTGTGGCTGCATGGCCTGGGCGACTCAGGCCATGGTTTTGCGCCTATCGTGCCCGAGCTGCGGTTGCCAACAGATGCCGGCATCCGGTTTTTATTTCCGCATGCCCCCGAACGGCCGGTAACAGTTAACGCCGGTATGAGAATGCGCGCCTGGTACGATATTAAAACCATGGACTTGGCCCATCGCGCTGATGAGACCGGGGTGCGTGAGTCGGCAGTAGCAGTGCAACAGTTGCTCGATAAACTGATTGCCGATGGTCTGAATAGTGAGCAAATTGTGCTGGCTGGCTTCAGCCAGGGCGGAGTAATCGCACTGCATTTACTGGCGCGGCTACCTTATAAACTGGCCGGCGTTATGGCGTTATCAACCTATATGTGCGCGCCGGATAAACTCGCCGCAGAGGCAACCAACAGTAATAAAGCCACGCCGGTATTTATCGGCCATGGCAGCCAGGACCCGGTCGTACCGTTAGCCGCTGGTCAGCAAGCGTTTCATGCGCTTAAAAATCAGGGCTTCAACGTAAGTTGGCACGATTACCGGATGGAGCATAGCGTTTGTGCTCAGGAAGTGGCGGATATCAGTAGCTTTTTACAACGCCGGTTAATGCAGGCAAAGGATAATTAGGATGAGCCAGATTGTACGTATTGCCACTCGTAAAAGCGCGCTGGCGTTGTGGCAGGCCGAATTTGTTAAGGCAGAACTTATCCGCCATCACCCTGCTTTGCAGGTAGAGTTGGTGCCGATGTCGACTCAGGGTGACAAAATTCTTGATACCCCGCTGGCAAAAATAGGCGGTAAAGGATTGTTTGTTAAAGAGCTGGAGACGGCCATTTTGGATGGTCGGGCTGATATTGCTGTGCACAGTATTAAGGATGTGCCGGTGGCCTTTCCCGATGGTCTGGTGCTGCAAACCATTTGCCAGCGTGAAGACCCGCGCGATGCTTTTGTATCAAACCAGTTTCAGCGGCTTTCCCAATTACCCTATGGCGCTGTAGTGGGCACCTCAAGTTTACGCCGGCAATGCCAGTTAAAAGCGTTACGGCCCGATTTAACCGTACGCGATTTACGGGGCAATGTTAATACCCGGCTGGCCAAGCTGGATAACGGCGAGTTTGCGGCCATTATTCTGGCCGCTGCGGGGTTAATCAGGCTCGGTTTCGCCGGCCGGATTGCCAGCTATATTGAACCTGAGCAAAGCCTACCCGCCAATGGCCAGGGGGCAGTCGGTATTGAATGTCGCAGTGCAGATAGTGCAATCCAGCAACTTCTGGCGCCACTGGAACATCAGGCAACGCGTTATTGTGTACTGGCTGAGCGGGCGATGAACCGCCGCTTGCAGGGCGGGTGTCAGGTGCCCATTGGCGCCTTTGCTACCCTTAATGGTGAGCAATTGCATTTGCGCGGCCTGGTGGGATCACTGGACGGTGGCCAGATTATCCGGGCTGAGCACACAGGTAGTGCCACACACGCAGAGCAGATAGGCCTGATCGTAGCCGAACAGCTACTGGCCCAGGGGGCGGGTGCCATTTTACAACAGGTATATCAGGCAAACGCATGACAATGGCCACCCCTTTTTTAATTACCCGGCCAGCTGGCAAGGCCGACAATCTGCTGGCCAGCCTGGATGAACAAGGTATTGCTTATAGTTATCAGCCGTTAATTACCACTCAGCAAGTTACCTTAAAAGCCAAAGAAGTAACATTGCTTGAACAGGCAGAGCTGCTTATTTTTGTCAGTGTTAGTGCGGTACATGCGCTGGAACAGCAAATTAAGCCGGAGCAACTGTCGGGCCATTTGTTTGCCGTTGGTAGCACCACTGCAAGCTTGTTGCAGCGCTGGAGTGGACGTGAAGTTATTGTGCCGCAAGATCAGCGCAGTGAAGGTTTGCTGGCACTGCCTCAGCTTCAGCAGGTGATAGGCAAGCAGATCGTGGTGGTGCGGGGCAACAGTGGTCGGGAGCTGATTAAGCAGCAATTAATTGCCCGGGGTGCTACCGTTAAATATGTGCAGAGCTATAGCCGATTACCACTTCCCCTGGATGGGGCACAGCTTTGGCAGTTGTGGCAGCAGCAGCAAGTACGTTGTATTGTAGCCACCAGTAATGAAATTTTGCAGCAGTTGTTTGCGATAATCCCAGAGGCCGGAGTACCCTGGTTGCAGCAACGACACTGGTTGCTGGTCAGCCCGCGGATGCAGGAGCAAGCGCTCGCTCTGGGGATTAACCGCCAGCGAATAAGTCTGGCAGAGAATGCTAACGATCAGGCGTTGTTACAGCAAATTATTCAGCTTAAGAAGGAAATATTATGAGTGAACAGGCAGCGTTAACCCCGGCTGAAGAATCAGATGCACCACTGGAGCAATTAAAACAACAAATTGCTGAGCAAGAGCAACGGCCGGTTCGTGGTGGTCGCGCTTTAGCCGCGCTGGCATTGCTATGCTCATTACTGGTGGTGGCAGGCCTGGCTTGGGCAACATACTGGTTATGGCCGCAGTGGCAATATTTACAAACCCAGCAACAGCAGTTGCAACAAGCGCAGCAGGATATTAGCCGGCAAAATGCTGAGCTGCTAAGCAGCAATGAAAATCAATTACAGCAAAGCCTGAACCGCCAGCAGCAGAGCCTGAGCGAAACAGAGCAGCAAATAACGGCGCAGCAACAACGCCAGCAGCAGCAATTACAGCAACAAATGCAAAGTGTACGAGAACTGGTACAGCAAAGCGATGGGGCGCCTCCACGGCACTGGGCATTGGCTGAAATTCAGTTTTTGTTAAAACGGGCTGATTACAGTCTGTGGTTAAATCAGGATATCAACACTGCCAGGTTACTGCTGCAGCGTGCCGGGCAACAGCTTGCTGAACTGGATGACGCATCACTGATTAATGTGCGCCAAGCCATTGCTGATGATTTAGCAGTGCTGACCACATTAAAAACGCCCGATCTGAGCGCCGTGCATGTCGAGTTGGCACAAATGCGTAAAACCAGTATGCGTTTGCCGTTAAAACAGCAACAAACCGAGCTAAGTGTTACCGTGTCTGAGCCAGAGGGAGATCTGAAAAATTGGCGCAGTACCTTAAAGTATTATTGGGACAACAGCTTACAAAAATTATTTTCAGCCCGGGTGGCCATGCCAGAAGATTATTTCAGTTTAACGGCTGAGCAACAGCTGATGGTGCGGGTTGCTCTGAACCAGCAATTGCTGCTGGCACAATTGGCGGCCTTGCAGGGCGAGCCTGTGGTGTATCGCAGTGCATTGCAACAAGCCAGTGATCAATTGCAACGTCATTTTCAGGCAACTGAGCCTGCCGTGCAACAACTGAGTGAACAACTGCTGGCGCTGGCTGCCATTGAAATCAGCGCGCAGCAACTACCAACATTGCAAAGTGCTGCCAAGTTAGAAGGCTATCTGCAGAACCTGGCGGAGACTGACATATGATCAAAGCCATTTTACTGATTGTTGTGCTGGCGCTGGCAATGTTTTTAGGGCCAGTGGTAACCAATAACCCGGGATATATTAAACTGGTGCTGGCCGGGTACGTAATTGAAATGACCGCACTGGGTTTTGGGATCGTGCTAACAGTTGTGTTGGTGGCAATAGTGCTAATGGTAAAGTTACTAAAGCACCTGTTACGCATCCAGCATGGCTCCTTTAATTTTTTCCGCTCACGGCGCCAGAAAAAAGCGCAGCAGGCCTTTGCCAATGGCTTAAATGCCTACGCGAGGCGGCAGTGGCCAAAGGCTGCCAGCGAGCTACAACAAGCGCTGCAAGCCGGAGGCTTTAACGGCGAGAAGCGTTTTCTGGCAGCTTATGCCGCATTTTATGCTGGAGAGTACCAACAGGCTAAAACCCTGATAGCAGATTTAGCTGAAGATGACCCGAACCGACAGTATCTTGAAGCCGACATGTTATTGCATCAGGGCCACACTCGCCAGGCGGTTGTTATTCTTGAGGCGTTACTGCAGCATCCGCCGTTTGACGCCGCGCTCGGCCAGTTATACTTGCGTGCTTTGCAACAGGCGGGCCTCTGGCAACAGGTGCTAACGGCTGCAGGACGGGCTGCTACAGAGCATTGGTTTGATAAAAACAGCTGGCGGCTGCAGCGATTTGCTATTTATCCACAGGCACTGCGTCATTTAGCAGGAGAAGCCGGCTTTGAGCAGCAACAGGACTTCTGGCAGGTGCTACCGGCAAAAGAGCGCAAGTCGGCGGCAGCGGCAGTGGGCTTAGCCTGGGCTGAAGCAAACGCGGGCCAGCCTGACGCGGCAGAAAAGCGACTGGTGGCGGCATTGTCGCTGGCCGATGTGGCGCCGGCATGGCCGCATTTACGGCAGATCCAACTGGGCCGCTCGGTACTAAGGCTACGCAAGCAGATTCAGCACTGGCTGCGTGACAACCCAAGCAATGGTTATCTTTATGCCGTGCTGGCCTATCTGGCTGAGCAGGAAGGTGAGCCACAACAGGCACAGCAAGCCTGGCAAAAAGCCCGTCAGTACCAACCCGAGCTGCGCTAATGGCCGCAGCAATATCCGGCCTGGCGGCGATATCGAGGCCAGATGCCAGGCTGTTAATTCTGGGTAGTATGCCCGGTGCAAAGTCGCTGCAACAGCAGCAGTACTATGCCCACCCCCGCAATGCATTCTGGCCGGTAATGACCCGCTTGCTCGGGCTTGAACCCGGGTTAAGTTATCCTGGGCGATTGCAGGCCTTGTTAACACGACAGGTAGCGCTGTGGGACGTGCTTGGCTGTTGTCAGCGCCAGGGTAGTCTGGACAGTGCGATTACGGCAGAGCAGGCCAACGATTTCACTGATTTTATGCAGCACCACAGCCAAATTATCGCCATTGCTTTTAATGGAGCGAAAGCCTGGCAAAGTTTCCAACGCCACGTTATCAAAAAACAGCAATTGCCGGCAACGCTGCAACTGATCCCGCTACCCTCCACCAGCCCGGCCCATGCCCGCCAGAGCTTAGCTGAAAAGCTGGAACGATGGAGTGAGATAACCCGATATATCCCCTGTTAATAAAAGCGAAAAACTATAAGCCCGCGGCTGAAATGAAAAAACAGTTTACGGAGTAAGTTATTACTAAAGCGGAATTATTTGCTGCCCTCAGGGTCTGATACAGACTTAACAATAATAGCCTCGGGGCAGCAATTTTTGGCAGCTGTTATACACCCCTTACAGCGCTTCAGCACTGAATATGGTAACGCTGTTCTGCTGGCCGTTTTACTGCACATCGTCATTCTGGCGTTGCTGCTAACAACAAAATTCAGCCAGCCTGTGTCGCAACCGGTAGCTGAGCCAATAATATCCTTCCTGTATCAACCGCCGCCCGCTGCAAAACCGCCCCCTAAAGCCACTCTGCCGGCTAATTCATTGCCAAACGAACAAAGAATGGCCGATGAAGTGATTGACCAGACTCTTACCAGTGATGGTAGTTCAGAAGACTTGCCGCCAGAATTCAAACCGGCCACGATAATGCCAGATGACGCTGACCAAAAGACCCGTTCAGCAAATAACACAAGGTTAGTTCAGGGACAAAGCCTGGCGCAACGTGCACTGCACCAAGTGGCAAAACCGGATCAGGCAGCAATTGAGCAAGCAGCCAGTGGCAGTTACCAGCAGTTTTTGCAGAAGCAGCAACAGCCCCGGTTAACGGTGGATAGGAAGTATTGGCCGGTTAGTCAGGGCCCGGCGCAGCAGGTTGTTGCCCAGCTAAATGATGGCCGGCATATCGTTCGTATCAGCAAAGGAGTTTGTGTTTTCGGCGACCCGACGCTGGATGGTTTTGAGGCACTGATGGCGGCAAAAAGGGTGCCTTGCGGCGATGAAGTCAGCACCAGCGCGTTGCTAAAGCAAGCGCTGGAAAAACATAGTAAGCGCTGACTATTACTCAGCGATATGCTGCTCCAGGCGGGATTTTAATTCACCTTCAATAACCACCGGCTTGCTGGTTTTCTGATCTAAGCAGACAATGGTCACTTCCGCATCTGTTGCCAATGCGTCTTTGCCGGCAATCCGCACTTCCTGGGTTACCACCGCACTTTTACCGCCAATTTTGCTAAAGCGGGTAAATATTTCCAGGGTATCGCCCATGGTGGCAGCCACCCGATAGTTAATATTAATATTGACGATAATCCAGGCCAGTTTATGTTTGGCAAACCATTCAATATCACCGCTGTCTTCCAGATAACCCCAGCGGGCTTCTTCCAGAAATTCCAGGTAACGAGCATTATTGACGTGCTGATAAATATCTAAATGATAGCCACGAACTTTAATCAGGGTTTTATGTTGCATGTTACTGATCCTATTGGAAAACAAGCCACAGATTGTGGCATAGTTTTACTGGCCAAACCAGTTTAAATATAGGCAAAGGCATCGGCAAACATATGCTCGCGGTGAGCGCCTTGCTCTGTGAAGGCTTCGCGGGCTACTCCGGCCATGGCAAAGGGGCCGGCGATATAGATATCGTAGGCTTCCAGTGAGACAAAATCTGCCAGAACCGCTTCGTGTACCAGCCCATTGCGGCCCTGCCAGTTCGCGCCGGGTTGCTGTACTACCGGGACAAAGCGGAACTGCTTGTGCTGACTGGCCCATTGTTGTAACTGTGGCAGATAGTACAACGCATCTTCATGGCGCACGCCCCAATATAAAAACACCGGCTGGCTGGCGTTAGCCGCACTCAGTGCCTGGGCAATCGCATATACGTAAGAAAAACCAGTACCACCGGCCATTAAAATAACTGGCCTTGTGCTCTCCTGACGCAGCTGTGCCTGGCCCAGGCCAATTTCAGCCATCACCGGCATGCCAGCGCGAAATTGCTGTTCAATATGGGTAAGGGCAGCGCTCGACCAGCTATCGCCGGCAGGTGTACCAATATGCAGCTCCAGCAGCTTGCTACTGGCAATGCTGGCAATCGAAAAAGGTCTTTTGTCTTCAGCGCTTAACACCAGTTGCAAATATTGTCCTGCGCTATAATCAGTGGTCTGATCTGGACGCAGCACAACTTTGCTGATCCCAGGGCTCAGTGCGTCGACAGAAATTACCTGACAGGCAATCGCAGAGCTGTTGGCAGTGTTGGTCATAAAACTCTCATATTCTGGTGGCTTAATGTTTAAGGGTGATTAGCCACTGATAAAAGGATGGTGCAAAACTACATCGCTTACCGGGTACGCCAGGCAACAATAAGTAAACTGCTGTTGTTTGTCCACTTCAGTCAGAGGCTGTGGCTCGTTATAGCGCACTTCACCACTTTTTAATTTGCAGACGCAGCTGGTGCAGACGCCCTGACGGCAACGGTTCGGGAAATCAATACCGCTGCGCAGTGCAGCATCCAGTATGGTCTCGTCCGGTTGCACGGCAAAGCTAAGCTGTGCCGGCAGTACCGTTACCTGATAATTCACAGCCGGGTTTCCTTTGCTGGCAACGGAATGCCCAGACTATCCCAGATGGAATCTACCCGTTGTTTAGTCTGCTGATCCATAACAATGGGTTCGCCCCATTCGCGCGTGGTTTCGCCCGGCCATTTATTGGTTGCGTCCATGCCCATTTTAGAGCCAAGTCCGGACACCGGCGAGGCAAAGTCGAGATAATCTATTGGCGTGTTTTCTACCAGGGTGGTGTCACGCGCCGGGTCCATCCGGGTGGTAATGGCCCAGATAACATCCTGCCAGTCGCGGGCATTAATATCGTCATCACAGACAATCACAAATTTGGTATACATAAACTGACGTAAATAAGACCAGACTCCCATCATTACCCGCTTAGCATGGCCGGGGTATTGCTTTTTCATGGTTACCACGGCCAGCCGGTAAGAGCAGCCTTCCGGTGGCAGATAAAAGTCGGTGATCTCCGGAAACTGTTTCTGCAGGATTGGTACAAACACTTCATTCAGCGCCACTCCCAGAATAGCCGGCTCATCCGGGGGCCGACCGGTATAGGTACTGTGATAAATCGGGTCTTTACGCATCGTAATATGGGTGACGGTAAACACCGGAAAATTGTCCACTTCATTATAGTAGCCGGTATGGTCGCCATAAGGGCCTTCGGGCGCCATTTCACCAGGTGCAATATAGCCTTCAAGCACAATCTCGGCACTGGCTGGTACCTGCAAATCATTGCTGATGCATTTCACCACTTCGGTATTGTCACCGCGTAGCAAACCGGCAAAACCGTATTCAGACAACGTATCAGGCACTGGCGTCACGGCACCGAGAATCGTCGCCGGATCGGCACCTAACGCCACAGATACCGGATAATTCTGCCCCGGATTGGCCTTTTGAAACTCATAAAAATCCAGCGCACCACCACGGTGCGATAACCAGCGCATAATCAGTTTATTTTTGGTCAGCACTTGCTGGCGATAAATACCCAGATTTTGCCGCTCTTTGTGCGGCCCTTTGGTTACCGTTAAACCCCAGGTAATAAGTGGTGCCGCATCGCCCGGCCAGCAGGTCATTACCGGCAGCTGGCTAAGGTCAACTTGCTCACCGGTAAGCACAATTTGTTGGCAGGGGGCTTTTTTCACCTGCTTAGGTGACATGTTCAGCACTTGTTTGAATAACGGTAGCTTGCTAAAAGCATCCTTCAGGCCTTTAGGTGGCTCAGGTTCTTTGAGAAAAGCCAGTAACTTGCCCACTTCACGCAGCGCTGATACATTTTCCTGGCCCATGCCCAGCGCCACCCGTTGGGGTGTGCCAAACAGGTTGGCCAGTACCGGCATGTTATAGCCTTTCGGGTTTTCAAATAAAATAGCCGGGCCGCCGGCACGCAAGGTGCGGTCGGCAATTTCGGTCATTTCCAGTACCGGGTCTACTTCTGCGGTTACCCGCACCAGTTCACCGCGCTGCTCTAACTGGCTGATAAAATCACGTAAGTCTTTATATTTCATGCTTGGCATCAGGCCCTGTGGGGTATTGCCTGCTATTATACAGCTCTGGCTTGCGCTTGCCAGTTTTGGCCAGCTATGCGGCGGGCTTGCCATATTGCTGGCTTTATAATAGCGGCAGATTAATTTAAGCAGTGTTATACGATGACTAAGCAGAAAAGGGTTATATAACAGTTAAAATATCAGCCGCAACGACAGCAGGCTTGGCTGATATCCTGCTTAGCGGCAGCGCTTGGTCGTGCCACGATCGCTGATTAACGGCAATCATCGATTAAACGTTGGCAAAAATGAATGATAATCGCTAGAGTTTAGCCAGGTAGTAATAGCAATATAAGGTTGTTGATGGATTTTCCGGCACAAATTAAACAACAAACATGCAGCGACTGTTTAAGTGGTCAGTCGTTAGGTTTTCAAATCCGAATGGCCTTTCAGCCGATAATTGATTGGAAATATCAGGTTATATGCGGATATGAAGCCTTAGTTCGCGGTCCCGAGGGGCAGGGCGCCGGCTGGGTATTCGAGCATATAAATGACACTAATAAATATTATTTTGATCAGGCTTGCCGGGTAAAAGCAATTGAAACGGCCGCTAAGTTAGGCTGCAGCACATATTTGAATATCAATTTTTTACCCAATGCCGTCTACAATCCGGAAACCTGCATTAAAGCCACCATTGAAGCTGCTGATATATATGGTTTTGACTTAACCAAGCTGGTATTTGAAGTTACCGAGGGCGAACAAATTCCGGATAAAGAACATTTAAACCGGATATTCCGCAGTTATGCAAAACGTGGTTTTAAAACCGCTATTGATGACTACGGTGCGGGTTACGCCACGCTCGACTGGCTGGTTGAACTTAAACCACATATTTTAAAGCTGGATATGGAGCTGATCCGCAATATCCAGAGCAACCCAGCCAAACAGTTTATTATTGAACAAACTATCGCGCAATGTGAAGTGCAGGGCACCCTGGTGCTGGCCGAGGGGGTGGAGACCAAGGCAGAGCTGGAATGTCTGCTTGGCCTGGGTATTCGTTATTATCAGGGTTACTATTTTGCCCGGCCTGAGCTGGAGCGGTTAATTACCACCGCTGAGCTTAACGGCATGAAATAACCCGGACCTTGCTGCGTCCGGGTTGCTGCCAGACAACCCCGACTCTTGTATTAAAAATCGTAGCTGACCCTGCCATACACCAGCCGGCCAGAACGACCGTAGGGCGAGTAATTTGAAAATGGCGTATTGCCGGTACCATTTAAATTAATTGGAAAGGCATCCGGGTACTCGTCTAACAGGTTATCGGCACCAAACGCCAGCCGCATTTTTGCGGTAAGCTGATAACGCGCCTCCACATCAAGCAGTGTTTTTGCATCCAGGGTAAAGTCATTTGCGGGGTTGGCGTTCGGCGTTAAGACCTCTCCGTAACGGGTAGCACGGAAGGTGGCACCAAAGCGCTCTAAACTCCAGTTAACATGTGCACCCAATTTGTTCTTCGGGTTACCTTCTTCAAAAGTAAGAACATTTACCCTGCCGAACAGTTCCGGAGCGGGGTCAAGAGCCGATAACTCGGCGGTCGCCGGTGTTCTGGTGACGTCTGTACTATTAACATTGGCTACCAGGATTAAATCAAAGCGACCAATATCTGCAGTAAATACCGGATAATTAGCCACAATATCAATGCCCTGTGTTTCCGTATCCACACCATTAATAAAGAAGCGGCCACCACCAATACCAATTAAACCAAGCGACTCCAGATAAGCACGAACGTTAGGCTGGGTCAGATTTTCGGACAGCACGATTCTGTCGTCAATATTAATCTGGTAGCCATCAATGGTTAAGGTTAAATCACCAAGCCGGAATACTGCACCCAACGACAGGTTAACGGACTCTTCAGCATCCAAGGGGCTGGAACCTAATGCAATCGCCGCCGGATCATTAACCGGGAAGGTGGTGATATCAAACGGCACACCACCAATAAAGTTAGTTGAGGTGCTGGTAAAGTATTGTTGCTGCAATGAGGGCGCTCTGAAACCGTTCTGAACGCTGCCACGCAGGCCGACACTGTCATTCACGTCATAACGCAGGGCCAGTTTGCCGGTAACGTTACTGCCAAAATCTGAATAATCTTCTGCTCTGAACGCCACCGACCCCAACAGGTTGTCTGTAATATTGGCTTCTAAATCAATATATACGCCGACAGCCCGCCGACTCTCGTCTACAGCATTGGCAGGCCGAAAACCAGGAAATACCTGGGCGCCGGATTGGGTTGGGTTACCATTTGGCAGCAGCACGCCACCATTACGATAGGAGTCAGGTTCACCTGCAAAAATCGAATACCCTTCCCGCCGGATTTCAATGCCGGTGGCCATATTTACCGGTGAGGCAAAGCTGGCAATATCGAAAGAGGTCACCCCTGAAAAGTTAAATACCCATTGGTCATAGTCAAACCCGCCGGCATCGAATTCCGTTTTACTGGTTGGGCCAATTGAACGGTTTACCGTATTTTCAATGGTAAAGGCCATTTCATTCATGCCGTAAACGACAGAGGCGTCCATACTCCACTGCGCCAGTTCCCATTCATAACCGAGCGCAAAACTGGTGTCGGTTACCTCAGGTGCGATAATGGGTAAAAATCCATCCGGGTGTACTTCGATAACATTACGGTCATCCTGTGCCCGGCGATAAAAACCGCCAGAGCGGGCTGATCGATCCTGAAAGCTGGCCCAGCTGTAAAGCTTACCACCTTTTAACATCATGCCGGCATTGGCAAACAGGGTAAATTGTTGCAGTTCTGGTTCGCCATACCAGGCGTTAAAACGTTCGATAGTTTGCTCGCGTGGGTCGTATTCACCGCCAACCAATGGGTATTGCTGACGATAATCATAACCGCCGCGTTCGGTGCGTTCAGCATCTTTAATTTCTGCGGCTAAGGTCAGGTAACCATTGTTCGGCAATGCAAAGCCTTTCCAGCCAGATAAATTAATCGTTTCACCATCACTTACACTACGTTTAATCTCTGCCGGCGCGTTCCAGGTGGCATCCGCTGGCGGTGGGGTGACGGGCACCGTATACGCTGAGTCGCGATAGCCATACGAGAAGGTAACACTGCCACCTTCGCTGGCGTCGCGAAGCCTGACGTTAATTACCCCAGCGATGGCATCTGAACCGTATTGCGCTGACGCGCCATCGCGCAGCACTTCGACACTGCGGATGGCGGCAGTAGGTATGGTGTTTAAATCGACTGCTGAACTGCCGCGACCTACGGTGCCATTAACATTTACCAGCGAAGCAGCATGCCGTCGCTTGGAGTTTACCAGTACCAGCGATTGGTCCGGTCCAAGGCCGCGCAACGTGGCCGGACGAATGGTATCTGTGCCATCAGCCAGGCCCGGGCGAGGAAAGTTAAACGATGGTAATGCTACGGATAACACCTGGTTAAGCTCGCTCGAGCCAGACCGCTCCAGCGTTTCGACGCCAACAATATCAATGGGCACAGCAGTATCATCGACTGAGCGACCGGCTACCCGGGTACCGGTAACCACAATTTGCTCAATCTTTTGCTCATCTGCTTGTTGCTTACTGTTATCTTGAGCTTGCGCCAGCAAGCCGGGGCTAAGTAAAGCAGTACTGATCGCCAGTACCAGGGGGTGTAGAGCAGCACTGCGCATAATTGACTCCTTGTTGTAATCCTTAAACCGTAGGTGGCGGCCGAACGCTTGTCAAACTTACGCAAACTATGTTTGTATGATGCAATACTACTGTTAACAGCGAAGCGATCAGCGGGCCGCGTTTTAGTATCGTGATTTTTTGCTAAAAACAGGTTAGCATGGTACAGACATCCAGAAGTCTTCTCTGTTCAATTAAGGTCGCAGCGAGGCGTACTTATGCATAAAAACACCAAACTTATTGATGCTGGCCGGAGCAGAAAATATACTGGCTACGCGGTTAATCCGCCGCTAATCCGGGCTTCTACTATTGTGTTTGATACCTTTAGTGAACTTAAGCAAGCGACTTTACAGCGCGGCAACCGGGTACCGTTTTATGGCCGGCGGGGTACCGATACCCATTTTGCCCTGCAGGAGGCAATTTGTGAGCTGGAAGGCGGTGCCGGTTGTGCCTTATATCCTTGTGGTGCTGCGGCGGTAAGCGGTGCCTTGCTGGCATTTTTGCAAAGCGGCGATCATCTGCTGATGGTCGACAGTGTCTACGAGCCTACCCGGGCGCTGTGCGATAAGTTACTAAAAGGCTTCGGTATTGAAACCACCTATTATGATCCGCAACTCGGCGCTGGTATTGCCGGGCTAATTCAAGCCAATACCAAAGTAATATTTCTGGAATCACCAGGTTCCTTAACCTTTGAGATGCAGGACATACCGGCCATTTGTGCGGTGGCGCAGCAACATAACATTGTTACCATTTTAGATAATACCTGGGCATCGCCCATTTTGTGTCAGCCCTTTACGCTGGGAGTGGATATTTCTATTCAGGCGGCGACCAAATATATTGTTGGCCATTCTGATGTAATGCTGGGAACCGCCAGCGCTAATGATAAACACTGGCCACAGCTTCGTGAACACAGCTATTTAATGGGGTACTGTGCTTCAGCGGATGATGCCTATACCGCGCTGCGTGGCCTGCGTACCTTAGCCGTGCGATTGCAGCAGCACGAGCAAAGTGCGCTTCGCATTGCTCACTGGCTGCAGCAACGGCCAGAGGTTGAGACTGTGCTGCATCCGGCCTTACCGTCGCATCCGGGACATGCTATTTTTCAGCGCGATTTTTCCGGCAGCAATGGTTTATTCTCGTTTGTGTTAAAGCAGGGTAACCAACAGCAGGTCGCTGCTTTTATCGAAGGCATGCGCCATTTTAAAATGGGTTTTTCCTGGGGCGGCTACGAAAGCCTGATCACCGCTACCATGCAGCTGCAAAAACAACGCACGGCCAGCAGCTGGCCCTACAGCGGGCCGCTGATCCGGCTGCATATCGGCCTGGAACATGTTGATGATTTACTGGCCGATCTGACTGATGCGTTCGAGCGATTTAATCAGGCGGCCGGTGACTAAACTGGCTGGTAGCGCCAAATCAGTTTAATCTTTCAGCGCCTGGAGTGTTTTCTTACTGTCGCTAAGGTTGTCAGCCAACTGATCCAGTAGTTGCTGAATGTCTGCTGACAACTCGCCGAGCTTGGTATGTCTGACCAGATCCGCCAGCTTGTGGTCTTGTTCCAGACATTTGTCCAAAATGGCATTTCTGGCATCAGATGAGAACAGTTGGGTTAGCTTGCCACCAAACTGTTGCATCAGCTCTTTGTCAGGGTCGGGCCTGGCAGGCAATTCATCCAGCTGCTTAACCACTTTTTCAAATGGCGCAATGAACGTTTCCCGTTCGCGGGCAAGTTTAGTTAAGCGCTTATCAAGATTCTCTTCTACTAACAACTCAGCCATCTGTCGATAGTAGTCAGCTGTTTCTCTGACCAATTTCAGAATTTCCAGGCTATCAACCTCGTTATCAGTGCGTATAATTGACATGTTAAACCTTATTAGTCGTTGGTTGCGGTATCGATCCTGCAATTACTTCGATAGCCTCTGGGATTACTGCAAACTCCGCAGGTGTTTTCGTTTTATATTCACCATCAGCGTTGAGTTCAATTGGCTTAGTGGTGTTAATGCTAATTTTTCTGGCGGTTTTACAGATAACCCGCTCTGCTGTTCGTAGGTCGCCATTGCGCAAACTGGGCCCTAACAGTAACAGCTGCCACCAACGCTGTGGTTTAATGCAGAATAGACTCAGCTGCCCGTCCAGTAAAGTTGAGGCATTATCAACAATATTGCCACCCCCGTAAAAGCGGCCGTTGCCAACGGCCAAATGAATGGCCCTGACCGAATAATTCCAATCATCTGCTTTTAAGTTTATTTTAAAACTTCTGTTGCGCTTAATGGCACTGAAAAAGGCACCCAGATAAGCAAACACGCCGAAATATTTTTTAGTTTCCGGTGTCAGTTCGTGTGTTACATCAACACCCAGACCGATATGGGCAACATTGATAAAAAGTTTGTCGTTAACCTTTGCCAGGTTTATACGCTCTCGCTTAGCATTAATAATAACCTGGGCAGCGCCGGCAAGATCCTGCGGTACGCCGAGCGAACGTGCCAAATCGTTGGCGGTTCCTAATGGTAAGATGGCCAGTGTGCGCTGGTGAGTATAAATGGCCTGCAACGCCGAACTAATGGTGCCATCTCCGCCAGCAATAATAACGATACCATCGTCGTGCTGATAGTTCGCAATTTGGGCATCCATCTGAGCTTCGTTTTCAGACAGATAAACCTGAATATCAAAGCCAGAAGCTCTGAGTAATTGAATAACTGCTTCCAGCTCCTCGGCCTGACCATTGCGGCTTTTTGGATTGACAATTAACAGAGCGTGCTGCAACGATATATTCCTTTTGTGAAAGCGACCTTGAAAAAAGTTGTGCTTTAAACGCCCGTGTTATGTCTCAATTCGACGATAAAGCGCCTCGATAAAACTGTATATACCGAACGCAAACAAGCCTATAGAAACAATAATAATTAACCAGCTGCCATAAGGCGCGCTACTAAGCCACTCAAACGCTTCGCTGATACCTTTGTCCTCGCTGCTGCCTGCGACAAAAGTTGAACGCAAAATAATCCAGCCAATTATACACCAGACTACGCCACGAGAAATAAGACCGAACCTGCAGATGGGCACAAGCCACTGTTTTTTTTCGGCTGGAAAATCGATATATTTTTTAAAGCCAGACTTGAAACCTTTTATCAGATGGGCAATACCCACAACCACAACTGCGACACCTATAATGGCAAAAAGCACGGTAACACGATCTGAGCTCAGGTACTCAGAGGCGGTTGATGAAGCTGATTGCCCCGAACTATCGTCTGTTTCGTGGAATAACAGCTTAATAACCCAAAACGCCAGCACGCTATGGGATATTGCACTGATAATAAGTCCAGCTCTTATTGCCAGCCCTTTAAAAGAACTACCATGGTTATCGGTGTCGGTTATACCCTGAATAAAACGCCAGACAATATAACCAAACAGTCCGACAACCAAGACCAGTAACAGAAGCTCACCAAAAGGCTGCTCGTTAATGCTTAAAATAGCACCTTTGCTACCGGTTTTTTCTCCTTGCCAGCCCATGGCAGAAAGAAAAGCTAACAGACCTATTGTTAAATAAATTACGCCCCGCGCGGCGTAGCCCATTTTGGCCCACGGCTCGGGGTGTGCAAGTTTAACCATTTTAGTGTCCTCTATTAATTAGCTATTAATATTCGTCGACTATTTAGTTTGAGTCAGTTTCCAAAGGTTTTCTGGTTGTGTGGCGCGCCAGATAAGAGCAGGCTACTGCCCATACAGAACCAGCAGCCCAACCTGCTACCACGTCGGTTGGCCAGTGCACGCCCAGATAAACCCGGCTTACCCCAATTAGCAACGTCAGGAAAACTGAGCTGATGATGATAAGTGCTTTAACTCTTCTGCGCGGTTGCGATTGGGCCAGCAACGCACCCATGGTGAGATAAGCACTCGCTGCTAACATGGAATGCCCACTGGGAAAGCTTGAGGTATAAACAAGTGTCGCGTGCGTAACCAGATCGGGCCTGGGTCGATCAAAGCCGCTTTTTAACAGCAGACTACCCAATAAAGCTCCGCCCGTGGCCAGCAACACCACCAGGGCTAACTTAGCCTTATTGGTAAGCAATAAAAAAATTATTACCCAGATACTCGCCAGGGTTAATACTGCGTTGCCACCCAGCGCGGTAATATCCTGCCCTACCTGCTTTAGCCAGGGGGGGCCAATGGTGTCTTCAAGGTTATTGGCGTCTCGCATCAGCAGCAGAATGGTTTCATCCAATTTGAAGCTTCCGCCAGCTACTACTTCTGTAGCAATGATCATAAACAGCCACAGTGACATCGTTACCAGCGCCAGTAACAACCAGAACGATTTTTCCCGCTTCCCAAGCCAGGCTAAACAATTTCTCACCGTAAGCTTCCTTCTGCATTATTTTGCAATAAAAGTTTAGGGTTAATGGTGCTTTTAAGCTGAAATTTACCGCTTAAGGTTATGTAAGCTTTTCTTGACTGGCAAGTTTTCTATTGCGAAAAATTACCAGGTTGGTAGCTGTCATCTACTGACATTAGGCTAATTTTACGGTTTGGTTATTTCTGCTGCATCTTTTCAAACCTGCATTCAGCGATTGACGGCGGGCAATGCTGGCATACAATAGCGCCAGTGTATTTCTGAGGTGCAGTATGAGTAACAATGCTTTACCCGCAATAAGTCCATTTCGTCATAAAGTAGGCCATTTTCTGCAGCGTACCAGTGTGCAACGTACGCTACTGACGCTGATTTTAATTAATGCCTTAATTCTGGGGCTGGAGACCTCAGCCGCCATTATGCAGGCCGTTGGCCCGGCGCTGTTGCTGTTTGATAAAATTATTCTGGCGGTGTTTGTGCTGGAAATTGGCTCGCGGATTTATGTCCACCGGCTGGCGTTTTTTAAAGATGGCTGGAGCATTTTTGATTTCATCGTGGTGGGTATTGCACTGGTACCGGCCAGCGGGCCTTTTGCGGTATTGCGGGCGCTGCGGGTATTAAGGGTGCTAAGGGTACTGACTTTTGTACCGTCGATGCGCAAAATTGTCGGGGCCTTAATAAAGTCACTGAACGGTATGTTGTCTATCGCCATGGTGCTGGGGCTCATTTATTACGTGGCGGCGGTAATGGTAACCAAGTTATTTGGTGAGGCCTTTCCAGACTGGTTTGGCAGTCTCGGCGCGTCGCTCTATACCCTGTTTCAGATCATGACCCTGGAAAGCTGGTCAATGGGCATTGCCCGGCCGGTGATTGCTGAGTTTCCCTATGCCTGGGCGTTTTTTGTCCCCTTTATTCTTATTGCCACCTTTACCATGCTTAACCTGTTTATTGCCGTTATCGTCAATGCCGTACAAAGCATGCACGATGAAGAGCATAAAGTGGAGCATGATGCCGAGCAGGCTACTCAACAGCAGTTATTGCAACAAATGCAGCAGCTGCAACAGGAGTTGCAACAGCTTCGCAGCGAGCTGAAAAAGCCTACTGCAGAATAAAGTCTTCCAGTGATTGCCGGGTTAATTTACCAATCTGGCTGAACATATAAATAATGGCACCCATCAGCATTACCATGACCGGCAGCATAATAACCGGGTAGCTGAGCCAGGTCATCCGGCCCAGCTCCTCGGCATAAGCCGTGGTGCCCGGTTGGCTGACGACAATGGCTTTGGCCAGCACATAATTAAGCACGGCTGAGACAAAAAACGCCGACGCCACGATATAACCGGCGCGGGCTACGCGCTGCTCAAACAGCTCGCGGTTTTGTCGGGCCGCCAGTGCCTGATACAGCTTGTCGGTATCCAGCAAATCGGGGTTAATCAGCAGTTTTTTCACCAGCGGGTAGGGTGTGTACTGGCTTATCAGCACAATAATGCCAATAATTGCCGGGATCATGGCCTCTTTAACGGCGATATAGGACGGGTCCAGCTGCAATAAGCTGATGCCACCGGTCAGTAATACGCTGATAATGCCGAGTATTGAATAAAAATTAACCTTGCCAGACTGCAGTAGCTCCCATAAGCCAAACAATAGCGGGAAGGCCAGTGCAACCACCACCCCCCAAACCGGACCCAATGTTTCTTCGCTGCTGAAGCGGCTGAGTATTACTGCTGGCAACACAATATTAAAAATCATATTGCTGAAAAAACCAGACTTTTTCTGTTTAGCCGGGCGGTGTGGGGTAGTAGCTGGTGTGCGCATTAGTCATGTTCCAGGTGTTAGTCTGGCAACAGTATACCAAGGAATAGTGTTTTGCCCAGCGACCCATAAGGTTGGTCTTGCAGATGAAAACAGTGCCAGAAACGCATGACACTGACATTAGTTGATTTTTGTACTACACCTTATACTTAAGTACATAAACCTAAGCAGCGATGTTGAGATCATGGTGCAGGGAAAGCAAAATCAGCCTGAACTGAGTAATATCGACTTTGCCCGTTTAATCGATTCAGTGGGCATCGGCGTTATTGTCCACCAATGGGATACCACAGTGGTGTACGCCAATCCGACCGCATTATCGATGTTGCATTTAACTTATGAACAGCTTATTGGTTCAACAGCGATGGATCCGCGCTGGCATATGCTTGATGAGCACCACCGGCAACTGCATGTGTCTGAGTTTCCGGTCAATAAAGTAAAAGCCTCTGAGTCATCACTTTATAACTATGTGATTGGGGTAATTGATTTTGATCATGATGAAACTAACTGGTTTAAAGTAAATGCCGTCATTGAAAAGTCTGAAGAATCAAAGATGGCTTTTATCGTTGTCACGTTATTTGAGATGGAAGATGTCACGACATTATTTTCTTTTGAACAAATAGTTCAGAATGCGGAAGACATCGTTATTGTTACTGACGCTGATGAACTGGATGAGCCGGCTGGCCCAGCTATCGTTTACGTTAATAAAGCTTTTGAAAACCTGACCGGATACACGGCGCAAGAAGTGATTGGTGAAACACCACGGTTGTTGCAGGGTAAATTCACTGATCAGGCGACCAGAGTTCGCATCAAATCCGCGCTACGCCAAAAGCTTCCAGTACGGGAGGTGCTGCTAAATTATTCTAAAACAGGTAAGCCCTATTTTCTGGATATGAACATCATTCCGCTAAAAAACCGGGATGGGGTGGTAACTCACTTTGCCGCTATCCAACGGGACGTAACAGAGCAAACGTTTTATGCTGAGCAACTTGAAAAGCGTAATAGAGACCTGAAACAATTAAAAGAAAATCTGCAAAATGCTGTCCGGCAGCGAACAATTGAATTAAAAAATGCCAATACCAAATTACAACGGTTAGCTTATTACGACGCGCTGACGAACATTCCCAACCGTCGCTACTTTTTGGAGATGAGTGCTGCAATTCTTAGTCTGGCCAGGCGAAAGCGTCAGCAACTGGCGGTAGCAATGATTGATGTTGACGATTTTAAGAAAATTAACGACCAATATGGTCATGCGGCAGGGGATAGTTCATTAAATTTACTGGCGAGCTGCATGAAAGATTTCTTTCGGGCAGAAGATATTATTGGTCGGCTCGGAGGTGAAGAATTTGGCTTAGCTATGCTGTTTGACAAAGCAGACGATGTTGTTATGACACTCAATCGCTTTCGGCAAAAACTGGCAGAGCAATTTAGCAAGGTGAAGCCGCCCGTAGAAGGTATTGCGATACAACCATTCACCATTAGTATTGGCGTTTGCATTGTCGACTCAGAGCAGGACGTAGAACTGGACGACCTATTAAAATGTGCCGACAATGCGTTGTATCAGGTAAAACAACAGGGTAAAAATGCTGTTATGGTCTATCAAGACCAGCAGTAATAACCCAGCATTTATCTGGCCGGATAGCTGTTTGCTCCTGCAGGCATGATGCCTTTACCCATCCTGATCTCCAGTACAGACTCAACCTGATCATGGGTATTGGCAGCTAAACCCATCTCATAAGAGGGTTGTTGCACGGTGCGGCTGCGACATCCCAGCAGGCCGCAATCCTGTACTGTGGTGGTTTGATAACTGGCACCCAGCCGGTTATCGCTATCACGTTGCCGCTCAGTCATGGTTTCTTTGTCCACCACCACAAACCAGTCATAACCTTGCTCCGCTGTAAGTTCGGCGGCGCGGCGAAGTGCATATGCTTTGGCTTTACCACTGTCGTCGCCACGGGCTTTAAATACCACACGGTAATAATTATCATTAATTTGTTGCTCGCTATAACCATAGCCACTGCCGCGGGCCGCCCGGTAATCGGGCTGGCTGCTGCAAGCCGATAATAATAACGCAGTAAATATCATTAAAACGCTCATTAGTTGTTTCATTATATACCTCTGCTTTTATTGAGTGTTACGGTCAGTTAAATATTGCTTTTCTGCCGCCTGGCTTAGTGCCGGGCCGGCCATTAGGCTATCCAGAACGTTATCCAGAGCATGTCCGCCCGTTGCCGTCTGATAATTGCCAGCAGCGAGGTTCCGTTCAGTGCTCAGCGACGCTTGCAGTACCCATTTATCTTGAGTGCGACAGGCAATATTCTCGCTTTGTACCTTGTTATCTTGCAGCGTATATTGCCGGCAAAAATCACCTTGCTGACTGATAAAGCTTAATTGTGGAATGAATTGCTGTTGGGCAATAGCATAAGAGTGGCCACTAGGCGCGCTGCTTAACAACTGTGCTACCTCACTATTAAGTGTGGTCAACGTACCTTGCCGTTGCTCGCTTAGTTGCGACAGGCCATAACCGGCAAATAAGGCGATACAGGCTACGGCGGCTGCGTGTTGCTGCACATGCTGTTGTGCCCGGCGCCACCATGGAAACGCCACGACATTAGCGCTTGCGGGTTTTTCATTATTATCCAGTAGCTGTAGCACGCCTGCTGGCATGGGCTGCTGGTCAATTTGCTGGTAATGCTGCAACACCAGGCTGTCAACCATCGCCAAGTCGGCCATGCGTTCTGTCAGTTGCTCATCGTGCATTAGCTGTTGTCTTACCTGCTCCATTTCGTGCTCGGGTAACGCCGCATCTAAAAAAGCAGATAGCATTTCATCAGAAATTTTCATGCCAGGGTTCCTTTTTGTTGTAAGGCGTTAACCATGGCTACCCGGGCTCTGGCTAACCGGCTCATAATCGTTCCTGCCGGAATAGCCAGTATGTTTGCTGCCTCGTTATAACTCAAACCCTGCACCGCGACCAATGACAACACTTCGCGTTGTTCATCCGGCAGCGTGTTCATCGCGGTATTGACCTCAGCCAATTGAATATCGTTAAGCATGTCCTGCTCACCGTCAGTAAAGTTTTCCTGCTGGAGCTCGGTTTTATTTGCGGCCTGCTGCCTGACTTTTTGGGCCCGGTAATCATCTATCCAGATATTACGGCAAATTTTAAAGGCCCATTGTGGCAGGGGGATTCCGGTAGCAGGCGGCGAATCCAGTAAGCGCAGCACGGTGTTTTGCAGCAGGTCGTCGGCGTCGGCCATACTGCCTGTCAGCGAGTAAGCAAAGCGACGTAGTGCTGGCAATAGTAGTTTTAGTTCTGCTTTCATGGTTAGGTTATACTCCTGTTTACCCTGATAACGGTTCAGCAGGAAAAGTTATTCCATCATCCAGGGAATTTTTTTTGATGCCAGCCGTTTAATGTTGTAACAACAGGCTTAAGTTACAGGGATTATCATGCAACGACATTTTATTTTTAGCGCTATTATGCTGATGGTTGGGTTGCAAACCCATAGCCAGATATTGCCAACAGAAACGTTGCCACAGATATTGCCGCAAATCACTGATCCTGTACAGCGGGCAGCAGCGCAGGCTCAGCAACGGGTATTGCAACAGCATAAGTTAACACAGCAGTTAGCTGAAAAAGCAGCCTTACCTGATCCGTTAACTGTACTACCCCAAACCCTGGAGGTATTGAATCAAAGCGGCGAAGTTCGCTGGCGTGAAGTTGAGGTAGAGCATGGGTTTCGGGCAATAGAGCGGGAATGGTTGTTATTAGTCAGCATTAGCGAGTGGCAGCAATTAATTGCTCGCTGGCCGCAGGTGCCGGCTCTGGTGCAATCTGAAGATCATCTGGAAGCATTGGGCTTACGGCTGGTCAATATTAAGGTGCCAGCAGAACTGGATTCAGCCACCGCCTTAGACCATAAACTAAAAACCGAGCTGACAACCCTGGCCGGGCGAAACCATGTGTACCAACCCCAGCTAGCCCTATCGAACGAGCAGTCAACATCGGCAAATGATCGTGCGGCGATGTGCAATATACCGGTGACACTGGGCATGGTGGATACAGCAATTGCGCTGGGCCATCCGGCATTGCAACAGCAGTCCGGTCAGTTAACCATTGCGCAGCATAACTTCCTCCCTGCTGATATGGCACAAAGTTATGGTCATGGCACGGCGATAGCCGGGGTATTGGCCGGGCAGCATAATAATTCGCCGTTGTTGCCTCAATTGCACTTATACAGTGCTGGCGCATTCTATCCAAGCAACCTTTATCAGCAATCAGCGACGCTTTCTCATATTGTTAAGGCGCTAAACTGGCTTGCCAGTGAACAGGTAACGGTGATTAATATGAGCCTGACCGGGCCTGATAACCCGGTGCTGGCGGCAGTGGTAAGGCAGTTAGCAGCGCAGCAGATAATACTGGTGGCGGCAGCAGGCAATGGTGGCCCAGCCGCTGCGCCATTGTTTCCAGCCGCCTATGCTGATGTGCTGGCAGTAACAGCGGTTGATCAGCAGCTGCAACTGTATCGTTGGGCCAATCAGGGAGATTATATTGATTTTGCCGCACCAGGAGTAAAAGTGAGCGCACTGCGAGCAGGTGGCGATGTCGCTGCGCAAAGTGGTACGTCAATAGCTACGCCTGTGGTTAGTGCTGCAATAGCCTGTTTACGGGCGCAGCAACCAACAATAACGTTGGCACAAATTCGCCAGCGATTAATTGCACAAGCCCGCGATTTAGGCGGGCAAGGTAAGGATCCTCAGTTTGGATATGGCTTAATTGCTGCGCCATTAAAAACCGAGCTGAAGTAATAAAGCGGTGCGGGTTTCCCGGTAATCTGCACTGTCTATGGTAGAGCTGAAATCACCATGTTCAACTTTACCTATGACTGCAAAATGCTGATTTAGACTGACTTGCCAGCTTGCCTCTACGACAGCCTGGGTATCAGCGCGCTCAGCAGTTTGATAGTCGCGTTGACTTACCCTGGCGCCAAGTTGTAGCTGCTGCTGATATTGCCAAAGTGTAAAACGATTGGAGAGTTTAGCTCTTGCCCCTGGTGCGGTATAGCTGAACACATTATCGCGGCTGCTTTCATCTTCCCATACCAGACCTATCGAAAAAAAATGCTGGCCAGACTCAGAAAACCAGAAGCTGTCAGCACTGGCACTGAATGTGCTGGCGTCACGCTCATCATTGCGGGCAAACTCTTTTTTGGCCATGGTCAGTGCCGGGCGGATAAACCAGGTGTCACTGCCACTTACCATTGTGTATAAACTCGCCTGATTAAGCTTAAGAAACGCTGCGCTATCCAGCTGAGCGTTGGCATGATAAATATTGGCGCCAACACTATGCTGGCCCAGTTGGTAACTGGCATCGACATAAGCCAGCTGCAAACGGGTATTAAAGTCACTCGCCTGCCGATAAGCTTTATTTTGGATACTGTAACCGGCATCAAGTTTAATGTTAGCGCTTGCCTGCCAGCTTGCTGCCAGTTCCGCTTCCAGTAATGTGGCACTGTCTGCCTGGCCACTGGCTTGCTGCAATGCACTGACATTAACATTTGACTGATATTCACCGCCAAGCCGGGCTTTGCCCGTAACACTAAGTGGCTCAGCACCATGACTTAACCCACTGCCAAAAATTGCCGTGTGCGCTAAGGTGATCAGTACGCATCGTTGAATAAGCGCCATAATTTCTCTCCTGCATACAATAAGCGCCGCACAAGCGGCGCTTATTAAGCCTTACAGTCCGGTTGATAAATTAATGGTGTTACGCACCGTGTTGCTGACTTGGGCATTTACTGCCTGAGTAACGCTTTGGGCAACTTCAGCGTTTGCGCTTTGTTGCAGCATTTGGCTGGCGTCAGCCATAATCTGCTGCTGAACGGCACCGCTGGTGTCGGTTGTTAACGCAGCGGACAACTGGTTACTGGCTTGGGCAGCGACCGAGCTCAGGGCGCTGTTGGCATTGCCGCTCACAGCGCTGGCCAATTCAGTATTAGCATTGACTGCTGCAGAGGTTGCGCCGGTTAAAGTCGCGGCCACGGCGACGGTTTGGTCGACCAGAGCCGAGCTGTCGGTTAATAGAGCTGTGCTACTATTGCCAAGGTTGGCAACCAGATTGGTGGTAGTGCTGTTAACATTGCTGGCTAACGAGGTTTCAGGCATGGTTGCTGATTCGCTGTCGTCTGACTCATTTTGGGCAGTGGTATCAACTTCAGCATCGGTTTCGCCGCTGTTGTCAGTTTCTGCCGAACCGGCCACCGGCGCAGGCGCCGGGCTCGCTTGTGCCTGGGCTTGCTGGTTGCTGCTGGCTGAACCGGATACCTGCAGTGGGCTGGTGGCCATTGGTTGCTGACTAACGCTTAACTGAACATCGTTATTGCTTTGCGCGGCAACGGCAACATCTGCTGCGTGGCCAAAGGCTGACAAACACGCTAAGGCAATTAAAGTAGGGGTTAATATCTTTTTCATGGTCATGTTCCTCGTTTTGTCGTGATTGACATAGCGATAACGGCCCAGCCTGACGATTTATTCCCGCTCATTAGCAAAATGATTTAAATCGTCCTGGTAATTTGGTCTGACCAATCTCGTTGCTGCTTTGGTAATCTATCAGTGTTGAGTACCAATTAAGAACAGGCTAGGGTAGTGCTAACTGTCACCATGGAGACAACCTAATGGACCATTACGCTGCACTAAAAACTAATGTTGGCTTGCTGGGTACTCAGCTGGGTGACACGATTCGTAACCAGCTGGGTGATGCCTTACTGGAACGGGTCGAGCAAATCCGGATGCTTTCCAAGGCGGCGCGCCAGGGAGAAGAGCTGCAGGCCGATAAGCTGAAACAGGTACTGCGTAGCCTGAGCGACGATGAATTATTGCCAGTGGCCCGCGCTTTTGCCCAGTTTTTAAACCTGGCTAATTTAGCCGAACAGCATCACACCATCAGTCGGATTGGCCACGCCAGCATTGAGAAACCGGAGCCACTTCACGAATTATTCAATTTGCTCGACGACAAAAAAATTGCCGGCGACCAGGTTAAGAAAGCAGTAGCGGATTTGTCCATTGAGCTGGTGCTGACCGCCCACCCCACTGAAGTGTCGCGCCGCACGCTTATTCATAAACTGACGGAGATTGCCGGCTGCTTAACTGAACTGGAACAGGATTTACCTGCGACCCGGCAACAACAAGTAGAAATGAGATTAAGCGAACTTATTGCTCAGGCCTGGCACACCAATGAAATTCGGGAGCAACGACCGACGCCGGTTGATGAAGCCAAATCAGGTTTTGCGGTGATCGAAAGCTCGTTATGGCAAGCCATTCCGGACTTTTTACGGGAGCTGGATCAGAAACTGCTGAGCGCGACAGGTTTGGGCCTGGCACCGGACGCGGCGCCGGTAAAGTTTTCATCCTGGATGGGCGGCGATCGTGACGGTAACCCCTTTGTTACCGCCAAAGTAACCCGCCAGGTGCTGTTGCTAAGCCGTTGGAAAGCTGCCGATTTATTTGCCGCAGATTTAGATAATCTCAGCAGTGAATTGTCGATGTCGCAAGCTAATGATGCGCTGCGGGCAGCAGCGGGTGAGGCCAGTGAGCCTTATCGGCTGGTGCTGAACCAGTTGCAAAGTGGCCTGCTGCGCAGTCGCGACTGGCTAACCGAGGCGCTGAAACATGACCGGCTGCAGCGGCCAGACAACTTAATCTGGCACAATAAACAACTGCTGCAACCCTTACTGTTGTGTTACCAGTCATTGCTCGACTGCGGTATGGCTGTGATCGCCAATGGCCGCTTGCTGGATACCATCCGCCGCGCCTATGCGTTTGGTTTAACCCTGTTAAAGCTGGATATCCGTCAGGATGCCGGCCGCCATGCTCAGGTATTTGCTGAATTAACCCGGCATCTTGGCTTGGGCGATTACAGCGCCTGGGACGAAAGCGCCCGCCAGGCCTTTTTGCTGGCTGAACTGGCCAACCGCCGGCCATTATTTCCAAAACACTGGCAGCCGTCTGACGATGCTCAGGAGGTACTGGACACTTGTGACATCGTGGCCCGCCATGGCAGCGAAGCCCTGAGTACCTACGTCATTTCGATGGCCGGAAAACCCTCTGATGTGCTGGCGGTGCAATTATTGCTCAAAGAAGCCGGTAGCAGTTTCCCGATGCCGGTAGCGCCACTGTTTGAAACGTTAAGCGACTTGCAGAATGCACCGGATTGCATGCAGCGCTTGCTCAGTATCGACTGGTATCGCGGTTACATCAACGGCAAACAGGAAGTAATGATTGGTTACTCTGACTCGGCCAAAGACGCTGGCGTTTTTGCCGCCGCCTGGGCCCAGTATAGCGCTCAGGAAGCCTTAGTGGCCATTTGCCAGCAGGCCAAAGTTCAACTAACCCTGTTTCATGGCCGCGGCGGCACTATTGGCCGTGGCGGCGGCCCGGCCCATGCGGCTATTTTATCGCAACCACCGGGCTCGCTGGCCGGCGGGCTGCGGGTTACCGAACAAGGCGAGATGATCCGCTTTAAATTTGGTTTGCCAAAACTAGCGCAGCGCAGCCTGGCGCTGTATGCCAGTGCTGTGCTGGAAGGCTTATTGCTGCCGCCGCCGGTGCCTAGGCAAAGCTGGCGCGAAATGATGCAGCAGCTGGCCGACGACTCATGTGAAGCTTATCGTGCCGTGGTGCGCCACAATAAAGACTTTGTGGCTTATTTTCGTGCCGCCACACCTGAGCAGGAGCTGGGCCAGTTGCCGCTGGGCAGCCGGCCAGCCAAGCGTAACCCGACTGGCGGCGTGGAAAGCCTGCGGGCGATACCGTGGCAATTTGCCTGGTCGCAAAACCGCTTAATGCTGCCAGCCTGGCTGGGTGCCGGCTCAGCGCTGGCTAAAGCCAGTGAACAGAATAAAACAGCACTGCTGGATGAAATGCAGCAGCAATGGCCGTTTTTCGCCACCCGGATGTCGATGCTGGAAATGGTATTTTTAAAAGCCGACGTTGAAATTGCTGCCTACTATGACAAGGTACTGGTGCCGGAAGAGTTACAGCATTTAGGGCAGGAGCTCAGGTCACAGTTAACCGCCGACCGTGAATTGCTGTTAAAGCTTATCCATAGCGACACCCTGATGGCCAACGAGAGCTGGATCCGCGAGTCGATTATGCTGCGCAATACCTATGTTGACCCGCTGCATATTTTGCAGGCTGAACTGTTAAACCGGGTCCGTCATCAGCCTGAGCGGGTAAATCCGATGATCAGCCGGGCGTTGATGGTCAGTATCGCCGGTATCGCTGCAGGCATGCGTAACTCGGGATAACCAGCTGCAGCTATAACCGTGAGCCGTAGCCAACAGGCTGCTATAGTTAGCTTACTGAAAAATAGGCTTAAGCCGGAGGGATAATGCGGCAATGGTTATTACTGATACTATTCATTGGCATCTGGGGATGCCCCGGCGTTGTTGCTCAGCAGAGTGACAACGGGCAACCTGCCACGGAAATAAAAGTTGTTAATGCGCCGCAGGATCAAGAGATTGCCACCCGCTTAACACAGATAACCGGGTCAATCTCTGGTTTGGAGCATATTGAAATAACGGTGCAGGCCGGAGTTGTCACCCTGCAGGGTGAGGTCGCCAGCGCTCAGCTGAGAAATGAAATAACCACCATTGCCAACAGGCTGGAAGGGGTGGTTCATGTTCAAAATCAGTTACAGGAACAATTGGCAGTGCGCTCGCGCCTGGCGCCGGCTGCCGAAAAATTCCGGGAGATGCTCGGCACTACAGTGCAAATGTTACCGTTGTTGTTACTCGCTGTGCTGGCCGTTGTGCTGTTTTCATTGCTGGGCAGTTGGCTATCGAGGCGCAATGCTTTATTGCGCCGGGTCGGCCTTAGCGAATTGGCCACCAACCTCGGTATGCGTTTTGTGCGGTTGATTGTTACCAGTATTGGTATTTTAATTGCGCTGGAACTGCTTGATGCCACCGCACTGGTTAGTGCCATGCTGGGAGTAGCCGGTGTTATTGGTATCGCGCTGGGGTTTGCTTTTCGCAATATTGTCGAAAACTATCTGGCCGGGGTACTGCTCAGCACCCGCAACCCTTTTGCCATTGGTGATTTTATTCAGGTTGACGACATGACCGGCAAAGTGATGCGGCTAACCTCGCGCGATACGGTGCTAATGACCTTAGACGGCAATCATTTACGCATTCCTAACAGTCAGATAATTACCTCACCGATGACCAATTTCACCCGCAATCCACTGCGCCGCTTTGAATTTAATGTTGGTGTATCGGTAGAGCTTGATCTGGTCAGGGTAAGAGCGTTGGCAATAAGCACGTTAGCCGATATGCCCGGCATTCTGGCTGAACCCCGGCCCCGGGTTCTGGTGCTGGAGCTGGGTGACAGCGCAGTAACCGTGCGGGTGCTGGCCTGGATTGACCAACGGCAGACCGATTTTTTAAAAGCCCGCAGCGAAGCAATTCGCCTGGTGAAAACCGCCTTTGATCAAGCCGGTATTGAAATGCCAGAGCCTATCTACCGGATCCATATGGCTGATATGACAGCAAAAAGCACTGAGCAGAATAATAATGAACCCGCAAAAATGGCGAAAAGCCCGGTGGTAGCCGACTCGGTTGCCGCGGCGGTAGACGTTAGCGCCGACACCACTATTGAGCAGCAGCTGAATGAAGAGCTAAGCCAGTCATCAGAGCAGAACTTACTGCCAGCCACTAACAACAGCCCCGCTGGCAACGGGGCCTGATCTTATGTCCGTGGTTTAAACTCCAGCACAGTGGCGTTGATGCAATAGCGGGGACGACCATTGGGGCCGTCATTAAACACGTGGCCTAAATGAATGCCGGAAACTTTAGCGCGGATCTCTGTGCGGCGTATGCCATAACGGTTATCCGGTTTTTCGACCACGGCATCCTTAACCGGTCTGGTAAAGGATAACCAGCCACTATTTGAGTTAAAGCGATCGCGGGTGTCAAATAGTGGTGCACCACTGAGTTTATCGATGAAAACGCCATCGGGGGTGTTGTTAAATATTTCATATTCTTTGCAAAACCGCTGATCAGTTCCCTCATCAAAAGCCACATCGAATGCCTCACTGTCACCCAGTTTAAATTTACCTAACAGCAAATAAAACTCATCCGCAGACAAGAAGCCCTGTCGGCTATAAACCTCTTGGCCATCTTGGAGCAATATAATAGTAGGTGTAGCCCAGGTTGGTGATGTAATTGACAAGTCCTTAAGCTGGCTGGCAAACCGGAAATGCATCGGAATGTCACCCATGTAGGTGCTGGCAACCTCTGCTTTAAACTTTTCGCAATATGGACAGTAGCTTTCAGAATCGATCACCAAAATGTGCTTGCCGTTTAGCATTGCGCTGTTATCCACTGCTGCAGTCTGTGCTGGCGTATCGCGGTTAAAGCGCACCCCGGTGGAGTGATCCGGGCAGTAACCATTCGGGTTTTTGGCAATATAATCCTGATGATACGCCTCGGCTGGAAAAAATTCTGACAGCGGTTTTAACTGCGTCACAATCTGGCCATAGCCGGCGGCGGTTAATAACGGCTGATACTGCTGCATCACTGCCTCAGCCCGAGCGTATTGCTCGGCGCTGTTGGTCAGAATAATGGAGCGGTACTGGGTGCCGACATCATTACCCTGGCGGTTAAGCTGGGTCGGGTCATGACTTTCAAAGTAATGTTGCAGCAAGGTTTCAAGGCTGATTTGTTGCGGATTAAACGTTACCTGTACCACTTCAGCATGGTTGTTGGGGTTCATTTTATTACTATGCTTTGTAATAGCCCGATAATTCGGCTCCACTCCTTTACCATCTGCATAACCGGATACGGCATCAACGACACCAGCCAGCTTTTCGTAGCGCATCTCAGCACCCCAAAAGCAGCCTGAACCCAGTACTATAGTGTCCAGCTGAGCAGTAAGCGGCATGTCCGACGCCAGTTGCTCTGGCTTAATCGGGCTGGCAGCGGGTAATTCCCGCGCCGGGGCATTTAATGCTGAAAATACCAGCAAGGATAGTAATAATGCGACAATAAAACTCAGATATTTCATCAAATTTTCCTGCAGTTGCTTTGGCTACTGAACTTGTTCGGTTACTAAAGCAGACCGGATAGCTCGCTGCAGGCTTTCAAGTGCTAAGCTTATTTCATCGAAAATTGGCGAACTAACGTTAAGGTCTGCTCTATCTGGCGGCGGCTGATATCCAGATGACATACCCAGCGCAGCCGCATCAGCGTCCCCCGGGCAGCATGATAACGACTGGCGGTAACCTTAATACCCATATCAGCCAGATAAGGTAGCAAGCCATCAGCCAGCACGGGATCCACATCGGTAAATACGATATTGGTTTGCGGTGCGATCACTGTCAGCGAGCTCAGCGTAGGCAATTGGCGGGCCAGCTGGCTTAAGCCGTCAGCCAAAAGCTGAGCATTGCCATGGTCGTCGGCCAGCCTGTCAATATTGTGTTTAAGCGCATAAAGGCCGGCAGCGGTTAGCACACCGGTCTGGCGCATGCCGCCGCCGAGCATTTTTCTGACCCGTTTTGCCTGTTGAATAAAATCTGTTGAGCCCAGCAGTAGCGAACCGACCGGGCAGCCCAGGCCTTTAGATAAACATAAAGATACCGAGTCATAACCCTGACATAATTGGCGGGCCATTTGCCAGGGGCTTAGCTGGTGATCGGGTGCCAGCGCCACCGCCGCATTCATCAGCCGGGCCCCGTCAATATGACATTTCAGGCCTTTTTCTTTGGCTAGTGCTGCGACATCGCGCATATAACCTAGCGGTAATACCTTACCACCGACGGTATTCTCAATCACAATTAAGCGGGTGCGGGCAAAATGAGGGTCGTCAGGTTTGATAGCTGCGGCGATATCGTCAAGCGCCAGCGTGCCATCGCTTTGTAACTCCAGGGGCTGTGGCTGAATGGAGCCCAGTACCGCCATACCGCCCGCTTCCCATTTGTAGGTGTGCCATTGCTGACCAACAATGGCCTCATCACCACGCTGGCAGTGGCTCATCATGGCGATTAAGTTAGTCTGGGTGCCACTGGGCGCAAACAGCGCGGCGTCAAAGCCCAGCAGCTCAGCAGCATAGCGTTGCAGCTCAAGGGTGGTTGGGTCGTCGTTAAACACATCATCGCCCAGCGCAGCATCATGCATGGCGTGGCGCATTGCCGCGCTGGGTTGGGTTACGGTATCACTGCGAAAATCGGCCATTGAGGTTCTCTGGGTTGTCAGTTCTGTAAAGTTGCGCTGATACCTTCAGGCTAAAACGGCAATACAGAGAAAAGCAAGTTCGAAACGTCGGATAGCACTTAAAACAGGAAATAAAAAAACCGCCCGGTTAACGCCGGGCGGTTTTTATCAAGCGAGTACTATTTAGTAGAAGCTGATTCTGAAATCAACGCCCAATACCCGCGGTTCATTAACAAAACCAGTCAGGTTGTTGAAGTCGATCGCACCTTTGAGGTTATCTTCATCGGTAATATTGCGACCAAAAAAGCCCACTTCATAATTGTGTGCATAGTTGATATACGCCACCCTTATGCCCGCTTCGAAGTTATTGTCCGAGTTAAACTCGGCTGATTCATACAGAAACAGGTTAGTTTCGCCCTGTAACTGATAATCGGCGTAAATATAAATTTCACCACTTTCGATTGGGAAGTCGTAACGGCCATTTAAGGTCAGAATGGTTTCCGGTGCCTGTGGGAACGGGTTACCATCAATAAATACCAGATTGTCACCGGCGCTTGGGTCCAGAGGCGTACAGTATGGTTGGAAGCTCTGATTTAGTGCGCCACAGTAGGCTACTGTTAAAGAGTCATCTTGTAGTTCAGTATGGTTATAACTGAAACCACCGCCAAGGGTGAAGTACGGCGTAGCACGCCAGTCAAAGTCGATTTCAAAGCCGTAGCCTACGCCTTTGTTAGCGTTGATCAGCTGGTTACCCTGCGTTTCACCACCAATTGCTGACAGCTGAATGTCGTCTATGGTGTAGTAAAACAAGGCGCCGTTTAAGCGCAGGGTGTTATCCAGTAAGTCTGACTTAGCACCGACTTCATAAGACATAATGGTTTCTGATTCAGCTACTGATGGTGGCGCTTCAAACGCGACATCACGACCCTGAATAGACTGGGCACGGAAGCCATCAGCTGCGCGGGCAAATAAACTGGTTTTGTCAGTTAATCGATAGTTAGCACTTAGCTCCCAGCTGATCTGATCGTCAGACACTTTAATCGGATCATACTGCTGAACTCTTGCATCACCGGTTACCAGTGCAAAACCATTAACGTTTTGCTCGCCAACGTAAAAGGTTTTTTCATCGTCGGTGTAGCGGATACCGGCAGTGATATCCAGTTTGTCATCTACTTTATAAGAGCTCTGGCCAAATACAGCCCAGCTGGTATTGCCATGGAACACTTCCGTGGCACCAAAGTAACCATCAATACTGTTTACGCCAAATGATGAATCGAAATAGAAACCACCTACCTGCCAACTTAATGCATCACGGGTGTCACTGGCTAAGCGAACTTCCTGCGTGAATTGCTTTAAATCTTTTAACTGGTCTTCGGTTACCGCCTGAAACAAAATAAAGTCAGGGCCGGTCGGGTTGCCGCCGTCAATATCGCCAATACCACCGCCATCGGCTTTCTCCACCGCTGAAATACTGGTTAGGGTCATATCCTTAAGCTCAAAGTCCATTTTTAATGAACCGCCCCAGCCATCATAGCTTTGCGGGTTATTACGCCCTTCGTTGTACGCTACCGAATCACGATCATAGTTGTCATTGAGCTCGTTACTGCCCGGGCTTAAAATATTGGCCCGGAATAAGGTGGAAGTGCCGTCATAATTGCGGGCATGCAGGTTTAGCAGGGCATCAAAACCAGCACCTTCATATAAAAACTGTACCCGGCCGGCTTTTTCATCGTAGCCGCCCATGACATCGTTATTACCGTAGAAGCTATTGCTGACCCAGTCGTCACGGTGGTTAGACATTAACGAAAGCCGCGCAGATAACTCATCGGTCAAGCCGCCGCCGATGGCACCTTCCGCATTCATCATGCCCAGGCTGCCCACACTGGTCTTAAAGTAACCATCAAATTCCTGGCGTGGCTTAACCGTATCAAACTTAATAATACCGGCAGTGGTGTTACGGCCAAACAAGGTGCCCTGCGGGCCGCGGATAACTTCCACTGCCTGCATGTCAAATAATGGAAAGCTTTTTAATATCACGTTCTCCATTACCACTTCGTCCATAACAATAGACACTGGCTGGGAAGCCGCTAAATCAAAATCGGTATTCCCTAAACCACGAATATAAAAGCGCGGTGCAGCACGGCCATTGGATGTTTCAGCATACAAACCAGGAACTTTTACCGCCAGCGCGGTAATATCATCGCCGCCGGAAAAAATGGCGTTAAAACGATCCTGGCTGATGGTCGCTACCGAAATAGGCACTTCCTGGATACTCTGGCTGCGTTTCTGCGCCGTAATGGTTATGGTTTCCAGCTTATTATCTTTTTGCTCGCTGTTATTTTCCTCAGTTTGTGCCATCGCAGCAAAACTTGCAGCGCCAAACAAACCAGCGCAAATTGCCAGATTCAGAGCAGACTTTTTCATGCCTTTCATTAAGTTTAACCTTCATATCATCACTGGGGTGGGTTCAGACTAGCCGGAGTGATCACGACTGGCCACAGAATAAAGCAGCACCAATATAGCATTTTGTCGTAAATTTTGCTGTTTTTGGCGTAATAAAACCGCATTCAGTGCACTTTTTTTGAACTTTAGTGGCTTAATAACGTACGGCCGATAAAGAGGTAACACAATGATCCGATTACGTAGCGGGTTGCTACTGAGCGCCGCTTTGGCGTTGAGCAGCATACTGGCAAGTTTTTCATTGCATGCCAGCAGCAGCGGCTGGCAGCAAGCTAAGCACATTAAAGCTGAGCTGGTAAGCGAGTACCGCACGGTTGCACCAGGCCAGACTATTGCTGTGCTGCTGCATTTTGAGCCCGACCCTGGCTGGCATACCTACTGGCAAAACCCCGGCGACTCGGGGTTGCCTTCCATTATTAACTGGCAGGTGCCTGCCGGGGTCCAGACTGCTGATATTCAGTGGCCAACGCCTGAAGCTTTTCTCATACCGCCGCTGGTTAATTATGGTTACGCCGGCCAGACGTTGTTACTGAGCAATATCACTCTACCGCCTGATTATACTCACGACACGCTCACCATCATGGCTGATGTTGACTGGTTGGTATGTGAGGAAATTTGCATTCCGGCTGATGCCAGCTTTGAACTGACAATAGCCGTTGCCGACCAGACCGAATTGGCAACCAGCCAGCAGCCACTATTTAACAAGGCCCGTGCGGCCCTGCCCATTGATACCGGCTTTACCGGCGACTACAGTATAAGTGGTGGCGCGTTCTCAGCCGTGTTAAATGATCAACTGCCTCAACCGCCAGTGGCGTTTTTTGTGGCCGCTGGCGAGTTAGTTGACCATGCTGCACCGCAGCAGCTGATACCGCAACACGACCGCCTATTATTGCAACAGGCGTTAAATACCTACTTTAGCAGTGCACCAGAGCAGGCCGAAGTTGTACTGGTCGATGCGACTGGCCAGGGTTACACCGTTTATTTTCAGCAGCGGCAACAGGATCTGCTGGCCAGCGGTACTACCGAGATTCTGGTGACGGGTGGCACGCTCAGCCCAAACAGCTTCTGGCTAATTTTACTGATGGCCGCCGGTGGTGGCCTGATCCTGAATTTAATGCCTTGTGTGTTTCCGGTATTGTCGCTCAAAGCGCTAAGTATCGCTGCTAACAGCCAGCAACGGCAACTTCAGCGCCGTGACGCCTTATTTTATGCGGCAGGGGTGGTACTAAGCTTTCTGGCATTAGCCGGTTTGCTGATCGCACTTCGTGCGGCCGGCAACGTGATTGGTTGGGGGTTTCAGCTGCAAAGCCCGTTACTGGTTGCTCTGCTGGTCTATTTATTACTGGCGCTGGGCTTAAGCTTATCCGGCCTGGTGCAGTTTGGCCTGGGCTTAATGAATACCGGTGGTGCTCTCACTGCAAAAAGTGGCGGCAAAGGCTCATTTTTTACCGGAGTACTGGCAGTGGTGGTCGCCAGCCCCTGTACGGCGCCGTTTATGGGCACCGCGCTCGGTTATGCAGTAACCCAAAGTCCGCTCGTCGCTTTACTGGTATTTGCCGCGCTGGGTCTTGGCATGGCATTACCATTTTTATTGCTGGCATATATTCCGGCGCTGGCACGGCTGTTACCCAAACCCGGCGCCTGGATGGATACGCTAAAGCAGCTGTTGGCCTGGCCCCTTTATTTAAGTGCAGTGTGGTTGCTATGGGTATTTGGCCGCCAGGCCGGTATCGATGCTATGGCAATATTAATGATTGGTATGGTGTCGTTGGCTGCAGCGATATGGCTATGGGGCAGGGTGCAACTGGGTGCTGGCGGGTTCAACAAGCTGACGGCACTGGGCTTGTTATTACTGGCGCTCGTTATTCTGTGGCAGGGGGCTAAGCTGCACCCTGAAGCAAATATTAGTTCGCACGCCGATAATAAGGCGCAACACTGGCAAAGCTGGTCTGCTGATAAACTCAGTGCACTGCGCCAGCAGGGTAAACCGGTACTGGTGAACATGACCGCCGACTGGTGTATTACCTGCCTGGTAAACGAGCGGGTAGCATTGAATACCGAGCGCAGCAAAGCAGCGCTCAGCCAATATAATGTCAGTTACTTAAAGGGTGACTGGACCCGCCGCGACAGCGATATTACTGCTTATTTGCAGCAGTATCAGCGTGATGGTGTGCCGCTATACGTGTTGTACTGGCCAGGGCAGCCGCCACAAGTGCTGCCGCAAATTTTAACACCTGATACTCTCAGGCAAACATTTGAGTCGATAAGTCAGCAATAAGCTGCCAACAATTAAGTTGTAATCAATCACACAACAGGAGTGATATCTATGAAATTAGCAAAACTCGTTGTTTCCGCTGGTGCCATGCTTTTTGCCGCTACACTTGCTGCGGCGCCACAAGTTGGCCAGCCAGCGCCGGATTTTACGGTGAAAGATGCAAATGGCCAAAGCCATAGCCTGCAAGATTTTGCCGGTAAAAACGTGGTATTGGAATGGACTAATCACGACTGTCCGTTTGTGGTCAAACATTACAGCGGCAATATGCAGCAGCTGCAAAAAGATATGCAGGCCAAAGACGTAGTCTGGCTTAGTGTGATCTCGTCAGCACCGGGCAAGCAGGGCCATGTAGACAGCGCCAAAGCAGCAGAGCTAACCAGCAATCGCAAGGCGGCGCCCACCGCAATTCTGTTCGATGAGACGGGCGTTATGGGCAAAGCGTATGACGCGAAGACCACGCCACATATGTATGTTATCGATAAAAACGGTGTACTGCAGTATATGGGCGGCATCGACAGTATCCCATCCGCTAAAGTGGATGATATTGCCAAAGCTACGCCGTACTTTGCCAACGCCGCCAAAGCCGTACTGGCCGGCAATACACCGGACCCGGCCGTTACCCGTCCTTATGGCTGTAGTGTTAAATATTAGTCAAGTGTGTGGCATTGATGTGCTGCGTTTAATGTCGCCATACTGAGCAATGGTGTGCGAAGCTTGTAATTTAATCAGTTATGTTGAATTGCGGTGATGTTTTGGCGTCGGATGTTTATCTTGTTTTATCAAAATACTAATTTGTTGCCAGTGATTTAAATTTGTGTATTATTAGTTCTTGTTGCTTAGCGATTTGCAACATAAATATTTTAGAACTAATTATAAGAAGGAACATGTTATGAAATTAAATTTCAAAAAAGTTGAGCTTGCAAATTTATCTAATGATAACAAAGTATTGCCTCAGGATATGACGCCTGACAACAAGGTGCTTCCTAACGAATTGACTCCTCAGGTAGCTGGTGGTGGTACTTTGACGCTGATGTCTTTCAATGACTGCACCACTGTTTACACTTGTAAGCAATACTAAGTAATTAGTATCTGACATGCTTACGTTCACAATGTAGGCATGTCAGCTTTTGCTCAGTGACTATAACCTGGACGGTTACAAAGCGGGTTTTAAAAGTAAGTTATAGCGAATAATGTACATATAATTTAACATTATTTGATTCGCGTTAGGTAACGCCGTGATTAACAAGACGTAAGTTCTGAGAATTATTTTGAAGTATGAATCTGAAATTCAGAGTGTTATTCAAAGGCTAATTGATGCTACGCAATCTACTGATGCTTCTATAACAAAAAATTTATCATTGCTTACGGGCACGCCAGGACATCTTCTGTTTCATTGGTATGCGGCGAAATCATCGCTATATCAGCTTGAAACATCCCAATTCCAACTGCAACTCGATCAATTGATAGATAGCATCCCTTTAATGGGAAATAATATTAATTTTGGTTATGGTTTAGCAGGTTATGGCTGGTTAATGGAGTTGCTGCTTACTGAACAAAATGAAGGTTATGATCCTGAGATTAATCAAGAGATAGAGGAATACATCACATCGGTATTAAAACAGACCCCAGTGTGGCACGGTGAGATTGAATTTGTTTTAGGGCTAAGCGGAATTGCTGTTTTCGCAGAGCGGCGCCTCCGGCACGAACGTGGGGTGGAGCTTTACCGGATTATTATCAATCGACTCTCAGAATGCGCAATATACAAAAGCGCCGATACCTGTACTTGGTCAACACCCGCTACGTCAATTTATCGCTTTGATAAAGCGAATCCCGACAAACCTGAACACAATTTGGGACTAGCGCATGGTGTACCCGCAATAATATGCGCGTTATTACCTGCAGTTGCTCATCCTGATTCTGGTCAGAAGGCTAAGAAGTTGGTGTCAGACGGGTGTAACTGGTTGATTCAACAACAGCTACCCGCTGGAAAGACAGGCAGCCTTTTTTCTAATTGTGCTGAAGAGAATCAGCCAAGTCGTTTAGGATGGTGCTACGGTGACCTCACTATCGCACTTACCTTGGCAAGAGCCGGAAAAGCCTTGGGACGCCAGGATTTAATAGATTTTGCTTGCAACTTAGGTGTTCATGCGGCGCAGCGCAGAGAAGATAGTGCTATGGTCCATGACGCTGGGATTTGCCATGGCAGTTCTGGGTTAATGTTAATATTTCAGTTGCTTAACGACATCATCCCTAAGCCTGAGTTTAAAGTTGCGTCAGATTACTGGTTAGAAAATACCTTAGCCCGGATAAAAAAAGATAACAAGAAGGGCTTTTATGCTAATAAAGCTGGCCAGCTGGTTGAGGACAGAGGTTTGTTAGAAGGTTATTCGGGAATTGGGCTTTGTTTACTCGCCAGACAAGGTATTGCACCGGATTGGGCTGACGCGCTACTGCTAGCCTGAAAATAATAATAAGAAAGGTATAAAATGGGCAGTAAAACTGAATGTTTGGCTGATTTTATTGTAGTTCGGGTACCACGGCTGAGCTTGAATAAAATCAAAGATCTTCCTGGTTCAGCGCTATCTTTGAACGATTACTTGTCGGGCTGGCTTGCCACTCCTGGTATTTTAGAGGCTATTTATTTAGCTAGCCCTTCCTTAGCTGAACGGCTTGAAATCTGGCGCGATAAGCCTGAAAGCAAATCAGGTCGCAAGGTAACGACTGCATTATTGAAATATCTGATTCGGATGTGCAGCAGGCCGACACCTTTTGGCTTGTTTTCCGGAGTCGCCGTCGGCAGTTTGTCTGACTCAAGTAATTTCAAGCCTGAAGATTTGCAACAAGATAGCCGCAAAACCCGGCTGGATATGTTTTATCTGAGTACGATTCAACAGCAATGGGCGCAAAGCGAGGAAGGTAGACGGCAGTTATGTTATAAACCCAACACTACCTTATATCGGTTGGGTTCATATTTACACTATATTGAATCTTACCAATCTTCACAGCGTCACTATCGTCTTAGCTCGGTTGAGCTGGATGAAGCTTTAGAATCTATGCTTCGCCTATCTGGAGAGGGGCAATCGGAATCTAAACTGGCACAGTTATTCGGTCAGGAATATCCAGAGGCGAGCAAAGCAGACATCGAAAACTACATCCAGCAGCTGATTAAAGAGCAAGTTTTGGTTGCTGAGTTGAAATTGCCACTCACCAGTGGGCAGCCAGATCAGGCATTTGTACGGCAGTTATTGCAAGTAGAAAACAAGCGGGATGGAGAGTTATTGCAGGCGGTATTAGACCAGCTGGAAGTCCTTGACCAAAAAGGTGCTGCAGAGCCAAACGATTATCAAACCGTAGTAACTCAATTAAAGCAATTGCCATATCCTGTTTCGGAAAATAAGCTTTTTCAAACAGATAGTTGGCGTGCGATGAAGCACTGCCAACTCGATCGCAGCCTCCTGACTATATTGGAAAACACTGTACTTGCTTTAAAAGCCCAGTCAGGGAAAAGAGATAGTCCTTTTAAGGCATTTGTTACTAGTTTCCAGCAGCGATTCGAAGGACAATTCGTACCATTGTTACCGTTGCTTGATGAAGAGAGTGGCATTCCGTTTTCGGCAGAAACCGGCTATGAAACGCCATTACTTGCCGGAATAAATATTGCCAACCGCCATCATGAGTCCCCGGGCCAGCCTCAAAACCCATTAGAGCAACTTGTGGTAAATGCCATGCAGCACCAGGGAAGAGTGAATTGTATTCAGCTGAGCAGTAACGAGATTCTAAAAGATACCGATAGAGTAGCTCTTTGGCAGAAGCTTCCGTCATCATATGCACTTAATATAAGTTATTATTTAGATGACAACAGGCAGCCCTTAATCCACTTTCATGGTTGCTCCGGTCCCTCCGGTGCAAATTTACTGGGGCGCTTTTGCCACCTAAATAGTGAGCTCCTGCAGCAGGTCCGTCAATACTTGGCCGCTGAAGAGGCGCTATCGCCAACGGTGATTTTTGCTGAAGTTGTGCATATGCCCGATGGCCGCCCTGGTAATGTTATAGCCAGGCCGCCTTTGCGAAATTATGAAATTGTTTTTCTGGCGGATACGGTTTCACCTGATGAAAGACAAATCCCTGTGCAGGACCTTTATGTATTTGTCGAAGCAGGCCAGGTTAAGTTATGGTCAAAGCGTTTAAATAAGCAAATTGTTCCTCGATTAACGTCTGCCCATAACTATTCAGGTCGAAGTCTCGGCGTATACCGTTTTCTATGCGTTCTACAACATCAGCAAGGACGATTGCCGCACTTTAGCAGCCCTGCAAACTTTTCGCAGATGGATTATCAGCCGCGGATACAACTGGATAATGTGATTTTACACGAAGCGCAATGGCAAATAGATCGCAGTATGCTGGAAGCGTTAGTGGTAAATAATCAATGGCAGCGAGAAGCATGGGATGCTATTGCGCAACGATACCAGCTTTGCCGTTATGTTTGCTATGCGATTAGCGATAATGTCTTGATAGTCGATTTACATAATCCGGCTATGATCGACCTGTTATTATGCGAAACAGCAGGGCAACCGCGGATTAAGCTAAAAGAGTCGTTGGCGATGCAATATGAAAGTGCAGTAGTGAACGACGAAGGGAATTTTGCCCATGAAATTCTTGTTCCCATGTTGAATCCTCAGGCTGCTCCATTCGAAACGTTACATCCGAATCCGGCAAAACAGCTTGATATGACTGTGCAGCGCTACTTTGCACCCGGTTCTGAATGGCTAAGCCTGAAAATCTATGCCGCAAACAGTACCGCTGAGCTAGTGCTTATTGAAAGTTTAACACCGTTCCTGCGCCAGTATTGTCAGCAGGGGCTTGTTAAAAGCTGGTTTTTCATTCGTTATGCCGATCCAGATTGGCACTTGAGGTTGAGATTATTTGGTGAGCCTGCGGCGCTGTGCGGTCAATTACTTCCCCTTTTACAAAAGCAGTTAGCGTCATGGCTGAGTTGCCAGCGGATCAGTAAAATTGAAGTATTCACTTACCAGCGAGAAGTCGAGCGTTATGGTGGTGACATTGCGATGCTGTACTGTGAACAAATATTTCAAGCTGACAGTGAGTTTGTTCTCAGTAGTCTGCAATTAATTTCTGAACATGGAGAATCAGTGCGATGGCGCATGGCCCTGCTGGGAATTGATACAATGCTGGATGCCTTTGGGTATGACTTGTCCCAAAAGCTAAAATTGATAAGCGGTTTACGGGAAAGCTTTGGGCAGGAGTTTCAGGAACACGCCAAATTGCGTAGTCAATTGGGTTTGAAATTTCGTGATTGTCAGCAGCAGCTGCGCCAGGACTTTCAGGCGATGGAATATGGTTCTGCTGAACAGCCGAGACCACAAATGTTGAAAGTCCGGCAACAATTTTTGCAGCAATTGCAGCCAGCAGTGTTGCAGCTTTTAGCGCTAGAAAATAGCAATCAACTTAGCTGTACGTTGGACATTTTGCTGCATTCTTTACTGCATATGTTTAATAATCGTATTTTTAAAGCTTATGGTCGGGAGCAGGAGTTCGTGGTGTACGATTTTCTTCGTCGATACTATCTATCTTGTCAGTCCCGCCAAGAGTTGCATTAGCGCATGGCAGTAATACGCCTGAATGGGTTAATCATTGCGTGTGTCGCTGAACCTTCTGGTAGGATGGCAAAGGGCAAATTTCTGTTGAACACGATTAAATCTCTATGAAATCTCTATTCCGTGAACAAGTGCTCAATCAGCAAACGTCGCGAATGCAGGGCGAGGTTAGCCTGGTGCAGGTACCTGCTTTTTACTGGCTAACTGGTTTGATCCTCTTTGTTGTGGTCTGCTCATTCATTTTTCTACTCAGTGGAAGTTATGCGCGCAAAACGGTTGTGTTTGGCGTTTTGCAGCCTGAGCAAGGTGTAATTCGGATTCAAACATCTCAGGCAGGCACTGTACAAAAGCTTCTGGTTAAAGAAGGGGAGAAGGTGAAAGCGGGCCAACCTCTGATAGAGCTAACTATGCAGCACTTTTCATCTGAACAAACTGAGCTGAATGCATCACTAAAAAAGGAGCTCGGCGCTATTCTGTCAAATCTGCAACGGCAAAAACAACAGGAAATCGCCAGTCAGCGTATCCGCGAGCAAGATATTATAGAGCGTAATGTCAGTGCGCAGTTGCAGCTTAACCAGGTATTGCAGCAGCAAGCGACTTTTCAACAGCGGCTGGAGTTAAATCAACGGTTAGTTAAGCAGGTTTCCCAGCTTTCAGGTACCGGTTTTATTTCGAATCTGGAGTTAAGCCGGCAACAAGATACGTTGCTGGCATTGCAGCAGCAGGAGCAAGTGTTGCAAGGTCAGCGACTGACGCTGGAAGAACAATTAAAGCAGCAGCAAAGCCTGCAAAAACAGCTACCAATAGACCATCAAGCTACCGTGGCACAGTTAGATAACCAAATTTCAGAACTTCGGAATCAACTTACACGCCTGCAGCATGAACAAAGCAGCATGATCAGAGCACCTAAAGCGGGGACGATCAGTGGTATTTTGCCTGGGCCAGGTTATTTCATTAACGCTGGTAGTATTGTTTTAAGCTTGCTTCCAGAGGGCGCTGAATTAGAAGCCATTGTTTATGTACCCACAAGTGCCGTTGCTTTTATTGAACCCGGCCAGGATGTCCGGCTGCGTTTTCACGCTTTTCCTTATGAGCGTTTCGGTGTGCAATTAGGGCGGGTGAATGAAGTAAGCCACACGGTACTCATGCCTGAAGAAGTTGCGGACATTACTCTCCAGGAGCCAAGTTATAGAGTTCGGGTGCAACTGAGCTCGCAGCAGATACAGGCTTACAACCGCGAGCTACCGTTAAGGGCTGGCATGACGCTAGATGGCGATGTTATTACCGAGCGCCGGAGTTTGCTGCAATGGCTGTTTGATCCGATTTACAGTATAAAAGGACAGATGTAGTGCAGGCATTGACCGAAAAACTGACTTTTTGGCAAGGCAGCCGCTTGCCCATGATCCATCAGACAGAAGCCGCTGAGTGTGGACTGGCTTGTATGGCGATGGTGGCTGGCTTCTACGGCTATAAAGCGAATTTAAATGAATTGCGGCAGAAGTTTTCACTATCGATTGAAGGTTGCACGCTGCTTGATTTGATGAATTTTGCCGAAAGACTACAGCTAACATCCCGGCCGTTGCGTATCGAATTAGAAGATCTGCCAGCCTTAAAGCTTCCTTGCATTTTGCATTGGGATCTCAACCATTTTGTGGTGCTTAAAGCAGTACACGCTAAGCATATTGTCATCCAAGATCCTGCATTCGGAATCCGCAAACTGAGCCTGGCAGAGGCAGGAAAACATTTTACTGGCGTCGTTCTGGAGTTAACACCTACAAATGAATTTAAACTGAAAGAGGGACAACGCAGGTTAGGGTTATCAAATTTCTGGTCAAAAATTTCTGGACTTAAACGCTCCCTTGTTTTGCTATTTACGCTGTCAATATTGCTGCAGGTGTTCACCCTGATCGCTCCTTATTATATGCAACTGGTAATTGACGATGTGATATTAAGTAATGACACCAGTCTGCTGTTGGTGTTGGCCTTAGGTTTTTCATTAGTGTTGTTGTTTGAAATTGCTACAAGCGCGTTGCGGGGTTTTGTCATGCTGCATTTTAGCAATTTAATGAATATTCAAATGTCCGGCAATCTGTTCCACCACTTAGTGCGCTTGCCATTAAATTACTTTGAAAAGCGCCATATGGGTGACGTGGTATCGCGTTTTGGTTCGCTGCGACAGGTTAGAGAACTACTGACTACAGGCATGATTGAAGCATTAATTGATGGCTTGATGGCAATGGCCATTTTGGTGGTTATTCTGATTTATAGCCCGATGTTAAGCATGGTAGTGTTGGCCGCGGTGTTAGTTTACGCCCTATTCAGATTGGCGATGTATCATTCACTGCGGGCTGTATCAGAACAAGAAATTCTTGCCTTGGCGAAAGAGAATTCAAATTTTATGGAGACTGTTCGCGGTATTCAAACCATAAAACTATTTGGTTCTGAGGTTAAGCGGGAAAGTATCTGGCAACATCATTTTGTTGAAGCGACAAATCAATCTATCAGGCTTGGCGTATTCAATATCTCATATCAAACAGTGAACCGGCTACTTTTTGGTATTGAAAATATATTGGTTGTTTATCTGGCCGCCCATCTAATTCTGGCAGGTGGCTTTAGCACGGGTATGCTGTTTGCTTTTATGGCTTACAAAACTCAGTTTATGGATCGGATGGCGCGGCTAATTGAAAAACTGATTGAGTTTAGAATGCTTAGTCTTCACTTTGAACGCTTAGGTGATATCGCACTGACAACAAAGGAAAATGTACATCCGGAGCAAGAGCGTGAACAGAAACTACTGGCTGGTAATATGGAACTTCGGGGTATTCAATTCGCTTATAGCGATACAACGCGCCCTGTATTACAAAATGTCAGCCTGACGATTCAGGCAGGTGAATCTATAGCCTTGGTCGGTCCTTCAGGTTGTGGCAAAACTACGTTGATGAAAATCATGCTGGGGTTACTGCTACCCAGTGACGGTGAAGTATTGGTTGATGGTATGCCTCTGCAACAGCTGGGGCTGGCCAATTATCGTCGACAAATTGCAGCCGTCATGCAGGATGACCAGCTGTTGTCGGGCTCTATTCGCGACAATATTGTATTTTTTGAAGAGCAGCCAGATATGGCCAGAGTACTGGAGTGTGCTCAAATGGCTGCGGTGCACCAGGATATCGAGCAGATGCCAATGGGCTATAACAGCCTTATTGGCGATATGGGATCGGCCCTATCTGGAGGGCAGAAACAGCGGATCCTGTTGGCCAGAGCACTTTATCGCCAACCACGCATTTTATTTATGGATGAAGCTACCAGTCATCTGGATACTAAAACAGAATCCTATGTCAGTAATGCCATTAAAAATTTAAACATCACAAGAATTGTTATTGCTCATCGCCCGGAAACCATAGCCTCTGTTGATAGGGTAATAGAACTTGGCTAGCACTATTAGCGACTTACGATTGATATGTTGCCAGTACGTCCTGTAAAACCGAATTATAGTGCTACTGGCAAATTATTACACTTAGCTATTCACTTTGCAGCGCCGTTATCGGGTCCAGTTCTGAGGCTTTAATGGCCGGATACACGCCAAAGGCCACGCCAATCAGGGCGCAGATACTAAATGACAAACCAATTGCTAACAGTGACCAGCTAACGGCCCAGTCGGAGTAAAAGGCGATAAGCTCCGACAGCAAGATGCCAAATACGATACCGAGCAGGCCGCCAAGAATGGCGATAGCAAAGCTTTCGGCCACAAACTGAATTTTAATATCGCGCCGGGTGGCACCGATGGCCCGTAGCAGGCCAATTTCCTTGGTACGCTCCAGTACCGTCGCCAGCATGATATTCATAATGCCAATGCCGCCGACTAATAGTGAAATGCCAGCGACGCACGACATCACAATATTGAATATCTGTTGGGTTTGCTTTTGCTGTGCCAGTAAAGCAGCCGGCACAATAATGTTGTAATCGTCGATGTCGTTATGGCGCTGCTTTAGCAAAAAATCCAGCGCCCTGGCGCTTAACGCATTATTGGCATCCTCGCTCAGTTGCAGCCGGAATGAGGTAAGCTCGGCAGTTAGCGGCTCGGCTTTAAAGCGGGTCTGGGCGGTGTTCAGTGGCATAAACAATTGATTTTGCTCGCCGCCCAGTTTAATGCCCTGAAATTCATTACTGCCGGCATAGGGCTCGGCCAGTACACCCACAACTTGTAACCAGACATGGTTAACCTTTACTGGCTTACCAAGCGCATCGCCATCGGGAAATAAGCTTTGCGCCACCCGGGCACCTAAAATGGCCACCTGGGCGGCGTAGCGATTTTCCTGTTCGGTAAAGTTGCGACCGGCAACAAACTGCAGCTTACTTAACGCCATATAACTGGGTGACACCCCAAGCGCAATACCATCACTTTTGCCCTTGTGGCCGTAGATGCCGTAGGTATCCAGGGTGCGCTCAGCGCTGTAAGAGGTTACGCCGGGAATGGTGGCTACGGCAGCATCAATGTCGCTTTGGTTCAGGCCCAGCGAGTGCTTGCGCTGCTCTTGCAGGGTTTTTTCATCAAATTTGCGGCCTTCCACAATTAGATTGCGCAAGCCCATGGTTTCAATGGTTTTTAATGCTTCACGTTCAGCACCCTCACCGATATTCAGCATCGCAATCACAGCGCCCACGCCGAAGATCATACCCAGCAGGGTCAGAAAAGTGCGCAATTTATGCTGAGCCAGTTCGGCCAGGGTGTCTTTAATCAGAGGTGTATGTTTCATGGCTTCAGCTTTCCGGGTTAACAAGGGCAATTTCATCGCCGGCGGCGATACCACTGCTGATCTCAGCATGGCTCAGGCTTTTACTACCCAGACTGATGGGTTGTCTGACAAAAGTGCTGCCATTGCGTTTGTAAACATACAGCTGCTGTTGTTCACTAAAAATGGCTTGCAGTGGTACTTTTAATATTTCAGGTTTTTCGTTTACCCACAGAGTGGCAATAGCTTTAATACCAGGCATAAAGCGGGGGTCTTGTTGCTCGGGTGCGACAATGACTTCGATATATTTACGCGGGTCGCGTCGCTCGCGCGATTGCGCTATCGCGCCAACGGAAACAATTTTACCGTTAAGCACCGTATCGGGCCAGGCGGCCAGATAAAATGTCACCCGCTGCTCTGCTGCCAGCCCAATGGCCTCTTGTTCGATAACCTGTAATTTCAGATGCTGCAGGCTTAGATCGGGAATGCTGCCTATTTTAAAGCCAGGAAACACCATGCCGCCTACTTCTGGCTTTTCACCGCGCCAGTTGGTATCGAACAGCAAAATACCAGCGTGTGGCGCTTTGACTTCCAGCGCGGCTAAACCAGTTTCGGCCTGTTGCAGCAGGCTTTGTTGCTGGCCGCGTTGCAGCTGAAGCAGTTCTAGCTCGCCACTACTGCGCTGACTGAAACTTTGTTCCTGCCAGCCCAGATATTGTTTTTTCTCGCCGAGATATTCTTTATTTTGCATCGAATCAAGAATTTCCAGCTTTGAACGAATTTGCACATCGTCAATACTGAACTGATCGGCAAAACGGAATTCCTGCGCTATCAGAGATTGATCCAGCCCCAGGCCTTTTTGCTCGTTATTTTGTTCAGCCAGTTTTTGCTGCTCGTCGGCCAGCACACTGCTAAGGCTGGAGCTGGCTTTACGCTGCGAGCGCTCCAGCTGAGTGGCATCGAAAGTTACCACCACATCACCAGGTTCAACCCTGGTGTATTCGCGGGCCAAGCTGGCAATAAAACGTGGGCCCTGCACATTACGCGGCGCATTAATAGTTACCGAATTTACCGCAAATAATTCACCTTCAGTATGCACCTTATGCACCAGAGTGGCGGGTGCTACTTTATATACCGGTACCTGTAGCTCGGGCTCAGCACAGCCCGATAAAACGAGCAGGCCAAAGGTAACTGTGGCCGGCAGCAGTCGATAACACTTAGTTTTCATTCGGCTCTCCCTGCAGGTTGCCCAGACTGATATTAAGACGGGCCGACATACCAGGGCGCATCAGCTCGGTATCCAGATTGGTCAGGCTGACACTGGCATCGACTACCCGGCGCAGGTTGTCGTTAGATTTATCCCGCACTGCGTTGCCCAGGCTTTGCAGTACGCCATTAAATCGTCGCTCCGGATAAGCATCCAGTGTAACTTCAACCGCTAATCCTGGTTGCAGCTGTTTTAAATCGATCTCGTCAATTTCGGCTTTAACATACAGGCTGTCCAGCTGGCTAACTTCGGCAACCGGCTGACCAAACTGGGCACTGTCGCCAACTGAAAATTTCTCGCCGTCAAAACCAATGCTGTAGACCATGACACCGGCAAAGGGGGCTTTAACCTGCATACTGGCGATATTGCGTTGCAGCTGGCTAACCTCTGACTGCAAGCGACTGACTTTTGCCAGCAGCATTTGCTCTTCAGCCTGGCGCTGTTGCTGATGGCTGGCCAGCCTCGCCTGAGCCAGCTGGTATTGGTTGTCGGCAATGGTAAAGTCTATTTGGGCTTTACGCCGGTCATTAGCAGAGGTCGACTGGTCAACAATCTCGGCTTTACGTTGCTCGCGATCATATTCCATTTTCCGCTCGGCCAGGGTCAGTTTCAACTCTTCAAATGTCTGCTCGTCGCTGCGCAAACGGTTGGCCAGTTCCTGCTCGGCACTTTTCAGTTCAATATTTTTGTTATTCAGCTCGTCGGTCAGCCGCTGGCCGTCAAACGCCACCACTACGGTGCCTTCGGTTAACATGCTGCTTTCCGGTGCTAACTGCTTAATATTATATTGCCACATATTGCTGACGCTGGGTGGCGAGGCTTTAAATGAATTAGCGGCGGTTAACTCGCCGGTGGCACGGACATAGCTGACAACAGCACTGGTGCTATCCTGGACGCGTTCCGGCTGACAAGCGCTCAGCAGCAAGGTGCATAATACCGCGCTAAGGCAGTACTGGTATGGTTTTGGGTTTGATAAAGTCACTTTGCCGCTACCTCTATTAACATGCCCATACCCAGCATCGGACTGGTAACAGGCAGCTGGGCGGCGGTAAATGAAGCTTTATAATACAGGGCATTACCCCAACTCTGGCGTTTCTCGCCCTGATTAGCTAACTCACTGAGAGTAACAGTGAAAGGTTGGTCGGGGGCAATATCAAACCGTGCCTGCAGCGCATCGGCCTGCTGCAGGCGCGGTAAATCCGTTTCATGCACCCAGGCTTCAATATATAAATTGTCTTTGCGGTTCAGTTCAGCAATCAGCCAACCCGGCTGCGCCGTAACGCCGGCATATATTTTGGTACCATACCAGGGGTGGTTGCCATAACTGATATTGCCATCCTGGGTAGCGTAAACACTCATCCGGCTTAGCACATTTTCAGCGTCCGTTAGCTCAGCCTGGGTTTGTTTTATAAGCAACTGTTGCTTGGTTAATGCGGCATCGGCGGTGATCCTGGCAACGGCTAATTGTTCTGCCGCCTTGCTGGCTTCCGTGCGCGCCCGCTTTTGTTCCAGTTGATATTGCTCGAAGTCGTATAAGCTTAAATTTGCCTTAGGTACGCCGGCATCGATACCGGCTTTTTCCAGCAGCAGCTGGCGGCGATTCAGCTCATACTCTGCTTCCATCACACTTTGTTTATGCTCACTTTTCAACTGATTTAGCCGCTCTTCATGGTTAACTAAGCTGCTTTTCAACTGTTCAATCTGGGCCTGGGTATTACCAGCGTCAAATACTGCAATCAAATCGCCGGTTTTCACCGGCTCACTTTCATTTTGCAGCCATTGCACCTGTACCCGCCAGTTATCACTCATCGGGGCAACCACACTCTGGCGGTCAGCTGATTGTAAGGTTCCGGTGAGTAGTAACGGTAACTCACTATTGCCGGTGGTGTCCGCGGTGCTGAAGGCACTGAAACTTAACTGGCCGACAGCCAGAAATACTATGCTGAACGTGCGTTTGAACATGCGCTGTCCTCCGTTATCTGACCATCACGCATCCGGATCACGCGGCCGGCATAGGCAGCGATTTCATCTTCATGGGTGACCATAACAATAGTATTGCCCTGCTGGTGTAAGTCACACAGCAGCTGCATGATCTCTTTGGAGGTTTTGCTATCCAGATTGCCGGTAGGTTCATCGGCAAAAATCACTTTAGGCCGGTTTACCAGAGCCCGGGCAATGGCCACGCGCTGGCGCTGACCACCTGACATTTCATGGGGCTTATGGTCTTTGCGATGGCCCAGCCCCACCTGATCCAGCAAATCATTGGCCCGGGCGATAGCCTGCTCCGGGGCAATATCAGTGTAGCGTAATGGCAATGCCACATTCTGGGCAGCGGTAAGTCTGGGTAATAAGTGAAACGACTGAAAAATAAAACCAATATGCTGATTACGCATCGCCGACAGGCTGACATCATCCAACTGGCCAATGACCTGGCCTGCCAGTTGATATTGGCCGGCACTTGGCGTGTCCAGGCAACCAAGAATATTCATCAGAGTCGACTTACCTGAACCTGAGCTACCCATCACGGCAACAAATTCGTTTTCAGCAATGTCCAGGCTGACATTACGCAGCGCCTGTACCTGGCTATCGCCACTGCCAAAGTTTTTATAAAGGGCTTTCGCCGTAATCATCTGCTCAACCTGCTTGTGGTTAGAATCGCTCCAGTTTGCCACAAGCTAAACTGGCCTGACAGCCGGTTATGGCTGCCAGAGTTGATTAATTGTAAGTAGATGTAAAATACGTCAGGCGGGCTAGACCCAACGGCTAATTGGCGCGATCAGTCAGACTGCTGATAGCGCACTAAATTAAGTAACTGGCTGATATTATTTAAATCTGAGCGCTGCATAATCAGCTCCCGACCCAGCTTTAACGCATTTCGCTGACACTGCGCCCGCTTACCAGCATCGCTGATACTGTCAATATCTGCCGCATGCGCCAGGCCTACCGTCCGTCGAATCAGCTCACAGCCGGCATAGCCGGCTGTATCGCTAAATACCTGCTGTAAAAAGCGTTGCTGATACAAGCTGCTTTCCAGCGCCGGGTCCTGGGTCTCCCGGCTCATCAATTCAGTAAATGTCTCGCTGAAATCCAGCCACAGCTGTTCAGCTTGCTCCAGTAAATAGGCCTGCTGGCTGGTGCAATCAGCTGCGTCCTGTAAGCCAGGGCAGGCTAAATAGTTAATAAGTAAGTTGCCCAGCAAGCTGCCAACATCAAAGCCTATCGGGCCAAAAAAGCCAAATTCGGCATCAATTACTTTGCAGTTATCGCTGTTAATAAACACGCTGCCACTGTGTAAATCGCCATGTAATAACGCCTGAGGCTTACTTAGAAAACTGGCTTTTAATGCGGCAACCTCTGCTTTTAAGGCATCGTCATGCCAAAGTGTTTTCGCTTTTTCCAGCATCGATGGTTCAATGTTATTGCGTTCATGATTGCAGTAAGGGTCGGTAAAAAATAAATCTTCTGTGATCAGGCACAGTTCCGGGTTTAAAAAACGGGCAACTTCGGCTTTTTTATGTTCGCTGCTCAGCACAAAATCGCTGGTGTAAAATAAGGTATTTGCCATATAGCTGGCCATTTGTGGCGCTAGATGGTTAAATTTTTTGCCGTCGATCAGTTCGGCACGTAATATCCGGTAGTCGTCCAGGTCTTCCATTAGCATGGCGCAGGCTATCGGGTCAAAATAACGTACTTCAACCGTATGCTGCGGGCAAAACCGTCGGTGTAATTTCAGCACTTCGGCTTCAATCCGCGACCGATCGGTGGTCAGTGGCCAGCTTTCACCCATCAGGTGGGCGTAAGGTAGAGCTTGTTTTACAATCAGCGAGGTACCTTTATCATTCTCGATCCTAAAAACCAGGTTTTGATCGCCGTCTGTTAATTCAACCGCGCTGAGCTTGCTATGCTCGCCAAACAATTCGCTGTGTTCATCGGCAAAGGCGATAGCGTCATCGGCATTGAAGGTTTTGTACTCACTCATCAGGCGCACCGTTAATTGAAAAGATAAAAGCAGGGCTGCATAATCGCAAACCCGATAGCCGTCTGCAATGCTAAAAAAGCGTTAAGCAGGGATTAGTCACGTAAAATGTAACTGCGTTTAGCCTGGTCGGCCGGATATTGCTTGGTCGAAATTTAAGCGATCAGTGTTCTGCAATTTTTTAGAGGCCAAATGTACTGCTGATAAGTACCTGATTTTACTACCCCCCCCCCTGTTAATTTGTTGATTAAGCAATATTAATATAACAAAAAAGAATATAACAAATTATTGTGTATTAAATTGAAACATATTAGCTTGCTCGAACTTACAAAGTTTGCAGTATTGTAAACACAATAGAAGTTTGAGGTTGTTGTGGCAGAACAGGGATTGTTTCGCGCTAATGCTGTTAAGCAGCAGAGCGCGCGTTTAGATGGCGATGTAATTATTGCCCAGCCGCTTAGCAGCACAGTGCTAACCACTATTTTACTCTGTGTGGTGGTGGCTATTGTGGTGTTCCTTAGTGTTACCTCTTTTAACCGCAAAGAAACCGTAACCGGTTACCTGAAACCCGATATTGGTCTGGCCAAAGTCGTGTCATCCCGCGCCGGGGTTATTCAGCAAGTGTTTGTTGAAGACGGCCAGCAGGTTAAGGCCGGCGATCGCCTGGCGTTAGTAACCATTCCCGAGCATTTATCGGCTGGCGACAGCCTGACCGGCACTTTGTTTCAGGGCCTGGTGCAGCAAACTGAGCTGGTTACCTTACGCAAGCAACAATTGGTCAGTCAGTTTAGCCAGCAGGAAACTGAGTATCGCAATCGCTTAACCCTAAGCCATAATTTACTGGATGATATTGCTGCCCAGCAGCAATTGTTGCAACAACGGCTGCAGTTAAATCAACAGCGCCAGCAGGATTTTCAGGGGCTGCATAAACGCGGTGCTATTTCCACTACCGAGCTGCAACAACAACAGGAACTGGTGTTGAATATTCGCCAGCAACTGGCCGAACTTAATGCCAATGAACAAAACCACAAAGCCCAGCTAGCCCAGCTAAGCGGCCTGCTGCAGCGCCTGCCCAGCGAGCGAGAGCAGCAACTGGCGCTGCTGGATAGCGATATTTCCCGCCTGCAGCAACAACAAACCGAGCTTAATGCCCGCGGCGAAATGCTGATTACCGCGCCTATCAGTGGCCGGGTTACCAACCTGGTAGCAGAAATTGGCAATAATGTGCGGGTCGGCTTGCCGCTATTAACCATTATGCCCGACAACGCTCAGCTGCAAGCCATTTTGCTGGTGCCGACCCGTGCCTACGGCTTTGTAATGCCGGGTCAGCGCACCCGCTTACGCTTTGATGCCTTTCCGTACCAGCGTTTTGGCTTGTATGAAGGGCAAGTAATAAAAACGGCGCAGGCTATCGTGCTTCCCAACGAAGTCGATATGCCTGTCGCCGTACAGGAGCCAGTGTATCGGGTACAGGTAGCACTGGATTCGCAACTGATCCGCGCTTATGGCAACACAGTCCCGCTGCAATCGGGCATGCTGTTAAGCGCAGATATCGTGCTGGAACAACGCAGTCTGTTAGCCTGGTTGTTTGAGCCGATTTTAAGCCTGAAAGGGCGCTTATAGCTCTGAAACAGAGCAAACCTTTAAACTTAAAAGCATCTCAAGGAGAGATACTATGCAAGAGTTAACATTTGATCAAGTTGAAGTGGTTAGTGGTGGTGTATATCAGGCAAGCAACGGCAGTGATGCTCCAATCACAAATCTAACTAGCCCGTCAGCCATGGATATGAGTGGAGATAATCAATTTATTATTACTAGTGTTGCTGGTGGTATTTTAGGTGGATTCATTGGTGGTGTTGCTGCTGCATTTAAAGGCGAGAGCATTGGAGCAGGTGTGGCTGGAGGAGTAGTTTCTGGAGTATTGCTTGGTTCAGGCGCGGCTCTTGCAACAACCGGGCTACGTGTAGCTGGTCAGGTGTACACCTCAGTGGTAGGCGGAACAAGTGTAGCAGGTGTTGGTGTCATTACCGCTGTAGTGCCTCACGCTCCAAATTAATACTCAAATATATTTTTTAAAGCAGGGATAGCTCCCTGCTTTCTGAGTGAGTACTCAGAAAACTTGAGGAAAGAGAAAATCATGTCACTCCTTTTCATTTTCATTAATGTGTTTATTGCCATAATTATTTTGTCCCCTTTATTTGCAAAAAAAGAGCATAAAAAAATCATTTATACCTGCGTTTTGATTTTTGTGGTCAATTCTTACTCATTCTATTTGAAATTTCCAGATGCAGTAGTTTCGTCAATAGTTAAAGCGCTTTTCTTTACAGTGATTATTGTTTCTGCAACATATGTTCACTCACTTGTGATCGCTAAGTACGGGAAAGGCAAGTAACGATGTACTATGTCCAGAAAAAAAGTATTGTTTTGCATTGTTATGCTAATTCGCATCAATCTTGTGATATAAAATAAATGATACTACAAACCGAATCAGCTGAATGCGGCCTGGCCTGTATGGCTATGGTGGCCAATTATCATGGCCATCAGCTGGATTTAACCACATTACGCAGCCGCTATAGTGTGTCGCTAAAAGGCGCCAATATGCAGCAGTTAATGCTGCTGGCTAACCAGTTAAATATGACTGGCCGTGCATTAAAACTGGAGTTGGATGACTTAGCCAAGCTGCAAACGCCTTGCATTTTACACTGGGAAATGAACCATTTTGTGGTACTAAAGAAAGTGCATCGCAATGGCATTACTATTCTGGACCCGGCCATGGGCGAGCGGCGCTTGTCATTTAAGGAAGTGGATAAAGCCTTTACCGGGGTAGCACTGGAGCTGACACCCACCAGTGAGTTTAAAAAGGTTGATGAGCGGGTAAAGCTCGGCCTCACCGCATTCTGGACCAATATACGTGGCGTAGTGCCAGCCCTGGTAAAGCTGTTTGCTCTATCGTTAATTTTACAAATTTTTGCCCTTGCCTCGCCATATTATACGCAGCTGGTAGTTGATGAAGTATTGGTTAGTCATGATAAGCCTTTACTAATGGTGCTGGCATTGGGTTTTGGTTTACTGATGCTGATTCAAATGGTGGTGGGGGTGTTGCGTAGCTGGATAGCGCTGCACCTTGGCACCATGATGAGTATGCAAATGGTAACTAACCTGTTCCGCCACTTGCTGCATTTGCCTGTACCATTTTTCGAAAAGCGCCATATGGGAGATATTACTTCACGCTTTGGCTCGCTATCGGCTATTCAATCATTATTAACCACCAGCCTGGTTGAAGGGCTGCTGGATGGCATTATGGTAGTTATTGTTTTCGCCATGATGTATCTGTATAGCCCGCAGCTAAGCCTGGTGGTGGTCGTTGTAGTGCTGCTGTATGCGTTGGTGCGCTGGGCATTTTATTGGCCAATGCGTAAGTTGACTGAAGAAAGCATTATTACCTCGGCTAAAGAGCAAAGCGTGTTTATGGAGTCGATACGCGGTATTCAAAGTTTAAAGCTATTTGGCCAGGAAGTGCAGCGGCTTAACCTATGGCAAAACCGCCATACTGAAACCATTAATGTCGGTTTCAGGTTGGCCAAGTGGGGCATCAGTGCCGGGGTGGTCAATCAATTATTGTTTGGCATTGAGGGTATTTTAATTATCTATCTGGCGGCCCACTTAGTGATGGCCGGAGATATGACCGTTGGAATGATGTTTGCCTTTGTTGCGTACAAAAGCCAGTTTACCGGCCGGATGAGTAGCTTAATTGGCCTGATAGTACAGATTAAAATGACTAAGCTGCATTTGGAGCGATTAGCCGATATTGCCCTGACCGAGAAAGAAGACGAAGGCAATAGTATTGATGGCAAGGAGTTAACCGGAGGGTTAGTTTTGGAAGGGGTGAGTTTTCGTTACGCTGACACCGATCCGCTGCTGTTTGAAAACCTGAGCCTTAACGTTAAAGCTGGCGACAATATTGCGATTATTGGTCCATCTGGTACCGGTAAAACCAGTTTAATGAAAATTATGCTGGGTTTAATGCCAGCAACATCCGGTAAAGTAAAAGTTGATGGGATTGATGTCGGCCACTTTGGCTTGCGCAACTACCGTAGCCAAATTGCCGCAGTAATGCAGGATGATCAGTTAATGTCGGGTACCCTTGCCGAGAATATCAGCTTTTTTGACAGCCAGATGGATATGCAGCAGGTTATGGCCAGTGCTCAACTGGCGGGTATTCATCAGGATATTTCAACCATGCAAATGGGCTATAACAGCCTGGTCGGTGATATGGGCAGTTCGTTATCGGGCGGCCAGAAACAGCGGTTATTGCTGGCAAGGGCACTATATCGTAAACCAAAAATACTGTTTATGGATGAAGCCACCAGCCATTTAGATGTGCAGCTGGAGCGCTATGTAAACCAGGCGATTAAACAACTAAATATGACCAGAATCATCATCGCCCACCGGCCACAAACCATTGTAAATGCCGAGCGCATTATGCAACTGCATAACGGTAAGCTGCGGGATGTCACCAAAGCGTACAAAGCAAAATTTGGCTTGCCGAAGCCAGTGGTCGAACAAAGTGCTTAGTAGGGAATAGATGCGTACAGAAAGAGAACTACAGCAGTTTGCACCGGAGGTTGCTAATGCTGATTGAACAGTGTCCGCATTGTCAGCAAGATATACAGCTGCGTGACAGATTGGTGCTTATTTACAAATTTTACGGTACCTGTAAGCATTGCCAGCAGGATTTTTTGCCAAAGCGAGGGCCAATGGTCTGGAGCTCTGGCGTAATTGGTGGCATAACCGGAGTTCTGGCAACTGCCATTCTAAAGTTAGATTTTCTAAGCGCGATGGGGCTGTCGCTACTGCTGGTTTTTATCATTCAGCGCTTTATAAATGTGTTTTATAGCTTGGATCCGCTGTCCGACGGCTAACTTTAATTTATTGCGTATCATGAAACATACGCCTGACTATTCAATCAGGTACAACACAGCTACGATCATAAAAATAAAAAAAGCCCGGTTAAATTAACCGGGCAAAGGACGAGGGTAAAACGGGGTAAAACTTGTTACAGTTAAAACAGTTTTCGCTTAAAACAGCTTATTCAGCGCTGTTATACGCGATTTGATTGGTTTCAACGCCATTAATATCGGCGGTTAAGCGTGCCAGGTTGTGCTGGTTAATATCGTTGGTATTTAACGATACTGCGCGTTTAAAATCTTCCAGCGCAGCGACTTTGTCGCTGGCCAGTACGTGCATTACACCGCGGTTGCTGTAAGCCAGGGCACGCATTTCGCGTTTGGCGTCGGTTGGTAATGCCGGGGTAGTTTGTGCCAGGCTTACTGCCTTGTTGCAGGCGCTTTGGGCCAGATCAATCTGGTTTAAGCGGCTGTAAGCGACGCACAGGCTCATGTGTAATGAGAAGCTGTCTGCTTCAGCACCGCGATAGTTGGTTACTTCGCTGATGCCTTGCTGTAACTGACCTGCCTGAATGGTCGTGACGCCCGGGGTGTCTTCAATTAACACCATTTTGTAACCATTGCTCGCAGCTGAAGCGAGAAATGGACTTGAGGCCAGCACGCTCAGTGCCACGGCGGTAGCAAATTTTTTGGCTGTGAATGTCATGTCGTATTCTCCCTTGGTTTAAATTTGGGTCACCGGCCTTTCGTAGGGAAAGTTTTTGCGGCGACAGGGATACTTTAGCCAGTAGCAACTGGTCTGACAAACGAGATAAATCACACCGATAGGTTAAGAAAATTCACCTATACTTCGCGCTGAACGCCCTGTAACTGTCATAAAAGGCTGCTATGCGAACACGGTTAACAGCAGCGGGTTTTAGCCGTGGGCTGGCTGAAAACTCTTTAATACCCAGTCAATCAGCAACTGAATTTCCGGCCGGTTAGCGTCGTCATCATGGCGCACTAAGTAATAGCGATCGCGGCTTAACAACTCCTGTTCAAACAGCCGTACCAGGCTGCCGCTGCTGAACCAGCTCTGGCTGATGGGCAGTGGAATAAGTGCAACGCCTAACCCTTGCTGAGCGGCGCGGGCCACGCTGAACATACTGTCGAGCTGAATAATCTGCTTTGGCTTAAAGTTATGATAGCCGACATGTTCAGCCCACTGATGCCAGGCATGTGGCCGCGCCTGATGCAGAATGAGCGGGGTTTTCTCCAGCGCCCGGTAACTTTTGCCATGAATTTGCTCATACAGCTTGGGGTTGCAGGCGGGCACATAGCTTATTGGAAATAAATCGTAAGCCTGCATACCCTCGGGCTTTTTACCAGATAGAACAATAGACAAATCAGTGTATTTCGGGCTGTCGCGGCGTGATTTCACCGTTTCCAGCTTTAAATTTATATTCGGATATTGCGCCGACCAGCCAATAAGCTTGGGTACAAACAGTTCGCTGGCAAAAAACTCCGGCATCGAAATGCTGACTTCCTGCATCCGTTCAACCTGACTGAACTGGGCAATGGTATCGGCCAGCTGGGCCAGCAGCGGTTGCACTTCCTGATAAAAGCGTTTGCCGGTCTCGGTTAACGCTATGGCGCGGGTTTTACGCTCAAACAAGCTGAGGTTTAAGTTATCTTCCAGTTGTTTTATCTGGTGGCTGACCGCTGAGGGGGTTAAATACAGCTGCTTGGCGGTTTCCTTAAAACTTAAACACTCTGCTGCAACGCAAAAACAGCGCAAGCCGCGAAGTGGCGTGTGTATTGTCATGTTCGGTATTACCTAAATAAAATGGCAACGTAATGATGTCGTTAATTTCGCTTTATCTCAAGCGTATTAACAGGCTTGACCTGCAACCATTTCGCGGCAACACTGTACGGCCGTAATTTAGCAGGTTATCCCGCGTGACAGCAATTAATTGGGCAGCACTGAATGCTGCCGCCAAAGCGGCCTCTGAGCAGGCCTATGCTCCCTATAGTCAGTTTCCGGTTGGTGTGGCTGTACAGGCCGAAAGTGGCCAGATTTATGCTGGTTGTAATGTCGAAAATGCCTCCTACGGCGGCACTGTTTGTGCCGAGCGTAATGCCATCGCCGCAGCGGTAGTGGCTGGTGAACGCAAATTTGTCGCGTTGCTGGTGTATACCCCGCAAGCTAAGCTGACCCCCCCTTGCGGTATATGCCGTCAGATAATTGCCGAATTTTTCATGCCGGATGCGCCTATTGCCAGTAGCAACCATTTAGGCCAGCAGCAAAGCTGGAACCTGCAGCAATTGTTACCCGATGCTTTTACCCCTACTTATCTGGCTGCCAGCGAAAAAATCAGTAAGGACAGTTAATTATGGCTATTCCTCAGGAAATTATTAAAACCAAACGTAACGGCAAGCCGTTAAGTCATGCCGAGATCCGCCAGTTCGTTCAGGGCTTAACAGATGATAGCTTCAGTGACAGCCAGGCAGCAGCACTGGCGATGGCCATTTATTTAAATGGGATGGCGGTAAGTGAAATTGTCGAACTGACATTAGCCATGCGCGATTCCGGCACGGTGCTTAACTGGCAGGGGCGCGTAAATGGCCCGGTAGTGGATAAGCACAGTACCGGCGGCGTCGGTGATAAAGTCACCCTGATGCTGGCACCGATGGTCGCTGCTTGTGGCGCCTTTATGCCAAGTATTGCCGGACGCGGCCTTGGCCATACCGGCGGCACGGTAGATAAACTGGAAAGTATACCAGGCTATAGCTGTACCCAGAGTTTAAGCCGGATTGAGCAATTATTGCCGCAGCTGGGCTGTGTGATTGTTGGTCAGAGCAGTGAATTAGCGCCGGCAGATCGTCGCTTGTACGGTATTCGCGACGTTACCGCCACGGTAGAATCTATCCCGCTGATCACCGCCTCTATTTTATCGAAAAAATTATCTGAAGGTCTCGATGCGCTGGTGATGGATGTCAAAGTCGGTAATGGCGCCATTATGGCCACTGCCAATGATGCCAGTGCCTTAGCAACCAGTATAGTTAATACCGCCACCGGTGCCGGTGTTGCCACCCGGGCTTTAATCAGCGACATGAACCAGATTTTAGGCAGCACAGCGGGCAATGCGCTGGAAGTTATTGAAACTCTGGATTATTTAACAGGTAAATACCGCGAGCCAAGACTGCACCAACTCACGTTGGAGCTTGGCGCCAATATGCTGATGCTGGGTGGCCTGCATGCTGATAAAGCCTCGGCAATAGCGGCACTGGAGCAAAGCTTAAGTTCGGGCAAAGCAGCAGAAATATTCAGCAAAATGGTGGCAGAGCTTGGCGGTCCGGCAGACTTGCTGGAAAAGCCGCAGCAGTATTTAGCCAGCGCTCCCGTAGTGCAGGATATTGTTGCGACGCAACCAGGATATGTAAATTATCACAATACCGTTGGCCTGGGGATGGCGGTGGTTCGCTTAGGCGGTGGGCGGTCTCATCCCAGCCAGCAAATTAACCCGGCGGTGGGCTTTAGCCATATTATGGCAACAGGTAGCAAGGTTAAGCAGGGCGACAGGCTGGCGACCGTTCATGCAGCCAGCGCAGCAGCGGCTGAAACTGCCCGCAACGAATACCTGCAGGCACTGAGTATTGACGTTGAAACTTCAGAAAAATCAGTTCTGGTTCACCATACGATTGGTTAAAGATAACCTGGCGTTAGCAAAGGGCCTGTTAAAACAGGCCCTTTGCAGTAACGGCCGCTAGTGCAATTTAAGCCGTGGTCGGACGATGCGGTTAATGCGGGCAACGAGTGAAATAACCAGCATTTTCAGCCAGCCGTGCAAAGCAACCTGGTGCATCCGGTACAACGAGATATAAGCTAGTCGGGCAATCCGGCCTTCAATCATCATCGCCCCTCCTATCAGGTTACCCATTAAACTGCCTACGGTACCAAACCGGCTTAAAGAGATTAGTGAGCCATGATCTTTGTATTGGAAGGTATGCAAGGGCTTGTCGTTCAGGGAGGCGATCAGGTTTTTCGCGACCAGGCTAGCCATTTGATGTGCTGACTGAGCCCGCGGCGGTACCCATTTACCGTCGGCCAACGGGCAGGCGGCACAATCACCAATCACATAAATGCTGGGGTCACGGCTGCTTTGCAGCATGGGGTTTACCACCAGCTGATTGAGCCGGTTACTTTCCAGCCCCGCCAGCCCCTGCATAAAATCAGCTGCCTTGATGCCGGCAGCCCAAACCATTAGTTCGGCATCCAGTTGCTCGTCGCCTAATTGCAAGCCATGACAATCAGCGGCGGTGACCCGGGTATTAACCCGCACGTCGACGCCAAGCTTTAGCAGCTCTTTATGAGCTGCACTGGCAATACGCTCAGGCAAAGCCGGTAAAATACGAGGCCCGGCTTCCACCAGATGAATATTTAAACGCTCTGAGCGTAAATCAGCAAATCCGTATAAATTCAGCTCTGCTGCTGCATGGAAAAGCTCGGCAGCGAGTTCCACACCGGTGGCACCGCCGCCAACAATCGCGATATTCAGTTTGTCTTTTGGGTGCTCCGGTGAGTTCAGCTTCAGATAGGCATCAAGTAAGCGGCGTTGAAAACGATGTGCCTGCGCCGGACTGTCCAGAAAAATACAATGCTCTGCCACACCCGGGGTATTAAAGTGATTGGATATACTACCGATGGCTAACACCAGGTAATCATACTTAAGCGTACGCTCGGCCAGTAATTGTTCGCCGTCTGCAGAGGCAATGGCTGCCAGGGTAATCGTGCGTTGCTCGCGATTAATATCGGTAAATTTGCCTAACTGAAACTCAAAACCATGACTGGCGGCGTGGGCCCGGTAACTCAGCTGGTCAATTTCGACATCGAGGGTGCCGGTAGCGACTTCATGCAGCAGCGGTTTCCAGATATGGGTATGGTTACGATCAACCAGCGTGATATGGGCGCGTTTTCTCCGGCCCAGTTTATTGCCCAGCCGGGTAGCCAGTTCCAGGCCGCCGGCACCACCGCCAATAACTACGATGCGAGGGGGTGTCATTGCTTTGTCCTTAGGTTATTACAAAACCGGGTACTTTATTGCAGCGATAAAAAAACCGGCGCGAAGGCCGGTTTTAAGCGTTATGATTTTTGCCGTTTCATCGAGTCGAAAAACTCATCGTTGGTTTTGGTCATCGATAACTTATCGATTAAAAACTCCATACAGTCGCTTTCGTCCATCGGGTGCAGGATTTTGCGCAGGATCCACATTTTTTGCAGCTCTTCCGGCGACGCCAGCAGCTCTTCACGACGGGTACCTGAACGGTTAAAGTCAATAGCCGGGAAAATGCGGCGTTCAGCAATTTTGCGTGATAAATGCAGCTCCATGTTGCCGGTGCCTTTAAATTCTTCGTAAATGACTTCGTCCATTTTCGAACCGGTATCCACCAGCGCGGTAGCGATAATGGTTAAGCTGCCGCCTTCTTCTACGTTACGGGCGGCACCAAAGAAACGCTTCGGCTTATGCAGAGCATTGGCATCGACACCACCGGTAAGCACTTTGCCAGAGCTTGGAATAACAGTGTTATAAGCCCGGGCTAAGCGGGTAATAGAGTCGAGCAGGATAATCACGTCTTTTTTGTGTTCGACCAGTCGTTTGGCTTTTTCAATCACCATTTCAGCTACCTGAACATGGCGACTTGCAGGTTCGTCGAAGGTTGAGGCAATAACTTCACCTTTTACCAGCCGCTGCATTTCCGTTACTTCTTCCGGGCGCTCGTCAATCAACAATACCATCAATACACATTCAGGATGGTTAGCGGCAATAGACTGGGCGATATTTTGCAGCAAAATCGTTTTACCGGCTTTCGGCGGTGCGACAATTAAACCACGCTGGCCACGGCCGATTGGAGAGGCTAAATCCAGTACCCGGGCGGTAATATCTTCCCGGCTACCGTTACCGCGCTCCATCCGCAGCCGCGAATTGGCATGCAGGGCGGTTAAGTTTTCGAATAAAATCTTATTGCGGGCCTGTTCTGGCCGGCCGAAGTTAACTTCATTAACTTTTAGCAGCGCAAAATAGCGCTCACCTTCTTTCGGTGGCCTAATTAAACCAGAAATGCTGTCACCGGTACGCAGGTTAAAGCGGCGGATCTGGCTGGGTGATACGTAAATATCATCCGGACCAGCTAAGTAAGAGCTGTCAGACGAACGTAAGAAACCAAAACCATCCTGCAGAATTTCCAATACCCCTGCGCCGAAAATTTCTTCACCGTTTTTAGCGTGGGCTTTTAATATTGCGAAGATAATGTCTTGTTTACGCAGGCGGGCCATGTTTTCCTGGCCCATGGACTCGGCCAAATCAACCAGTTCGCTAATTGGTTTCAGTTTCAGTTCTGTTAAATGCATAGTTTGATGGGTTCTTGTTGGTAAAAACAGAAAATGCTTATCGGCTCGATAACAAAGGTTTGGAAGTTGGTTTATTCGACAGACAAGCGTGGTTTAAGATATTTGCTTAGCCACACAATAGCAGCAGATGTTTGGCACGTCCAGCGGGCAACAGCAAAAAGGCGTACAAAAATACGCCTTTTCAGTCATTTTCAGATATTGCTATCTAAAAACTCTTTTAATTGCGTTTTTGATAGCGCGCCAACTTTGGTCGCGGCAACCTGACCATTCTTAAACAACAGTAAAGTTGGAATACCACGAATACCAAATTTTGGCGGGGTATTCGGGTTTTGGTCAATATTTACTTTAGCAATACTGACTTTGCCGCTGTATTCTGCCGCAACGTCTTCCAGAATCGGTGCGATCATTTTACAAGGGCCACACCATTCTGCCCAGAAGTCGACCAGTACCGGCGCTTCGGCTTTTAAAACATCAGTTTCAAAACTGTCGTCAGAAACCTGTAAAATTTGTTCGCTCATCTATTTCTCCGTTCAGGCTGTGCAGTTACACTGCAAAAATGTGTTATCAATTTAAACGTGGCTGTTTCTTATTGCAAGCGTAACAGTTATGCTAGGCAGGTATGAATAAAACTCACTTAACCTCACATAAATTTGCCGATTTCGCATTGGCACCACAGGTTCTTGACGCTTTAGCGGCGCAAGGTTACAGCTATTGTACGCCAATTCAAGCTCAGTGTTTACCCCTGGCGCTTGCAGGTAAAGATATAGCGGGTCAGGCCCAAACCGGCACCGGAAAAACCCTGGCTTTTTTAACAGCAACTTTTCATTACTTGCTAAACCATGAACCAAAAGGTTCAGGACAGCCACGTGCCATTATTATGGCTCCTACGCGGGAACTGGCTGTGCAGATCCATAACGATGCAGTAATGCTGGCTCAGAAAACCAATTTACGTCTTGGCTTAATATATGGGGGTGAAGGTTACGATACTCAACGCCAATTATTGCAACAAGGCGTAGATATTCTGATTGGCACTACTGGCCGGCTGATAGATTACCTTAAACAGGGCTTGTATGAGCTTGATCAAATTCAGGTTGTTGTACTGGATGAAGCAGACCGGATGTTTGACTTAGGCTTTATAAAAGACATTCGTTTTATGTTTAACCGGATGCCGCCGGCGACGGAACGGTTAAGTTTATTATTTTCTGCCACCTTATCGTACAAGGTGCAGGAGCTGGCGTTTGAAAAAATGAACGAGCCAGTGCATATTCACGTCGCGCCGGATGAGATGACCGGTAGCCAGATTAGTGAAGAGCTGTTTTACCCGGCGCATGAGCATAAAATGAAGTTGCTATTGACGCTGATGGAAGAAGACTGGCCTGATAAAGCCATTGTGTTTGCTAACACTAAGCACGCCTGTGAAGATGTTTATGCCTGGCTGGAGGCCGATGGCCACCGGGTTGGCATGCTGACAGGCGATGTAATTCAGAAAAAACGGCTGAAAATTCTGGATGATTTTACCACCGGCAAACTGGATATTCTGGTCGCAACCGATGTTGCCGCCCGGGGTTTACATATTCCTAAAGTCAGCCATGTTTTCAATTTCGACTTACCCGACGATTGTGAAGACTACGTACACCGGATTGGTCGTACTGGCCGTGCCGGTGAAAGCGGCAAAGCGATTAGCTTTGCCTGTGAGCGTTATGCCCTGAATTTAACTGCTATTGAAGACTATATTAAACACACTATAGCGCTAACTCAGTATGATGCTACTGCCTTGCTTGACGATTTAACCGTACCGAAACCACGGGTACGTCGCCGCCCGGGTCAGGCTCGTAGTGGCCCTGGCCGTGGCAACAGTGGACGCAGCAGCAATGGCCCAAGAAATCCCCGCAGCCGCCCCCGTTAACCCTGTGCCGCCGGTAACGGCGGACCATTCTGGCGACACGTCACCGCATAGTGATATCTATGCGGTGATTGATCTGGGCTCTAACAGCTTCCATATGCTGATGGTAAAAGTGGTGGGCGGTTCTGTGCAGGTGATAGGCCGGGTAAAACGCAAAGTTCGCCTGGCGGCCGGTTTAAACGATAATCTGGTGCTCAGCCGTAAAGCCATGAAGCGTGGCTGGGAATGCCTGGCGTTATTTGCAGAGCGGTTACAGGATATACCGGCGGCAAATATCCGGATTGTTGGCACCGCTACGCTGCGGTTGGCGCAGAATGTTAAAACCTTCCTGAAAGAAGCTGAAGTTATTCTGGGCCAGAAAGTCCGGGTGATCAGCGGTGCCGATGAAGCGCGGATTATCTATCTGGGCGTGGCCCATACCTCAAATTGTGACTCCAACCGGTTAGTGATTGATATTGGCGGCGCCAGCACTGAAGTGGTGGTGGGGCGCGGCTATGCTCCTGAATTGCTGGCCAGCCTCAATATGGGCTGTGTCACTTATCTGGAGCGCTATTTCGGCGATGGCGAATTAAGTGAAGACAATTTTAATCAGGCAATTGATGCTGCTGTCCTGCAAGTGCAAACCATCAGTAATGACTTTCTGGCCAAAGGCTGGCAAATAGCCGTAGGCGCCTCTGGTACCGTGCAGGCCATTCAGGAAATTCTGGTGGCTCAGGGCAAAGATGAAGTGATTACCCTGAGAAAGCTGGAAGATATTATGCAGCAGGCCATGGCATGTGGCCCGATTATGCAACTGAATATAATCGGCCTGGCGCAGGAGCGTAAGCAGGTTTTTTCGTCCGGTTTAGCTATTTTAATCGCGTTGTTCCGGGTATTACATATTGACGGCATGACGTTATCGGGTGGCGCCCTGCGTGAAGGTGTGTTGTACAGCATGTTACCACAGCTGCAACATAGCAATGTGCGTAACCGCACCGTCAGTAGTTTAATGGTGCGCTACTTTATCGATCAGCGCCATGCTGAAAGGGTAGCAGATATGGCGGTGGAATTGGCTGGCCAATTGCAAAGCCGCTGGGATGTCGACAAATTTGAAGGGCTGAGCATGTTACGCTCGGGAGCACTCCTGCACGAGCTTGGCTTACTGATAGAGTATAAAAACCACCATCATCACGGTGCTTATATTATTAACCATTCTGATTTACCTGGTTTTACCCGGGCCCAGCAACAGCTGGTGATGGCGCTGGTGCATAATCATCGTGCCGACATTAGCCGGGAAGTGATTGCCCGTCAAACCATGACCTCCGTTCTGCTAACAGTAAGGCTGACCCGTATCTTGCGTCTGGCGGTAATCTTATCAATGCGTCGCCGCCACGAAGTACTGCCTGCAGTCAGGATAACCACCAAAGCAGAAACGCTGAACTTGCATATGCCGGCGAACTGGCTGGAACAGCATCCGTTGATGCGGGCTGAATTAGAGCAGGAAGTACAATACCAACAGTTGGCTGGCTGGCAGCTTCTGATCAAGTAAGGCGCTGCCAACCGGTTTTATGGTAATTATTACCGTGCTCAGTTGTAAATATTGCTGATTAATCAATAACGCCACAGGCAATACGTGGCCCGCTATCGCCAGCAGGGTTAGTCGAATAGTCGTCCTGGCCCTGATGTACTACCAGCGCTCGATTTTGCAGATCGTTAAGCGTTAAACCCGGCATAGTAACATCCTGCTGAGCGCCCATATCATCAACTACCAGCATCGGCAAATCGCCTTTATGACCGTTTCCATCAGGGCCAGTGTGCTGACCGGTATCCGTTGGATCATAATGGCCACCCGCGGCGGCGGCTGCAATCTTTTTACCGTCTTTTACTTCAGGTTCACAGCTTGGATTCTGGTGGATATGAAAGCCATGCTTACCGGGATTCAGGCCCATCAGGTTAGGGCTGAAAACCAAATCATCACCACGCTGGGTAACGGTTATTGTGCCTGCACTGGCGCCAACTTCATCTGTTGTAACGCGATTCATATAAACAATCAGCGTTTTACTGTCGGTGTTTGCATTGGCGGGTGAGCGTGGCTGCTCGGCTAAGGGCGCGGCATCACTGGCCGGCATTGTGTCAGGAAGCGGATCTGTGTCCGGGCGTTGGTCAGGGTTACAGCCCGCTAACATGCCTGCGGCGACGACTGACAGTGAAAAAATCCGTAATCTCATCATGATCTCCTTCTGTTTTTCTGCTGGCAATATTTGCCACGTAACATTATTCACTGCTGGAAGTGCAATTTTGAGGCCAATCGGCCAATGGAAGTTAGTACAGCAAGCTGGCACGTGCTTTGCTTTTGTAACAAATTAGTAGCCAAAGCAACCAGCTGTCAGCAGGAGAGTACTGATGCCGTATGATCAACGCAGTGAATTGCCCGATTCTGTCCGGAAGGTATTGCCAGAACATGCTCAGGAGATATACCAGAAGGCATTTAACAGCGCCTGGGATGACTATAAAAACCCTGATGATCGGCAGGGTGATGACAATCGGGAAGAGGTAGCACATAAGGTAGCCTGGTCCGCAGTGAAACAGCGTTACCGTAAGAATGACGACGGTAACTGGGTTGCCAGCTAGCTAACAGTCATGGAGTGTAAAGATGCCATATCTTCATGTTGGTGACGGCCATCAGCTTTATTACCAAATTCAGGGCGATATTCGCAGCGCTACGCCGCTGCTGTTTCTGCATGGTGGCCCGGGAGCCGGCGTCAGGCCTGGTGATAAAAAGCTGTTTGCCGGATTACGCCGGCCGGTGATTTTTATCGATCAGCGAGGATGTGGCAGTAGTCATTTTGCCGGGCGGTTGCACGGCAACACCACCGATAAGCTGCTTGCAGATGTAGAGCTATTGCGCCGTACTCTGGCAATCGACAAGTTTATGCTGGCCGGCGGCAGCTGGGGTAGCACTCTGAGCTTGCTTTACGCTATCCACTATCCGCAACATGTTTTGCGGCTAATCTTATGGGGCGTCTTTTTATGCCGGCAACAGGAACTTGACTGGTTTTACCTGCAGGGAGCAAATCAGCTTTATCCTGATGAATATCAGAAGTTTATCGATACCATCGGCCCGCATGATCAGCCGGTAGCGGCTTACTATGAGCTGTTAAACAACGGCAGTAACAGTCAGCAGCAAGCCGCAGCTGAAAGCTGGGCCAGGTGGGAGGCTGTGAATTCATTTTTAACGCCAACTCAGCAAAAAATTGCTGAATTCTGTGATCCCACGACCAGCTTACCCATGGCGCAGCTTGCCAGTTATTACTTCGTCAATAATGGTTTTATAGCAGACGATTACATTTTGGATCACTGCGCTGCTTTGCAGGACATTGCCATCGATATTGTTCATGGCCGCTATGATTCCATCTGTCCCTGTGCTTCCGCATGGCAGCTTGACAGGGCGCTACAACAGTCGCGGCTGCTCATTACGCCACACGCGGCCCATGATGCCAGTGAGCCTGAGAACTTTGCTGCACTGCGGGCAATTCTTCAGACAATAGAGCCAGAGGAGTAACTATCTTGGACCCGGTAGCCAGTGACAGCAAAACAGCAACGCGACCGCAGCAGAAAAGCGGCACCAGAAAAGCCTTACTGGGTATGGCAGGCAGTGTGTTGTTTGTGGCTGTGGTGCTTGGCCTGCTGGTTTATTTTGGCGTCCATACCGAGGTTTTGAAATTGCTGGAGTGGTTTAAGCAGCAGGGTGCCTGGGCGCCATTGCTGTTTATATTGATTATGGCGGCGGTCGTGGTGCTGCTGTTACCCGGGGCATTGTTTACCATAGGTGCCGGTTTTGTATTTGGCGTGGTGCAGGGCTCGGTTTACGTGGTACTGGGCACAACGCTGGGTGCAACCATAGCGTTTTTGCTGGCGCGTTACACCTTTGGTCAGCGAGCAAGACACTTTATTATGGCCCGGGCAAAGCTACAGTTGGTTAATGAAGAACTGAGTAAAAATGACTGGAAGATAGTGATGCTCACCCGCCTTATCCCTTTTTTCCCAAGCAAGATTTCAAACTATTTTTTTGGTTTAACGCAGTTCTCGTTGCGCGGATATATTGCCGGTTCGTTACTTGGTTTTATTCCCTTTACTGTTCACAACGTGTATCTGGGCTCGTTAGTGGCCGATATCACGACGTTTGAATTTGGTGCACAGCAACGTTCGGGCTGGGAGTGGGCCCTGTACCTTGGTGGTTTTATCGCCGCTGTGGTTGTTATCATTTATCTGAATCGGCTGGCTAACCGGGCGCTGACCAAATATACCAAGCAAAACACTGATAAGGAGCCTTTGGCATGACCTGGTTAAAGTGGTTGCCCTGGCGGTACGTGGTGCGCTATGTCGCCCACAAGCATGGCTTTATTGATCCTGTGGCGTTACTGGCCAAATTACACAATTTTGCTCAACCCTCTGAAGTGGGCGAGCCGATCGAGCTGCTGCGTGCCGGAGTGGTGTTTCACGCGCGCGGTTTAATTAACAGCCGGGTTATTCAGCATAACCTGGATTGGGTTTGGCCGTACTGGATTGAACGCCAGTTTGACCCAAATGATAAGTCATTTATACCCCGGGCATTTTCCATTACTCATATTAACCTGACTCATCGCAACTGGACTGCGATCGGTTACCCGGATTGTCCTGAGCTACCCATTGTTGACCCCCGGGGTTTGCTCACGCCATTTTTGGACAGCTGGTCGCTGGATGGTTGGATTATGCCTGAGCAGGGAGACTGTCTGCTGCCCTCCCGGGCAGACGACAGTCAGCAACAAATGACCGTCGCCGGCGATGTTAGTATCACCACCACCAGCCGCAAGCAGGGCATGATTTTACAAAATACCGCCTGGGTAGCGCTGGAAGACGGTGTGCCGGTAGCAAAAATGCGCCTGAAAGCAAAAGCTGATACAGCGGGCTATCTGGTATTAGCATTGCGTCCACAAAACCCTGAGGGGGTCAGTTTTATTCATAAGGTATTGCTGAACGGGCAACATGATCAGTGGCTGGTTGATGAGCGGAAACGCGTTTATTTCAACCGGCCAGCTGACAGATACCATGTATCTGCCTATAAACAAGGAGATGTCTATATTCACCTTGCAGATGCGCAGCAACAGACAGAAGGTCTCTGTGATGTGGGTATGGTCACGGCTGCCGCGTTATTCAAAATGTCGGAGAATGACTGGCATGAAATAGAAATAACAGTGCCGCTAACCTCTGCGGCGCAGCCACAATTGCAAGCAGACGCCTGGCCGGCAGAGCAGCAAAAATGCTGTCAGCTGCAGTGTCCGGATCCGCAATATCAATTTTTATATGACGCCGCAATAAACTCATTAATTCTGCATTCTCCCGAAGACGTCTATCCCGGGCCCTACACCTACAAACGGTTCTGGTTCAGAGATGCCGCTTTTATTATTCATGCGTTATTGTGTGCGGGTCTTACCGAGCGCGCCGCCCGGGCTTTACAGCAGTTTCCTGCCAGGCAAACCCTGCTCGGTTACTTTCGCTCGCAAGAGGGGGAGTGGGACGCTAATGGCGAAGTACTGTGGATCCTTAAGCGCTACGTCGAACTGACCGGCCGCGAGTTGTCATCGGACTGGCATAGCCCGCTGAAAAAGGGGGCGCGCTGGATAATCAATAAACGGCTGTCAGATAAGCTCGACGCCCCGCACGCCGGATTATTGCCTGCCGGTTTCAGCGCCGAGCATCTGGGCCCCAATGATTACTATTACTGGGACGACTTCTGGGGCGTTGCTGGTTTGCAGGCTGCCGCCAGCCTGTTTAAAGAAGTTGAACCAAAGCTGCAACAAGAATTTACCGATGCTGCTGCGGATTTCAGTGCGGCAATAGATAGCAGCCTGCAGCAATGTGCCAGCCGGCTGAAGCGACCTGGTATGCCTGCATCACCTTACCGGCGGCTGGATGCCGGTGCCATTGGTTCGCTGGCTATTGGTTATCCGGTGCAATTGTGTCGCCCCGACGACCCCCGCTTGCTGGACACAGTAGAATTTTTGCTGAAGCGCTGTTTTGTTCAGGATGCGTTCTATCAGGATATGATTCACTCAGGGTTAAATGCTTACTTAACCCTGCATGTTGCCCAGATTTTATTACGAAATAATGATCCCCGTTATCTGGTGCTGATGGATGCTGTAGCAGGGCTGGCATCGCCCACCGGTCAATGGCCGGAAGCGATTCATCCGGCTACCAAGGGCGGTTGTATGGGTGATGGCCACCATGTGTGGGCCGCTGCCGAATGGCTGTTGATGGTCCGCAATTGTTTTGTGCGCGAGGAAGAGGACCATCTGGTGTTAGCGGCTGGCGTGCCCGATCGTTGGCTAAACAGTGAAAGTGCTATCCGGTTTGGACCGGCGCCTACCCGGTTTGGCAGTATTAGTCTGACAATTCGCCAGCAGGATGAAAATGTTGTGCTGCAGTGGCAGGCAGACTGGCATAAAGCAAAGGGACCGCAGCTTGAGATCTGTCTGCCCGGTTATCAGAGCCTCTCGGTAGCAGCTGCAACGTCAGGACATGTCAATTTAATAAAACGGAGCTCCAGCAGATGAATATTGTCATCTTTACCAATACCTATACCCCGCATGTGGGCGGGGTGGCGCGTTCGGTTGAGGCATTTGTAACCGAATACCGGAAGATGGGGCATCGGGTATTGGTCGTGGCGCCGGAGTTTGCCAATATGCCTGAGCATGAACCTGATGTGGTGCGCATTGCTGCCATTCAGAATTTTAATGCCACTGACTTCTCCGTTGCATTGCCGTTTCATGACAAGCTCAGCCAGATCCTTGATGAATTTAAGCCCGATATTATTCACTCCCAGCACCCGTTTCTATTGGGAATGAGTGCCCTGCGTACCGCCCGCTATCGCAAGTTACCCTTGGTTTTTACCCACCATACTCTGTATGAGCAATATACCCATTATGTACCGGGTGACTCGCAAACCATGCAGCATTTTGCTATCGCGCTGGCAACCCGGTACGCCAATCTCTGCGATCAGGTTATTGCGCCAAGCCAGAGTATTGCTGACTTATTGCACGAACGGGGTGTGACCAGTCCGGTCAGGGTGATCCCGACCGGGGTGTATCTGGAAAAGTTTGCCAAGGGCGATGGTAATTTGGTCCGTCAGCAACTTGGCATTCCGGCAGATGCTATGGTGATAGGCCATCTTGGCCGCTTAGCGCCGGAAAAAAATCTTACAATACTTAGCCAGGCAGTGGCCGATGCGCTATGTGCGCACGCAAAGGCACACTTTCTGGTCGTGGGAGCAGGGCCTTCTGAACAGTCAATCCGTCATATATTTGCAGACGCAGGGATAGCTGACCGCTTACATATGGCCGGCGTGCTGCAGCAGCAATCTCTGACGGATGCGCTGCACGCCATGGATATATTCGGATTTGCCTCGGCCAGCGAAACCCAGGGAATGGTAGTGACCGAGGCGATGGCTGCAGGCTTGCCGGTCGTGGCCTTTGACGCTCCCGGCGTCCGCGAAGTGGTGGTAAATGACCAGAATGGTCTGTTACTCAGCCAGAAAACATCCACAGCTCTGGCGACGGCGTTGAGTCAGCTGATGGAGAACCCCGCAAAGATAACAGCGCTGGGTGAGGGAGCACTGCAAACCGCAGGGAATCTTGCTATGTCATGTTCGGCTGCAAAAGCTTTGCTGTGCTTCCGTTCGGTACTGGATAGTGTACCTGCCAGCACAAAAACAGAAAGAGACTGGGAAGATGTGCTGGCCTGGATAAAAGCCGAGTGGGATATTTTAAGCAGTGTCGCGGTGGCGGGTACCACTGCGATAAGCAGCGGCTTATTTGCTGACGGCAAATTAGCTGCCAGCAAAAAATAACCGGATCCCAGTCCACTTTTATTAATTCTTCAGTACCTTTTCATTATTAACGCTGTCCGGAGAACCTTATGATCAGTCGGGTCGAAGTATGGTTTCGTTGGTTAAGGCGCAGCCTTAGCCGCAGTCACTGGTTTACACACCTGCTGCGCTTGCCGGTGTCAAAAGGTTCGGGGGTCCGCTCGGGTCTGATTATGATCCAAATCGATGGATTGGCGCAGCCACAGTTACAACAGGCATTAAAGCGCGGCAAAATGCCATTCTTACAACGCTTGTTGCAGCGCGAGAATTATAAGCTGCAAGCGCATTATAGTGGTTTACCCGCAACCACTCCTGCTGTGCAGGCAGAACTGTTTTATGGCGTGAAAACAGCCGTTCCGGCCTTTTCATTTCGTGATCGGCAAACCGGCGAAATTGTCCGGATGCTGCAACCTGATACTGCCGCAAAGGTAGAGCAGGGCTTACGGCAGCAGAGCCACGCGGCGCTGCTGCAAGATGGCAGTGCCTATTCCAATATTTACACCGGCGGGGCTGCTGAATCCCATTTTTGCGCTGCGACAATGGGTTGGGGGGCGGCCTTGCGCGCCGCTAACCCTCTGGTATTGCTGGGGCTTTTTATCAGTAATTTATACAGCGTGTTGCGGATTATTGGTTTGTTTTTTCTGGAATTAGGGCTGGCAATCGTCGACTTTTGCCGCGGCATTATTAAAGGTCAGGACTTTCTTAGTGAATTAAAATTTATTCCGGCCCGGGTTGCAGTGTCCATCGTGTTGCGGGAGCTTTGTGTCATAGGTGGCAAGATGGATATTTCCCGGGGCCTGCCGGTGGTGCATATCAATTTACTTGGATACGATGAACAGTCCCACCGCCGTGGACCCTCGTCGCTGTTTGCCCACTGGACCTTAAAGGGTATTGATGACAGCATTGCCCGGCTCTGGCGTTCAGCACACCGCTCGCAATGGCGTAGTTATCAGGTATGGCTTTATTCTGATCATGGCCAGGCCAAAGTCACGCCGTATCACGTAATGCAAGGTTATCCGCTGCAACAGGCGGTAGATGCCAGCTTTGAAAAACTGAATTCGTTACCGGCGGGCCTGCAGCGCAAAGTTACCGGCAGCGTACAAACCCAGCGCGCACGCTTATTAGGGGGGCGAAAAGTACAACGGATGTTTTCTGTCAATATTAGCGACGACCAGATGGGCGCTGATAACCAGATTAAGGTGGCAGCACAGGGCCCGGTGGGCCATATCTACACCGGTTTGCCATTATCTGAGGCCGATAGCGCTTTGCTGGCAACGGAACTGGCGGCTAAACATAAAGTACCGCTGGTGCTGGTAGTGGCAGGGCCTGATCGGCTGCGGGCCACCACGGCTGACGGCACGTTTTACCTGCCGGAAGATAAAGCTGCAATATTCGGCAACGATCATCCCTTTCTGGACAGCGTCGCCAAAGATATTCTGCGGTTGTGTCAGCATCCGGATGCCGGCGAGCTGGTGATTATGGGTTGGCGAAAAGGGGTAAAGGCCCAGTCGTTCGCTGATGAGAATGGGGCCCACGCCGGCGCAACTCCGGCAGAAACGCATGGTTTTGCAATGTTGCCGGAAGATGTGACATTGCCTGATACGCCGTATGGTTATATCAGGCCATCCGATATCTACCATGCTGCGCTGCAACAGCTGGGCAGGCGTTCATCAAAGCCGGCTGGCCGCACTGCCAGCAGCCCGGAGCGCTGCGACAGCCTGCGGGTAATGACGTACAACGTACATAGCTGTATTGGCCTGGATGGCAAAATTGACGTTGAACGGATTGCCAGGGTGATTGCCCTGGCTAAGCCGGATGTCGTGGTACTGCAGGAACTGGATGTGGGGCGCGATCGCACTCAGGGCCTGGATCAGGCACAACTGATCGCCAGGCAGCTGGAGATGGAATTTCATTTCCATCCGGCAATGCATTTGGAGGAAGAAAAGTATGGCGACGCTATACTTACCCATTTACCCCTGACCCTGGTTAAAGCAGGTCCACTGCCTGGTTTGGCTGATAAACCAAAACTGGAGCCGCGCGGCGCAATCTGGGCTACCATCGAGCTGCATGGCCAGCAGATTAATATTATTAACACTCATCTGGGGCTGCAACCCCGAGAGCGTCTGGCGCAAATTGATGCGCTGCTGGGCGAAGAGTGGCTAGGTCATCCGGATTGTGCCGGGCCGGTAATATTCTGTGGTGATTTAAATGCGCAACCGGGTTCAGAAGTCTGTCGGCGTCTAAACCAGAAAATGACAGACGCCCAGACGCTGCTGGAAGGGTATAGGCCCCGGGGGACCTTTCCCAGTCGCTTTGCCGCCATTCGGATAGATCATATTTATGTCAGTGAGGCCGTGGAAGTAACCGCTGTGGAGATACCCGGATCGCAGCAGGCAAAAATAGCGTCAGACCATCTGCCGCTGCTGATTGCCCTGGCCATTCCACGGTCGCAGACTGTAGCTGAAAAACCTGCTTAAAACTCAGTCTGCTTTAACCAGATGGCTACTTTTTTGGCGAAATAAGTCAGAATGCCATCGGCCCCTGCGCGCTTAAACGCCAGTAACGACTCCATAACTACTGGCTGCTCTGCCAGCCAGCCATTCTGAATAGCGGCCATATGCATCGCGTATTCGCCGCTGACCTGATAGGCAAAGGTTGGCACGCCAAATTCATCCTTTACCCGCCGCACTATATCTAAGTATGGCATACCGGGTTTAACCATAATCATATCGGCACCTTCTTCCAGGTCCATCGCCACTTCGTGCAGGGCCTCATTGCTGTTAGCGGGATCCATTTGATAATTCTTTTTATTGCCGCCTTTTAAATTGCCGGCTGAGCCCACCGCATCCCGAAATGGCCCGTAATAGTTGGAGGCATACTTGGCCGAATAGGCCAGAATGCGGGTATTTACAAACCCGGCTTGTTCCAGTGCTTCGCGAATCGCGCCGATCCGGCCGTCCATCATATCTGACGGGGCAACAATATCGGCGCCGGCTTCTGCATGTGACAATGCCTGTTTAACCAGGGCTGCGGTGGTAATGTCATTCTGAACATAGCCCTGCGCATCGATAATCCCATCCTGACCATGAATGGTGAATGGGTCCAATGCCACATCGGTAATGATGCCAAGTTCTGGCGTATGCTGTTTCAGTAACCGCACGGCACGTTGGGCCAGACCATCCGGATTCCAGGCTTCTTCTGCCTGCAGCGATTTATGTTCAGCCGGGGTAACCGGAAACAGCGCAATAGCAGGAATGCCCAGCGCGACCAGTTCTTTGGCTTCTGTAACCAGTAAATCCAGACTAAGTCGCTCGATGCCTGGCATGGAGCTGATACCTTCCCGTTGGTTGTTACCTTCAATAATAAACATCGGGTAAATTAAATCATTTACGCTAAGCTGGTGTTCCGCCATCAACCGCCTGCTAAAGTCATGCTCGCGCATGCGGCGGGGCCGGCTGGCCGGAAAAAAACGGTTAGTTTTCATTTAATGATCCCTTACTGATTGGGGTTACGATAGCGTTGGCACTGGCTGTCCGATTGCGCCCCAGATATTTTGCCTGATAAAGCGCACTATCGGCTGCTGCAATGTAATCGTTGCTGCAACTATGGGCATCAGCCACTGCCGCATAGCAACCGGCACTGAGAGTAACCGTTAAACTAAGTGAGCCTATTTGCAGTGGTGTGCTGCCGATTTTTTGTCTGATATCTTCTGCCAGTTCAATACATCCGGCCAGTGAGGTACCGGGTAGTAACATAGCAAACTCTTCACCGCCATAACGAAACACGGCGTCGCTGCTGCGCTTTAAGCCGGCGGATAGCTCACTGGCTATCTGCTGGATAGCGGCATCGCCCGCCAGATGACCATGGGTGTCATTAATCTTTTTAAAGTGGTCGATATCGACTAACACCAGGCCGAGGCATGTTTTTTCACGCCGGCTGCGATTGAGCTCATTTTGCAGCCGTTTATCAAAACAAGCCCGGTTGAATATGCCACTTAGGGTATCCAGCATACTTTGCTGTTCCAGTAGCCGGTTTTTTTCTGCCAGCTCGTCCAGGGCAATTTGTAATTCCAGTTGCTGAATTTGTGTGCTGGCTTCGAGTTGCTCGGTGTATTGGCGCTGCCAGCGTCGCCAGTGCCACGCTACCACCACGGTTGTGAGCAACACACCTGCGGATGCTCCGCCAATCAGCCACAAGATGTCGTTGATGTTCATGTCGGCAGTCCGTTAAGTGTGAACAGCCTGCGGGCATTGTCAGTAGTGCAGCGTGCCAGTTGCTGGCTGCTAATGTTTTTTAAACGACAAATTTCAGTGGCAATGACTGGCAGCAGCGCCGGTTCATTATATTTGGGGCGGGGTTTAATGGTTCGAGGTAATAAATAAGGTGCATCGGTTTCCAGCAATATCCGATCCAGCGGCAAATACTGGATTGCCTGCTGTAAGCTTTGACCACGGCGCTCGTCACACACCCAGCCGGTAACGCCTATATAAAGACCTAAATCTAGATAAGCTTTCAGCTGACTACTGTCACCCGTAAAACAATGGGCAACACCATGGCTTACTTGCTGCTCTTTTAGCATACCCAATTGGGTAGTAAACGCGTCACGTTCATGTAGGTAAACAGGTTTCTGTTTGTTTTTTGCCAGTTGCAACTGACTGGCAAAAACGTATTGCTGCTGCAACCGCGGTGAAAAATCGCGATTAAAGTCCAGGCCACACTCACCAACAGCAACCACAGCAGGTAACGCCAACAGGCTCGCCAGTTGTTCCAGCCAATCATTGGCGACATTAGCGGCCTGGTGAGGGTGCACGCCGGCAGTAGTATAACTACCACCCTGCGTGATACAAAACTGCTGATTCTGACGGCTCTCATCAATATCGGAGCCAATTAGGAGTAAACCGTTAACACCGGCTTGCTGCGCGCGGCGCTGAATTTGCTGTTCAATCCCGGCAAACCGTGTACTGAACAGGTTAACGCCACAGTCGAACCAGCCAGGATGCGTGCCGGTTTCAGTCATGTTAATCGACCCGGCGAACCTTTACAGTTCGGTTATTATCGTCGTTGCCCAGACGAAATGAATTAAACATACCCCGTTTAATATAATGTTGTTCGCCAACCGCAATTTTATAGTAACCATTGTCTGATTGGCGCCAGATCTGACCATTATCAAATTCTACAATCAACTCTTTGTGCGGACTATAGCTGATATTGCTCACGGTCACATAAAGCTGGTCAACCCGTTTCTCAGCAATTTTCTTATGTTCAAGGCCAAAGTCTTCGTCAGCTTCTATGGTACCAGCCACCACTGTGCTACGGTTTACTGCTGTCTGTTGGGCCAGACTTGTGGCGCTTTGTCGAGCAGTGTGATCAGCCGGGGCGGGAGTAGCAGCTGAGTGGGTGGTCAATTGCAGGTTGATTTCATCATAGCACAGCAGTCGTTTCACAGAATTTTGCTGTTGCCGGCACTTGTTAAGCGCAGCGGACAGCTCGCTAGCTTGTGCCAAAGGGCTAAGCAGGCTGGTAGTGATCATCAGCAAAGTACTGAACAGGCAAAGTATTTTTTTCATTATTGTTGGTCTTCCTCTGCAGTTTGTTCCGGCTCGGGTCTTGGCTGATAAAAGCGGCTTAACCATAAACCTGCTTCAAACAGTAACCACATGGGCACCGCCAGAAGGGTCTGGGATAACACATCAGGCGGGGTAAGCAGCATTCCCAGCACAAAAGCGCCAACGACAATATAGGGCCTTTTACTGGCAAGGGTGGCCGGAGTAACGGTACCAGTCCAGACCAGCAGCAAAATGGCCACTGGAATTTCAAATGATAAACCAAAAGCAAAAAACAGCTTTAACACAAAATCGAGGTAGCTACTGATATCAGTAGCAACAGTAACACCAACGGGCGCTACGCTGGTAAAAAAGGCAAACACCAGCGGAAATACCACAAAATAAGCAAAGGCAATACCAGCGTAAAATAGCAAGGTGCTGCTGATCACCAAAGGCGCGACCAGACGCTTTTCTTTGCCATACAAGGCGGGGGCAATAAACTGCCAAACCTGTAACAAGATATAAGGAATAGCCAGACATATAGCCACGATAAAGGTAAGTTTAAAAGGCGCAAAAAAAGGCGCGGCAACGTCAGTGGCAATCATACTGCTGCCCTCGGGCAACACGGCAATAAGCGGTGCTGCCAGCACCTGGTATATATCAGCAGCAAAATAGGCCAGACAGGCAAAAACTACAATTACTGCGATAACGCATTTTAACAAGCGGTTGCGTAACTCCAGTAGATGGCCAAGCAGACTATCGGCTTCTGGTTTAGTTTTCATTTTTGTTTTCAACAGACTTAATATCAGCGCCAGGTTCTGACGCCGTGGATTTGTTTGCTGCCGGTTCTGCCACCGGCGCTGACGGCGGGTTTACTGATTTCGCTGCCGCCCGTAGTTCGTTCAGCGCGGCTTGTTCATCCGGGGTCAGGTTAAGCAGGTTTTTACTTTCGGCATCTTTTAATTTCTGATGCAGCTCGTGCACCCGCAGGTTTTCGCTAAGCTCCGCCTGCATCTGGCTGCCAAACTGTTTCACACTACGGATGGTTTTTACGGTACTGCGGATGGCACCGGGTAACCGTTCAGGCCCCAGCACCAGCAAGGCAATAACCCCTATAACCAGCAGTTCCCAGAAGCCCATTTAGCTTTTATCTTTCTCTGTTTGTTTAGTTGACTCGGTCTGGCCATCGCTGTGGGTACGTTTTTGCTCTGCCAGTTGTTCGGGTGTTTCGTCTTCTGCCGGGGGTTCATCTTTTATCGAGCTGCGAAACCCCTTGATAGCCGAACCCAAGTCCGTGCCAATGCCGCGTAATTTTTTGGTGCCGAATAACAACACGATAATTGCCAGAACAATCAACAATTGCCAAATACTAATGCCGCCAAAACCCATAATAATTACCTCTGTAATCTATGCTGAAGTTGCTATGCCAGTTTGCAACATGTTTATGACAATAGTGCTTTTGCACCGAAAAAGATAGCCCCGCCCAGCAACGCACCGGCCAGCCACAGTGGCCCGAAACTCAGCACTATAGTACCACTTATCAGGGTGCCCGCTGCAAGTGCTGCTGCAACAATTTGCCGGTTGGTTTTGTCCTGTTGGCGCTGCAGCAACTGCAACTGTTGTAACAGCATTGCTTGTTGTTTGGGGCCTTGTTCCAGATAACGATGCAGCAAGGTTGGCATTTGGGGCAGTTTTTCTGCCCAGAACGGCGCATTGTCCTTAACCTGGCGCCACAATGCGGGTAAACCAACTTGCTGTTTTACCCAGCTTTCTAAGAAAGGTTTGGCGGTTTTCCAGAGATCCAGTTGCGGATAAAGCTGGCGGCCCAGGCCTTCGACATACAGCAGCGTTTTTTGTAACAGCACTAATTGCGGCTGAACCTGCATATTAAAACGGCGGGCTGTGCTGAATAAGTTCAGTAACACGTGGCCAAACGAAATTTCTGCCAGTGGTTTCTGAAAGATAGGCTCACAGACGGTTCTGATAGCGCTTTCAAACTCTTCCACGTTGGTATCCAGCGGGACCCAGCCAGAGTCAAGGTGCAGCTGAGCAACTTTACGATAGTCGCGGTTAAAAAAAGCGACAAAGTTCTCAGCCAGGTAACGTTTATCTTCACTGTTTAAGGTGCCAACAATACCGCAATCTATACCGATGTATTTCGGGTTGTGCGGATGCTCACGCGACACAAATATATTGCCCGGATGCATATCGGCATGAAAAAAGCTGTCGCGAAATACCTGGGTAAAAAAAACCTCTACCCCACGTTTAGCCAGCAGTTCCATATCGGTTTGCTGGGCATTCAGGGCCGCTATATCTGACACTGGTATGCCGTAGATGCGCTCCATCACCATTACATTGGGGCGGCTGTAATCACTATGTACGTAAGGGATATATAAGGAGTCAGAGCCTTCGAAATTACGGCGCAACTGAATGGCATTGGCGGCTTCACGCTGCAGGTCAAGCTCGTCGATAATGGTTTTACGATATTCAGAGACCACTTCGCGTGGTCGCAGTCGTTTGCCGTCAGGTAAGTAGCGGGCGGCAAAAGCTGCCAGGCCATCCATTAAATCCAGATCAGCAATAATTTGTTTAAGGATGTCTGGCCGAATCACTTTGATGACAACATCTGCTTCGCTGCCATCGGGCAGGCGAAGCACTGCGGCATGCACCTGGGCTATTGAGGCTGATGCCAGGGGCACAACATTGAAACTACTGAATAATTCATTAATGTCTGTTAGTTCCAACGCTTGCTCAATAAGCTGTTGGGCTTGCTCGCCGGGAAAAGGGTCTACTTTATCCTGCAACCTGGCCAGTTCGTCGGCAATGTCAGCTGGCAACAGGTCACGCCGGGTCGACAACATCTGGCCAAATTTAATCCATACCGGGCCCAGGCTCTGCAACGCCAGCCTCAGGCGCTTGCCTACCGGATAATCCGGATACCGGTTATACAACCAGAACGCACTTTTGCGCATGCTGCGCGCATACCAGGGTTGCCAGGCGGGCGGAATTAACTCATCAAGACCGTACTGCAATAACGTTTTCTGAATATGGTAAAAACGGCTGAATCGCAACGGCTACTCCTTCTGGCCTGGCAGGCTGGCAATAAGCCGGTCAACCCGGGCTCTGAGTTCACTGACATCCTGGCTAAATTGCTGCAATTCCAGACTGGTTGGGCTGAGCAAGAGTTCGTCCTGGCCCAGCATGGTGACACTATGGCCAAGCAAGCTCACTTTTTGTTGTAAGTAACGCTGCAGTTGACCAATGATTAAGCCAATTTTATGTGCCATGGCGTCACCGACATAGCCTGCTAATGCCTCCTGCCAATCGGGGTCCAGGCGTTGCAAAAAATAGCTGTATTGTTGCGCAACCTGAATATCGCCCTCAATTTGCAGCGCATCAGCTTTAATCAGCCGGGTTAACTGGCTGGCGTCACGAAGTTGTCGCAGGCTGGCTAAATCAGTACTAATGGCGCAATCAACGGCTTCGTTATGCTGGTTAAATAATAGACGGTCGCTACCAGCAGTAAGTACCAGTCGCACATTAAATTCACGCAAGGTAAAGGCTAATTGTTTACCCTGAAGTTTCTTTAAACGCTCATTGGCGCCACTATCCATGCTGATCAAGCTATGGCACAGGCGTTCGGCACTGGCGCAGAGCATTTGCGGCAACAGGGCGGGTAACATCAGAATTTAAAACCTCGATGCAGGGCAACAATACCACCGGTCAGATTGTGGTAGCTGACTTCAGCAAAGCCGGCTTCAGCCATCATCGCCTTTAGGGTCTCCTGATCAGGATGCATCCGGATCGACTCTGCCAGATACTGGTAGCTTTCTTTGTCATTGGCAATTAACTGGCCCATTACCGGCAGTAATTTAAAAGAATACATATCGTATACTTTACTCAGCCATTGCTGTTCAGGTTTGGAGAATTCCAGCACCAGCAGCCGGCCGCCGGGCTTTAATACCCGAAACATTGATTTTAAGGCGGCAGCTTTGTCGGTGACGTTCCTCAGGCCAAAGCCAATACTGATAATATCAAAGCTGTTATCAGCAAAAGGCAGTGCTTCAGCATTAGCCTGAACAAACTCAATATTATTTATCAGCCCTAAATCACGTAACTTGTCACGCCCAACGTTGAGCATTGACTCGTTAATATCGGCCAGCACTACTCTGCCATTTGTACCAACCCGGCGGGAAAAAAGCGCAGCAATATCACCCGTGCCCCCAGCCAGATCAAGTACATGCTGCCCCGGCCTGACTCCGCTGCAATCAAGGGTAAAACGCTTCCATAACCGGTGAATACCCAACGACATAACGTCATTCATAATGTCATATTTAGCAGCAACTGAATGAAACACGTTCGCCACTAACGATACTTTCTCAGCAGCAGGGACGGTTTTATATCCAAAATCGGTTGTACTATGTGTTGGTTCAGTCATGAAGTTGCCTGTTTCAGCGCCAAAAAAGAGTGACTAGTGTAAAAGAATTGACCGCACTAGCCAACTGCTGTGTGTATACGTGACAAGCGCTGTCAGGTTCAGCCAGCGTGCAGCATTAATTCATCGGCCACCTGATTGCGGCCTCGTTCTTTGGCCAGCTTTAACACTTGTGAGCTGCGGGCTAAAAACTGATACCAGCTTTCTTTAGCCTGAAATAACGAGACACCCAGCGAAATAGTGACCTTGGGCAGGCTTTTTTTATCGCGGGAAGAGACGAACCGAAGTTTTTCAACACCTTTACGTACCTGCTCAGCTATTTCATTAGCGGTACGTAAGTCGATATCTGGCAGCAACAATAAAAACTCTTCACCACCTGAGCGCACCGGCATACCGCTGGCTTGCACATAGCTACCGACTTTTCGCGCCACTTTACTCAAAATAACATCACCGATCGTTTGGCCATAATCCTGATTAAAGCGACTGAAATGGTCAATATCAACTACGATGGCGGCGATTCGTCGTTCAGGTTGCTCTGATAACCAAATATCAACCTGATTTTGCATTGCAATTCGATTATAAAGACCGGTTAGCGGATCCTGCATCCGTTGTAACTTAAGTTGTTCGAGTTCATGACGTAGTTGATGGCTTTGTTTATTCGCCATAGCCAGCTGGCTATGTAATTGCTGTTGCTGCTGTTGATATAACTGTGCCTGGGACAGAATAATCCCGGAGATATCGGTTACTTTGGCAGGAGCAGTAGCTAAATCATGTAATTGTTGCTCTAATTGCTGAATAAACTGGCCGGTAGCTTCTGCTGCTAAATCAGTATAACCAGATAAACGGCCAACAATACCCGTTACCTCATGCAGCAGTTGTTCCTGCTGCGCGTTTTCATCAGCCAGCCAGCGCTGATAAAGCTCGACCATAATAAAGTCGTCAAATGCCGTTTTGCTGGCCAGCTTTTGCTCAACGGCCTGACACAGGCCGGCATTATTACCGCTAATATAGTCGTAGGCCACCGCATAGTTGATAGGGTGAATAGCAAGTTGGTTATGCTGCAGGAAAGCTTTTACTAAACCCGCTTTTTCCAGCGCTTGTTGCAGCGAGTCCTGATACTTCATAAGACGATATTGAGCTCCGGGGCCAATCATTTTATTATTTTTTTCAGGCCCCATAGTAACCGAATCCGGCTCGCTGGCAACCTGCTATGTAAACAAAATCGTTCAGTCGCTGAAAATAGCGGCAAACCATCTGTTAAATCTCGGCTCAGCGGCAGGTTTTGTAAGTTTAAGCGGCTTTATTCATGGCCAAATCAGGTTACAATCGTTAACAACACGGGATACAGGGAACAATACGATGCGCATTATATTTACAATGACTTTCTTACTGCTGAGTCTGGCGGGGTGTGCTGCAGGGCCGTTACAGAATGATCCCGATCAGCATTTTACTGAGTTAGCGGAGCAGCTTTGGCAGGCCGAAACCACGCTAACCGCGAGCGAACCAGATCGCTTGCCCGATATGTCGCCGGCAGCCTTAGGTGCCCGTCAGCAGCAACGGTTAAAGTGGCAGCAACAATTGCAGCAAGTGGATGTAGCTAAGTTGTCGGAACAAAACCAGATCAACCATGCCATTCTGGCGTACCGGTTGGCTAATGATATCGATGAGTACCGGTTCAATGCACATTTAACACCGCTAACCTCAGAGTCAGGCTTCCATACGTCGGTGGCAATGATGTTGCAGCGTAGCGCTTTACGCCAGCTGGCAGATTATGAAAATTACTTACAAAAACTGGCGACTGTACCCGTTTATATGCAGCAACAGACAGACTGGATGCGCCAGGGGCTGTTAACCGGCATTACCCAACCGAAAGCAGTACTGGCAGGCTTTGAGCAAAGTATCAGCTCGTATATTACTGAAGACATGGCGGCCAGCGTATTTTTCCGGCCATTTATGACCAAACCAGATACCATTAGCGCCATTAAGTGGCAGCAGCTGCAGGACCGCGCACAGCAGATTATCGTGCGTGAGGTTAACCCGGCGTATCAGGCATACTATGACTTTATGGTGCAGGACTATATTCCTGGTGCCCGCGATACGATTGCTGCCAGTGCATTGGCCGATGGCGAGGCTTTTTATCAGAACAGACTTGAACACTACACCACGCTTAAGCTTACCCCGCAGCAAGTACACGATACCGGGCTGGCAGAAGTAAAACGTATTCGGGCCGACATGCAGGCCATTATTGAGCAATTGGGATTTGCAGGGAGTTTTGCTGATTTTATTCAGTTCTTGCGCACTGATCCGCAGTTTTATCCGCAATCTGATCAGGAGTTAATGCGTTATGCTGCCTGGTTATCCAAGCAGGCCGATGCCGAGCTACCCCGGCTTTTTAAAACGCTGCCCCGCACGCCTTACGGTGTGGTACCCGTACCGGCTGAAATAGCGCCAAAATATACTACCGGGCGGTATTCAGGCGCTTCACGCGATGATCAGGCAGGATTTTACTGGGTAAATACCTATGCACTGAATCGTCGTCCCTTGTATGAGATGCCAGCACTGACTTTGCATGAAGCGGTACCGGGCCATCATCTGCAAATCTCACTAGCTCGGGAGCAAGCCAGCTTGCCGGACTACCGGCGTAGTTTTTATACCTCAGCATTTGGTGAGGGTTGGGGCTTATATGCGGAATATCTTGGGCTTGAAATGGGCTTTTACGACGACCCATACAGCAATTTTGGTCGCCTGACTTATGAAATGTGGCGGGCAGCAAGATTAGTGGTCGATACCGGTATGCATAGCATGGGCTGGAGTCGGCAGCAGGCTATCGACTTTCTGGCGGCAAACACGGCGTTATCGATGCACAACGTTACCACTGAGATTGACCGTTATATCAGCTGGCCAGCCCAGGCCTTGTCTTATAAATTAGGCGAAATTACGATCCGGCGCTTAAGAGCCGAAGCTGAACAGAAGCTGGCGGATAAATTTGATATCCGTCGTTTTCATGACGTGGTATTAAGTAATGGCAGTGTACCGCTGGCGGTTTTAGAACAGCAGGTTGCTGCTTATATCAGCACACAATTGGCTGAAGAACCGGCTGAATGACTCTGGCTTGGTTGCTGGCTTGGTTGCGATAATAAAAACAGCCGGCATTAGCCGGCTGTTTACTATTAGTGCTGTACAATTAGCGTTATACAATTTGAATAGCTTCTGAATAGCTGAAACGTTAGCTGTTAGTTGGACAATATCAGTAGCAACGTGACACTAATGCCTGAGGATAACAGTAGGCGCAGTATTGATCTGACCTTCGTTATCTATTGCTGCTATTTTATCGCCAGCAAACAACACCGCTATTTTGTGTTTGTCTTGCTTGCGTACAAATCGTAACTCATAGCCGAATCGCTGTAACTCTGCTACGGAAAATTTCTGTGCTAAATTCAGTTCTTCCCAGAAATAATGCATGTCCTTATCCGTCTGGCGCCGCTCTTGAATCATACCTGGCTCCAACTGCAGGGATTTAATTTTTTGGATTCAGTCAGGCCGGTTGGGATAGCGCCATTATGGTTAGCCATTGGGCACACGTAACAGGCATAACAGAAAGTCTGTTGCCTTTACGTACCAATGGCAACTCTATCAGAGTAGCTAAATTCTTTAACTTGTCCAGTCGGATGAGTTGAGACATTTTGCTGACAAACTGTAAATCGACCGCGACCCAACGCGGTTTCTGCCCGGTTGCCTTACTATCAAAATAGCGACTGTGGTTGTCAAACTGGCTGGGATCGGGGTAAGCCGCTTTTACTACCCTGGCGATACCAGCTATACCTATATCCTTGCAACTTGAGTGATATATAAAAACCTGGTCACCGATAGCGACGTTATCCCGTAAAAAGTTTCTGGCCTGATAATTACGGACGCCTTCCCAGACTATCGGCGTGGTGGGGGCTCGGGCAAAGTCATCAATACTGCATTCGTCCGGTTCGGTTTTAAATAACCAGTAGTTCATCTTTGCCAGGCCCCTTGCTTTGCGGCAGAATAGAGATTGCAGAGTGTAGCAAAAGGACCGCTGAATGAGTCAGGTATTAGAGAATTTGTTATCGTTATTAAAACTGGAAACGATTGAGTTAGGGCTTTACCGGGGGCAAAGTCAGGATTTGGGATTTAAAGCGGTTTTTGGCGGTCAGGTAATGGGGCAGGCCTTGTCAGCCGCAAAAGAAACCCTGGCAGAAGAGCGAAAGGTACACTCATTTCACTCATATTTTTTACGGCCCGGTGATGCCAGTAAACCCATCGTGTATGAAGTTGAAACGATTCGTGATGGAAAAAGTTTCAGTACCCGCCGGGTCAGTGCCATTCAGTACGGTAAGCCGATTTTTTACATGACCGCCTCATTTCAGACCGAAGAGCAGGGCTTCAACCATTACGATCCGATGCCCGAGGTCCCTGAGCCCGATGACTTGGTGTCTGATCTGGCATTTTATCAACAGCACGCCTCATTAATCCCAGAAAGCCTGCGCAGCAAATTTATTTGTGAGAAACCGATAGAGATGCGGCCGGTCGATTTTCAAAATCCGTTTCAGCCTCAAGTCAGCGCGCCCAAGCGCTACGTCTGGTTTAAAGCGAATGGCAATATGCCAGATGATATCCGGGTTCATAAATATTTGCTGGCCTATGCATCAGATTTTAATTTTCTGCCAACGGCGTTGCAGCCGCATGGGGCATCCTTTATGGCGGCCAATATGCAAGTGGCGACGATTGATCATGCCATGTGGTTTCACCAGGATTTCCGGTTCGATGACTGGCTGCTCTATGCGGTAGACAGCCCGCGGGCCAGTGGCGGCAGGGGGCTGGTGCGTGGTCAGTTCTTTAACCGCAATGGCGAGCTGGTGGCGTCAACGATGCAGGAAGGTGTTATTCGCCGTTATGCCAGCCCCCGTTAGGGGGCAGTGTGTTGTGGCATAATGCTTTGTAGCGTTTGCAAGATGTCGTTTCTTAGTAAGGTATTCACAGTTTGCGTCAGTTGTTGCAAACGCAAACTGCTGCATACCTGATTGTTACTATTGGTGTGGCTGATACCCGCCTCTTTCAGAGCATTGACCAACGTGGCAAACAACCCTTTGTCATAATATTCCGGTGCAATAATACCGTGCAGGTTAAGCAGTCGCTGTGCCAGTTGATGAGCACGATTTTCCAGGTCTGCACGGTGAATTGGCCCTTGGGCAACGATCAGATTTAACACAATAGCATAGCGTTGCAACGTATCTTCAGCGTTATGTGCCAGCAGGCTTAACATAAAATAGTGTCGGCTTTGCTGGGCGGGGGCGTAATAGTTAACGCCATCAGATTCAATTAAACCTTGCTCTGTCATAAATTGCAGTAATGCCTGGCAGTAGGTACGTAGCGAACTGACATATAAAAACAGCTCGGCTTTGAGCAACGGATACAATTGTTCAATATCACTGAGCAACTGCTCACTGCTGATACTTCGCTGATGCAGCACTGATGATGCCAACAGTGATGGCAGCATAAACAAGTGCAATATGTTATTTTTGTAATAGGTGGCTAACACACTATGTTCAGCGTTCAGGCCGATAAGCTCACCAAAACCGTCTGAGGTACTTTGCACCTTTTGCAAGGTTAGGGCGTGGGTGATCAGGCTGTCTGCATCACCCTGAGGTAAGCTGATATTGGGGTGATAAGGCACATGTCGCTGCAGATCCAGGTAAAAACTAAGTTGCTGCGCCAGCTCATCCCGGGTCAGGATGTGTTTGTCAGTAGCCAGAATGCTTAAGGCGATCAAATTAGTGGCGTTAAGCGCTGCAGCCTGATTAATGTGCTGCATTACCTGATTAGCCAGTTTAGCGACCAATGGGTTTAACCAGTTTGGTTTTTGCACTTCCAGCGGATGAATATGGCTTTTCCAGTCACTGACCTGCTGACTCAGGTACTGATTAAGCTGAATAGGTTCACCGAAGTTGACGTAGCCGTAACCATAATCCCGCAAATTGCGAATGGCTTTAAGCACGCCGCCAATGGACTCTTTTTTCTTACCCGACCCCTGCAGCTCATTTACATAAGTACTGACTTCCATCACATGCTCGTATCCCAGATAAACAGGGACCAGCGTGACAGGGCGTTCTATACCGCGCAGCATTGATTGCACGGTCATTGCCAACATGCCGGTTTTAGGTTGTAACAGCCGGCCTGTGCGGCTGCGGCCGCCTTCTGAGTAGTATTTTACGGCGTAGCCTTTGCTAAACAGCTGACTCAGATATTCCCGGAATACCGCAGAATATAATTTATTGCCACTAAAACTACGCCGGATAAAAAACGCGCCGCCGCGGCGGAAGATGGTGCCTGCCGGCCAGAAATTTAAGTTAATACCAGCCGCAATGTGCGGCGGCACCAAGCCCTGGTGATAAATAACATAACTTAACAGCAGGTAATCCATGTGACTGCGATGACATGGTACATAGACAATTTCATGACCTTTCTGCGCCAGATCACGCAGCATATCAGCATTATTTATTTTGATACCGCTATACAGTTTTTTCCAGAGCCAGCTTAGCACCCGGTCACCCACCCGCAAGGTAGATTCACGATAATCGGCAGCGATCTCCTGCAGCAGTTTGTGGGCCTGCTGGCGCGCGACTTTAAGTGACACTTTTTTTGAACGCGCTTCGTCTTCAATAGCCTGCTTTAAAGCAGGGGAAGCCAGCAACGCATTAAACAGCTGACTGCGATTAACCAGTTTAGGCCCGGTCGCCGCCAGTTTTTGCCGGTAAAAATGAAATCGTGACATGCGAAGCAGTTTGCGTGCCGTATCCGCTTTATCACCAAATTGCGCCGCCATCTGGGTCAGAGATACCGCCCGGCTTAACCGGACCAGAGTGTGGCGGCCGGACACCAGAACAATCACAAACTTAGCGAGCCAATGCGGCGCGTTTGCTTCTCCAAGCAGCCATTTTATACTATTTTCCTTGCCTGGTGCCCGGCCCCATAGTATCGAAACTGGCACCAGCTGTGCATTCAGTTCAGGGTTGACAAGATGAAGCTGAAGTAACTGCTGGCCCTGCTTCAGCGCCTGAGTTTTGCTTCTGCCGCCAACAACACTGTGAGGTTTTTCGAGAAATAACGTGCGGGCCAGTTGTGTCCCATCCAACGTAACCGGCTGCAGTGGGTCGGGCAGGCTAAGATGCTGGCATACCCGGCGCAGCGTAGCCAGATCGCTGGCCGACTCTGTATGGCACACATAAAAAATCGGCCGGGTTTTATCCAGTGCCAGCTCACTGACTGTATTGTCAGGAACAATTTTAAACTTAACCAGCAGTCGCAATGGCCATTTCAATAACGCGGTACACAATGACAACACAGAAAACATACAAATTCCGACCGTGAACACAGACTTACAAGAATATCATGGAAGCCACAACTGGCAAATTTGTCGTGCAGACAAAAACTTGGCAATTGCTAAAAGGCTGTATATACTCACAGTAACCACTGTATAGGTAGCCAGCATTATGAGACCACTTACGCCGCGTCAGGCAGAGATTTTGCAACTTATCAAAGATTATCAGTCCGAGACCGGTATGCCACCCACCCGGGCTGAAATTGCCAGCCAGCTTGGTTTTAAATCAGCCAATGCTGCAGAGGAGCATTTAAAGGCACTGGCCAAGAAAGGTGTATTAACGATGATGCCGGGAACCTCGCGCGGCATAAAGTTACTCGAAGATGACCACGAGCCAGAGCAGTTAGGTTTGCCTTTAATAGGCAAGGTCGCCGCCGGGCAGCCTATTCTGGCGGCAGAGCATGTGCAGAATCATTACAAAGTTGACGCCCATTTATTTAAACCCCATGCCGATTTTCTGTTGAGGGTTCAGGGGATGAGTATGCAAGATATCGGTATTCTGGATGGTGACTTACTGGCCGTTCATAAAACCTCAGATGCTCAGCCTGGTCAGGTTGTGGTCGCCAGGGTTGATGACGATGTTACCGTAAAGCGGTTTCAGCGGGACGGTCATCAGGTATTATTACAGCCCGAGAATAAAGACTTTAATGTGATTAAAGTAGATTTACGCCAGCAGCAATTTGCCATAGAAGGTCTGGCGGTTGGGGTAATTCGTAATGGTAGCTGGTTATAAAAAACTATTAGCTCAATAAGTTAATTGTTAATTAAAGCGCTGGTATGACCTGTTGGTTTTGCCGGCGCTTTTGCTATTTAGGGGTTTACACTGGCGCTGATTTGGATGATTCTTAGACGAAGGGTGCTGAAAAAAATATCAGTTGCCAAGATGGGTTACTGCGGCGGCAGTTAAAATTAAAAAAACTATAACAATAATAAACTAAAGAAACGTCATACATAGGTTCGGGGGCTAGCGGTATTCACCGTATATTCTATCGGTATTCGCCGTGTATTACTGTGTACAGGTTTCTGCGGTTTGCTTTGCAAATGACAGAGGAGAAGTACAGTGGCGAAGACGAGTAGTATACGTTGGACGCTGCCGACCTTGCTTTTAGCCGCATCGGCTAATGCAGCAGCTATGCCTTTAAATATGACCAGAGGCGTAACGGAGATCAGCCAGGAGGTTTACAGCCTGCACATGCTGATTTTCTGGATTTGCTGTGTTATCGGGGCAGTGGTTTTCGGGATAATGTTTGTGTCTATCCTGTTACACCGAAAAGCGCGGGGCGTGCAACCGGCTCAATTTCATGAAAGTACCAAAATAGAAATTCTGTGGACCGCTATTCCGGTCGTAATCTTAATTGGTATGGCTATCCCTGCTTCCAAAACGCTGATCGCCATGGACGACACTTCTGCAGCCGATGTCACGGTTCAGATAACCGGGTCGCAATGGAAGTGGCACTATAAATATCTGGGCAGTGACCTGGAGTATTTCTCCGTTCTTGCCACCCCTCGAGAGCAAATAACCAACCGGTTTGCCAAGGGTGAAAACTATCTGTTGGAAGTAGACAGACCTCTGATTATCCCTACCGGCAAGAAGATACGTTTCCTGATGACCTCAGATGATGTTATTCATTCCTGGTGGGTACCGGCATTTGCGATTAAAAAAGACGCTAACCCCGGGTTTATCAATGAAGCCTGGACCCGGGTAGAAGAGCCAGGAGTTTATCGCGGTCAATGCGCAGAGCTCTGTGGTAAAGATCACGCTTATATGCCGATAGTGGTTATAGCAAAAAGCCCTGACGACTATGCTGCGTGGAAATCGGGCGAAGAAACCCGGATTGCACAAGAAAAAGCGGCCGAGCAGGAGTTACTGGCCATGAATATGGATATGTCAGAGCTAATGGCCAACGGCGAGCGTACTTACATTGCCTACTGCGCAGCTTGTCATCAACCTAATGGTGCTGGCTTACCCGGTATTTTCCCTTCTCTGGCAGGTAGTGAGCTTATCTTAGCTGATAAAACTGCCCACATTGATATCGTATTAAACGGCAAAGCCGGCACTGCAATGCAGGCGTTTGGCCGTCAGTTAAGCTTAAAAGAATTAGCATCTGTCCTGACTTACACCCGCAATGCCTGGGGTAACGACACCGGAGACGCCGTTCAGGCCGCCGACGTTTATAAAGTGCAGCAGGGTGAGGGAGAATAATAATGTCTGTAGTAATTACTGAACCACATGACCATGAAGAGCAGCATGAGCATCATGATCATAAACCGGGCGGCATAAAACGCTGGCTTTACACCACTAACCATAAAGACATCGGTACCATGTACCTGATCTTTGCGCTCATCATGTTTTTTATTGGTGGCACCATGGCCATGATCATCCGTCTGGAGCTATTTCAGCCGGGGATGCAATTTGTCGAGCCTCACTTCTTCAACCAGATGACCACGGTACATGGCCTTATTATGGTATTTGGCGCAGTAATGCCTGCCTTTACCGGGCTGGCCAACTGGATGATTCCAATGATGATTGGCGCCCCGGATATGGCGCTGCCCCGGATGAATAACTGGAGTTTCTGGATCCTGCCATTTGCTTTCCTGATCTTGTTATTGTCGTTATTTATGCCTGGCGGTGGCCCAAGCTTCGGCTGGACATTCTATGCACCATTATCCACCACTTATAGTGGTGACAGCACAGCGTTGTTTGTGTTTTCTGTCCACATAATGGGTATATCGTCCATCATGGGTGCGATCAACGTTATTGTAACCATCTGGAATATGCGGGCACCTGGCATGACCTGGATGAAAATGCCGCTATTTGTCTGGACCTGGTTTATCACAGCATTCTTGTTGATTATGGTTATGCCGGTTCTGGCGGGCGTGGTCACCATGGTGCTGACCGACAAATACTTTGGTACCAGCTTTTTTGATGCCGCCGGCGGGGGCGACCCGGTGCTGTTTCAGCACATATTCTGGTTTTTCGGTCATCCTGAAGTGTACATCATGATTTTACCAGCCTTCGGTATTGTCTCCGCAATTATCCCTACCTTTGCCCGGAAAAAATTGTTTGGTTATGCCTCGATGGTATATGCAACGGCCAGTATCGCTATTCTGTCATTTCTGGTGTGGGCGCATCATATGTTTACAACGGGTATGCCGGTATTCGCTACGTTGTTCTTTATGTATGCCACCATGCTGATTGCTGTGCCAACCGGGGTGAAAGTATTTAACTGGGTGGCGACAATGTGGCGCGGTGCCATGACATTTGAAGTGCCAATGATGTTTGCCCTGGCCTTTATTGTATTGTTTACCATTGGTGGCTTCTCTGGCCTGATGCTGGCAATAACCCCGGCAGATTTCCAGTATCACGATACCTACTTTGTGGTCGCGCATTTCCACTATGTACTGGTGACGGGCGCCATTTTCTCCATCGTGGCAGCAGTTTATTACTGGTTGCCGAAGTGGACCGGCAATATGTATGACGAAAGCCTTGGCCGCTGGCATTTCTGGTGCTCGTTAATTTCGGTAAACCTGTTGTTCTTTCCGATGCATTTTGTTGGCTTAGCCGGTATGCCGCGTCGGATCCCGGACTACGCGCTGCAATTTGCGGACTTTAATGCCTTTATCAGTATTGGTGGTTTCCTGTTCGGTTTATCACAGCTGATTTTTGTCTGGGTATTGATTAAATGTGCCCGTGGCGGTGTGAAAGCAACCGATCAGGTTTGGGAAGGTGCAGAAGGTCTGGAATGGGAAGTACCATCGCCTGCGCCGTATCACACCTTTGAAACACCCCCGGTGATTAAGTAAGGAGTAGACCATGGCGCAAAACAAACCGTTAATTGGCAAGCTGATCCTGGTAGCTCTGGCAATGTTTGGCTTTGGCTTCGCTCTGGTCCCGCTTTACGACGTGTTTTGTGATTTAACCGGTATTAATGGTAAAACCGCGGCAGTTGCTGCAACAGGTGACAATGCTGTTATTGACACCAGCCGGGTTATTACCATTGAATTTCTGGCGCGGCCAAACAAAGACATGCCCTGGGTATTTAAACCTGAAGTTCAGACCATGACGGTACACCCCGGTGAAATTCATATTATGAATTATCTGGCAGAGAATCCGACTGGCCGGCTGATTGTTGGTCAAGCTGTTCCGTCGGTTTCACCAGGCCAGGCAGCGCTGTATTTTAATAAAATTGAATGTTTTTGCTTTAGCCAGCAACAACTGGCTGGCGGTAAAGATATGCTGATGCCACTACAGTTTTACGTCGACCCGGCCCTGCCGGCTCAATTTAATACCATAACCCTGAATTACACCCTGTACGATGTCACTCAGGCCTGGACGGCTCAGCAACCACAACAAGATATTATTGGGGAATAAGATGACAACAAAAACCTATGAAAAATATTATGTTCCCGCTCAGAGTCCGTGGCCAATTGTTGGTGCGGTCGCGCTGTTTTTTATTGCGTTTGGCGCAGGGCATCTGGTAATCGACATCAGTAATCAGCAAAGTGGCTTTGGTGGTTATTTACTGCTGTTAGGCTTCGCCGTGCTGGTATTTATGCTGGTGGGGTGGTTTAGAAATGTGATTGATGAGTCGATGAGTGGCTTATACAGCGCCCAGATGGATCGCTCGTTTCGCCAGGGCATGAGTTGGTTTATCGTCTCTGAAGTGATGTTCTTTATGGCGTTTTTTGGCGCGCTGTTTTATGGACGGATGATTGCGATGCAATGGCTTGGTGGTTCTAGCAACAATGCCATGACATTTGAACTGCTTTGGCCTGACTTCCAACCGGTATGGCCGTTAGTTAAAACGCCAGGTGGTATCGAAACCCAGGCGATGCCCTGGACCGGTTTGCCGTTAATTAACACTGCTATTCTGGTGGTGTCTTCCATTACCTTACATTTTGCCCATACCGGTCTGGAGCAGCAGAAACGTGGCCAGTTAAAGCTGATGTTATTACTGACTTTACTGTTAGGTGCGACTTTCTTAAGTCTGCAGGTTTATGAATATATTCATGCATATCAGGACTTAGGGTTAAGATTGGACTCAGGCTTTTACGGCAATACGTTTTTCTTACTGACCGGCTTTCACGGCCTGCACGTCACCCTAGGCGCTATCATTTTACTGTTCGTCTTTTTCAGGGTGTTAAAGGGGCATTTCACCCCTGAGAAGCACTTTGCCTTCCAGGCTGCTGCCTGGTACTGGCACTTCGTTGATGTGGTGTGGATTTGCCTGTTTGTTATTGTTTATATGCTGTAACCAGAGGTTTCAGTAAGGCCTGGGGTTGGGTGTTATCCAGCCCAGCGCCATCGCCAGTAATATAACTAACAGTACTAATACTGACAAAAATACCCGACGGCCGAGAAAACGCGACATTTGTTTTTGTTCCGGATCATTACGCAACATAACCAATCCGGCCCGGAATAAGTTGAAAACAATAAATAGTAGTAGTGCGATGATAACAAGTTTAAGCAACATCCTTTTCAATCTCCGGTTAGCCAATTATGCGGTTTAAAATATTTGGCCGTTATTTTGGCATTCATAAAGTATGGTTGCTAATTACTGTGACGGCTTTTGCAATATTAAGCAAGCTTGGCTACTGGCAGCTGCAACGGGCAGAAGAAAAAACAATTCAAATCAGTCAGCTCGAACAATTACAGCAACAAGGGCCGCTAAACTGGCAGCAGTTGACCGTGCTGACAGCACACGAAGCTGACGGTGTGCTGTTTGCCGATCAGGGGCGCTGGCTTAAACCCTATGTCTGGTTACTTGATAATCAGATTGTGCAGGGTAAAGTCGGCTATGATGTCATTGTTCCGATGCAAAACACCGATTCAAGCCAATTATTGCTGGTTAATCTCGGCTGGGTGGCTGCGGGTAATGATCGGTCTGTGCTACCTGATTTCACGATTCCACAGCAATTGTCGCTGCACGGCCTAATTCGTAGTGAAGTGGGCGGGTTCAGGCTGGGTGCTAATACTGAAAAAGAGGGCTGGCCGCAGCGTATTCAGCAACCAGAGTTAGAGCAAATGGCAGCACAGTTGCCAGTAAGCACACTGCCGTTTATGTTATTTCAACAAGATGACAGCCCTTTTCTACCCCACTATAAAGCGGTGGTTATGCCACCAGAAAAACATCATGGGTATGCCTTTCAATGGTTTATGCTGGCAATCGCCGTAGTGGCAGTGGCAATTGCTGCTGCGCGGCGCAGCGGGAGTGAAAATGAACAAAAATAAATTTATGCTGCTTTTCGTTTTATGTTGTGTGCTGCCGCTCGCAGGCGCCAAGCTGGTGCTTGAAATGGGGTGGTTTAATCCGGGTTCATCCAGTAAAGGGTCGTGGCTGGAGCAGGAAATATTTCTGCTACCTGATATTACTGGCGAGAAAAAGCATTGGCGAATCGTATTATTAACCGATTCACCTTGTCAGCAGCGCTGTCAAAATGCATTACACACAGTAAAACAGCTTTATATCGGTCTTGGCCGTAAGCAAGAACAGGTTCAGCCGGTGGTAATAGGGTCACTGCAACAACCAGAGCTATATCCTATGTTTGATATCCAACACGCCATGCCCGCGAATATTGAAGCACTTAGGCAACAAATTTTACTGGTTGACCAAAAAGGCCTGGTGCTACTGAGCTATCCGATGCCAGAGCAGGATGAGCAAATGGCACAAATTGCCCGCAATATCCGCTACGACTTATTAAAACTGTTAAATTATGACAGGACCAGTGTATGACCAGACATAAATGGTTGGTATCCGTTACCCTGCTACTGACGATGGTAGTAATTATATATGGTGCTTTTACCCGGTTAACCGATGCCGGACTGGGCTGTCCGGACTGGCCAGGGTGTTATGGATTTTTAAAGGTGCCCGAGAAACCTGAAAGCATCGCGCTGGCGGCGCAGGCATTTCCGGAACGGCCGTTAGAACCACATAAAGCCTGGAATGAGATGATCCACCGCTATCTGGCTGGTACGCTGGGCTTACTTATTGCGGCCATATTTATTTCCAGCTTTTTCAGTAAAGTTCGCCAGCCAAGAACGCTTCCCACCCTGCTGTTACTATTGGTGATCGGTCAGGCGGCTTTGGGTGCCTGGACGGTTACCATGAGCTTATTGCCAATCGTGGTACTGGCGCATTTATTAGGCGGATTTACCCTTTATTGTTTGCTCGCATTATACTGGATGCAGTTATCTCCCGGGTTTAGAAGGGCGGAGCCGGCATTAGCAGCCTTAAAGCCATTGGCAATAGGCGCAACCTTAGTCGTGATGATTCAAATAGGGCTTGGCGGCTGGACTGCGGCCAATTATGCCGCCTTAGCCTGTATTGAGTTACCGGTTTGCGAAGCGGGCTGGCTAAGCCGATTAGCGTTAGATGAAGCTTTTGATTTACACCTTGGCTATAGTGATTATGAATATGGCGTGATGTCTGCAGAAGCGCGGCAGACGGTACATGTGTTTCATCGAATTGGTGCGTTCATCACACTTGGTATTGTTAGCTGGTTTGCGGTACTTTTGTATCAACGGGCGCAGACTAAAGTTATGCAGAATTTCGCGCTAGCCGTTGGTGTAGTATTGCTGTTGCAATTTATACTAGGCTTGTTAAACGTCATGTTGCATCTGCCTCTGGTAAATGCCGTGGCACACAATTTTGTTGGCGCGAATTTACTAATGATTATGGTGGTAGTGCTTTATCAGCTCTACCGTCCTGTTGGCAAGGAGACATAAATGGCGACCATAACAGCAACGCGGCAAAGTATTTCACGCTGGCGCGACTATCTGGAACTCACTAAACCCAAAGTAGTTGCTTTGCTGGTGCTGACCGCCTGGGTAGGCATGATGCTTGCGTCGCCGGGATTGCCGGATATCGCGGTAGTGGTGTTTGCCACCATTGGCATTGGCCTGCTGTCTGGCGCCGCTGCGGCGCTTAATCATGTGGTCGATCAACGAATTGATGCACAGATGGCCCGCACTCATAGCCGGCCTGTAGCCAAAGGCCGGGTAAGCTCTCAACAAGCCATAGCATTTGCCTGTGCTCTGGCCGCAACCGGTTTTGTTTTACTTTATCTGGGGGTAAACCCTCTGACCGCCTGGCTGACGTTGCTTAGTTTGTTTGGTTATGCAGTGGTCTATACCATGTTTTTAAAACGGGCCACGCCACAAAATATTGTAATTGGCGGCCTGGCAGGCGCCATGCCTCCTTTATTGGGCTGGACGGCGGTTTCAGGTGAAATTCATGGCTATGCATTATTGTTAGTGATGATTATTTTTGCCTGGACACCACCGCATTTCTGGGCGCTGGCGATCCATCGCCGGGATGACTACGCCAAAGTAAATATGCCGATGCTACCGGTTACTCACGGTATCGAATACACCAAAAGCGCTATTTTGCTTTACACCGTGCTGTTGTGCCTGGTGTGTTTACTGCCTTATATCGTGGGGATGACCGGTGCAGTATATTTACTCGGCAGCACCTTACTTAATTTACGATTTTTACAGTATGCCTGGAAATTAAAATTTAATGCCGACAGTGCCACAGCTATGGCCACCTTTAAATTTTCCATTGTGCATCTAATGGTGTTGTTTTTAGTGTTGCTGTTGGACCATTATTTTAAGGTGTCTCCTTTTTATGTTTCGTAATCTAATCGTCTTAATGTTGTCTGCTGCTGCACTGGTTGCTGGTGTTATGCTGTATTTACTCTGGCAACATCAGCCATTACCACAGCAAGCCCTGATTTATCCGCAACCGCGTAATCTGTCAGAATTTAGCCTGATAAATCAGGAAAACCAACGTCGTGGCCGCGAAGATCTACTAGGAAAATGGACCCTGGCCTTTGTGGGGTATACCTATTGTCCGGATATTTGCCCGTTAACCTTGGCCAAGTTGGCCGGAGTGCATGCAGAGTTGGCAGCCGAGTTAGAGCAGCCGTTACAAATTTGGTTTATTTCGGTTGACCCGCAGCGCGACACCCCAGGGCAATTAAAACAGTACGTTGACTACTTTAAGCAACCCGCATTAAGCGGTCTAACGGCTGGGCATGATCAGTTATTTCCATTCGTGCGCGAACTGGGGTTAATGTATGCGATGAGCAGCACCACAGCACAGGATTATTTGGTAGACCACAGTGCCTCGGTTGTATTAATTAACCCGCAGGGCCAGGTTGCAGCGATGTTTAAACCCGATATGGCTCCGGGTGAAGTGCCCCTGGTTAATCGTGAGCAACTTCTCGCTGACTTCCCGTTAGTACTGAATCAGCTGCAACAGCGCTAGCGTGGCTCTGCTGGGCTTGCTTGCCGGTGGCGCCCAGAATGAATGCTATTGAGCAATGGCCCATTTTTAACGCACCAATATAAGCCGTAAATGCTGAAGCTTAGTATCCAGGTTAAATAAAACCTGATTTTAGGCTCAGCAAAGTGCTGATGTTTTTGTCCGTTAAATGGCAGCAGCCATAACGCAGCGCAAAGTACCCAAAGCATAAAATACACAGCCAACAGCAATAACATCAGTTTATTGTTGTCATTGACTTCCGAGGCCGCTACATCATTGACGTTATTATGCTGAAATATATTTAGATTTAAGTCATTACGGCTACGGTTTACTGCCGCCACATAAGCCAGTCGCTGCTCTGGTGTAATGTGGTCAGTAAGGCTTTTGTACTGGTAACGCAAAGTCAGTCGTTTAGTGTTCTGGTCAAACAGCAATTCACTCTGATATTGGAAAAACGGATTATTTTCTTCAAGTTGTTTTGGCTCAAATTGCCAGTCGAGATCATTGAGCGTTACCGATATCGTCTGAGTGATATCTACCGGGTGACTTAGTGCGAAGGGCTGGCTGCGACTGGCCGCTATCTCGGGTGACTGCAAATAGCTACTGATGCCATTGCTGTAAAAGCTGGCATTCAGGGTGTTGTCATCGTTATCAAGTTGCCAGAAGTCTGCAATCTGATAAAACTCGTTAACGGTAAAAATCCCCGTAGTCGGATCGTCTGTGTTGGCTATTGGCTGCACTTGGTTCACGGTAGGGTAATAACGGCTGTAAAACTGGACATAACCATCGGCATTCTGACTGACACTATTACTGGCAAACCGCGAGCGCAACCGTTCTGCATCCAGACCACTGTACTGCGTACTCACCTGGTACTCCGCTGCCTGGGTTAATGCGTCTTTAAGTTGAAATGTCTCGTCAATCATTATCTTGGTGTGTTGTGTCGCCGATTTCATTGCAGTTAGCCCAGTTACCCCGTCACTGAGCTCTAATGCATAGCCGTAATCCGGCTGATACAAGCTTTGCAGTGACCCGGCCTGAAAGCTACGGGTTGGGTCGAGCCAGTAAATGCTATTATTAAACTCCAGTTTGACCATAGCATGGTCAAACACCCCGACAGAGGGCAGGCGCTTAGCAATTTTATTATGCAGCTCGGTATTAACCAGAACGGGTACTGCATGTAAGCCAAGTTGTCGGAGTATGCTAACCAGCAATATACTTTTATCTTTGCAATCGCCATAACGCTGTTGCAGTACTTGGCCGGCGGTGGCAGGCTTATGAGAGCTTTCCCCAAGCTCGATCCCCAGATAGCGAATTTCGCGCTGCACAAACTGCAGCGCGGCGACAACTTGCTGCTCAGGTGTTTGAAAATCAGCTTGTAATCTTGCAACCACCGCTAGTACTGCCGGGCTTTTGTCTATAGCCGGTTCAAACAGACTTGAGCCCCAGCTGGCAATGTTCTGCCACTGCTGGCTATTGCTTAATGACAGTATGTTATAAGGCGAGAACCAATCTGGCGTGTCATCTTCGTGCTTAATTGCCGCAACATTATGCTGCATCAGAGAGTAGATGGTGCTGTCCGCTTCGCTGCTGATTTGCAGTGACAGAGCTTGTTTGCTGAACTGATATTGCAACGGGGTTGGTTTCTGCCACATTAAACGCCAATGTTGTTGTTGCAGCGGCACGGTCCAGTTCAGCTGCTGGCTGGTAGCAAAGTTGTCTGCAAAAACCGGATTATCACCGGTTATACTGTAACTGTATTGCACAATGTCGCCAACCCGCAGATCAGGTAACACAATGTTCAGTGCTGTTTCGCCGTGATACAGCAACTTTTCTAAGTCATGTTCAGTTTGAACCAGGTTAATTCGCGCCTGCGGATAACGGTTAACGCTGTTGCCATTACGTATGATATTGAGCTGATGAAGTTGGATGTTCTGATAGGTAGGATCAAAATAAATACTAATTTGACCGGCTTTCTCCAGGCCTTTGCTGCTGGTGACCAGGCTGGCATAATGTTCGAAAGATTGTCGTTCTCCGGTTGCCGGTACACGCAGTTGAGTATCGGCCAGTAAGTAATATATGCCATTACTTATATCCTGTTCCGGGATATCGCTGCTCAGCGCAGGCTGGATGGTGGTAATCCATTCCGGTACCGGGCTCAGAGCAACTTCGGCAACGCTTTGTAACGTAAAAAAAAGGGCTAAGACACTGATATATCGTATTAACTGCGTCACAGAATATCCAACTTCACTGTTATAAACTATTTTTATATCAGTAAGCTGCGCTAAAAACTAGTTATTTAGCCACGGTTGTGAATACCAGTAGAAGTAACCTTTCTTAGTCAGCGATGGGGCAGTGCAATTGTAGCGACTTCGCGCGAGCTTGACCGGCTTACTGGCCGTGACTTCAAAGGTATTTTCGCTTAACCATATTGGCTCAAGTACCTCGGTGCCAGCATAACAGCGTAACTGTTCTGGCAGAAAGTCCTCAACCTTAAGTTGCAATCGCAAGGTTGGCGGATTGTCACTTATTTGCTGATCAGCTGACAAATAGTAGGTAATATCAAAAGCCAAAGTACGTAATTTCTGGCCAAGATTTGCCAGATCGGCATATTGACCCGCTGCCGGATAGCGCGGGACCCGGCTTAGTTTAGTCGACGAGCCAATTGCACCGGATTGCTGACCAATACCAATAAAACCTAATGCCTTAACCAACGCTTCGAGTTCACTATTAAATTCGCCGTAGGGATATGCCAGCCATTTATGGCTCTGACCGGTTTCCGTCAGAATTCTACCTTCTGCATCGAGAATGTTCTGCTTGATGCGGCTATGCCAGTCAGCCATGCTTTCACCCGGTTCAAGCTGTGTCATATGTTCATGATTCATTGAATGATTAGCAACCAGTACGCCGTCGGCCGCCATTTTTCTAACCTGATCCCAGCTAAGGACCGGACCAACCCGATTATCGATACTGCCGGGACTAATAAAGATAGTGTAAGGAAAGCCAAACTCCATTAGGATAGGGTGGGCAGTGGTGTAGTTATTTTCAAAACTATCATCAAAAGTGATGACTACCGAATTATCAGCAATTGGCAGCTTGTTACGTAACTGATTGATGAGCACATCCAGCCCGATGACCTGAAAATTATTATCTTTGAAATACTGCAAATGTTGGCGCAGTTCATTGGCCGTGACGCTGCTTACGCGGGGCGTATCGTCGGCAACATGATGATAAATGAGCATGACCGCAGCTTTAGCCGGGAGTGCGAGAATAAGGCTAACCAGTACAGTAAATAAACAAATGATACGCATAAAAAACCCCGGAAAATAATCTTCACCAGGGTCGTTATATCATAAACCGCTTGCGGCTTAGTAGTAGGAATGCTCACCACGCTGGTGTTCGGTGATATCACGAACCCCGTTTAATTCACCACTAAAGCGGGCTAGCAATTCTTTTTCAATACCCTCTTTCAGGGTTAAATCAACTTGCGAGCAACCATTACATCCACCACCGAATTGCAATACGGCAACGCCATCGTTGGTTAATTCCATAACAGAAACCCGGCCACCGTGATTAGCCAGTTGTGGATTAATCTCAGCATCAATCACATACTGAACCCGTTCCATCAGTGGGGCGTTGTCATTCACCTTGCGAACTTTGGCGTTCGGCGCTTTTAATGTCAGTTGCGAACCCATCTGGTCGGTCACAAAATCAATTTCCGCATCAACTAAAAACGGTTTGCTCTCTGCGTCAACAACGGCATTGAAGCCGCTAAATTCGATTTGAATGTCGGTATCTTCAATGGCATCTGCCGGACAATAAGATACGCCACACTCAGCCTGAGCCGTGCCAGGGTTAACAACAAATACCCGGATGCTGGTACCGGCAGCTTGTTTTTCCAGCAGCTTTGCAAAATGGGCTTGCGCCTGTTCTGAAATAGAAATCATCTTAGTACCTGACTAAATTACTAGGTTAATGTCTATCATACTCTGAGTCTGCTGCTGATGCCAGCCCTGCTTGAGTTTTGCTGTACTTTCTGGCTAACTGGACGCGCAAAAAAATTAAAGGAAACAGGCATGAAACTGAGTGTAATATTTTTTTTAACACTCTGGGCCGCAACGGTGCAGGCGCAGTATTTTAACGAGCCGGTTAATACCAGGCTACCATCACCACAACAGACGTTAGGCCATGCGGTGGGTGACTGGCATGCCCGGCATGATCAGATCCAACGGTATTTTGAGCAGCTGGCCAGCCAGTCAGACAAAGCCATGTTAGAAGTGATTGGTTATAGCCACGAACAACGGCCTTTACTGCAACTGGTTATTTCATCATCAGAAAATTTAGGTCGGCTTGACGAGATCCGGCAGCAACATGTGCAGCAGGCAAAGCAAGATAAAAAGATTACCAGCGATGCACCCGTAATTATCTGGCTGGGTTACGGCGTGCATGGTAATGAACCGAGCGCGGCAAATGCGGCGTTGGTGCTGGCTCACTACCTGACCGCGGTTGAGACAGAAGAGGTTGAGGCCTGGCTAAGCCAGGCGGTTATTTTAATTCAGCCAAGTTTAAATCCAGATGGTAATGATCGGTTTGCCCAATGGGCCAATATGCATAAAGGCAGTAAGCCGGTTGCTGATCCGCAGCACAGAGAACATATTGAACCCTGGCCAAACGGTCGGCCAAACCACTATTGGTTTGATTTGAATCGCGACTGGTTGTTGTTGCAGCATCCGGAAAGTCGCGCCAGGATTGCTCAGTTCCAGCAATGGCTGCCTAATGTCGTTGGTGATTTTCACGAGATGGGCACTAACAGCAGCTATTTTTTCCAGCCTGGGATCCCCAGCCGTAATTACCCCTTAACACCGACACGTAATTTCGAGCTGACTGCAGCAATAGCAGAATTTCATGCAGCCGCTTTTGATGCGCAAGAGCAATTGTATTATAGCGAGGAGAGTTTTGATGATTTCTACATTGGCAAGGGCTCGACATATCCGGATGTAAATGGCAGCGTCGGGATTTTATTTGAGCAAGCCAGCAGCCGCGGTCATTTGCAGGAATCGATTAACGGCTTACTCAGCTTCAGTGACACCATCAAAAATCAGTTTACCGCATCGTTATCCACGATCCGCGGTGCAGTGGCGAAACGGCAGGAATTGTTAGCCTACCAGCAGCAGTTTTATCAGGACGCGATAACACAAGCGAAAGCAGATAAAACCAAGGGTTACATGCTAACCCATGATGGCGACACCAGCCGTCTGAACGGACTGCTCGATCTGCTGCAGCGGCATCATATTGCAGTATATCCTCTGGCCCGGGACTGGCAGGATGAGGACACTAAATATCGCGCAGGACAAAGTTATTTTGTGCCATTGCAGCAAGCTCAGTACCGGTTGCTCAAAGCGGCATTTGCAACTGATAAAGATTTTAAAGATAACACCTTTTATGATGTATCAAGCTGGACGTTGCCTTATGCCTTCAATATTGAATTTAAAGCGGTAACCCGTGAGCCAGGCAGGGCACTTGCCAGCAAACAGTGGCAAATCGGGCCCGTGCTGAGACAGCCTTTAGCTGCGGGAGCTTATGCCTATGCGTTTAGCTGGCAAGACCAGCAGGCCCCCCTGCTTTTGCAGGCTTTGTTGGCCGAGGGGGTAGTGGTAAGGTCAGCGCTTGGCAGTTTCAGCGCGCTGACCCGCGATAGCACGGTGCAGTTCCAACCCGGCAGCATGGTAGTGGCGGCCGGCTTACAGCAAAATAAAGAGTGGTTTAATCGGTTACAACAGTTACAACAGCAATATCCGGTTAAAGTACATGCAATTCGTAGCGGCCTGACAGCTGAAGGAAGCGATCTGGGCAGCCATAACTTTGCGGTGATCACAAAACCTGAAGTCTTGTTGATAGCCGGGCCTGGAGTGAATTCTACCGAAGCCGGTGAAGTATGGTACAACCTGGAACGGTTAGCCGGGATCTCACCCAGTATGGTGGAACCTGAGCGTCTGAGCAGGATTAACTTGAATCGGTATAGCCATATTATTCTGGTGGATGGTAATTACCGGCAGTGGCAGGAAAAGCAGATTAACCAGTTAAAGCAATGGACCGAACAGGGGGGGGTGCTGTGGGGCCACAAAGACGGCGCAGCCTGGCTGGCTAAAGCAGGCTTATTGCAGGCCGGCGTATGGCAAGGTAAAGAAATGCAGCAGCTGATCCCGCAACAAGACTTACGCTATGCTGATCAGGAGGCATTGGGTGCTAAACAACGGATTGCCGGCGCCATTTTCAGTGCGGAACTGGATTTGAGCCATCCGTTGACCTTTGGCGTGCCCCGTGCACGCTTACCCATTTTCAAAAATGATATTATGTTGTTGCAACCGAGCAGCTCAACTTTTGCCAACGTGGCACTCTACAGTCAGAATCCACATTTAGCTGGTTATAGCGCCAGTGAATACGTACCTAAAATCGCACAGGGCGCCGCGATTATTGCTCATAATCTGGGCCGGGGCCGGGTGATTGCGATGACTGACAACCCGGTGTTTCGCGGTTATTTCTATGGCTCCAGCCGTATTCTGGTTAATGCAATGTTTTTGGGGAACAGTTTCAACGCGCCAATTCAGTCTGAATAACCCGGTGCTGGCGTAACCGCCAGAGTCCAGACGCTGATCGTATGCACCCCGGCCCGGCGCAATAGCCGGGTTAGTGCATTCGCGGTGGCACCGGTAGTTATTACATCGTCAATCAGCGCAATATGCTGTGGCAACGCTTGTGGAATTGCTTTTAAAGTGAAGGTGCGCCGCAGGTTGCGCAGACGCTGCCGTCGGTTCAGGCCCCGCTGGCTTGTGCCGGCGCTTTTGCTGAACAGCGTTAGCACCGGCAACTGCAAATGCTCAGCTAATGCCTCAGCCAGGAGCTGCGCTTGATTAAACCCCCGCTGGTGCTGTTTACGCCAATGCAATGGTACATAAGTAAGTGCCTGTGGCATCAGCATGTTGCCGGCTTTAGCTCGGGCGAGCAACAGGCACATTTGCTGTTGTAATAGCTGGCCCGCCGCTAAATCTGTGTGATATTTCCAGCGTGGAATCCAGTGCTGAAACGGCTGTTGATAGTGGGCCAGACAAAGCAGGCGATCAAATTTAGCATCTTTCAGGCCACGTGCTACTGCCGGCAGCCAGAGCAAATTGAAGTGACATTGCTGGTGAGATAACGTTGGCAGCGCCTGCTGACAATAGCTGCATAGTTGGCTGGCAGGGCTTGCTACCGGTAAGCTACACCACATGCATTGACCTGGCAGAATATGATGCCAGCACCAGCGACATAGCTGGCCAATGATATTAATCATAAAATTAACATAAAGGATACCTGAAAACAGCATGGCAGAGATTAGCAATAGTGACAAACCCGTTCTGGTGCTGTTGCACGGTTGGGGTGTTAATCAGGGGGTATGGCACACTTTATTAAACGATATTAGCCCTAAGGTTAGCGTGCTATGTCTCGATATACCGGGATTTGGTTTGGCACAGCAGTTACCCTCGCCTTACGATTTTGATGCCGTGTTGGCAGTACTAGCAACCCAAATACCAGCAAACAGTTTGGTATGCGGCTGGTCACTGGGTGGCTTGCTGGCGATTGCTCTGGCCGAACGCTACCCGTTAAAAGTAAAAGAGCTGGGTCTGATTGCGGCTACACCATGTTTTTTACGTCAAGCAGGCTGGCCGGGAATGAAAGAAGTGGTCATGCAACAGTTTGCACTGTCACTACAGCGTGATTTATCCCTGACCGTCAGTCGTTTTTTAGCGATTCAGGCCATGGGTTCAGCTACTGCTAAAAGTGATGCTGCAGCCCTTAAGCAGGCAATAGCCGCTTATCCGCAAGCCAGTTCGGTGGCACTGAGCGCGGGCTTGGCATTTCTGACCAACCAGGACTTACGGCAGAGCTTTGCGGCGTTGAGCCAGCCGGTTGTCGGGTGCTTCGGAGCGTTGGACTCCCTGGTGCCGCTTGGTGCTATCGCCGAATTACAAAGACTGCAGCCGGGCGGCCAATTTAACGTCTTAACTAAAGCTTCACATGCACCCTTTATTTCCCACCGCGTTGAATTTCTAAACTGGCTGAATGGCTGGCTGACTGCAGCAGGCTGACTATAATAACGAGGTTCGCTAATTAATCATCTTTCTTTTTAGTTCATTTTGGTTAATAATTAAGCATTAATTTGGTGAGGAGTGTGATGATGGAGATTCAATCAGCATTTAATGCCGGTTTGCAGGGATTCCAGCGTGCTTCAGCCGGCGTAACAGAAGCAACGGTTAATATTAACCGGCAGACAACTGCCAACCGCGAGCAGGCAGCTGCTGCTGAAACTGACGTGCGTCAGGCTGAAGCACCGGAACGTAACCGTGCTGCCCAGTCACAGGCACCGTCAGTGGAACAAAGTTTGGTGCAATTGACCAACGAATCACGTAACGCTGAAGCAAATGTGCGTTCAATTCAGGCTGCAGATCAGGCCTTAGGCACCATTATTGACGTCCGGGTGTAGGATCTGTGCAGATTACCTCTTATTATCCTAACGTTAGTATTAACACGGCAAACCCACCTACTGAGTTGGCTCGTCGTGATATGCAACGCCGCGAACTGGTTGAACCCGTTCGGGAAATGGATAAAGGTAAGGCAGAGCGGGCCGTTGTTTCTGATGATAAAGTCCGTAACAACGCTGGCACAGTAAGTAATTATGATGCCAATGGTAAAACCACTGAAACACCCCAGGCAATAGAAGGCCGGCCGGACCAGACTGACGATAATAACCCGCAGCAACAAGGCGAAACCAGTCAGCAGCAAAAGCAGCAACAGCAAGCTGAGCAGCAGGAGATAACTGAATTAAAGACCCGCGATCAGGAAGTTCGTAACCACGAGCAGGCCCACGCCAGTATTGGAGGTCGGTACGCCGGTGCCCCCAGTTACAGTTATGAATTGGGTCCGGACGGGCGTAAATATGCGGTGGCTGGAGAGGTGCAAATTGATATTGCACCGGTGCCGGGTGATCCGCAGGCCACGATTCAGAAAATGCAGCAGGTTAAAGCCGCCGCGCTGGCGCCGGCAGAACCCTCCTCTGCAGATCGGCGTATTGCCGCTGAGGCGGGTCTGCGTTTACTACAGGCACAAACAGAGCTGGTGGCTGAAAAAACCAGTTTGGCACAATCAAGCAATTCCAGTGACGCTGAAACTACTGCAGCAGGCCAACCGAGCGCGGCAATTGATACGTCTCAGATCCGCTATGGTAGCGAGGCTAATGGTGATACCCGCCCGTTGACGGGGCTGGTGTTTCCGGAGTTAGATACCCTGGCGCAAATGCAACGCCGATCTCAGGTTATTAGCCAGTTTTATCAACTGGCTACTGAACCCGCTCAACGGCCGTTACGTCAGCAAGCCTGAGTGTAACCAACACCCTATTTTTTAAATTTTGCCAAGGCATCGGCAAACGCATTGCCCATTGCTGCATTTGCTGGCTCTGGTTTAGCTGTTTTAGCGGCAGGCCGGCTGGCTTTAACATGTTTTGTGCTAGCTGTTTTATTGCCCTGCGCTTCTGACATTTTTGGCTGAGCTTGTTCATCAAGACGCATGGTCAGCGCAATTCGTTTGCGGTTAATATCGACCTCCAACACCTTCACTTTGACAATATCGCCTGCCTTAACGATCTGATGCGGGTCGCTGACGAACTTATCGGTCAGCGATGAGATATGTACCAGACCGTCCTGATGAACGCCCACATCGACAAAAGCGCCGAAATTAGTAACATTGGTGATCACGCCTTCAAGTAACATGCCGGGTTTCAGGTCCTGCAAGGTCTCCACACCGTCTTTAAAGTTGGCGGTTTTAAACTCAGGCCGGGGATCCCGTCCTGGTTTGTCCAGTTCTTTTAAAATATCGTTGATAGTGGGTAAGCCAAAATGCTCATCTACAAAAACCGCCGGGTCAATACTACTCAAAAACTGGCTATTACCCATAATGGCACTAACCGGTTGATTGGCCGTTTTAAGAATTTTCTCTACCAACGGGTAGGCCTCGGGGTGGACCGCCGAGGCATCCAAAGGGTTGTTGCCATGGTTAATTCTCAAAAAGCCGGCAGCTTGCTCGTAAGCTTTGGGGCCGAGTCTTGGCACCTTAAGTAGTTGTTTGCGCTCATTAAATCGGCCATTTTCATCGCGATATTGCACAATGTTCTGCGCCAGAGTTTTATTTAACCCGGCTACCCGGGCCAGTAAAGCGGCTGAGGCGGTGTTGAGGTCAACGCCGACCGCGGTTACACAATCTTCAACCACAGCATCGAGTGAGCGGGTAAGCAGGCTTTGGTTTACATCATGCTGATATTGACCTACGCCAATCGCTTTGGGCTCTATTTTTACCAGTTCGGCTAACGGATCCTGCAGGCGCCGACCAATCGACACGGCTCCACGCAACGACACATCGAGATTTGGAAATTCCAGCGCGGCAAGTTCCGATGCGGAATAAATCGAAGCACCTGCTTCAGATACCATGACTTTGCTCAGCGTGTCATTATCGACGGCTTTGATCACATCGCCGGCCAGCTTGTCGGTTTCACGAGAGGCTGTGCCATTACCAATAGCAATCAGTTCTACTTTATGTTGCTGGCATAGCTGACTGAGGGTACGCACAGATTTATCCCATAGATTTTGTGGCGCATGTGGGAAAATAGTAGTGTGGGTTAGCAGCTTGCCGGTTTCATCAATAACGGTACATTTTACCCCGGTACGTAAGCCCGGGTCCAGGGCCAGAGTCCGGCGCATTCCTGCTGGCGCCGCCATCAGTAAATCCGCCATATTGCGGGCAAATACTTTAATTGCTTCCAGTTCAGCGCGCTCACGAAGCTCGCTCAACAGGTCGTTTTCCAGATGCAAATGCAGTTTAACTTTCCAGGTCCACTGCACTACGGTGCGTAAAAAGGTATCGGCAGGCCGTTGCTGTTGACGAATATTAAAATGATCGGCCACCAATTGCTCACACAGGGCGTGGGCGCTTGCTTCATCGCTGTCGGGCACAAGCTGTAGCTGCAACACACCTTCATTACGACCACGAAACATGGCCAGGGCGCGATGTGAAGGTATGTTTTTCCAGGCTTCAGTATGGGCAAAGTAGTCGCGGAATTTACTACCTTCCTGCTCTTTACCGGCCACTACAGTACTTTTTAGTACGGCATCGCGGCTAAGTCTGGTGCGCAGGCGTGCCAGCAAGGTGGCATCTTCAGCGAAGCGTTCCATTAAAATAAACTTAACGCCATCCAGCACCGCTTTGCTATCAGCGAAACCCGCCTCAGTATTAATATATGCATTGGCTTGCTGCTCAGGATCCTGTTCAGGGTGAGCAAGAATGGCATCGGCCAGCGGGGCCAGGCCAGCTTCAATCGCCATCTGGCCTTTAGTGCGCCGTTTGGCTTTATACGGCAGATACAAGTCTTCCAGTCGGGTTTTGTTATCTGCGGCCAGAATGTCATGTTCTAATTCGTTGCTTAGCTTACCTTGCTCTGCAATGGTTTTTAAAATAACCTGCCGACGCTCTTCCAACTCACGCAGATAATTCAGTCGTTGATCGAGTAAACGTAATTGGGTATCGTCCAGCGCGCCGGTAACTTCTTTGCGGTAACGGGCAATAAAAGGCACAGTCGCGCCTTCATCTAGTAATGCTATGGCGGCGGCAACCTGCTCTGGCCGGGCGGCAATTTCACTGGCTATTTGTTTTACAATCATTGACATAACTATAGAATCCTTCGACTTCGCGGCCCCGGTGGCAGGCGAAGTATGATACGAAATATGAAAAGCAGGGTGAATTGTCTACTTTCAGCATGAAAAAATCCAATCTGATTACACGGGAAGGTTACGATATTCTGGAGCGGGAGCTGCGTTACCTGTGGAAAGAAGAGCGGCCGCGGGTAACCCAACAAGTATCAGAGGCGGCAGCGCTGGGTGATCGCTCTGAAAATGCAGAGTATATATACGGTAAAAAACGCTTACGTGAAATTGACCGCAGGGTACGTTTTTTAACGAAACGCCTCGAGCTGCTGCAGGTAGTGTACCCGTCAGCCAAGCTGCAGGGAAAAGTGTTTTTTGGTGCCTGGGTGCAACTGGAAGATGAGGCTGGCGAACTGAGGTGCTACCGGTTAGTTGGTCCGGACGAGTTTGATTTACGGCTCAATAAGCTAAGCATTGATTCACCCCTGGCCAGAGCGCTGCTAGGCAAAGTGGTTGAGGATGAAATTAAGGTGACTACACCTACCGGTGATCATTGGTATACGATTATTGCGGTCAGCTATCAACCTTTTGCGCCGATTGACTAACTGCAGCTTATAGTTAACCTGTGCTGCCGGTTTGTGGTAAAGCCTTGCGGCAACATTTTCTGGATGTAGTCGCCGTTAAGTTTGTTACCGGAGCCCGAAAGTCAGCAAGACAGACAAATTTTGTAACACAGTTTAACCGCTTGGGTAGTCCCATTGGCGGTTTTTTGGTTTATAGTGAAAAAAAACCACGGAAGCTTGTGAGATGACCAGCCAGGAAACCCTGAAAATTATTGTAGTAGATGATGATTTGCGATTACGCGCGCTACTTGAGCGTTATCTGGTTGAGCAAGGTTATCAGGTGCGAAGTGTCGGTAACTATGAACAAATGCAACGGCTGATGGAACGCGAGCATTTCCATCTGGTGGTGCTGGATTTAATGTTACCTGGTGAAGATGGTCTGTCCATTTGTCGCAAATTACGCCAGCAGAATAATGATGTGCCAATTATTATGTTAACCGCAAAGGGTGATGAAGTTGACCGGATTATCGGCCTGGAAATGGGCGCGGATGATTACTTACCGAAACCCTTTAATCCGCGTGAGTTGCTGGCGCGGATCCGTGCCGTGCTGCGCCGGAAAAGTAAAGATTTACCCGGCGCACCATCGCAGGAAGAAACGGTGATAAGTTTTGGTCCTTTTACTTTTAACTTAGCAACCCGTGAGATGCGCAAAGGTGACCAGCCGCTGCCCCTGACCAGTGGCGAATATGCGGTACTCAAAGTGCTGGTAAGCCATCCTCGTGAGCCGTTATCACGGGATAAACTGATGAATCAGGCCCGGGGCCGTGACTATTCTGCAATGGAGCGCAGTATTGATGTTCAGGTATCGCGTTTAAGAAGGATGTTGGAAGACGACGCCACTAACCCACGCTATATTCAAACCGTCTGGGGGCTGGGCTATGTATTTGTGCCAGATGGCAGCATTGCCTGATGCGGTTGTTACCCCGCAGCGCGTTTGGACAAACCGTATTTTTAATCGGTTTTTTGTTGCTGATTAATCAGCTGGTATCCTATGTATCGGTTGCCCTATATTTTATAAAGCCTACCACACAGCAAATAAACCATCTGATTGCCAAGCAAATTAAGGTAGTGTTTCTTGATGCTGGCCAGAATTCCCCGGTGTTATCTGCAGAGCTGACCCGCCGTTTTAGTGAAGCTACCGGAATTGAGGTATACACCGAAACCGAGGCAATGCGGAACGGTCTGGCAAATGCACGATACTATGGTTATTTTTCAGAGCAAATGTCAGCTGAGCTCGATGGCGAGGCCGAAGTACGTATCGAGCAGGGTAGTGCGTTTGCCTTCTGGGTACGTCCGCCGCAAGCGCCTCAATATTGGGTAAAAGTGCCGTTATCCGGCCTGGACGAAACTAATTTTTCGCCGCTGACTTTCTATTTGTTGTTAATTGGGGTGTTAAGTGTGGGTGGTGCCTGGGTATTTGCCCGTCATTTAAACCGACCGCTTAAATCATTGCAACAAGCCGCACTGCAAGTGGGGCGTGGTGATATTCCGCCACCATTAAATGCTGAAAAAGGGTCTACCGAAATTATTTCAGTGATCCGGGCCTTTAATTATATGGCTGAAGGCATTAAGCGTCTCGAGCAGGACAGAGCATTGTTAATGGCTGGAGTATCGCATGATTTGCGTACACCTCTTACCCGGATCCGGCTGGCATCAGAAATGATGACGGAGCAGGATAGCTGGATCAGGGACGGCATCATAAATGACATTGACGACATGAACGCCATTATCGATCAGTTTATCGATTTTCTGCGCCACCATAAGCAGGAAAGTTTACAAAGCGTCAATTTAAATGAATTAATAGATGAGCTGGTATTGGCTGAGCAGGTGCAGCAACGTCATTTTATTACCGAGCTCGATCCAAAATTACCGGCTGTGATGTTACGTAAAATCGCCATAAAAAGAGTGTTGAATAACCTGTTGGAAAACGCCTTGCGTTACAGCGATGGCGACATTGAGATAAGCACCGGCTATGAGAAAAGCCGCAAACAGCTGTATCTGGAAGTACGGGACCATGGACCGGGCATTCCGGAACACAAAATGGAGGCTATGTTTGCGCCCTTTACCCAGGGAGATGAAGCGCGTGGCAGTGGCGGCTCCGGTTTAGGGCTGGCGATTATCAAGAAAATTGTCGATATGCATCAGGGCAGTGTCAACTTGTTTAATCATGCCCATGGGGGGTTGGTCGTGAGGGTGTATCTTCCAGCAAAAATATAAATGGGCGCAGGGAGCCGTTTCAATTGTTATGATTGTTCAATTTTTTGATTGTTGAAATTAAAAAAGCCCTGAAATACAGGGCTTGTTATTTTAGAGAGACCCATTTTTATTGGTTAGTATTTTTTCTTTCCAGAATATCTAACCGGGCAGTGCGTACCAGCCCTGAGGCATTAATTTGCGCCAACAAGGTTACCAGTTCAACGTCGTTGACAGGTTGTAGGATATACACCCCGGTACTGCTGGCCGCGCGAACAACCTTTAGATTAAATTGCTGCAACAGATCCCGGATATCACTACCAGATTTACCAAGCACGCTGATATTGCCAGTAATGACACCCATTTCCCCGGTCATATTGTTGCGAACTACGGCGTTACGGCGAAACTCGAGCATCTGTTCAACGTCAGTTTCCTGGCCACGGTTAACCAATGACATACTACCGACGAAGTGGCGGCTATCGCCATAGGCCAGAGCCTGAGGCACCGCAACTAATTCTGGTTGTAATTGATACATACCATATTTAGCAGACTGACCATTCTTTATTGTCATGCTTGGCTTTTCCGCAACTTGGGTTTGAATTTCACGTTGCAATTCTTGTTTAAGATCTTGCGCGTAAGCACTATTCATTGCAAGACAAAGGGTAGTGGCTAATAAAGATACTTTGTATTTCATAAATAATTCCCTTGACTATTAATGACCAAATACCCGGATGGCTACGCCTTCCAGTACTGAGCTCTGCACATTGTTTTTATATCCTTCAGGCCAGACAGAGTTCGTCACTGCATAGTCTGCCGCATTAGTATCAATCACGCGAATTGTCCATAAGCCCTTAGCAGGTTCGCCATAAAACGCATTGGACAAAAATACTGAATTTTTAAGAATATAACCTTCGTTGTATCCGGAAGCGAAATCTAAGGATGGATCAGCAATTGCCTGTTTAGACGACAACAACACGCTTGAAGTTCCATTTGGTGAGGTAACTTCGATCGCCAGGTCAATACCCGCAGTAGTTTGGCTTGGGAATGAATCCGAGCGCAGTTCAGCATTAGCAACATCAAATGCAAACTGAACACCTTCGATTGTAATATCTTCTAAAACCTCGATTGTCTGCACAGCACCGGTAGCGTCGTTATCTGCTACCGCCAATGTGAGTGCCGCTTCGCCTGCCTGACTGCCTACAGCAACCCAATCACTGAAAATCTGCGCGGGTAATTCAGAGTGATAAGTTTTTGCCAGCGCTACAGCAGCACCCGCGTTAACCCGGCCAAAGCCATACAAGTTGTTGTGGCTATAACCTGCGGCATTTTCTACCCAACCCGGGTGCGCAATAAATTCGCCTTCACCGACCGTTAGCACGACGGCCTCGTTGTCAGGATCAACCTGAGTACTGGTTTTAACCAGAATATCTTTAATCTCACGATAAGACAGGTTTGGGTTTGCACTGTGGATCAGCGCAATTACGCCAGCAGCATTCGGTGCGGCTGATGAGGTACCGTTAAAGGTACTTGTATAGTTGCAGCTGGCATTTTCTGGATGACCCGGTGAATTAAAAGGTGTAAACGCCGCATCAAATTCTGGCCAGCCACCCGCATCGACACTGGGGAAACTACTATAACCACGTAAACAGGTCATTTGGTCTGTTGTTACCATTGCGGGCGCAAAGTCGCCATACTCACCGGCAGGTGCAGACACGAGTACGTTGGCACCGGCTGTCGAGTAACTGGTGTGCTTGCCGTTAGAATTTACCGCGGCAACAGAAAAATAGAACGGGGTATTCTGAGATGGTTCGAAGTTGCCGTTTAAACACGTCAGTCCCAACTGATTTGCCGCGCTACAGATAGAGCCAGTCCAACTATTGTTACCAGGTCTGCGGAAACTGTTGCCACTGGATTTGGTATTGACCGCACCTAAACCAGATCGAAGCTGGGTAGCAGAAAATTCCTGAACGGCTTCTTCAAAGAAGTCGTAGGAAATTATTGCCGGATAGCTGATACCGTAGCTGCGGTTAAACACGGTGAGTGGTTCACTTTCAGTAATGCCACTGCCTGGAATACCATGGCTCAACGCGGCATTAAGATCAGTCTGAGCGTTCAGATAGTTCATGCCAATCAATTTAGCATCCGGAGCGACGCCACGCCCGCCCATGCCATTCCAACCTTCGGCTGCAATTAAACCGGCGACGCTGGTGCCGTGGTCACCTAACGCATTTGTTGAGGTCGGGTCGGTTACATTTAATGCGCCGGTAGCCATGTTTAGTGACCGGTTAGGCATGATGTTGGCGCTGAGATCCTCATGTGCTAATTCAAGACCAGAATCCACTACTACTGCAATACTGCCTGCACCGGTAACGTTTTGCTGAAACGCGCCAACGACATTCATATCTTCGCCCGGAGCGAGTATAGTTGGATCGACACGAGCATTAATCCAGCTATCAGCCTGTGCTTCACTAAAGTTGGCTTCTGCAATCAAAAACGCTTTAATAGTTTCAAGATTAAGCGAAAACGCTTTCTGACCTGTGTTGTTTAAATGCCATTGCTGATAAGCAAGAGGGTCGGATGTTGGCGCGGCGATTTTTAAATTAGCGCTTGCCGATAAACTGCCGTCAGTGACAGTGTAATGAATGTCCGTTGCTTGGTCTTGTAATGGCAAAAAGCTAAAAGTAGTCCCCTGAATTGTCAGTACGCCGTTGGCTAATGTATACACTCCCTGCCGGGGCGTTACAATCGAACCATTCTCGCGAATCGTGGAAATACGTAACGTATCTCCCGGATTTACATCACTGACAGTAAAACTACCTTCAACTTGTTTCCAGCTTTGAGCTGAGGAAACTACTACGTTAAAAGCCTCGGGTGCAATATTTTTGCTACCACCGCAGGCGGTGACAGATAATGCAACGGCTACTGCAAGGCCGCTTATTCTGTATTGGTTAGTTTTCAACATGTTCTTCCTAGTTGCACAAGCTATTATTATATTTTCCAATCACCTGAGTTACAGCTAATTACGTATGTAAAAATTGTGACGGACACGGAGCTTATAAGGAAAGGAATATCATTAAAAGTGTTTTTTATTGCGGAAAAAGCGCTGTACTTTTTTTTAAAAAAAACCAAAACAGGCTAATTTTAACGAATAACCACGTGTTGATTCGTCTGACCGTACCGGAAAATATAGGGTGGAGTGAGCATAATGGCTGAAGAATTTGGTAAAAATTGCCCCGCATTAGCGGGGCTGTTTTGTTACAACTGATTACATATTTGTTGTAACTCAGCTGCACTAAACAGATACAGCTGATTGCAGTACTCGCAGGTCATTTCCAGTTTACCTTCAGCAATGTGCTCAGCCAGGGCCTCTTTGCCAATACTAAACAACGCCGTTTCGCACTTCTGGCGTGAGCAGCCGCAAACAAATCTGACTTGCTGTGCTGGGAATAGCTCAACCTGGTCCTGATGAAACAGTCGGTATAGCATCTCTTCAGCGGGCAACGTCAGCAATTCGCTGCCGGTAACCGTGTCGGCAAGTACCACTATATCGGCAAAATCGGCCGCTGCCTTTTCTGCTTCAACCGGTAAAACTTGCAGCATTAAGCCTGCGGCACTATTTCTTGCGCCAATGTCAGCAAATATATACAGGCGGGTGGGTAGCTGTTCTGATTGGGCAAAATAGCCTTCTAAGGTACTGGTTAACGTGTCGCCTGTCAGCGGGATGATCCCCTGATAACGTTCGCCCTGGCGGGGAGTTATCGTAACAATCATATAACCCTCGCCAATTAACTCACGAAAACTATCGCCACTCAGTTCGGCTTGCAGTCTTACTACAGCCCGAAAATTCTGATTATTATCACCATTTACCGCGGCAAACTTAACCGGACCATCGCCCTGCAACTGCACCGCAATTTCGCCATCAAATTTTAAAGTTGCGGTTATTAAACTCGTTGCCACTACTAATTCAGCCAACAAGTGTTTCACCGGCAACGGATAGTGATGGTTTTGCAGCATCTTATCTAGGCTATCTGCAACCTGTACCAGCTCGCCTCTGACATGTTTTTGCTGAAACAAAAAGCGGTGTAATGTATCCTGGTTCATAAATTCTCTCTTACTGCTTTGATTTTAAAAGTAATAACTGGCGTCGCATTTTTTTATCTGGTTTCGTGTCCGGATGCGGTGCAAACAGACTGTTGGTCTTGCGCAGTTCTGCTCGGGCCAGACGTTGCTCAGTACTCGCTTCGGTTTCCTGATACAGTGCCTGCGCCAGAGGCGCCGCCAGCCGTCTTTCCGACAACCCCACTACCGTTACTGTTTTTTCATCAGTACCTTGCGCCAGCTTAATGGTGGCGCCAATCTCCACCTGGCGGCTTGCTTTGCAACGCTGGTCATTGTAGTGTACTTTCCCGCCTTCGATCATGCTCTTCGCCAGGGCGCGGGTTTTATAAAAGCGGCAGGCCCAGAGCCATTTGTCCAGCCTGATGCTGTCGTTTTGCTGTGTTTTGGCCTGTGGTGTTGTCATAATTAACCTGTATGCTGAACTGAATGTGCATTATAGTGCCAAACAACGGGTGAAGCGTACCCCCGGGTTTATTTTCACTGTTAGTATTTTGTAAAAATACTGACTTACCCTTGTTGGTATGCTGACAACTGAGTAAGATGAAACCGAATTTATTATAAGAAAGCTGAAATGAATCTGTCCTTGTCGATGCAAGATTTTAACCGCGTCAGCCAGCGTCTGCCGGTCAGTACCTTACGTAAGCTGCTGAACCTGACTCTGGTGCTGTTGCTTGCCTGGCTATTGGCGCGTTTGAGCTGGCAATTGTTGCCAGAGCCCGAGTTTAGCCGCCCCCTAACAGTACAGCAAACGGGGGTTGCAACAACAGGTACTGCTAACACCTCGCTTGAGCAACTGTTAAATTACTCCCTGTTTGGCGAGGTGACGGCCGAACCCGAGCGGGCGGCTCCGGTAGTGACAGAAGCACCAAAAACTCAGCTTAATGTCAAACTTACCGGCGTGGTTGCTCAGACTGATCCAAACAGTGGCAGTGCGATTATCGAAAGTCGGGGTAGCGAAGGTACCTACGCCATTGATGATACGATTGATGGTACTAACGCAGTTTTAAAACAAGTATTAATTGACCGGGTACTCATTCAGCAAGCAGGTCGTTTTGAAACCCTGATGCTCGATGGTATTGAATATACCAAAATGGCGCAGGCCAATGCCGGGCTTGGGCGGGAGGATAACCCCGAGCCCAGTTATGAAAATGAATTGATTGCCTCACCTCAGGCCGAAGCTCCGGCGCTGGAGGCTAGTGATTTAGGCGTGAGTCGGGATGAATTGCTGGCAGAGCCAATGAAGTTTTTTGATTATATCCGGGTGTCACCGCAGCAACGCGATGGTGCCCTGGTGGGTTACAAATTGATGCCAGGTAAAGACCCGGCTTTGTTTACCCAGCTAGGTCTGCAGCAAAATGATTTAGCAATAGAGATTAATGGTATTCCGCTTAATGATATGCAGCAGGCAATGCGGGTGATTAACGAGCTAAGAGATGCCAGTGAAGCAGCAATTAAAATAGAACGTGACGGCGAAATCAGAGATATTCTGGTTAGCCTTTCGCAATAAAATAATTAGATAACAATTGGTTAAATTCTCATGATATCAGGTGGTTTTTTCAGGGGTTCAGGGCGTGCGTTAGCTGGTTTACTGGCAGGTGCTCTGTTAAGTTTTGCGGCAGTAGCTGATACTGAACAAGTGCAGTATTCACCTAATTTTAAAGGCACGGATATCAACGAATTTATCAATATCGTTGGTATGAACCTGAAAAAAACCATTATCGTGGACCCCCAGGTACGGGGTCGGATTAATGTCCGCAGTTATGAAATGCTAAATGAAGAGCAGTACTATCAGTTTTTCTTAAACGTGTTGGAAGTATACAGTTTTGCCGTAGTGGAAATGGAAAGCGGTATATTAAAAGTGGTACGTAATAAAGATGCCAAAACCTCCAATATACCCGTGGTAGGAGACGACGACCCCGGCTACGGTGATGAAATGGTAACCCGGGTAGTGCAGGTTCGGAACGTCTCTGTCCGCGAGCTGGCACCGTTGCTGCGGCAGTTTAGTAACCAGGCCGGTGGTGGCCATGTGGTTAACTACGACCCGTCCAACGTTATTATGATGACCGGACCGGCTGCAGTAGTTAACCGAATTGTTGATATTATTCAACGGGTAGATAAAGCCGGTGATCAGGAGTTAGAGATTCTGAAACTGGAATTTGCTTCAGCCGGTGAAATTGTCCGGATTCTGGAAAGTATCTACAAAAGCCAGGGCCGGGCGGAACAGCCTGATTTTCTGATCCCGAAAATCGTTGCTGACGAGCGCACTAACAGTGTCATTGTCAGTGGTGAGCTACAAGCCCGGCAGCGGGTTATTGAATTGGCAAAGCGGCTGGATGCCGAGCTTAAAACCAGCGGTAACACCCGGGTTTATTATTTAAAATATGCCAAGGCCGAAGAGCTGGTGCCGGTTTTAAAAGGGGTAAGTGAGTCTATTGTTGCTGAAGTGCAGGGGGCTACCGGAGCAGCTGGCGCACAGGGCGCCCGGCGTACCCAGGGCTCTGGCCGGGAAATCAGTATTGAAGCGCATGCCGACAGTAATTCACTGGTGGTTACCGCTCAACCGGATATGATGCGCTCGTTAGAAGATGTTATTCGCCAACTGGATATTCGCCGCGCTCAGGTTTTGGTAGAAGCCATTATTGTAGAAGTATTTGAAGGTGATGGCACCGATTTTGGTGTGCAGTGGCTTAATGCTAACGGTGGCGGTACTAACTTTACCGGCGGTAATACGATTCCGATTATCGGCGTAGCGGCTGGGGCAGCTCAGGCATCGCAAGTTACTCGGGGGCAAACAGTTCAGACCCGTGATCCTGCGACGGGTGAACTAATCACTACCACCACTGCAGATTCTAACCGTGACTACTCAATGCTGGCGAATGTGCTACAAGGGTTAAACGGCGCTATGCTTGGGTTCTATAGTGGCGATTGGGCAGCCATTTTGCAAGCCGTTCGCACCAGCACGAATTCTAATGTGCTGGCCACACCGCACATTACTACGATGGATAACCAGGAAGCCTTCTTTTTAGTTGGCCAGGAAGTACCGGTTATTACCGGTTCAACAACCGGTGCCAACAATACTAACCCGTTCCAGCAGGTGCAGCGTCAGGAAGTGGGTATTAAGCTCAAAGTAACCCCGCAAATTAATGAAGGCAACGCGGTGCAGCTAACCATTGAACAGGAAGTCTCCAGTATTGGCGGCGCTACTGCGGTCGATATCACGATCAATAAACGCGAAATTAAGACCACGGTAATTACGGACGACGGTGCAACTGTCGTACTGGGCGGCTTAATTGACGAAGACGTGCAGGAAAGTGAATCAAAAGTTCCACTTCTGGGTGATATCCCCTTTCTGGGGCATTTGTTTAAATCGACCAGCGTGACCAAACAAAAGCGTAACCTGATGGTGTTTATTAAAGCGACTATTGTGCGCGAAGGCTCGGCTATTTCGGGAATCTCCAAAGCAAAATATAACCATATCCGGGCTGAGCAATTGTTGCGTGATGAAGAAGGTATTCGGCTGATGCCAAATACCAATCAGGTGGTATTACCTGAATGGGATGAGTCACTGGCAATACCGCCCACTTTTGAGCGTTATATGCAGGAGCAACAACAACAACCAGCAGAGCCGCAACCTGCAACCGGAATTCGTGACTGATGGAAGGCCTGGTAGCAGAAGAAGAAGTTAAACCAGTGAGCAGCCGTATCCGGCTGCCGTTTAGTTTTGCCAAGCGTCATGGCGTATTGCTCCAACAACAGCCGAACGGTTGGCTATTGTATGTGCAACCCACCACCCGGCCAGAATCGGTGCTGGAGGTACGGCGTTTACTGGCGGAAGGTTTTACCGTTAAGGCACTGTCGGCTACAGAGTTTGAAACATTACTCGAAGCCAGCTATCAGCGTGATTCCTCTGAAGCGCAACAGCTAATGGAAGATATTGGTAACGAGGTTAATCTGGCCTCGCTGGCCGATGATATCCCGGAAACCGAAGATCTGCTGGAGAATGAAGACGACGCACCCATCATTAAGTTGATCAATGCCATGCTGGGCGAGGCCATTAAGCTCGGTGCTTCGGATATTCATATTGAAACCTTTGAGAAAGCCCTGATTATCCGCTTCAGGGTGGATGGTTTGTTACGGGAGGTATTACGCCCTAATCGGCGATTATCCAGCTTGCTGGTGTCCCGGATTAAAGTCATGTCAAAAATGGATATTGCGGAGAAGCGGGTGCCGCAGGACGGTCGTATCAGTCTTAGGATTGCCGGGCGTGCTGTGGATGTGCGGGTGTCGACCATGCCATCGAGCCATGGTGAGCGAGTAGTATTGCGTTTGCTGGATAAAAACAATTCGCACTTAAACCTGGCCGATTTAGGCATGACGCTGGCTGTGCAACAGGCTTTTTCAAAACTTATTTTAAAACCTCATGGCATTATTCTGGTTACCGGACCGACAGGTTCTGGTAAAAGCACCACTTTGTATGCCGGTTTAACCGAAATAAATACCAAAGATCGTAATATCCTGACAGTTGAAGACCCAATAGAGTACGAACTTGAAGGGGTAGGGCAAACCCAGGTAAATACTAAAGTTAATATGACCTTTGCCCGTGGTTTGAGGGCGATCTTGCGGCAAGACCCCGATGTCGTAATGGTGGGTGAAATCCGCGATCTGGAAACGGCACAAATTGCTGTCCAGGCCAGCTTAACCGGCCATTTAGTATTGTCTACCCTCCATACTAATACGGCGGCCGGTGCCATAACCCGTTTAGAAGACATGGGCGTTGAAGCGTTTTTGTTGTCTTCCAGTTTACTCGGTGTGTTGGCGCAACGGCTGGTGCGTACCCTGTGCAGCCACTGTAAAGAATTGCACGAGCCGGATAAAGAAGAGCGCAATTTACTGGGGATCAGTAAAAAAGAAGACCAGCACATATACCGCGCTAAAGGGTGTGAGCATTGCAATTTCACCGGCTATCGTGGCCGTACCGGCATTCACGAATTGCTGCAGGTTGATGAGTCCATTCGCGAGATGATTCACAACGGCAAAGGTGAGCAGTCTATTGAAAAGTATGCACGGGCGCATAGCCCTAGCATCCGGGTTGATGGCTTTAGCAAAGTTCTGGCTGGCGAAACCACCCTCGAAGAGGTATTGCGGGTTACCCGCGAGGATGTGTAATGGCCGCATTTGAATACCAGGCGCTGGATTTACGCGGCAAGAAAAATAAAGGGGTGCTGGAGGCCGACAACGCCCGCCATGCCCGGCAGCTATTACGTGAGCAAAAACTGCAGCCTCTTAGTGTGGAACTGGCCTCACAACAGGAAAAGCTGGTGGCGTCGGGCCGCAAGTGGTTAAGCCGCAAGATCTCTGCGTCTGAATTGGCGCTGCTGACCCGCCAGTTAGCGACGCTGGTTGAGGCGGCCTTACCCATTGAAAGTGCTTTACTGGCCGTTGCCGAGCAATGTGAAAAACCGCGGTTGCAGAATATGATGATGGCCGTGCGCTCCAAAGTGGTAGAAGGGTATACCCTGGCAGAGGGCCTGGCAGAGTTTCCACACGTATTTGACCATTTGTTTCGCTCGATGGTGGCTGCCGGCGAAAAATCAGGCCACTTAGAACAGGTATTAAATAGGCTGGCCGATTATACCGAACAGCGTCAACACATGCGAAGCCAGGTGTTACAAGCGCTATTGTATCCGATAATTTTAACCTTTTTTGCAGTGCTGGTGATTAGCATTTTATTGGCGGCCGTAGTGCCGAAGATTGTTGGTCAATTTGAACATATGGGCCAATCTCTACCTGGTACTACTTTATTTTTGATTGCTGCCAGTGATTTTATCCGTAATTACGGCATCGTAGTGTTAATCGCGCTAATGCTGGCAGCAGTGTTCTGGCAGCGAGCGCTGCGTAAACCCGAGCTTAAATACCGGTGGGATCGCTTTACCCTCAGGCTTGGTATGTTTGGCAAGGTTAGCCGCGGTTTGAATACTGCCCGTTTCGCCCGTACGCTAAGTATTCTTAATGCCAGCTCAGTACCGCTATTAGAAGCAATGCGGATAAGTGCTGATGTACTGAGTAACAGCTATATGAAAGAAGCCGTAACGGAGGCAACCGGCCGGGTCAGGGAGGGTACCTCGCTGCGAAACGCGCTTGAACAAACCAAGATGTTTCCGCCAATGATGTTGCATATGATTGCCAGCGGAGAAAAAAGCGGCCAGTTGGATAGTATGCTGGAACGGGCAGCCAATGCTCAGGATAAGGAATTTGAGACATTGGTGACGGTGTCGTTAAAAGTTTTTGAACCTGTGCTGGTATCCGTGATGGCGGGTATGGTGCTTTTTATTGTTATGGCAATATTACAACCAATTTTAGCGTTAAATAATATGGTAGGTGGATAACATGTTTAAGCAAACACAAAAAGGTTTTACCTTGTTAGAAGTAATGGTGGTTATTGTTATTCTGGGTATTATAGCCAGTATGGTGGTGCCGAACCTTATGGATAATAAGGATCAGGCCGACCAACAAAAAACAGTAGTGGATATTCAGCAACTCGAAAATGCGCTGGATATGTATCGGCTGCGAAATGGCTTTTATCCAACAACTGAGCAAGGGATGCAGGCTTTGGTAACCGCCGCTACCACGCAGCCAGCACCACGCTCTTTTCCTGATGGAGGTTTTGTTAAGCGCTTACCAAAAGATCCCTGGGATGAAGATTATATTCTGGTAAGTCCGGGCCAGCTTGGCCGGATCGACGTTTATAGTAAAGGCCCGGATCGGGTAGCCGGTACTGATGATGATATTGGTAACTGGAACCTCGACGAAGCAGACCGTAGCAACAATTAATGGCCGCTAAGCCACTAATCCGCTTCCGGCAAGCTGGCTTTACCTTATTAGAGGTAATGCTGGTATTGCTGCTAATTGGTTTACTGGCAACCACGGTGGTGCTTAATTTTAGTGGAGATTCACCAGAGCAACGGCTACAAAAAGAGACGGAGCGTTTTCAGCAGGTCTTTCAGTTTGTAGCTGAAACCGCGATGTTAAAGCAGCAGGAATGGGGCCTGGTGTTGCAGGAAGGAAGCTACAGTTTTGTCTATTTTGACGGCGAAAAATGGCTGCAGGCCGATCAACCCAAAGCCGCTGAGCTTTATGAGCTGGCCGAGGATATTCGGTTGCAATTGGAGCTTGAAGGATTGCCAGGCGCAGAACTGAGCTTGTTAAGCCAGTTGAACTGGCAGGATGATGATGAGTTTACTGACAACGCTAGCGAGCAACCGCCTGTATTACCGCAAGTATTTATTTTATCCTCCGGCGAAATCAGCCCGTTTCGGTTAATGTTTCAGTTGGGTGAGCGACTGGAACAAGTCAGTCAGACTGTTGGCACCGATTTTACTATTCCGCTCACCCGCTCTGATGTCATCACGGTGCGCTGATGAATAGCCGCGGTTTTACCTTGTTGGAATTGCTGGTAGCGATGGCAATATTTGCCACCGCCGGTCTGGCGATTATGCAAGCCAGCTCAAGCCATATCCGGGCGTTAAGCCAGATAGAGGAATTAACCCTTGCCGGCTATGTGGCAAATAATCAGCTGCAACTTGCGATGATAGAGCCAAACTGGCCGCCAAAAGAGCTGGTGCAAGGTGAAGTGGAAATGGCAAACCGGCAGTGGCTGTGGCGCCTGCAGGCCACCAGCGTGCCAGATGCTGACTTACGCCAGCTGGTGGTAAGTGTTAGTTTGGCCGAGCAGCCAGATGATGTCTTATTGCAACTAACAACCTTTATAGGTAAACCCAGTGGTTAAACAAAAAGGGTTTACTTTTATCGAGATGCTGCTGGCAACCGCTATTTTTGCCATGGTGGGGTTGGCTTCTGTCGCGGTATTAACCAGTGTCACTAACAGTGATGAGCTGTCCCAGGAAGCAACCGGCCGTATCCAGCAACTGCAGCGTACGATGCTGATGCTGGAACGTGATTTTATGCAGATCAGTAGCCGTTATGTTCGGTTGGACGGCGAAGCACCGGTAGACTACCGGTTATATGGTGAACAGTACTTGCTTGAAAGTGAAGATCACGGCCTGAGCTTTACCCGTCAGGGCTGGCGTAACCCGGGGTATATTTTGCCACGTAGCGAAGTACAACTGGTCGCGTATCGGCTGGAGCAGGGGGAACTGCAAAGGTTGTTCAGCTTATACCCTGACGCTGTCGCCGGCAGTGAGCCTTTAGTGCAGGTGCTGCAGCAAAACCTGACTGCATTTTCCGTTAGTTACCTACAGGGCGAGGAATGGCTGGAAAAATGGCAGAGCAGTGTTATGCCAAAAGCGGTGAGAATTACCCTTACCCATGAGTACCTTGGCGAAATAGAACGCATTTTCATCCTGCCTGCAGGCATGGTAGAGCCGCGCAGTGTAACCAATCCAAATCCGTCCGGAACCACCCCACAGAACAATGATCGTGACAGGCCGGCAACCCCTAATAATCCGGGGCAACCAGACGAACAAAGACGGGGGCAGCGTTAATGCGTCGCTCAGAGGGCGGAGCCGCGCTTATTACCGTATTAATGATCGTGGCGATTGTCGTTGTTATTGCGGTAAACATGACTGGCCGTTTGCAGTTACAATTACAACGCCAGCACAATTTGCAGCAACAACAGCAGGCATTCTGGTATGCGATGGGCGCTGAACACTTCGCCCGGGTGTTATTAAGCCGCAGTTTAAGTGGTGAGGAAACGGTCAATCTGAAGCAGGACTGGGCACAAAGCGGTGCCAGCTTTGTGGTCACTGATGGCAATATCGGTGGCGAAATTACAGACTTGCAAGCCTGCTTTAATTTAAATGCTTTGCAACAAGCTGGCCAGCGTGGCCCCTCTGGTCGTATAGAGCAGACCGCTGCACAGCGTAGCTTTACCCGGTTAGTGGAATTGGTGGCGACCGACCTATCGATGCCGGCAGAATACTTGATGGCAAGAGTACATGACTGGCTGGATGAGGATAGTTTGCTCAGTACCGCTGGCAGCGCTGAGGAAGATGACTACGCTGCTTTGCAATTTCCCTATTATACCGCTAACTCATTAATGGTGTCGGTCAGTGAGCTACGCCAGATCCTGGACATTACCCCGGCCGATCTGCAAATGTTGTTACCTTTTGTATGTGTGATACCTGAAAATACTCAGTACCAGCTCAATATTAATACCCTGACCGAACAAACGGCAATATTACTGGCGGCGCTTATACCGGAACTTACGGAAGCTGACGCTATTGATCTGATAGCTGAACGGCCAGAGAATGGCTTTAATAGTATTGATGAGCTGCTGGCGTTACCGCAGCTGGCAGGTATTGAAATGGCGGATGACGTCAAAGCCTTATTAGCGGTAAAATCCAGTTACTTTCAGTTGCTCGCCACTACTTCTTATCTGGAAAGTGGTTTCGTGCTAACGTCGATATTCAGAGTAGATGATGAAAATACAGTCAGGGTATTGGCCCGGCGATTTGGAGGCCAGGGGTGAGTGAACAGTTAATTATCCGGTTAGGAAGCCGGGCAGACCAGACGATCAGCTGGCTGGTCTGGGCCAGTCACAATAACGACGTTATTGCTTCTGGTGAAGTCCCTAATGCTGATGGGCTCGGTGATCTTGCTCAACGTGTTGGTAACCGGCCAGTTATTGCTCTGGTGCCAGCATCAGATGTCGTGTTAAAGCAGGTTAATTTGCCCACCCGACCCACCCGGCAAATTTTGCAGGCTTTACCCTACATGCTCGAAGATGAGCAAGCGGAAGATATTGATCAACTTTGGCTGGCGCTGGGTGCGCTGGAGCAGCAGGAAGGGCAGTATCAGCAACATGTCGCTGTAGTGCAGCGCGAGCGAATGGATGGTTGGCTAAGTTGGTTAAAGGATGCGGGTTTTAATGTAGTAAGAATGCTGCCGGATGCCTTGTTGTTGCCGGACACCCCCCTGCCTGCCTGTATTGAACTAAATAACCAATGGCTGATAAAACAGGGACCATGGCAGGCCAGCGCCATCGATAACAGCTGGTGGCCTCAATATCTGGCATTAGCTGCGCTGCCCAATATTGCCAGTTATAGCCCGTGGCCCCGCGACATCATGCAATCTCAGCAAAGCATGGAGCCAGAACTACCATTGGTATTACTGGCCCGCCAGCTGCCACATGTCAGTTTTACCCTGCTGCAAGGGCCATATGCCCCAAAAAGACAAACAAATAAACACTGGCAACAATGGCAAAGCAGTGCCGTGCTTGGAGTAATTTGTCTGGCTACTTACCTAATAGTGCAGGGTTTTGCTATCTGGCAATTGGATAGGCAGTTAACCCAGGTACAGCAACAAAGCCTGAGTGATTACCAACAGGCATTTCCAGCTGAAACCATTGTTAATCTATCCCGGCAGATTGACCAAAAACTGCTCGCTGCTGGCATGGGTGGTGAAACGGTCAATTTTCTAAGTTTGCTGGATGCGTTACAACGGCAATTAGCAGAAGTGGGCGATATGAAAGTAGATAGTTTACGGTTTGATGCGACCCGCACAGAACTGCGATTTTCAGCGAATGCCGGTGGCTTTCAGAATTTTGAGCGCTTAAAAACTGCACTGGAAAGTGCTGGTTATGAAATTGAACAAGGCGCCCTAAGTAATGACGGCGCCCGGGTACAAGGCACTGTGGTAATGCGGAGCAGAACATGAAACAGCAGATACAATCCTGGTGGGCCGGCTTAGCGGCACGCGAGCAACAACTGCTAAGTATCGCAGCTGTAGTGCTGAGTATAGGCGCCCTGTACTGGTTCATCTGGCAACCTTTACAGCAAGGCTATAGCAGCAAACAAAACGCATTGCGCCAGGCTCAGGTGCAACTGGTGCAATTGCAGCAGGCGTTGCCGCAATTACAACAGGCGGGTGCCAGTCAGGAGCGGGTTGGTGGCAGTCTGGCCCAGATTGTCAGCAACAGTTCGCGTACCTACAACATCCGGGTAAGCCGGATGCAACCCCAGAATGATCAGTTACAGCTGGTATTAGAAGACGTGCCCTTTGAGCAATTACTACGTTGGTTGGCCCAATTACAAAATAATAATGGTGTAAAGCTGGTAAGTCTGGATGTAGCTAATACCGATAGCAGCGGCATCGTGCGGGTAAGACGGATGGTAATTGAATAATATGAAGTATTGGAAATTAACCTTAGCAGCATTACTCGCTTATCTGGTTTTCATGGTGTATTTACTCCCCGCGGCCTGGGTGCTGCATTGGGCCGGTTTACCGGCCAATGTTAAAATTGGCCCGGTACAAGGAACGATATGGCGGGGATCAGCAACCATAGCCCAGTACCAGAGTTTACAGTTTCAGCAGTTACGCTGGCACTTTGACGGTTGGTCACTATTTAAATTAGCTCCAAAAGTGACGGTGACCGCCGGCAGTATTGGCGAGCGGGATCAACCCTATGCACAAGCAAATGTGGCTTACAGTTTTAGTGGCCTGAAAATGCAACAAGCGTTGGTAAGAATACCGGTTAGTCAGCTGCTACCGTTGTTAGAACTGCCGTTGCCGGTGGCTGCGACGGGCGAGTTGATGGTTGAGGTACAGGATTTCCAGCAGGGTAAGCCCTGGTGCAGCAGTCTTGCTGGCAATGCCAGCTGGCTGGACGCACGACTGCAACCGCCAACCGGCACCTGGCTGGAATTAAACAGTATTGTTGCCGATTTGCGCTGCGAGCAAGGCAGCCCGGTGCTGATCACGGATGGTGAAAACAGCCTCGGCCTGGCAGTAACCGCGGCTGTTGAAAATAACAGACTAACGGTAAATGGTAGTTTAAAACCAGACCCCGGCCTGCCAACGGAAGTGCATCAGGCAATGCAATTTGTTGGCCGGCCAGATGCGCAAGGCCGCTATACCATAAAATTTTAGTTCTGGTTAGCGGGTTACACAGTTTATCCGGCTGTCTGGCGCAGTTTTGAATGCGCCAGAATATCCTGCAATAGCGGTGTGTAGTCTGTGATGGCTGGAAATTGATCAATAGATCTTGTTTGTTGCTGGCTATCAGGGTTGGCCACCGCCAGCAAATGTTTGATGCCAAAATTCTGGGCCGCAGTCAGAATGGGCAGGCTGTCATCGACAAATAATGTCTTCTCATTATCAAAACCAAGACGTTGTTGCAGCTTTTGCCACAGCGCCCAGCTTTCCTTTGTTACGCCAAATTCGTGAGTTGAAATAAGCGTATCGATATATTTAGCTAAATCGGTACGTTCCAGTTTTAGCGATAAGCTGCCAGGATGGGCATTGGTGACCAATACCACCTCGCGCCCGGATTGTTTCAGGGCGGTTAAAAATGGCGGCACATCGGGACGCATCTGAATTTTGTCCATCACTTCACGTTTCAGTTCAGTAATCGGCAGTTGTAACCGTTCACCCCAGTAATCCAGACAATACCATTGCAGCTTACCGTTAAGCTCAGCGTATTCACTTTGTAGCTGTGATTTGGCCTCTGCCAGGCTGATACCGCTAATTTCAGCCCAGCGTTTTGGCAGATGCTCCAGCCAAAAATAGTTATCAAAGTGCAGGTCGAGTAAGGTACCGTCCATATCCAGCAATACGGTATCAATTTGTGCCCAGTCCAGCATAGGTTTTTCCTGTCATTCGTTTTATAGTAGTCACAGTAGATTGTAACAGAGGCCAGATAATGACGCAGCGCCACACGAACAAACAGGTGCCGGAAATTCTTGCGCAGGAAATCGTCGCCCAAAGTAAATTATTTAAAATTGAGCAGTTGCAGCTACGATTCAGTAATGGTGCCGAACGCACTTATGAGCGGATGCGCGGTGCTGGCCGCGGTGCTGTTATGATCGTAGCGTGCCCGGATCCCGAGCATTTCTATCTTATCCGCGAATACAGCGCTGGCACCCACGATTATCAGCTGGGGTTCCCCAAAGGGTTAATCGATCCAGGTGAAGATGTGCTGGCCGCTGCCAACCGGGAATTGAAAGAAGAAATTGGTTTTGGCGCTGGCCGTTTTATCGCATTAAAGTCGCTGGCGCTCGCTCCAGGATATTTTAATGCTACAATGCATATAGTTCTGGCGTTCGATTTATATCCTGAGCAACAAGAGGGTGATGAACCTGAACCGCTGGAATTAATCAGTTGGGCGCGCGGCAACAGTGACCTGTTATTGCAGCAAGTCGATTTTACCGAAGCACGGAGCGTCGCCGCCCTGTTACTGGCACAGCAATACCTGGAAGCAAACCCGGATGTTTTTAAGCAAACTGCTTGAGAGTGTAAAACAGACCGCCCGTGAAGCCGGCCAGCATTTATGGCAGCTGTATCAAAGCGGTGACTTTGTTGCCGAACTTAAAGCAGACACCAGCCCGGTAACCACTGCCGACCTTGCTGCCAATGCCTTAATTATTTCCCGCTTGTCAGATTTAACCCCAGATATTCCGATAATTTCTGAAGAAACCACCATAATTCCCTTGGCGCAGCGCCAGCACTGGCCGCGATATTGGTTAATTGATCCGATGGATGGCACTCAGGAATTTGTCGCCCGCAGCGGCGATTTTGCGGTGAGTATTGCGTTAGTTGAACATGGCTGGCCCGCCCTTGGGGTGATTTACTGGCCAAAGGAAGATATTTTATATTACGCTACCCGCGGCCATGGCTCATTTAAACAGCAACGCAATTTAATCAACCGGATGCAGGTGCATCAGCACCAAGAGGGCGAAGTGCTGCGCATCGCGGTCAGCCGGCGTCAACCACTACAACCAATTGTATCCTTACTGAGCGAGCGCCAGACGGTAGAATATATTCCGCTCGGCAGCTGCTCGTTAAAAAGTTGTCTGGTGGCGGAAGGCAAGGCTGACTGTTATCTGCGGCTGGGCCCAACAGGTGAATGGGATACCGGGGCGGTACATATTATCGTCGAAGAAGCGGGTGGTAAAATTCTTGATAGTCAGTTTGCACCATTAAGTTACAACCAGCGGGAAACCCTTGCCAACCCCGATTTTATGGTGATAGGCAAGGCACAGCTGCCCTGGCGGGAACTCATTCAGGCCAAGCCAACCACCAGGGCACTGTTATCATAAACAGCCATTTATTTTGCATAACTTTGCTATAGGCCAAGCCCAGCGTGGTTTTCTGCGATTATTGCCATATTGACAACTATCTTTTTTGCCGTTGAAACGCTAAGATACCGAGGTATTTTTTGCGCAAAAACCAGGCTTTTGCGCAAAAAATAACATAATTAATAAGTCCGCTAGAGACTGCACCCTTACCTACAGTACCCTTAGGAGTTACATCATGTCCGATCTGGATCTGGGCCAATACGGCATAACAGATGTCACGGAAATCGTTTATAACCCATCGTACGATTTACTGTTTGCGGAAGAAACCCGCAGCGACCTGCAAGGTTATGAACAAGGCAAACTGACCAAACTGGGCGCGGTTTCGGTTGATACCGGTATCTTCACCGGCCGCTCGCCAAAAGACAAATATATCGTTCGTGACGATACCACCCGCAATACGGTGTGGTGGTCAGATCAAGGCAAAAACGACAATAAGCCAATTAGTACTGAAGTATGGGCTGATTTAAAGTCGCTGGTAACCCGTCAGCTATCAGGCAAGCGTTTATTCGTGGTTGATACCTATTGCGGTGCTAATGCTGATACCCGTTTAGCGGTGCGTTTTATTACCGAGGTAGCGTGGCAGGCACATTTCGTCAAAAACATGTTTATCCGGCCAACAGACGAAGAGCTGAAAAGCTACAAGCCAGACTTTATTGTCATGAATGGTGCTAAATGTACCAATCCGAACTGGCAGCAACAGGGCTTAAATTCCGAAAATTTTGTGGCGTTTAATCTGACAGAGCGTATCCAATTGATTGGTGGCACCTGGTACGGTGGCGAAATGAAAAAAGGCATGTTCTCGATGATGAACTACTTTTTACCGCTGCAAGGGATTGCCTCAATGCATTGCTCTGCTAACGTGGGTAAAGATGGTGATGTTGCAGTATTCTTCGGCCTATCGGGCACCGGCAAAACGACGTTATCCACCGATCCTAAGCGGCAACTGATTGGCGATGATGAGCACGGTTGGGACGATGACGGCGTGTTTAACTTCGAAGGTGGCTGCTATGCTAAAACCATCAATTTGTCTCAGGAAAACGAGCCGGATATTTATCACGCCATTCGCCGCGACGCGTTGCTGGAAAATGTTAGCGTAGCCGACGATGGCACTATCGATTTTGACGATGGTTCAAAAACCGAGAATACCCGGGTGTCATACCCCATTTATCATATCGATAACATCGTAACCCCGGTGTCGAAAGCCGGCCATGCCAAAAAAGTCATTTTCTTAACCGCAGATGCCTTTGGGGTATTACCTCCGGTATCAAAGCTGACTAAAGAGCAGGCCAAGTATCACTTCTTGTCGGGCTTTACTGCTAAATTGGCCGGTACCGAGCGGGGTATTACTGAACCAACACCGACTTTCTCCAGTTGTTTTGGCGCGGCTTTTTTAAGCCTGCACCCCACTCAATATGCGGAAGTGTTGGGTAAGCGGATGGCAGATTCAGGTGCCGAAGCGTATCTGGTCAATACCGGCTGGAATGGTACAGGTAAGCGTATTTCCATTAAGGCTACCCGGGCTATTATCGATGCTATTTTGGATGGCAGCATTGAGAATGCCGAATTTGTGCAGTTGCCCTACTTTAATCTGGCAATGCCAACGCATTTGCCCGGTGTGGAAGACGGTATTCTTGATCCGCGCGCAACCTACAGTAACCCGGCAGACTGGGATGTTAAGGCGAAAAACCTGGCGCAGCGTTTTGTCGATAACTTTGCCAAGTTTACCGACAACGCCGAAGGCAAGGCATTAGTGGCCGCGGGCCCGCAACTGTAATTTTATTAATTTTATAGCACTAAACAGGCCGCTTTTGCGGCCTGTTTATTTTATAGAGGTTACCGACAAGCTTCGATTTTCCAGAATATTCCGTTGTGCAAGGTGCAAAAGAATATATTGCCTAAAGGGTAAGGCAAAAGTATTGTAAAATGGCGTCGAAAGTTTAGTGTTCCGCTCTGCCTGCGATATGCAGGTGTTAATTATGTATTTTAGTACACACCGGGGTGTCAGATGTTGCGGTCTATAACAATTCAAAAACGATTACTGGCAGCCTTTGGTGCGTTAGCACTGTTACTGGCCCTGACCGGTATATTTAGTTTGCAAAGTATGTCGTCGGTAAGATCTCAGGCCGATTTCGTTGAAACCACAGTGGTTGCGGGGCTTTCCGGCATCGGCTCGCTGGGAACAAACATCAATCGGAACCGGGCGCTTACCTTAAGGTTACTGCTTGCTATCGATATTACCCAGGAAGAAGAAACCTTTAATACCATCAAAACATTACGACAAGACATCCTGACTACCGAAAAACCCTATGAAGCAACTATCTTTGACTCGCAGGAGCGGATTATTTTCGATAAATATATTGCTGCAAGACAGCAGTATTTTGATTTACAGGATCAAGCATTAGCGCTGTTGCTGAAAGAGGAACTTGGGGCAGCGCAGGATTTATTAGACCAGATGAACCCGGTAGCCAGTGAGATAGCACTGTCGCTTGCTCAGCTGGAAGATATTAATCAACAAGCCGCGCGCGATGCCCGTGCTTCATCTATTGCCACCTATAACGCCGCTAAGCTTGCCGTGATTATATTAATAGTGGTCGCTGTTGCTATTGCTGTGATGGTATCAATTTTAATATCCCGCAGTATCAGCCAGCCGCTGGCACGCTCGGTTGTTTCAGCACGCTTTATCGCTGACGGCGATCTTACCCAGCAGGTTGAAGTTGAGGGCAGTGATGAGCTAACCGAGTTATCACAGGCGTTGCAACAAATGCAGCAAAAGCTGCGTGATGCGATTGGTCATATTGCCAGCTCGTCAAACCAGCTGGCGTCTGCTGCTGAAGAACTTAATGTGGTGACTGATGAGTCGGCCAAAGCACTTTTGCTCCAGAATGATGAAGTGCAGCAAGCGGCAACGGCCATCACAGAAATGAGTTCGGCGGTCGATGAAGTAGCGGGCACGGCGTTAAAAACCTCTGAAGCGTCATCACAGTCTGCCGGACTGGCCAGAGATGGCACGCAAAAAGTCGTGCAAACCAGCAAAGTGATTGAAAAAATGAATGCTGAAGTGCGCCAGAGTACACAGGTGATTAATACCCTGGCAGAAAAAGTCTCATCAATTAATCAGGTACTGGAAGTGATACGCAGCGTAGCCGATCAAACCAACTTACTGGCGCTGAACGCAGCCATTGAAGCTGCCCGGGCTGGTGAGGCCGGTCGCGGATTTGCTGTGGTAGCGGACGAAGTACGTAGTCTGGCGTACCGTACCCAAACGTCGACCGGTGAAATTGAGCAAATGATTCAGCAGGTACAATCTTCTGCGAAAGAAGCCGTTGACGCCATGCAGTTAATAAGCGGCAACGCCGACAATGCACAGAGTGTAGCAAAGTCAGCAGCAGACGCGCTGGAGCTGATTGCCGAGAACATTTCAGCCATCAGCGATCAAAACCATGTTATTGCCGGTGCGGCGGAAGAGCAATCGAAAGTCGCTCGGGAAATAGATCGTAATATTGTGTCTATCAGCGATTTAGCTGCGCAAACTGCGGATGGCTCCCGCCAGACTACTGCCAGTGCCAGTGAATTAACCCGGTTGGCAATAGAACTGAATGAGCTGGTTAGTAAGTTTAAAGTGTAATTATCAAAATTAAATAGATCAGGCCGCAGTTGCGGCCTGTTCCTGTTCAGGTTTTAGTTATCCTGCTGTGCTATGGTTAATGCCAGTAATTTACTGGCTAAACCGCGCAGGAGGTGCTGATGAAATTATTTACCCTGGTTGCTACTGCAAGTGCTGGCCTGATGGTACTAAGCCTGTCACTGATCCTATCTCAGCCTGAAGCTGATGGTTTAACCCGCAGTAACCCAGACATTGCGCAACAATACTCTTCTGGCTGGCAGCCCGTTGCCGGCACCGTGCTTACTGATCATTGCCCGGCCAACGATTTATATGATTATCCGTTTGCTGATTACTGTCACAATGTGGTGTTTGCCTGGGGTGGCGGCGCGCTGGATCAGAACAGCGGCCGGCTGTATCTGTGGGGCGGTGGCCATAATGATTATTATGGCAATGAAGTTTATCAGCTTGATGCTATCAGTGGTCAGTTACAACGGCTGACCGAGCCGGCGCAGCCGGCGGATCCGGAAACAATACCCAGGCTGACAGAACTGGCCCCCTTTGACGGCAGCCAGCCTAATTCCCGCCATACTTACGACGGCCTGGCATTTCTTAGTAACCAGGGGTTGTTGTGGGCATTTTCCGGTGCGTTGGCAGGCAGGCATTCTGGTGGTGCAGATCCGAATACCTGGCTATTTGACCCTGAAACAAAACGTTGGCAGAAAGATGCCGCAAGTGGTGATATTCCGCGCGGCGCCTTTGGGGTAGTGGCTGCTTATGACAGTAAAACCGGCCTGGTTTTTGTCCATGACAGATCAGCATTATACAGTTATCAGTATCAGCCGGAGGGCGGCATTTATAAAAAGCTGAATGATAAAGGTGGCCTGGGGTTAGGGGTGAATGCGGCGATTGACCCTGAAAATCGCAAGATGCTGATAATAGGGCAGAAAAAGCAGATAATTTATGATTTAAACCCGACGTCAGGTTATAAAAGGACGATTTTGCCGTTAAAAGGCGATGCAGAATTTATTAACCAGTTTCCGGCACCGGGTTTAAGCTACAACAGTAAGGATGGGCATTTTTATGCCTGGCCGGGCGATGGCAAGCTGTATCAGTTTAACCTGGCCAGCCAGAGCTGGCGCGGTATTGAAATAAAGGGCGACCCGGGACCCCAGATACGCCACGGTACCTTTGGTCGGTTTGCTTATGTTAAAGCTCTGGATGGCTTTGTGCTGCTGAATAACCCGCGCCAGCCGGCTTACTTTCTGAAGCTGCCGACACAGTAAAAACGGTCAGTTATTCATCCGACAAATTTTTAAGCCGGTGCTCCCAGCGCCTTTTGGCAAAGCGGCGCATATTGGGAATATCATCGGTTTCATCCATGATTGGCTGACCGATAATGGTTTCAATCACATCTTCCATCGTCACCAGGCCAAGCCAGCTGCCATACTCATCGTATACCAGGCACATATGCTGGCGCTCATGCATTAGCTGGGTCATTAAATGTTCGGCATTCATTTTATCCGAAATAACTTTAACCGGCTTCATGATGTCTGCCACCACCTGCTGCTCAGTAATATTCAGCAGATCGTAGCGAAACACGATGCCCAGCGGTGATTCATCCTTATCCAGCACCGGGTAGCGCGAGAACTGTCCCACTTTTACCCGCTCAGTAAATTGCGTTAACGGCTCGTCCGGGCTGGCACTCTCACAGACAGTACGCGGGGTCATAATATCGCGCACTTTAAAATCATGCAGGTCGAGAATATTTGCAATAACCCGTTGCTCATCTTCGTCCAGTTTATTCATTTCCCGGCCGAGTACAGTCAGCGCTTTTATTTCCTGCCGTAAGTCGGGCTCATGGCCGACGCCGCCGAATAATTTCATTAGTTGGTCTGACAGCCAGATAAAAGGCCGCAGTATAGTGATCATAATTTTCAATGTGACCGGCAGTATTGGTGCCAGTGCCGGCCAGTAACGGGCACCAATGGTTTTCGGAATAATCTCTGACAGCACTAAAATAAGCAGGGTCATTACCGCAGAAGCAATACCCAGATAGCCATCGCCAAATACCAGAGTTACCTGAGCACCGACACCTGTTGCGCCAACAGTGTGAGCAACCGTGTTCAGGGTTAAAATTGCCGCCAGCGGCTGATCAATTTTATCTTTTAATACTTTAAGTTTCTGATAAAGATTAGGGTTTTGAATCTTCTGCTGGGCAATATAACTCGGGGTGACCGAGAGCAGGGCCGCTTCCAGAATAGAACAGATAAAAGACACGCTGATAGATAAAACTGCAAACGCAATTAACAGGCTCATACAGGTTGGTTACAACACTCCGTTTTGCTAAGGAAGCGGCAGTATAAAATGGCCTAAATAAAAAAGCGAGCCGCTGGTAAGCCGGCTCGCTGTTCAGGCTGTCGGTTAAGCAAACTTAACCTGCATACAATGGAATGAGTTTATAACTCTGTAACCTGATATATCGTTACCGAGCCGCTCACTTCGTTACCGATAATCAGCAATGGGTTGCCATTCGGGCTATCTGCTGAGGGCACAAATTTAATACTTTCTGGACCAAGATCGCCGGCCAGCGGTACGTCAGTGCAATCCAGTCCTTCAGCAGGGTCACAAGGATCGGCCAAATCATCGTCCAGTTCAAAGTCTGCACTGAAATCGCGGTTAATATAATGGCTGACAAACTGGGCCTGGAACGGATTGGTGACATCATAAACGAATAAATCACCGCTGCGCTCCTGCGCAATAAAGACGTAGGTCCGGTCTTCGATTATGCCAACGTCAATAGCTTCCGGCTCGCCCCCTTTATCATCAGAGCGGTTATCACCTTTGTTTTCGGTATGGGCGCTGTTAAAGTTGTTGCCAAGAATAGCGGCTGAGATGCGGCCAAAATCGTCACCGGAATCATGTACCATGTTGATATTTTGATCCCAGATAGAGAATGAACGCCCGCCATAAGCATACAGTTTGTCGACAATACCATCGTTATCCGGGTCAACCAGCGCTGCGGTGACTTTTAAACGGCCTAAACCATCATCACCGCCAGTGGCGTCATACAGGGCCTGCAACTCAGTGCTGAATGTTTTATTCAGTTCATCCGGGTCGATAATATCAGCGGCGCGGATATCTTCAGAATACGCATCCCAGTCTCTTGAATCCCCCTCGTTGGCTGAAACAATAAAGGTGGCACCATTCCACTGATACGAGGCGATGCTGTCGGGCTGATACATGCCATAAACGTTGGGTAGTTTGGCAAAAGACGCCACTTCATCTTCGTTAGTGTAGTCAATCAGGTACTGGCCCCAGTCTTTTAAGCCCAATGCTTTAACTTCAATAGTCATATCAGTCAGGTCGATAATGCCAATGGCGTTACTTTCCTGCAGTGACACCCAGGCTTTTTTGCTGTCAGCGGCAACCGTAATATATTCGGGTTCAAGTTCCTGAGCCACTGTGGTGCCTGCCGGGCTGGCAAATTTAACCCCGGCCTTTTGTAATAAGTTTTTGCGTTTAGCATCCGTGTCGTAATCACTGGCTGCAAGCAAGTCGGAGCTGAACACCATATCACTGCTGAAATTGATCGTCTGAGCCAGATCGGCTGCAACGCCATCGGTCATATTAATTACTGAGATACTGCCTTGCGGGTCAACCAGATAGTCAGTATCAGGTTCCCCTTCGTTGGCTACCAGTACCTTATTGCCATCCGGAGTAAAGGTCAGCATATCTGGCAGGGCGCCCACTGCTACGGCCTTAACAAAACTGCCGTTGCCGGTTGCATCCAGGTTGTAAAACAGCACTACCCCATTGCTGGTTTTTACCGGCGCCGCCACTGCAATTGCCAGCATATCGCCAAAAATGGCAATTGAATTGGCTTCACCCAGCGCCACACTTACATCGGCACCGGCTTCGTTTTTCACGGTGGCAGTATCGGCAAAGGTAAAGGGTACTGACGTTAAACTGTCATCGGTAATGCCATTGCCGACTGCGGCAACAGGCAGGTTGGTTAAGTTAATCACTTCAATCTGATTAGCGGCGGCGTTTATGGCAAAAGCGGAGTTTGATGTTTTGTGAAACTGGACGATCTCAGCAGCAGATTTACCGTAAATACCGGTGCTAAAGCGGCCGACAACCTCAATGTTCAAATCGCGTGGCAGGTTTTTGCCTGGCTGACCGCTGGGCCCGGTGCCTCCGGTTGGGCCGGCTGGCCCGGCAGCGCCCGCTGCACCATCGTCGCCATCAAGCGAGCAGCCAGCCAAAATAGTAATAATACTTAAGGTAAGCAGTGAACGTTTTAACATGCCGATATCCCTGATTTTATTATTAAAAATAACAACTATTAATAAATCAGTGTCAGCGGTGGCTATGACAGTTACATGAAAAAAGAATGATCTTTTTATGACGCGCTATGGCTGCTCTGCCTGCTGTTGCAAAAAATGCTGCTTCGGCATCAGGTTTACTGTTTCATGCAGCTCTGAATAAACGATAACGACCTCGCCTGTTTTCAACTGGCGTTTTACTGCAGTTACTTTTTCAGCGAGTGAGATTTCCTGCTCGCCATAATCGGTGCCTTCGCGCAGCACATAATATTCAATCAGGTTATTCAGAGTATCCTGGTCCAGTTCGTGGTATGGAATGATCATAAGTTAAATTGCTGCTTTATAAAGGCCGGAATACGCTGGCTCAGCCAGAACTTTGGTTTTAACGGACTGCCATAAACAAAGCCAACATGGCCGCCACCACGGGTCAGCTCATAATGAATGTGACTATTCAGCTCCGCTGGTTGCGGGATCACTTCATCACTTAAAAAAGGGTCGTCGTTGGCGTGAATAATCAGGGTGGGGATTGCAATATGCTTTAAATAGGCCTTAGCGCTGGCTTTTTGATAGTAATCCTGCGCGTTTAAAAAACCATGAATCGGCGCAGTATAATGCTCGTCAAACTGCTCAATGCTGGCAAACCCCTGAACTTTTTCCGGCGTTAACGGCAGCGGGAACTCAGTAAATTGCTGCAGTTTTAATAAGGTGCTGCGTTTTAACCTGCCCAGTAAATAGCGCTGGTATAACTTGCTGCTGCCGGTGTTAATCCGTTTGGCGCAAGCTGATAACGACAGTGGCGGGCAAACTGCGATGGCAGCTGCCAGCGGGTTGTCAGCAGCCTGCTCACCACAGTATTTTAACAGCACATTGCCGCCAAGCGAATAACCTATGGCCACCAGCGGCCGGCCAGGGTAGCGCCGGGTTATTTCTTTTATTACCAGCGCCACATCTGCGGTATCACCACTATGATAGGCCCGGGGCAATTTATTCGGTTTACCATTGCAGCCACGAAAATGCAGCATTACTGCGCTCCACTCTAGTGCCTGACACTGTGCCAGCATCGCCTGAATGTAATGACTGTTAATATCGCCAGCCAGACCATGCAACAACAGCAGCAGCGGGGTGGTGTCTGGCGCATTTTCGGCAGGCAACCAGTTAAGTTGCAGCTCATCACCATCGGGCAGACTGAATATTTCAGCTTCGGTGTTGATAAGGTGTTTCGGGCTTAAATATTTGGCAAACACTGTTTGCAGGTGGGCATGGCGTAACCACCATGCCGGCTGAAATGGCAGCTGGGCGTGCTGCTTCGGTACTGGTCTGAGCTGAGCTTGCAAATGCGCGTATCCTGATAAACAATGGCTTAAATTCTACTTCTGGTACAGCACTATGGATCGGCGGCAATTTATTTTATCCGGTATCGCGCTTGCTGCTGCAGCCAGTTTAGGTACCACCTTCAGTTGGTATGGCTGGCAGCAGAGCCTGAGCCCTGATACAAGTAACCAGGACTTAGTGCTGTCGGCTGTGTTACCTGCGCTATTGTACGGGGCTTTACCTGAAGATGCGACCCTCGCAGCGATGGAGCTTGAGCGCACTAAAGCGGCTGTTAATGATTTTCTGCCGTTTTTACCGTTGCGCCAACAGCAGCAGATGTTCCAGCTGTTTAATCTGTTAGCCAACCGGATCAGCCGGCTGGGCATGACCGGCCATGTTAGTCAGCTGGCAGAATTAACGCTGCAACAGCGGCTGGCACTGCTGGATAGCTGGCGCGACAGCTATCTTGCCTTATTGCAGCAGGCTTATCATGGCCTGCGCGAGTTGCTTTATGGTGCGTACTATGGCCAGCCTGAGCACTGGCAGGCGCTGGCTTATAAAGCACCGAGGTTTCGTTGATGACTCAGCATATAGATGCCAGCCAGTTTACTGAGGATCAGCACCTTGAAGCGGATATTGTGATTATCGGCTCGGGTGCCGGCGGCGGTATTGCGGCTGAGCAACTGGCGCAGGCAGGGCTGAAGGTGCTGTTGTTAGAAGAAGGCGCCTATTACACCCACGATGATTTTGTGATGGAAGAGCGCTGGGCATACCCTAATTTATACCAGGAAGGCGCTGGCAGGAAAACCCGGGATCAGGCTATCAGCATTTTACAGGGCCGCACTGTTGGTGGCTCCACCACTGTCAACTGGACGACCTCTATCCGTACTCCGCAGCCAACCTTGGATTACTGGCAAAGCGAGTTTGGTCTGAATTTTAGCGCTAGCAATGACTTAACGCCGTATTTTGTCAAAGCCGAGCAACGGCTGAATATCCGGCCCTGGCCAGTGCCGCCTAATGGCAATAACAGCGTCATTAAGCGAGGCTGCGAGGCCCTGGGCTGGCAGCACACGATAATCAGCCGCAATGTCAATGGCTGCGCCAACCTGGGCTACTGTGGCATGGGCTGTCCGATAAATGGCAAGCAGTCGATGCTGGTCAGTACCATTCCCGCTGCGCTGGCCCTGGGTGCGATGTTAATTTCGCGCTTGTCGGTGCGTAAATTTACCTGGCAGGGTGATAGCATAAGCGGTATTGACGCAGTGCCGGTTAATCAGTACTTTCAGCCACGTAACGATATTCGTATTGGGATCAAGGCTAAGCACTACATTCTTGCGGCGGGTGCTATCGGCTCGCCCGCCATATTACT
>DIBV01000016.1:0-24330 GCA_002415085.1 Arsukibacterium sp. UBA5043 | reverse complement strand
TCGGCTCGCCCGCCATATTACTGCGCTCAAAGGTGCCAGACCCGTCTGGCCGGCTGGGTAAGCATACCTATCTGCACCCATCGCTTGTTAGCGGTGCCTTGTTTACTGAGGCAATTAATGGCCATGCCGGGGCGCCGCAGTCGGTCTATTCCGATCAGTTTGTCTGGCCCGATGGCAGCGATATTGGTTATAAGCTGGAAGCTGCGCCGGTGCATCCGGTTTTAATGGCGACTAAGCTTACCGGCAGCGGCCAGCAGCACGCGGCTTTAATGCAGCAGTTTAACCAGCTGCAGGTGACGATAGCACTGCTACGCGATGGTTTTCACCCACAGAGCCAGGGGGGCGGGGTAATGCTGGATAGTCAGCAGCAACCGGTGCTCGATTATCCGCTAACAGATTATTTGTGGCAGGGCGCACGCCGTGCTTTGTTATCAATGGCTGAATTGCAGTTTGCGGCCGGCGCTAGGCAAGTGCTTCCCATTCATCATGACGCCAGGCTATATAACAGCTGGCGCGAAGCCAAAGTTGCTATTAATAATTTGCCGATGCAGAAATACCGGCAAACGGTAGCTTCAGCTCATGTCATGGGCGGCTGCAATATGAGTGTTGATCCAGCCAAAGGCGTCGTTAACCAGCAGGGCCGCCATCATCAACTGCACAACCTGTCGATATTCGATGGTTCTATTCTCCCGACCAGCTTGGGTGCCAACCCACAGCTCACCATTTACGGTATGACCTGGCTTAATTGCCAGCGCTTGCTGTCTGAGCTGGCCAAGGCATAGTTTGCCTTTGCTCAATCCATGCTATTGTTAATCAATTGCCGGGACCTCTGCCGGTTAACAGCGCTTTTAATCTGCGAAGATGATTATGACCGAGCCCAGCTATACGGTACTAAGTAACTATATTGATCTACTACTTGATGCTATTTGTGTGGTAGACAGAAACGGTTGCTTTGAATTTATCAGCCCCGGCGCAGAGCGCATTTTTGGTTACACACCGCAGGAAATGATCGGTCATTCGATGCTGGAGTTTATTCATCCGGATGACCAGCCATTAACCCTTGCCACGGCCGAGCAAATTAACCTGGGCGCTGTGAAACTGGATTTTGAAAACCGCTATATCCGCAAAGATGGCAGCGTAGTGCATCTGTTGTGGTCGGCCCGTTGGTCGGAAGATAAACAACAACGGGTTGCGGTTGCCCGCGATATCAGTAGCCTGAAACACGCTCAGCGTCGCCAGGCGGCACTTTATGCCATAGCAGAAGCGGCGTTTGCCGCAGAGGACATCGACCAGCTCTACCTGCATATACATCAGATTATCGCCGGCTTAATGCCCATGCACAGCTTTATAATAGCCCGCCACGACCGCCAAAATGGTTTGAGCTTTGGTTATAGCAGCAATGCTGCAGCGTCATTAACCAAGCAGAGTTTAATTTCAGAGCTTTGCCATCGGGTTATTACCAGCGGCCAGAGCAAACTATTTTATGGTCAGCATGCCAGGAACCTGACTGCGGTCGCAGCTGAACTGAATGCCTTAGCGGTACCGCTTAGAACACATAGTGGCATTATTGGGGTTTTGCTGGTGCAGCATACAGTTCAGGCACCGGCATACAGTAACGCTGATTTGGATCTGCTGGAATTTGTGGCAACCCAGGTAGCGGTATCTATCGAGCGGCAGCAGATATTGGCCCGGTTAAAGCATCATGCTTTATATGACCAGCTAACCAGCTTACCGAACCGGGAGCTATTTCAGGACCGAATACATTCAGCGATGATCAGGGCAGAGCGCGAGCAAGCAAGCCTGGCGTTGCTCTATGTCGATTTAGATAAGTTTAAGCATATTAATGACAGTTTCGGCCACAATGTGGGTGACGAGTTACTGCAGCAAACAGCCCAGCGCCTGCTAAAGTCAATCAGACAAACAGATACTGCTGCCCGCTTTGGTGGCGATGAATTTGTGGTTTTACTGGAGCAGGTAAGTAGTGCTGCCGTCGCCATCCAACTGGCTGAGCATATTCGCCAGGCACTGGCCCAGCCTTATCTGATTAATGGTCAGCAGCTGAGTATTCATCCCAGCATTGGGGTTGCCTTATATCCTGAACATGGTTCAAACCAGAAAGAGCTTATATTGTATGCCGATGCGGCGATGTACCAGGCAAAGAAGGCTGGTGGCAATAAGGTGGTGCTAAGTGATGGCCAGTTATTAGTAAACGGTGTCACTAACGAATGACGTTTTAGCACGCAAACTGACACCTAAAGCCCGGAAATAGGGTAGCCAAAGCTGGCTGAGTGCCACGCTTAGCGGCTTGTCCGGATAAACTCCCATTTTAGCGGCTTTACCTTGTAAGGTGCCGGCTACCAGAAAGCTGTTTTTTAATGGCTGACGCTGCAACATATTCTCAAAGGCCCGCGCGGCCATTTCTTCCGGCATAGCCAGATAAAGCTGCTGACGCGAGACATCCAGCGTGCGGCATTGTTTGAAAAAAACGCTCTCGTTGTTACCATCGTCCGATAAATATAAGGATTGAAAAGCCCGCTGCAGTAGCTCGTTTAGCGGGTGCGCTTTTACCGCCATCCCATCCAGCCAACAGCGGCTGGCAAAGCGGTTTGCTGCTGGCTGGCGGCTGAACATTTTACCGGCAATATAGTGATCAAACGCATGAAACCATTCATGGGCCAGGCTGCCGCCACCGGCATTTTTGGCCAGTGCCAGAATACGCCCCTGTGGCTGGTAATGCGCGCAAACCCCACGCTGGCCGCCAATACCGTAGGTTAGAGCCAGGCTGCCGTTAAGCGAAATAACCTGTTCGGGTACCTGTAGTAACAGCTGTAAATCACACAGCGCATCAAAAAACAGGTTGGCCGCCTGTTGCTGTTCGCTGCTTTGCACCCAGCGGCCAATATGGATACTGTTAAAGCCAAAAATTTTCACCAAATCGCCAAAGCTGACATCGGCACCGGCCCGGTGTGGCGGGCCGTTACGGTAATATTGCCGGCTAAGTCCGTCTGCCACCGTGGTTATACCGATGTGGCGTTACCGGCCTCAGAAGTAGTACCCAGCATCGCCAGTGCCAGCGCTTCGGCCACTTTAATGCCGTCGATACCGGCTGATAAAATGCCACCGGCATAGCCGGCGCCTTCGCCTGCCGGATACAGGCCTTTAACATTAATGCTTTGATAATCGCTGCCGCGTTTAATACAGATAGGCGATGAGGTGCGGGTTTCAACGCCGGTTAATAAGCCATCAGCTTTGGCGAAGCCTTTAATCTGCCGGTCAAACGCCGGTATCGCTTCGCGAATGGCGGCAACGGCAAAGTCGGGTAATACCTGAGCTAAATCCGTTAAGGTAATTCCCGGGGTATAGGAAGGCTTAACCTCACCCAATTCGGCCGACGGTTTACCTTTTAGAAAGTCGCCAATTAACTGGGCCGGTGCATTGTAGCTTTCACCGCCCAGTTTAAACGCTTGCTCTTCCAGTTGGCGCTGCAATGTGATGCCAGCCAGCGGATGGCCGGGGTAATCACGCTCGGGGTCTATCCCGACTACGATGGCGCTATTGGCGTTACGCTCGTGCCTTGAGTACTGGCTCATGCCGTTGGTGACTACCCGGCCTGGCTCTGAGGCTGCCGCCACCACGGTGCCGCCCGGGCACATACAAAAGCTGTATACGGTGCGGTTATTGCTGCAATGGTGCACCAGTTTATAATCGGCCGCGCCTAAAATCGGATTGCCGGCATTCGGGCCAAAGCGGCACTCATCAATCATCGATTGCTCATGTTCTATCCGAAAGCCAATTGAGAATGGCTTGGCTTCGATATAGACGCCTTGATCATATAGCATTTGAAAGGTATCGCGGGCGCTGTGGCCAACCGCCAACACTACATGCCGGCTTTGCAACTGTTCACCACTGGCCAGGGTTAACCCGGTCAGCTGGCCGTTATCAATATGCAGTTTTTCTACCTTACTGCTAAAGCGGATTTCACCGCCCAGTTCGATAATTTTTGCCCGCATTTTCTCTACCATCGCCACCAGCTTAAAGGTACCGATATGCGGTTTACTGACATACATTATTTCGTCCGGCGCGCCGGCCGCCACAAATTCACTCATTACTTTGCGGCCATAATGTTTCGGGTCTTTCACCTGACTGTACAACTTGCCATCAGAAAAGGTACCGGCGCCGCCTTCGCCATATTGCACGTTCGATTCAGGATTTAATTCTTTGCCGCGCCAGAAACCAAAGGTGTCTTTGGTGCGCTCACGCACTTCTTTACCACGCTCTAAAATAATCGGTTTAAAGCCCATTTGCGCTAATAATAAACCGGCAAATAGGCCACAGGGGCCAAGGCCAATGACAATAGGCCGCTTCGCTAGTTCAGCCGGGGCCTGAGCGACAAACTTATAACTGGTGTCAGGCGAAGGTTTAACATGCTGATCAGCGGCAAAGGTGGTTAGCAGCTGCGCCTCGTTATCAACCGCTAAATCCAGGGTATAAATCAGTTGAATGTCAGATTTTTTACGGGCATCAAAGCCCCGCTTAAACACCTTAAAACTGTGCAGTTGCTCAGCTGTTATCTGTAGTTTGGCGAGAATGGCAGCAGTTAGGGCATTTTCATCGTGGTTTAGCGGTAGTTTTATTTCGGTCAGGCGCAGCATAGCGGTTCCATATCGGTGTCATTGCGACCAGGCAACAGGCCAGCCGCTCACAAGATGGCGCTATTTTACGCCAAGCTGAGTAGAATGTCCGTAACGCTTTGCCGTGTATTTATGGTTCGGCGGTTTGCTGGTTGAAAATAGAGCAGACACGCTCTGAATTTCTAAGCTTTCGCTAAATAGGATCCTGTGTTAACTGACCATAAAATTGCTTTTCCATTAATCGCATTGCTGCCAGAATTTTATCGCCGCTGAACGGTTTTACGATAAAGGTGGCTGCACCCATTTTGATACTTTGGGTCACATTTTCCAGGGTGCTGGCACCGCTGATCATGACGATACAGCATTCAGGTTTTTGTTGTTTAAACTGGGCCAATAATTCCAACCCTGAGTGGTCGGGCAATTCAATATCTAAAAAAACCACATCTGGCTGGTGCAGCCTGAACAATATGTTCGCCTCATTAGCCGTGCCGGCATTGAAAAAATTAAAATGACGTGTTTTTAGTAACTTAGTTCCAGCCAACGACATAATATTGTTACGCAGCAGTTGCCGGCTGTAATCGACATCATCTACCAGCAATATTTTAGGCTGTCTCATTGCCTGCTCCTGATTGTTGCAAAATCAGGAGAAATTGCCTGGACTCCTGCAAAATGCTGCTCTCAGGGCTTTCTGTGACAAGCCGTTGCTGCATGCGGTCAGCCAGCTGACTAAGATGCATATGACCAAAGCTGGCAGCACCGCCCTTAATTTTATGGCAGATTTGCTGCATCGTCATAAAATCCTCTTGCTGAAGTGCCGTGGTGAAATCCTGGCTAAGCTGGGCCAAATTCTGATAAAAAAGACTAGTGAGTTCACTGTTAATCTCCAGCTGAACTTTAGGTTGCTGCGGTGTTTGTTCACACAATCTGGCCAATAGATCAATGTCTACCGGTTTTTGCAAAATACAATCAAAGCCTTCACAGTTAAGGCGATCAGCCGACATTGCAAAAATGGGACGGTCATAGCCCAGTCGCCGCAGGATTTGCATTGCCTGAATACCGTCACACAACGGCATCTGAATATCCGTTAGAATAATATCGTATTGATAACTAAGCGCTTCCGTTATTAACTGCTCACCATTCTCTACACAACATGTCTGCATGTTCAGACTGCTACACTGTAGCTCAAGTAGCGACAGCAGAAAGCTATCGTCTTCGGCGATCAAAATATGCTTACAGCCGGTCATATCGGCTCCTGAGGCTAGGTCATTATTGAGTAGTGTCCGATGTAAAAAAACGGCACTGCTGATAAAATTACGTTATCGGGTTCCTGCACATTTAGCAAGCAGACAAGTAATCGACATAATTAACTTTGGTCGATAGAGACTTATCAGTATGCCAGTTTGTTTTTTCTGGCGGCTGCAGTATGATCCCAAGCTTCAGATAACAGGAATAAAAGCGTTATGGCCTTTGTGGTGCTGGATAATTGTATTAAATGCAAATACACCGACTGCGTGGCAGTGTGCCCGGTAGATGCCTTTTTTGAAGGGCCCAATTTTCTGGCGATAAGCCCGACAATTTGTATCGACTGCGCTTTGTGCGAACCAGAATGCCCGGCTAATGCCATAGTGCAGGAAGATAAAGTGCCCGCTGACCAGCAAAGCTTTATTCAGCTAAATGCTGAACTGGCTGATATTTGGCCCAATATCCGCGAGGTGAAAGCTCCGCCAGCCGACGCCGATAAATGGAACGGCGTGCCAGATAAGCTGCCCTTGCTGGAACTAGAGTAGGCGGGTTAGTCACCGGCTGGTGGCGTCAGCACCATATCAAATACCCAGGGCCTTAAGGCTATCATTAACCCCATGCCTTTTTTATCTGTGGGCCCGGTTGTCAGATCTAACTCTGCCAGCTCGGCAAACTGTTCAGTTAATTGATTTAAGCGGCGCTGTAAAATACTGATTGAGGCGTTGGAAAGTTCAGCAGTTTCCAGCCTTAACCAATGCTCAGGTGCAGTAAAACTGTCCGCCATAAACGTCATTTTTACCTGTTGCTCATAGCGGCGCCGTATCGGGCCATTGGTTCGCCACTGAATATCGCGGGCAACCAGCAGCCGGACTTTGTTAGCGGGCTGCAACTCAATTAATTTTAACCGATCCAGCTCGGCCAGCAGCCGGATGCTTTTTAGCTTATCAAGCTGGTAGCGGCTGTTAATATCTTCAGTTTGCCAGCCATTTAGTAACAGATACAAGTAAGTCAGCAAGGTAGGGTCATTGGCCAGAACTTGCTCCTGCACCAGGCTTAATTGGCGTGGCAGGCTGGTTTTCGCCAGAGCACTCATTTTAGCCAATTCATATAAGCTCGTATCCAGCAGACGGCAGATTTGCTCAAGCCTGTCCAGGGTAAAGCTCTGCCTGGCAAAAATGCGTTTAACACTGGCTTCGCTTAAATTCAGCAGCACTGCCAGCTGCCGATAACTGATCCCTTTTGCTTTCAGGCAGCGCTTCAGAGCGGCGATCAATTGACTGGTCTGGTTAGTCATAGAGTGGTCTTTTTTACACCTTTAGGTATCGCTTAATAATACTTTAAATATACGTATAGCATAAGTTGATACTTACCAGCTAGTGTCCCTGCACAAACGAATAGCAGGAGTGATGTATGTGCGATAAACCCAATCAGCCAATCATAGTTAATGATGTTCACGCTAAATTGAATGTGACAGCAATGCAGCGCTTAGTGCTGCCGACAACTGCAACAGAGGTCATAGCGGCAGTAACAAAAGCAAATAAGGAGGGTTGTGCGCTGAGTATTGCCGGAGGACGCCATGCCATGGGTGGCCAGCAATTTGTTACAGAGGGCGTGTTGCTGGATTTGAGCCGGCTAAATAAGTTGGAACAATTTGACCCTGTGTTGGGACAAGTCCGGGTGCAAGCCGGCATCCAGTGGCCAGACTTAATGCGCAAACTGCATGTTATGCAGCACGGTAGTAAAAGGCAGTGGGGGATTAGGCAAAAGCAAACCGGCGCCGACCGGCTGAGCATCGGTGGGGCAATCGCGGCCAATATTCATGGCAGAGGGCTGGATATGGCGCCCTTTGTGGCAGATCTGATTAGTTTCGATCTGGTTGATGCCAGCGGTACACTGCGACATTGTAGTCGACAACAACACGCTGAGTTATTCCGGCTTGTGGTAGGAGGCTATGGCTTATTCGGGGTTGTAGTATCAGCGACATTGCAACTGGCGATACGACAACAGGTGGTGCGTGAAGTTGAACTTTGTAGTTTGGCAGAGATGATTGACGCGGTGCCGCAACGCATCGCTGCCGGTTACTTATATGGTGATTTTCAGTTTGAGACGGCACCGGAGTCTGCCGGCTTTTTATGCCAGGGGGTGTTTTCCTGTTACCGCCCGGTTGCGGCAGTGCCTGTTCCTAATGGGCAACTGCGGCTTAGCAAACTTAACTGGCAAAAGTTGCTGGTGCTGGCGCATACCGATAAGGCTGCTGCTTTTAGCCAGTTCTCGCAGTTTTATCTGGCATCGAATGGCCAGCGTTACTGGTCTGATAGCCATCAGTTAAGTATTTATCTGGATGACTATCATCTGGCGCTGGACCAAGAACTGGCGCGTGGTTGTGCCGGCAGCGAAATGATTACTGAGCTTTACGTACCGGTATCTGCGTTGCAACACTTTATGGCGGATTGTGCCGATGATTTCCGACAGCATAATGTCGATCTGATTTATGGTACGGTGCGGATTATCCGCCAGGATACTGAAACCGCATTGGCCTGGGCCAGACAAGACTATGCCTGTGTTATTTTTAACTTGCACATCGATCACCATAGTGTGGCAATTGCCGCTGCGGCACGTCATTTCAGACGGCTGATAGATATCGCTATCCGCTATCAGGGCAGCTATTTCCTCACCTACCATCCTTTTGCCACTAAACAGCAAGTGCTTGCCTGTTATCCGCAATTTGCTGACTTTCTGCAACAAAAGCGTCGGTTCGACCCGGCGCTGCGGTTTCAGAGTAACTGGTACCGGCATTACAGTGAGATGTTCAAGGAGGAGCTGCTATGAGCAATACCGGCTTACTTATTTGTGCCAGTCAGTGCTGGCCAGACGAGACCAATACGGCTGCTGCAAGCTTTGATCAGCTACTGGCCAATCAGATTTTACAGCGCAATGGTTGGCGCGGCCGGTTGTTACTGGCGTTGGTGTATTGGCGCTGGGGTAGGGCGCTGTTGCGTGGTGTATTGCAATGCAGCTTGCCGGGTATACTGAGCCATTATCAGTGGCGTAAGCAGCATATTGCGGCAAGGCTCCGGCGCCAGATAGCGCAGCATGGCGTTCGGCAGTTGCTCATTATCGGCGCTGGCTTTGATGCTTTAGGTGCTAAATTCAGTTCTGAATTCAGCCACTTACAGGTCATCGAAATTGACAGGCCAGCTACTATGGATATCAAACAGCAGGTGTTGCAGCAACTAAACGCCCTGCAGCCAAACCTTTGCCTGAAAGCAGCAGATTTAGCCTGTTGCAGCGTAGCTGAACTGCTAGCCGAAGAGCCGGCGTTTTCAACAAGCCGGTCAACGCTGGTGCTGGCAGAAGGTGTGTTAATGTATTTAACACAGCCTGCAATTAACACGCTGTTGCTGCAACTACGCCAGATCATGGACGCGCCGCTGCAGCTGGTGGCGACTCAGATGCAATTAAATCTGCAAGGCAAGCCCCGGTTCATTCAGCAAAGCTGGCTGACAGATTTGGCGCTGGCAATCAGCTCGGAGCCGTTCGTTTCCGGGGTATCGCCGCAGGGCCTGGCCAGCTGGTTAGCCAGCGTGGGATTTACTTTACAACAATTGGTAGCCGCTGCGCAGCCGGGAAACACGGATCCGTGCCCTGGCGAACTGCTGTTTTATGCCAACGTTGAGCCAACTGATAACTAATGCCTTGCAGTGTTTTTAATGCTGCTTTGACTCTGGTGTATCGTGGTCAATTTTATAGATAAAATAAAATGCGTAAAACAGACATAAGCCAATGACGATTGCCAGGCCGGTAAAAGAAATAAAGATTACCGGGTCGTTCAGAAATTCATGCCACAGGTTCATAACGTTACCCTCTTGCTGCGTTGTCAGGGTAAGTGTAGGTAAAGTGGGGTCTGGTTTAGCTGATGCAGATCAAAGTTTGTCTCGCTGCTTAACTTCACTTGTACAAGGCTTGACGCAGATCAATCAATTGCCCTGCTACCGCTGAGGCGTCGGCGTTGAGTAATTGCAGGTAGAGTTCTAATACTTGGGCCGGTTGCATAGCAAGCGCCGGGCAATGCTGCACCAGTAATTTTTGTTCCAGCCGCTCCAGATCCAACTCGCTAGCCAGTAATGTTTGCTTTAGCTGTTGCTGCATAGCCGTATCAAGGCCGCTTTCGCTGACCCTGCGGCGTAACTGACGCAGGGGCCGGGTAAAGCGTGCGCTAAAATTCTCCAGCTCAGCTTGTAACTGCTGAAGCTGTTGCCGGCCGATGCTCAGCTGTTGTTGTTCTAAATAACACAGCAACAGCAGCAGGTTGACGTTAGCACCCAGTTCATCCTGCCACTGCAAACAGAGCGGCTGGACTTTGGGATACAAGGCCAGACTAAACTGCCAGAGCGCTTCTGCTGACAGTCTGTTAACCATTATTTGTCCAGAACTGTTCAGTTTTCTGTTCCAGCTCGTCCTGTGCCACAAACCAGTCTTCTTCAATACTGGCCAGATTGCTGCTGGCCGTGGCTTGTTTTGCCAGTAGTGCGGTTAGCTCGGCCTTACGCTCAGCACTGTAGATATCGGGGTCGGCCATTTTCTCTTCAATAGTGGCCAATTCTGTGGTCAGTTTTTGCTGTTGCTGTTCCAGTTTTTCGATTTTCTGCTTAAGTGGCCTGAGCAAATTGCGTAGTTCAGCCTCCAGCCGCTTCTGATCTTTGCGGACAACATTGCTGCTGGCTGGCGTGTCAGGTATTGCAGCGTTATTGGTTTGCCGGGCGTCTTGCTGCAGCCACTGATAATAATCCGTCAGATCACCGTCAAATGGAGCTACCCGACCATGGGCTACCAGGTAAAACTCGTCGGTACAGCTACTCAACAGGTGTCGGTCGTGCGACACGATAACGATAGCGCCCTCAAACTCCTGCAATGCCATTACAATGGCTTCGCGCATATCTAAATCAAGGTGGTTAGTGGGTTCATCCAGCAGCAACAGGTTAGGGCGCTGATAAACAATTAGTGCCAGCACCAACCTGGCTTTTTCACCACCCGAAAAGGGCGCGCAGGCTTCCAGCGCTTTATCACCATGAAAACCGAAGCCACCGAGGAAATCACGAAGTTTCTGCTCAGGTACCAAAGGGTCCAGCCGGACCAGATGCTGCAGCGGTGAATCTTGCGGCCGAAGCGTTTCCAACTGGTGCTGGGCAAAGTAACCTAAACTTACCCCATTGGCGTACCAGATCTCGCCACTTTGCGGTCGCATACTGCCTGACAATAGTTTAATTAAGGTTGATTTACCGGCACCATTGCGTCCCAGCAAGCCAATCCGGCTACCAGGCAGTAGCTGAAATTTTATCTGACTTAAAATGATATTATCGGTATAGCCGGCCTGGACATTTTCCATTTTTAAAAGTGGATTCGGTAACGATTTTGGCTCGCGAAAGCTAAAACTAAAGGGCGAATCAACATGAGCGGGTGCAAGGATGGTCATGCGCTCCAGTGCTTTAATCCGGCTCTGAGCCTGGCGCGCTTTGGTGGCCTGTGCTTTAAAGCGGTCGATAAATTTCTGCAGGTGTGCCACCTGGCGCTGCTGCTTATCAAAATTGGCCTGATGCTGTGATAGCTGCTCAGCGCGCTGACGCTCGAACTGGCTATAGTTACCCTTATACAACGTCAGGGTCTGCCGCTCGATATGGACAATATTATCGGTTACCGCATCCAGAAAGTCGCGGTCATGGCTTATCAGCAGCAAGGTGCCCTGATAGTTAGCCAGGTACTTTTCCAGCCAGAGTACGGCATCTAAATCCAGGTGGTTGGTCGGCTCGTCCAGCAGTAGTAATTCAGCCGGTTGCATTAAAGCCTTGGCCAGGTTTAAGCGCATCCGCCAACCACCTGAAAACGACTTTACAGATTGCTGCTGGGCTTCACCGCTAAAGCCAAGGCCATCAAGTAGTACACCGGCTTTGGCTTCAGCACGGTAGCCGTCAAGCGCTTCAATTTGCAAATGTACGTTAGCTAAGTCACTCTCACTACATTGGCTGCGGGCCTTTAACAACAAAGGAAACAGTTTTTCATCACCCTGCAGTACATAATCCATAGCGCTGCAATCGAGAGCCGGGGTTTCCTGAGCCACGGTAGAGACCACCCAACGCTCCGGAATATTAATATTACCAGCATCGGCGTGCAGTTTGCCAAGCAACATGGCAAACAGGCTGGACTTGCCGCAACCATTAGCACCAATTATTCCGACTTTTTGCCCCGGAAATACGGTAAGATCGGCATTGCTGAATAAAGCCTGTGGGCCGCGGCGCAGTTCAACCTGTTGTAACTGAATCATGCTTTTACCTGTAATACTGAACTAGGGCGCCGATTTTACGCTATAACCAGCATAAACCAAGGCCTTCGCAGAAAATTGGCGCTAACAAACTGAGATGACTATGACTGTTCGCAAAAAAAAACGTTTTATTGCCGGTGCCAGTTGCCCGAAATGTCATGCTATTGACACCATGATGCTGTTTCTAGAAAACAACGTAGAGAAAGTAGAGTGCGTCAGCTGCGGCCATCAGATGGTGCAGCCAGCGCAAGAAGTAACAAAAGCCAGCCGGGCCAGCGAGCAGGTGATAGGCGTTTTCAAACCAGAATAACAGCTTGAATGCTGTTTTGCTTTAATAGTGTGGCGGTGGTGGTTCATCTTCTGGTGACAGGATACCCTGATCATCAGGCAGTTGCCGGAGCTTTTCGGCTAGCAGGATCACTTGCTGCTGCAGCTTTTCAATCCGAATCTGATGTTGATGCAATTCATTGTTCAGGTTGTGAACGGTATCTTCCTGAAACGCCAGTTTACTCTCTAGTTCAATCAACTGTTGCTGCATAGCAGCATCGATATCAGTCATAATTTACTTCCCATACTTCGGCATATCCACTGGAGCTTTCGCTAATTATACGTGTTGGGCTTAAGAAAGCTACAGCATGCACAACTGCACCCGCCGGCCGGCTACCATCGCGGGGCATTACCCGCCAGCGCTGCAACTCCTTGCCATCACTTACCCGCCACAGCGCCACATTACGGGTCGGGGCGCCTGTAAGCAAATATTGTCCGTCTTCACTAAAGCGCACGGCACTGAATACTTGCTGGCGGGCAGTGATTTGTAAACTACTGATCAGCGCACCGCTCTGAATATCCCAAATCCTGGCAAGACTTTGGCTATCAGCAGTAAAAGCAAAACGTCCTTGCGGGTCAAGGGCTACTTTGCTTACCCGGCTTGGGTGGCTGAAAGTATGGATGATCTGGGCAGTATCGGTGTCCCATAAATATGCCTGGTAATCATTACTTCCGGTAAGGGCGTAGCGACCGTTTGGTGACATCGCCACGCTGTTAACTTTTTCACTGTGGCCCAGAAACTCCAGGCGCCGGCCGCTTGCCAGTGTAATATGTTGCACCGCACCATCACTTTTACCAATAAGCAGATGGGCGCCATTGGCTGATACTGCAATATCTCGTATTGTGGATTGGTCCAGTTGCCAGAATCCAGCATTTTGCCCTGTGTCGGTGCGCCACAGGGCAAAAGTGTGTTGATCTGCAGTTAAAACGTGGCTGTTATCCGGGCTGATGGCCAGGCTGAATACCAGGTTTTCCTGCTCAGGCGTATGTTGCCATTGGTATTTAAGCGCATTTTGTTGCAAATCCCAGAAAGCGACACCATGTTCTACAGATGAGACCGCAGCATAGCGGCCGTCATGACTTATTTCTGATGCATAGCTGCCTTGGGCAACGTGCTGCCATTGATTAACAGGGGTTGTTTCTACTTTTGTGCATGATGAGAGTAAAAAAATAGCAAAAAGCACAGGATATTTCATTGTGGGTGTTAACCTCATTCGCACAAACCGTTAGTATAGGTCAGAACCTTAGAGATTATTAAAACACACTTTTGCAGCCTGGCTGCCAAAAATTGGAGAAATCAATGCGTGTAACAACCAAATTATCACTGATTGCCGTGGCGATGCTGACACTTAGTGCTTGCCAGCAAGAAAAGCAACCTGAGGCCCCCGCTCTGGATACCGAGCAGGCGAAGCAAGCCTATAGCCTGGGTGTTTCCGCTGGTCGCTACCTGGAGAGCACGGTTCAGGAATATGACAAAATCGCGGTGCAGTTAAATAGTGAGTTAATTCTGCAAGGTGTTAAAGATGGTTTAGCGGGCAACTCAAGCGTTAGTGATGACGAAATTCAGACATTGTTAGCCAGTCTGGATGAGCAATATCGCGCCAAACAAGCGGAAATTGCTACTGCAGAATCAGAAGCGGTAATTGCAGCTGGCAAAGCCTATCTGGAGCAGAATGCCAGTAAAGAAGGTGTTACTGTTACTGATTCAGGCTTACAGTATGAAGTGCTGGAAAGCGGTGATGGCCCGAAGCCAGCGGCAACTGATATTGTAAAAGTTCACTATACCGGCACCTTGACTGACGGTACAAAATTCGACAGCTCATATGATCGCGATGCACCGGCTGAATTCCCGTTAAACCGGGTAATTCCGGGCTGGACGGAAGGTGTCCAGCTGATGAACGTAGGCTCTAAATACAAGTTTACTATTCCGTCAGAACTGGCCTACGGCGAGCGCGATATGGGCGTTATTACTCCGCATAGCGTTTTAGTATTTGAAGTTGAACTACTGGAAATTGTATCAGGCGAGTAACTTAGTTAAGGCAGCGACAATATTATTGTTGGCGCTGCCTGTTATCTTTTTAATACCAACCCTGACAATCTGCATCAAGCTTGGCTCAGGCTGAGACGCTGGTATCAGTGTGTTTAGCGTGCAAAGTGTCGATCAATTCATCTTCCAACTCAAATCGCTCTTCCAATGCTTGTCCCAGCTCTGACAATTCACGGTCAAATGCGGCGCTATTGCGGGTGCTCAAATGATCAGCATAGGCATCATTGAAACTCAACGCTAAGTCAGTAGATACGGAAATTTTTGGGTACAAGCTATCTGCTAATTTACGGGAGTCAGTGCCATTCACAGTGCACTGATCGACGATACGCTCATATACCTCAAAGTGCCCGGCCGATAAGTAGTCCATGAGTAATTGACAGAACCCGCGAATTTTTTCCTGAGCAGGCAGCGTATGACGGTCCTTCTCAAAGGGCGGTAAGCCGGCCAATTTACAATAGCTGACGATAAGTTGTTGGCGTTCGTCAAGCCAGCTATCTATTGCAGTTAACGACCCTCCCCACTTTTTTTGCGCTTGTTGCACACGACGGTACATTGCCTTCTCCTTAAGAGCAGTAAAAGTTCTGCTACCTCTAATTAAAAGAAATTTACACTAAAGATCAACCATTTTTTTATTGGTCAGCCCAGTAAACAGGTCGTATCATAGCAATAGCGCTCTGTTATGTAACCGAATAAACATAATCATTTAAGGACCTTAGCATGATTAAGCACAGTATTACGCTGCCAAATGAGAAATCAGGCTGCTGGTTTATTGTAAATAAAGGCCGATTATTTCTGACGGCAGATGGCCAGGTGCCGCAAGGAACCTTAGCCAGTTTAACTACTGCAGCAAAACCCGAGCAAATTTGCTGGCTGGGAGAATACCAACAGCAACCATGCTATCTACTGGTAGACCATGATCAGGTAGTCGACGATTCAACCTGGCATTCGCCCCGAAGTTTGCTGGCCCAGAGTGAAGTATTGTTTGAAATGGCAGCCAGAGCGCTGCAGGTTGCACTGTTTTTGCAAACTCATCGTTTTTGTGGTCAGTGTGGCAGTGCTATGCATTTAATTAACTGGGAATTAGCTGCGCTGTGCAATAAATGTGGTCATCGCTGTTATCCTCGGATTGCTCCTTGTGTTTTAGTGGGCATTACCCGACCTGGCCAGATTTTACTCGCACGTTCTACCCGTCACAAACCAGGCTTCTATTCTATTCTTGCAGGTTTTGTCGAATCGGCCGAAACGTTAGAGCAAGCTGCGGTGCGTGAGGTTAAAGAGGAGGTTGGAGTTGATATTGCAAACTTATCTTATGTAGGAAGCCAACCGTGGCCATTCCCGCATTCATTAATGACTGGTTTTACCGCAGAGTATCAGCAGGGTAAAATTGTCTGTCAGCCAAATGAAATTGCCGAAGCGGCTTGGTTTGATTTAGCAAAATTACCTGAGATCCCTCCTGAAGAAACGCTCTCTGGCAAAATTATAAGGCAATTGCAGCAACAACATCTGGCAAATTGCAGATAATAAAAAAGCCACATAAAGTGGCTTAACTTAGTACAGCATGGTCCTGTTATACAGGCTTCTCGCTTATAATTCTTCACTAGCGCAGGTATTTTATAACAGATGTTGTTAACAGATACAAGCAGTGGCTTTAAAAAAGCTGAACTGCAGATTAATGCCCTAGAGTCAGATGGTCACAGGTGATAAACTTAGCCAGTTATTACTGAAGGCGAATGAATTATGCAGTTAAAAAATGACCGTTACTTGCGAGCGTTGTTAAAGCAGCCAGTCGACCGTACTCCCGTCTGGATGATGCGTCAGGCTGGCCGGTATTTGCCGGAGTATCGGGCAACCCGAGCGGTGGCAGGCGATTTTATGTCGCTTTGCAGGAACCCCGAACTGGCATGTGAAGTCACGTTGCAGCCGTTGCGTCGCTACCCGTTGGACGCTGCTATTTTATTCAGTGATATATTAACGATCCCCGACGCTATGGGTTTAGGCCTATATTTTGGTGAAGGTGAAGGCCCTAAATTTCAGCGGCCCATTCGTGATTTTATGGATGTGGTTAATTTGCCGGTGCCCGATCCTGAGCAGGAGTTACGCTATGTAATGGATGCCGTGCGCACTATAAGACGTGAACTGAATGGTAGCGTGCCACTTATAGGTTTTTCAGGCAGCCCCTGGACCTTGGCAACCTACATGGTAGAAGGCAGTGGTAGTAAGACTTTCAGTATCATAAAGAAGATGATGTACAGCGAGCCTGAAGTGCTGCATATGCTGTTAGATAAGCTGGCCCAAAGCGTTGTGCTTTATCTTAATGCGCAAATTGCCGCTGGGGCACAGTCAGTTATGATATTTGATACCTGGGGCGGTATCCTGACGCCACGCGATTACAAAGAGTTTTCTTTAAGTTACATGCAAACTATCGTTAATGGATTAACCCGTGAAGCAGAGGGTCGCAAAGTACCAGTAACTTTATTTACTAAAAATGGCGGCCAGTGGCTGGAACTCATTGCAGCAACAGGTTGCGATGCTGTGGGCCTTGACTGGACTACAGATATTGGCAATGCACGTAGCAGAATTGGCGATAAAGTTGCGTTGCAGGGCAATATGGACCCGTCGTTACTTCTAGGTTCCCCAGAGCGGATCCGTCAGGAAGTACAATCCATTTTAGACAGCTTTGGCCAGGGTTCGGGTCATGTTTTTAATCTGGGTCATGGTATTACCCCGGATGTTGATCCGGAAAGAGCAGGGGTGTTTATTGATGCGGTGCAGTCGTTAAGCCGCACTTATCACCTGGACACTTCTGGAGAGTAAACACTAAGGCCATCAAACGATGGCCTTATTATTAATTTGTACCGGCAACGGATGTCTGGTAGTCCAATAATAAATCTTCAAAATTTGTTGTTGTCCAATTACGCTTTTTAGCTTCATCAATGGCTTGTTTTAGCATTGCTTCACCTCTGCTTTGCTGACCAAGTTCGATAAAGGCGACACCAATAGTAGAAAGTAAATCAGGATGGTTCGGGTCGATAGCTCTGCCTTGTTCTGCCAGACTGACTGCTTTATTGGGGTTATAAATCTCAGGATCATCAGACATTGCTAAAAGGGATGCATAGTCCGCGATCGCCGGCATGTATTCCTGTAACGCAGCAAGTTCCAGATAGCGGGCAGCTTTACGGGGCTCAAAGTTGACGTTGTTGCTATCGAGTAACTCCTGAGCGAGTAAGTACGCGGCTTTCGGGTTACCACCTTCAGCGGCAACGGACAACCAGTTTACTGCCTTGCTTCGGTCTTTATCACATCCATTACCGGTTATCAGGCACTGTGCTAACCGGTACTGAGCAGCTTGATGGCCATTGATAGCCGCTTTCTGATACCAATCAAGCGGATTTTCGGTTTTAACAATATTGCTTTCAGCCAGAATGGCATATAGATATTGGTAATCAGCAAACTCGGCGTTGGCAGCTGCCGCTATAGCATCGAGGTATTCCTGATGGTCACGGTTAAAACGGCGGTATTGTGCACCTTGAGACGCTTTTATCTGAAAACTATGTAATTGCATTTCAAGTCGCTTGGTATCACCGTATAAATCACGCGGTGGCTCAAAGCGCCAGCTATTAACGGCCTCAAGCACATACTCATTAATGCCATCTACTGGAAAAGAAGCACTGACTTTGGCGTTTTCTACTTTGCCATCTTCATTAATATCGTAGTGAACAACTGCCCACGCAGAAATACCACCTCGTTCAAAATAGTTTGGATAGTTTGGCTCATCCTGCCGAATGGCTTTAATTTTCGTTGCACTACCGACAACAAATCTGTTGGCAATAGGATACAAATTCCCGGACAACGCATCTTTACCGTATTTGCTATTCAAATTACTAAAGGTTTCTTTACCATCGCGGCGCGAGTCAAGCTTACGTCTTAACGCTAAATATTGTTTTGCCGCTTCAGGATGGTCACGATCACGGGCAATCAGACTCCAGGCATAAGCTTTGTTGTTATCGACTTCAGTACCTAACCCTTCAGCATAAATTCTGGATACCAGAAACTGTGACTCCAGATGACCGAGTTCTGCTAATTTTTCCAGCCGCGGCTTTGCTAGTTGGTATTCCTGTTTTTCAAACAAAGACTTTGCAGTCGGAAAATCTGCGAACGCATGCCAGGAGAAGCAGATTGCAATCCAAGCCAGACTAATACGAACTAATGGCATAATGGGTCTCCACGACAGCCCTACAAAATTTTAATAATTTCATTGAGTTTACAATGATTTATCAGGCAAAACAAAAATAAATATCGTGATTGTTTTCAAAGCGTTAAACATAAAATTATAAAATATGTTAAAAAAGCCTATTCAATCCGTTTAATGCAGCAACCCGATAGGCTTCTGCCATAGTGGGATAATTAAATGTAGTATGGACAAAATAATTTAAGTTATTGCCCCCGTTTTCCTGCATCATAATGGCCTGTCCAATATGCACAATTTCTGCCGCTCGTTCACCAAAGCAGTGAATACCCAGAATTTCCAAGGTATCCCGGTGAAACAATAATTTCAGACTACCAACGTTAGTATTGGCAATTTGTGCACGCGCCAGGTGTTTAAACTGCGCCCTGCCTACCTCATAAGGAATTTTAGCATTGGTAAGTTCCTGCTCGGTTTTGCCAACAGAACTCATTTCTGGAATGGTATAAATACCCACCGGAATATCAGCGATCAGGTGGCCATCCAGATTACCCTTGACGATAGCTTCGCCCGCCAGACGACCTTGATCATATGCTGCACTTGCCAGGCTGGGGTAACCAATAACATCGCCAACAGCATAAATATTATCAATACTGGTTTGATAGCGCTCATTAACTTTTACTAAACCACGGCTGTCAGAGTCGAGGCCAATAGCGCCCAGATTCAACATATCTGTATTGCCAGTTCGGCCATTTGCAAACAGAAAACAGTCTGCCTTCATTTTCTTGCCAGACTGCAAATGCAGCACTACACCGTCGGCCTGCCCCTCGATTTGAGCAAACTCTTCGCCATGACGAATGGTCATGCCAGAGTTCCAGAAATGGTAACTCAGTGAATCGGAAATTTCTGCATCCATAAACGATAATAGCCGGTCCCGGGTATTCACCAGATCAACTCTTACCCCAAGCCCCCGGAAAATAGAAGCGTATTCGCAGCCAATTACCCCTGCACCATAAATAATAATATGCTTTGGTTCATGTTCCAGCGACAAGATAGTGTCACTGTCATAAATGCGGGTATGATTAAAATCTACCTGTGGTGGACGATAAGGCCGTGATCCTGAAGCAATAACAATGGTTTCGGCTGTCAGGCGGTAACAACTGTCATCTTCGGTGGTGATTTCCAGAGTATTTTTATCAATAAAGTGTGCTTCGCCCTGATGAATCTTTACCAGGTTGCGATCATAAAAACCAGCCCTGAGCTTTACCTGTTTACGAATTACCCCAGCAGCATGTTTGAGGATTTGAGAAAATGTTAGTCGGGTCAGCTGGTCATCTAATTGAAATAACGGGTTTTCGTTAAACTCGATCAACCTGCTAACAGAATGTCGTAATGCTTTGGATGGAATAGTTCCCCAATGTGTACATCCGCCACCCACTGACTTATAACGCTCAATTGCTGCTACCCGCTTGCCACTTTTAGCAAGATACATGGCAGCGCCCTCACCACCAGGGCCGGTGCCAATAACAATCGCATCATAATCATAGGCAGGTCTTTTTGATTTGTTATTTTCGGTCACAAGCATTGCCTTGTTCAATCAAAACTATAACGTGTCAGCATAACAGGTCTCTACTACAAAAAAAGAGGCCGGAGCCTCTTTTTAAGTGTTTAGTGGAGTGCAGCCGTGAGCCGCTGCCAATGCTGATGTTGTTGTTGCATATGATATTTAAATTCGCGGTAACGTTGTTTAAAGTCAGCAGTTTGATACTGTTCAATTAAAGCTTGTTTCTTCTGCACCACAAATTGTTTCTTCAATTGATAGAAATCCTGCATTCTGGCAACCAGCAGTTCGTATTCCCGCTCCAGCAACTGTAACAGTTGTTCAGCGTTTGGTAGCAATTGGGCTTTCTGCTGAGCACGCTGCAATTGCATTTTGGCCTTTGCTAATGCAATACGCTCCTCTGGCACCGTTCGCAAATTCCGGGTCAGACCGATATAGCTTGAAGATTTAATTAGCCACTTTGTTGGATCAAACTGCCACCATTTGATGCCATTACGGTAATCATATTCAAATATATGATGGTAGTTATGATAGCCCTCACCGTAGGTCAAGAATGCCAGCACACCGTTGTCTCTTGCCGAGTTTTTGTCGGTATAAGGTTGTTTGCCCCAGATGTGTGCCAAAGAATTAATAAAGAAGGTAAAATGGTGGCTTAAAACCAACCGCAGCACACCTACACTTAAAATCATGCCAAGCATGTTGCCGCTTAACCAACCCAGCAAGACGGGGATACCAAAATTGGTCGCGATGGTTAGCATTAAATAATATTTATGCTGCCAGGCGACGATCCGATTTTTTTGCAAATCCCGGACATTGGAGTAGTCGTGATAGACCTCGCCCTGATAGTCTCGTAACATCCAGCCAATATGGCTATACCAGAAACCACGACCCGCAGAATAGGGATCTTTGTCGTCGTTATCGACATGACGATGATGATCACGATGATCTGAGGACCAGTGCAGTGCACTATTTTGCAGGGCAAACGCTCCACCGATAGCAAAAGCCCACTGTAAAAAAGGATGAGCATCGTAGGTTTTGTGTGCCCATAAACGATGATAACCTGCAGTAATAGACATACCGCAGTAGCCAAGTGCTAATATGGTTGCGATTATTTCGAACCAGCCAAAACCTACAGCGATGGCGTACCAGGGCACAGCAATGGCCGCGACAAGAAATGTCAGACTGAATAAAATAGTGGTTGTCCAGATAATGGGAGCTTTTTTCATTTAGGGCACTTTTGTTAAGAAAACTTGTTGAGCAAACATTGAGCTTACAACTGTACGCCAATTTAACTAGCCAGCAGGGTCAGGTCAAGGTATAAAATAGCTATTTTTTCGATAGGAAACATCGTGAGCAGAGCGCAGCAAAAAGAAAGAACTCGTAAGGCTATAATAGAAGCAGCTTTTTCTCAGCTTAGTGCCGAAAAAAGTTTTGCCAGTTTAAGCCTGCGTGAAGTTGCCCGTGAGGCTGGTATAGCCCCGACTTCTTTCTATCGTCATTTTGCTGATATGGACGAGTTAGGCTTAACTCTGGTTGATGAGGCAGGCCTGATGTTACGCCAGTTAATGCGTCAGGCACGTCAGCGAATTGAAAAAAACGGGAGTGTAATCAGTACTTCTGTTGAAACCTTTATGGAGTTTGTTACTGGCAACAGCAATGTGTTTCGATTGTTGTTACGTGAACGTTCTGGTACTTCTGCCGCTTTTCGTGCTGCAGTAGCCCGGGAAATTCAACATTTCTCGGCAGAATTAGCACATTATTTACGAAAAGAAACCGCATGTCCTGATGAGCTGGCACAGTTGCAGGCCGAAGCTATGGTTACTCTGGTATTTCACACTGGTGCTGATGCCCTGGATGCGCCACTTGATCAATACGGCAGCTTAACCAACCGCACCATAACCCAACTACGTTGGATGGCCCATGGTGCGGCGAGCTATGGTCGTAGTAAAATTAATAAAGCTTAACGTTTTTGCAACCACACACCCGTTTCGACATGATGACTGTATGGAAACTGGTCAAACAAAGCTGTTTGCAGGATCCGGTGCGTGCTGTCCAGGCTTTGTAAATTAACGGCCAGAGTGTCAGGATTACAAGAAATATAAATTACGTTCTCAAAGCGACTGACCAGATTGACAGTGTCAGGATCTAAGCCAGCGCGTGGTGGGTCGACTAATACGGTATTCAATGCCATGCCGGCCAGTTCAAGCTGTTTTAAAGCAGTACCATTTTCCAGAGATTTGGCCACGTCTTCGGCCGACATTTGTAACACCTCAACATTGTCGATATTATTCAGCGCAATGTTGTATTGTGCCGACTTGATTGAGGTACGCGAAATCTCAGTCGCCACCACCTGCTTAAAGTAGGGCGCCAATGCTAAAGAAAAGTTTGCATTGCCACAATATAACTCGAGTAAATCACCATTAAGCTGTTTGGCAATGTGTGCGGCCCAGTTTAACATTTTTTGATTAACGCCAGCATTTGGTTGAGTGAAGCTGCCTTCAATCTGTTGATATTTCAGTGTTTTATCGGCGACGATTAGCTTTTCTGTTACAAAGTCGTCTGACAAAACCATCTTTTGTTTGCGGGCGCGGCCGATAATTTTCACTGGTAATTCAGGCAGCAGTTCAGCGACTAGCTGTTGCGCGGCTTCGTGCCACGCGTGATCAAGTTGTCGTTTATAGATCAAACTTACCAATAACTCGCCAGACAAGGTGGCCAGGTAGTCAACTTGGTAAAGTTTGTAGCGGAGTTGATGGTTGTACTGAATTTTGTTTAACAGTACAGGCATAAAATCAGCAATAAGCTGACAAGCTACAGGAAAGTAATCTATCCGAACTTTTTGTTTAGTCTCTGGATCGAACATAGCGTGATAAATGTCATCTCCATCGTGCCATATCCGAAACTCAGCCCGCTGCCGGTAATGGCTGGGCTCGGAACGAAATACTTCAATTTCAGGTGTCGCATAAGAGGCCAGTAGCTGTTTTATCAAATTAAGCTTTTCATTTAGCTGGCTTTCATACTCGGTGGGAAACACCTGACCTATTCGCATAATTGTCTCGGTTTAATGATAAAGGCGGTATTTTATGTTTTTTTAGCGGGGCCGCCAACCATAGTTCTATATTGGTTAATGTCGTTATCGCACCATCACAAGAAAAAAGCCGGCTGAATACCGGCTTTATATTGGCTAAATTAACTAGAATGCAAAATTACTCGCCACTGTCATCGTCCTGGCGCTCTTTTGCCTCACGTACTTTTAATGTTCTTTCCTGAAATTCAAAATCATTCAGCTTGTTGATCATTTTTGAAGCATCTTTTGATGATACTTCCACAAAGCCAAAGCCCCGACGCCGGCCTGTTTGCCGATCTTTCATTAATCTGACATTTTTAACTGCGCCATAAGATGAAAATAGTTCCTTAACCGCGTCTTCGTTTGCCCGGTAAGGCAAATTACCAACATATAAAGTGGCAGTATCACCACTAAAATCCTGCGGCGACGCAGCCGGGCTGGTTGAGGCACCTTTAACATCTACTAGCACTGGCACTAATACGCCAGCAAGCAAAACACCAATAACGACAAACCAGGCCTGGTTAATATCCAAGGTAAAGAAGGCAAATGCAAAATAGGCCAGCACAGCCAGGGCCAGGGTATAAGGTAACGAAGCACGTAAAGTTGGTAACATAATCAATTCCTAAATACAGAAGATAAAAAAACGCTTATTTACGTTAAGCCAAACTATCTTAACGGTTAGATCTTGAGCAGCCAATAGAAAAAAAATCTTATTTGAAATTGCATTGCTATAAAATCAAACAAAAAGTGTTATTAATAGGCAGTTAGCTATCAATTTAATGAAATCAGTGAAAAAAGATCTTGATTGCATTGTTTGAGTCCCTATAATGCGCGCCATGCCACGGGTTGCTGCGCTAAGCAGGCTTGAGGTGAGATAAGCCGGATTGCAAAAATCTTAAAAAAGACGCTTGACAGTCAGGTTTAAATCACTAGAATGGCGCCCTCGCTTCAAGGTG
>DIBV01000018.1 GCA_002415085.1 Arsukibacterium sp. UBA5043 | reverse complement strand
TCAGTTTTACATTGCCGGTGACATACTGCTGCTGGGACGTCAAACGCTAACGTGTTTTTCCGCCCATGTGCTTTGCGTTAGGCATGAAAAACGACCAATGTCAGCAATGTGTTGCATCGATCGGTTGAATCCGTAGCCAAATTCAGTCGTTACGATTGCTTAACCATACCCATCCGCTCAACAGAATCGCACTGGCTGAGACCAGGCGCATAATAGTGCCTGGGACAAAATTGACAAAACCACCAAGATCCATAAACAGGAAATAGCCAGCGACGGCTCCGGCAGTTTCCTGTGAAATTGTCATGACTGCCGCCAGCATGTGTACCAAGTCCCAGCTCACTCAGAGGACAGCAGAAACTTTAAGCAGGCTATATTGTGATTTTTTCATCTGTCATTCTCATGTGTGACTTTAAATGCAACGGCGCCTATTGAGCTTGGCGAACCCGACGTTGGCGTAGCCCGGATAATTGGCTTCGGTAAGCAAACAAAACCACTCCAGACAACGCCCCCAGAAAGATGGCTGGGAATGAACCTGGGCCGAGCAAGAAAAGGTGCGCAAGCACCGCGCCGATCATCGTGCAAACGAGTAACGCAGCACCGTAGGCTTGCTTTCCTGGTGCAAACAAAAGAACAGCCGAACTGATTTCGATAATGCCCGTCAGGTAGCGGAACCACTGCCCGACACCAATAGTGTCGTAAGTAGCAACCATCATGTCGACGCCGGCTAATTTGGCGCTACCAGCAGCAAAAAAGGCAAACGCAAGGATGACTCTGATAAGGATCAGGCCGTAATGTTTAATTTTGTCGTTCATTGTCTATCTCCAGATTGGGATCAAGGTGCGATCGATTCGTTTATTAATCGTTTATAGGGCGTTTCATTGAGCGTTAAACGGTGCTCAGGATTAAGCAGTTGTCCGGATCCAACATCGAAATTTTCATATCTAAATCAGCTCACATTGGTTTGTTCAGGATGACAACAAGGTTAATACTGCTATAAAATTGCATCAATGAGCGATTTCGCTCGCAAGATGCGCAGAAATGCGACGTACATATGGACAGATGGCAAATCGTTAGAACGGCCCATTACTTGGCCAAATTGGGCACTATAAGTGCTACTGCGCACGAACTAGGGGTGCATCGAGCTACAGTCTTACGACATATTGATGCGTTGGAGGAGGAGCTCGGGGTAAACCTGTTTCAACGCCATGCGCGAGGTTATATTCCGACCGAGGCAGGCAAAGATTTGATGCAGGTAGTCAGTGCTACCGAAGACCACATTGGCCAACTGGTCGCCAGACTGAAGCAAAAAACGGAACCCTTATCCGGTGAGTTCATCATCACTTCGCTGGCACCGCTGGCATCTGTCTTGATACCTATCTTAAAAACTTACCAGGAGCTGCATCCCGCCGTTCAGGTGCAATACTTAACCAGTGAAAAACTCTTCCGCCTCGAATTTGGTGAGGCGCATGTCGCCGTGCGCACAGGCCCAAAGCCAGATTTGCCCGACAATGTCGTTATCCCTTTCGCAACTCACCGGATTTCACTCTTTGCACACACGGATTATCTTGCGCGGTACGGACACCCAACAGAGCCCGGCAATTTAGAGGGCCATAAATTTATCAGCTTTGCTGACCTGGTTCCTCGGGTGCCCATACACAAATGGATATTGAGTCACATCAGGGAGAGAGATATTGCGCTAAAAAGTAACGATGGTCAGGTGATTAAACAGGCCTTGCTTGATGCATTAGGGATAGGTTTCATGTTTCAACATGAAGCTAAGAAACACGCTCAACTGGTGGAGTTATTCCCGCCGCTCAAAGACTGGGAGGTGCAGCACTGGCTGGTTACCCATCGCGACCTTCATCGCAGCATCAAGGTACAGGCGTTTCTTGAAGTGCTTCGTTCTCAAACAGAACATGAAAAAGTGATAGATTAGACCATACCCCTCGTGAACTAAGCACAGGGGGCAATCTCTGCTATTGGAAATGTATTGTAAAATAGCACCTGACAACTCAGTAAAGCCGACTGCTGACACGTCGGCTGACTATACCGTTAGCTGATAAAAAGGATTTACTATGAAATTATTTTTACTGTTGTTAAATGTTGTTTTTCTAATTTTACCCGTATGTGCAAAAGAAGCCCCGAGTATCGACTACTGGGATAATATTAAAAGAACTGTTGCGGAAACAGGTTTCAACGGCACGATAATTGTTGGGCGTGGAGAGCAGATTTTTTTGCAGAAAAGTGTTGGCTATGCCGATACGGCAAAAACAATCCCACTTACCGGTAGTCACTTATTCAGTCCGGGTTCTGTCGGAAAAGAATTTACAACGGTTTCTATCATGCAACTTGCTGCAAAAAACAAACTGAAGTATCAGGACAACATCACAAAATACGTCGATGGATTGCCTGCATGGGCTAATAACATAACGATACAGCATATACTCACTCATACTTCTGGTTTGCCGGATGTGCAGTGGAAAAGGGGGATTAATACTGCCGATGCTATTCAGCAGATCCAGCAGGGAACATTGGCTTTTGAACCTGGAACTGGCTACAAGTATACAAATTTTAATGTCGTGGTTCGTGCGCTGATAGTCGAAAGTATCACTGGACAGCGTTATGCAAAATATGTCGCTGATACTATTTTCAATGTTGCGGACATGACGGGCGCTTTTCACCAAACTAAAGATGATGAAACATACAGAAGAGGTGTGGTATCAGGTGATTATCCTACAAATATTACTGGATTAACGATTTATGTAACGCCGCTGGACTTGTTTAAGTTTGAAAATGCTTTGTGGAATGGTTCATTGCTAAGTACAGATCAATTGAAACAGGCATTGCCTGGTGATAGTTTGTCGGGGCAGACGAACAGAGCTTACTTTGATTTTGGCAAATTCTTGGTCGATGACAATGGTTCTCTGGTTTCCTGGGAACATGATGGTTCAAATCCCAGCCACCACACGATTAAATACCATGATTTCATCTCCGGAAATATATTTATTTTAATGTCGAGTGATGGTAACAAATCGACGTTATACAAACTTCTGAACGAACTTAAGGTTTCAACTTCGGAAGAAATTAAAACGGCAAATTTAAAAGCTAACAAATCAATGCAGCCGACCGCTGAAACGTCGGCTGACTGAAGCATTATGTGAATATACGGGATAGAGTCCTGCTTGGAGGCCGGTAATGAGAAGAGACAGATCAATAGCTCTCTGCCACAGCGATCTTAAGCAGTCTGCTCTATATTTTGATGTGGTGTGTCCATCAAGCACAAATTTGTGGCACGAAATTTCACTATTGCATGATCAGCAGGATGTTAATTGTGAGTTGTTGTTACAATCACTAATGGGTAAAAGATCTGTATTAGACAGAAAAGAGTACTTTTCTAGTAATCCATTTGTTGCTACGTCTGGTTATATAACCGATGCTCTGACTACAATCTTAATAGAAATTATGCACGAAGGCATTGTCGAGAAAGCGTTTAAAGACTCTGTTCATTCGATTGGTGAAACTACGATTAATCCAAAATATGAGCCTGAAGAAAGTCCTTCTTTACTTTTAACTTCAATGCGTTTGGTAGATGTAGAAAATTTAACATGGCAGAAAATAATTGCATTGAGAGAAGATCCTGCAGCTATGGCTAGTCTAAAGGATCTTAGAAATATGGTTTTTGCAGATTATAATAACAAGCCATTTTCATATGTTGAAGATCAACTTTTCAAGCGAATAGAAAACCATGAGGCAGCGGTGAAAAAATGGGGTATGGATACGTTTGAGACTTCTATCGAGCTTATTCTTTCGCATAAAAATTCAGCGGCACTCGCCGGTTTTGCGTCGACCATTTTTGGGGCGCCAATAAGTTCTGCTATTCTGCTGGGCGCTAGCGCCACTTTAGCAAATGTTGGATTTCACTTAAGAAAAAGGCGACGTGAAAAGCAACAGCTGATGAATTTAGACCCAATTCGATATATCTTTAAAGTTAGGAATTTAAATGAGTAATGCAATAGTTTGAGAAATTGTGAGGTACCAATATAGATAACAATGCCAGTCAAGGGGACGGCATTCGAAGACGAGAACGGTGGTGATATTTAGACCCGCTAAGGATTTAGCAAAAGCAGCAAATTTTACTCTATCGAATATGCGGTCATATTATGCACAACACTCTGTAGATTGGGATGAAGCTCAGAGTATTTAAAAATAGCCCGGCCGTTCATTTGTATGAGCGACAAGGGTTTGCTGTAACCACGGAAGATGAACGGTTTTACTACATGAGCCGTGCCATCTCCTGACAAAAAATATAATCGCTATCAAAAACGCGCCCGTTGGTCGCTCGGCTCGCAACAAGCTGCCCGCTGTTTAGGCGGTAAGTCAATATTTAATAGTATAAGGAAAATATGATGACAATGACGTTAAACGGAGTATTTCAAATTGCTGGGTGGGATGAGAAACCTTACTTGGAAAATGACGATGGTTCAAAACAAAGCCAGGCGATAATCAACCAGCGCTACAGTGGTGATTTAGAAGGTTCAAGTGACATTCAATACTTAATGTCATATCAAACTGATGGGGCTGCCATCTTTGTTGGGTTTGAGACATTTTCAGGCACAATTAACGGTAAAACGGGCAGTTTTGTTCTTCAGCATACCGGCAAATTTGAGGCAGGAGTTGCGACTAGCAATTTTAACATTGTACCAAAATCCGGGAAAGAGGGGCTGACAGGGATCTCTGGCAAAGGCTGTTTTAAGTCTGGTGAAAATGGACAAGCAAAGTACCAACTTACTATTGATGCCTGACAAACACCACCAGAGCGCCGCGTTACGGCTCGGGTAACAATAGGTTGCTCGCTGCTCAGGCGGCCGTTCTGCTCAGTTCTTTAATTGCATTATGTATTCTGCTTTAGTTTGGTTTGGCCTTCGGCAAGCAAGCAACAAGATATTCAGGTTCAGATTACGCGGCAATGCAGCAATAAAACACTTGATTTACAATCAGCTGCAACAATACACTCAGGTTGCAATAAAATATACACGATATTCTGAGCGCAACTTGCAGCCATCGACCTGTTGAATAAGTTGTAGCGTCGGAGCTTAAGGTATTGTTATAAAAACAACATGGAGAAATTATGGAAAACAATATAATCCAATTTGGAGGTCAATTTTTTGTTGGCTTAGGAACGTTAGCCCTCATAAACTGTGTCCTGGCACAGGGTAAGAACAGAAGCGGACTGCTCTGGTTTTTCATTTCATTCTTTCTGGGGCCAATAGCAACATTTTTGCTGGCTGTTCTGGACAAACCACAAGCACAATAAAAGCTGGCCTGCTGCTTACTTGCAGCCAGGGTAGCCATGTGGCGTGGTAAATTGAGCTTTCTAAAAAATCGTCACGTAGTTAAACCAAACAAGGCGTGTTAAAAATGGATTCAGTAACATTAAGCGACAAAGAACCGGTCGGCGTTAAACGTAGTATGGTTGTCAGGGTAATTGCAGCAATATTTTGGTTTATAGTAACCGTGCTGATAGTGCACATGATTGTTGGTGGGGTTATCGGTGGTATGGCTGGTGCAGAAGTTGCGCCGGGAAAGACGATTAGTGATTCTTATAATGCAGGTGCCGTTGCAGGACAGCAAGCCTCAATGCAGTTTATGAACGCGCATGGCGGAAAAGTTTTCCTGGCAGAGTGTTTGCTGTGGTTAGGCCTGGTGATTACCGGAAAGTACCCATGGGTTTCAACGTTTAAACGCTAAGCTTGCGCATCACTTTCACCGTTGAAGTGCGCTGTGGTGGTAGCAGCGCAATCAACCTATCCTGGTGAACCTGCAGCAGTGTTGCCTGACGGGGTTATAGATGATTGGTATTAAGACCTAACTGGATGGAGGGCGTTATGGAGCAAACTACCGCTTCATTTACCCAGACTGGATTGGTTTTAGCGGCATTTGCGTTAATATCAGCAGTATTAAGCTATTTGTTTGTCGCTAAAATTTTAATTCCAAAAGGTATGGCAAAGACCAAAGCGATAATAATTGGTAAGGCCGGCACCATGCTGTTATTTATGTTAGCCTCATTTTTCTATCTTTATTTCCGCTATAGCTAGGCAAAGGTATCTTTGACTATGGTTTTACATATCTACAACAAACTTCCCGCTGGCATTCGGCACTGGTTACGTATTCTGGGTGCTACCAGCCGCTACTGGCTGGGCAGTCAGGCCTTTATTTACGCCGCCGCGCTGGCGTTTTTCACTGTTTTTTCTATTGCGCCGATTCTGGTGGTGGTGGTCGCGCTGGTGGGGCTGGTCATAGGCGAGAGCGCGGTGCAGCAGCAATTGTTTACCCAGCTTGAGGGTACACTTGGTCCGCAAGCTGCCGGTGTAGTGCAGACGGCTGTAGTTAACTCGCAGATTGACCAAAGTGGCATCTGGCCGGCCTTGATTGGGATCCTGGCTACTATTGTCGGGGCCACCACGGTATTTGCCCAGATGCAGCAGTCGCTGAATCAAATCTGGGATGTGGCGCCTCGGCCATCGAAAAGTAACCTGTGGATCTTTATTAAAAGCCGTTTGCTGTCGCTGACCATCATTCTGGCGATTGGCTTTATTATGCTGGTGTCATTATTATTGTCAGTGGCGCTGCGCAGTGTTATGGCCTACGCCGAGGGCTGGCTGCCGGTACCCGGCTGGATGATGGTGGGCATGGAGTTAGTGCTGTCACTTTTGGTGATCACCTTGCTGTTTGCGGCGATGTTTAAAATTTTGCCCGACGTGCTGCTGTCGTGGCGGGACGTGTTGCTTGGTGCTTTTATTACCGCGGTATTATTTACAGCAGGGCGCTCTCTGATCTCTATTTACCTCGCTTACACCGCAACGGCATCAGCTTATGGCGCTGCCGGTTCGCTGGCGTTATTGCTGTTGTGGGTTAACTATTCGTCAATGATCCTGTTATTCGGCGCCGCCTTTACCCGGGCGCACCTTGAAGGCAGAGGCAAGCCTATCCGTCCTAAAAGCACCGCAGTATGTGTGCAGCGCCAGTTGATCGATGAGGTATCGTCAGGTTAAGGCTTATAACATTGGCGGGTAGGAGGATAAGCAGGGTACAGCTTTAGTACACCTTTGAATATTGCCTGTTTAACGCACGACAGCTGTTAATTTTTCATAAACCGGTATGATGCGCGTCATTATTTTTAAGCCGCAGTTTATAGCGCAGTTAGCAGTTTGGGAAGTTCATGCCGTCTACTCTTTACGCCTCCGTTGTTACCATTTTATCTGTTATCAGTTTATTGCAAGGCTTGGTTGGCCAGGCGCAGGCGGCGGAAATTCCGACGTTGCTTCCTGCTACCGCGATGACAGTGGACGGCCGGCTGGATGAAAGCGTATGGCAGGATGCCAGCCGCATTAATATTAATTTTAATACCTTACCCACTGATCAGGGCGTATCGGATATTGCCACCGAAGCATGGGTGTTTGATGATGGCGAAATTTTGTATATCGGTTTTATTGCACCTGATCCAGAGCCTGAATTAATCCGGGCGTTTTACCGTAATCGCGACACTATCTGGAGTGATGATGTGGTTGGGGTAAAAATTGACCCTTACAACAACAAACAATTGGCGTATCAGTTTTTTGCTAACCCGCTGGGCAGCCAGGCAGATTCAATTGAAAACGCCCAGACCGGCCATGAATCGTCCAGCTGGGATGGATTCTGGCATGCTGCAGGCCAACTGACCGATAAGGGATATGTGGTAGAGATGGCTATTCCGTTTGCGGTAATGAATTTTCCACCCCAAGCTGGCCTGAAAACCTGGGCGCTGGAATTTGTCCGCTTTATACCACGCGATCAGCGGTTGCGGTTATCCAGTGCCAGAATAAGCCATGCCAATAAATGCTGGGTTTGTCAGATGCCGGCGTATCAGGGCTTTGCCAAGGCCAAAAGCAGCACCAACGTTATTATTGCGCCGTCGCTGGTGGCCGGGCGCAGCGAGCAGCGTAATGTTCATCAGCAACAAAGCTGGCAGGGTGAAAATAATGTTGAGCTCAGCCTGGATGGGAAGTGGGCGGTTACGCCTGACATTACCTTAAATGCGACGCTGAACCCCGATTTCTCCCAGGTGGAAGCTGATGCACAGCAGTTATCAGTCAATAATCCATTCACGTTGTTTTACGCCGAAAGCCGGCCGTTTTTTACCGAAAATGCTGACTATTTTGCCACGCCAACTAATCTGGTGCATACCCGCAATATCAGCGCGCCGAACATTGGCGCCAAGGTAACCGGCCGCACCGGAGCGCATACCTTTGGCTTTTTTGCAGCGGATGATGACAGCACCACCCTGGTATTACCCGGTAATCTGGGCTCCGATATTGCTGTAGTAAACAATGCCAGCCACAACCTGGCGGCGCGTTACAGTTTTGCCTATAACAACAGCATCAGCGTCGGTGCTATTGCTACCTGGCGCGAAGCCGCTGACTATTCCAACGGTCTGACCGGGCTGGACGCCAATATTCGCTTAACGGCGAAGGACACGTTAAGCCTGCAATGGTTGTACAGCGAAACGAGTAACAGCCAGCAACTGGCGCTGCACGGTGAAGCATTGCAGCGCTATGGCAGTGAGCAGCCATTAACCGGCCAGGCGTACCGGGTAAATTATCAGCATTCAGAACGCACCTGGCGCTGGTTTGGCCGCTATGATGCTCGCAGCAAAGGGTTCCGGGCCGACTTAGGCTTTATGCCGGAAACTGACTGGAACAAATTTACCACCGGTGGTGAGTACATCTGGTATCTGGCGGATGACAACCTGTTTAACCGGGTGCGTATTACCGGCGACTGGGACACCACCCATAATGCCGCGGGCGAATTTATTGAGAGCGAAACAGAAGGCTATGCCGGTATTTTCGGCCCGCTGGGCAGCTATCTGGAGCTGGGGGCGTATCAGCGCGAGCGGGTAGGGCTGCGCTTGGATAATACGTCGCTTGCTATCAGTGGCAATACCGAGCGTTTTGATGAACAGGGATTATCGTTATTTGCTGAGGTGTCGCCGGCCGCCGGGATGATGTTTTTCGCATTCTGGCAGCATGGCAGTGCACTTGATTTAACCAACAACCGTTTATCTGATCAAAACCGGGTAGAGCTGGAAGGCCGTTATTCGTTCAGCCGGCATCTGGAGTTGTCGTTAAGGCATAACCTGACCACGATGGATTATCAGTCGGCCCGGGTATTTACCGCTAACTTAACCGATATGCGGTTGACCTATCAGTTTTCAAACCGTAGCGCTTTGCGCCTGATTTTATTGTATACCGATCTGCAGCGCGAATTAGCAAACTATCAGCCACAGTGGCAGTCTGTGCTGGACGCCCGCAGCCGTCAGCTGAATAAGCAATTGCTTTATTCGTATAAAGTAAACCCGCAAACGGTGTTTTTTGTCGGCTACAGTGACGGCAGTTTGCAAGATGATGAGCTAAGCCGGATTACCACATCTGAGCGCAGTGCCTTTTTAAAATTCAGCTATGCCTGGCAGCTGTAACGCGGGCGCCGCTTACTGACAGCATGGCTGCCTCCGTTTGGCACACAATCTAAGCGTAGGCTACTTTTTTAAATATGACAGCACGATAAAACGCTGGCCGCCAGTTTGCTGTAAGATGCTGACCAGCATGAGGGAATAGTTACTAGCAGATTAATTCATCTTGGTCTGCAGCTTTACATTGAGTGGCCGCCAAGCCTTTGCTATACTTTCCGCCCGTCCTGATACCAATTCTTGCACACCCGTAGTAGCTCAGTGCTTAGCCGCTGGCAGCCCGGTATTGTTGCATTGTTGGTATTTTCTATTGATTAACATTGTCTCAGGGGTCTCATGACTACAAGATATATCTTTGTGACGGGTGGCGTGGTTTCCTCCTTAGGTAAAGGCATTGCAGCTGCGTCGCTGGCCGCGATTCTGGAAGCGCGTGGTTTAAAGGTTACCATCCTCAAATTAGACCCCTATATCAACGTTGATCCGGGCACAATGAGCCCCATTCAGCACGGTGAAGTCTTTGTCACCGAAGATGGTGCTGAAACTGATTTAGACCTTGGCCACTACGAGCGTTTTATCCGCACTAAAATGACCAAGTTGAATAACTTTACCCAGGGCCGTATTTACGCCGAAGTGCTGCGCAAAGAGCGCCGTGGTGATTACTTAGGCGCCACCATTCAGGTTATTCCGCACATTACCAACGAAATCAAAAATCGGGTGGTGCGCGGCGCTGAGGGTTACGATATTGCTATTGTTGAAATTGGTGGCACCGTCGGTGATATAGAATCACTGCCCTTTTTAGAGGCAATCCGGCAACTGGGTACTGAAGTGGGCCGCGAGCGCACGTTATATATGCACCTGACGCTGGTGCCTTACCTGGGCACCGCCGGTGAAATTAAAACCAAACCAACCCAGCATTCAGTAAAAGAGCTGCGCTCGATAGGGATCCAGCCCGATATTCTGGTCTGCCGCTCTGACCGGGCAATTCCGGCTAATGAGCGTGCTAAAATCGCACTGTTTACCAACGTAGAAGAAAAAGCGGTTATTTCCTTAAAAGACGTCTCGAGTATTTATCAGATCCCGGCCTTGTTAAAATCGCAAAGCCTGGACGATTTAGTTTGCCGGCGTTTTTATATTGAAGCTCCGGAAGCCGATTTAGTGGAATGGGAGCAGGTGCTGTATCAGGAGTCGAACCCGATGGGCGAGATCACCATTGGTATGGTGGGAAAATATGTTGAGTTACCCGATGCGTATAAGTCAGTTAATGAGGCATTAGGCCATGCCGGTCTGAAAAACCGGGTAACGGTTAATATTAAATACATTGATTCGCAAGACGTTGAAAGTAAAGGCGTGGCTATGTTGGCCGGGTTAGATGGCATTCTGGTGCCAGGTGGCTTTGGCGAGCGTGGTGTTGAAGGCAAAATAGTGGCCGCCCAGCATGCCCGTGAACAGGGCATTCCTTACCTGGGTATTTGTCTTGGGCTGCAGGTGGCGTTGATCGAATACGCCCGCAATGTTGCCGGAATGGCGGGAGCGCACTCTACCGAATTTAATCAAGCCACGGCATATCCGGTGGTGGGGTTAATTACCGAGTGGCTGGATGCAGCCGGCTCAGTAGAAACCCGTAGCGATGAGTCTGATTTGGGCGGCACTATGCGCCTGGGCAGCCAGAATTGTAATCTTGTTGAAAACACCAAAGCCCGTGAGATTTATGGCAAAGCAGTTATTCAGGAACGGCATCGTCACCGTTACGAAGTGAATAACAACTTACGGCCAAAATTAGAAGAGGCTGGGTTAGTGGTATCGGGGTTGTCTGCTGATAATCAACTGGTTGAAATGATAGAAATTCCGTCTCACCCGTTTTTTGTGGCCGGCCAGTTTCACCCGGAGTTTAACTCTACCCCACGTGATGGTCACCCGCTGTTTCAGGCATTTGTCGCTGCGGCGTACAAATTTCAGAAAAAGCAACGCGTATAACTTTTGCTAAGCCGGGTGAGTAACCCGGTTTTTTCGTTTTAGAACAGGGGATTTATAGCATGTCTGAGATTGTAAAAATTGTCGCCCGTGAAATTATGGACTCGCGTGGCAACCCAACGGTTGAAGCCGATGTGTATTTAGCCAGCGGCGCGATGGGCCGGGGCTGTGCGCCATCGGGTGCCTCTACCGGTTCACGGGAAGCGTTAGAGCTGCGTGACGGTGATAAAAGCCGTTACTTAGGTAAAGGCGTGACCAAGGCGGTCGCCAATATTGATGGCGCTATTCAAGCTGCGTTAACTGGCAAAAATGCCTACAAGCAAGCTGAGATTGATCAGATCATGATCGATTTAGACGGCACCGAGACCAAAAGCAAGCTGGGCGCCAATGCCATTCTGGCCGTGTCTTTAGCGGTCGCCCGCGCTGCAGCAGCAGATAAAAAAATTCCATTGTATCAACATATTGCAGAGCTAAATGGCACCCCAGGTGTTTACAGTATGCCCGTGCCGATGATGAATATTATCAACGGTGGTGAGCATGCCGATAACAACGTAGACATTCAGGAATTTATGGTGCAGCCGGTAGGCGCCAAAACCTTTGCCGAAGCGCTTAGAATGGGTGCGGAAATTTTCCATAGCCTGAAAAAAGAGCTGCAAAAGCGTGGCCTGAACACCGCAGTGGGTGATGAAGGCGGTTTTGCACCGGATTTAAAATCAAACGAAGAAGCATTGACCGTTATTGTTGAAGCGGTAAAAGCGGCCGGCTATGAAATGAACAAAGACGTGACGCTGGCACTGGATTGTGCCGCCACTGAGTTTTATAAAGACGGTAAATACGTGTTAGGTGGCGAGAACAAAAGCTTTGATTCATTTGGCTTTAATGACTATTTAGCCGGTTTAACCCAGCGTTATCCTATCGTGTCGATTGAAGATGGCCTGGACGAAAGTGACTGGGACGGCTGGCAGGATTTAACCAATAAAATTGGCAGCAAAGTGCAGCTGGTTGGTGATGATTTGTTTGTTACCAACACCAAAATTTTAAGCCGCGGTATCGAGCAGGGTATTGCTAACTCAATTTTAATTAAGTTTAACCAGATCGGCTCGTTAACCGAAACTCTGGCTGCAATTAAAATGGCTAAAGATGCTGGCTTTACTGCGGTTATCTCGCACCGTAGTGGCGAAACCGAAGATGCCTTTATCGCTGATTTAGCGGTAGGCACCGCCGCCGGCCAGATTAAAACCGGTTCGCTGTGTCGCTCAGACCGGGTAGCTAAGTATAACCAGTTACTGCGCATTGAGCAGGAGCTGGGTACTAAAGCGCCTTATAAAGGCCGCAGCGAAATTAAAGGCCAGTAACGTCTGAGCCTGATGACGACAATACCCAAAGCCACCGTCAGGTGGCTTTGTTGTTTAAGTCTTATTGATATCAGCCAATACTGATTTGGGCTAAATGGCTCTGCAAATGCAGGTAATGTACGCTGTAATATTGCGCTTTGGTCAGGCTGCCAAAGGCAAAATGCGGCTGCAGAGCGCCTTGCCAGTCCATAAATTGCTGCACAGTGTAGATCAGTTCCCGCAGGGCAACGTCGTTAGGCAGGTTGGGTTCCAGCGCAGGGGCACCGGGAATAGCTTCATCCAAAGGGTGGTGCAGTTTACCTGTTGCAGCAAACGCATTGATCGCCAATTTACCTGCAGTGTATTGAAAAAAGGGCGAGTGGGCCTCGGGATAACCATAAATAGAATAGCTGACGCTTTGGGCGCAATGCTGCAAAACCTGGCTGGGGTTCCAGTTACCACTGCTCGTTAGGCGATCTGCTGGCAGCGCTTTTAATTGCACCAGAATGTCTGATAGCGGATAAGGTCGCAGGGTGGCGACCAGCTTAGCGCCCAGCACTAACGCGACAGGTGTCAGCAGGCTGGCTTTTATAAATTGACGGCGTTTCATAAGCTAGCGTTATAACTCATTTTTTAAAACGGTAAACTAGCATTTTTTGTGCGCTGAGCGCCACTTTTGCTTTTACAAGCGCCAGCTGATTGGCTAACATCAGCGAATGATAGAGCCTTACAGCAACCAGCCCCATTTCTGGCAGGTGTCCAGCGATAACCAGACGTATACCGAGCTATGTAACGCTTTATACGAACGCGAGCTATTACGCCTGGCGAATATGAACCCGGATCAGCTGCCGTTGTTGCAAAAGAGGCTGGCCGCGTTGCCGTTTTATATCCGCCGTGCTGCGGCCAACATTGTAACCTATCGCAGTGAATTACAGCTCGATAGCCAGAATGCATCCTGGTTTCACAAACAGCTCGGTCGCTGTCCGGCGCGCAAGCAACAGGCCGATCCTATCGCTAACTTTTACCAGAAAGCGGCTAAACCCGGCTTGATCGTGCCGGTGTATAATGAGCAGCTGACCCTGGAGCAGATTGTGCTTGATAGCGTGGATGAGGTGGATAGCGTAGGTGAGCGCTTACATTGTAACGAGCATGGCTGGTTTAGTTTTAACGGCACGCCGCTGCAACATGACAACGTCAGTAAATTTTTACTCAAGCCAAACAAAGCGATTATAACTGCCGCCAGCTGTGGTCATCAGTGGTTAAATAATGCCAAAAAAGCACCCAGAGTATTGAGTTTACGAGAATTATTGTTAACCAGTCGTTTAAACTGGCAAAATTTTGCCAAACCTTATCAGGCGGTCCGCGGCCTGAAATAACCCTGCAATGCATAATAATTGTTACCATGGCAGCAATTAGGGCTTTGCAGCGCCGGTGCAAGCCAGCATAATAAAGCTATTACTTCACCAGAAACTGGCTTATGCGACTGCTTATTGGAATATTGCTGATCCTTTTTTGCCTGCTGCAATACCGTTTATGGTTTGGTCAGTATAGTGTGACCGACTATTTGCAACGGCTGGACGAAATTGCCACCCAGCGTGCCAGCAATCAGGAACTGCAAAAGCGCAACCGGATGTTGCTGGCGGATGTGACAGATTTACAGCAAGGGTTAGAAGCAATAGAAGAGCGGGCCCGCAACGAATTAGGGTTGATTGGCGAACATGAAGTGTTTTTCCGGATAGTGCAAACCGAAGGACAACAGGATACGACAAAGGGTAAGCCATGAGCGCGTTGCCTGAAATGGCCATTGCCGCCGTAATACCCGCCGCCGGCGTTGGCAAAAGGATGCAGACGAACATCCCCAAACAATATTTAACCCTCAATGATAAAACGATTCTGCAACATAGTGTCGAGCGGATAAGCCGTCACCCCCAGATTAGCGCGTTGTGGCTGGCGCTTGATAGTGCGGACCCGTACTTTGACACCACCCCGGTAGCTGATAGCGCGATTAACCGGGTTTCAGGCGGCAGCGAGCGGGTGCACTCGGTACGTAATGCCCTCGCGCAAATTGACGCTGTCCGCTACCCCTGGGTATTAGTGCATGATGCCGCCAGGCCTCTGGTGCGACAGGTTGATATCAGCAAGCTGATTGCGTGTTGCTACCACGCCGGCCACGGCGGCATTCTGGCCAGTCCGGTGCGTGATACCATGAAGCGCGGTAATGCGGGACCTGCTGATACCCTTGTTGTTGCAACCGTTGAACGTGAACAATTATGGCATGCGCTGACCCCGCAATTGTTTCCCACCGCGCTATTGCGTGAGGCAATAACAGGCGCGCTTGCCGCGGGCGTTACTCTGACTGACGAAGCTTCTGCAATGGAATGGGCGGGCCAGAGGGTGTTGTTAGTAGAGGGCATGGCCGACAATATTAAAATAACCCGCCCGGCTGATTTAACCCTGGCGGCATATTTTTTAAAGCAACAAGATCTGGAGCAACACGATTTAGCAGCACCGCAGCTGGCACCACAACATCTGGAGTACCCAACAACATGAATTTTCGGATAGGTCATGGTTTTGATGTCCATGCATTTGGTGGCCCCGGCCCGGTAATACTATCGGGCGTTAAAATTGATTATGCAAAAGGCTTAGTGGCACACTCTGACGGTGATGTCGTCTTGCACGCAGTGGCAGATGCGATACTGGGCGCGCTGGGGTTGGGTGACATTGGTCATCATTTCCCGGATAACGATGCCAGCTATCAAGGGATTGATAGCCGTATTCTGCTTCGGCAGGTATTTACTGCGGCAACCAACGCGGGTTATCAATTAAATAATCTGGATATAACGATAATGGCGCAGGCTCCTAAAATTGCTCCCCATATCAACGCAATGCGCCAGTGTCTGGCCAGCGATTTAGCCGCTGAAGTGCAGCAGATAAATGTTAAAGCGACGACTACCGAGCAGTTGGGTTTTGTTGGTCGTAAAGAAGGTATTGCAGCAGAAGCGGTTGTGCTGTTGGTTAAGCAGCAATGAGCGAATTACCCGCACCTACCTTACCACAGTGGCAGTATTTGTATGGTAAACCTGCTATCACTGCCACTATCCGCAGTACGCCGGAACATTTTATTGTTGATGAGCAGCTGAATTTTCAGCCCAGCGGCAGCGGTGAACATTTGCTGTTACAGATTGAAAAGCGGGGCCAGAATACGCAATACATTGCCAGGCAGTTAGCCCGGCTAACCGGTTTACGGATGCGAGATATCAGCTATGCCGGTTTAAAGGATCGCCATGCCGTGACCCGGCAGTGGTTTTGTTTTAAATGGCCAATAAAACAAGAGCTGGCCTGGCAGCAGTGGCAGCTTGAAGATAGCAGGATATTGCAAGCGGTGCGTCATTATCGCAAATTGCGCTTAGGTGCCTTAAAAGCCAATCATTTTCAAATAACCCTTACCGAGGTTAGCGAGCCAGAAGCGCTGGTCGCCCGTATGCAGCTGATTGCAGCCGGCGTGCCTAATTATTATGGTGAACAACGTTTTGGTCGCGGCGGTGGTAATCTGACCCTGGCCAATGATTTGTTTGCCGGTGAGCGGATAGCAGATCGGCAAATCCGCGGGCTGGCATTGTCCGCCAGCCGCTCTTTTTTATTTAATACGGTATTGTCTGCACGGCTTGAACAAGGTTTATTTAATCAGGTGCTGGACGGTGATATTCTGCAGTTAGATGGTACCGGTTCAATTTTTCAGGTAGAACATGCTGATGACATCTTACAACAACGGCTGCGCGATGGTGATGTGCATCCCACCGCACCGTTAGTGGGAATGGATGGCGCTGTGGTAAGCCAGCAGGCAGCAGCGCTGGAACAGCAAGCGCTGGCGGCGCATCAGCAGTGGTGTCAGGGCCTGACAGAATACCGGCTGCAAGGGGCACGGCGCAGTATCCGGTTAGTGCCGCAACAACTCAGTGCAGCAGTAACCGGCGACAGTGTTACCCTGAATTTTGCCTTGCCGGCCGGTTGTTTTGCGACCAGTGTGCTGCGAGAATTAGCGTGTTATCGTGATGGCAGTCGGCCACTGAGCGATATGGCGTAACCCCGGCTTTGAATGGAGTAAAGATGCGAATTTTACTAAGTAATGACGACGGCGTTTATGCTAAAGGCATTCAGGTGTTGCAACAGGCATTATCCGACATTGCCGAGGTTACCACCGTCGGCCCGGATCGAAATTGCAGTGGTGCCAGTAATTCATTAACGCTACTTAATCCGCTGCGTACTCAAACCTTAGATAACGGTTTTATTGCCGTTAATGGTACGCCAACGGATTGCGTCCATCTGGCGATTAGTCAGCTGCTGGATTTTACCCCTGATTTAGTAGTTGCAGGCATTAATCATGGCGCTAACCTGGGCGATGACGTGCTTTATTCAGGCACTGTTGCTGCCGCAACCGAGGGCCGCCATCTGGGGTTGCCGGCGATTGCGGTGTCACTGGCCGGGCGTGAAGAGCAGCATTTTCTGACTGCGGCTCATGTTACGGTAGAGGTGATAAAAAAGCTGAAGTCGCATCCGTTGCCAGCGGATCAAATTCTGAATATTAATGTACCGGCTATTGCCCTTGATGAATTAAAAGGCATTATGGTCACCAGGCTGGGGCGACGCCACAAAGCAGAAACCATGAGCAGTGATACCGACCCGTGGGGACGGAAAATATATTGGTATGGGTCATTAGGGCCTGAACTTGATGCCGGTGAAGGCACTGACTTTTATGCCATAGCAAATGGTTATGCTTCTGTTACGCCGCTGCATGTCGATATGTCAGCATACAAAAGTATGGATACATTGAAAGATTGGTTAGCGGGGATCAAGTTGTAATATGGCAGTAGCAACAGCGCGAAGTGCCGCGGTATTAGCACAAAAATTGCGAACTGAAGGCATCAGCGACCATGAGGTATTGCAAGCCGTCTCTCAGGTGCCCCGTCATCTGTTTGTCGAAGCAGTATTAGCGCATAAAGCCTATGAAAATACCGCCCTGCCGATTGGTCAGGGCCAGACGATTTCCCAACCCTATATCGTGGCCAGAATGACCGAGCTTTTGCTGCAGGGCAAAGCACCGGGCAAAGTACTGGAAATAGGCACAGGTTCAGGTTATCAAACGGCAATTCTGGCGCATTTATTCAAGCATGTCTGTTCTGTTGAGCGGATCAAAGCACTGCAGTTTCAGGCGAAGCGTCGGCTGCAACAACTGGATTTACATAATGTTTCAATGAAACATGGTGACGGTTGGTTAGGTTGGCCCAGCAAAGCACCTTTTGATAGCATTATTGTCACGGCTGCTCCGACTGAAGTACCTGCTGCTTTATTGCAGCAATTGAGTGAAGGCGGCAGGCTGGTGATCCCGGTTGGCATAAAGGACCAGGTACTTCGGGTGTATCAGCGGAACGAAGATACGTTCAGCAGTACCGATATTGAAGCCGTTCGCTTTGTACCCTTGATACCCGGTGAGTTGGGTTAAGAATAAGTATTAAGGTAGTAAAACCAACCATGAAAAACTATCTACAATGGATTATTAAAGGCCTTGCTATGGGGGCAGCTGATGTTGTGCCGGGTGTTTCAGGTGGCACTCTGGCTTTTATTCTGGGTATTTACAGTCGGTTGCTGGCGGCGATCAGTGCGGTAAATATGACCGCCGTAAACCTACTGTTGCACGGCCGTTTTGCTCAGGTATGGCGGCATGTCGATGGCACTTTCCTGCTATGCCTGTTAACCGGAATTTTGCTGAGTGTTTTTTCTCTGGCAAATGTTATTGGTTATTTGCTGGAGTATCGGCCGGTGCCGCTATGGGCATTTTTTAATGGTTTGATTCTGGCGTCGTTACCGGTATTGCTTCGAAGTGTCCGCTGGTCGGCTCTGCGCCTGACGCTGTGTGGGGCAGGCGTGTTGTTTGCAGTGGCTATTGGCATGCTGGCACCGGTGCAGCTAAACCCGGCCCCCTATATGTTTTTCCTGGCCGGCGCACTGGCAATTTGTGCCATGATTTTACCCGGTATTTCCGGTGCTTTTATTTTACTGATCCTGGGCATGTATGGTCCGGTAATGCTGGCGGTAACCGAGCTACAGCTGGGTATTATTCTCTTGTTTGCCAGTGGCTGCCTGGTAGGTTTACTGAGCTTCTCAAAACTGCTGAACTGGCTGTTGCAACATCTGCATGACGCAACGCTGGCCTTGTTAATCGGGGTCGTTATCGGCGCGCTATACCGGATATGGCCATGGCAGCATGAACAGCAAATGATCAGTCCGTGGCAATATCAACACCAGGTTGGCAGCCATGATCTTTGGCTGGCAGTAGGTTCAGTGCTTGCGGGCATGATAATGATTACCCTGTTAATGAATTTAGAGCGGTTGTTTAATAACGCTGAAGCGGGAAAGGCTAAGGAGTAGCACATTATCCGGATCACCGGCCTGTGGCTGATTGCAATACTACCGGGCGTGCTGGTGACAGCACTGACTGGTTGCACCTCCAGCTCTGGTCCGGCACCGGTTACCACGCTGGAGCTCAGAGAAAACCCTTATCGTGAGCGCAACCGCGGTACCCTGGCCGCACGTCAGTATGTAGTGCAACGTGGTGATACCTTATATGCCATCGCTTTTCGGGCCGGGCTCGATGTGCGCACGTTAGCCAGCGGCAATAATATAAAGAGCCCTTATACTATTTACCCTGGTCAGGTTATCCAGCTTGACGTTACCACGGCGGTCGCGATTAAAAAGAACACCGCCGCCTCATCGCCTGCTCCAGCGACCCGTCGCCAGCCCACGCCTGCAAAACCTGCTACCAGCACACAGACGGCGCGCGCTACGAAGTCAACCCAAGCAAAATCAAATAGTTCAGCAAAAGCAGCTAAACCTGTTGCTTCGGCAAATCAAACACGTTATGTTCAGACTACACCATCTAAAAGCGGCCAAAAAACCGCGGATAATACCTCAGCTGGAAACAAGGTGCAATGGCATTGGCCAGTAAAAGGTAAGATAGTTTCTCAATTTTCCACCCGGGAGCACGGTAACAAAGGGATCGATATCGCGGGACGGGAAGGCAGTAGGATAAATGCCGCTGCAGAGGGCCTGGTGGTTTACGCCGGTAGTGCCTTACGCGGTTATGGTAATTTGATTATCATAAAACATAACGACGATTATTTAAGTGCTTATGCACATAACAAACGTATTTTGGTCGCAGAGCGACAACAGGTTGCCGCAGGGCAGCAAATCGCTGAAATGGGGACGACCGATGCGACGGATAGCCGGTTACATTTCGAAATACGTTTCCGGGGTAAGTCAGTTGACCCGATACGATACTTACCCTGAAATCGACAGAGTGTAACAATAAGCTGCCCTAATAACGTTGTCGTAATAAACAGAGATACCGTGACAATGAGACTAACCAGCAAGGTTAGCGTTTGAACACAAGTATGCAGGCAGAAAGGTAGCTTAGTCAGGCCCGACACCCGGCAGACGTGGGAGAAAGGATATGGGACTTAAGAGTGTTAAAGTTGTAGTGTCAGAAGCAGAAGTGAAAGAGGACGAGCTGACAGAGGAAGTAGCAACCCTGGACGAAGAGATGGAGCCAGATGTTGCAGAATTAGCGGGTGAAGAAGTGATACCCGATGATGTGTTTGCCAAGGATGATAGTCACAAAACCATGGATGCCACCCAAATTTACCTGGGTGAAATTGGTTTTTCTCCGCTACTGAGCGCTGAAGAAGAAGTTTATTTTTCACGTTTATCGTTAAAAGGCGATGCCGCTGCCCGCAAAAGGATGATTGAAAGTAACTTACGGTTGGTGGTGAAAATAGCCCGTCGTTATATTAACCGTGGCCTGGCATTACTGGATTTAATAGAAGAAGGTAATTTAGGGCTGATCCGGGCGGTTGAGAAGTTTGATCCGGAGCGCGGTTTTCGTTTTTCAACCTATGCCACCTGGTGGATCCGCCAGACCATAGAGCGTGCCATTATGAACCAGACCCGGACTATCCGGCTGCCGATCCATGTGGTTAAAGAACTTAATATTTATCTGCGCGCCGCCCGGGAGTTATCACAAAAGCTTGACCACGAGCCTACCCCGGAAGAAATTGCCGAAGCGCTGGATCGGCCGGTGGCTGAAGTGCGCAAAATGTTGAAACTTAACGAAAAAATAACTTCAGTTGATATGCCGGTTGCCGGTTCTTCTGAAAAGCAGTTGCTGGATGTGATTGCGGATGAAAAAGAGCAGGGACCGGAAGGCGAACTGCAGGATGAAGATATCCGCCATCACCTGGTGTTGTGGCTGGACGAATTAAACCCCAAGCAACGGGAAGTGCTGGCCCGGCGTTTTGGCCTGCTTGGCTATGAACCCTCAACTCTGGAAGATGTCGGCCATGAAATTGGCTTAACCCGGGAACGGGTGCGGCAAATTCAGGTAGAAGCACTGCGCCGCTTAAAAGAAATTGTTACCCATCAGGGGTTAAATATTGAAACCCTGTTTCAGGATTAAACACTGGTGTCATGAAAGAAGCAGGCGCCCAGGCGCCTGTTTTTTTTTGTTTGCAACCCCCTTATAACTATCAATATCCCGATCAGTAAATATCAGGATCATGTCACGTCTGGCGTAGGGTCGGCACAGTTGGTCGCAACAAGAGGCATTTTTTATTGCAACTTTGACAAAGGCCGCTTAGCGTAGGGTAATTATCTTTTGCCAAAAATAGAATGAGGCTTTTCATGTCGTTACTAAATTTCTCTGTCCTGACGACGTTATTCGGGCTGAGCGCGATGGCCAGTCAGGCAGTGCCGGTATTTCCGGACAGTGACTATCGCAACACCGTTGCTTCTGTCGAGCAGGTACTGGGTTATCCTCTGGCCAGCCGCGTTTCAGAGCCTGCGGCGATTAAGCAGTATTTTGAACAGCTGGCAGCAGCACACCCGAGCCGGATTAAACTGATACCTTATGCCAAAAGCTGGCAGGGCCGGCCGTTATTTTATGTGGTGATTGGCAGCGAGCAAAATATCAGCAGGCTGGCGGATATTCAGCAGCAGATGCAGCAACTGGCCAACCCGCAAAATATGGATGAGCGCGAGGCACAGCAGCTGATTGATAAGCTGCCTGCCAGTGTCTGGATTGGCGGTAGCTTGCACGGCAATGAAATTAGCCCGCCAGAATCAGCCATGGCGCTGGCTTATCACTTGCTTGCGGATAATAGTGCGCAAACAGCTAACCTGCTCAGCAATACCGTAGTGTACATTGACCCGTTACAAAACCCCGATGGCCGCAGCCGCTTTGTCAGTCGTTATTACGCGACGGCGGGCTTGGAACATTCGGCAGACCGGTTGTCGGCTGAACACAACGAACCGTGGCCAAATGGCCGGACGAATCACTATTTATTTGATATGAACCGTGACTGGATTTCATTAACCCAGCCGGAAACCCGTGGCCGGGTTCAGGCACTGCAGCAGGTATATCCGCTGGTATTTGTTGACTCGCATGAAATGGGCGGCGATATGGGTTATTACTTCAGCCCGGAAGCCGAGCCGTTTAATCCGCATATTCAGGCACATCAACGGCAGAGCCTGCAGTGGCTGGGCCAGAATAACGCCCGCTGGTTCGATAAGTTTGGTTATGATTATTTCACCCGGGAAATATTCGACGCTTTTTATCCGGGTTATGGTGCCAGCTGGCCGTTGTATCAGGGCAGTATCGCCATGACCTACGAGATGGCGTCGGCCCGGGGCCACAAGTATCGTAAAGCTGACGGTGAGATCTTAACCTTTGCTGATGGTGTGCAGCGTAATTTTGTTGCCTTTATGGCGACTATTGAAACGGCCAGTCAGCGGGCGCCCGAGCTACTGAAAAACTTTTACCAGTACCGCAAAGATGCCATTAAACAGGGCAGTACCGGCCCGGTGCGCAGTTTTATTTTTCCGGCAGAGCGTGATGCGGCTGGCCACAGCAAATTAAGCGCTATTCTTACCGAGCATGGCATCACTGTGGGCCGGGCAACGGAAGCGTTTAAAGCCTGTGGCGCAAGTTATCAGGCGGGCAGCTATGTGATTAACACGGCGCAGCCGACCTATCATTTAATCCGTACCTTGCTGGACGATACCGTGCCGATGGACAAGGATTTTATCGCCAGGCAAGAGCAGCGCCGGGCTAATAATCTGCCGGATCAGATATACGATGTGACGGCCTGGTCACTGCCACTGATGTATAACCTGCCGGTAGATAGCTGCAACCGGGCAGTGAGTGCGGCCACCACTGCGGTGAACAGTGAGCGGATCCTGGCGGGTAACGTAGTCAATCCGCCGGCGGATACTGATTCCCCAGAATACGGTTATATCGTACCCTGGGGCGATATGGCCGCGGCCCGCTTTGCCAGTGCCGCATTGCAGCAGGGCTTAATATTGAAAAGCAGCGATTTGCCGTTTACCCATCAGAATGGCCAGCGTTACCCTGCTGGAAGCCTGATTGTCAGCAAGGCCGATAACAGCGCGCAACTGGCTGAGCAGGTGCAACAGCTTGCAACCATGAGCGGGGCAACAGTGACGGGCATCAACAGCAGCTGGGTAACCGATGGCCCCAATTTTGGCTCTTTTAATGTTAAAACCCTGCATAAACCTAATATTGCTATGTTGTGGGATGAACCGACTAACCCGTTAAGTGCCGGCAGCGCCCGCTTTATCGTGGAGCGCAATTTAAATTATCCGGTAACGGCAATCCGGCCGGCGCAGTTAACCGGGGCTGATTTAAGTCATTACCAGGTGTTAGTGGTACCGGCGAGCAGTGGTGGCAGTTATCAGCAAGCACTGGGCGAGACAGGCCTGGCCACGTTGCGCAGCTTTGTTGAGCGCGGCGGGGTGTTAATTGCTCTGGGTAATGCCACCGATATATTGCTGGCCGGCGAAAGCCCGTTACTTAGCAGCAAGCGTGAATATAAAGTGCGCGAAGGTGAAGACAAAAAGACCGATAGTGAACAGCAAAAAGAAATGAAAGTCGCCGGCAGTATTATAAAAACCCCGGAGGAATATCAACAGTGGCTGGTACCGGAAAAGGCCGAGCCCGACTGGGTGCCCGGCTTTATTGCCCGGGCCGACGTTGATCAGCAGCACTGGCTCACTGCCGGGGTACCCGCCACGGTAAACAGCCTGTATGTTGGTAATCAGGTGTATCAGCCGCTAACCATTGCTGATGGGCGCAATGTGGTGACCTTCGCCCCGGCGGAGCAGTTACTGGCCGCGGGCTTTGTCTGGGATGAAAACCGGCAGCAAATCGCCAATAAGCCGTTAGTAATGGTGCAGGCAGTTGGCAGAGGCCAGGTGGTAAGCTTTACCCAGGAGCCCAATTTCCGGGCCTATGTCGATGGTATGCACTTACTGTATATCAATGCGATATTTCGTGGCGCAGCGCATGCCAACCCACTGCGCTAGCTAAAAGGCGTCGGGCGGCGCCAGCTAGCCGCTGGCGCTGTCTCGTTTTTGAATAAGTACCGTAACGGCGCCAGCGATTAAACCCCAGAATGCCGAGGCCAGGCCAAAGAAACTGGCACCGGAGGCGGTAACCAGTAAAGTAATTACTGCTGCGTCGCGGTACTTTGGCTCGCTGGTGGTGGTGGCCAGGTTAGCGGCTATAGTGCTAATCAGCGCCAGGCCAGCCAGTGCTGCCACCATTTCTTTGGGGAAGGCGGCAAACAGGGCGACGACGGTAGCACCGGCTAAGCCGGCCAGCAGATAACACACCCCGGCGGCAATGCCGGCAATATAGCGTTTTTCGGGCCTGGGATGCGCCTCTGTGCCGGTACAAATGGCAGCAGTTATCGCTGCCAGATTAATCGAAAAGGCACCCCAGGGCGCCAGCAACAGGGTGCTAAGCGCGGTGCTGCTGATAAGCGGAGATACCGGTGTCTGATAACCGCTGGCTCTGAGCACGGCGACCCCGGGAATATTTTGCGACGCCATGGTCACCAGTAACAGCGGCAGGCCGACACCAATTAGCGCACTTACCGAAAACTCCGGCGTTACCCATACCGGCTGCGCCAGGCTCAGAGTGACATTTGATAAATTAAGACTACCACCGAGTACCACGGTGATAACGCCGCTAAGCAGCACCAGTAAAATGGCATAGCGCGGCAGAAACACTTTAGCGGTTAAATACACCAGACACATGCTGCCAACCAGCAGCCACTGGCTTTGCATTGAACTGAATATGGCAAAACCGAACTGCAGTAAAATACCGGCTAACATGGCACTGGCCAGCGGTAGCGGGATAAGCTTAGTGAGTTTTTCAAACCAGCCGCTAATGCCGATAATCAGCCCCAATGCAGCGGTAAAGATAAACACCCCGGTAGCCTGCTCAATGGTAAGGCCCTGTAAACTGGTGGCCAGCAAAGCGGCGCCCGGGGTAGACCAGGCGGTGATCACCGGGGCTTTGTAATACCAGGACAGGCCAATACAGGTGGCCGCCATACCAATACCCAGTGCCAGCAACCAGGAAGCCATCACCTCGTTACTGGCACCGGCCGCGCTGGCCGCCTGAAACACGATTGCCACTGAGCTGGCAAAGCCAACGAGCACTGCGACAAAGCCGGCGACAACTGCTGACAGACTCAGATCTTTAACTAACATCAGGCTTCCTTGGCTTTCTTTGCATCACTGCTTAGCTGGTACAGTAAATCCAGCGCCTGACGGGCGCTGAGTTCATCAGGGTTAACGGCTGCGAGCTGATGTAACAACGGATGCAGGGCTGGCATTAGCGGCAAAGGCTGCTGCTCACCACCTGGCGTAGTTAACTGCTGCGGTGCTAACTGGGCCCGGCCTTGCTGCTCTAACTGGCTAAGTTTTTGTTTCGCCTGAGTAATGACGGTTTTGGGTACCCCGGCCAGCTGGGCGACCTGCAAGCCAAAGCTTTTACTGGCAGCGCCGTCCTGCACATGGTGCATAAACACAATATCATCACCATGCTCTACCGCATCTAAGTGAACATTCACCACGCCATCCAGGGTGCTGGCAAGTTCGGTCAGTTCAAAGTAGTGTGTGGCAAATAAGGTCAGGGCTTTAATTCGGGTGGCTAAATAATCAGCACAGGCCCAAGCCAGGCTCAAGCCATCATAAGTGCTGGTACCGCGACCAATCTCATCCATCAGCACCAGACTATGCTCAGTGGCGTGGTGCAAAATTGTCGCTGTTTCGCTCATTTCCACCATAAAAGTTGAGCGGCCTGAGGCTAAATCATCAGAGGCTCCAATCCGGGTGAAAATCCGATCAACCGGCCCTAAGATGGCTGTAGCGGCGGGCACAAAACAACCAATATACGCCATCAGGGTAATCAGCGCTGTCTGGCGCATATAAGTCGATTTACCGCCCATATTCGGTCCGGTCACCATCAGCATTCGCCGGTTGGCATTCAGACTGAGCGGGTTAGCGATAAAGGGCTCACTCAGCACCTGCTCTACCACCGGATGGCGGCCTTGTTCCAGTTCAATACCGCTCTGGCTACGTAGCACCGGCCGGCAATAGCTCAGGCTGGATGCCCGCTCGGCAAAGGTACACAATACATCCAGCTCGGCCAGGGCCTGAGCCAGTTGCTGCAACCGGCTTAAGAACGGGCTGACCCGATCAAATAACTGCTCATATAACTGCTTTTCCAGCGCCAGCGCCTGGCTTTGACTACCCAGCACCTTATCTTCATATTCCTTTAACTCGGGAATAATATAACGTTCGTTGTTTTTCAGGGTCTGGCGGCGCACATACTCCGGCGGCACTTTAGTGTCGGCGCTGCGACCGGTTTCGATGTAGTAGCCGTGCACCCGGTTAAAACCCACTTTAAGTGAGGCAATACCGGTGCGTTCGCGCTCGCGTAGCTCCAGTTGGGTTAAATAATCGGTGGCGCCGGTCGCCAATGCCCGCCAGTGATCCAGTTCACTGTTGTAACCCCCGGCAATCACGCCGCCATCACGGATCAATACCGGAGGCGCCTCGACAATTGCCGCGGTTAACAGGTGCAACAGCTCGGGCAGCGGCTGGCTATCGCGACCTATTTGTTGCAGTAATGCAGTATTAGCAAAGCTTAAATCCTGCTGCAAGACGGGTAGCTGAGCCAATGCCTGACGCAGCCTGGCAAAGTCACGCGGCCGGGCAGTGCGTAGCGCCAGGCGGGCAATAACCCGCTCAATATCGCCAATATTTTTTAAGGTCGGTTGTAAACTCTCAACATCATCGGTTAGTTCGCCAACGGTATCCAGCCGGGCATTAACCTTGGCTTGATCGCGCAGTGGCGCATGCACCCAACGCTTTAGTAAGCGCGAACCCATCGCAGTCTGATTGCGATCAAGTACCGCAGCCAGGGTGTTTTCAACGCCGCCGCTGAGATTGTGAGTCAGCTCTAAATTGCGCCGGGTAGCAGCATCGAGCACGATATAGTCTTCAGCACGCTCCAGCGCCATTGTCCGGATATGCGGCAGGCTGGCGCGTTGGGTATCTTTCACGTATTGCATCAGACAGCCCGCGGCCATCAACGCAACCGGAGCCTCCTCAACGCCAAAACTGATTAAATCTTTGGTGCCAAATTGCTGACATAGCAGCCGCCTGGCGGTTGCCAGCTCAAATTCCCACTCTGGCCGGCGACGGGCGCCTTTGCGCTGCTGACACAGCTCTGGCTCGGCAAACAGTTCAGGATAAAGGATTTCAGCCGGATTAAGCCGTTGCAACAGCGCCGCTAAATCACTGCTATTGGCCACCTGATTCACTAAGAAGCGGCCGGCACTTAAATCCAGCTGGGCCAGACCATACTGGCCACGTTGCTCACAGATTGCACAGAGTAAATTATCCTGGCGTTCGTGTAACAGTGCCTCGTCGGTTACGGTACCCGGGGTAACGATACGCACCACTTTGCGCTCAACCGGGCCTTTACTGGTCGCGGGGTCGCCAATTTGCTCACAAATCGCAATGGACTCACCCAGCTGAACCAACCGCGCCAGATACCCTTCGATAGCATGATAGGGAACGCCCGCCATCGGGATAGGTTGGCCGGCACTCTGGCCGCGTTTGGTTAAAGAGATGTCCAGCAGCGCCGCGGCCTTTTTGGCATCATCAAAAAATAACTCGTAAAAGTCACCCATCCGGTAAAACAGCAAAATATCAGGATGCTCACTTTTTAAGCCAAGATACTGCTGCATCATTGGGGTGTGACTGCTTAGGGCTTGCTCCGGTTTCTGGTCTGACGGCATAATGTAACTCTGATTTCCCTGTTGGACTGGCTATGGCACTTGCAACCGAAACTGAGCAGCTGGCTGCAGAGCTGGGTGCGTTATTATTACGAAAAAAGTGGTTTGTCACCACTGCTGAATCCTGCACTGGCGGTGGTATTGCGTACTATTTAACCGCGGTTGCCGGCAGCTCTGGCTATGTAGATCGAAGCTTTGTTACTTATAGTAATAAAGCTAAACAGCAGCTATTGGGCGTGCGCAGTGCTACTTTATTACAATTTGGCGCGGTAAGCGATGAAACAGTCAAAGAAATGGCCAGTGGGGCCGCTGCTGCAGCAAAGGCCCAGCTGGCGATTGCCGTATCTGGTATTGCCGGACCCGGCGGCGGCTCGGTTGTTAAACCGGTGGGCACCGTCTGGTTTAGTTTCTGGCTCAATGGCCAGCTTAGCAGTCAGCTGCAACATTTTAGCGGCAGCCGCGAGCAGGTGCGGCTGCAGGCCATCGATTATGCGCTTAAACACAGCATCTTATTATTGACAGCTTTGTCAAACTAGACTACTGTACGAGCATACAGTGTTTGTGCAAACCGAATTTTTGGAGTGAACGATGGACGACAATAAACAAAAAGCCCTGGGTGCAGCCCTTACTCAAATCGAACGCCAGTTTGGTAAAGGTTCTATTATGCGTCTGGGCGACAGCACGGCGCTGGACATTGCCTCGGTTTCAACCGGCTCGTTGGGGTTGGATATTGCGCTTGGCATAGGCGGTTTGCCGTATGGCCGGATTGTCGAAATTTATGGGCCTGAGTCGTCCGGTAAAACCACGTTAACCCTGCAGGTTATTGCGGAAGCCCAGAAAGCCGGTAAAACCTGTGCTTTTATCGATGCCGAACATGCGTTGGACCCGGTGTATGCCAAAAAACTGGGCGTAAAAGTCGAAGATTTGCTGGTTTCACAACCGGACACCGGTGAGCAGGCGCTGGAAATCTGTGACATGCTGGTACGTTCTGCTGCGGTGGATATCGTAGTAGTTGACTCAGTGGCCGCGTTGACACCAAAAGCGGAAATTGAAGGTGACATGGGCGACAGCCATATGGGTCTGCAAGCCCGTTTAATGTCACAGGCTCTGCGTAAGCTTACCGGTAATATTAAACGTTCGAATACCTTATGTATTTTTATTAACCAGATCCGGATGAAAATCGGGGTAATGTTTGGTAACCCGGAAACGACCACTGGCGGTAATGCTCTGAAATTCTATGCTTCAGTACGCCTGGATATTCGGCGGATTGGTTCGGTAAAAGAAGGTGATGAAATTACCGGTAACGAGACCCGGGTAAAAGTAGTGAAAAACAAAGTGGCACCGCCGTTTAAACAGGCTGAGTTTATTATTCAGTATGGCGCGGGTATTAACAAAAACGGTGAACTGATTGATTTAGGCGTGGCGCAGGGATTGGTAGATAAGTCAGGCGCCTGGTATGCCTATCAGGGCAATAAAATTGGTCAGGGTAAAGCCAATGCCATGAAGTTCCTGATTGAGAATCCGGCAATAGCCGATGAAATTGAAAAAGAACTGCGCAGCCGTTTGTTACTGAAACCGGGCGAGAAAGTGATCGAAGAAGCGATACCGGCCGAGTTTGAAGCAGATATGTAATACTTTTATACTATAAAAAAGCCAGCATTTTTGCTGGCTTTTTTGCTTTTTTGCCGTTGAAAAAACGCCAGCACAGAACAGGTAAATGTGGCGTTATCCTGTTATAAATGGTTGAGACTGCAGTTAAACCCGAAAACAGCCAAACGGTTATGGTGGTGATAAACGTCACAGTGAAGTTGCCAGCCCCCTGAACTGTAAAATTTTATCTTGCCCTGTCGTATAGCCAACGGTAATCTGATAAGCCTGTTTTTTACTTAAAAACGTTTTTTTTTAACATTGTTGTCATCGCTGTAGGTGGCCGGTACTACTCATAATGATTAAACACACTTTTCTGTTACTGGCCTGTTTATCCTGTCTGGTGGGTTGTAATGCCGATATCAGCGTACAAGACGAACCTAACGATCCGGTGGCACAGGAATATCCATTAGCATTTGTTGCCCGGCCATTGCTGGACCAGCAGGGGGAACCATATCAACCTGATCTGGTTGCCCCAGAGGCATTTAATCCCGGCGCACAGCTGTTCATTAAACAAAATGCTTTTGCCCAGTCAGCAGAGCGTGAGTTACTGGCAGACTTATTTGCCGATGCACCTTACGATGTCAAAGATCTGGCGTTATCACCCGATGGCGACACCGTATTGTTTGCACTGCGCCCGCCAGAACTTGAAGACGTAGCCGAAGAACTGCAACCGAGCTGGAGCCTGTGGCGCTACACGCGCAGTACCAATACCGTTGCACCGGTGATTGCTGACCCGCTGCTGGCCGAGCAGGGCCATGATATCAGCCCGGGATTTCTGGCCGACGGCCGGATTGTGTTCAGCTCGACCCGGCAACAGAAAGCCCGCCAAATTCTGCTGGACGAATTTAAGCCGCAATACAGCGGCTTGCATGAAGATTTACAAGGCCCGGCGTTTAACCTGCATGTGATGAATGCCGACGGTTCTGACATTGAACAAATTAGTTTCAACCTGAGTCACGACCTGTATCCGGTGGTGCTGGCTGATGGTCATATTTTATATAGTCGCTGGGACAATCAAAGCGATCGCAACATGTTTAACTGGTATCAGATGCGGCCTGATGGTTCGGCTAATCAGCTGGTATATGGCTGGCATTCCCATCAAACCGGGCCGGGAAACAGCCAGGTTGATTTTGCAAAGCCGCGGGTATTAGCCAATGGTGAGGTTGCGGCTTTGCTGCGCAATCGTGGCCAGGAGCGCTTAAATACCATGCCGGTGCAAATAGCGCTGGCACTGGCCAGTGACAACGAGCAACCGCTGTATCAGGAAGTCCTGAACTTACCCGCGCAAACGCCGTTGTTACCGTGGAATTTTGATAATTCAAGCCGGCCGGAAGCTGCGGGTCTGGTTCAGGATGTTTTTGCCTTGCGAGATGGCTCTGAAAGGTTTCTGGTGAGTTGGTCACCATGCAGGGTAGTGGTAGATGAGGCGATTACCAGTTGTAATCAACTGGATGATCCAGCAGCTTACCCTGCAGCAAGCCCGTTATTTGGTTTATGGTTATTTGATTTAGTGAAGCAAACCCAGGTGCCGGTTAAGCTTGGCACTGAACAGCAATTACTGACTGAAGCCGTGGTATTGCAGCAATACACCCGGCCGGTATTTTTACCGGCCAATCCTGACGCCGATGCTCAGTTAGCGGCAAATGGCGAAGCTATTTTAGATATTCGCAGTGTCTACGACATTGGTGGCGAAGCGACACTGCCGGTTGCCCAGTTGGCCGATCCGATGCAAACCAATGCTGCGCAAAGGCCGGTGCGTTATCTGAGTCTGGTTCGGGGCGTACCTATTCCGCCGGAAGACGTGCGCGAAGTACCCAACTTTGCGTTTGGCGTAAACCGGCGGCAGTTGATGCGTGAGCTTGTTGGCATCACCCCGGTGCAACCGGACGGCTCGGTTAGGGTTAAAGTGCCGGCGAATGTGCCATTGGCGCTGAGTTTGCTCAACAGTGAGGGCCAGGCAGTATCCCCCCAACATCAGCAGTGGATTACCCTGGCGGCCGGCGAAACGTTAAGTTGTAACGGTTGCCATGCGGCCAATAATACCCGGCCACATGGCAGGCAAAGCGGTGAATGGCCCAGTATTAATCCCGGCCCGGCTAGTGCGACAGGTTCTTTCCCTAACGCCAATCCACTATTACCCCCAAACCCAGGCGAAACGATGGCTCAGACCATGGCCCGCCTGTTAGGTGAGCCAACGCTCAGTGCCGGTTTGATTTTTGAAGATATCTGGACCGATCCGGCGCTGCGTCAGCCAGATCCGGCTGAACTGAATCAGTTTACTGATCTTGAGACTAACGCACCGATTGGCCTCGATTGTTTTGATAGCTGGCAGGCCGCCTGCCGGTTACGGATCGATTATCCGAGCCATATTCAGCCATTGTGGCAACGCGATCGCCGGCAGTTTGATCCGGTAACCAATGAATTAGTACGGGATAACACCTGTGTCAGCTGTCATAGCCGGACCGATGCAGCGGGCAATGCCACGGTGCCTGCCGTGCAACTGGAGCTGACAGATCAGGCCTCAGATATTCAGGCTGAGCAGTTTGCCAGTTATCGCGAGTTGCTTAGCAACGATAATGAGCAAGAGCTAATTGGTGGTGTGCTGGTCGATCGTTTAGTGCAAGCGGTAGACGCTAATGGCAATCCGGTATTTTTACGAGATGCTGATGGCGAACTAATCCTGGATGAAAACGGCGATCCAATCCCGGTAATGGTGACGGTAAACGTACCGGCAAGCATGCGGGCCGGTGGCGCCCGGGCCAGTCAGCGATTTTTTCAGCAATTTTCCCAGGACGGCAGCCATCTGGGGTATTTATCCGCAGCAGAGCTACGACTACTAAGCCATTGGCTGGATATGGGCGCGCAGTATTACAACTCGCCATTTGCCGTGGAGCCCGACTAAATGCGCTGGTTCGGCTTGATAATGATTTTTGTGTTAGTGGCACCGGCGCTGGCCCAACAGGTTGTAGTGCAAAAAGACTATGTAGATTTGCGCACCGGTCCTGGTCGCGGTTATCCGGTGGTTGAGGTGGCATTAAAAGACGACAGTCTGCAATTGCTGATGCAGCGCACAGGCTGGGTAAAAGTGCAGTTTCGCCAGCAGCAGTTATGGCTGGCAGCGGCAGATCTGAATTATTTATACCCGCCTGGCGCTGAGCAGAGTATCACTGCGCTGTGGCAGGCTGAGCAAAACCAGCGGCAGTGGCAGCTTGGATTAGCAGCAGGAGATTTTGCCGGCACCAGCTATTACCAGCTTAGTGGCAGTTATTTGTTTTCTGACGTTGTGGCTGTTGAACTGAGTGCTGGCCAGGGTAGCGGTCAGCAAGCCAGCAGCCAGCAATATTTGCTGCAACTGAGTGTCAGCCCATGGCCGCATTGGCAGGTGTCGCCTTATGTGGCATTAGGCGGTGGTGTGCTGTTAACCCGACCGCGTACCGTGCTGGTGCAAACAGAAGAACGTCGCAGCCCGCTGGCGACAATGGAATTTGGTTTGAACTATCCGCTGACCGAGCGGGCACAGGCAAACCTGCGCTATCGCAGAACGCTGGTCAGTACCGACCGCGATATTAACGAAGAGACGAATACATGGTTAATAGGATTACGTCTGGCGTTTTAGTCAGCGCTTTATTGTTGTTATCCCCGCTGGCTGTTGCGCAGCAAGGGAGCGACAGCACTACCAGGATTGAACCGCAAATAGCGCAATCAGACGTGATCCCGGCGCGGCTGGATACCGAAAATTTTGTGGTTGCCTTACGGGGCGGCATTTTAGCTATAGAGGACTTTGGCAGCAGTGGCCTGGCCGCCATGCAGCTGAGTTATCATATTAATGAAGATTTATATATCAGTGCCGAATATGCGATGGCCAAAGCCGGCCTGACGTCGTATGAGCGGTTAAGTGGCGCAGCGCCTTTATTAACTGACAGCGAGCGGGAATGGCTTTATTACGGTGCGGAACTCGGCTATGTGTTGCTGCCTGGCCAGGTATACCTGGGCCGTCATTATGCCGTGAATACCGGGTGGTCGTTATTTGCCGGTGCCGGCAATGTCGATTTTGCCGGAGACAAAGTATTTGCGTTTAAACTCGGTAGCCAGTTTCGGGTGTATATGACCGACTGGCTGGCGTTAGATTTAGTGGTAACCGACTATGTGTTTGAAACCACTATTTTAGCGGAAAGTAAAACGACTCATAACCTCAATGTGGCGTTGGGTCTTGCCGTCTATTTTTAACTAATGGGAAAGTTGTATGAAAACACTGTTATTAGGTTTGCTGTTAACCGTGCTGCCATTAAGTGCCCAAAGTGCCAGTACCAGTAACAATACGAGTGCCGATCAGCGTGCAGTAGCCCCTGATTTTACCCTGAAAGCGTTAAGCGGCGTTAATCTGCGGCTGGCGGAGCAGCGCGGCGATATTATCGTGCTGAATTTCTGGGCCAGTTGGTGTGGCCCCTGTATTCAGGAAATGCCGGAGCTGGATAAGCTGGCCAGCAAATATCAGCCACTGGGGGTGCAGGTATGGGGAGTGAATGTCGAGGCAGATAGCAGTGCCGCCCAGAAGTATCTGAGTAAAACCCGGGTCGATTTTCCTATTCTGTTTGATACAGAAAACAGTGTGTCGGCAAGCTATCAGGTGCAGGCTATGCCGACCACGGTAATTATTAACAAAGACGGTGATGTGCACAGTGTGCACCGTGGTTACAAACCGGGCTATGAGCAAAAGTATGAAAATGACATCAAGACGCTGCTGCGCAACTAAGCTGCTGGTTGCAGCCCTGATGCTAGGGGCTCTGGCTGGCTGTGCCAGCATAGAACCCTGGGTAAAGCCATATGAGAGAGCAGAACTTGCTGATCCGATTATGGCCTTTGGCCGCCATCCGATTGCGTTGCAGCACAGTGCGCATGTGCGCGATTCGCGTGAGGCAGCAAAAGGTGCTGATGGCAGTGGTGGAGGCGGTTGTGGTTGTAACTAAGTGGCCATTGCTGACGCTGTTGCTGCTTTGTGGCGCATTGCAGGCGGCCGTTCTGCCTGACAACCGGGTTGACCTGATGCACCATAGTTATCAGGGCGGCGGGGTATCTATTGATGGCCCGGCGCTGATGCTTCGCAGCAAAATAGGGGAGCAGGTGTCGGTTTCCGGCTTTTACTATGTGGATACAGTATCCGGCGCCTCAATTGATGTGATTGCCACGGCGTCAGCTTACACTGAAACCCGGATAGAAAGCCGGGTAGGCCTGGACTATCTCACCGGTAACAGCATCTTGTCACTGAATTATGCACAAAGCGATGAGGATGATTACAATGCGAAATCCATATCCTTTGGGGTGGCGCACGATTCTTTCGGTGGCATGACGACCCTGAGCTTAAATGCGGCGGCAGGTAACGATGAAATTGGTCGAAACGGTGATGAAAGTTTCAGTGAAGAATTACGCCGATACAGTTATAGCCTGGGCATAACTCAGGTATTGACCACCCGTTGGATCAGCGCTCTGAATGCTGAAGTGGATATGGAGCAGGGTTTTTTAAATAATCCCTATCGCAGCGTGCGGTACCTGGATCCGCTAGCAGAGCTTGGCTATGGCTATCAGTTTGAAAGATACCCCAATACCCGCAACAGCTTTGCGCTGGGGCTGGTGAATAAATTTTATTTACCGTACCGGGCGGCACTGACTGGCTCGTTGCGCCATTATCAGGACAGTTGGGATATTCAGGCCTTTGATGCTGAACTGGAGTATGTGCATCCGTTTGGTGAGCGTTGGGTATTTGATAGTCATGTGCGCTGGTATCAGCAAGGCCAGGCATCTTTCTATGCTGACTTATTTCAATTTGCTAATCAGCAAAACTTTATGGCCAGGGATAAAGAGCTCAGTGATTTTAATAACCTGAATATTGGCTTTGGTGTCAGCTATCGTTTTGCCAGCTGGTCGTGGTGGCCGGCAGCCAAACCAGAGCTTAATCTGGAGTGGGATCATATCCGGTTTAATTACAATAATTTCCGTAACGTCACTGTCGCCGACACCGAGGCAGGTGCCGAGCCTTTGTACCGGTTAACTGCAAACGTGTATCGGGCCTTTTTCAGTGTTTATTTTTAGTGGGGTTGCACCATGAAATTTCAGTTTGTTAACACGGCTTTGCTTAGCGTTCTGATGCTGGCATGGCCAGCACTGTCAGTATCTGCCGCCGATAGCACCGAAACGTCGGCCCAGCAGCAACTGGAACAGTTAAAACAGCAGGCGATAGCCTTGAATCGTGAACTGTTTATACTGGAAGAGGAATTATTGTTTCCGCCGCAAACCCAGCTGGCGGTGTTTGTCTCGGTTGATGCCGGTAGCTTTTTCCGGCTGGACAGCATTCAACTGAAGCTGAATGACGAGTCAATTGATGCCCATCTGTATACTGCCAGCGAGCTGGACGGCTTGCAGCGCGGCGCCATTCAGCCGTTGTACAAAGGCAATATCCGCGCGGGTGAGCACACGCTTACCGCCGTGTTTGTCGGTAAAGGCCCGCAAGACCGCGATTATCGGCGGGCCATCAGTCACCGCTTTACTAAAGCCGACGATGCGATGCTGCTGGAGTTGAAAATCTCCGACAGCAGCGCTGATTACCAACCTGATTTCAGTGTAGAAGTATGGTCCGGCAACTGATCCCCAAATTAATAAAACGTCTGCTGATGGCGCTGCTGGTGTCAGGCGTGCTGCTGCCTGTTGCCGCCGAGCCATTAATGCAAAGCGAAAAGCAATACCGACTGGCGGCGTGGCATTTTTACCAGGATGATTATTATCAGGCGTTATTGCGTTTGTCGATGACACCACAAAAGGCGGCAAAAGCCAGCTTGTTACAGGCGGGTTTGTTGCTGCAACTGGATATGCCAGAGGCTACCGCCAGTTTATTAAAAAAGTTATTGGATGATCAGACACTCAGTGGTGAGTTGCCGCGTCAGTTGCGGAACATTGCCTTACTGCAATTCAGTCGTTATCAATATGAACAGCAACATAATGAACAGGCCCGTCACTACCTTAATCAGCTGACTGCGCCCTTGGAGGACTTGGCCGGCCAGGCAGAGCTGTTGCAGCAATTGCTGAGCTGGCCGGCAACTAACGTCGCTGATCGTCAGGTATTTAACCGGCTGGCAGGTCAACGTGAATTACCTTATGTGGTGATTAATCAGATCCTGGCATTGCGCCAGCAACAGCAACCCGGACCGGCCCTGGCGTTATTAGCTCAGCTACGCAGTCAATTGCAAGCCGGGCCGCAGTCAGGTTTCTGGCAACGGTTATTTAGCTGGGGCGAGGCAACGCCATTACTTAACAACGCCGATGAGCGTCAGGCGCTGGCCGATTATCTGCAGTTACTGCAAGCGGGGTTATTGGTCGACCAGCTACAGTGGGCCGATGCGCAACAGGTGCTGAGCGAATTTGCCAGCAATAGCGTGCTGACCTTATCGGCCATGATGCTGTACCGGGACGTGCTGACTGAGAACCGCCAAATCCCAACCCTGCTAGCGGTGCTACAACAGCTTATTGATCGCTATCCTTATGCGCCAGCCAGTTGGCTGGCTGCCCACCAGCTGGGTAATCAGTTTGAACGTGCTCTGCAACAGCAAGATGCGCTGGCAGCCTATCGCTGGGCCGATCAGTTTTACCAGCAGCAACTGGCGGCCAACAGCGAATATGCCCGCGCCGTGCAGCTGCCGCAACTGGCACAACCTGAAACGCTTAGCGGTTGGCAGCAGTATCAGCTGCGCCAGCATGCCCCGTTGTTTCAGCTGAATAACCAGTTAAGAGCCCTGCAGCAGTTGCAGCAGCTGCAACAGCAGCGCCAGGACAAGATGGTACGCCTTGCTGAGGTGGTACAAATTAAACTGGACCAACAACAACAATTACTGATCCGCTCGGTGCCGGATTTAACAGCGAAACAACAGGCATTACAGGAGCAGGCAGGGCAACTGGCCGCCAGGATTAGTGAGACACAACAACAGCCGATGGCGCAGCACTTGTGGCTGGACGACACCGAACAAAATTATGCTCAGTTGCAGCGAATGCTAAGCAGGGCACAGGACAGGGTGACCGCCCTGACGGCAGCGGGGCGTGATGTCCGTGACGCTGAAATACGCTTAATGCGCTTGCGCGGTATTTTACAATGGCACTACCAATACAACCGGGCCGAACGGCACTGGCAGCTGGGCAAACTACAACAACAGCTGACAACTCAACTAAAGGCGGTTGACATTGCCCTGAATCGTTTAAACGCACTGGACGGAAAAACTGAGCATTTACTGCGCCGGCAACAGCAGCTAACTGCCCTGACAACGCAGGAAAATCAGTTTACTGCTGCAGTAGCACAGCAGCAGCAACAACTCCTGGGCCAGTTAAATCATGGTTTACAACAGTTGCGCTTGCAGGAGCGGGAACAGCTGCTGGAAATGCGACGCCTTAATACACAAGCTATTGCCAGAGTAATGGAGCAGGTATTGCTGAGCTCACAGGAGGCCCAGTAATGCAAATAGTCATGCAGAAAAGCAGTCGCTTTACGGTCTTGTCGTTGCTGGCTGTCAGTGTTCTGGCAGGATGCAGCAACGCGCCGGATAAAATCGTACGCCGCCCCACCCTTGGCGAATTGGCGCCGTTTAATCAGGCGGTGTTGCCACAGCCGGAAAAGGTTACCACAGCGCAATTGCAGCAGGTTTATCAGGAACTGCTGGCGTTAGCGCCGGCTGCCGCGGTAAGGCAGAAGGTGTTATACCGGTTGTCGCAGTTAAACACCCGCGCTCTGGAAGTAAGCGAGCTCGGCCCGGATGCGGAACAACAGGCATTAGCGGCGTTAATCGCCGAGTACCAGGCCTTGCTGCAACAGTTTCCGGACGATCCAAATAATGAGCTCATTCATTATCAGTTGGCGCGGGCACTTGATTTAACGGGCAATAGTCAGGCAGCACAGCAACAGATGCAATTGCTGCTGCAACAGTATCCGCAAAGTGACTTTGCCGCTGAGTTATGGTTTCGGATCGGTGATATTTATTATAGCCAAAGCAGCTATGCCCAGGCCCTGGTTGCGTTTGGCCGGGTACTTACCCTGGCCGGGCCGGAACTGAGCCAGCATGCATTATATATGTCAGGCTGGAGCCATTTTCAGCTGCAGCAATACGCCTTTGCCGATGATGCCTTTTTACAGGCATTAGATTTGACCTACCATCAGCGTCTTAGTGCAGACGAGCAACAAAGCCTGCGCCAGGAATTACAGCGCATATTAAGTATTTCGTTGAGTTATCAGCAGCAGGCTGACAGCTTACTGGCGCTGTTAAAACGGGCAAACTACCGCGATGGCCCAGCGCAGCAGCGGCCGGTTGCGTATCAGGCTGTTTTATTCCAGGCGCTGGCTGATTTCTTATTTGAAAAAGAGCTGAATCAGGCGGCGTTACAGAGCTACCGCTTGTTTATTGCCGACCAGCCGTTCGCGATTGAGGCGGCAAGAATGCAGTTGCAACTGGTGCAGTACTATCTGGATTATGCTCAGGCCGAAAACGCAGAGCTGGCGCAGCAGGCCTTTATCAACCGGTTTGGTCCGGCAAGCGCTTTCTGGCAACAGGCCTGGCCAAAAGAGCAGGCTGAACTGGCACCCCGGCTGGCCCAATATCTTGACTATTTTGGCCGACGGGTCTACCAGCAGGCACAACAAGCCAGCGCACAGACAAAGCCTGCCGTGTTTGCCAATCTGGTGCAATACTGGCAGCAATTATTGCAGGTGCAACCGTTGTTGGCTGAAGGTGAGCGGGATGACAGCCTGTTATGGCCCGATGATATTCGTTACCTGCTGGCTCAGGCGCTGGCCGGTAGTGGCAAGCGTGAGGCTGCATTGTTAGTGTATCAGCAACTGGGATACCCAACGGCTGAGTTACATGCCCGCAGTTTTACTGCTGAGCAGGCAGCTTACCAGGCGCTGTTGTTAAGTGAAGCCCTGGCAAAGGATCCGAATGCCAGTGCCTCGGCAGCAGAGGACTGGTGGCAACAGCAGAATCAGTTTGTTCGCTGGCACAGCGGCCACAGCGCAGCACAACAGGTTGCCTTAAATCAACTGACTGAAATTTATCAGCAGCAGAATTATGCTGAGGTGGCAAGCTATGCCAGCCGGGTAACCGACTGGCCTCAGCCAGAGCAAAGCCAGCAGCCGTTGGTTAATGAAGCCTTGTTTATTGTCAGCCAGAGCGAGCTGGCACAGGGTGATTATGCCAGAGCCGAACAAAGCATTCAGCATCTGCTGCAGGTTTACCAGGCGGCAGAAAGTCAGGCCGAGGGCAATGCGCCTGGCCGCAACCGGACTAAGCTGCTGACTCAGCAACTGGCGTCGGCGGTTTATCAGCAGGCACAGCAAACCGGTTTAAGCAGTGCCGGGCAGCTGGCGAATTTAGAGCGGTTACTAAACTTACCAGAATCGGAATATCACCAGAGTGCAGCTTATCAGCAAATCAGCCTGTACCTTGAGCAAAAACAACTGCCTGAAGCCATCAGGCTGATGCAGGCTTATCAGCAGCGCTATCCGGACAGTGCCCAGCAGACGGCTATTAGCAACGCTATCTTAAATAGTTATGAGCAACTGCAGGACTGGCAAAGTGCAGCAGATTTGATTAGTAAACAAGTAGAGCAATTACCGGCAGGAGCTGAGCAGCAAGCACTGTTATATAAAGCAGCAGGATATTACTGGCAGGCGGACAACAGTGAGGCGGCGCGTCTGGCTTACCGAAGTTATGCTAATCAGTATCCTCAGCCGCATCTGCCAGCCCAGGAAGCCCGCGCCAGACTGGTGCAATTGTATCAGGCACAAAATGATCTGAGCCGCCGTAACTTCTGGTACCAGCGGCTGGTGACTGCTGAGCAGCAACTTGCCAATACGCCGGCTACCGGCAGTGAACGCAGTCGTTATCTGGCCGCCGATGCTGCCCTGCAACTGGGCCTGCACAACAGCATGTTATTTGATGCGGTCAGTCTGAGACAGCCACTGCGGGATAATCTGAAGAAAAAACAAACCCATATGACTGCTGCTATTGAGCTGCTGCAAACCAGTATGAGCTGGCAGGTTGCTGATTTTTATAGTCAGGCTCAATATCAGGTGGCCAATTTGTATCAGCAAATGGCTGCTGCGCTACTGAATTCGGAGCGACCCAAAGGGCTTGACCCTCTGGCATTGGAACAATATGACCTGCTGCTGGAAGAACAAGCTTACCCGTTCGAAGAGCTTGCCATTGAGATCTATCAGCAAAATGCGGCGTTGGTGGCGCAACCGTTATATGACACCTGGATAGAAAAAAGCCTGAGCAAGCTGGCGGAGTTGTCTCCGGCCCGATACCGCAAACCTGAAGTTTATCTGGAGCTGGCTGATGAAGCTTACTAAGCCATGGCATCACATACAGCGGCCTTGTGCAATGCCCGTTGCAGCACGGTTGGCGATTGCTTTGCTGCTGATGCTCTCGCTGAGTCATTGTGCTCAGTTTAGTGCGCTGCAAAGTGGGTCAGCGTCAGAACCGGCCGCTGCCGGTGAACCTGCAACGGCCACAGCGCAACCACAGACTGAGCCGTCGCTATCTACCGGGAACAGTGTTGCCGGCATAAGCGATGCGCCAATAGCTGAGCCGAAGCCTGAGCTGGGCGCTGAATTTCAGCAGGCGTTTACCGAAGCAAAACAGCGGCTGCGGGCAGAGGATTATCAGGCTGCCGCCACCTTATTAGAACCTTTGGCCGAGGCGTTCCCCGCAGCCGGCGGTATTATCTACAATCTGGCAGTGTGTTACTGGCAGCTGCAGCAGGTTGAGCAGGCACAGCAGCAATTGACGCAATTGCTGGAGCGCCAGCCCGGTTATGTTGAGGCGGCCAACTTACTGGGTGTCATAGCCAGGCAGCAAGGTAATTTTAATCAGGCCAGGCGCTACTGGCTGGATGCCCTGGCGCAGCAAAGCGATTTTGCCAGTGCCCATAAAAATCTGGGATTTTTATATGAGCTCTATCTGGCGCAACCCGCTCAGGCTCGCTATCACTATCAGCAATATCAGCAGCTGACCGCCGATCCGATGGCCGAAGCCTGGCTAAGTTTGCTTGAGCAACAGGAGTAACGGATGAATTATTATCTGATGTGTGGCTTCAGCCTTGGCCTGACATTGCTACCAGGCGAGGCCTGGGCCTGGCAAACCGAACCCGCCCAGCAACCAGAAGCAAAGCAATCTGCGCCCACGGTGCAGGTAGATATTAGTACCACGATTAGCGGTAATCAGGAGCAGCCACGCACCTTATACGTTTTACCCTGGCAGGACAGTATTGCCCAGATCCGTATTCCGGCGCCCGACATTAATGTGACCGAGCAACCGTTACAGCCGCTCGATCGCCAGCAATTTTTACGTTTTATTGAGGCGCAGTCGCTCCAACAGCCAAGCGCTACTACAGCATCATCAAAAGATAATTAAGAGGTTTACAGTATGGAATTCGTCAACAGCATAGTGCGGTTTTTGCAACAAGGTGGTTACTTTATATTCCCCATCGCGTTTATTCTGATCCTCGGTATCGCCATTACCGTCGAGCGCTGGTGGTTTTTGCGCTCGGTATATGCCAGCAATCAGCGGGCCTATCGTGAATTGCAGCCTGCCATTGCCGCAGCGGATACCAAAGCCATTTTGCAACAGGCAGACGCTAAGCAAACGCCGCTAAGTCTGATGCTGGCCAGCGGGGTAAACCGCTTAACCTCGTCACACCGGCGCGAAGATATGGAATACGCGATGGAGGAGGTGGTATTGGAGTACAGCCTGCGCCTGCAAAAACGCACGCCGTTTTTAGCGACCCTGGCGAACGTGGCCACCTTGCTGGGCTTACTTGGTACTATCGTCGGCTTAATTGCTGCCTTCTCAGCAGTGGCAAATGCTGATCCTTCAGAAAAAGCCAGTTTGTTATCTTCCAGTATTTCGGTCGCCATGAATACCACGGCCTTTGGCCTGATGACCGCTATTCCACTGGTATTTGTGCATGCGCTGTTGCAGAGCAAGACGGCCAGCATTGTCGATACCATGGAAATGGCCGGCATCAAATTGATGAACAGTATCGGACAACGTTTTACGGGTGGCCGGGATGATCAGAAAGCATAAAGTCAGCCAGAACGAAGCTGAGCTCGACATTACCTCCTTTATGAATCTGATGATTGTATTGGTGCCGGTGTTGTTACTGAGTCTGGTATTTACGCAAATCCGGGTGCTGAATATTCAGCTACCGGCGCAAACTGAGCAGTTAATGCAACAAGAGCAGGACAATCCGCAGATCCTGGAATTAGAGTTGCAGCCAGAAAAGTTGCGGTTGAATTATCCGGCCGGCCAGTTGTTGCGTGAGTTTGCTCATAACGAGCAGGGCCAGCCTGACTTTGCCGCGTTATCAGCGTTTTTACAGGATTTAAAACTTACCTGGCAACAGCAGCAAATTGAGAAAAGGGATATCAGCATTCTGGCGCCGGAGACGCTTGACTATCAGACACTGGTCAGCGCGATGGACACGGTACGATCGTTTAAAACGGTGGTCGCAGCCTCAGTGGTTGATGCGGAATTGTTTCCGTTGATTTCGCTCGGCCAGTTACCGGCGGAACAGACCGGGGGGAGCGAATGAAGCAGTCATTTCGCGCTAAGCGGATGTTAAAGCAAAATAACCGGTTGGCACAAAGCTCTAAATTAAACCTGGTAGCGCTGATGGATATTTTTACCATTCTGGTATTTTTCCTGATGGTGAATCAGTCTGATGTGGTGGTATTGCCAAGTAATAAAGACATGAGTCTGCCGCAATCGATATCAGAGCAGCTGCCGCAGGAGCAAGTGTTACTGACGGTAACCGCCAACGGTATTTTAGTGCAGGGCAAGCCGGTCTGGCGGGGCGATTGGCAGCAGGCGCCAGAGATGTGGCAGCAGCCGTTAACGGCTGCGGTGACTGAGGAACTGCAGTATCTGGCTAACCGGGCAGCGCCGTTAGCGGAGGAACAACAGGCCATAGGCCGGCCGGTGACGATCCTGGCAGATGCGTCAACCTCTTATGCCGTGTTACGCCGGTTAATGGCAATTTGTGCTGCCACCGAGTACCGAGATGTTTCATTGGCGGTAGAGCAGCGCAGCAGTGCACTGGAGGCGACGCCATGAGTACGCTAACCTGGCACGCTGGCGCTGGCTGGCAACATGAAGATCAGTTTTTCAACAAGGTCGTGCTGGCTGGCCTGCTGATGTTGGTGCTGTTGTCGATAGCCGTGCCGCTTTATCAGGTGCCAGAACGCAGCCGCGAGCAGCTGGAGCAATTGCCGCCACAGCTGGCACGGGTAAGGTTGGAAGAGCGGGAAATTATTCCGCCAGAACCGATTGAACTGCCAGAGCCAGAACCGGTTCCTGAACCCGAGCCGGTGCCGGAACCGGAGCAGCAGGTGGTAGACGCCAGTCCGGTAACTCAGGAGCAGGCCCGGACTCAGGCGCAGCAAGCGGGGCTGCTGGCCATGCAGGATGAACTTGCCGCGCTGCGCCAGACCTTTACCGTTAATCAGCAGGCACCTCAATTACAGCGTGATGGCCAGCAAGCAGCCGAGACAGCGGAGCCGGAGCGGATCAGCAACCCTGAACTGGCCAAAACCGCCGCCAAAGCAGCGGCAGCAGTCAGTGCTGATGTCGCCAGAGCTGATCTGAATCGTGCTGAGAATACCACCCTGGCAGAAGGTGAGCTGCGTGGTCTGGCAGCATCGGCGCCGGCTTCTGCTAGTAGCGGCAGTGCCAGCACCAATGATCCGGCCAGCCAGGGCGGTCGTTCTGAAGCCAGCATCCGCCAGACTCTCGACGCCAATAAAAGCAGTTTATATACCTTATACAACCGGGCTTTGCGCGCCAATCCATTACTCAAAGGTAAAGTGGTGTTTGAGTTGATCATCAACCCCGATGGCAGCTTGCAGCAGGTGACAATCGTTGAAAGTGAATTAAATGATGAGCGCCTCGAGCGCCAGTTACAACTGCGCTTGCAGGCAGTGAATTTCGGGGCAGCGGATGTATCGCCAACCCGTTCGAAGTGGACAATCGCGTTTTTACCCGGCTAACCGGGCAGGAGAGAAATATGCAAAGCTATATTAAGCCACTGGCCCCGGGCCTGCTGGTTACTGCACTTGCCATGGTGTTTAGTGGTGCCCTGCTTGCCGGGCCACTGGAACAAGCAAAGCGGCTGCATGACCGGCTAGCCGGTGTGCCGGCTGATGCCGTGACTTTGCAACAAATGAGCCAGATGATTGAGCAGGGCAATGCCGGGGGCGCAGCAGAGCTGGCGATGCAACATCCCGATTTTTATCGTACAACGTTAAAGTTGTTTGCCACCCCCGCCACCAACCGCGATCAGGATATTTTCGAACCGCTAAACGATTACAGCGCCACCATTATTGGCCTGGTACGGGACAATGCTGATTTTCGGCAAATATTACAAACCGACGTGTTATATGTTGGCGCTGACAGTTTAGGTTTGCCCCCTTATGCCGCTGATAACAACGCCCATTATCAGGCGCTGGATCAGCAGGGCATAGATTTGCAACAACATCTGGAACCGCGCGCTCAAAGCAGTTTGCTCGGTATCCCGGCCGAGGCCAGTGCCGGGGTCATGACCAGCCGCGCCGGCGCCAAAGCGTTTTTCTACCTGGGAACCAACCGGGCCATGTTGCGTTTTACCCTGATGAGCCAGCTTTGTACCGATTTAGAGCCGTTAAAAGATACCAGCACGGCAGCCGACAGGATCCGTCAGGATGTCAGTCGCAGCCCTGGTGGCGACAGCCGGATTTTTCATAACCGTTGCATTGGTTGTCATGCCGGTATGGACCCGTTGGCGCAGGCCTTTGCCTATTATGACTACCAGTTTACTGATGAAAATGGCGACAATGGCCGGTTGTTTTATCAGCAAGCCGGCAGCAATAACAGCCAGACCGGTAGCCGGGTTCAGCCCAAGTACCATATTAATGCCGGTAATTTTCCGTTTGGTTATAAGACCGAGGATGATCACTGGCAGAACTACTGGCGGCAAGGGCGTAATCAGGCGCTGGGCTGGGACAGCAGTTTGCCGGGTGAAGGCAATGGCGCTAAAAGTTTGGGCCAGGAACTGGCGCATTCGGTCGCGTTTGCCCAGTGTCAGGTCAAGAAAGCCTTTGAAACTACCTGCCTGCGACCGCCGGAAACCCTGGCAGACGTCAATCTTATTCAGCAAACCAGCGAGCGGTTCAGCCAGAGCGGATATAACTTAAAACAAGTGTTCACCGACACTGCCACTTACTGTATGGGAGAGTAACCATGAGATCTTCGCTTCTGGTTGTGCTTAGTATCTTGTTAATAGGTTGCGGTGGCGCTGAGGTTGAGCAGAATCCGCCGCCGCCAGTACAGGATAATAGTAATAATTATAATGGCCCGGCACCACAAACGGCCGATATTCAACAATTTAAGTTAAATCTGTGGGATAACCTGGTGGCCGACAATCGCTGTGGCAGTTGTCATCAGCAAGGTAATACCTCGCCGTTTTTTGTCCGTCGTGACGACATTAACCTGGCGTACAATGCGGTATTACCGCTGGTCAATTTAGCCGATCCGGCGCAGTCTTTGATGGTGCAGAAAGTGGCCGGTGGCCATAACTGTTGGCTAAGCAGTAATACGGCATGTGCCGATACCATTACCCAGTGGCTACGGAACTGGGGTAATACCACCGATGCTGAGCAGGCTGCTGTTACCCTGGTAGCACCGGTGATCCGCGATCCAGGCGCCAGTAAAGCTTTGCCGGAAAGCCCGGCATTATTCGCCACTGAAGTGTATCCATTGGTGCGCCAATACTGCGTTAATTGTCATGCGCCGGACGCTTCTGTTGCCCAGGCGCCATTTTTTGCTGCCAGCGATATCGATGCGGCCTATCAGGCCAGTCGCAATTTAATCAACCTGGACCGTCCTGAGTTATCACGTCTGGTAGCCCGTCTGGGTGGCGAGTTTCATAACTGCTGGTCAGATTGTGCCAGTGATGCGGCGGTTATGCTGGCTGCGGTAACGGCCATCAGTGATGCCGTGCCCGTCACAGCGCTGGACCCGCAACTGGTGCCTTCAAAAGCCTTACGCTTAGAAGACGGCGTAGTCGCTTCCAGTGGTGGTCGCTACGAGAGTAATCAGATCGCCTTTTATCAGTTTAAAGAAGGTCAGGGCAGTCAGGCGTTTGATACTTCAGGAGTAGAGCCGGCAGCAAACCTTAACTTACAGGGAGATTTTGCCTGGCTAACAGGCTGGGGCCTGCAAATTAACAGCGGTCGGGCTCAAGCGAGTACCCAAAGCAGTGCCAAGCTTGCGTCGTTGATCGGCGCCACCGGCGAGATGACGGTAGAAGCCTGGGTAATACCAGCCAATGTGGTGCAAGAGGGGCCGGCCGCTATTATCAGTTATGCCGGCAGTGCCATCAGCCGCAATTTTACCCTGGGCCAGAGCCAGTATAATTACGACTTTTTACTGCGCAGCGCCAGCAGTGATTTTGCCGGGATACCGGCACTGAGCACCGCCGATGCCGATGAGTTATTGCAAGCCAGCTTACAACATGTGGTAATCACCCAGGACCCGGTTAACGGCCAGCGCATCTATGTTAATGGCCAGGACAGTGGGGTGCAGGGCGAGCCTGCTGCTATCAGTAACTGGGATGACAGCTTTGCGCTGATGCTGGGTAATGAAGCCGATGGCAGCCGGCAATGGCAGGGCAGTATTCGCTTGCTGGCTATCCATAACCGGGCGCTGACGAGCGAGCAAATTGCCCAGAACTTTAGCATTGGCGTGGGGCAAAAGTTCTATTTACCGTTTGCCATCGGCCATTTAATCGATTTGCCCCAGAGCTATATCGTGTTTGAAGTGGCCCAGTTTGACAATTACTCTTACCTGTTTAGCCAGCCGTATCTGATTAATCTGGAGGGTGCCGCGTTGCCTGCCGATTTATTAATCAGCGACATGGCGCTGGCGATTAATGGCCGCGAAGTGACGTCGGGCCAGGCCTGGATCCGGCAACAGTTTACTTTTGCCAGCGGTACCAGCCTGACCGAGCCGGTGGTCATGTCCGAGCTGGGTACGATCATTGCCAGCGAGGCCGGGGCGGCCAGCGATGAGTTTTTCTTGTCGTTTGGTCAGATAGGCTCATTTAACAATGTGCGAACCCAGCCACAGTTCCCGCTGCAGCAAATCAGCCAGACGAATTCCGACAGCAGTGACATTGGTATCCGGCCCTTTGCGGCGATTAATGCCAGTATGAGCCAGCTGACCGGCATCTCTGTGGCAACACCGGCGGTAGCGAATACCTATCAGACTATTACCCGCCAGTTGCCGGCGCTTAGCAATATTGAAACCTTTATTTCAGCCCAGCAAATGGCCATTACCCAACTGGGTATCGCCTATTGTAATGCGGCAATTAACAATACCGTGCTGCGAGGCCAGTGGTTTCCGGCCGTTAACTTCAATGCCAGCCCGAGTGAGGCACTAAGCCCTGCTAATCGCGATGCGCTGATTAGCCCGCTACTGGACCGGTTTGCCCCGCTGCAACCGGAAACAGCGCTGGAGAACAGCGATGCCCGGGCTGAACTGAATAACCTGATAGATCGCTTAAGTCAGTGTAACGGTGCATGCGACAGCCAGCGTACTCAAACAATTGCCAAAGCCGCCTGTACTGCAGTGCTGGCCAGCGCCCAGATGCTGGTTTACTAATGCTGGTGAACCAAGGAGCTAACTGATGAAACTGAAAAAAGCCTTACACCCGGATGCGCCCTTATTACACGCCTGTCACAGCCGGCCGGTAACCCGGCGCGACTTTATTGCCTGTGGCCTGAGTGTTGGCGCGGGTATTCTGACTACGGGGTCGGTATTTAGCTTATTTGCCAACCCAACCAAGGCCTTTGCCGATCTGTCGCCCGATCTGGAGCTATTGAAAAACCAGTGCGGTATTAATGTTGAAGGTGCGGGTAAAATACCCTTTATTTGTTTTGATCTGGCCGGTGGCGCTAATATTGCCGGTTCCAATATTCTGGTAGGGGGGGCCGGTGGCCAGCTCGATTTCTTATCTACCCAGGGTTACAGCAAGCTGGGGTTGCCGGCCGATATGGTGCCGACTGCAGTGAATGCCGCTAATCCGGCCGCTGGTTTTGTTAACGATCAGCTGGGGCTGGCTTTTCATAGCGATTCACAAATGCTCGCTGGTATTCTGGAGCGTACCACTATGGCCACCCAGGCCATGACCAATGGCGCGGTGATGCCTTCCCGCTCTGAAAATGATACCGGCAATAATCCGCATAACCCGATGTATGCCATTGCCAGAGCGGGTGCCAATGGTTCGTTAATGCCGCTGATTGGCTCGCGTAATTCTGAGTCGGGTGCAAATTCAATGACCCCTGCCGAATTTTATAATCCGGAGTGGCGGCCAACCAAAATTGACCGCCCCAGTGATGTCACCGGCCTGGTGGATGTCGGGGACTTATTCGGCTTGCTGGATCAAAATGATGCGGTAGCAGTAATGGAATCTATTCAACGCCTGAGCGATAACAAGCTGAATAAAGTTAGCACCGGTATCAGCCGTGATGCGGTGATTAAAGATCTGGTGAGTTGTGGTTATGTAAAAAGTGCCGATCTGGCAGACCGTTTTGGTAATCCAGCCACGCTTGATCCGGCGGCTGATCCGGATATTGTGGGTGATGGCGGTATTTTCAGCACTGCTGAATTTAACAGCGATGCCGAGTTTCGAAAAACCGCGTCAGTGATGAAGCTGGTGGTAAATGGTTTTGCCGGCGCCGGCACCGTAACCATTGGCGGCTATGATTATCATACCGGCGAGCGCGGCACCGGCGAGCTGCGTGATTTACGGGCCGGCCGCTGTATCGGTGCTTGCCTGGAGTATGCGGCCAGGCGCAACCAGCCGCTGATGATTTACTTATACTCTGATGGCTCGGTGGCCAGTAATGGCCGGATTGATGACAGTGTCAATGGCCGGGGCAAGGGTGAATGGACCGGCGATAATTCCTCCACAGCAGCTTCTGCAATTCTGGTGTATAACCCCCACGGCCGGCCAGCATTGCTCGGTGGCAGCCCGGCAGAGCAAGCCCGCCATCAGCAAATTGGCTTTATGCGACCGGATGCCTCAGTAGAGACTGGCTCGTCAATGGCTGCCAATAACGTTAACTTACTGGTGCAAACCGTAATGCTCAATTATCTGGCGTTACATGGCGAGCAGGGCCGCTTAACTGAAGTGGCACCGTTTCATGGCCTGGGTAATGCCGCCAGTCAGGACCGGTTGACCGCATTCGCGCCTATTGTCTGAAGAGTTTTGCCAGAGTAGAACCGCGTTAAAAGCGCGGTTGGGGCGGCGGCACGGCAAGCGCATTATCACGTTGCTGATAATGCGCCACAATGGCCGCCAGTTCGCCGTTGCTATGCAGGTTTTGCCAGGCGGTATTAAGCTTGTTTAGCTGTTCTTCTGACAACGTTTTTCTATTAAAGCCAAAATAAACCGGGCCTTTATGAATGGCCAGCAGCGGTTGATAACGCATCGCTGTGCTGCTGTGTTCACTCTGCCAGTAGCGCAGCACAGAGATGTCCTCCAGCACGGCATTCACTCTGCCGGCATTTAACAAGGCGATTTTGTCGAGATTGTTAGCAATATACACCAGTTGTCGTTTTAAACCGGGCTGGCGTTGCAATCTGGCAAACGCTTCACCGTAGTATGCCCCTTCCAGCATCGCGATAGCGGTAAGGTCTACTTCTTCGGTCAGTTGTTCAATGGTGGTTAATGCCGGAATAGCCGCAGGATCGGCCACCAGATAAATTTGTTCCAGATGGTGTGGCCCGATAAAGGCAAAATGCTGTTGTCGCTGCGCGCTGTAGGTCAGGTGGCTGACCAGGTCCAGCTCACCTTTATCAATCATGCGCATGGCTCTTAACCACGGGCTTTCCACCAGAATAATGGTGCAGTCAATTTCGCGGGCAAGCCGCTCTGCCAGCTCAACACTGAGGCCGCTCCAGCCCGTGTCAGTTTTGATAATATGCGGTGGAAAATGGGTTTCCACCCCCAGGCGCAATGTGCACGCGAAAACCCGGGCCTGGCCCAGTGCTGTCAGCATACTGATTAAAATAATAATCTGTGTCGCCTTTGTGCGCATCGGGTTTCCAGTTAAATTATTATTATTTAGTCACGCCTGCGTCAGATAGTTTTGTATAAACTTTAAACAGACAAGCCAGTATAAAGCGCTTTGTCCTAACTGGAAATAGCTAATTTTACTCGTTATTTACTGTGCCAGGCCAGAGGTGAAATACAATTGATGCTCACTGCTGATAAATATCGCTTCAAATTCGCTCTGCTGTTCAATAAAGGCTATACCCCGCTTAAGCCCCATCACAAATAAGGTGGTCGACATCGCATCGGTGCGGGTGCTGTCAGGCCCGAGTACCGTTACACTCATTAAACCGGACGGGCTCTGGCCGCTTTTCGGGTCGAGAATATGATGATAGCGCACGCCATCTTCAATAAAAAACCGCTCATAATCACCAGAGGTGCTGATGGCACTGTCGGTTAACGGCAGCTGCGCCACAATACCGTCTTCTTTACGCGGGTGCTTAATGGCCACCTGCCAGGGCCGGCCCCGTTTATCGCCCAGTAAACGGGTATCACCACCGGCAGTCACCAGCGCATGCTTAATACCGGCTGTTGCCAGCAGGCCAATGGCCTGTTCAACCGCATAGCCTTTGGCGATACCGCCCAAATCAATTTTCAGCCCGGGCAGGCTAAATTTCACCTGATTATCTGCCAGTAACTGAATATGCCGGTAATTAATTAATGACCGTTGCGCCTCCAGCTCTGCTGCACTGGGTTTAATATGCTGGCGGTAATCATAGCTAAAGCCTACCGAAGCAAAGCTGATATCAAAAGCGCCATCACTGAGTTTCGCCAACTGCTCTGCCTGCTGCAGCAACTGGTACAGCTCGTTACTTATGGTAACAGGCCGGCTGGCTGCATCCCGGTTAAGCAGGCTCAGTTCACTGCTGTCGATATAGGGACTCATCAGCTGGTTAATCCGCTCAAATTCATGTTGCACGGCAAGCAGCAAGTCTTTACCCAGCTTGTCATCTTCCGCCCACAGCTCGACATAAGCCTGGGTGCCCATGGTCTGAAAGGGCAGGCGCTGCCACTGGGCCTGAGCGGGCAGGGCCAACAGAAATAGAAATGCCAGAGTACTGGCAGCAACATGTTTAAAAAAAGTAATGCAAGACACAAAAAATTCCGCTGCAAACTGGTAACTGTTGCATTGTTGCAGAGCCAGAAGATTTACTCAATGCTGGCGGCCGATTTGCGTTTAGGCTACTATCTGCGCCCTTTGTTGCTGATGTTAATTTTTAGTATGGGATTACGGATGTTTAGAAATGTGGTTGCGGGCGTTGCCCTGTCAGGGATGTTAATTGTACCAAGTGCCCAGGCGGTATGGAGTGATAGTCAGAAAGTATTTGCTGTATTTACAGAGCAGGGTGATAAGGCAGAAACCAGCGGCTTTTCTATTGGCTTACGCAAAGTTGAGCGCAGTGATTTCTACGTTCAGGCAGGCTTGAGCTATCAGCGGATCAGGTTAAAACAGCAGCCGGTTGACTATACTGAAGGCCGGATCAGACCGCTGTTTTTATATGGCCGCCTGGGCATGGACTGGCAGCTAAGTCCTTATTTTCAAGCCGGCATAGATCTGAACGGTAGTGTTCGGCAATGGTTTGATAACACAGAACAGTCCTGTTGCAATGCTATGGCCAGAGCCGGCCTGGAGTTTAAAGCAACTGATCATATCCGGCTTGAACTGTATGGCAATTGGTACAACATACGTTACCAGACACGTCACATCTCAATTACACCTATTGACTATCAACCTAATGGTGAAAGCCGCCGCTTTAGCCGCACTACCATTGGTGCCCAGGCGTCGCTGGTGTTTTAACGAAACTCCACAGCCGCAAAGCTGTTATCAAAGACGCCAATCGGCCGCATAGTCTTTATTCGCTTTAAAAGCTTCGACTTCTAAGGGTGCTTTGTCGTACCCATACTCTGCCAAATCCGAGAAGTGCTTAGTTATTATATGGTCGAGACTGGTTCGTTCAATTTGAAGTACGTGCACCAATTCATGAGCTAACTTTGGCCTGTTTAGTTCATAACCATTACGAACATAAATTGAGTATCCGAACACCTGAGCGTTGTTGGTGATACCTTCACCAATGAATCCGAGTGCTTCACCTAGTGTTTTCAGCGCAAAGTTTTCGTACGGGAACGGAATTTCATCCACATAAACAATCCTTACTTTTTCAGGGTTTTGAATCCCTATATCGGTTGCTAATGACAGCTCTTGTGCATTTAAAGCTACTCCAGACTCCAAACCTTTGTTATCAGTTTCAAACGCCCAGTCAATATACTGCGGTAACAATATATTTGAGATAATTTTCTGGTATGACAGTATTGCTACGATGATGGCAACGCTCAAGATGAGTGTTGTAACCTTTATGAACTTCATGTGTTACAAATCCTTTTTTAAAAAAAAACTGGTTGTTTGCAAAAAAATGTAACGCAACCAGCTTCAGCCGAAAAGTCACGCCAGCGGATTTAACGGCCAGCTTTATCAATGATTATAGGGATTTGCGATGCAAGCCACTCTTTTTCTTTGACTCCAAACATCGTTTTACGACCATTTAACCTGTAGATATAAACAACGGATTCCTGGTGTTTTTTCATCATGAGCTGATGCTTGCCGGTTTTATCTGCAACAACTAACTCAATCTGAGCATTTTCAGGTAAAAATAAAAGTTCTGTTTTTTCTGCGTTGAAACGAATCTCGTTTTTTATCGCAAGATTGGGGGCACTGATACGCAAGAAAAAATTTTCTTCATCAATAGTTTGCCTATGCCCAGGCAAAGTAACACAGCCCGAAAGAATAAAACTTAAGCAAGCTAAAATGAGCAGTCGAAACTTGAGAAATACTGACATTTACGTTCCTTGTGTCACATTAATTTTTGGACGCAAAGGCCCGTAATTAAAAACGAACTTTTCCGCCTTTGTAAATTCGATGTGGATGAAGTTACATCTGTTTTGGCTTATTTACAATAACTTATGGGTACAACTAAGATTAGTAGAGGATAGAACCTCTTTTGAAAGAGCCGGCGAGTGAGGAAGAGCGTTGTATCCGGTATTTTTACATCCGCTGACTGCTGACCCTAAGGGCAACAGCGCGCGCAGTGAGTGGTAAATCCGTTTGTTGACGCAACTTGCTACGATTGTAGCGCATTGCTACAATTGGCCTGTTTTTACAGGAGAGATATTATGGCAACTGCAAGTGTAAGGCTAGACCAGGATCTGGTAGAAAAAGCGACCATTATGGGGAAAGCATTGAACCGCACAATGCCTAAGCAGATAGAGCATTGGGCAAAAATTGGTGAAATGATGGAAGATAACCCGGACTTACCTTATGAATTTGTAAAACAAGTGATTATATCGAAGGCGGAAAAAGAAGCCGGAAAGTTGGAGCCATACGACTTTGGCTAAAATAATGTCAACGGCAATCTAATTTT
>DIBV01000006.1:378683-550733 GCA_002415085.1 Arsukibacterium sp. UBA5043 | reverse complement strand
TTTTTTAAGATTTTTGCAATCCGGCTTATCTCACCTGAAGCCTGCTTAGCGCAGCACCCCGTGGCATGGCGGGCATTATAGGGCGTTTTTGCAGAGCTGCAAGCGGTAAATCAATAAAAACCTGCGGCAATGAATCGTTTGCACAAAAAGCAGACGGATTAATCAAAATACCTACAGAACCCGCTTATTTTTTCTGCGCTCCGATAATAACAGCTGCCTTAAGTCGCTTTTTGCCATAGCTGAAAGCTTTGCTAAACACTTTATATTCGATTGGAATATATTGTCGCTCAGCTGTCGACAACCAGGGAATATCAGCCGTATCAGGATCGTTAATATAAATAAAATTATCATCGGCAGCGCACACTACTACCCAATGAGGTGCTTTGCTCTTATCAAATTGCCAGGTACTGATCAGAGCAATGATCAGCTTATCTTGTTGCAGGTACTGCTTAATTGCAGTTACAGTGAGTTCAGCATGATGAACTGTGACACCTTGCTGCTCAGTTTGTTGCCTGAAGGAATCATGTACCCGCTGTAATACTGCCTTCTTAGCTTCGCTGCGCACGCTATCACCAAACAGCAAGCCATCGTTGTTAAGATACACTTCTGTAGAAAAACCTCTGCGGTGCGCTGCAAGCGCTAACCCCCTGGGGCCACAGCCCCCATGACCACTAGTCATAAATATAGTAGTTGCCTCTCTCCATAGTTCAATTTCATGCTGATAAGGATTAAATAGCCCTGGCTTAAAATAATTGAAAGCCATTAATAAACTGGCAGGGCCGCAAGTAAACGGGGTGGTTTGAGCGATGTAAGGAACCTGTCTGGTAACCGAATCGCGCTTAAACTGAATCACTTGCTTCTGCATACAGATTGCATCAGCGTGATCTTCATAGAAGTCATGTTTTATCGCAAACTCATGATACTGCAATTTCTTATAGAGCTTTATTGCCGCTTCGTTGTCTTTGCGTACTTCTAACCGAAGCAGTGCGCAATGACGGTTCGCTGCTTGCACCTCAGCTTCAGCCATCAGCTTTTCGGCCAAGCCTTTTTGTCTGAATGCCGGGTCTACGGCTATTGAATACAACCGCGCCAGACTCGTGCCCCTGCGATAGATCAATAGAAAATACCCCGCAAGCGCCTCGTCAACCTCAAGCGCAATCAGGTCGCTACGTTTTTCAGTAATGAACCGTCGGAAACTACGTACACTTAACTTGTCTGAACTAAAGCAACGTTGCTCCAGCACCTGTAAAGCGGGAACATCAGCCAGCATCGCAGGTCGTAATCTGATATCGTGGTCCTGTTCTGACTTACCCATAAAATTTTTACCCTTAACATCATTCTCAATAATGGCACTACACGCATCTCACCAGTTATGCGTTTGAAATGCCAGTAAGAAATTCTGATGCTATGCTGAAAATAAATTTGCTGTCTTTCACTGCGATAATCAGTCAGGCTTGACATGCTAACAGGAGGCAACATGGCGAAACTGATAATAATAGTAGATAAAGCTCAGGACTGGGCACCTTTTCATCAATATGACGGCGTAATGAGTTTACCCGCCTACCTTAAGTGGTCTGCCAAGCAAAAGCAGCGGGTGCGGGTGATTAACCTGTGTCGCCAGTCACACTACCTGGGCAGTGGCTATTATTGTTCGTTACTGGCTGAAGCACGCGGCCACAATGTTATGCCCTCCGTTCGAGCATTCAATAAGTTTAACCGGCATGAAATTGCCGATATTGCTGATGAAGTGCCATTGGCTCTACTACAGCAATTAAATAAAGATCTGGCTGAAGAAACGGCAAGCCAGCTAACGTTTAATATTTACTTCGGAGAAACCGAGCATAAAGCGTTAAAAAAGGTTGCCTCTTATCTGTTTGAGGCTTTTCCGGTACCCATCCTCAGAGTAGAACTGCAGAAAAAAACCCGCTGGCAGGTTAAAACCCTGAAAATTGGTAGTGTTAACAAACTTACTGAAGCGGAGCAAAGTCTTTTCGGCAATATTCTGGAAAAATACAGCCATAAGATATGGCGGCTGGAGCCCGCTAACCGCAAGTTTAAATATGACTTAGCCGTGTTAGTTGACCCGAAAGAAAAGTTTCCGCCTTGTACGCCAAAGTCACTAGAATTGTTTGTCCGGGCAGCTAAAAAAGCAGCAATGGACGTTGAGCAAATCACGTCGAAGGATATTCACCGGCTTGCCGAGTTCGATGGCTTGTTTATCAGGGAAACAACAGCGGTAAATCACCATACATTTCATATGGCACAAAAAGCAGAACGCGAGGGATTGGCAGTAGTTGACGATCCCAGCTCTATCTTACGCTGTGGTAATAAAGTCTATCTGCATACCTTGTTTGAACAGCATAAAGTGCCTATGCCTGACGGTATTATGTTATTCAAGCAAGATGAGGACAACCTGGAACGCGCAGCCGATAGCCTTGGCCTGCCACTGGTGTTGAAAATACCTGATGGCAGTTTTTCCCGCGGCGTAATAAAAGTAAAAACGCTGACCGAATTACGCTCTACTCTGGACACTCTGTTCGAACAAAGCGCGATTATCCTGGCGCAGCGGTATACCTTTACCGAATACGACTGGCGAATTGGTGTGTTGAACGGCCAGGCTATATTTGCCTGTAAGTATTTTATGGCACGAAACCACTGGCAAATTTATAAACATGGCAAAGCCAAAACCGAAAGTGGTGGTTTTAGCACCTGCGCAGTAAATGAGGTACCGGCTCATGTATTAGATGCCGCCATTCGCGCTTGTGCTCCGATTGGGGATAGCTTGTACGGCGTAGATGTAAAACAAGACGGTGATAAGGTGTATGTTATTGAAGTAAACGACAACCCGAATATTGATGATGGTGTGGAAGACCTGCACCTGGGCAACAAACTGTACGATATTCTGGTAGAAGACTTTATCCGCCGCATCGAATTAAAACGGTAACATGTAGATGCAAAAAAACCGGCCAGGGCCGGTTAATTTGGTGCAGATGGAGAGACTCGAACTCTCACGCCTTGTGGGCACAAACACCTGAAGCTTGCGTGTCTACCAATTCCACCACATCTGCGTTATGTTTTGCACCAGGTGCCTAACATGGCGAGCAGTATAGCGATTCAAAATAACTAGTCAACTATTGAATTCAACTATTCTGCTCGTTTTTAACCGTTCGCCTATTTGCTGAGCAAGGCGCTATTTATTTCGCCTTTTTCAGCAAGCCAATTTCCTCTAAACGCTGCATTAAATAGTCGTTAGAGTTAATTGGCTCTGGATAGCGATTCGGCCGCTCCTCACTGATACACGTATCCAGTGTTTCAATCACAAAATCTGGATTAGGATGCATAAAAAACGGAATCGAATAGCGTGGCTCGCCCGCTGCCATATCCGCCGGATTTACCACCCGATGGGTGGTTGATGGCAATACATGGTTGGTTAAGCGCTGCAGCATATCGCCGATGTTGACCACTATGGTGCCTTCAATAGTCGTTACCGGCAACCAGCTGCCATCACGTCGCAGAATTTCCAGGCCCGCTTCATTAGAGCCAACCAGCAATGTGATCAGGTTAATATCTTCATGTTGGCCAGCCCGAATAGACTCGGTTGACGTATCTTTAATTGGCGGATAATGGATGGGTCGCAAGATCGAATTGCCGTAATCTACTTTATCAGCAAAATACTGCTGTGGTTGGCCAAGGTATAGCGCTAACGCCTCCAACACCCGATTGCCTAACTTTTCCAGTTCAGCAAACAAGGTGTACGTAGCCTCTTTAAAGCCAGGCACTTCAGCAGGCCAGATATTAGGGTATAAGCTTGGATGCGGAGCTGGACCTTCCAGCTCGCGCCCAACATGCCAGAACTCTTTTAAGTCAGGATGATTAGAGTCTTTTGCCTTCTCTACCCCAACGGCGGTATAACCCCGGGCACCGCCCTGCCCGGGCTTATGGTATTTTGTCTTAACCTCGGTCGGTAACGCGAAAAACTGCTTAATCGCACTGTAGGTATTTGCTACCACTTCATCCGGAATACCGTGGCCACTAATGCCGCAGAATCCAAACTCAGTGTAGGCCTTGCCAATTTCGGCAACAAAGTTATCTTTGTCGGTGGCAAACCGTCTTATATCTAACGTTGGAACTTGCTGTGTCATATAAAAGACCTGTTTGTTAGCCTAAGGAAAAAAAGAACCCTGCAATTGCAGCGCTCATTAAGTTGGCCAATGTTGCAGCAAGCAAAGCTTTTAAACCCAGCTCGGCAATATCAGCCCGACGACCTGGCGCCATACCGCCCAGACCGCCTAATAAAATAGCAATGGAAGAAAAGTTAGCAAAGCCACACAAGGCAATTGTCACAATTACCTGAGTATGGGCGCTTAACTGATCTTTCACCTGCACAAAGTCGAGGTATGCGACAAATTCATTGATCACCAGTTTTTGGCCAATAAAACTACCAGCTAAACGGGCTTCATCCCAGGATACGCCAAGAATAAATGCCAGCGGCTGGAACACATAACCAAAGATCAGTTGTAGCGTCAGGTTCTCCATGCCAAACCAGCCACCAACACCGCCAACAATGCCGTTAACCAGGGCAATTAAACCAACAAACGCCAGTAACATAGCACCAACATTCAGCGCCAGTTGCATACCACTGGACGCGCCAGCGGCAGCAGCATCAATCACGTTTGTATGCGGTTTTTCAGTACTAATTTCGTTGAGTTCATTCTTTGGCTGTTCAGTTTCAGGGATCAACATTTTGGCCATTAACAGGCCACCTGGGGCGGCCATAAAACTGGCGGCAATCAGATATTTCATCTCAATGCCTAATAAAGCATAACCAGCCAGCACAGAGCCGGCAACCGAAGCAAGACCGCCCACCATTACAGCAAACAATTCAGACCGGGTCATAGTGGGAATAAAGGGTTTAACCACTAAAGGCGCTTCAGTTTGGCCAACAAAAATATTGCCCGCAGCACTCATTGATTCAGGCCGACTAGTACCGAGTAACTTCTGTAATCCACCACCAATAATGTTAATCACAAATTTCATCACGCCGATGTGGTAAAGCACAGCGATTAAAGATGAGAAGAAAATAATCACAGTGAGCACGTTTATCGCAAACACAAACCGCCCCATCTCACCGAATAAAAATCTTATGCCTTCGTTAGCATACTGAATAACATTACTGACTGCAGCTGACATACTGAGCAGCACGTCTTTGCCAAATGGTATGTATAACACGAACGCACCGATTGCTAATTGGATAGCAAAAGCACCACCTACAGTACGCCATTTAATTCGACTTCGATGTTCCGACGCAGCAAAGGCCACCAGTAACAGGGCAAAAATACCCACTAATCCCATCATATGTTATTCCCTGATTATTATTCTGCCAGTAACTGACGAATTTTTGCTTTTATAATATCGATTGCAATCTGATTTTTACCACCACGGGTAACCACTAAATCGGCATATTGCTTAGACGGCGCTATAAATTCAAAAAAAGCCGGGCGCACTGTCGTTTCATATTGTTCCGTCACTGAGGCCAGGCTTCTGCCACGGTCTTCTAAATCGCGCTTAATCCGGCGCAACAAACAGATATCTAAAGGCGTGTCCATAAATACGCTGATATCAAACTGTTGGCGCAGCTTTTCATCATTCAGCAGCAAAATGCCCTCGACCAGAATAACTTTGGCAGCCTGCACTTTTATAGACTCATCGAGCCGGGTATGTAATTTATAGCTGTACTGGGGCATCTCAATACTCTGACCAGCACGCAAGCGCTGTAAATGCTCAACCAGTAAAGCATGCTCAAAAGCAGAGGGATGGTCGTAATTGGTTAACACCCGCTGATCAAACGATAAATGGCTTTGGTCCCGGTAGTAAGCATCTTCCGATAAAATAGCAATACGCTCGCCACCCAATTCAGCAACCAACTCCTGATAAACGGTTGACGCAAATAAACTTTTGCCTGATGCAGAGGCACCAGCAATCGCAATAATGGTATTTTTAGCCACAATAACGCCTACTTTCCGAAAAACAGCTGGCGATTATCGCTAATAATGCCGCAGATAGAAATAAAAACAGCTAAAAAAAATGCCAGTCGCAAGACTGGCATTTTTAGATTAAAACTAAACCTGGTTTAGAAGCGGTAGCTTACACCCGCTTTAATACGCCAGGTAGACTGTTCAGGCTCAAACAAATCCCAGTTTGCAACAGTCGGTGAACGGAACGGTTCATTATAAATATAACGACCTTCATCATCCAAGCCGCCAAAATCTACAATAGAATTGGTGGTGAATCGCATTCTGCGTACATCACCTTTTGAGCTATCCAACAGGTTTAACAAATTACTAATAGTGAAGTAAATTGTGCCTTTATGACCTTCCATAAAACCAGGAACATCTTGTTGGAAACTAAAGTCCATCGTCGTGATCCAAGGTGACGTATTAACACCTTTAGGTGCAAAACCACCCGCGTATTTACCAAGACCAACTTGATTCAGGTAAGACATAATTTCATCATACTGAATGCCTTCAGGGCTGATATTCGGATCACTCGGGCCAGTTGGTACGTAAACCAGATAGGCACTAGAACTATTGAACTTAGAGTTATCGCCGAAGTCACCATCACGGAACATACCAAAAGTATGACTGTAGTTTGTGCCAGAGCGACGCTGGAAGAACAAATTAAACCTTGAATCGTAACCTTCTACGAATTGATGGGTATACCCCAGTACCAATTTTAAGGAGTGCTCGATGGCATAATCAGCAGTGCCAATTAACGGCTGGTTACGGTCAACCACAATATTAAACTGGTAATTCGAGTCGGCTGTAGAAGAAGTACCAGGTGTACCTTCTTCTATGTCCTGATGGGTATAAGATGCAAAAGCATTTAAACCATTATCCCAGTTCTTCTGCAAAGTGGTAGTAAAGATCCAGGCGTTGCCGCTTTTATCTTCATTCGTTAACATCAAGTCATAATGATTTTCTTTGGCAGTAGGGTCACAAGGTTCATAGATATTGACACCCAAACTGGTTTCACCACTCTTACAGCGCGAGATATCAACCCACTGGTTGTTATCAGTCATCCACTTACGCATAACTTCTGCAGAGAAATTAACATCTTCTACCACACTAGGTACCGAGAAGCGGTAATCAGCGCTAACTCTGGCAATCCAGTCAGAAGGTATCTCATAATTCGGGTCGATAACGTTGGTAAAGCCATCACCAGGGAACATTGCATCCTGCACATTTTGTGGCACAGTTAACGATGTTACGTCTGTCAGATGAGAAGTTCCGGCTACAGCTGGATCAAAACTTACTAAAGTAGTACCGTCATTTGAGAATGAATTAGAAATATAGACGTTTGGTTTACCACCAGAGAAGCGACCAAAACCAGCATTCACGGTTAAATCATCACTAGCCGTCCACTTAACATTGAAGCGCGGCATAATAATCGACAAACCATCAAGATTTTCTTGATTCGAAAAGCCGTAACGACGCACGAAATTATCGTTTAGGGCTGGCTCGTCACTAACAAACAAACGCTCATAACGAAGACCCATCGCGATTTCTATATCGTCACTGAAATACCAGTTGTCTTGCACAAACAAGTTGCCAGAACCCATGGTAAATTCAGCTGCAGCGTCTGATGCAACGTTAGTAAACGCATTGTCATATATAAAAGAAGAAGCGTCGCCTGCGGCAAAATCCTCAATACTGCCAAATGTCCAAACACCTAACGCCCGGCGCACAAATGCATTATATACATCAAGTGACGCGTATTCACCGCCAAACTTGATCTGGTGATCACCGACCAGATAATTAAATTTAACGCCAAACTTTAACTCTTCAGTGCTTAATTCATTGGCATGACGAGCTTCATCCGGTCCAAAATTTAACAGACTACGGATAGTTATCTCACCATATTCATTAGTTTTGTTACCAGAAATAGAATCTACAGATTTAAGGTTTACATAAATCTCGCTGGATAAATCTAAGGTCCAGTCAGAAAACAATGCTGCCCGGTACAGATCCATATTTTGAGTGTAAGTATACCAATGGGTATCAAGGTTCAGGACGCCATTTGCACCTGTAGTCTGATTGCGAACTGATGAACCTTCACTGGAGTTATAAGTAAATGCAGCCCGGTGCTCATCAGTTATATTCCAGTCAAGCTTTAACAGAATACTTTCATCTTCAATTTCAGGCGCGGAGTCCCAGTCACCAATATCGTCAATGCCATAACGCGAGCTGGCAATATTGCGAATCTCAGTTAATTGTGCGTTGGTTATTAGCGCCTTGTTTACCGCATCACTGTCATTTGGTCCGGCAGTAACCTGAGCTGGCTCTGTGGTATTTTCAAATGAGCCGAAGAAAAATAGCTTATCTTTGATTAAAGGACCACCAAGGGTAAGGCTGTAGGTTTCACGTTCAAAATCAAGGCTACTACTATTGCGAGTGCCAGGAGTTCTAGGTCTGCCAGCCCACTCATCACTCATTTTTTCAAATGAAAATGAGCCGGTGAACTTATTGGTACCAGACTTAGTTACAGCATTAATCCGACCACCGCTGAAGTTACCCTCTGCAGCATCAAATGGCGCAACATCAACTGAAATTTGCTCAATAGCATCAATAGAAATTGGTGAGCGCTGCGTAGGATAGCCGTTACTATTTAAACCAAAGTCATCATTAACACCAACGCCATCAATGGTGGTACTGTTATATTTTGGGTTGCTACCGGCAATACTTAATTCAGCGTTGGAACCCGGCAGAATATTTGCGTAAGGGTTCATGCGCGCAACTTCTTTTAAGTCACGGTTGAAAGTTGGGGCGTTAGAAATGTCATCTTCATTAAAGAAGCTACTGCTTCCGGCATTTGCTGTGCCGGCAATTCTTGAACCGGAAACAGTGATTCGCTCAACTGATTCTAATTGCGCATTCAAACGGAATGTTTCACCAAGTGTTACAAAAATATTCTCGTATGTTTTTACACCGGCAGCACTGGTAATCGTTATAGTGTAAGGACCACCAACCCGCAAACCTGTGCTTGAAAACGCACCCGATTCATTGGTAGAGGCTACAGAACGGGTACCTGATGGAACATGCAAAATCTCTACTTTCGCATCGTCAGCAACCTGACCTGATTGTGTAACTACATTACCCCTGATAGAGGACGTTGTTTCCTGAGCCAAAGCGAGGTGTGACACGCCAAGACTCAAAGCGACTGCCAACGCTAAATGTTTAATTTTCATATTGTTTATCACCTGGTAGTTGATAGTAGTGTTCTAAATCGTTTGAATACATATGCTGTTTTCAACCTGGGGCTTAGTGTAGCGAACTTTTATGTCACTTTCGTTACATAACAATTTAACCGGGAACTTTTAAGCTCTTCTTTAGTCAAAGTGCGCCTGTCACGCAAGTGTAACATGGCTGGTCAGAGTTGCGAATAACCACAACTTAAATTGATTAAAAAATATCAATATTTTGCATAAAGCCGCAGCATGCTGGTGTTTCAGAACTGGCTTAGTTATGCTAGCTAACCTCTTAAAAAACTAATGTTTATTTATGCCTAATCACTTTTTCTTTTACTTTATTTTGCTTTGTTCCGGAGTAGCTATGGCCGACCAGGTTAACGAGATTAAGGTCGCAACCTTCAATGTCAGCATGGAGTCGACTAATTACCTGCCGCAGGGGGAAACCGGAAATAACCAGGTACTTGCGTCGATTCTGGCTAAGGGTGACAACCCGCAAGTACAAAATATTGCGGCTATTATTCAGCGGGTAAGGCCAGATGTATTGCTATTGAATGAATTTGACTATATTGCTAACGCTGAACAGGGTATTGAAGCCTTCATTAAAAACTATTTAAATCAGCCACAGGCTGGTAGCGAGCCCATTACTTATCCGTACTTTTATTATTCTACGGTAAACACCGGGCAACCAAGCCCGTTTGATCTGGACAATAGTGGCGTAGCCACCGGTGTTGGCGCTGATGCCTGGGGTTTTGGTTTTTATCCTGGCCAGTACGGCATGGTTATCCTGTCAAAGTATCCGATTGATTACGATAGTGTCCGAACTTTTCAGCATTTTAAATGGCGCGACATGCCAGGTTTTATGCCAACTTATAAAGAGGATGGCAGCCCCTGGTATAGCGAGGCAGCATGGCAGCAAATGCCGCTGTCGTCTAAGTCGCACTGGGATGTACCAATAAAAGTTGGTAACACAAAGGTGCACATTCTGGCCAGCCACCCTACTCCACCGGTGTTTGATGGCCCGGAGAATCGCAATGGAATCCGTAATCATGATGAAATCCGTTTCTGGCTGGATTACTTGACTCCCGGCAATGCTGGCTACATTTATGATGACAACAATAACAAAGGCGGCCTGGTAGCAGACAGCCGTTTTGTGCTACTCGGAGATTTGAATGCGTCGGCTGATGGTGATGGCGATGCAATAAATAGTGCGATAAAAGCTCTGGTATCACATCAGAGAATAAACCAAAGTTTTACCCCGGCAAGTGCCGGTGCTGCCCAAAACTCACCCGGGCAGGCACATGCTAAATATCATACCGCCGGTTGGCGTATGCGGGCAGACTACGTGCTACCGTCAAATGCCGGCTTTGTAGTGGAAGATGGTGGTGTATTCTGGCCGGAAAAAACCAGTCCGCTTTATCCATTGGTGGGTTCACGCGGTGCCAGCTCAGATCATCGCCTGGTTTGGGTGAAACTGAAATTAAGCGCTGACTGATTCAGCGCACAACTCAAATAAATGAAAAAAGAAACAAACGCTTAGAATTTTAACACCAGGTTTTGCACGTGTACCGTAACTTCTTCGCGGTCGTGGTACAGGTGCTTAACCTGTAAACGGAATTTAATATCCGCATCTAGCAGACGCTGCTCAAGCTGAGCCAATATATCGGTTACGGTTTCATAGCGTTTTTTCATCGGCAATTTTAAATTAAATATTGCCTCCTGACACCAGCCGTTAATCAGCCAATCCCCCATCCGCTGTGCAACCCGCTGCGGTTGCTCAATCATGTCGCAGACAAGCCAATATACGTTTTTCTTTTGCGGCTCGAACTTAAAACCATCCACGGTATAATGCCTGACCTGACCAGTTTGCATTAGCGACTCTGCCATAGGTCCGTTGTCGATAGCGGTCACCATCATGCTGCGCTTTACCAGTTGATAGGTCCAACCACCAGGGCTGGCACCTAAATCAACCGCATTTAGTCCACCGCCTAAACGCTTATCCCATTCAGGCTTCGGAATAAACTGCAGAAATGCTTCTTCCAGTTTTAAGGTGCTCCGGCTAGGCGCTTCATTGGGAAACTTCAACCGCATAATACCGTTTTCCAGCGGGCTGTTATTCTCCGGATAAGACAAGCCAACATAACCTTGCTGACCACTAAGTAACAACACGTGCAAAACCGGCGCTCGTTTTTGCTCTTTCTGCAATAATACGCCGGCTTTGCGCAAAGACTGACGAAGAGGTACGGTTAATTTGCGCGCCAGGGTTGACAAGGTTTTACCATCATTTGTTTCAGGATATTCAACCCGTAGCTCACCACAGCCGGTTAATTCAGCAGCAACAAGAGCTTCAAGTACGGGTGCTATTCGATCTTCAGACGGCAATTCAAGCAGTTCAGCCTGCAGCAGACACCATTGCCGGATGAAAATAAAGTGCTCAAATGGATAGTCTCGATAAAACTCGGCAAGACCATCAGCATCATAAGCTTCGAAGATAACGTAAGCTGAATTTGCTGTTAGTTTGCAAAAACCAAACACATCAAAGCTACTTGCTTTGTCCTGAATTTCTGCAGCGCATTCTTTTTCAAAACCCGCCCGGCAGTATAGTAATAGTTGTTTCATTTAACATCCTTTTGCCAGGCGCTTAGTGCAAGCAACAACCAGCCAATAATCAAAATTTGTCCGCCAAGCGGAGCCAGGGCAGAATAATACAAGGGTAATGTCAGCACCCCGGCAAATAAGGTCCAGCAAAATAACCAGAGCCCGATGTGCCAGCATAGCACCGCTAACTTTTGTAATTTTACAGCGGCCGAATTACGGCCCACTGTCAGTAGCGCCAGTGCATGAAATGCCAGCATACTAATAGCACTTATTAAGCGGCCAAATTCTTTGTGCTCCAGAGCGGCCCACAGGTGCATCAGCGCGGCTGCCAGCCCTACTGCAGCCGCGCCATATAAGGCGGTCAGGCTGTTACTGATTTGCCAGAAGTATTTCATCGATTACCTTATTGCAATAAGCGGCCGCGGCACAGATAACATCCTGTTGCTTCAGGCCACTTGCCTTGGTCGGTTTAAAGTCATGATCGGCCGCCGTTAACCAGTGCACATTAACCTTTGGCCAGCTTAAATCAGTGAGCTCAGCGCGTTTGCCAAAAGGGTCGCGCTCGCCCTGTAAAATATGCAGTGGCATTGCCAGGCTGCTGAAATGTGCGGTCCGCCATTGGCTTTTGCCAGGCGGATGAAACGGATAGCCAAAAGCAAATACCGCCCGCACCTGCGGCTCATCCGCCAGATCCAGCATACTGGCAACCCGACCACCCATCGACTTTCCACCAATAAATAATGGCAGCTGGTAATTGACCATACTGATTTGTTTTAAAAATTCTTGCTGCAACAACGCCATTTTCTCTGGAGGCCTTTTGCGACCCAGCGCAATGCTTTGTTGCATATAGCGGAAATTAAAACGCAACACTTCAATATTATGTCTGGCCAACGCTTCGGCCAAAGCAATCATATAGGGGCTATCGCAGCACGCTCCGGCACCATGAGCCAGCACTAAACAGGCCTTGGGGTTAGTCAATGGCGACAGCATTGGTAAATTGTTGTTCGGTAAATAGCAGTTGTTCCGCTGTGACCATATCCACCATCCACTGACGAAATGCTGTAATTTTACCCAGTTCTGCCTGACTTTCCCGACACACCAGATAGTAAGCGTCTTTACTAATCAGCACATGATTAAACGGCACTATTAAACGGCCCGAGTTAATATCTGGCCGCGCCAGTACGTTATGCGCTAATGCCACGCCCTGGCCATGAATCGCAGCCTGCAGCACCATCGAAGAATGGCTGAATATTGGCCCCTGATTGACATTAAACTGTTTAAAGCCCTGGCTGGTAAACCAGGCCTTCCAGGCCCGGCGTGAACTATCGTGCAGTAAATTATGTTTTGCCAGGTCAGTAGGCTCATTCAGCGGCTTGCCACTGTTCAATAGCAGTGGCGAACATACCGGTAACAAATACTCAGTATGCAGCTTGTCAGCTCGTAAATTGCGCCAGTTACCACGACCGTAATAGATAGCTACATCAACGTCATCAGTCAGAGACCCTTCATCAAGATCAACAGCTTTAATCCGGACATCGATATCCGGGTGCTGTTCACTAAACTGATTTAAGCGCGGTACCAGCCACTGAATGGCAAAGCTGGGCTGCAAACTTACGGTCAACGAACCTTTGGCTCCCCGCACCAGTAACTTCTCAGTAGCTTCATGCAACTGCAGAAAAATCTCTTTAATATCCAGAAAATAGCTTTGCCCCTCTTCTGTCAGTAACAGCGAGCGGTTTTTACGCATAAACAGTTTTAAGCCCAGATGATCTTCCAGCGCCTTTATCTGATGGCTTATCGCAGCCTGCGTTACATACATCTCTTCCGCAGCCTTAGTAAAACTAAGGTGTCTGGCAGCTGTTTCAAAAGCCTTTAATGCATTTAGAGGTGGCAGACGACGCGCCATAAATTTACTTAGCTCAATAATTAACTGGCTGGTGGCTTATAGCCTTCAATCTCAATATCCTGGCCTTGAAATAAAAAGGCTTCCATCTGCTGCTCCAGAAATTGCCGATGTTCAGGATTCATCATATTCAGCTTTTTTTCGTTAATCAGCATAATTTGCTTCGCCTGCCACTTACTCCAGGCCTCTTTGCTAATTGACGCAAATATTTTACTGCCAAGATCGCCCGGGTATAGCTGAAAATCCATTCCCGGCGCCTCTTTTTGCAAATACTGGCAAAAAACCATTCTACTCATCATCTCTACTCCTCACTTTGGGGTTGCAGTGCCTGCAGCTGTTGCAGCAGTATTTTAGCTGGTGCAGATAACCCCACCTGCGGTAATTGCGCTATTGTAAACCATTGTGCAGCAGTTTGCTCCTGCACCAGCTGAGGTTTTATAGCAACTTGCACCAGCAAAGGCGTTATCCATAAACGGAAATGACTGAAGGTATGTCGAAATGCCGGTAGCTCCAGCGTAGCTGATACCTTAACGTCATTTAACAGCAAATAATCTGATCGTAGCTGCTCACTGCTAAACTCAACAAACCCATATAAGCCTCCCCATAAACCGCTGGCTGGGCGTTGCTGCAATAAGATTTGCTGCTGATACTGCAGCATCAACCAGAAGCTTTGCTTTTCAGGGATGATTTTGGCCGGCTTTTTTCCCGGATAAGCCGTTTGCTCGCCGGTTTGAGCTGCCCGGCATTTTAAATGCAGTGGACATTGACCACAGCGCGGTTTGCTGCGACTGCATAATGTTGCCCCCAGATCCATCATTGCCTGATTAAATGCCGCTACCCTAGCCCCATCGGGGGTTACCTGTTCAGCCAGATGCCATAAACGCTGTTCTACCACTTTATTGCCTGGCCAGCCTGCAACCGCAGAAAATCGACTCAATACCCGTTTACAATTACCATCTAAAATAGGGTAATGCTGGTCCAACGCTAACGACAAAATGGCACCGGCGGTAGAGCGGCCAATCCCTGGTAGCGCCAGCACCCGGGCAAATTCAACAGGAAAAAGGCCGTCATATTCAGTCGCTATAATCTGGGCCGTTTTATGTAGATTACGAGCACGGGCATAGTAGCCAAGACCGGTCCACAAATGCAGCACCTGATCCAGCGGCGCAGCAGCTAAACTTTTCACATCTGGAAAATGCTGAATAAACTGCTCAAAATAAGGAATGACGGTAGCAACCTGAGTTTGCTGTAGCATCACCTCACTGAGCCAGGTTTTATAAGGTGTTTTGTTAATCTGCCAGGGAAGCGTTTTACGACCGTGCAGTTGATACCAGCTAAGCAGCTGATCTGAAAACCAATTAGCAGTATCTTTTTGCAACAGCACTCTCCATACATCACCCGGGGTTGCTAATAGCTGCGCAGTATAAGCAGCTTACGACTGAAAGCCAACGCAAAACGTCAGTTGAGCTTCAGCGTTAATATCCGCATAATGTGCGCCGCAGTTTGATTATGGAGCCATAAATGACCACCACCCCAGAGCAACCAGAAACCCGACAACCGGCAACAGAGCAAAGCGACAATATGCCTTACATGCGTAAAATCCGCTCTTTCGTGCTACGTGAAGGTCGGCTGACCAAAGGCCAGCAAAATGCGCTCGATAACCATTGGCCAGCATTTGGCTTAGATTATCAGAGCGAGCCGTTAAACCTGACTGAGGTGTTTGGTCGAACTGCGCCGGTGGTGCTGGAAATTGGCTTTGGCATGGGCAAATCGCTGGTTGAAATGGCCCAAAACAGCCCTGATAAGAATTTTATCGGCATAGAAGTACATAAACCTGGTGTGGGAGCCTGTCTTGGCGATGCCGCGGCAGTGGGTCTGAGTAATCTGCGTTTATTTGAACATGATGCAGTGGAAGTGCTCAATGACACTATTGCCGACGCTAGCCTTAGTACCGTACAACTTTTTTTCCCTGATCCGTGGCATAAAAAACGCCACCATAAACGGCGAATAGTTCAAAGCGAATTTGTTCAGTTACTGCGCCAGAAACTGCAGGTTGGTGGGGTGTTCCATATGGCTACTGACTGGCAGAACTACGCTGAGCATATGCTTGAAGTCATGCAGGCAGCCGATGGCTTTGCCAACTTATCTGCAACCGGCGATTATGTAGAACGACCGGAGCAGCGTCCTCTTACTAAATTTGAGCAACGTGGGCAGCGCCTCGGCCATGGCGTCTGGGATCTAATGTTTAAAAGGATAAGTTAATGCTCACTAACACCAGCCAGATGCTGTTGCGTAATATTGCCGATTTAACCGGCAATATTTTAATTGTCGAACCAGAAGCTGATGAACTCTGTCGCAGTCTGCAGGCAAACCTGCCTACAGATACCACCCTCAGCTGTTACACGACTAATGCGGCGGTTGCCAGCAGCTGGAGCCATCCGACAGCAACTTGCTATTTCAGTGCTTTGCCAACGTTTAACCAGCAATTTGACACAGTGGTAATATTTTACCCCAAGAGTAAAGAGCAGCTTAGTTTAACCCTGGCAAACATTGCTCCGGCACTAAACAGTAACAGCCAGCTTTATCTGGTTGGCGACAATAAGGGCGGCATTAAAAGCCTCAGCAGCCATGCCGATAAATTAGGTTTGCAGGCCAACAAACTGGACAATGCCAAACATTGCCTGTGGTATTTCCTCAGTGGTTCACTGCACACGCTGAGCAAACCCGCTTTCAGCCAGCACAAACTAATAATCAATAGCACCGAACTTAACATTTGCTCCATCGCCGGGGTATTTAATCATGGCAAACTGGATATTGGCACCGCTTTATTGCTGGATAACCTGGATCATATTACTAAAGGCAGTGTGTTAGATTTTGGCTGTGGCAGCGGCGTGATTGGCGCCTATCTTAAGAAACGCCATAGTGCACTTAATTTGTATTGTTCAGATGTTAGCGCGCTGGCAACGGAAGCTACCCGCCATACCTTAAGCGCCAATAACCTGCAAGGCACAGTAGTAACAGCAGATGGCTTACCGACACAACCGGCAAGCTTTGATCATATTGTCAGTAATCCACCGTTTCACACGGGTATTAAAACCGATTACAGCATTAGCGAAGCGTTTATCAGTCAAAGCAAAAGCCGTTTAAACTCCGCTGGAAGTTTAACTATTGTTGCCAATTCACATCTGGCCTACCACACTTTACTTGAACAAACCTTTGGCAAAGTGGCAATATTGGCCAAAGCTAATGGCTTTGTGATATATCAGGCAATTAAAAGGTAAGGCGATGGCACAGCGGTTAATTATGCTGACACGGCGAGTTCTGGCGATAGCACTGACTTTAACAGCAGTTATGCCGGCACAAGCCGATGTTGCACAGCAGTGTATTCAAAATAAAAACCGGATTAAAGCCTGTCCCCATCAATTGTACCGGGCAGATAAACTGCCTTCTCAAAATGAATTACAAATGCTGTGTATTTGCGTGGCAGATTTTCTGCCATTGCTGAAACAACCGGGCAGCGAGCAGCAGAGAATTGAACAAAATATGACCCGGCGCCAATACCAGGCAGAGTATCAGGAAGATTTGCCGGTGATTTTGGCCATTCTAAAGCGGCAACGTTAATCTGCCAGCAAAATTACTCTGCTTTCAAATAAACCAAGATATTCTTCGGTTTCCTGATACAACACCGGAACCAGAAACAGCTTATTATTGGTTACCCAGTAAATAGCATTCTGCCGCACCTTACGCGCCAGTTGTAACGCCTGCAATTTATCGCAAAATACTATCCAGCTTTTTTCCTGAAATTTTAGATCTGCAGATGCCCCGACTACGGCGCGAAAGGGTAGACGTGCTTGGTGTAATATAGCTTCAAACTGTTTATCCAGACACAAATTGACATGTGGATTTTTTAATTCACCTGCCGGATTCTGGGCACTGATAATCGCAAAATCTAACTGAATTGCCAGGCGTTGCCGGCAGAGAAACACACTGTCTTTGTAAGTTTGCCATAACGACATTTGTTACACCTACCGGAAACAATCCAGTTAACTATACCTGCCAGCCAGAAAATTACCAAACAGGTTTGCTAAAACGCCTTTAACTGCATAACATCAATGCTTAATCTGGAACAGTTGCAGCAATGTCAGCTATAAGTGAGCAATGCATGAAAGCAGTAGTCAACACCAGTTCAAAAACCAGTACGATCAGAAATGTACTATTTGTCGGAGTGATGACAATTTGCAGCCTGACTATCTGCGTTTCTATGCTCGTTTCGACTTTACAGGATATCAGACAACAGCGTCAGGCACTTATTCAAGAACTGCAAAGTTACGCCAGTATCATAGCGTTTAATGCACAAGCCAGTTTTATTGCCGCAGAACAACGCATAATGCAATCAGAGGCCGAGTTTGCCGATGAGCGGGAAAATATCTATAACGACTTCGCGCACACTGAAGAAAACCGATTGGGCTCTTTTGCCGCAGTACCTATGCTGCACAACATCCATATATACCGAGTGCAAAATACAACGGGTAAATTAGCCCTGTACTCAATATATAACACCCGGGGCATCGGCCCTTATCCAGCCCAGTACGACAACGTGGCCGCGTTTTTAAAACCAGAATTAAGTGATAATTACATAGAATTGAGCCGGGAAATCAGGGTTGGCGATACCCTTGCTGGTTATGTTTTTATCAGAGCCAGCCAGCAGGAATTGCAGACATACATTCAGAACAGCATTTTAATCGATTTATTAATTATCCTGTGTGCTTTAATTGTCGCATATTTTCTGACTAAGAAGCTCGAGCAGCGTTTTACTAGCTCGATCAACCAGTTAATACAATTAGTGCAACGAATCGCCAAAGATAAAGATTATCATCTGCGGGTAGCGCAGAGCGATGTAACAGAATTTAATATGTTTGGCAAAGCACTGAATACCATGCTGGACAAAGTTGAACGGCAAATGTTCAAACAACAACAAACCGAAACAGAAATTCGTGAACTTTATCAAAAATTAGAGCAGAAAGTGAGCGAGCGCACCGATGCTCTGAAATCGTCAAATCAGGAGCTGCTGAATACCCTGGCAACCTTACATCAATATCAGAACCAAATCGTCGAGACGGAAAAAATGGCCAGTCTGGGCCAGATGGTGGCAGGCGTCGCCCATGAGGTCAACACCCCAATCGGCCTTGGGGTAACCGCTTCAACCTTATTGCAGGACAGGCTGACTCAAATTGAACGGGCATTTACCGATAAAAAACTGACCTCCTCTCAGCTGGAAAAGTTTTTAAGTGAAAGCAAAGAAAACCTCGGTATCATTTACCGCAACCTGGAACGTGCAGCAAGCTTAATCAGCAGCTTTAAACAAGTTGCGGTTGACCAATCGAATGACAGCCAACGCAGCTTCAATATGGCGCAACTCATTAATGAAGTGTTGTTGTCATTACGCCCAAACCTTAAAAAACATCATCACCAGGTCGTGGTTGACTGCCCGGCGGAACTGATTATTGAGAGTAAAGCCGGGCCAATAAACCAGATTTTAATTAACCTTATAATGAATAGTCTGATCCATGCTTTTGACAATACCGATCAGGGTGAAATCACTATTTCAGTAAAAATCAGCGGCACCCGCTGCAAGCTGTATTACCGAGACAATGGCAGTGGTGTACCTGAGAATATTAAGAAACGAATATTTGATCCCTTTGTTACCACTAAACGGGGTGAAGGTGGCAGTGGTCTGGGATTGCATCTGGTCTATAATCTGGTGACGCAAGCATTAAATGGCACCATCAATTTTGACAGTACCCTGGGCCAGGGTGTGCAGATACTGATTGACTTTCCGGTAATAGACAACAGTTATAAAAACAAAAAATAAAATTACTTTGTTGTATTAAAAGGAATTTATAACCCTTAATAAGTAGTTACTAATGATTCAGCGCCAATTGTTAACAAAATTCTTGTTAACAATTGGCCGGCCCGTTATAATTGCGCCAATATTTGACATGTCCACAGCAACTATAGTAATTAGTACGCTATACTGTTCACAAAAAAAACATAAGGTTTAACTCTAATGCAAACACCTGTGATTCTGATCGTTGAAGATGAAGAAGTTACCAGACTCAATCTGGTTAATCTGTTCCAGGGTGAAGGCTATGATGTCATCGAAGCAGTTAATGGCGAAGAGATGTATCAAAAGCTGGAACAAAATCCGGTTAACCTGGTTGTTATGGACATTAACCTGCCAGGCAAAAATGGCCTGATCCTGGCGCGCGAATTACGCCAGAAAGAAAACATTGGTTTAATTTTCTTAACGGGCCGTGACAGTGAAGTAGACCGGATCCTGGGTCTGGAAATTGGCGCCGATGATTATCTGACCAAACCTTTTAACCCACGTGAATTAACGATTCGCGCCCGCAATCTGCTGGGCCGTACTGTCGCTCAACCTGTGGTTGAAGAACATAAAAGTATTGTTAAGTTCAATGGCTGGACCCTGGATGAGAACAGTCGTAACCTGACATCACCCAAAGGTATGGCGCGTCGTTTACCTAAAGGCGAATACCGGGCACTGCGTCTGATGCTGGACACGCCGGGTAAAATTTTTACCCGTGAACAGCTTATCCGACACATGACCGGCCGTGAATTACGTCCAAACGACCGCACGGTAGATGTGACCATCCGTCGTATCCGTAAGCATTTCGAATCAGATATCGACAGCCCTGAGTTAATCAGCACTATCCACGGTGAAGGTTATCGCTTCGTTGGTAAAATCGATAAGTAACCATCAGCAAGCTAACGAGGTATTAGTTAGCTTCGATAAAGTGTTGCAGAGCAGCCAGGTGCTGCTCTGTTTCTAAGTGATAGTCAACTAACTGCCGCTCCAGTCCTTGCCAGACTACTGGCCCTTGTTCAAACATTTTGGCCTGTTGTTGCACCCAAAGCAGACCAACTGATGCTGCCGCACCTTTAAGTTTGTGCGCCGACTCTTTAAACTCTACCGTATTTTGCTGCACAGCAGCTTCAATCATTTTATTAATGTAACCGGGTAACAGCTGCGCAAACAGCTGAGCGCTGCGTTTCATCGCTTCAGGTCCCAGTGACTGCATGTAATCCTGTAAGGTTGCCAGATCCAGGATCTGGTTTTCTGAAGCAACCTCTGTACGCGGGCTTAGCTGCTGTAGCTTCAATGCACTGGGCGAAAAAAGTTTCGCCAGCATCTGATCAAGCTTATTCGTGTTTATTGGTTTGGCCAACGCGCCATCCACCTGCACATCAGTCAACTGCTCTTCAGCCTTTCTGACATTAGCACTGAGTACTACTATCGGTATATTTTGCAAATGGCTCTCACTGCGAATATAACGGGCAATTTGGTCCCCGCTCATATCGGGTAGCTGCATATCCAGCAACACCAAATCGATATCGTCTTCTGTTTCCAGCAAGGCAATAGCATCTTCGCCTGTTTCTGCATGGATAACACTATGGCCTCGCTGCTCTAACAAGGCGGTAGCAATTTCGGCATTAAGGGGGACATCTTCAATCAATAGTATAACCAGTTCCGGGCAGGACACTGTGGTTTCACTTGGTGCATTGACCTGCTCAGTTGGCAGCAATACACTAAAACAACTGCCCTCGCCTGGCGAGCTGGTTAATGAGACTTTTCCACCCATCGCCTCCACCAATGCGCGTGACACCGACAAGCCAATGCCAGAACCCACAATACTTAAACGACGGCCATCAGTAGATTTATAATACATGTCAAAAATACGTTCCTGCTCAGCATTGGCAATACCAATACCGGTATCCTGTACTTTAAACAACAGCTCGGCGGGGTTAGTTTGCAGAGTACAATCAAGGGTTATCTGCCCCTGCGCGGTAAATTTAACGGCATTGTTAAGCAGGTTCCATAACACCTGACGCAACCGGGTCGCGTCAATTTTCAAATAGATATCCATGTCACCCTGACAGCGCAATTCAAAATTCAGTCCTTTTTGCTGACAAATCAGCTCGGCGAAGTTTGCAATATCATTTAAAAAGCCTTGAATATGAATACTTTGAAAAACAATGTCTAAGTCTTGCCGGTCAATTTTATCTAAGTCAATAATATCATTGAAAATGTTACCCAGGGTCTCGGCACTGCTGAAAATAGTATTGGCCCAACTGTGCTGCTCGGGCCCCAGGGTGCTGTCAAGTAAACGCCGGCTTAAGCCGACAATACCATTGAGTGGTGTTCTAAGCTCATGGCTTAAGGTGGCTATAAATTTCCCTTTGTCCTGATAGGCTTTTTCAAGTGCCTGCTCTGCCAGTTTTCGAGAAGTGATATCGCGGCCAAAACCCAGTAAGCCGATATAACGCCCCTGGCCATCGTAAAATGGAACTTTGCGCATTTCAAACCAGAGGATCTGGCCGTCCTGCTTCACAAATTCAACATCCAGAGTTAATTCAGTGTGCTCGGCCGCGGCTTCATACTCTGTTAAAATAGCCGCCTGCGCACTGTCTTCGGTATAGAGTTCCGCAGGATGAAAACCAATCAGTTCCTGTGATGATTTCCCCATGATGATTTCAAACATTTTGTTGCAGCTGGCCAGGTGGCCGTTTTCATCCCGGTAGTAAAACAAGTCAGGTGAACTATCAACAATCGAACGGATCAGCAAACTCTGCTCTTCCAGTTCCTGCTGGGTTTTTTTACGTTCAGAGATTTCTTTACGCAGCTCATCAACAGCACGTCGCTTAGCCTGAAATGCTTTCTTGCGCTCTTCTATTTCAAAATTAAGCTGACGGATACTGTCCTGCATATTCTGGTTAAGCAGGCGTTCCTGATGTGCAGAGTCTTTCAGGTACAACAAAGCAGCGTTAAGGTGCAGCACCAGATAAAAAATGCTAACAATAACCACCGGGCTGGCGAACATAACGAGCATCAACTGGGCCCGTAACATTGACCAGTCAACCACCACTGCAAACAATGCAGCGTAGGTATAGTGTCCTATCACCAGCAAGGCCAGCAAACTTAGCCATAATATAAGGCCGAGACGAAATTTGCCCCAGCGCACAATCAATGCAGCAAAAGCTTTAACCTTTGGGTGCACCGGACTTTGCATTATTCGATACCCTTTACAAAGCCATTATCCACAACTATCTTAGTTGGCAGGTTGCAGATCTACCATCATATTCCGATATGAACAGTATGCAATCTCTTCGGCTTGCTGTTTGAAGCTGCCTTGACGGGTATAAGAACTATGGTCTTTATACACCGTCACTGCATAACCCTGACCTACCTTAACAGCGCGTCCTTCCGCCTGACGTGCCTGGGTTATACACAGCAAATGACTAACTTGCTTATAATTGTCGCGCTCAAATATTTCACCTGAGCTAAGTAACGGTTGAGCCAGATTGTTGGGCGCAAATTTCCAGTCGGCAAACCGACTGCGTAACAGATTGGCATTTATCTCCAATTCATCACCCCGGGTCAGATAATGGGTTGCCACATTGCGTAGAGTCAACGCACTGCCTTCACCACTGCTATTGGCATTGCTCATATCAACAACGTACACACCTGACTCACCAGTTACCGCCATTCGCACGGCCCGCTGTGCAGCATCACCGCCAAAACCAACCAGCAAACCGGTATTTTCATCAATACCAAAGCCGAAGCGGCTCTGTGTATCATGCAACAAGCGGATCAATCTGCCCTGCCGGCCACGTTCAGAAAAATGAGTATCAAGCACACCCCAGCGAAATAACCCCAGACCACCACTGCCACTATAGGTAAGGTGGCTTTCGGCCAGGCCATTGTTACAACTAAGATCTTTGTCACAGCCTGGTTCCGGCGCGGGCAGATCAAAGGCGCCAAATTGCATGGCATTAAAGCTATCACCATTGGTAATCATCGGGGTGCGTTGGCCATTAAAGCTGCCACCCGACATCACGGCTGTGCCGGCGCTGGTGCCAGCCACTACAATTTGTCCCGCTGCCAGCATTCGTTCTATTTGCTGCAACTCAGCTGAGGCGGAGCCGTCATCCAGCCGCAGCGCTTTTAAGGTTAAGAGCTGGTCGCCACCATTAAAAAAGATACCATCTGCCCGGCGAATTTTCGCTACCGCGCCTTTACTGCCAGCCTGGCAAAACTCTGTTTTCTGGTCCATTAAATCCGGGTAAACGCGACGGCGTTGGTAACTGCCATGCTGTTCTGCCAGATGTTTATCCAGTTCAGCACAGCTATTTTTATCACCGCTTTGCCATGCGGCCTGATAAGCAGCACTGATCGGTAACCAACTGACATCCGCACCGGCTTCTGTAAATAAATTGGTATAAAAATCAACAGCTGATAATGGGTCACGTGATGACGCAGTGACCACCAGGATCCTGGGTTTACGCTGCTCACCCGCGATCTGTTGCGCCATCGAAACAAATTGCTGATACAATTCTTTAGTGAAATTATTTTTGGTGTTCGCTAAATCGGCAAATTCCCTGCTGCGCTGACTGCTGCGATTAGCTTTGCTCTCAGTCATTACCGGCACTTCGAGCTGATCCAGTACAAAATTTAATTCACGGCCGTTTAAGCCATTATAAACCGCCCGGCCAGATACCCAGATACCATCGACTTCAATCTCTGCGCTGCGCCATAACCGAAGCAACTCGCGTTCAGATACGGTGTCATTAGCCAGCTGTCCACGCAAAAACTCTAAAATTGCCAGGGTTTGCTGCTGTTCAATAATCCGATCTTCTGACCAGAAACTCTTACTGTTAATTGCTTGCAGATGTTCGGGACTTAACTGAAACAAGCTGTGCTTTTTCGCTGCATCAGAAAATACGTCGCTACTCAGACAATGCCGGGTGCTGGTTGAGCTGCAGGTAGCAAGCCCTCCTCCCATCAATAGCATCGAGTATTCAGGCATCGTTCTATTGTCATCATTGGCACTAAGAGTAAAAACCGGCATTGCCATTAAAATGGCTGATAAACAAGTAGTTATTTTTTTCATCGGCTCTTTCTTATTGTTTTTCAGGCCACCAGGGCCTGCAGACTACTGATAATGCGCCAGGCGCTAACCCCATATTTAAGGCATACAGATTATCCTGTATTGACTTCTTTGCCAATTAGAAGTAGAAATAAGATTGCTTTTGGCGCCAATTTGGTTAGTACCGAACAGCAAAAAATATATTTTTTAATTAAATACTCACTTTTCAAAGTAGCGATATGTTAAAGAAAGCACTAATGCTCGGCTCATATCACTATTCGTCCTACTACCTTTCCGAGTGGTTTAACGAATAGAAACTTATCAGGCAACTGCGGTTGACCTGAGGTTCTCAGTTCCAACAAACCCATTACAGCAAAAATAAAGCAAATATCAGGTATGGCTGATCCTTAGCTGATCGCGTGCCTGAAAAACACAGGTATTATTATGCGTAAATTAACCCCGCTGGCGCTGGCTATTGCCGGCAGCTTACTTGCGTCTCCTGTTAGCTATGCAGAGCAGGAAACAGCCAAAGAAGAACAAAAAGTCGAACGAATTGAAGTAACCGGTTCGCGGATCAAAGGTGTTGATCTGGAAGGCACCCAGCCGTTAGTCGTTATTTCAGCTGAGGACATTAAAAACTCCGGTGCCAGTTCAGTTTATGATCTACTGAAAGATTTAGGCCAGGTACGTGGCGGTAGTGGTACTTTCTCTACCTCTGAAAGCGGCGCGACATCAACTTCTACTCCTGCAGGCCAGGCGGCAGCGTCATTACGTGGCCTGGGCCCCTCTTCAACACTTACCCTGGTAAATGGCCGGCGGGTTGCGGCATCTTCTTTTGCAGCAGGCACCCAGAACTTTGTCGACGTAAACAGCATTCCGCTAGCAGCAATTGAGCGGATCGAAGTGCTGGCAACCGGTGCTTCAGCGATTTATGGCGCTGATGCCGTGGCTGGGGTAATCAACTATATTCTGAAGAAGGATTATGAAGGCGCAGAGCTGAATTTATCCTATGGCAACAGTACAGCCTCATCAGACGACAGCCGGATAAATGCCAATATCGTGATAGGCACTGAGCTGGCTGGCGGCAATTTAACCCTGTTCGCCGATTTATACGATCGCAAAGGCTACACCGCCCAGGACCGTGAGTTTACCCGTGAGCCCAATCTGGTCAGCAATTACTCTTACTTACCCAAGGGCATACCGAATATTTATTACTGGTCTACGGTAGATGGCAACGAAATAGCCAGCCCCGGCTGCACCAGCCCACTAGTGACTACTGAACTGGGCGAACAGATCTGCGCTTACTATGCTAATCAGGACGATGTGCTGGAAACCCCGTTTGAAAGCGCCTCTGCCGGTTTTAACTTCCGTAAAGAATTCAGCAACAATCTGATCTGGAATACCGACTTCTTCTATAGTCATACCTCGTCTGTATCCTCATCCAGCCCGGCGCCGATTAACCAGATAAGTGATGAAGAAGGCCCATGGGTGCAGGAAACGGCACTTGACGTGTTCCCTGCTGCGGTTCGTGACAGCTTACTGGATCAAATTTACATCGATCCCTTTACCAGTGAAGCAGGTCAGCGCTTGTGGGGGTTCAGGTTTGATGGCCGCTTTAATACGCCCAGAACAGTAGAAGTTACCAGTGATTCATTCCGGCTGGTCAGCAGTCTGGCAGGTAGCACAGAAAACTGGGACTGGGAAACCGCTGTGCTGTTATCCCGTTCAGAATCAGAGCAGCAAGCGATTGCCGGCATTTATAACCGTTATAAATATCATGCCGCTATTGCCGGCGAGCTATGTCAGGATGGCAGTATCGCCAGTTATGACAGTGACGCTGACAGCCTGAGCTGCAGCAGTGGCGCGGGTCTGGCAGGTGTTTACAACCCATTCTTAGCCAATGATGCTGCCAACGAAGCCCTGTTAGCGCTGGCGCAGGAGGTTCCGACCCGCGATGGTGTCAGCACGGTTTATGGCTGGGATGTACGCTTCAGCGGCGATTTATTTGAATTTAATGGTCAGCTGGTGCGTTCCGCCTTTGGTCTGGAGCTGCGTAAAGAAGAAATTACCGATACCCCCTCTGCCAATGCCCGGGCCAGTGCCGCCAATGGCTATCTGGTAGATGTGTTTGGTTTTGGCTCCAGCCTGTCTGCCGCCGACCGGATCCAGATGGCAGCCTTTGCTGAAATTTATGCCCCGCTGACCGATACTGTCGAGCTGCAGCTGGCGGGTCGTTATGATCACTATGACGACTTTGGCAGCACTTTTAACCCTAAAGTTGGCATTACCTGGCGGCCACTGGATAGCCTGGTTATTCGAGCCTCCTGGGCAACGTCGTTCCGGGCCCCATCACTTACTCAGGCAGGGGTAAAACTCAGAACCACTACCGCAACGTTTGACTGCAGTGCTAATCAGACGGTATCAGATTTGTACTGTGAAGGCGCTGGCTTTACCAGCAGCCCGAATGTACTGGAGCTGGGTAACGCCGCGCTGCAAGCTGAAACCTCAGAGTCTGTCAGTGTCGGTTTTGGCTGGAGCCCAACCCAGGACACGACCCTGACGGTAGATTACTGGCAGTTTGAGCATAAAAAGCTGGTTGATACCGATATGACAGCGATGTTGGCCCGCACGGCGACTGACGCCAGTGTCCGCCATTGCGGTCTGGTACCTGACGGTGAGTTAGGGATCTCCTACGATCCGGCACTCTGCGATGTTACCGATTCAGCCGGACGCACTGTAGAAGATGACGGTGCCAATATGGCAGAAATTCTCGATGCCTGGGTTGAGTACGATAATCCACGTTTTGCTGAACTGCCGTTATTCCGCGACCATGTTATCCAGCTGAACAACGTTGGCCGGCAGGACGTCAGCGGCATTGATGCCCGCTTCAGTCATACGCTTGATTTGGCCGCTGGCCGTTTAGGCCTGGATCTGGACTGGACTCATTATCTGGAGTTTGATCGCAATAAAGCGGGCTCGGATGAAGTTGAAGCGCTGATTGGCACCTTCCGTTACCCGGAAAACATTGGCAGTGCCAGTATTTCCTGGAGTGGTGAGGCGCTTTATCTGGGCCTGACCGCGCTGTACACTTCTTCTTATCAGGATGATACCGCGCGGCTGCGTAGCCGTAACCTGGACGAGCTGGATGAGTTAGGGCTGATTGATGCAGACGGCAATCGTGATGTGTCATCCTGGACCACCCTGCGGGCAAACATTGGTTATGACTTTGAGCATGCTTCGCTAAACTTTACTGTCGATAACCTGCTGGATCGTGATCCGCCAGCTGTGTACGGCAGCAGCCGCGGCTTCGACTCGATTAACCACAACGCCTTTGGCCGCAACTATCGTGTATCCTTTAGCTATTTCTTTTAATTATTAAAGCGGTGGGCGTGAGACTATAACTCTCCCGCCCGCCAATCACCGATAGCTATTACAAGGCTTACCCTATGGCTAACCAAGTAAAACAACCGGTGTCGATGCCGGACGCCTTTGTCATCCTGTTTTTTGTGATGATCCTGGCAGCGTTAGCATCGCACCTTATTCCGGCCGGCTCATTCGATATTATTGAAGTGGCCGCGGAAACTGACAGTGCCGTTAAAGCCAAAAGCCGGATTGACCCTGACAGCTTTACCCTGGCAACCGACAGCAGTGCCGGCGTACCGCTGTTTGCCGAAGGCGGCGGGGTCGGCTTTTTAAACTATGCCTTTGAAGGCATGGTGTCAGGTAACAAGTGGGGCTCGGCAGTGGGCGTTATCGCCTTTATCCTGCTTACCGGGGGTGCTTTTGGCATCATTATGAAAACCGGTGCTATTCACAATGGCATTCTGGCGTTAATTGAAAAAACCAAACGGCTGGAATTTGTATTTATTCCTTTGCTGTTTGTGTTGTTCTCATTAGGCGGTGCCATTTTTGGCATGGGAGAAGAGGCCATTGCTTTTTGCATCGTGCTGCTGCCGTTAATGCTGGCGCTGGGCTACGATGCGATTACCACCGTGCTGGTAACTTACATAGCGACCCAGATAGGTTTTGCCACCAGCTGGATGAACCCGTTTAATGTGGCTATTGCGCAGGGCATTGCCGAGATCCCATTATTATCGGGTGCTGATCTGCGCTTAGTGATGTGGCTGGTGTTTACCCTGTTCGGGGTTATTTTTACCATGCGCTACGCCGCCAGAATTAAACGCGACCCAGAAAGCTCGCTCAGTTTTGCCAGCGATCAGAAGTTACGAAGCCAGCAACAGCAGCAGGCAGTAAACAGCTACAGCAATATCGACAGTGTTATTCTCCTGGCATTTTTTGCCGGCCTGATCTGGATTATCTGGGGGGTTACCGCCCGCCAGTACTATATTCCGGAAATTGCCAGCCAGTTTTTTACTATCGGTATAGTTATCGCCATCATCGCGGTAGTGGGTAAAAGGCTCAGGGTAAACGATGCTGCCGATGGTTTTAAGCAAGGTGCGGCTGAGCTACTGCCGGCTGCGCTGATTGTCGGTATGGCCAAAGGCATAGTGCTGCTGCTCGGTGGTGATAATCCAGAAACGCCGTCGGTACTTAATACCCTGCTGTACTATTCAGGCCAGGCGCTTGGCGACTTACCTGCTTATTTATCTGCCTGGCTGATGCTGGTTATTCAGTCGGTATTTAATTTCTTTGTCGCCTCCGGTTCAGGCCAGGCTGCGCTGACCATGCCATTAATTGCGCCACTGGCCGATATGGTCGGCTTAAGCCGGCAAATTGCTGTGCTGGCTTTTCAGCTCGGTGACGGCCTGACTAACTGCATTATTCCTACATCTGCCGCACTTATCGGCTGCCTGGGCGTGGTTCGGGTAGACTGGACTATCTGGCTGAAATTCGTCTGGAAATTACAACTGTGGCTGTTTGCCCTGGCCAGTATCTTTATGCTGGTTGCGGTTGCTATTGGCTATCAGTAACGAGGTTATTTTGAACACAATTTTTCTGATTAAAAATGTCGAGGTTTACGCGCCACAGCATCTTGGCAAACAAGACATAATTATGGCCGGCGGCAAAATTATTGCCATTGGTTCGCAATTCAGCGCTGGGGGCAGCGATCTGCCCCTTACCGTTATAGACGGCAGCAACAATATTGCGGTACCGGGCTTTGTTGACTCGCTGGTCCACTTTATTGGCGGCGGCGGTGAGGGCGGTTTTGCCAGCCGCACCCCGGAAATGCAGCTGACAGATGCAACATTAGGCGGTGTTACCACGGCGATAGGGGTACTGGGCACCGATGCCACCACCAGAACGCTGACCAACTTACTGGCAAAAGCCCATGCGCTGCAAACTGAAGGTATCACCACGTACTGTCATACCGGCTCTTATCAGGTGCCTTGCCGTACCCTGACCGGCAGTATTACTGATGACCTTATTCTGATTGATAAATTTATCGGGGTTGGTGAAATCGCCATAAGCGATCACCGTTCATCGCAGCCAACCACAGATGAAATCAGAAAAGTGGCATCAGCGGCTAAAGTGGGCGGTATTCTGTCTGGCAAAGGCGGTATTGTCAGTGTGCATATGGGTGCGGGTGAGCGTATTCTGCAGCCAATTTATGATGCCGTTGCCGGCACTGAGCTTAGTGTAAAACAATTCTACCCTACCCATATGAACCGCAACCGCTCGGTATTTAACGCCGGGTTAGAGTTTGCCAGCCAGGGCGGCGTCATTGACTTTACTACCAGCACCACCGCCTACGATCTGGAACATGGCGAAGTTGCTGCGGCACAGGCGCTGGCCGAGGCGCTGCAGGCGGGTATTGAGCCAATCCAACTTACCCTTAGCTCAGACGGTAATGCCAGTTTGCCTATCTACAGTAAAAGTGGCGACTTGCTTGGTTTGCAGGTTGGCCAGGTAAGCACCCTGTATCAGTCGGCCCGCGATGCCATCTTAAAGCATAAGGTCAGTATCAGTGATGCTATCTGTGCCATCAGCCAGGCCCCTGCCACTGTGCTGGGTTTGCACCAGAAAGGCCGGCTGGCTGCTGGCCTTGATGCCGATCTGGTATTACTTAATCGCGATGATTTGGCAATAAACCAGGTATTTGCGATGGGCAGGCAGTTGGTGATAGCTGGCAAAGCCACCGTTAAAGGCATGTTTGAAAAATAGTTTCAGCCTGCAGCAGTGTTTAGCATAAGTATTTGCAAAGCATTGCTGCGACCGGCCCCAAAAAAGCTGCTGCGGCAGCTTTTTTTTATGCCAATCTGCTATAGATGGCGGAAATAACGCCAATTCATGTAATTTATTTTCATTTTAAGCACAGTAGTTCCAATTCCAAATAGACGGCCAGACGGTTAAACTTCACTTGCTTTTTTAACTTATTCTTAGTATACCTGTTCAGCTCGCCGTGTTTAGACAAGCAAACACTTTAGAGCAAATACACTACAACGCATGAGTCACTGAAAGAACACTCGTTATTTTCTTTCACAAGCGAACAATCATAATAAAAGAATAATAATTCATATTTTATAGATAATTATATATTTGCAAGGCAAGTTTGGAGGTAAGGCATGGCGTTGTATCAGCATAGTCAGGCGCGGGAAAATTGTGGCTTTGGCCTGATAGCACATATTGAAGGTGCGGCCAGCCATCGGATTGTCAGAACCGCCATTAATGGCCTGGATCGGATGCAACATCGCGGCGGCATTTCTGCCGATGGCAAAACCGGCGACGGCTGCGGCTTATTAATGCAAAAACCCGATAGCTTTTTCCGGGCAATTGCCGAAGAAAACGGCTGGAATCTGGCGAAAAAATACGGCGTCGGCATGATTTTCTTAAGCCAGGATCCGGTAAAAGCGGCTGAAGCTAAAGCGATAATTAATAAAGAAATTGCCCGCGAAACATTAAGCCTGGTGACCTGGCGCACCGTCCCCACCGACAGCAACGTACTGGGCCCGCTGGCGCTGGAATCGATGCCGCAAATAGAGCAGGTATTTGTTAATGCGCCGCACGGCTGGGGCGATCATGATTTAGAGCGCCGCCTTTATATGGTGCGCCGCCGGGTAGAGCAGCAGCTAAGCGCCGATGCCGATTTTTATATCCCGAGTTTCTCATCGCTGGTAACGGTATTTAAAGGCCTGATGATGCCGGCCGACTTACCGCGCTATTACACCGATTTAGCCGATATCCGGATGGAAACCGCTATTTGCGTATTCCATCAGCGTTTCTCCACCAATACCATGCCACGCTGGCCACTGGCTCAGCCATTTCGCTACCTGGCGCATAACGGTGAAATTAATACCATTACCGGTAACCGCCAGTGGGCGCGTGCCCGCCAGTATAAGTTTGCTTCACCATTGTTACCTGATTTACAGGATGCCGCACCTTTTGTCAGCCAGACCGGCTCTGACTCCAGCTCGCTGGATAATCAGCTGGAATTGCTGCTAGCTGGCGGCATGGATTTATTCCGTGCCATGCGGTTACTGGTGCCACCAGCCTGGCAGGGCAACCGGGTAATGGACGACAACTTAAAAGCGTTCTACGAATTTAACTCGATGCATATGGAGCCGTGGGATGGCCCGGCCGGTATTGTCATGACTAACGGTCAGCATGTGGCCTGTAACCTCGACCGCAACGGCCTGCGCCCTGCCCGCTTTGTGATTACCCGCGACAAACTGATTACCCTGGCCTCTGAAGTCGGGATCTGGGATTACACCCCGGATGAAGTGGTCGAAAAAGGCCGGGTTGGCCCGGGTGAAATGCTGGCAATCGATACCACTACCGGCCAGATTTGGCGCTCGGATGAAATTGATAATGATTTAATGGCCCGTCATACCTATCGCAGCTGGCTTGATGAGAACGTGCAGCGGCTGGTGCCTTATGAAAAGTATGAAACCGATTTAATCGGCAAACGGGTATTTGATGATGACACCATGCAGGTGTATCACAAGTTATTTAACTACAGCTATGAAGAAATTGAGCAGGTAATGACGGTACTGGCCAAAGATGGTCAGGAAGCCGTGGGCTCGATGGGGGATGATACGCCCATGGCGGTGTTATCGCGCAAGCCGCGCAACCTGTTCGATTACTTCCGCCAGCAGTTTGCCCAGGTAACAAACCCGCCTATCGACCCACTGCGCGAAGCGCATGTCATGTCGCTGGCCACCAGCATCGGCCGCGAGCACAACGTGTTTAAAGAAACCGCCGGTTATGCCCGCCGTATTCAGTTTGAATCGCCGGTGATGATGTATTCCGACTTAAAGCAACTGCGGCAGGCTGACGAAAAATACTATAAAAACCAGGTGTTTTCGTTAAATTTCGACCCGCAGCAGCACAATTTAGAGCAGGCTACTAAATCGTTATGTGATGCTGTGGTAACTGCTGTTCGTGACGACAAAGTGGTACTGGTGATCCTGACCGATCGGCGCATTGAGCAAGGCCTGATTCCTATTCCGGCAGCCATGGCCGTCGGGGCGGTGCAACTGGCACTGGTTAATGCTCAGCTGCGCTGCGACTCCAACATTATTATTGAAACGGCCAGTGCCCGCGACTCGCACCACTTTGCGGTGTTAATTGGTTTAGGCGCGACCGGTATTTATCCGTTTTTAGCCTATGAAACGGTCGAGCAACTGGTTGAAAAAGGTACCATTAACTTAAGTGCCCGCCAGGCAGTGCTTAATTACCGGAAAGGTATTAATAAAGGCCTTTATAAAATTATGTCGAAAATGGGCATTTCGACCGTGGCCAGTTACCGCTGCTCTAACCTGTTTGAGGCAGTAGGCATTAATAAAGACGTTATGCAGTTATGCTTTGCCGACGTTGCCTCGCGGATTGGCGGTGCCAGCTTTATTGATTTTGAACAGGACGTGCAGCAACTGGCCAATATTGCCTGGTTAAAGCGCAAACCAATGAACCACGGCGGCTTATTAAAATACGTACACGATGGCGAGTACCATGCCTATAATCCGGATGTGGTAACCAGCCTGCAAAAAGCGGTGCGCTCGGGTAAATACGAAGATTACCGGGTTTACAGTAACCATGTTAACCAGCGGCCGGTCGCTCATTTACGCGACTTGCTGCAACTGGCCAGTGACACTGACGGCATAGCCCTTGATGAAGTGGAAGCTGCCGAAAACTTATATCCGCGCTTTGATAGCGCAGCGATGTCTATCGGTGCACTCAGCCCCGAAGCGCACGAAGCGCTGGCGATTGCGATGAACCGGCTCGGCGGGCGCTCAAACTCCGGTGAAGGCGGTGAAGATCCGCGCCGCTTTGGTACCGAGAAAAACTCCAAAATTAAACAGGTTGCCTCGGGCCGTTTTGGCGTAACGCCGCATTACCTGGTTAATGCTGAAGTGATCCAGATTAAAGTGGCCCAGGGCGCCAAGCCCGGTGAAGGCGGCCAGCTACCCGGCGAAAAAGTCACCGCCGAAATTGCCCGGCTGCGCTATTCAGTGCCTGGCGTTACCTTAATTTCGCCACCGCCGCATCATGATATTTACTCAATTGAAGATTTAGCCCAGCTGATTTTCGATTTAAAACAGGTTAACCCACAGGCACTGATCTCGGTAAAACTGGTATCAGAGCCCGGTATCGGCACCATCGCCACCGGTGTGGCCAAAGCCTATGCCGATTTAATTACCGTGTCAGGTTATGACGGCGGCACCGGTGCCAGCCCGCTGACGTCGGTGAAATACGCCGGCAGCCCGTGGGAGCTGGGCCTGGCTGAAGTGCATCAGGCACTGGTTGAAAACGGCCTGCGCGACAGAGTACGGCTGCAGGTAGATGGCGGCTTAAAAACCGGCCTCGATGTGGTAAAAGCGGCTATTTTAGGCGCAGAAAGCTTTGGTTTTGGTACTGGGCCCATGGTAGCGCTGGGCTGTAAATTCCTGCGGATTTGCCATTTAAATAACTGCGCGACCGGCGTTGCCACGCAGGATGAAACCCTGCGCCGCGACCATTTTACCGGCCTGCCGGAAATGGTCATGAACTACTTTAAGTTTTTAGCCTTAGAAGTGCGCGAGCTGATGGCAGAACTTGGCGTTACCGAGCTTACCCAGTTAATTGGCCGCACCGATTTACTGGAAGCCAAAGCCAGCGAAACCCAGAAACAAGCGAAACTGGATCTGACCCCGATATTGCAGGCCAGCGGTGTTAGCTCGGATAAACCGCTGCATTGCGTTAAAAACAACACGCCGTTTGATCCAGGCGCACTTAACCAGCTGCTGCTGCAGCGCTGCGAACAAATGGTGCAGAATAAAACCGGTGGCCAGCTCAGCCTGCCCATTCGCAATACCGACCGCTCAGTCGGCGCAGCCTTATCAGGCTTTATTGCCAGCAAACATGGCAATCAGGGCATGGCAACCGATCCTATCCGCTTACGCTTTACCGGCACCGCCGGTCAGAGCTTTGGGGTGTGGAATGCCGGCGGCCTGCACTTAGCGCTGCAGGGCGATGCCAACGATTATGTCGGCAAAGGCATGACCGGCGGCCAGATAGCGATATTCCCGGCCAAAGGTGCCAGCTTTGCCAAAAACGGCTTTGCCATTGCCGGCAACACCTGTTTATACGGCGCGACCGGCGGTCGCTTTTATGCCGCCGGTCAGGCAGGCGAGCGCTTTGCGGTGCGTAACTCAGGCGCGTTAGCGGTGGTAGAAGGTACCGGCGATAACTGCTGTGAATATATGACCGGCGGTGTGGTGGTGGTACTGGGCTGCACCGGGGTGAACTTTGGTGCCGGCATGACCGGCGGCTTCGCCTATTTGCTGGACGAGCAGAACGACCTGGAACTGCGGTTAAACCCGGAGCTGGTCGAGGCGCTGGAGATCAGCACGCCAATATTACAGGAGCATTTACGCAGCCTGTTGCATCAACACGTGGAAGAAACAGGCAGCGATAAAGCGCAGCGCATCCTGTCTGATTTCAATAATTACTTAAGCAAATTTAAGCTGGTTAAACCAAAAACCAGCGATCTAAATACCTTGCTGGGACACCGCGCTCGCTCTTCTGCCGAGCTGCGGGTTCAGGCGATGTAAGGGCAAAGGGAACGTTATGGCACAGAATGTATATCAGTTTATTGACGTTAAACGGATTGATCCGCCCAAACGCTCACACAGCGAACGCACTATCGAGTTCGTGGAAATTTATCAGCCAATGACCAACACTCAGGTGGAAGGTCAGGCCGACCGTTGCCTCGATTGCGGCAACCCCTACTGTGAATGGAAGTGCCCGGTGCACAACTATATTCCGCAGTGGTTAAAGCTGGCAAACGAAGGCAAAATTATTGAAGCGGCCGAGCTGTCGCATAAAACCAATAGCTTACCGGAAGTATGTGGCCGGGTTTGCCCGCAAGACCGCTTATGCGAAGGCGCCTGTACCCTGGATGAAGGCTTTGGCGCCGTTACCATTGGCAGTATTGAAAAATACATTAACGACAAAGCCTTTGAAATGGGCTGGCGACCCGATTTATCAGCGGTGATTAAAACTGACCGCCGGGTAGCCGTAATTGGCGCCGGCCCGGCCGGTTTGGCCTGCGCCGATGTGCTGGTGCGCAATGGCGTATCGCCGGTGGTATTCGACCGCTATCCGCAAATTGGTGGTCTGCTGACCTTCGGTATTCCGCCATTTAAGCTGGAAAAAGAAGTATTAAGCCGCCGGCGCGATATTTTTGAAAGCATGGGTATCGAGTTTCGGTTAAATACCAATGTCGGGGTTGATGTCAGCTTCGACAGCTTGCTGGACGAATACGACGCGGTGTTTTTAGCCCTGGGTACCTATACGCCGATGAAAGGCGGTCTGGTTAATGAAGATGCGCCTGGCGTACATGAAGCGCTGCCGTTTTTAATTGGCAATATTAATAACCTGATGGGCTGGCAAACCGAGCATCCGTTTGTCAGCTTAAAAGACAAAACCGTGGTGGTGTTAGGCGGTGGCGATACCGCAATGGACTGCGTCCGTACCTCGATTCGCCAGGGCGCTACCAAGGTAAGTTGTGCTTACCGGCGCGACGAAGCCAATATGCCGGGCTCGCGCAAAGAAGTGCAAAATGCCCGCGAAGAAGGGGTAGAGTTTTTATTTAACCTGCAACCATTGGGGATAGAAGTCGACAGCGAAGGCAAGGTGTGCGGCGTAAAAGTGGTAAGCACCGAGCTTGGAGCCCCCGATGCTAAAGGTCGGCGCAGCCCAGAGCCCATTGCCGGCTCAGAGCAGGTACTGGCTGCCGACGCAGTTATTATCGCTTTTGGTTTTCAGCCAAGCCCACCGCAGTGGTTAATTGATATGGGTGTGGAGCTCGACAGCAAAGGCCGGGTTGTTGCCTCCGAGCAAAGCCCTTATGCGCTGCAAACCAACCAGCAGAAAATTTTTGCCGGTGGCGATATGGTATTAGGTTCTGATTTGGTGGTCACCGCCATTGCTCAGGGCCGCAAAGCTGCAGAAGGTATGCTGGATTATTTGCAGGTCTGACGACCTGCTTGTGCCATCTGCAAATCTGGAGTTGATAAGCGAGATTAGGTGTCGTGCTCCGTTGCACAGCTCGAACAGGCTTTTGCCAACCGCTAAGCCTGAGTTGATAAGCGAGATTAGGTTTGCCCTAAGCCAACCGTTGAAGCCCCGGACGGGCGGAAACGAGTCCCCATGGATGGGTTCACGACGTGTTGGCGTGGGCAAACCGGTTTGAGCAGTGCACAGTACTCTGCCCTGAGATTACAAGGACTAACATGATGCCCCACTTCACCCTACCCGATCTCTGCGACGCCCATGCCGACTGCATTCGCGTCGCCGAGCCCATTTTTACTAACTACGGTGCTACCCTATGTTTTGGCGGTGAAATTGTTACCGTTAAATGCTTTGAAGATAACTCCAAGGTAAAACAGCTGGTAGCAACCAATGGCCACGGCAAAGTGCTGGTGGTAGACGGTGGCGGCTCAAAACGCCATGCCCTGCTCGGTGATATGCTGGCCGAACAAGCGGCAGCAAATGGCTGGCAAGGTATTATTCTCAACGGTTGTATTCGCGACATCGACATCATTCGCCAAACGCCACTTGGCGTGCAGGCATTGGGTATTCACCCGATGAAAACCGACAAGCGTGACTTAGGTGATATTAACTTAACAGTGACGTTTGCCGGAGTAGACTTTATTCCCGGCCAGTATGTCTATGCCGATAATAATGGTATTTTGGTGGCGACGAAGCAGTTGGTTTGAGTTATCCAAGCGCTGTTGCTATTCTTTGCCAAAGTTACTTACTACGGCCAGTTTTATGATTACCGCTGAACAAATTAAACAGCTTTCTACAGCCGAAAAACTGCAGGTTATGGAAACCTTGTGGCAAGAGCTTACCGCCGAAGGGGCAGAACAGTTGGCCTCCCCCGAATGGCATCAGCAGGCATTGCAGCAGACTGAGCTTGCTGTCAGAGAAAGTGATGAAGTCACCCATGATTGGGAGCTGGCGAAACAAAGTTTACGCAGTAAATTCCGATGAAAATACAGGTTATTGATAAGTTCTGACCTTGGCTATTTTAATTAGCTTCGACCCCATTTTCTGCATGCTGGCGCATCGTTTCCCATTCGCGATTTACTACAAAATGCAAAAGCCAAATGAAATAGTTGTGTGGCGGTTGTTAGATATGCGGACCAAGCCAGTAAAGTCGGTTAAAAGCCTAAAATTAACCTAACATTTACTAACTGCTCCTCGGGATTTGCCAGTTAGCACAGGCAAAAGGCAAGACCTGACCCCACACTCTCCAGCTACAGGCCGTTGCTGGCGATAACATGATACTGGCCCGGTGAAACCACTATCGGCGCAGGAAAGCCGCTGCCCAGTACCCGCATGCCATCGTTATTTTCACCGTCGGAGTTGGCAAACCCCTTGCTTACCACTGCGGCAAAATGTTCGTACGACGCCCACACCACGATATTGACATACTGCATGCTGTCATCGTTCTGCCGGGTAATCGATTTATAAAGGGTTGAACTGACAAACCCTGCTTGTGCACTAAAGTAGTCCACATACTGTTGTCGCACCTGCTCTGCTTGCTGCTCCATGCCAGCAGGCACTGAAATGGTATTAATGACACTAAGTTGCTGCATGACTCACTTTCCTCTTCATGTCCGACGTTACGCATAAACTTGGCATTGCGGTGAAACTATAGCCCTGCCATAACCAACCGCTTTATTTTCAACGCTTTCTCAAAATGGTCCAGGCGGTGGGTTTGGATCCACCACGTCGCCGCTTCCATCAGTAGCTGGGGGTCATCATTTTTATTGGCGAAAAACGCATAAAACGACACCCCGACTGTTTCGCCTTTGGCGAGGATTTTTTTGTCACAAACGGCAATAATTTTTTGTCTTAACGCATCGCGCATCGGCTGGTAATTCCTGTGGTTAAAGTGGTCCGCACGGTGTACCCTGATGAAAAACCATCTGCCATTTTTCACCATCAAAACGCCAGATTGAGTTTCGCACCGAGTAACTTGGGTCATTGTCTGCACGTTGTATCGTGGCGCGGTAAGTTAACTGCGCCAGCCCATCAGCTAAAACCCGGCATTCAAAATCTTGCTGGCTTATAACCGGCGGCGTTTCCGCTGGCAGGCGCGCAAGCACATCGGCTTTACCAAAACAGCGCCCAGTTGCGGCAATCTCATAAAAATCATCGGCCAGATGACGGTTTAGCATCTCAGCTGAAAATCGAGTGGCAGGCTGTACAAGCAGCTGTTCCAGTTCAACTAACTGCTGTTTAACGGTATCGAAATTCAATCTTTTAAATCTCCGGCATGGCCGTTATGGCACTCAGAGCTGGTCAGGGTGGAATCACCTCCAGCCAGGTTGTACATGCGGATAATAATAGTGTGTTGGTAGCGACTAAGCAGTTGGTGTAAGAAAGCATTTTCAGGCTAGCAGCGACAAACAGCAAAACTTGAACACTAAGCGCAGTAAAACTATATTTTTAATGATTGGTTATAAGTCATTACAACTCTTATTTTTTCCGCACCATATTTAAGACATAAATTATTCAAAAATTCAGGTTCTACAGATTTTATATAAGACAAATAGCCTGAAGTATATTTTTTAAACTCTTCGTCTAATGATTCCCAATTAAATACTAAGGATTTTATTTCTCTTTTTTTTCCCCGCCCCACTGATATAGTACCTGAATTAGTTATTACCAAGCCCGTAACTATCATCCTTCTTTTCCTAGATGAGTGATACGTTTTATCAGAATTTATTTTTAATGATGATGGAATCTTTAATGAGGACACAATTTTGTACACATCTTTCTCTAACTTTTTTAAAATGTTCGGCGCATCGGTGGAGAAATAAAGATCATCCGCATACCTACTGTATTTAACTCCAATGCTTTCACATTTTTCATATAGTAAATTATCTAATCCAACACACATCGCATTTGTAAGCGCTGGAGATGTAACTGAGCCCATTACTAATCTTCCTTTGTAACAGACAAACTTAGAAAAAATCTCACTGTCCTCATCAGTCCACTCTATAAAATGCTTTTTTATAAATTCTTGGCAAAATTTATGTACATCTTTATACTCTATCGACTCAAAGAATGACTTAAAATCCATTCTTAGCAAGAATCGACTATTTAAATGTGGTTCGGCATTTTTCTTTGTCGTACAACCTAACTTATAAGCTTTGCAAGCATCATGCGTATCTAGCTTAGTTATTATGTGGTCATTAATAACACGCTGAACTGCTTTTAATTCTTTAGATGGATGATAGACAGTCCGTCTTCCACTACCATTCTTTTTATCAATCGAGAACCTTGAGTACAGGCTATTTACTTTACCGAGCAGAATAATAATATAATCGACTTCTAAAAAGGTTTTCGAGTGAATCACGTCAAGAATCAATTTTATGCACCGCCTCTAAAGTATTTATGTAATCCTTTATATAGACTAGATGACTAAGACATCTAGATCTGATGCTTTGAGATAAATTTAATAAAGGCTCTACCGCAATACTGTTTTTTAGATTGTTATAGTCTTTACAAAAATAGTACAGGTCATCTTCAATCATTGCCTTCTTAGTCATTTTTAAAGCAACACTTAAACTTATAAAAAACTCAATATCATCAACACCTGACTTCCCTTTTATATTAAATGCCTCTTTAAAAACGCTAACAACAACGTCTTCAGATACTGGTCCAATTGATATAATTACGAGGACAACCAAAAAAAGCATCTCTTTTCGTGTAAATTTTAACTCACCGTAAGTTTCTTCTTCGCTCCGTGAGGCGTATATTTTTGACCTTCTTACATCGACTCTTTCTAAAACATCAGGCATACACGTCAATATTGAGTCAAAATCCGCATGGATACACGGGCCATACTTTGAATCGTTGTTGACCCACCTTACAGGACCTGTGTTAATAAAAGATTCATCTTTTTCAAATTTTTTATTTAAAATCGGAAGCAGTTTTTTTCTAAGATCAGGTCCCATTGAAAAGGCACCAAGCTCTGCAACTGTTCCAAAAGATTCAACTAAAATCAAGACCACGTCTGAAAAGTCTGCAAGCCAATCTTCAAGTTCTAATGCGTTAACTGTCTTTTTTTTAGATTCAACAATTGTTTCCCACGCATATTCTGCTCGAAAAGTTAAGTTGTTTTTTGAGTGCTTTTTTATGTAGTTTTCGACTTTCAATCTGTTGGGAAAATTTTTCTCGTCACCCCCACATATGAAAATAATCTTAGGTAGCGGCTCGCTTCCAAAATATTTTCTTCTAACTAATTCTGGCTTTGATGAAGATGATTTAAAATGATCTAATTGTTTCATTAGTTCATTTCTAGCTAAGTAGAACTTAGGATGATTAAACCACATAATTCCCTTGAGTGCGGTTAGTTGAATACGTCCTTACAACAGGAGAGCAGATTAGATTCACAATTCATTCACAAATGAATTGGGGAGATTATCTGATCTTCTGGGTACTAAACAGAAGGTCAATCTGCTCTAGAGCAGATGGAGATTCTGTTTAGTACCACATGGATACATCACGATCTATTCGGGTTGGCTATACACCAACCACAAAAGTTACGCTTGAATAAGCACAACTTCAAACTAAGGACCCAATGATACTAATAGTTAAAAGCAAGTATGTCTATGATTGTTAGCACTCCGTTTTATATTTTGCCTAAAACCGTGCTTTGCCGGCAATTTTGAGCGAAACGGGAAATTTGTCCGACAGCAGCGCTTTTTAAGACATAGCATCAAGTTCTGCCTGGGTCGTATATAAGCCTTTGTGAGTTCCATCAATAATTGAATTTAATGACTCTCTCAAATCTCTATACTTAACATTTGTTTCAAAATCAGGGGATGTTAAGTGAGTAAAAAGGTTATAAGGTTTGTCTTTAGCTGGTGATTCATTCAGATAAAATCCTTCAAAATCTGGATTGTGAACGACAGTCGTAACTCGACCATTTGTTCCATCTGCTAGAGTTCGAATGTTTACATTGATTGTCCACATTGCGTTAGCTTTTCCATCTTTTCTAAGTTTTGTATCTAAATCATGCACTGCGATAGCATTAGCTTTAAATTGATCGAATATTTTTATAAACGTAGGGATGTTAGCTTTTCCTCTACAATTGATAACGCAGTATGAACCTTCAAGACCACTACTCTCTATAATGTATTGATATGCCAAGTATTCAGTATCACCCTCTACCAAAATAGCATTAGGATAAAAAAAGAACTCATTAACTGTTGGGCAGCAGCGGTTTAACATCTTTAAGTTATCTTTTTCATCTGAGTTAAACCGGGCTTTATCAGTCTTGAAGTAATAAACTCCCTGTTGGTTATTCGATACTTTTATCAGAGTGGTATGATCTTGTGTAAGGTCAATAAATACAGGCGAATGCGTTGTACAAATCACTTGCCATCCATCTAAGTCTGCCAGAGCATAGATAGCTTTTCTAGCTGCTCTAATTATAGAAGGATGTAGGTTTATCTCAGGCTCATCAATAAGTAACACCTTTGGCGTTTCGTTTTGAATTACTTTTGTTCCTTTTTTGTACATCCCCTCGCTACATAAAGCGTTTACAGCAGACCATAAAAAAGCCCTTTTTAAGCCTGTTCCTTGATGTTCTAGAGATGACGGATGATTGCTTGTCTTAACATAGAACTTACTACCATCTTTTATGGCGTCTTCTGCCTTAAACTTCCCAACTCCCGTCTCAAAACTGACAGTCGCACCTTGAAATAACTTATTTAACTCAAACTGAATTTTACCGCTTAATTGTCCGACGCTTCCAGCGAGCTCTTTATCAACTTCTTTAGCAAGTTTTTCGATTTCTGCGACAATACCTGCGACCTTACTCTTGTCGTCCTTTAATTTCCTAGCTGCATTTTTTGACGCCAAGTCTTTTACAACCTTCTCTAACGCATCATAACCATCATTAGGATTCAATCGTATTGGTATTGGCAATCGACTTTGTAATAATGTATTCCAACCACCTGCCCCACCCTTTATCCAGTCATTAGTCTTATTACTGAAACTATACTTCACACCATTTTCGTCTGGTATTTCCCACCGGATTTGGAATTTTGCACAATCTCCAAATTCAGGATCGTTTTGCAGATGCCACTCTTGCCCCAAGGTTCCAATATCATCTTGAGTCACATCATTAAAAACACCTGTAATAGTAATAGGTGTACCAGCATTTCGACCGTGAAAATGATCCAAGCTTAGCGCACTACCCATAGAGACATAAGCTTCATATGCATCCAAAATTGTGGACTTGCAGCTATTATTTGGGCCGACTAAAACAACGATGTTATCGATGAGTATTTTTATCTCATCCTTTATTCCTTTAAAGTTAGAGATAAGTAGTGCAGATAATTTCATAGGAACATCCTTATTAATAGGGCTTAACTCCGCCAATATAACCAAAGTAACTAAGTATTAATTTTTGAGGATAGGTCTGAACTTCGTGGGCAGGTCTTGCTTTTTTCCACGCTTTCGTTCGTTTTATAAACTTAGGCAGCACCAAAATGCCTTCCACTTTTACCTTAAACTTAAACAACGCAAGCATTTAAAATGGTTGAGCTATTTACCAGCTTTGATGTTATTTACCAATGCCAACAGCAGCTATCGCAATACTGCCATTTCGGCCTCAGATAAAACTAATGAACTTTTGATTTAATATTGATATTGACTGCAGCCAGCGAAGGCCAGGCTAACCAGCCTATGAGTTATCAGTAACTATTGTTCAGTAGAAGCTTGGCGGCGTTTAATATTGCAGCTGCACTGTCTTTGGGGTTGGTTTGCAGAATAAAGTGCGGGCCATTAATTTCTGCAAACGTTATGTTGGTATAAGCCTGCTGAAACTCCCGCTTTTTTGTTGTTGGTACGAGCCTGTCGTTTGTCGCCGCTATATATACTACAGGTACATTTGAAGTAAACCCATCATACTTAGTCTGGGAAATTACCCTGAGCCTTGCCTTAAGTACCTTGGCAGGAACCGTATTTATCGCAGCGTGGAACAAGGCTATTTGCTTGGGTGTTGCGTCTTTACCCAGCATCAACAACCGGTAAACAGCACCAGAAAAAGGCAACATCGTTAAATGGCGTAGCGGTAAAAACGATGCGATGTAGGCGATGAGCTTTTTAGGGCCTGACAGAAACGACGCAACAAAAATAATGCCTTTTAAATACGGCACAGGCTGTTGAGACAGGCAATGCCATTTATATTATTTGCTTATCTAGTTAGCTTTTGCGACTGGTAAGCAGGACAACACCCAACCAGGAAAACCATACAATTTGGCTTATACCAAAAATTTCAGTGAATATATCAGCCGGGTAAATGGTGAGAATGCCGACCACGCCAACGAAAAGCCCAAGGTAGTTAAGCGTTGTAGGAAGAGCTTTACCGTTAAGCGCTGCAATACTTAATAACAGAACCCATAACCCACCAACAATTTCATTTCCCCCACCCAGGCCTTCGACGACAGCGTTAATCGTTCTCCAGAGTGTCATAGCCTGTTCTGGTTGCTGAACTGATAGTTCCAGAGCTACAGCTAAGCCAATATTCGATACCATGCCGCTAGCTATTACCAACCCCACCCATACCACCCCAAAAATAGCAGCCATTTGGGAAAGGATTGGGGTGTTCACCTTCAGTCGCTCATGCAATGCCAGAACTAATACCGCCAGAAGGATGCCAAATAGCACATAGATAGTGAAAGTTACGATGGACAAGATGCCCTGATTTTCAGCCAGGAATGCAAATTTTTGCACAGCGTCAGCATCGGCAGGGAAATTCCAGAAGGCCCCAAAAAAAACGAAAGCTGACATGTAAATGGCAGCCTGAAGAAGCGCTGTGACACCACCTGCTTTTTGTAAGTTATTCATTGCTCTTCCCTTGCTCAAAAACATCAATTTAGCATCAAGTGATAGCTATTCACGGCTTTAAGTTGTAACAAAAGCTTGCGCCTCAACAAAGGATTGGCAACATTGCTTTTCAATTGGAAGTTCTGCTGGCAACAGCACTAACTTCAATTTCTATCGCCTTTTAGAGATTACCGTCAGCATGCACGCGCCAATTTTGTTTCAGCAGCCTGCGCCAGGCGCACCGCGGCTGATGGATAAAACCGCTGCTGCTTTTTTGCTAACCAGAGTAAAGCGGCTACTGAGATAATTACCATGACCAGGGTAATTACCGAGTCTTCCGGCCCTACTACGCCGCCGGTTAACCAGCTTGGGCCCTGATAAACACTTTGCAGAGGCGCCATTGCTTGCCAGTCGTCCAGACCGGATAACGGTAACCCGGTAAGCACCACAGTAAAATTCCAGGCGGCATGATGTGCCGCCACCACCCAGACGTTGCGCACATAAACATACATTACTGTCCAGAGCGCGCCAATTAAGGTGCCGGATATTACGGTAATAATTAGCGCCTGCAGGTCCATCTGGCCATCAATATTAGCGATATGCAGCAAGGAGAAAATCAGCGATTGCAGCCACAGTGCTGTTACCGTGCCCCACTGGCTTTCCAGTGCCTGAAACAACACCGCCCGGAACACAATTTCTTCAATAACAGCGGCCACCAGAATTACCAGAGCGATATCGGCTAAGCCGCTTTGCCAGCCACGGTAAGCGGTTACTTGGTATACACCGCCAGAAAATAAAAGTGCTGACACCAGGACAATCATCCCAGCACCAGCCAATAAGCCAACGGCGACCTTGCTAACTGGAAATTGCAATTCGGTAACAGGCCGCTTTTCGCCATAGCGCACATATACACCGTAGGCCAATAACATAACCAGTAAGATACCCACCCGGCGCAGCAGCGCGGTAGTTGGCTCATCAAGCTGAAACAGCCACTGTAAAGCCGGTAGCAGCAGCCAGCGGTACGCCATCACCGCCAGCGCGATAATAGTGATCGCCAGTAGCAATTTAGCCACAACCGCTTTAATAGATAAAATAACCGGCAACTTCCACTCCTTAACGCTGCAAAGAACATAACAACCATACATGGCGTTATGCCGCAACGGCTTCTGGGCTAAACGCTCAATAACACTAGCAGGGGTGATATGAAATAAAAAATATTATTAGGTAACAAAAGATGTCTGCAAGTTATTGAAGTTATGGCAGAACAGCTCTTTGCAAAGTAATGCCCGGACAGCGTGACGGTACGGCAATTATATCTGCGAACACATTGTTTTTTATGCGGGGGTTCATTATCTTAAGCGCTGTTAAATGACAGGGATGCTGTGAAAGATGATTAGGAAGTTAAGCATTGCCATGCTGGCAATAGTGGTAGCGTTACTATGTTGGTGTTTAAGTTATCTGCTGCCTTACATGACTCAGTCTGTAGTAGCCACTAACCCTCTTGTTATTAACGATATTACCCAGCTAAATCCCATCACTGTCACGAAGGTAATTGCCCCCCAAACTGAGGCGGAATTAGTGCAGCAACTGCTGAACTCAAGCGGCGCCGTATCTGTTGGTGGTGGACGTTATAGCCAGGGAGGCCAGACCGCATTGGCAGACAGCCTGCATATTGATATGCGCAGTTACAACAACATTGTTAGCTTTTCTCCGGATCAAAAACTCATTACCGTGCAGGCAGGTATAACCTGGCGAGCCATTCAAAACCATATTGATCCTTATGATTTATCAGTAAAAATCATGCAAAGCTATGCTGACTTTACTGTCGGCGGCTCGCTGAGTGTCAACGCCCACGGTCGCTATATTGGCGAGGGGCCATTAATTAATTCAGTGCAGGCGATCAAACTGCTGCTGGCCGATGGCAACGTAATTACGGCTACGCCCGAAAATAACAGCGAGCTGTTTTATGCCGCTATCGGCGGCTATGGCGCTATGGGTATTATCCTTGAGGCCAGCCTCCAACTTACTGATAACAGCCGGGTCCAGCGCCAGGTAGCCAACATGACTGCACAGGACTACCACGATTTTTTTCAGGCACAGATCCGAGATAATTCTCAAGTTGTGTTTCACAATGCGGTGCTTTACCCACCGCATTATAACCAAATCGCCGCAGTATCATGGTTGATCACAGACAGCCCGGTTACGGTAGCGAGCAGGCTGCACAGCCCTGACACCCGCTACTGGTGGCAACCAGCACTAACTGATTTTGTGGCGGATTATGATTTTGCAAAACGGCTGCGACAGTCCTGGTTGGATCCTGTGCTGTATCGCCAGAGAGCGGTGCATTGGCGCAACTATGAAGCCAGTTATGACGTAAAAGAATTAGAACCTGCAAACAGAACAAAGCAGACTTATGGTTTACGTGAGTATTTTGTGCCGGTTAAAAATTTTGATGGCTTTGCCACACAGCTGGCGGCGGTGCTGCAACAGCATAAGGTTAATGTGTTAAATGTTTCCGTAAGACATGCTTTAGCCGACAAAGGTTCTTTGCTGGCATGGGCACCTGAAGAAACCTTCGCCTTTGTTATATATTACCGCCAGGGTACTGATGAGCAGGCCCGCCAGCACACCGACCGCTGGAGTCAGCAGCTTATTGATACGGTACTGGCGCATGGCGGAACCTATTACCTGCCTTATCAACCCAGCGCAACACCGGCACAATTTCAACGCGCTTATCCGCGTGCGCCTGAATTTTTTCAATTAAAGCAGCAGTATGACCCGCAAAACCGCTTTAGCAGCCAGTTTTGGGCTAAGTACCAACCCTCGTTTATGGCTGATGGCAATTAGATCAATTGCTCAGGATCACAAAATACGATACCCAATCTGCATTGCGCTTTGAAAACCGGAAAAGCTTATTAAATGGCACTTATTGCTATCGCTTCTAGGCCGCTTTAGCGTAAATTGAATTTTTTTAAAATGGTAGAGCAACATTGCATGAGTCTGCACAATTTTGACGGTACCGCCACCATTACTGAAACAACCCCTGGGGTATATATTGATTTAAATGGTCAGCAACTCACGTCTCAGCAAGTGCGCGAAGTGGTTACCCCGCACGATTTTACCGTAGCCAATGCCCTGGTGGGTCGCTCCCTGGCAAAGCCATGGCGCCGTGGTGTGGCCATAGCCCTGGATGGTGTGCTTATCGCTTTACTTACCTCCGGCAGCTTTTTATTCCTGCTGCCTGTGGCGGCTTATCTGGCTTATCGCTGCCATTTACAACACAACAACCGACGCCGGAATATTGTCATCGCCTTCGCGCTGTTATCGTTGTTTTTATTACCACTGATGCCGGGGGAAACCGACGAGCGCAGCGACTACAACATCAAAGAAGGAGTGTTAATTACCACCAGCGCTATTGCACTTACCAGCACAGAGTGCAATGCCGAATGCGCTGATAAGCAGTTAGAGAATATCAGTGAGCAATTACGTGGCAGTAAGCTTACCGACGATGAAATTAATAGCATGATTACAGACTTGCTTGAGGATTCAATACTGACACCGGCAGAGCAGACGGTGGCACTGAATAAAGCGATGAGCAATATTAAACAGCATCGCCAACAAGCCGCGCAGCAGGCTACCGATAAGTTAATTCAGACGACCACCCAGTCAGAAGCAGACACCTCCTGGTGGCAAAAGTTAGCCCAATCGGATCACAGTGTGCTTAAATGGCTGCAAGGCATTTTAACTGACTTAGGCATTGGTTTTGGCTGGGCGGTGGTTTACTTCACGGTGTTTATCAGTTGGAATGGTGGCCAGACGCTTGGCAAAGCCTGTATGGCGATAAAAGTGGTGCAGCTAAATAACACACCGCTGACGCTGTGGCAGGCATTTGGTCGCCAGGGTGGTTACAGCGCAGGCTTTGCCACCGGGTTGCTGGGGTTTATCCAGATATACTGGGATCCAAACCGGCAAGCTATTCAGGATAAAGTAGCCGATACCTTAGTACTTAAAATAAGTACTGAAAATAAGTACTGAAAATATAAGCTGAATATACCAATTCCAGGTAAACCTCCTGGCAACAATCTGGTTTACATTGGCCGCCCATGTATTTAAATTAAAACCCTATACATTAAATCCCTAAACATTGAATACAGTGCAATAAAAATAATAAAACCCTGAGGCTACAATGAAACTAAAAATGATCGTCACGGTTGCAAGCTTATCTTTACTAAGCGCGTGTAACCCTGCAGATACCGCAAAGCAAGCCAATCAAGAAGTGCAAACACCCATGACAGCAAGCATTAGCGAAGCACCGCTATGGTTAGAAGAAGTTGAAGGCGAACAGGCCCTTACCAAGGTGAAAAACTGGAATAAGCGCACGCTGGATAAACTTACCAGCGACCCGCGTTTTAGCCAGTATCAGCAAGCGGCGTTAAATATTGTCAATGCTACCGATAAAATCCCCTATGGCACTTACCGCAACGATATGGTGTACAACTTCTGGCAGGATGAAAACCATGTCAGAGGTGTGTTACGCCAAACCAGTCTGGCTGAATACCGCAAAGCGCAACCGCAATGGCAAACGCTGCTGGATATTGATGCCCTCGCTGCCGCTGAAGGTAAAAACTGGGTATTTAAAGGGACCACATGCGCAGAAACTAATGACAACCTGTGCATGGTGTCGTTATCTGATGGCGGCAAAGATGCGGTAGAAATGCGTGAGTGGAACCGCGCCAGTAAAAGCTTCGTTGAGAACGGTTTTTATCTGCCGGAAGCAAAAACAGCCCTAAGCTGGAATAGCACCGACAGCCTGCATGTTGGCACCAACTGGGGCGATGGCATGCTAACCGACAGCGGCTACCCCTATGTGATTAAGCAACTGCAACGCGGCCAGTCGCTGGACGAAGCGGTGACGGTGTTCAGTGGCAATAAAACCGATGTCGGTGTATTTCCTTATGCGGTTATACACCAGGATAAGCAGTTAAATATGGTGGTGCGGGCCATTACGTTTTACGAGTCTGAGTACTATTGGCTCCCGGAAAAAGGCGACCCGGTGCAGTTGCCCATCCCCAACACCGCCAGTATCAACGGCATTTTTAAAGGGCAACTTATTTTAAGCCTGAAACAAGACTGGACCCCGCAAGGCAGTGCCAGCTCTTTTAAAAGTGGCGATTTAGTGTCTTTTGATATGCAAAACTGGCTGCAGAACAATAAAATTGGTGCTGTGCAATTGGTTTATCAGCCGGATCAACGTGCCACACTGGATGGCGTAGCGATTACCGCCAGCAAACTGGTGCTTAATGTGCTCGAAAACGTGGTCAACAATATCTACGTTTATGACTTCAACGACGGTAACTGGCAGCACAACAAGCTAGCGTTGCCGGATAACAGCACCATGTCGGTCTCTTCCGCCAATGATGACAGCGACATTATTTTTGTTAATCAAGAAAACTTTGTCTCGCAAGATACCCTGTATCAGGTCAATGTCAGCAACGCTGATATTGTAGCGATTAAATCTACACCGGCCCGGTTTGATGCCGCGGATTTAGTGGTGCAGCAATATTTTGCCAGCTCTACTGACGGTGAAAAAATACCGTATTTTGTGGTGCACAAACAAGGCATCACCCTCGACGGCAGCAACCCTACCCTGCAATATGCCTACGGCGGCTTTGAAGTATCAATGAAGCCCAGTTATTCCGGCATTCTGGGTAAAAACTGGCTGGAGCAAGGCGGTGTTTATGTGCTGGCCAATATCCGCGGTGGCGGTGAGTACGGCCCGGCCTGGCATCAGGCGGGGTTAAAAACGAAGCGCCAGGTTATCTACGACGATATGATAGCAGTAGCAGAAGATATCATTGCCAAAAAAATCACCTCGCCCGAGCATCTGGGGGTTATGGGTGGTTCAAATGGCGGCTTATTAATGGGCGTGATGTACACCCAGCGGCCTGATTTATGGAATGCCGTGGTGTGTCAGGTGCCACTGCTGGATATGTTGCGTTATCACACCCTGCTGGCAGGTGCGTCATGGGTAGGTGAGTATGGCAGCCCGGATATTCCGGAAGAGCGGGCTTTTCTGGAAAAGATATCACCGTTACACAATATTGATCCTAAGGGCGAATATCCTGCAATATTTTTTGTAACCTCGACCAAAGATGACCGGGTGCATCCGGCTCATGCCAGAAAAATGGCTTATATGTTAGAGCAGTATGGCCACAATTTTGAATATTATGAAAACATTGACGGCGGCCACTCTGCGGCAGCGAATTTACAGGAAACAGCCAAAAGAACTGCGCTCGAGTACACCTTTTTAAGTCAGCAGTTAATGAAGTAATAACTATAAATTAGCTATAGGACGGCTCTGAAAAAAAGAGGGTTACAGCGCTGCTGTAACCCTCTTTTTTATTTAGTCACCGAATAACGGTAAACCGTTTCATTCTGCGAGTTACACAACACAAGTTGCATAACACCAGCAGGAGTTAATTATGGTTAGTCGCATCGTCCATGTCGTCACCTAACTCCTCTGCCCCTTCCTCTAACTCATACCAGGCCGAAGCAGTGGCTTCTTTGGTATTCTCCCAGGCGCTTTCGCTAACACGCTTGGTTTCCTGCCAGGTCTGTTGCAGCGAAGCACTGGTTTGGTTCCACCAGTCCTCACTATATTCAGGCCGTTGTTTTAACTGGTCCTGGGTCATTTCCAAATGCACTTCATACTCCACGTTGCTAAAGCCTTTTTTGCCCGACTCTGGCACAACGGTAAAATCGCCACGTTGAACGACAACTTCTCTGCCGCCAAGGCCCAGTATTTCGCCAGTCTCAATAACTAATGAATGGACGGACATACCGTTACCCATCACGATATTCTCGACCTCACCAATTTCTTCACCGGTGCTGTCAAATACCTCAGCATCTTCAAGCTTGTCCATCGAGTATAATCCCTCTGCTGCTACTGCAGAGCCAGCCATTAAACTGGCAATAAGTGCAGGAAGGGCGAGTTTTTGAATATATTTCATAGTTTTTCTCCTTTGATGGAAAAATGTGCATGAATACCCCGAAAAAAGGGGAGAATTCACCAGCTTCAACGAATAGGGAGCAAAACTCATACCAAACTGGTTTTAACTAAGTTAGTCGCTGGCTCGGTGAACCCAATCCAGTAGTGGCTCAACCCATTCAACGAGCGGCAGATAGAACGCTCCATGCAACTTGCCGGTGGCTATTTTGATCTCGTTGAACGACTGCGGCTGCTCGGATTGCTCCGCAAGAGGTTTGCAACTCCCCGCTAATCTATCACTCGTCTCGTAGATCGATAGCACATGACCGGTTAGTCGCAGTTGTGTTGGAATTGGACCTTGCGGGCAAGCCGCCAGCAGCACAAAGCGAACTTGCGGCCGTCGCAGAACACTGGAAACCCGTATTGCGATGCCACCGCCTTTCGAGAAGCCGGCAACTACTATGTTTTCAGGCGGGACGCCACGATCTATCAATTCTTCGATTTGCGTGACAACAATACCAGCGTAAGCGTCCATATCAGTATCTGGCGGGCGCTGTGCCGAAATAACTACTGCCCCTCGGGAAGCGAGCGCCTCCAGTACGGCCGGGTAGTCGTAAAGCCCGAAACGCGGATCGGTAGGGCGAGGGCCGGCGTTTTCAATGATCCGGCCATGCAGGTAAATCACATAGGTCTTTGCCGGCTCGGGGGACGTTGGCACGTCGGTATGGACAGTTGCCACACAAGCCGGAGCAACTGCAGCGAATAAAACTAAAAACCAGGCCTTCATCGACTGCTCCTTGTAGGTGCTCCTTGGTTACATTTATTGCTCAAATGTGTCCAATGTTCTTTCGATAAATCTGATAAGCGCCTGCTCTGCTATGTATGGCTGCTCGTCATTGACATTGAATTTTTCATAAATACTTCTGATTTGCTCATCTTTGCTGATGTCGCTGGCGACCATGTTATCATCGTTAAGCGCTTGTACTCTGGCTACCCAGGCTGCGGTGTTTGTTCTGAATAACGCTAATTTTTCTTTAGTTGCCGGCGCGCCGTGCCCTGGAATAACAACTGCCGAGTTATCGCCAAGCGACTCAATGCCTGCCACAGCGCGGTTAAGCCCCGCCAGACCGCCAGACCAGAATGAAGGAATGGCTTTACCTCTGGTTTCATAGATGTCGCCGACAAAAATGCTATTGCTTTGCTTGTGATAAAACACCTGGTCGTTACCGGTGTGGGAACTGAACCGAAGCGCCTGAAGCTCCTCAAAGTTGTCAACATTGTCGATAAGCGCGCAGCCTTTAGACTGAAAATAATCGTTGCCGCTGGTATGGTCAGGATGACCATGGGTGTTTAACACAAAGCATGCCGTATGCGGAAAGGTAGCAGCGATAAATTGGCTTAATTGTTCCAGATTGGCGGTTCCTGCGGCCGGATCAATTAACACCACCCCCTGCTCTGTATTTAGTAAACCGATATTTGTCCATGAATCTGAAAACCGCAAAACATAAGCCTGGTCAGACATTTTATCTATAAGCATGTTTTCTGATGCTGCCAGAGTTTGCGGACTATAAAAATAAGTTGCAGCAAAAAGCAGCAGCGCTGCGACAGCGCTAAAGGTTAGCTTGTTTATCATTATTTCCTCAAAGCGATAGCCGCCAGTCACGTATCATCAGTGAAAAATCTAGCACGAATTGGCGGTAAATCATCGTAAACACTGCTCAGTATTGTAACAAAATCTTACACTAACCATGCCGTTTCGCCCTTGCAAGCTGCACAATGTGCATGATACTAATAGAAAAATTTCAACGTTCTTTGTGAAAGTCAGACCTGGTGCAATAGAAACTTATGTTTCTGTTTTGTTTCTCACCTGATTTTTCTGAATACATCTTTAAGGTTATGCAGTATGTCGTTGTTTCCCGGTAAAGGATTGTTAGTGCTAAGTCTGTTAACGCTTGGTGGCTGCACAGGCAGTAGTGACACCGTGCAAATGGGAGGGAAGTCAGCCCCCCTTTTCTCGCTGAACGGTAAGGTTATTGATGGCTATGTATCCGGGGCGACAGTTTGGCTGGACATTAATGGTAACGGCGAGCTCGACACCTTTGAGCCTTCAGCGGTATCCAGTGCTGCCGGAAGCTACTCACTGGAATTAACTGAACAACAACGCAGCTGTGTTAATTATGCCAGCCTTATTGTCGATGTACCTCTCGGCGCCATAGATGAAGATACCGGGCCGGTAACTGAAGCTTATCAAATGGTGCGACCACCCCGTTTGGAAGGGGTAATTCCGTTGGCTGATGCAGACATTTTTACTATTACCCCCCTGACCACCGTATTGGCTGACTACCTGCAAGCAGACTTGAATGCCGTTAATAATGAGCCGGTGTCTTGTGATGATTTAAAAAATAATGCGACGCTGCGCCAGCAAGTAAAAGACAAACTGCTCGACGCACTGGCCAACACCGTGCGCCGCTATAATTTGTCTACTGAAACCATTTTCTCAGACTATATCGACAACAACGATCAGCAAACTCATACGCTGGCCTTATCGATTGTTAAAGGGTTAAAAGCAGGTTATGCATACAAAGCGCAACTTGAAGCCGCCTATCCTGACGCCGTTTTTTCGCGGGTTGAATTTGCGCAATACAAACATTTCGAGCCAGATGTGCAGCCAGACTTTAAATACAGAGATAACTGGTTTCGACAAGTATCGGTTTGGTTAACGTCGGGTTTCATATCCGAAATGGTGCGGATGAATGATGAGTTATCACAAGAGCTGGCTGTTTATTCCCGCCGCAACGTTACAAGTGAACCCTGGGGCAACGGCCAGCTGCGCAGCCAATGGACAGGCGTAGAATGGGACCACAATAACCAGGGAAGCTACCTGTGTTCACTGGTAGAAAGTGTCAGCATTCAGCAAGAAGAGACCCGCTATACGTTGTCGAACAGTGGTGCAGAGGCCTTTGCCGATACACTGGATGACTGTCAGCCCGACAGCTTTAGCGACGGTGTTGAACGAAATTTCGGTGTCGATTATACCGAAAATGGCGTGTCTTTTGACTCCCGTTTTACCGTAAGCCTGAATGACCCCAGTTATACAGCATTGGCTGACTGGGTAGACCTGCGAGGTAAAGCCCAACAATTGCAGTTTTCCGAGATGATTGCCGTCTTCTCTGCCTTGCCATACAAATTTGAAGATCCGGTAGCTGAAGGGCTATACACATACTGGTATAAACGTCGCACAGACGATACGGGAGACTATCGGCTGCTTGAATACAAAGGCGTGATAAATAACGAAATGGAATGGTACCGCGAGGTGTATCAAGCCGATGGTACTTACATAAAGCAATGCACTATTGATGGTATAAGCTGGGAAAGCTGCGAGAACTAATGAAAGCGTTGGCGTAATACTAACAGCTGAACCGGAAGAATATTGCAAACACGGCTAATAGCCGGCTAATTCCGCATAGCCCGTACCGTTAAATCCGTTGGTTGCTTTTACCCGACCTTCCCAATATTGGGTCGACAGCCTATTTAAAGAATCTTTGGTGATGGTTTCAATCAGAATAGGTGTTGCGTCAGCCAGTTCAATTTTCCATTGACTTGGATATTCTGTGCCATCGATCGTGATATGGTCTAAAACGATTACATTGATCTCTTGCCGGGAGATTTGAGTTGCCTCGCCATTTGCGGCAATCCGGGTACCACTGCAGTAGTCATAATGTTGCTTTGCATCGCGGATACAAAATAACATTAAGCCTTGTTTGGGGTGCTGTTCACTAACCAGGCTAAACCAATCCCAGCCGAGTTGACTTTTATCCAGTAAACTTGCCGACCATTCTCTGTCATACCACGCATTACCCGACACCTTGTATTGTTTGCCATTAAACGTAACCGTGCCGCTGGTTTCTAAAAACGGATAGCTGAAATAATAAGACGCATGGCCGCTCGCTGTTTTCTGGCTATAGCCATTTTCACCATGCAAAGTAAGTGGGCTATTACCGAGCGACAGATCAATTGCATAGCCGTCCTGCTCAGCTTGCAGTTGTAGCGGTAAAAAGTCTTGCTGTGTGCTTTTTAACGACCAATCATCTAACTGCGCTGAGAACGGGCCTGCTGAAATCGCGGCTTGTCCTCTGCGGGCAAAGCGTTCAAACGCTATATGGGTTTGCTGCTGTTGCAGCGCAAAATGGGCAAAATAAAGCTGGTTGTCCCACCAGGCTGATGCAAAAGGTAAAGGCAGCTGTGTTCTGAATAACGTCCACTGCACACCGAATGTTTCACCAGTGTCTGCAGTGAGGTTCGCGGTGATATACCACCATTCAATGCCTTGCTCGGGGTGAGGGCCATGATCTTGCGGAAAAACCAGCCCCGTTTTTTTGTCGACCGGCTCACCACTTACTGTTTGCAATGCTTGCGAGCTTTTTGACGTTGCTGCAGGTTCATAGCCCAACAGCAATACCGTTAAAAGTAACATGAAGACGATCAGAAAAGCGTATTTAATCATCGGTTAATGCCTTTTTGGATGCAAACTGGCGGTAAGTTGCTTAACGGGCAGATAGGCGCATACCATAGCAGCGACCAGCAATAACACACAGGTACTTAACAGCGCTGGCAGGTCTGCATGCAAATGGATAGTCCAGCCAAATGCGATAGGCATCACAAATTTTAGTAACGCAAACCCAAGGGCGAAGCCTAATGGCAAGGCGAACAGGCAGGTAAAACCCACTAACAGGGTTGTTTGCACCAACTTTAGTTTTTGCAACTGAGTGGCATCGACCCCTAAATTATTTAAAGCGGCCAGTTGCTTTGCATGCTGGGCACTTAAGCTCAGCAGGCTGATACAGAGGCTGACTAAGGCAATGGCGAGAATAAAGCCATTCAATACTTTTGTGACCTTAAACGTGTCGTTAAATAGCCTGTTGGCGATTTCTTTAAAGCGTTTGTTCTCAGTGATATAGCTGCTATCAATCTGGTAATCGTTAATCAGTCGCTCGGTCAGTTGCGCTACTGTGATCTGCTCATTTAACGTGACCGACAAACCATACACTTGCCAGTGCAATGGGCTCGCTCGCAGTGTTTGTTCCTCGGTAATAAGGCTTAAAGCCGTGTTACCATAATCGTAGGCAAAAGCCGAGATCCGACATTCAAAGGTATGCTGGTTTTGGTGAAACGCCACTATGTCACCTACCTGGTGCTTATATTTGATGCGGGCTTGCTCGTTAGCAATACAGCCATTGTTGGCAAAGTGTCCGGCATTAACCGCGTCACCAGAAGTCAGATTAATGTGGGAAAAAGCCTGATATCCTGTACCAAAACTAGCAAGCGTTGCAGGTATTTGATTTACATAACCATCGGCAGCCATATAGATGCCAACCTGCTTGATGACAGGATCTGCCTTCAGACGTGCCCGAAGATCCGGCTGATACTGTTCGACCTGAATATATATGTCTGCGCTTAATTGTTGTTCCAGATGAGCATTAAGGGTGGTACTAAAGCTTTTAACCATAATCTGCATGCCAATGGCACTGCCAAGCGCTACCAAAATGGCCACTATGGCAATCCGCAACTCTTGCAACTGCAATTTACTGTCAGCATACAACCATTGCCACAGCGGATCCCCGAACGGGTTGTTGCAGCTAAGTAAGCGTTGCAGACATGTTGGTGTGATCAGCACAAACAGCAAGATAATAAAGAAACAAAGTAACAGTGCCTCGAATTCCGATTGAGCATTGAAATAAAAGTAGCCAATGGCCGCCATGACAGCAGCTAAAACTGAGTAAAAGACTAAGCGACTGTTATTTTGCAGACTGTTTTTTGGGGTCAGTAGATTTTGGGCTAACAGATTTTGGGTCAGTAGCATTAGTACCATAGTGGCGATATTGACCACAAAACCCAGCGCCAGAGTTTGCCATTGCCAGCTGATAGTAAGCGCTTGTTCCAGTTGATAAAGCCCCACCAGGGTACGGTTGATATCAAGCACCAGGGCATTGGCAATAACAAACCCCAACATGCTGCCCAGTAGCGCCGTTAAAAAGCTCATTAAGGTAAACTCGATAACGATAGCTATGCGAATGGCCTGGGGCGAACAGCCTAAAATAGTAAACTGCGTAAGGAGCTTTTTCCGACCAGCAATAGCAAGCTTAATGGCGTTAAAACTTAAAAAAGCCGCCACAATGTAGCCAAGCAATGCCAGTGCGGCGAGGTTAAAAAAGAAAGCCTCAGATAAGGCATCAAAATCCTGCTCCTGAGCGGCAACTAATCTTGCATCATAAGCCAGAATGGTTTCGATTTTGGGGATTTGCCCGGGCGTCAGGCCAACGAATTCGATAAAGCTGATTTGGCCGTTAGCCTGAAGCAGCATATCCGCATAAGCAATATCGGTAATCGACCAGATGCCAATGTCATCCACCAGACTAAACTTAGGGGTATGCGGGCTATGGGCAAGCTGCAGCGTGTTGCCATTAAGCGCTAATCTGGCGCCCGTTTTGCGGTCTATCATGATGGAGTCAAAAGCAAAACCTGCATCGCTATTATTATCTGATTGAGGGGCGCTTACCGGTACCTGTTGGGTCAGCCAAATCAGGCTATCTATGCCTTGCAGAAACAGGGTTTTGCCGGAAGCCAAGGTTAGCTTGCCGCGTAAAACCGGTTGGGCGTTAGTGATGCCCTGCTGGCGCAGCGCTATCCATACTTTACCGTCGATATATTGCTGGCCCATTGGCGGTTTTGCAATATGACTGACTGCCGCCTCGGTAAGCGCCGAAGACTTCTGGTGACGATTTTTGGCTTCCTGGTTAAGCCCGGCAATGGCGGTAAGTAATGCGCTGCCTAAACTCAAGCCAACGATAAACAATAATAGTAACCAGAGATGACGTCGGAAATAGGCAACATGCGTGGTTAAAATGAGCTTAATTTCAGTCATTAAACTGGCCGTTAGCCAACACTTTTACGCTATCAAAATAGCGGGTTAACTGTTGTGAGTGCGTCACCATAACCAGGTTAATTTGGCGTTCTTTACACAAAGTTGTCAGCATTTCGACGACCTGGTGCGAGCGGGCCTGATCAAGATTGCCGGTGGGTTCATCGGCTAAAATCAGTTTTGGTTGATTAAGCAACGCTCTGGCAATACCAACGCGTTGTTGCTCGCCCCCTGAAAGTTGGCTGGGTAATTTATTTAGCTTGTTGCTTAACCCAAGTTGTTCAACCAGTGTGTCCAGCTCTGCAGGGGTTTGCCGGGGGAAGTTAAGCTTATATTGAAATAAAATGTTTTGTTTAACACTGAGACATTCAAGCAATTGATAATGCTGAAAAATAAGCCCTATTTTACGGCGATAATGGGCGAGCTGTTGCTCGTTGTAAGCAGAAATAAGCTCGCCATTGACCTCAATTTGACCACTATCCGGGCTGAGCTGGCCAGCTAATAAATGCAGTAAGGTCGTCTTACCCGAGCCACTGTCGCCAAGCAAGGCAACTTGCTCTTGCGCTGCGATGTTAAAACTAAAGCCATCAAACAAAGTGTGAACTTGATCGCCATCTTGTCGACGGAAGCATAAATCGGTCACGCTTATCACTGCAAATCCTTGTTGTACCTACTACAACTACTTAGTTAGTCCACTTAATCTGAAACTCAATTTCCTCACTATCACCGTCGCGCTCATGTTCAATACTAAACACGGCGCGTACCGGCACATAAACACGCTCGCCTGCTATCTGGATCTCGAACTTTTCACCCTTTTCAATGGCATCCGCTAAACGCCGCAGCTTTTCTACAAATTCGTTGTTGGGATAGGTTTTTTCGATATCTCGTTCAGCTTTCATGTTCGATCCTTATTAGGGTTACTTCTTTGGGCTGCCTTGGTCAGGCGTTTTCTATTGGTCGACAAATAACAGCATAATCGAAGGGCGAACCAGTTGCTATTATCGTGCCTATTTCTTTCGCGGGGAGATTTTACTGAGGACCAATTTGCATGTGTGCAGATAATAGAATGTTGGTTGCCACTAGGGCGTTGTTAAAGCCAAGCTAACGCTTGCCCAATAAACGCCCCGGCAGCTGGTAGAAAATTATTTTTGTCTTTTACGAGAGCTAAATGCGATACCGGCTAGCGCTAACATAAATAGCGAAAACGTAGCAGGAGCTGATACCTGCAGCGCGTTATTTGCAGTGGTCGAGAACGTTACATTATCAATACCCTGAAAGATTGAAAATTGCTGGTAGCTAATAGTCGTTAACAACGAACCATCAGTTGTGGCAATACCAAAAAATGAACCATTGGCATTTAGGCCACTTTCAAAACCCTGAAGACCGACGTTGCTGGCACTGGCAAAATACGGATCAGCATAGTCGAAACCAAAAGCACTGATACCAAAGTTAAAATTGAAATTGCCACTATTGTAAAGCCATAACCAGTCGTTTCCGCCGCTAACAAATGGATTGCCTGCGCCATAACCGTTACAACCGCTGCTGTTTGGACAGCCGTAGTCACTCATTGTCCAGCTGAAGTCAGGCCGCACGCGGCCGGTAGTGCCCTGGCTTAATCCTTCTAAGTCGTCAATAACAAATTCGGCTACAAACTGTTCAAACAATACACGGTCATTAAACGTAATAATGCTCGCCCAAAGGTTCGTACTAACAAATAACAAAGAGGTTACTACCAGAAATTTTACTGCTAACTGCTTCATTCAAAAATACCTATAGGTTATAGCCGACAATTCGGTTTGCGCTTTCAAGCAATAAATGAGCCATGAAAATATCACTATATAATTCATAATCTTGTAATTGGCCGCACTAACAAGCATTAGATTATGTAAATTTAGCTGACACTTTATTGATTTTTTTGCGAGGCATACCCGGCCCTCTGCATGCATGTCATTGGGTGCAAGAAAAGAAGCCTTGCATAGTGGCCCTGGCGAGTGAGCAAGAGTGTTGTATTCGGCAAAATTATCTGGCAGGGTTTTATCATGACAAAATTGATCCGCCCCGTCCTGCTTACGCTGTCAGCATTGCTTATTGTGGTGGTCGGTTACCTGTGGCTGACCTTTGTCAGCCCCTTTGGTTACCAGCCAACCGTTGAGCTACCTGAAATAGACGACAACGCCAGCTATTCGGTGTTTGTTTACGGTACCCTGAAAAAACCCTGGGTGCGCGCTCTGGTGATGGGCCGCGCCGGCAAAGGCGTGCCGGCAGCCCTGCCCGGCTATCAGCAAGAAGCGCTGGATATAACGCCTGCCCCCGGCGAAGTTACTGAAGGCCTCGTTATTACCGTAAGCGGCACCGAGCTTAGGGCGCTGGACCGCTATGAGCGGCTGGGTGTGCGTTATGAGCGGGTAGAAGTAATCCTGCAAAATGGTGAGACAGTCTGGGTGTACCAACTTATGAACCCGCTGGTGCAGGAGCTGGCAGATGAGCTTGCCAATTAAAACGGCAGGCGCGCTGGCTATACCCGCTGCAATCGGGAGGTTAATCCCAAAGTCAGGCCGGTAGTAAATAAGCCGGCTTCCAGCATGGCGCTGATTACGCCTGCGATACTGAAGCCTTGTGCCGGACTGAAAGCATCCAGCGCCAGCAAGCTACCAGCGGTTGCATTTGGAAATTCTGTCGCCAGTTGCGCCAGACTGCCTGCCAACAATACTCCACCGCCAAGGCTGATTAGTAAACCTGCCAGCAAACCGGGCACCGCGGCCTGAAACACAGCAACACAGTTAAAACGCTGCCGGCTGGCAGCGCGACGCGCAGTTAACAGTAACCAGTAACTTATGCCTGCTGCCAGGCCAATTATTAACCCCTCGGTGGCACCGGTAATATGCGCCGGGCTGCGCCCCAGAAATAACAAAAAGGTTTCCTGCAGCAATAAGCTGACAAAGGCACCGATTAGTAAGCCAGCGGCGCCACCACCAAGTAACAGATAGCCGAGTTTTTTGAGCTGCAGCTGCTTTTGCTGCTGCCCCGATGGCCGGATCAGCCACATTTTCGCCAACGCCAGGCCGGATGACACCGCGGCCCCGGCCAGTATTGCAATCAGCGTGGTAACCGTTAGCATCACCAGCAACACCGAAAGCGCCTGGCTACCGGTTGCCAGCGCCTGTGCTGCGCCAACCAGCCCATACAGCCCGCCGCCAATCAGCCCGGCTACAGCAGCCCCTAATGCCCCCTGCCCGGTTAAATGCCAAAGCAGCTGGCGCCGGCCCGGCTGCCCAGAGGGGTGTTCGACTGCTGCAGCCGGGCTTGAGCAGCTTACCGCGGCAATAAAGCGATAACCATGTTTGGGTACGGTTTCGATAAAACGGGGGGCGGAGGCGCTGTCCTGCAACTGACGGCGTAAATTGCGAATACACTGGGTAAGTGCTTCGTCAGTTACCACCGTGCCCTGCCAGACTTCATCAAAAAACCGCTGTTTGCTGATTAGCTTGCCCGCTTCCTGCACCAGTAATACTAACGCATCCAGATAACGGGCATTCAGCTCCAGTTGCTGGCTACCACACAACAACTGGCGCTGTGCCGGATCCAACACAAAATCGGCAAAATAATAACGCTGTGCCGTCATAAGACAATACTACTCCCGGCTTATGCAGCCCGATGGGCTACATTACAATGGCGTTATTATGCATCAGAAGCCGCGTTTGCGGCGAGTATTGTGCCGGCATTTCGTAATAACCCGGCTGCCAATAACCATAACAGCGCAAAAGCGGCATTGATAACCGGCGCAGCACCCAGCCCACCGACCTGGATTATTGCCTCTACTGCGATTTGCAAACCGGCAGTAAATAGCAACACATAACTCATACCCTTAGCTTTAAAGCGCACCAATAATCCGCCCAGTGGCACTGACGCAAGCACTGCCAGATACAGCAGATTCGCCGGATTATCTTCGCTACCAATTATGCCCACTGCCAGGTTTATCCAGATCAACAGCAACGAGGTTAATACGGCTACTGCCCAACCAGCGCGACCGGCACCACTGCGGTTAAAACGATAGCCAAGTTCAATTAATAAGCCGGTGCCAGCAAGCAGGATTCCGGCGGCCACAAAGTCGAAGCCGGTCCAGTTTACTTGTGCGGTAAATTGCATAGCGATTAGCGGTAGCAGCAACAAGCAGATAATCAGCCCCCAGCCTGCTATACGCCACGGGTTTTGCCAGAATGGTTTTTTAGGTGCAGATGTTTGCATCGCGTATTTCCTGATGATTGCTAAAGCTGCAGCATGACCTGACCAGACTGAAAATACATGAGCAAAAGATGAGGAAGTGCTGAGATTTAAAGGAAAAGTGTTGGATCCGGCAGATATGCTACTTAACCAGAACTAAGAGTTAAGCAACACCCACCAGGTCAGACCTGACACCACCAGCCACAGCAGCGGTATAATGGCGCTTAGCCACAATAGCCAGCCTCTTAGCAGTATCAGCAGCAGGCCCAGGGTGGCGATAGCGGTAGGATCAGCATAAATGCCAAACACCGCTGCCTGATACCAGGAGTCGCCGCTTAACAGGCCAATAAAAGGCCAGCCCACCAGACCGGTTAAGGCTAATATCAAACCGATAATGACCGCTGGCCGTTTGTCGGCTGCTGTTTCAGCAAGGCCTTTACCGCTTAGCGCAATACCCAGCAGCAATACCGCCTCGGCGATAAAAGCATAGCCAATATAGTTACCGGCCCAGTTCAGCTCAGCATAGTGGCGGAGAAAAAACGCCACGCCGACAACCAGCCACAGTGGTGCCAGCAGCATACTGCCGGCTCGGGCTTGATGTCGCAGTGCCAGCAGCAGCACTAATACACCCAGCAACAGCGTCGCAATATGCCAGGGCCAGTAAGTTTCACCAATCCGCTCTAATAGCCGCAGATAAACATCATGGCTAAAGGGGATAAATTGCTGCAACTGGTAGCCTGCACCGCCGCTCATAGCGTCTCCATTTATAAGGCAGCAACGTCGCGCTGCATCCGCTGCCGGCCGCTCGCTGACGGCATCGCTCCGCTACCCGCCCCCATATTTTCCCGCATATGAGCTACTTGCGTTGTGGCCGGAATGGCGCAGGTAATCGCCGGGTGGCTGACAATAAATTTCAGTAGAAAATCGGCCCAGGTAGTGCAACCGCACTCCGCCCGGGCCCAGTCGGGCAAGCGCTCGCCACGGCGTTGAATGCCTTTAATCAAACTGCCGCCATCAAAAGGCCGGTTGGCTATCACCGCTATGCCTTTTTCCTGCGCTAATGGCAGTAAACGCTGCTCCGCTTCGCGGTGCGTTATATTGTACGTCAGCTGGATAAAGTCGATATTCTGCGCTGTCATAATCTGTTCCAGCTCCCGATGGCGACGGCCATGCGAGGTGGTTATACCAATATAGCCAAGCTTACCTTCTGCTTTCATTTGTTGTAATGCGGCCAGATGCTCGCGCCAGTCGGTCAGGTTGTGCACCTGTACCAGATTAAACCGCCCGACCTGCCAGCGGTTTTTCAGCTCAGCCACCTGCTCACGCGCTGAGCCACCCGCCGGGCTCCAGACTTTTTCGGCCGAAAACAGGCTATCGGGTATGCCAAGCTTTTGCAGGGCATAGCCCATAACGTCCGGTGCCGAGCCGTACATTGGTGACGAGTCCACCAGGCCGCCGCCGTGCTCAAAAAAGGCTTTAACAACCTGGGTTCTGGCATCCAGCAACACCGGATCGCTACCAACATTAAAGGTGCGCCAGGTACCCATACCGATAACCGGCAGGGTGGTGTCAGCATTGCCAAGATTTTTTTTCAGCATAGGGTTATTGCCAGACTCAGACGGGTTTGCCAAAACCGGTGCGCCGATAAAAGGCAAAGAGGGCAATAAGCCCGCAGCGACTGCTGCTCCCAGTAATTTTAAGCTTTGCCTGCGGCTTAACCGAGTACGCATCATATGCCCCCTGTCCGATTGTCCCGGGTTGTTAGTGTGAAAATTTCAGTAAAGCATAACAGTCCCTGCGCAATGTCGCCAAACCAGCGGCAGCAAGCAACCGGCGTAGACAGATATTTCTGCGCCAAGTACACTGGGCCGGAATTTGACTAATTTATAAGGCAAGGCACGTGAGTACCGAAACATTAACTGAACAACAACAGGCAGAAATCAGAAGCGAATTTGAGTTTTTTGACCGTGATGGCAATGGTCAGATTGATATCACTGAGTTTATTGAACTGCTGACGGTACTGGCGCCGAAAACCAAAGCCAGCCATGTCGATGAAGGCTTTAAACTTATTGATAAAAACGGCGATGGTTTTATTGATTTCACCGAGTTTCTGCAGTGGTGGCAGCAGTGTTGGTGGGAGTATTAAGCAACCAGCCTGATTTTTCTTTTATAACATTCAGGTAATGCTGATAGCCTGCAGCATTAAAAGCGGCTGATGGCAGGTTCATAAAACCGTGCTGGTAGGCCGTTTTGCAGGCATTAACTGATGGTTTTTGCGACAACAATTGCAGCATGCTATCAACGTTAAAATGCGGCTCACTGGCGCCAAATATAATGCTCGCCGGAATGTCGGGTGTCAGTTTCAGATGATGATGAATTTGCCCCGGATAAAACAGCATCGCCTGTTTGATGTTGGCTGCCGCCGGCGTAGATAACGCCCGCCACAAGGCACTGGCGCCGGCGCTAAAACCAATGGCTAAATCAACCGGCTGCTGGATAGCTCTGGCCACAATACTGGCATAATTATCATGGCCACATTGCTCACTGTAAGCAGCGTAAGCCTGCTGTTCATCGCTAAAACTCTGAGTTTGCTGCTGATAGGGGTCAATAACTGTGATATTTAGTCTGCTGGCTGGCGTCTGATGGTGACCCATTTCTGCTAAATCCTGCAACAGCTGTTCCAGCCCGCGGCAATGGCCAAAAATGTCAGTAACAATCCCTATCTGCTTGCTCACCGCAGCTCCTTACTCAGAAAAACCCCGACAACACCATTCAGAAGAACCTCGACCAGGATAAAAATGCTGACACACCACTGTCACGGTCGGTTAACGGACTGTCGCTGATACTGCTGTCGTACCAGTGATGTTCGACACCCAACCGGGCCATGCCTCCCAACAACGGATTGCTCAGGGAGAGTCCGGCGTTATAGTTAACAGCTGATCCAGCACGATATGCCATGCGTTCAGCGGTCGCTTCATTCAGGCGAACGCCGTAGTAGTAATCCACCAAATTGCTGTCAGCATAGCTGACACCTAGTTTTGGCTCTAGCAGCAACGGGCCAAACCGAACATTATAGCCGACTGCCAGTTTTGATTCCTGACCTTTTGAATTTCCAAGCAGATCGACTACCGTCTCAGCTTCAAATAACCAGGATTGCTGGCGGAACTGCACAGCGATCCCGCCATCAAGCGAACTTTTGCGTTTCGCCATACCGGAAAACACGTTGCTGTCTGATTCGTCAAAACCGGCAAAGCGCGGCGCAAGCTTGGCGCTGACGCTAAAATTGCCTTGTTGTAACAGCTGATAGCTGACAAAAGGGCCATAAACCGACAGTTTCTCACCACGGTACCCAACCAGAGGTAGCGGAATAGTCCGTCTTTTGTAGCCACGATAAATCTCCTGGTTGATGCCGATACCCACGCCGTAAAGAAAGCCCTGTGGCGGTTGTTGCGCCGGTTGCCGCTGGCCTTGCTGAGCCTGAACCACACCACTTGTCAGCACGGTAAAGGCTAAAATCGTCGTTAAAACAAATCTGAATAGATGCATTTGCCAACCTTTAAATATTGGTTTACCTGAACTTGCAGCGAGTAACACTGTCAGGCTTATTACTGTAGCCAGATATACCCCGATCAGCCAGCTCGCTGCAAAGTTCTTCGCTAGTCTGGTATTTTGCCAGAAAAGGCAGCATTTTATAGGGCTGATTTGCGGTTACGCCGTGTAAACTAGGGAGAAATACTGCAATTAAGCCAGCACATTCTGCTACATTTTGATTAGTATGCACGCTTGCTTGCGTGTCATTCCCTGGGCTAGCGTACTTAGGGTCAGCCTCCATTTTGTTAAGGGTGAATTATGTTATTTACTGGTAATTTAACTACCGAATGTCCTATCAGACAGAAAATCCGTGACTACTACCGGATTGATGAAAACCAGATTATCGACATGCTGTTACCGCTGGCTGAAGTGGGCGTGAAAGCCCGCAGCCGGGCCTGGGAACGGGCACGGCAAATTGTTCTGAATATCCGTAAAGATCAGGATGGCCAGGGTGGTATTGATGCCTTGTTAAACGAGTTTTCCCTGTCCAGCGAAGAAGGCGTAGTGCTGATGTGTCTGGCCGAAGCTTTGCTACGGGTACCGGATAAAAAAACCCAGGAAGTGTTGATCCGTGACAAACTGGCTAATGGCGATTGGAGTTCTCATTTAGGTAGCAGCGAATCGCTGTTTGTTAACGCCTCATCCTGGGGTCTGCTCGTTACCGGTAAAATGGTCAACTACTCTGATAATAATAAAGCGGAACAATTTGGTATTCTGAAAAAAACCCTGGGCCGCTTAGGCGAGCCGGTTATCCGCCGCTCGGTTAATTATGCCATGAAAATTATGGGCAAACAGTTTGTCATGGGCACCACCATTGACGATGCCATCGATCGCGCTGCAGACACTGAGAAAAAAGGCTACGTTTATTCTTACGACATGCTGGGTGAAGGTGCCCGTACCATGGCCGATGCCGATCGTTATTATCAAAGTTACTTAACGGCTATTCATGCCATTGGTAAAGCCGCTAAAGGCCGTGGTCCGATTAAAAGCCCGGGTATCTCGGTAAAATTATCAGCGATCCACCCCCGTTATGAATTCAGCCACCGTGATCGGGTGATGTCTGAGCTGGTACCAAAATTAAAAGAATTAGTATTGGTCGCCAAAAGTTATAATATTGGCTTTACAGTCGATGCCGAAGAAGCTGACCGCTTAGATATTTCTCTCGATATTATTGAAGCTGTTTTCAGTGACCCGGATTTAGGTGACTGGACCGGTTTTGGCTTAGCCGTGCAGGCCTACCAGAAACGCGCTATTTTTGTCATTGAATGGCTAACTCAATTAGCCCGTAAAGTGGGCCGCCAGATCATGGTGCGGCTGGTTAAAGGTGCCTACTGGGATACCGAAATTAAAACTACCCAGCAAGACGGCCTGGATCATTTCCCGGTATTTACTCGCAAGGCTTCTACCGACGTGTCATACAAAGCCTGCGCCATTAAAATGCTGGAAGCCCGTGATGCCTTGTATCCCCAGTTCGCCACCCACAATGCGTACACTGCCGCCACCATTTTAGAGGTCGCCAAGGGCGATAACACCGGTTTCGAATTCCAGCGCCTGCACGGTATGGGCGAGTCGCTGTTCGATCAGATTGTTACTGAAGAAAAAATTCAGTGCCGGGTATATGCCCCGGTAGGTGAACACGAAAATCTGTTAGCGTACTTAGTACGGCGCTTACTGGAGAATGGCGCCAACTCGTCTTTCGTCAATGCTATTGTCGATACAACTCAGCCGGTAGAAGCGTTGCTGCCGGATCCGGTAGAAACTCTGCAAAGCCTGCGCAATAAATATAATACGCAAATTAAAATGCCGTTGGATTTGTACGGGGCTGAGCGCGCTAACTCCAGAGGTCTTGATTTGACCGACATTAATACCTTAGTGCCGTTCAAAGCGAACCTGGACCGCTGGCTGGAAGAAAATCTGCTAAGTGAAGATAGCCTGCCAGAGGGCGCTGTTGCGGTAAGAAACCCCGCCAATCATCAGGAGATTATTGGTCACGTTACTATGCACAACAGCGAGCAGATGCAGCAACTGCTAACTAATGCTGATGAAGCATTTAAAAGCTGGTCGGCCACTCCGATTGCGCAGCGCGCCAACCTGCTACGCCGCATCGGCGATATTTTAGAGCGGCACAATGACGAGCTGGTTGCTATATGTATTAAAGAAGCCGGCAAAGTGGCACAGGATGGCATAGATGAAGTACGTGAAGCCGTCGATTTTTGTCGCTATTATGCTGCCAGAGCAGAAGAGCTGGCAAAAGATGAACGTTTTGAGCCGCGCGGCGTGATTTTATGTATCAGCCCGTGGAACTTCCCGCTGGCCATTTTCTTAGGCCAGGTGGCCGCAGCTATTGTTACCGGCAATACGGTTATTGCCAAACCGGCAGAACAAACCAGTTTAATTGCCCTGCGGGCGATTGAGCTGATGGGTATCGTCGGCTTGCCAGAGCATGTAGTGCAGGCCGTGATTGCCCGCGGCAGTGACGTTGGCAAAACCATCGTGCCTGACAAACGGGTTCAGGCGGTGATGTTTACCGGCTCTACTGACACCGGCACCCTGATTTCGCAAACCCTGGCTAATCGCAACGACATTCAGGTACCGCTGATTGCCGAAACCGGTGGCCAGAATTGCATGATTGTTGACTCTACCGCGCTGCCCGAGCAGGTGGTAGACGATGTGATCAGTTCCGGTTTCCAAAGTGCCGGCCAGCGCTGCTCAGCGTTAAGAGTATTATTTATTCAGGAAGATGTTGCCGATGGCATTATCGCCATGCTCAAAGGTGCGTTAAAAGAATTGCATGTTGGCGATCCGGCCCTGCTTAGTACCGATATCGGTCCGGTTATTGATGCAAAAGCACTGAAAAACCTGAATGAGCACGTTGAGTATTTAAAAGACAAAGCCACTTTGCACTATGAATGCAAGATTCCGGACAATAGCAACAATGGCGCGTATTTCTTCGCCCCACGCTTGTATGAAATTAAAGATCTATCGGTGTTAAAGCGGGAAGTGTTTGGCCCGTGCGTGCACATTATTCGCTTTAAAGCCAAAGATTTAGATAAGGTTATTGACCAGATCAACGGCACCGGTTACGGCTTAACCATGGGTATCCATTCCCGGATTGAAGAACGCTGCGAATACCTGGCCAGAATGTCGCGTGCAGGCAACGTATACGTTAACCGCAACATGATTGGCGCTATTGTCGGTGCCCAGCCCTTCGGTGGTCGTGGCTTATCAGGCACCGGACCCAAAGCCGGTGGCCCGAACTATTTGCTGCGTCTGGTAAAAGAGCAAGCCTCGCCAGAAAATGTACAGATGACTAACCTGACACCGGATGAGCTGGATTTACACCATACTGCCGATGCTGACGCTCAGGTACAGCAGCTGATGGAAAATTCACTGCGGGACGAAAAAAAGTGGCGCGCCACCAAGCTGAATGACCGGGTATCAGTGGTTCGCCAGTTGCTGGCAAAAATTGCCACTGTTGATATTATTGACGAGCTGGCTGACGATCTGGGTTCAACGCTCTCTGATGCCCGAGCCCAACTGAACCGGCTGGAAAAACATATGCGTAAAGCCATTGTATTGCCAGGGCCTACCGGCGAATCGAACACCCTGCATTATGAGCCGCGTGGCTGTGTTGTGTGTTATGCCGATAAGAGCACGTCGTTTAATTTCTGGACCTTGTCGATTATTACTGCTTTGGCAGCGGGAAATACGGTTATTACTGTCGCGTCAGAGCTTTTTTATGACGAAGCCCAGGCGTTTCGCGATAAGTTTATTGCAACAGGCGTGGCCAAAGGCGTATTCCAGGTGGCACGGCCGGATCAGTTACAGTCTATTCTGGCCCATCCGCATTTAGCCGGTGCTGTGGTAGCCGCCCGTTCATCGCGGCTGGGTTACTTCAGTCAGCAACTGGCCAAACGTGAGGGGGCGATCCTGCCGGTAATTAGTGCCGAGTATTACGATACCCTGATTAAACGCTTAATCACCGAAAAAACCATCAGTATTGATACGACAGCCTCTGGCGGTAATACCTCACTGATGACCATGGTGGAAGACGACGAGTCATAAGGGGAATCTGCCGCTGATACCCGCTCAGCGGCAATCAGACATACTAGCAAAGCATGGTGGCTGGTGTACTTACGCAATAGCAGCCCAATAGCAGCATAGATGCTGCGCAGGCCGAAGGGGCACAGGGATGTGCTTGTTGAAGCCGGTGCAGTAAGTATTCCCCACTGCCCTGACATCTGCATCCTGTCCTTATCTATGCGTATTACCCTACCTTTATATTTTAACGCTACCGCTGGCTTTTTTATGTGCAAGCTCGATTTGCTGTTGACAAGCGCCAGCCAAGAAAACAAAATGCATCAATATTTAATAAATAGTTAACGATTGCCATATTGGCAGTGAAATAACACAGGCGCCACGGATGGAAACAGAAATCCCTGAAGAGTTAAAACCTCTTTTATTCGACGGTCAGCTGTTTTATGGCAAATGGGGCGAGTTGTTTTTTGCCAGTAAAAATCTGCTTACCTATGCCGATTTAGGTGAGTCCTCTCAGGTAAAGTCGGTACGGGACAATATATACGGCCGCTACTTTTTGTCTGACATAGAGCCAAAGTGGCAACGTGACAGCATCATGCGTGACCTGTACCGCTACGCCAAACCCTGGTTAACCGATTTATCAGGCCTGGACAGCCAGGGCTTAATCAACGAGCTGCTCACCATTTTTCAGCAAGACGCACTGCGGGTATGGCAGCTTACCGATGGTTGGGCTACCCCACCCGAACCTGTAGGCGGCAACGAATACCGCCCGGCAGGCAGCAGTTCAGATGCAGGCAATTTGGGTAGCGCAAGCTCAGGTGGCAGTAATTCAGGTTCTGGCAGCAAAGCCAGTAAGGCCAAAGGTGGTGGGGCCACTACCACTCAGCCGGTAGCCGCAACAACAGCCGGGCATGAGACTGGCAGCAACTCAAATACCAAACCGTTAATTCCGCCGCAAAGCCTCGCAGACTGTGCAGCGTTACTTAAAATCGCGGCTGATGACTTAGCAACCAACGGCTACGTGCCTAAATACTCAGCTGCAGAGCTACGAGCCATGGCAGCAGCCGGCACGCTGCCAAATGACCGCTTTCTTGTTAGGTTCAGTCCGACAGCGGAGTCTGCGGATCAACCTATTGGCCATATGCGGGATTCGGGACGTCACCCTTTGTGGATGTCTACTTTTGATATGCTGGAACGGGCAGATTCAGACCCTGCGCTTATTGCTGATGTATTTGGTACCAAATACGATCCAAATAAACAGTACACGCTATACATCATAGATCGGGGGCAGGATTACCTTACTGACGGTTCAGATACTTTTGTGCCAACGTTCGCTAACATGAGGTCAAAATTAAAAAAAGAGTTCGCCGGAGATATCGAGCCAGGAGTCGTTGATCAGGTAATGACGCCTGAATATGCCGGGGAATTCCGCAGGCATTGGCAAGCTTTTAACGCTGATGTCATTGCCAATGGCAAGAGCTGGCAAGCAACGTTTGACACCGACGAAGCTGAACAATTTGCGGTAAGACACTTTTCTGATACTAATGAACAGGAAAAATTTGTCGCCCGGCAAAAAATTCTCTCGGAAATTGGTGCATGGGAAATATTTACCGGTGATGGTGTAACAGAAATGTACAGTAAAAAAGGTGCACCGGGTGCGTTAGAGGTATTAGACATTCAACACAAGCCAGAGACCCTCAGAATACTAGAGTCTCGCGACACAGTTAAAGCTATCCGCCTCAGCGGGAAATAATGAAACTATGAACAACATGATGCTTTTAAATACGGTTACAGCACAAGCAGCATATCGTCATCTGATGGACGAAAAGCTGGATGACAGCGACAATAAATTGGTTCAGTATTTTGCTGACGATACAATGTTGATTATTTACCGGATCAGCAAAGGCAAGCTGTACGACACGGAAAATCAGCTAGAACTGCCTCTTGCTGCTTTACCCTGGCTTCATGACACCATTATTAACGGCTTTTGGCGTCTGCCTTCAGCAGGCGGCTTGCCGAAGGATCAGCATAGTGTGTCCGCCACTTTTGACGGAGAGGATATCTTGCTGGGCCGCAGCATGAACGCAGGTGACTATGGCAAAACAGGCTTTAAAATTGTAAATAAAAGCCGCAAGTCGCACATTATGACATCGCGACCACAAGAGTTTCAGATAACAGATGACCGGGTCGAGCAAGTACTGCTTCCACTATTTAACCAATTAGGCGTCGGTTAGTGTAGGCCCAACCACAACCAAACGGCTGAAAATACGTCGCAGGCTTCAAGGAGTACATCCTTGTGCCCCTTTAGCGTGCGAAGCACGCCATGCGTTACTTTAATACCTGCAGTAAATTACTGCGCTGATCTGTCCAGCTTACTTCGGGGTTAAGCGGCAGCGGCCAGGAGCTGAGTGCCTGTTGTATGGCCGGTTGCCTGACAAAGCGCTGATTGTTGGTTAGCAATACCCACTCGGCGGCCGGGCTGCTGCCCTCTGCCTTACTGGCAATAAAGTATGCCTGCAAGCCTAGCGTTGCCGCCTGATTACGCAGCAAGCTGGTCAGATCCAGATAATTATTTGATACATGTACCGCCAGCACGCCATCGCTGTGTAAATGCTGCCAATACAGCTGCATGGCTTCGATGGTCAGCAGGTGCTGTGGAATGCTGTCGCTGCTAAAGGCATCCAGTACCAGCACATCAAATTGGGCGCTATTCTGGGTTAACTGCTCTGCCAGGGTAAGACGGGCATCACCGGCGATAACCTGGATCGTTGCCGCACTGTCCCTGAGATAACTGAAATACTCAGTAGCCACTTTAATAACGGCCGGATTAAGCTCGTAAAACTGCATGCTGTCACCTGGCTTACCATACACGGCCAGTGCGCCCGCACCCAGGCCGACCAGGCCAAAATGACGGTGGCGTAACTGATTAATATTACGGGAAGGGGCCGCCGGCAAAAAATACTGCATCGCTAACGCAGCGCCTGTGCCAGGGCGGTAATAACTTTGTGCCACGTTCGACAAAGGCGGCTCCAGGTACTGGGCTCCATGGCTGGTAGTGCCGTCGATTAGCTGACGCTGTTGCTGACCATCAATTGCCAGATCCCGCACCACCAGGCTGCCGTAAAAATTACGTTCGCTGTACACATTATGCTGGCCTAACTGCCATTCAAGACCAACAATACTCAGACTAAAAAGCACGGCGCCACTTAGCCACAACCCTTTTTGCCAGGAGGGCCTGGCCTTGCCGTCAGGCCAGAGCATTAACAGGTATATTGCCAGCAATACCAGTAAAAACTCCCAATACTGAGCAAACAGCAGCGGGGCAGCTAAGTTTACCGCAGCGCTGCCCAACACACCGCCGGTTGCCAGTAACAAATAATAGCCGGTTAAGTATTGTGGTTCAGGTTTTAAGCGCGCCAGCTCGCCATGACATAGCATGCAGCCGCTGAATAAAATGGTCAGGTACAGCAGCAATTGTGAAATAAGATCGAACTGGCGCCCCAGATAAAACAGCAGCAAACCAAATACCATACTAAGACAGAATACATACAGCCAGAGGCTGCGTTGATACCAGGCTGGCTGATTGAATACCACAATATAACTGATTAAATATAAGCAGAGCGGCAGCACCCATAAAAACGGCACCGGCGGCACATTTTGGGTAAGTTGCTGGGTGACGGCCAGCAACACCACCACGCCACAGGCCGACAGGGCCAGCCAGTGCAACGCAAAGCGTTTATTGACCCGGGCACTGACCGCCCGGATAGCCGGCGACAACTGGCCAAGCTCACGCCACATCAGCAGCAAACAGCAACAGGCAAACACGGCAAAGCCCAGCACCCAGTACTGGCGCTGTTCGCTCAGATTGAATAACGGCTCCATGATAAACGGATACGCCAGCAAACCACCCAGCGAGCCGGCATTAGACAACGCGTAGAGCCGGTAGGGTGAGCGTAACGGAAACCGGCCAGCAAACCAATGCTGTAGTAACGGCCCGGTGGCAGACAGCAGCAAATATGGTAGGCCAACCGTCATCGTTAACAGCAGTAAAATGGCAGCCAGGGGACTAACCGCGATCTCAGGGTTGATATTTGCCCGCCACAGCAACGGCAAACAAAGCAGTGCCAGCAGCAATAAACTGCTGTGCACCAGCCTTTGTTGTTTAGGCGTCAGATAACGACTAAGCAAATGCGCATAACCGTAGCCGGCCAGCAACACGCTCTGAAAAAACAGCATACAAGCGGTCCACACCGCCGCACCACCACCAAAATAAGGTAGCAATTGTTTTGCTAGCATCGGCTGCACCAGAAACAGCAACGCGGCACTTATCAGAATCGTCAAAGGAAACAAGGCCAAAGCAGGCTCCACAAAATACAACAGTGTTAAAAGCCGCCAAGCCTATACAAACGCAAGCCCACAGGCAAGTAGCAGCATAGGATGGAGCGTCGCAGCGAAAATTTGTGAGCCGGCCACGCTTGCGGTAGACTCCCGGGTTTTACATCAGAATAACGCTGCGTAAACCGCACATTTAATAAGCAATATTTTAGTTATGGGAATAATAAACCATGGGAAAATTTAAAGTACCTCATACCCTCACCTTGCTGTTTTCGATGATGGTAATCGCGATGATTGCCACCTGGATAGTGCCGCAGGGCTCATTTGAAATGCAAACCCTGGAGTCTGGCCGGCAGGCGGTGGTACCCGGCACGTTTACCCTGGCAGAAGATAAAAACTATCTGACGCCGTGGCAGTTATTGACTGCCATCCCGCGCGCTTTTGCCAGCGCTCAGGATGTTATTTTCTTTGTGATGATCTTAGGCGGCGTATTGTCGATTGCCCGGGCTACCGGCACGGTGGATGCCTTAATTGGCCGGATGCTGGAACGCTTTGGTGAAAAGCCGCAGATCTTAATCTTTATGGTAGTGTTTTGCTTTGCCATGGCGTCCAGTTTTATTGGTACCGCCGGCGAATATATTCCCTTCGTATTAATTCTGGTGGCGTTATGTAAGGCAATGCGGCTGGACGCGATGACAGCTGTAGGTATGACAGTAGCGGGTTATGGTATCGGCTATGGTGTTTCGGCGGTAAACCCTTTTACAGTTTTGATTGCTCAGCAAATCTCTGAGATCCCGCCAATGTCGGGTAATTGGTTGCGCTTTGCTATATTTGTGCCATTTGTACTTATTGGTTTTCACCATGTCTGGAGCTATGCCAAAAAAGTGCTGGCCAACCCGGCAAACTCAATGGTCGCCGATTTACCCTGCCCGCTGGGAGATGCAAAAGCCGTCGATTATCCCAGGTTGGTATTAAAGCACAAACTGATTTTAGCCAGCTTTGTCGCGACCATCGGCCTGGTAGCCTATGGCATAAAAATACATGGCTGGTATTTGTATGAACTTAGCGCCTGCTTTATTGCCTGGGGCCTGGCAACCGTGGTGATCAGCAGACTTGGCGCCGATGTCGCAGCTAAAAAGTTTATAGACGGCGCCATGGAACTGACCACCACCGCTATCCTGATCGGAGTTGCCCGCGGCATATCTCTGGTCATGGAGGATGGTCAGATTTTACACTCGCTGGTGCATGGTATGTCGCTGCCGTTATCTTATGTTGGCGCCGAAATTGCGGTAGTCGGCATGCTGCTGATTCAGACCTTACTTAACTTCTTTATCCCTTCAGGTAGTGGCCAGGCCTTTGTCACCATGCCGTTAATGGTACCGCTGGCAGATTTGCTGGAAATTCCGCGTCAGGTGGCCGTGCTGGCTTATCAGTTTGGTGATGGTTTTTCTAATATGATCATTCCAACCAATGCCATTTTAATGGGGATTATCGGCATTGCCGGTATTCCTTACGGCCACTGGGTGCGCTTTTGTCTGCCGCTTATTGTTAAATTGATGCTGGCGGCATCACTGGTGCTGGTGCTGGCTGTGGTATTTGGTTATGGTGATGACGTCCAGCCACCTACCGCGCAGGTGGTCAGCAGCAACCAACACTAACTGAGTACCGCTATGAGCCAGACCCGGCAAATTGCTGAAATGATCCTGCGGGGCTTTCGCAAACACTTTCAGCTGTTTCAGAAAGTGACAGCCAAAGCTAAGCAACGGTTTGAACAAGCCGACTGGCGAGCTTATCAGCAGGATAGCTCAGAGCGGATTTCGTTTTATGATCAGCGGGTTGCCGAAACGGTAGCTGAACTGAAGCAGGCCATGCCATCGGATTGTCTGAACGAGTCACTTTGGCAGCAGGTGAAACAGCAGTATTTGCAATATCTGCTGTTTCACCCACAAGCAGAACTGGCAGAAACATTTTATAACTCGGTGTTTTGCAGGCTGTTCGCCCGCAAGTACTACCACAATCAGAATATTTTTGTTGAATCAACGCTAAACCAGCAGCATCTGCCAGCGCCGATCTCATCGGTATATCAAAGCTACTTTCCGGCAGAGGATGGCTTAAAACAAAGTATCCGCCGAATTGTCGCCCACTTTGCTTTTACCACCCCTTTTATTAATCTTGAACGTGACATTCGCTACATTGTTAAGAGCTTTATTCATCAGTCAGAGCATGGCCGTTATCCGGTACACCAAATTCGCTTTGATATGCTTAAATCTGTGTTTTTCCGCAATAAAGCGGCTTATATTGTCGGCCGGGTGGTTACCCCCGATGGCCAGCAGCCGTTTATTATTCCGCTGTTGCATCAACAAGGTGCTGGCTTATACCTTGATACCCTGCTGACCGATCCGCAGCATATGAGTATTATATTTGGCTTCTCCCGCGCCTATTTTATGGTGCAATGCCCTGTTCCCTCCGCACTGGTGCATTTTTTACGGGAATTACTGCCACATAAAACCCTGGCCGAACTCTATGCCAGCATTGGCCTGCATAAACAAGGTAAAACCGAGTTCTACCGCGAGCTGTTAAGCCATTTAACCAAAAGCAATGATCAGTTTGTTGCCGCCCCAGGTATTCGCGGCATGGTGATGATGGTGTTTACCCTGCCCTCTTTCCCTTATGTTTTTAAAGTTATCCGCGATAAGTTTGCCCCCAGTAAGGAGTTTGGTCGTGCTACGGTCAAAGCGCGTTATCTGCTGGTTAAAAAGCATGATCGGGTAGGTAGAATGGCAGATACCCTGGAGTATTCTGATGTAGCCTTGCCAAAAAACCGATTTACCCCGGAACTATTGCAGGAGTTAATCGCCACAATTGGTGGATCGCTGCAAATCGATGACGAACTTGTGGTGATTAAACATTTATATATAGAACGGCGGATGGTGCCCCTGAACATTTATCTGGAGCAGGCCAGCGCAGCTGAAAAAGCAACCATCATGGCTGACTACGGCAATGCCATTAAAGAAATGATCGCTGCCAATATTTTCCCGGGCGATATGTTACTGAAGAACTTTGGCGTAACCCGGCATAAACGGGTGGTATTTTATGACTATGACGAAGTACAGTACTTACTGGATGTCAATTTTCGCTCATTACCTAAATCCGATAATTTTGAAGACGCCATTAATGCCGAGGCAAATTGCTGCGCCGCACCAGGCGATGTATTCCCGGAGCAAATGGCCACCTTTGTTACCCCGCAACCAGAAATCCGCCAGCTGCTCTTTGGCAAGCACCCCGAATTATTGGATGCGGCTTACTGGCGGACCAAACAACAGGCTATCAGCAAGGGCATAGTAGAAGATATTTTTCCTTACCCGGATAACCTGCGATTCTGTCTGCGCTATGCTAACGATGATATTACCAGTGAGACAAACAATGCCAGATAATACCTGCACCACTGACTTATTTCCGGTAGACATCCACCAGCAACAAGCGCTGTATACTGCACAAAGTATTGTTAAGGTGGAACAACAGGCGATAACTGAGCTTGGCAATAACGGCGGCTATGTTCTAATGCAACGGGCCGCGGCAGCGTTACTTAAATTGCTGCAGCAACAATGGCCAGCCCCCCGCACCATTCTGGTGTATGCCGGCAGTGGCAATAACGGTGGCGATGGCTACTTACTTGCCGCACTGGCCCGGGCCAGTGGTTACGATATCAGGCTGTTGCAACATGGTGACCATAGCAGGCTTGGCACAACAGCTAAGCAGGCAGCCTCAGCAGCAGCCAAAGCTGGCGTGCCATTGGTAGATGAATTCCCCGACGCGCAGCTGCTAGTTGATGCGTTATTTGGGACGGGCCTGAACCGGCCACTGGATAAGCCAACCCGCGCGCTGATAACGCAAATTAATCAAAGTGGCAAACCGGTGCTGGCTGTGGATATTCCAAGTGGTCTGAGTGCAGATAGCGGCGCCGCCATGCCAGTTGCAGTAAAAGCCAGCACTACCCTGAGTTTTATTGGTATCAAATCCGGCTTACTCATGCAAGATGGCCTGGATCATTGTGGTGAGCTGTGGTTAAGCCCACTGCAACTGGACAGCGCGCTTGCAGGCACTAAGCCAGCATGCCAGAGTATTGCGGCTGGATCATTACGCCACAGACTGCCGCAACGAGCCGCTAACAGCCATAAAGGTCACTTTGGCCACGTCCTGGTAATTGGAGGGGATCACGGTTTTGGCGGTGCGGCAATGATGACGGCGCAGGCCGCGGTGAACTGCGGTGCAGGTATGGTAAGTTTATACAGTCGCAGTGAGCATGCCGGCGCTATGCTGACACGTCAGCCAGAAGTGATGGTAAGCAGCACAGATTGTGCCCGCCTGCTGCAAACAGCCGATGTTATTGCTATTGGCCCTGGTCTTGGCACACAAAGCTGGGGCCAGGCATTAATGGTGCAAGCACTGGCTACCAACAAACCCATGTTGCTGGATGCTGACGCTCTCAACTATATCGCTGGCCTGGCAGAGTCAGAGCTGGCGACGCTAAAACGGCAAAATTGGGTTTTAACTCCCCATCCCGGCGAAGCCGGCCGTTTGCTGAAGTGCAGCGGCCAGGATATTCAGCAAGACCGGCTGGCAGCTATACGTAAGTTGCAACAGCGCTTTGGCGGCGCTATTCTGTTAAAGGGCGCGGGCACCCTGATTTCTGATCAAAGTGGCGACGTAAGGTTGTTGGCTGCGGCCAGCCCTGCTCTGGCCAGCGGCGGCATGGGCGATGTGCTGAGCGGTATTATTGCGGCCCTGTTAGCACAGGGGTTAACTGGTGTGGATGCCTGTCAGCTTGGTGCCTGGTTACACCTGAATACCGCGGTCCGTCTGGCCAGGCAACAACCACATCCCTGGCTGGTGGCCACGGATTTAATACCACAATTAAAACTACAGTTAATTAATTGATTTTTAATAAAAACAGACGTAAATTTAACCTATACCGCTAACACCAAGAGCACTACGCCTTGATCTATCGTTTTCTGACACAATTTGCTCTGGTCCTCCTATTTTGTGTAACCAGCCTGGTTTTACCACTGCCTGCAGCGTTAGCTCAGCACGCTGACAGCGAACAACAGGTCGCGGCCTACTTCCCTCCGGCCAGTGAGTTTTTTGTCAGCATAAGTGACCAGCAGCAAATTCCCGACAATATTGTCACCAAACTGGCGCAGGACAGTTATGGCCGCTTGTGGATTGGCAGTGCCGGCGGTCTTGTCCGCTATGATGGCTACCGTTTTCGCCGTTACTTGCAATCCAGTCCGCTGTCGCTGCAAAATAAAAATCTCATTAACAATAGCATTGCCGGTAATTTTGTCCGGGATTTGCTACATGCCAGTGATGGCACCTTATGGCTGGCCACAGCCCCTGGCGGCATTCAACGCTACGACAGCGGTAATGACAGTTTTTATCAACCCAACATTACCGCACCGGGTATCGCTGATGATTTTGGCTCTCAGGTACAGGCCATAACTGAGGATAGTAATGGCAACATTTGGTTGGCAGGAAACCAGGGCATGGTACTGCTTAATCAAAATGGTCAGGTGATGCAGTTTGTACCACCACAGACAGAGCTACAGGACATAAGAGCGTTATTGACCGATCCGCAGGGGAATTTATGGATTGGCAGTCGGCACGGCTTATTTCTGTTACCCCCTGGCAGCGCCGGGCCGCAACAAATACAAACCTCAGGCATTGAGCTGGGACAGGTATTAGCGCTGGCCCGGGTGGCAAATGAGATCTGGCTGGGCACAGCCGGTGCCGGGGCCTTTGTAATTCAGTCCAATCGAAACCTTAAGCCAGTAACAGAGACCATTGCTGCCGACAATACCCCGGGCCCGGTATACGATATTCTGCAAGTGAGTGACGATGAAGTCTGGCTGGCGGGCTTTGCCGGAATTATGCGTGTTAACCCGACCAATAAAAAGCTGCTGGGTTATTATCAGCATGATATGTCAAATTCCTTCAGCCTGGCCCATCAGGATGTGCGAACCTTGCTGAAGGATCGGGCAGGAAAAATATGGCTTGGTGGCTATGGTGGTGGCTTACAGCGCTTTGACGGCCAGGCTGGCGTTAGTACTCTGCGGCAAAGTCTGGTCGATGATGGCAGTATCAGCAGTGGAAATATCAGCAGTGTACTCGAACTGACTAATGGCAGGATCTGGCTGGGTAGCCGTGGCAAGGGGATTGAGGTCATTGATCCCATTAGCGGCATTGTCGCCCGTCACCAGCCACAAGCAGATACTCCCGGAAAATTAGAGCATGGCTGGATTACCGCAATGGCCGAACAAGCCGATGGCACTATCTGGCTGGGGGTCAACCCGGGGCAACTATATCGCTACACTGCCGGTAGTGGCCAGTTCAGGTTAGTGGGGCCTGAACAAGGGATCTGGCGCACCAATGTTCGTACCCTGTTTATTGATAGCCAGCAACGACTCTGGCTGGGGAGCAGTACCGGGGTGGCGCTATGGCAACCACAGCAACAACGCTTTGTCCGGATCAAACTAAACAACGGTGAACCTTTACAGGATTATATTAATGCCATCGTTGAAGACCATAATGGCAATATCTGGCTGGGTACCGGTGCCAGCGGACTCTATCTGATCGAAGCTGATACTGCTGCTATTCCTACCGGTCAGGAGATAACAAGCGACCAGATCAGCAGCATTCATGGCTTACTGAATGACAGTCAAAACCGGCTGTGGCTGGATACCCCGGTGGGCTTGTATCAGTTTAATTATAGCCAATATCAACAGCGTAAACCGGCGATGCACAAAGTGAGCTTTGCCAATAGCAACTTGTCGGAAGATTTTGGCGCTAATTTACTGGAAGACAGTCTGGGCAATATCTGGTCGGCGAAATACCGGTTTAACCCGGAAACTAACCGCTTGTACCGCCTTACCCCGGCGGATGGTGTCGATATAGGCACCCCCTGGTATCGCGCCTATACCAAAACCCAAAATGGGCTGTTGTTGTATGGTGGCAGTAACGGACTATTGGTGATCGATCCCGCACAATTCAGTCCGTGGCAGTACCAGCCGCAAGTGTTGCTGTCAGAGCTCAAAGTGCATGGGCGCAGCCGACAGCTGGCACCTGAGCAGCGCGCCATTACCCTCGATGCGGACGAGCGCAGTTTCAGCGTCGAATTCAGCGCCATGGATTTATCTGCACCGCAACAGTTAGAGTATCGCTACCGACTGCAGGGCCTTGATCAGGACTGGCAATATTCTGATGCCAGTCAGCGAATTGCCAGTTATACCAACCTGTGGCCAGGCCACTACACGTTACAAGTTCAGGCTACCAACCGCACGGGTCAATGGAGCGAGCAGCAGACCGAGTTGCAACTCACCGTCAAACCGGCGTTCTGGCAACAATGGTGGTTTGCTATGCTACTGACGCTTGGCGTGCCACTTGCGATATACCTGTTGATAAAAGTGCGGACACAGGTGGCAAAATCACAGGCCAGAGAACTAGCCAGACTGGTAGAAGAGCGCAGTCAGCAGCTAAAAATTGCCCAGCAAAGCTTGCTGGAAAATGAAAAAATGGCTGCGCTGGGTCAAACAGTGGCTGGCGTCGCGCACGAAATCAATACCCCGGTTGGGGTCAGCATTACCGCAAGCAGCGCGTTGATGGGAAAACTGGCAGAATTAAAGCAACATTTTGCCAATAAAACCCTGAGCACCAAAGCCTTTAGTCAGTTTGTCAGCGACAGCGAACAACACCTGAATCTGATTAACTATAACTTGCAACGGGCTGCAGATCTTGTTACCCAGTTTAAACAACTGGCCGTAAATGAAACCGCGACGGATACCGTAAACATTAAACTCAAGCCCTGGCTGCAGCATCTGATTGCCAGGCTTAATCCACCCAACGCCGCTGTTGGCATCATTTTGCAGTGTCCGGATAATCTAACGTTGCAACTGCGGGCAAGTGCCCTTGCCACCGTGCTGACCCACCTGCTGGAGAACGCGTTACTGCACGCTTTTGAACCGGATGATCACGGTGAGATACGGCTGGAAATTCAGCGCGGCAAACAGCAATTGCAGATTAAAGTCGTCGATAATGGCAAAGGTATCGATGCCAGTGTTCAGGATATTGTATTTAACCCCTTTGTAACCACCCGTCGGGCTAGTCAGAGCAAAGGACTAGGCCTGCATCTATGTTACAATCTGGTTACTCAGGTTCTAAACGGTAACATTGAAATGAAAACCACAGTGGATAAAGGAACTGAGTTCAGCCTGGCGATCCCCTTGCCACCTAATGACAAACATTAATGAACATTATGAATGAAAAACTAAGTGAGCAACGCAATGAAAATATGGGTTGATGCAGATGCCTGTCCGGTGGTAATTAAAGACATTTTATTCAAGGCTGCCATCAAACGACAAATCAGCACTGTGCTGGTGGCGAATCAATCAATGCGGGTGCCGCCATCACCTTATCTCAGCAGCCTGCAGGTAGCCCATGGTTTTGATGAAGCTGACAACGAGATCGTCCGCCGCTGTCAACCAGGCGATCTGGTGATTACCGCCGATATTCCGCTGGCGGCAGATATCTTAGCCAAAGGTGGCCGGGCGCTGAACCCGCGGGGTGAGCTTTACAGCACTGACACCATTAAACAAAAACTAACCATGCGCGATTTTATGGATACCCTGCGCGGCAGCGGCGTGCATACCGGCGGGCCACCGCCGTTAACCCAGAGCGATCGCCAGGCGTTTGCCAATCAACTGGACAAATTACTGCAGCAGCACCAGCAAAACCGCTAGTCACGCAGCTAAAAAGGCCAGGCGCTAAGTAACTGCTTACTGCAAAAATGATATGGCTGACCACTGACCGGATCGGTAAAGCTTAGTTGTTTTGCTAACAGTTGCAGTGGTGTCGCAAACTGGGGCGGCTGTTTCGGCAATAACTGCGGATAATAGTTATCATATAAAATAGGCATCCCCAGACTTAACATATGCAGCCGCAGCTGATGGGTTTTACCACTTTGCGGCGTTAATTCAAACATGCCCAGCCCGCCGTCTTTCGCTACAAGCGTAATATCAGATACCGCATTAACCTCGCCCGCCACAATGGCGTTGATAAAGCGCGGCTGACTTTTTTCAATCCGGTTTTCAATATGCCAGTGCTGTGGTAAATCTGCCTGCCACAGCGCTGCGGTTAATCTGGCCACTGCTTGATACTGCTTTTCGATAGCGCCGTGACTAAACAACTGATAATACGCCGCCCGGCTATCCGGGTTTACAGAAAATAGCACCAGCCCGGCGGTATCACGGTCCAACCGGTGTACCGGCACTATATCAGCACTACCGGTATCGTGTTGTAAGCGGGCCAGTAAGCACTCATTAACATAGTCGCCGCCCGGGGTAACCGGTAAAAAGTGCGGTTTATCCGCAACAATAATATGCTCATTCTGAAAGATAATATGATGAGTCAACGGAATCACCGGCTCTGCGGCAACTTCGCGGTAATAGCATAGTCTTTTACTTGGCAAGAAGGGCGTTACCGGCGTTACCGTATCGCCACTAAACCAGTACACTTTGCCTGCTGCCATCCGCTCGCGCCACACGGCCTCGCTGATAAACGGAAAACGGCTGCATAAAAACTGCAACACCGTATCCCAGCCATCGTTAATCGCTGGCAAAGTAATTTCAGAGGCCTGGCGGGCTATCGACATAACGTGTTCCGGCAAAAATAAGCGCTAGATTAACACAGCTGCTGAATAAATTGGCTTATTTGCCGGGCCAGCCAGTCGGGGTCATCCAGGGCAATATCATGACCCGCCCAGCTATGCTGCTGATGAGCGGCCTGAAGATAGTCTGCCAGCGCCACTGAGCATTGCGGGTTAACCAGCTTATCGGCCTGACTACTGATAATCAGCGCCGGACAGGTTGGCTTCGCCGTCAGGCTGAACCGACTGGCGGCCAGTAGCTGACGCAAGGCGTTGCCAGCTGACACCGGTCGTTGCTGTTGCCAGGCCTGCCACTGGCTGACAATCTGCAGGTTTTGATACGCCCGGGCGGTAGTCAGCGCTAAAATACGCTGTTCGCGCTTACTGGCTGATAGTAAAAACAAGCCGGCCAGCGCCGGGTAATTCTGCCAGCGTAAGCGCTGATAAAATGGCGCCAGCGGCCTGGCACTGCTGTTAATCAGGGTGATAGAAGCCACTTCTGCAGGGTATGCCAGCGCCCAGTCTGCTGCCAGCATGCCACCTAATGACAACGCTACCAGATGTACTCTACCGGTAAACGCAGAATGGTTCTGCAACTGGCTGCGAACAGACTGGCGCAGGGCGCTGATATCGGCGGGCGATCGTTGCTGATAAAGCTCACCGCTGCCGGCAAAGTCAAAACCCAGTACCGGGTTTGCCAGTTTTTCTGCCAGCATTGCTCTGAACCGGCCCCAATGGCGCTGCTCGCGGGTTAAACCTCGCAGCAGTAATAACGGGGTGTTATCGTTGGTTACGGATACCATAGTCTCAGCGCTGTATTTTCCAGTTGCTGTCGATGGGTTAACGGTAACCAGTTCTGATAAGACAAGGAAGCATTAATCAGAAAATTAATCAGGATCAGATGACTGCGCAGCACCCGTTTTACCCGGTGCGGTTTTACCGGATGAAACATGCCAAGGCTGGATAACAACTGAAACGGATTTTTCCGCACCCAGTTCCACGAGCCCATTTCAAGGGTCAGTGGCAGCATGGTAGTGTGCTGCGCCAACGCCTGATCGTACAAATAATCCCATAAATCGCCATGACACAAATAATGCTGCGACTGTGGTTCAAAAATATAATTCTGATGCGGATAAGTCTGAAAAAACAGCTGCCGCAGGCGATACATTTCAGCCAGATGCGAAATAGGCTGGCGGGCGCTTTTTGCGTAAGGAAACCAGATCCGGTCTGTACGACCAAAGCCGGAATGACAATCCAATACCAGCGAGAACGGCCGGCCAAATAACTCGCGGCAGATATAACTGACCAGGGCCTGGCTTTCTGTTTCCATTTTATCCGCCCGGCCGCGGTGCCAGGGTATGGCCCGGCTGAAGCGCTGGCCGCCGACCAGCCACGCAGCCCTTTCCTGACACTCTACCGGCGCATTACGCATTAAATCAACACAATTGCCGTTCGCCCGCCAGCCATTTGCCATGCCGGCCGGATTGAGCAGCGGCACAAAATAGATGCAGCAATGTTCCAGCGTATGCTGTAAACATTTATCCCAGGGCAGTCGCTGCAGCAGGGTTTGCAGATACGCCAGCACTACCTGGGTACCTATCCGCTCCAGGCCATGGACCCCACCCACCAGCACTACTGCTGGCAACCTTGGATCGGGGTTACCCAACGCTAGCGCATACACCGGCAATTGCTCGGTCATATGAGGTACTGTGGTCAGTATTTCTGAGCGAAGCGCCTGTGGCGCGCTGGCAATTAATTGCTGCAGTTGCTCAAGCTCCGGCAGCATATCCTGCAGTTGCAACTAAACCTCTTATACACAACAGTAATAGTGATAACACAGCATATCTGATGTCTGGCGGCTGAACATGGCAGTTTTATGAAGATTAAAAAATCTGCCTCTGAAATCAGCGCGCAGCTACTGCTAAAAGCCGCTATAATAGCGGCCTTTGTATGGCTGACTGAATTTGACAATGTCGCAACCCCTGACGCCTTCTCGCAATGCAGTGCTGGAACTACGAACTGAGCAACTGGCAAAATCGCAAAGGGTATTTAATGCCAGAGGCAGCAAGGTGATACGTTGCGGGCTTTGCTTATTACCCGTTAGTCAGTGTATCTGCGCGGCTAAGCCTGAAGCAGCAGGTAATTGTGCATTCTGTTTTATTATGTATACCGGCGAATGTTATAAGCCCAGCAATACCGGCAGACTGATATGCGATGTGATTGCCGACAACCATGCCTTTGTCTGGGATCGGACCCGGCCCGATCCGGCGTTGCTGACGCTGCTTAATGATCAGCGCTATGCACCGGTGCTGGTATTTCCGCAGCAATACGCTGCGCCAGAGCGCTGTCTGCAAAACAGCGACCAACTGCGCCATGCGACGCTGGGCAAAATTCCATTATTTGTGATGCTGGATGGCACCTGGCGCGAAGCAAAAAAAATGTTTAAAAGTCCTTATCTGGCAAAATTGCCGGTGCTGGGCATTCAGCCGGAACAGGCGTCACGTTATGCCCTGCGCGAAGCAGCGCATTTGCATCAGCTTTGCACTGCTGAAGTGGCGATAGAGGTACTGATAATGGCTGACGAAGTGAATGCCGCCAACCGGCTGGCTGAGTATTTCAGCCAGTTTCGTCGTGCCTACCTGGTTGGCAAACCACATTTAAATTTAACCGAACCCGTTTAAAATAATGATTATAAGGCTACCAATATGAGCAATAACACCCGTGACGTTATCCTGAGCAAGCAACCGGTAGAACTCTATAAAGTGTTAAAATTTGAAGGTTTATGCAGCAGTGGCGGCGAAGCCAAAGCCGCAGTTGATGCTGGCCTGGTAAAAGTAAATGGGTTGGTAGAAACCCAGAAACGGAAACAGGTTAATGCCGGTGACACCCTGAGCTTTGGCACTGAAACCCTGATCCTGAAATCAGGGAGTTGAGCCAGCAGCTGCACTAACGCCGTTATCGTTATCGCCGCGCTCAGGCTTATCAGTTACTGGTATTAATACAATCGCGGCCGGCTGATTTCGCCCGATATAACGCCGTATCAGCCGCGCACAGCAGCGCCATACTGGTGCGGTACTGGCCACTGAATTCTGTCGCGACGCCCTGGCTTACCGACACACAAGTTGATGCGGGTAAACCCGCATCGCGAAACTGCAGCTGCCGCACCGCTTTTTGCACTTGCCCCGCCACTTTAATCGCGCTGTTCTCATTATGATTCGGCAGGATCAGTGCAAACTCTTCCCCGCCATAACGTGCCGCCAGTTTAGCGTCTTGTGGCATGGCCTGCACTATGGCTGAGGCCACTTTGCGCAAGCAGGCATCGCCCTGAATATGGCCATACTGGTCATTAAATTGTTTAAAAAAGTCGATATCGATAATCACGACACTTAACGGCAATCTTGCTTCAGTGCATTGCTGCCACTGCTTATGAAGTTGCTCGTCAAAACCACGACGATTGGCCAGGCCGGTTAACGCATCGGTAGTAGCTTGCAACCGCAGCTGCTCACACTCTGCTTTATAACGGCTTAAGTCGCGCATCACCAGTACCAGCCTTGCTTGAGGTTCAGGCAAAAAAGACACCGACAGCTCAATGTCCTTTATCACTCCATCGGCACAGCGCAAAGCCATTTCAGTGGGGCCCGCCTGCAAGGATAATATGCGTTTTGCTACCATCTTTACTAAGCCATCGTACTGCTGCTGACAACGGCTGACTAAAAACTGCGGCCACTGCTGGCCAATCAGTGGCTGAGCAATGCAATTTAATAACAACGCGGCTTTGGCATTGGCGCACTCAATAATGCCATCAGGGCTGACAATCAGCACCGCTTCAGCCAGATACTGTATAAAACTGCCGACATCCAGGCCACTGGCCACGCCATTTTCATCTCCCCACAAGCTGTCATCGTTCAGGGCCAAAGGTTGCAGCTGGTTTTTGTTGTATGCAGTTTTCATCAGCGTATCTCACTAAGTTGGCTTAACTGCTGCCAACTTTAGCGTTTTCTATGCATGCAAACCTTCTGACAACCTTCTGAATTAAACCTTTGTTTTATAAAGTTAAAAAATAAAGCGTCTGAGTTATATCAACCTATCTGCCCCCACGTTCTAGATAAAAATAACCATAAATTATTTTTTATAAGCCATATTGTCCGTTAATTTCATTTTGCGTATATTCGTGTTTTTTCTAAGGACAAAATTATGACAACAATACGGATATTAGCTTTACCACTGCTGTTAATAAGTAGTGCCATGTTAACCGCCTGCGGCGGTTCGGATAGCGATACTGCTGACAACACCGGCGGCACAGGAAATGGCGATACAGTAACGCTCAGCGCATCAGTGGTTCAGCCCACGGTGTGCAATACCACGGTTGCGGCGTCAACCGCTGAACTGGTGGTTTACGATAATAACTGGGCGATAAAAAGCCGGCACAAAGCTGATAGTAATGGCAATATAAGCGCCAGGATCCCTAAAACAGAATTGGTAAACCTTAGCTTTATTGGTACTAGCGGCTCGGGAGCCTCACGCCGTATTAGCATTGATACCTTCACCCAGCATCCGGTTGGTGATATCGGGGTTTACACTATTCCGGGCGTTTCAAATCAAGGATGTGAATGTCAGACAACCACTGTTGCGATTATCTCTGATGTCAACACCCTAACTTACGGTGCGCAACTTTCAGGTCATAACGTCTACACCGCAGCATACTATAGCGGAGTGAGCTCCAATGTTGTCCTGTTCAATAATGTCGAAATATGTCGCTCAACAGGCGGGCAATGGCCTGTTCTCTATGCCAATACCCACCGGGATGAACAGTTTGAAGCAGCGGGATATTTATCAGAATACAACCCGGCAGACCCGCTGACATTAGTGCTGGACCAGACGCCTATCTCATACTCGGCAAACTTTGATCCCTCCAGTACCTTCTCCAGCGTCGTCCATAACTTTGCTAATGCCCATATTTCACACAGTCGGGTATCCCCTTCTGCCAATATTCAGCTTTTTGATGATTTACCGGGACTAGCTGCGATTAGTCTCAGAGCCAATGATAGTTATACTGATTACTATGATGACGTTAGAGTCCGCGTTGGCAGGATGCAACGTCACAGTGTTGCCCCGCCCTACAGCACTACCTTAAATGTTGATTTACCGCAGGCAGATGGCCCCCTTCAACTTATGCAGGGAGTGATGAACTGGCTAAACTCAGCTTCAACCAGTTATGATTTGAGCGCTGTCAGTGACTTTGAAACATTTTCAATTGGTCTGCTGACAACTCTGGTTGACGGTAGCATTTATACGCAAACCTTTTATGGCCCTAAGCGCGGTACTATACCCGACAATCCTTTACCTGATGATTATGGGGTCGAAGCTTTATTAGACGAAGAAAACATATCGATTTTTGCCAGTATGTATCGCTATGGTGAGCAACAGACTTACCAGCAATACCTGCAAAGTAAAACTGCTGCCAGCAAAATGCCGTCAAACGAACGACTTTTAGGTAACCGCAGTCAGTTTAATTCAATATTTATTGATATTAACCAGTAGCTGGCAAAAGGATCGGTACCAGATAAGGCGCCGATCCGCTGTTACTACTTTGAAGCAACGACTTTAAACAAATTGGCGTAACGGCTGCCAACGTTAGCCTTTACTACGCCCAGAAACCTGCTGGCAACCATCTGATTTACGTTATTGTAATTAATGAACTTGCCCAAAAGGAGAATTACTAAATACAAAAAGTTCGTCAGCGGGCTTTTGTATTTATCTGCTAATCTCAGCTGTTATTGTGGTGGTACATTTTTAACTTCAGGATCCGGGCTTAAGATCATCAGGCTGTTTGTCGTGTTTGTCAGAACAAACTGAAATTTACTGCTGCCGGCTGTTTGGTCAGTATCAACCATTTGCAGTTGCATGCCATCAGCTGACAGGGTAACACTGTCGATCACACCATCAAAAAGTGTGGTAAAACCGGCACCGGCAAATTTCAGGCCTTTGCCGGTATTATCGACCAGCTGATAAGTTATGGTTTCAGCCTGTGTCACGGTCACATCGCCATCAATTGGCTGACCGCCATTGTCTAAATAGCTGAATTGGGGTTCGCCGTTTACCAGGTTCACCATAACCTGAATTAATTCTGCAGCCTGAGGATTGACCATCTGTTTTTCCTTATTTTAGTGATTTATAGTTAAGCGTTAAAAGTTAAAATTTAGTGCACCATGTTGCTTTAATAGCATTACAACGTCGGACTGATTATTCAATGTCCCCTGACAGTCAAGCGCTTTAACATAGGGAATGGTAAATTCAGGCTCTTTGTTTTTTTTGACGATATCGGCAAGATCGACCAGCGCATTTTGGCAATACGTTTGCGCTTGTTGCCAATCGGTTTTGGCCAGCGCTTTTGCCAACAGCAGATAGCTATTTGATCTGGCGACAATAAAACGAAGATTACTGCTATTTTGTCCGATCAGCTCCTGATACGCGGCAAGCGCTTGCTGGCCAAAACGGATACTTGTTTGAACATCTCCTTTGGCAAGCAGCTGTTCTGCAGCAGTCAGCCATTGCCTGGCCAGCATCAGTCTGTCTGTCAATGCAGACAAATCTGAGCCATCCTGTTGTAACAACTCAGCCAATTTTGCCGGACTTTGTTTAATATGTTGCACAGAGTTATCCGGCGAAAATTTCAGTGACTGATAAAAAGCGTAGTATTTATTGTTTCGCCAGCGACTGCTGTCGGGGTCTTGCGTAAGTGCTCTGTTGATAATCACAGTAGACGCCTTAACATTACTCAGGGCATCCGAATACTGTCCCAGAAAGCCCAGTAAATTTGCAGACAATTGGTAACTACTGACTAATATCTCCAATAAGTAGAGCTCTGCATCATTGCCAGCATTCAACATGGCTTGCTGAATATCATTATGCACAGATACAGCAGCACTGATATCGCCCTGTGCCAGCGCCGCACTGGCCAGCCAGGAGCGGGTATTAGCAATATCTGCCACCAGTTTTTTATTGTCTGGCTGCTGTGCTTGCACTAACAATCTTAACCGCAAAGACTCCTCAAAATTCTGCTGCGCAATATCAAATTGTTGACGCTTCATAGCCAGCGACCCCAAGGAGTTAGTGGCATACGACAACTCCATAATGGCATCTAAATCTTCAGGGGCTAACTGATACATGCGCTCGCTATACTGGTAATAGCGCTGAAACTCCGGCTGGGTAGCCTGCCAGTTACTGGCGTCATACTGAATTTGCCCAAGCCAGAAGGCATTGGCACCCAGGGTTTTTAACAGCTCTAAATTATCCGGCTGCTGCGCCAGTACGGCCTCTAACTGCACCCGGGCGGCTTGTAATGCTGCTACTGCTTCGTCGGTTTTACCGCGCGAATAGGCCACCTCGCCCATCGCTTCCAGCGTTTGGCCATGCTGCAGCCTGGCGGCAATACTTAAACTGCTGTCATCACTGCTGTAGTCGGTAAAATACTCCAGCGCTTTATTGCTGATACCGTCAAGCAAGTCCATCCGGCCGATGCTGCGCAGCTTGTCGGCAAACTCCCCTACCATAAAACCCAGCAGGTTTTCGGCGGCCAGCCTTTTTTGCTGCGCCTGTTGTTCAGCATTAAAACTGCGCACACTCATCGTAACAGCGGTAACGGTAAGCAGGCACAGCACGGCCAGGGTGGCGCGCCGGCTCCAGCGCTTTAACCGCGCTTTGGCGCCTGATGCCTGAATAAACTCGGTTTCCTGTTTATCCAGCTGAAACAGCTGGTTTTGCTGCAGCAGCAGTGCTTCCTGCAGCGGCTTACCCTCGGCCAGTAAGTAAGCACTGTTTTGCTGTTCGCTGCGCCAGCGCTGACTTAAATGCAGCAGCCGGCTTTTTACACTTAAGCTGTCAAAGTGTTCGGCTATCCAGGCGGTGGCGCGCGGCCAGCGGCGTAACAATGCCTCATGAGCAATACTGAAACAGGGTTCGCCATGTTGCAGATGCGAGACAAACAACCGCTGCTCAATCATAGTATTAACCAGTGCCCGCTCAGCATCAGTCTCTAGCTGTTGCAGCCTGGCGCTGCGGCTGGTAATGCTTTGCTCGTCTTCGCGCAAGGTCACCAGTAGTGACAATACCCGCGGCAAGCTGTCTTGTTCGGCTTTACGCAAACGGTTAATTGCCTGCTCGGCATTTTTACCAATAGCGCCTTCAATGCCGCCTAAGGCGTTATACACCGACAACAGTAATTTATTATCCTCGCTGCGCTGCAAATACAACTGCTGCAGGGTATATTGCAGCATTGGCAGTGCATCAGGGTTACTGGCCGCTTCCTGCATCAGTATTTCATCCAGCCCCAGAGCATTAGCCGGATCAGTATCAAAGCTAAGCCCGGCAGCCAGCGCCGGTAAGCGGATCATTTGCAGTAAATCAGCGCGCCCGGGCGCCGCTAAATCAAAATGAGCGCCTTTGGCTTTACCCGCCATTAAACTGGGGTAAGCCACTAGATCGGGATAAAACTCATTGCGACAGGCGCTGATAATCAGCACAGCACCACTGCTGGCCAGCTGCTCCAGCAGCGCGACAAAATCGGTTCGTTGCTGCTCGCTAAATAGCGGTGACGATAACAATACTTCTAAGCGGTCGACAAACAGCGCAAAGCGGCGGGTATGCTGGCGGTTGTTTGCCAGTAAGGTTTTGCAATGCTGACAGACGGCGTCAGTTTGCTGCTGCAGTTTTTCAGCCAGGCTGGCGGCACTGTCACCGGCAAATACCGGGGTCTGCTCCGGGCCCAGCTCCCAGTCCAGCAAGGCACTGGCCAGACTGCTGAATAACTGATCCTGACTGACATCGGCTAAATCCAGGCTGCTGTACGACACTACCTCAACACCATTAAAGCCGCCGGCTTGCAGTAGGTTGGGCATGACCCCGGCATTAATCAGTGACGACTTACCGCTGCCACTTGGCCCAAGCAGCAGACAAAAATCGCGGCCAAATTTTATTTGCTGGGCTATACGGCTCAGTAAGGTATCGATTTGCGCGCCGCGGCCAAAAAACACGCTGGCAAAACGGGCGTCATAGGCCTGCAAGCCTGGAAAGGGCGAGCCCTGCTGCCAGCTTTGCTGACTGACACTCTGCTGTTGACCCAGCGGAAAACGCACCTCGGCCAGGGTGCGATAACCCCGCTTGCGGATAGTTTCAATAAATGTCGGATGAGTAGCATTATCGCCCAGCGCTTTACGCAGCTGGGTAATGGTTTTATGCAGCGGGTTATCACCGGTATCGGTATCCGGCCAGCATTGCCTGACAATATCGTCGCTGCTAAGCACCTCGCCCGGTTTGCTACACAGCAATACCAGCACATCCATGGCTTTGGGTTCCAGCTGCTGCACTTGCTTGCCTTTACGCAAGGTGTTGGCGGCGGCCTCTACCTGCCAGTCGCCGAAAAAAAATGTGTCACTCATGGTTATACTATTTTGCCAGTTATCATCCTGATTTTGCTGAACAACATAGCATGCCAGAACAAATTAGTTTAGCGCTGCTGAGCGAATGATCGCAGCAAGGTAGCAGACCGCCGCAAAACGACCAATAAAAAAGACAGCCTTGCGGCTAAGGCTGTTACAAAAAAGGCAGCCTTACGGCTGCCTGGGGTCAACTGACCACGTAGCGAAACAATTTAACCAGCCAGCCGCTTAAAACTGATTCATGGTGTTATCTTTACCACCGGCTTTTAACGCAGCTTCACCCGAGAAATACTCTTTATGATCATCACCGATATCAGAGCCTGACATATTCTGGTGTTTGACACAGGCAATACCCTCGCGGATCTCCTTACGCTGCACCCCGGCAACGTAGCCCAGCATACCGGCCTCCCCAAAGTACTCTTTGGCCAGATTGTCGGTCGACAACGCCGCAGTATGGTAGGTTGGCAGGGTAATTAAGTGGTGGAAAATACCGGCATCGCGCGCCGCGTCAGCCTGGAAGGTACGAATACGCTCATCCGCCTCCTGCGCCAGTTCAGTGCTGTCATACTCGGCGCTCATCAGCTGAGCACGCTGATAAGCAGTCACATCTTTGCCGGCTGCCTGCCAGGCATCAAATACCTGCTGACGGAAATTTAAGGTCCAGTTAAACGACGGGCTGTTGTTATAAACCAGCTTGGCATTAGGCACCACTTCACGAATACGGTTTACCATCTCAGCGATCTGGCCAACATGCGGCTTTTCGGTTTCAATCCACAGTAAATCGGCACCATTTTGCAGTGAGGTAATACAATCCAGCACTACCCGGTCAATACCGCTGCCCTGTTTAAACTGGAATAAACCACTGGCCAGTCGTTTTGGCTTTAACAGTTTGCCATTGGCTTTGACGACCACATCGCCATTAGCAATATCGTCAGCACCGCTAATCACATCACCATCCAGGAAGCTGTTATATAAGTCACCTAAATCGCCCGGCTCATTGGTAACGGCAATTTGCTTGGTTAAACCGGCACCCAGCGAGTCGGTACGGGCGACAATAATACCGTTATCGATACCTAACTCTAAAAAGGCGTAACGTACGGCGTTAATTTTTGCCAGAAAATCAGCGTGCGGCACGGTAACCTTGCCATCCTGGTGGCCGCATTGTTTTTCATCTGATACCTGGTTTTCAATCTGAATAGCGCAGGCACCGGCTTCAATCATTTTTTTAGCCAGTAAGTAGGTCGCCTCTGCGTTACCAAAACCAGCGTCAATGTCGGCAATAATCGGCACCACATGGGTTTCAAAGTTATCAATTTTTGCCTGAATATCGGCTTTTTTCGCTGCGTCGGTCGCGTCATCTAACTGGCGGAATAAGCCACCCAGCTCGCGGGCGTCGGCCTGGCGTAAAAAGGTGTACAGCTCTTCGATTAAGGCCGGTACTGAGGTTTTCTCATGCATCGACTGATCCGGCAATGGCCCGAACTCAGAGCGCAGCGCGGCAATCATCCAACCCGACAAATACAGGTACTTTTTCTTGGTGGTACCGAAATGTTTCTTGATGGCGATCAGTTTCTGCTGGCCAATAAAACCATGCCAGCAGCCTAATGACTGGGTGTACTGACTGGTATCACCGTCGTAAGCTTCCATGTCAGCGCGCATAATGTCGGCGGTGTACTGGGCGATGTCCAGCCCGGTTTTAAAGCGGTTTTGCAGTTTCATCCGTGCAGCATATTCCGGGCTGATCGCATTCCAGGCAGAACCGGCCTCTTTGCATACGTTGTCGAAGTGTTTGATATCATCTTGATAAGCTGTCATGGCCGTTTCCTCTTGCTAAAACTGTTGTGCGGGTTGTTGTTATTCACTATAGAGAACAAAACAACAATTCATCTAGCTGATTTTTATGATGCTCATCATTTTTTCAGTGAATACCAATTTGCGCTTGACGGCGACAGCTTGGCCAATGCTATGATTCAACTCAGTTATAAATAAAGCCCAAGGTATTTTGCAGATGAATATTAATAAGATGGATTTAAACCTGCTGGTTTATCTGGATGTGTTATTGCGCGAAAAGAACGTGACCCGGGCTGCCAATCAGTTAAATATTACCCAGCCGGCGATGAGCAACGGCTTAAAACGGCTGCGCGATTTATTAAATGATCCTATTCTGGTTCGCACTTCAGATGGCATGGTGCCAACCGAGCGCGCCCGCGAACTGGCACCGGTGGTGCGGGGGGTGCTGCTTACCTTAGAAGAAACGCTGCAACCAAATAAGGACTTTGAGCCACTGCACAGCCAACGGGTATTCCGGATTATGGCCAGCGATTACGCTGCTTCGACGCTGATACCGGCATTATTGAAGAAGATGCGCGTACAGGCACCGTTGACCAGCCTGGATATTATGACGCCGTCAGACGTCACCTTTCATGATGTCGAAAACGGCAAAGTGGATATGGCGATTAACCGCTTTGATCAACTGCCGCAGTCGTTTCACCAGAAAACCGTATGGCGCGACAGCTTTTCCTGCCTTATTAACGCCAGCGATCCTATAGTTAAGCGCTTTAATCTGGACAGTTATTTAAAAGCCCAACATATCTGGGTTAGTAAAACCGGTTTTGGTGTCGGCGTCGGTATGGATCCAAAAGATGTGCAAAAGCTTGGCTGGGTAGATGAGGCCTTAGCCAAGCTGGGCAAGCAGCGCAATATCTCGGTATTTACCCGAAACTACCATGTGGCGATGCACCTGGCGGTGGGTATCGATTTAATTGCCACCCTGCCCAGCCGCGCCGCCAAATTATATGAAAATGACCCAACCATGGCCATTATGGACCCGCCTTTTGCCATTCCGTCGATAGAGCTAAAAATGATCTGGAGCCCGCTATTACACCAGGACGCCAGCCATATCTGGTTCAGACGGCTGATTGTTGAAACGGCAGATGAGTTAAATTAGCTCATTTAGCCAATAGAGGATAGAACCTCTTTTGAAGGAGCCGGGGAGTGTCTGAGCCCCTGCCGCAAGGCAACGGGCGAGTTGCCCCGGCGAGTGAGGAAGAGCGTTGTATCCGGCATGTCGGGAGAACAACTGCAACACCCGCCTTGGCTCGCCACAGCAACTCGCTCGCGCTTACGCACTCACTCAGACACTCTGTGTCGACCAAAACGGGGTTCCAGCCGTTCTCTTTCAAGTATCGGTTTAACGAAAACAAAAAAGGCGCTGTCAGCAATGGCAGCGCCTTTGGTTGGGTTTACTCAGGTTAATCAAGCAGCTGGTAAGCTGGCAGTGTTAAAAACTCTACCAGTTCATCAGCTGTGGTAATGTCCAGCAGCAATTGCTTGGCCCGGTCAAAGTTTTGACTTTGCCAGGTCTCGCTTCCTACTTCCTGCAACACTACTTTTGCCTCTTCCTCTAAAAAGTCGGCAAACAGGGCCTTGGTAATTAACTTACCGTTGCTTAAACTTTTTCCATGCTTAATCCACTGCCAGATTGAGGTGCGTGAAATCTCTGCCGTGGCCGCATCTTCCATTAAGCCGTATATCGGCACACAACCTTTACCGCTGATCCAGGCGGCAATATATTGCAGCGCCACCCGGATGTTAGTGCGCATACCCTCTTCAGTGCGCTCACCCTCGCAAGGCGCTAACAACTGCTCGGCAGTGATCTCAGCATCCTGCTCGCGGCTGACATCCAGCTGATTAACCTTACCACCGGTTAAATATTTAGCAAATACGCCATTGGCGGTAGCTGCCAGGCCCGGATGTGCCACCCAGGTGCCGTCGTGGCCGTTACTGGCTTCCAGCTCTTTATCGGCGGTGACCCGCGCCAGAATTTTTTCGTTTTCGCTGGCATCTTTAGCCGGAATAAAAGCCGCCATACCACCCATTGCCAGCGCGCCGCGTTTATGGCAGGTTTTAATCAGTAACCGCGAGTAAGCGTTTAAAAACGGCTTGGTCATCGTAACCACCTGCCTGTCTGGCAGCACCCGGTCAGCGTGGTTATTTAATGTCTTGATATAGCTGAAAATATAATCCCAACGGCCGCAGTTCAGCGCCACAATATGATCTTTTAAGCTATACAGAATTTCATCCATTTCAAATACCGCAGGCAGCGTTTCAATCAGCACCGTGGCGCGAATAGTACCGGTTGCGACCTTAAATTTTTGCTCGGTAAAGCTGAACACATCATCCCACCACTTGGCTTCCGTGTAGCTTTGCAGTTTTGGCAGATAATAGTAGACACCAGAGCCATTTTTCAGCCGGGTTTGCCAGTTATGATAAAAATACAGGGCAAAATCGACCAGCGAGCCCGGCACCTGAGCACCGTCTACCAGTAAATGCTTTTCCCATAAATGCAGGCCGCGCACCCGGGCAATTAACAGCGCCGGATTATCTTTTAGCGCATAATGCTTACCGCTTTGTGGGTCGGTATAGCTGATGGACCCTAAGTTAGCATCGCGCAGGTTAATCTGGCCTTCTATTACCCCGGCCCAACTCGGTGCCTGCGAGTCTTCAAAATCGGCCATAAACACTTTTACATCGGCGTTTAAGGCATTAATAATCATTTTGCGCTCAACCGGGCCGGTTATTTCTACTCTTCTATCCTGTAAATCAGCCGGGATCGGCGCTATCTGCCAGTCAGAGCCGCGGATAGTCGCGGTTTGCGGCAGAAAATCAGGTAAGGCACCATTATCAAATTGTTGCTGGCGGCTTATTCTGTCGGCCAGTAATTCAGTTAAACGTGGCCGGAACTGCCGCACCAGCTCAGTGACAAAAGCACAGGCTTCTGCCGTTAAAATTTGGTCATAATCGCTGTTTAGCTGGCCCGTTATTGTTAAACCGGCCCGGTTAGATGTATCAGCCATATCCAGCCTCTGTATTGTCGTTACTGTTAGTAGCTTAACTATAAGCCCTTTCCAACTATAAATGCCATTAATGGCTAAAATGCTTAGCATCACTTAAAACAATAGTAATAAAGCTCAGCAATTGGCATTGATGGCACGACTTGTGCTTTAAATCTTTATTATTACTGGGTATGTCAATTTATCGTCGGAGGTGAACATGGAAATTATTATGTTGTTGCTGGTAGCACTGGTGGTGCTGGTAGCTATGGTAGCCAGTCGCTTTATTGATAACAGCAACCCTTTTCAGGTTCAGAAACGCAGCAGTCTGTTTAGCCCGGTTGAGCGCTCCTTTCAGAACTTACTGGAAAAAGCGGTTGAGGGTGAGTATAAAATTTTAAACCGGATTAAACTTGCCGATCTCATTGAGGTAAAAGGCAATGCCAATGAAAAAGCCCGGCGCAGTACTTTGGTAAAGCTTAACGCTAAATATCTGGATTTTGTGCTTTGCTCAACTGATGACCTGCGGGTAATCGCCGTGCTGGACTTAGTAAATAATAGCAACAAAGATGGCCATAAAGCCGCGCCGGATTGGTTTGTCAGCGGCGCATTAGAAGCTGCCGGCGTACCTTATTTACGCATTAAAATTAAAGCCGGTTACACCTCGACCGATTTACAACAGGCATTAGCCCAGCGCTTAGGTAAGCCAGCAGTAAAAGCCGAACCCATGTATAAAGGACTGGTAAAAAAAGGCCCGACCCGACCGGTGCGCTCTTACAAACCAGCACAACCTGCCGGCACCGCCCTAACCCCGGTGTTATCGCACTCCCAGATTAAAGCACAGCAAACCGGACTCATTCAGGCGTCGTAACGCCTGGCTGCAATACTTCAGTTTGCGCTACGTTGCAATGCCGCCCACAGTTTGGGCGGCATTTTTCTAAACTGAAAAGAATACCGAATAGAATATAAAGCGCCAAAAATACCTCAAGTTTGGCAAAGTACGGCCGATAACATGCTGACGTATTGTAAATAGGAGGTACTATGAGTCAATCCGTTGGTGCTCTGGCAACTGCACAGAGCTTTGAAGTACTGGGCGCTGTTATGGCGAAAAAACAGCAAAACCAGCAGGCACAGATGGCGAACATATTGCTGCAAAGTGCTATGCAAACCGTTGAGCAAACGTCTGCGGCGTCGCCGGTAGGTAATATAGGACAAAATATTAATATCAGCGTCTAGCTGGTTTTTATGCTGTTCTAATCAAAGGTCAGCTGGTGCTGGCCTTTATATTATCAGTGTCCCCAAACATCAATAATTTGCATTCACTCTATTTGCATTTAAGCTTTAAAGAGATTAACTCAGTTCAGAGGCAAGACTTTGCTGTCGCTGAAATAACAAAAATTGCCGCTAACATATTACATTTTATCCAGATACGTTAGCGGCTCTTTTACGCGAGGTTCCACTATGTCTGAAAAATCTTCTTTAATCCAAAACCTGAGTGTCCGTGCCAAACTTTTCACGGGTTTTGGCCTGGTCCTGCTCATTTTACTGATCAGTTCAGTGCTTAGTTATAACGCCTTGAGCAGTATGAACAGTCGCTTTCAGATAGTGACCAATGTCAGTGAAACCAACTTGTTAGTCAGTGAAGCGCGTCATCAGGATAAGAACTTTTTTATTCAACGAGACCCATCGTTCCTGCAGCGCGCAATCGAACTCAGTACTCAAGCCAAACAGCTTGGTGAAAAAAGTCTGAACTCATTTACTAATGCAGAAAGTGCCGCTTTAATGCGTGAAATGCTGTCAAATATTGAGAACTATCAGCAACAATTATCGCTGCTTGGCAGAGTCAATGAGCAAACCGATCAGGCGCAACTACAAGCTATAGAACAACAAATGGTTACTGCCGCCCTGGCAGCAGACGACGCCGGCACCCGGTCAGTTGCCAATCAGTTGCAAATTTTAGATCAGGAAACCAACCAGTTGGAGTGGATGATAATCATTGCCGCAATAGTTGCAATTATCATCGGTATAACGGCAGCGATAATTATTACTCAAATGGTGGTGGCGCCGCTGCAACATGTGGTCAGGGTGGCAGATAAAATTGCCTCAGGTGATATTACAGAAGATTTACCAACCGATCGTCAGGATGAACCTGGCCAGCTAATGCAGGCAATGCAAAAAATGAGTATTAGTTTGCGGGCGCTAATCAACAACCTGACTGCCGGCATTGCGCAACTGGCAACAGCCACAGAAGAAATGGCGGCGATATCTGAGCAAAATGCCAATGGCGTTAATCAGCAAAAACAAGAAACCGAGCAAGTTGCCACCGCCATGAATGAAATGGCGGCCACGGTGCAGGAAGTGGCCAGAAGCGCTGAAGATGCTTCTGCTGCGGCCACAGAATCCTCAGCTCAGGCTGATGTTGGTGAGCAGGTGGTGCAAAAAACCATTAAGCAAATTAAAACATTGGCCCACGAAGTAACCACATCTGCTAATTCGCTTGGCGAGCTTAAAGAACAAAGCAATAATATTGGTTCAGTGCTCGATGTTATTAAAAGCATCGCCGACCAGACTAATCTGCTGGCCCTTAACGCTGCTATCGAAGCTGCCCGCGCCGGTGAAGCCGGTCGTGGTTTCTCAGTGGTTGCCGAAGAAGTGAGAGCGTTGGCGTTTCGTACTCAGGAGTCTACCGGTCAGATTGAACAACTGATCAGCACCTTGCAACAGAAAGCTGAAGCAGCAGTGAACAATATGCATAAGAGCTCCGGCCTGGCTGATAGTACCCTGGAAAGTGCTGATGATGCAGGCGATGCGATTAAAGCCATTAACACGGCTGTAACCAGTATTCAGCAGATGAACCAGCAAATTGCCGCTGCAGCGCTGGAGCAAAGTACCGTGGCAGAAGAGATTAACCGCAGTATCTTTAGCATCCGCGATGTTGCTGAACAATCAGCCACCGCCAGTGAAGAAACGGCAGCAGCGAGCAATGATTTAAGCCGGCTGGGTACTGAGCTACAACAACTGGCCAGCCAGTTTAAAGTAGCCTGATTCAGGTTTTACCATGCTTACAGCGGCTCTTATAAAAAAGTTTGAGCCGCTGGGGCGCATGATCAGCTATTATCTTGTTTCTCCAGAAAGTCTCTGAATTCAATGGTGTAAAGTTTAATCAGTACATGGGTTAGTGCGAATATAATGGGACCGTAAATCAGGCCGATTACGCCAAATAACTGCAAACCACCAATCAGCGACAAAAATAGCACCAGAGTACTCATATTTGAGGTGCCCTGCATCAGTACAGGTCGTAAGAAGTTATCAATAGAGCCAACCAGAATAGCGCCCCACAAGGTTAAAAACAGGGCCCAGGGCCAGTCGCCGGTTAGGATCAGATACAAACTGGCCGGGACCCAGATTAATGCCGCACCAACCACCGGTATCAGTGAGGCAAACACCATCATGGTTCCCCAGAATAAGCCCGGCATACCAACGATAGCCATGCCAATGCCCCCGGCAACGCCCTGTGCTAACGCCGTTAGAAACGTACCCATGACCGCCGAGCGAGCAACGGTATTGGCTTCCTTAAGCAGTTTTTCTTCCTGAGACCGGGCCAGCGGTAATACCCAGTACAGACTTTCAATAATTTTTTTATGATCACGCAGTAAAAAAAACAGCACAAATAACATCAGAAAAAAGCTGATAATCATACCGGTCACATCGCCGAGTACTTTAGTGCTGAGATTAAGCAGCTCATTGCTAAAGCCAGACGCGAACTCTGCTAACCGGTCAATCACGCCCTTGATGCTGAAATCACTGGTTGGTAAAAACTCATTAAGTTTGTTAATACTACTTTTAACCAGAGGCTGTTGTAACAGCTGCTCAGCGCCGCCACTCTCTACCCACTGATAACTGTTTTTTGCAAAGGTGATACCTTGCTGAACTATCGCCATGATCACTAAGGTAGCAGGCACCAGTATTACCACAACCAATAGTGAACACGTCAGGGTCGATGCCAGATTGGGTTTGTCGGGAAACTTACGAACAATTCTCTGATGCACCGGAAAACAGAGCAACGACAACACAAATGCTAATACCACGGGCCCCATAAAAGGCTCTATCAGCAGATAGCTGGCATACAACGCTACCAGCAAGAAGACGATCAGCACCCAATGGCCTGGTTCGGTTTTAAATTCGTTACTCACCCGTTAAACTCCTTTTTTATTGCAGCCAGCCTAAGCTTACTAGGGCGCAACCTGCTGCAAAATCAACCCACAAATATAAGCACCATAAGTGCCCAAACCATAACCCAGAACGGCCAACAGCACGCCAACCGGTGCCAGCGACGGATGAAATGCAGCCGCCACAACAGGAGCCGAGGCGGCACCGCCGACATTAGCCTGACTGCCCACGGCCAGATAAAACATCGGAGCCTTAATAGCCCTTGCTACCACCAGTAACAAGATCGCATGCACCAGCATCCAGATGATCCCTACCAGAAACATTAATTTGTTACTGAAAATTGCCGTAACATCCATCTGCATGCCGATGGTCGCTACCAATATATATAAAAATGCTGTACCGACCTTAGATGCGCCTGCTCCCTCGAGTTTACGAGCCGGTGTTAATGACAATAGTAAACCAACGGTGGTGGCAATAACGACCAGCCAGAAAAAGCCGCTGGTTAAGCTGTAATCCGCCAGATGCGGTGCCACCTGCCCTATCCATGGTGCAATGACGTCAGCAAGGGCATGCGCCAGGCCTGTGACCCCAAATGCCACTGCCACGATAAGCATAATATCCTCAATGGTGGGAATACGGGAGTTTTCAGCCTGGTATTGCTCTATTTTCTGTTGTAAATGTCCAATAGCACGGGTATCGGCGCCGTTAGCTGCATCAATTTGCTTAGCCCGGCTGGCCACAAATAACAACACCGCTAACCAGACATTTGCTACCAATACATCAACGGTGATCATAACTGAGAATAAACTGCCGTCTACCTCAAATACTTCTTTCATTGCTGCCTGATTCGCACCGCCGCCAATCCAGCTGCCGGCAACGGTGGCCAAACCGCGCCAGACATCGCCACCCAGCTGTTCCGGAAAAAAATAACCCACGCTGAGTAACGCTATTGGCCCGCCGATAATTATGCCTAAGGTACCGGTAAAAAACATAATCAGTGCCTTGGGTCCCAGGCCCAGAATGGCTTTAAAATCCACACTCAGGGTAAGCAAAATCAGGCTGGCAGGCAGCAGATAACGTGACGCCATTTTGTAGAGTGATGACGCTTCACCATCGATAATATTAAAACTGTTTAATAACGAAGGAATAAAATAGCAAAGCAATAAAGCAGGAATATATTTGTAAAAGCTTCGACAAGCACGGTTGCTACTGTGGCTGGTATAAAATACCAGGCCAAGGATAACCGCCAGCAGGCCGAGCACCACAGCATCATTTGTAAACATGGGTGGTTGAGACATATTGGGTCCTGTGTCATTTTATTATTGTTATGGTAGCGGCAAGACCGCCAGCTTTTTCGTCAACATAGCACAGCGCGGTAGTTGGAGAAAATAGCCTGTTATTAAACAAAGAAAAACGGAACTGCAAGTCATCAGCTGCAGCACAGCAACAAGATCAAAGCGGCGAAAAAGGCGGATGAAAATCAGGTAGCTGACACCAATAAAACAGCAGCCTGAATAAGTTAGCGCAGGAGTGCAGGATGACCTGGAGCCAGGTCATCCTGACAAACAGGAAGTACCGGCATAACGGCGGTGCGTTACTGCTTTAAACTCAATGGTTGCCGCTCAAAGCTCACCCCATCCCAGCCGCTTCGCATAAAGTTACGGATATTCGGATGATCATCACCTTTAGGATCGGCGAGTACTTCCTGGTAATAATCACCAAATAAAAACAGCGTTTGTGGTTCAGACAACTGATGAAGTGAACCAAAGGCAAGTATTTTACAGGCGCCGGTATTCTCACCAGCCGGATTGTGCAACTCACCATTTTTAAAGTCGCATGGCTGAAAATGGTACATCTGGTCAATCATACCAATACTTTGCTGAAAACTAATGGTTTCAGGTTCAGTGCTTAACTGAATAAAAAAGCTTTCTAACATTACAACTCCTGTACTAAACCGGCCTCACTGGCCGCTGTTATGTTGCCCCGACACACTGTCATTGATATTAAGCCGCAGCTTTGCGAACTGCAATACAACTTATCCCGCGAAGGCATTAAATTATCTTTTAGTTCCGGATCCGGCCAGCTTTCACAAAGGTTATTGATATACTCAGGCTATTCCAGAATGAGTAGCTTCAGTTATGTTAAGTCGCGCAATGTGCCAGCAAGCCAGACTTGCCCGTGATGCCAGATTTGATGGCTTGTTTTTTACGGCAGTACGCAGCACCGGAATTTATTGCCGATCTGTTTGTCCAGCCAAAGCGCCCGCTGAATCGCAGGTTAACTACTATGCTTCTGCCGCAGCGGCCAGTCAAGCCGGCTTTCGGCCCTGTTTACGCTGCCGGCCAGACAGCGCGCCGGGTTCGCCAGCATGGCAAGGCACCCAAACCACGTTACAACGAGCGCTGCGTTTAATTGATGAAGGCAGTTTGCAACAGCATACGCAGGCTGATTTAGCGTTACGCCTGGGAATTACCGATCGTTACCTGCGCAAGCTTTTTCAGCAGCAACTGGGAGTAACACCAACTCAGTATGCGTTAAATCAACAAGTGCTGTTTGCCAAAAAGTTGCTACATGAAACTCACCTACCTGTCTCTTGTATTGCTTATCAGGCGGGCTTTAACAGTGTCCGTCGCTTTAACGACGCCTTTGTTAAACAGCTGCGGTTGAATCCGTCAGCCATCCGGCGGCATCATCCAGAACATGCCAATAATGGCCTGAAGCTTGAGTTAAGCTACAGGCCGCCGTTAGCATGGGACAGTATGCTTACGTTCTGGCAGGCACGCACTTTAACCGGTGTGGAATGGGTTGAAGCAGACCGTTACGGCCGGACCTTTAGCTACTTACAACACGCAGGCTGGTTTGAGGTTGCACCTAAAACCGCCAGCAGCCTGACCCTAACCTTGCATTGGTCTGGCAGGCGCGGCCTGAGTTCACTGGTACAAAAGCTACGCCGCCTGCTGGATCTGGACACCAACATGCTGCAAATTGAACAGCAACTGGCCAGTCACCCGTTATTTACTGAGCAGTTGCTTAGCGGCTTGCGCATTCCCGGGCTATGGAATACCTGGGAGGCCGGCGTCAGGGCAATCCTTGGCCAGCAGGTAAGCGTAGCAGGTGCCCGCACCCAGCTTAACCGACTGGTACAAGAACTGGGCACAGCCGTTACTGATGACAAACGGCTATTCCCCACACCCGAAGCAGTATTCGCCAGCCAGTTAGCTATGATTAAAGTGCCGGCATTACGTCGGCAAACTTTACGGGATCTGGCGGCTTTTGTGCTGGCACAGCCAGAGGCTTCACCGGAGCAGTGGCTTGATATCAAAGGGATTGGCCCCTGGACCGTTAGTTACGCTAAAATGCGCGGCCAGAGTGATAGTGATATTTGGCTGGCTGGGGATTTGGGTATTCAAAAGGCCTTAGCCAGAGCCGACAAGCAAACCGTGAATACTGGCACTCTGGCACCATGGCGAAGTTATGCCACCTTTCAGCTCTGGTTGCAAAAAGGAGGATAAAATGTTTCAGCAAACTATCGACAGCCCGCTGGGTGCGGTGCAAATCTTTGCCAACGAGCAGGGCTTACTCAGGATTAATCTTGGCAAAATCGCTGACACTCCTGATGCTTCATCCGCCCTGACCAGACTGACGGCTACACAGCTTCAGCAGTACTTTGCGGGCAACTTAACCACATTTACGCTGCCACTGGCAGCCACTGGCACCCCGTTTCAGCAGCAAGTATGGCAAGCACTGTGTCAGCTGCCCTATGGCACAACCTGCAGCTATGCCAGGCTTGCCAATGATATTGCTAACCCTAAAGCAGTTCGGGCAGTGGGTGCGGCTAATGGCAAGAATCCGCTGGCAATAGTGGTGCCGTGTCATCGGGTAATTGGCGCTAATGGCACCCTCACAGGCTATGCGGGCGGCCTGGACAATAAAGCCTGGTTATTGGACCATGAGCAAAGGGTCAGCGTGCAAGGTTAATCTTCAGTCAGAAAAAAGCCGGGATAAACCCGGCAAACCTGCAAGCAAACTGGAAGGCGATGCTATTGGCAGCGCCTCTGAGCATGGTTAATCAGAACTGGTATGACACACCAAAACGGAACTCATTTTTAGTATCACCGCTATTAAGTGCCAGGTTACCGCGAATGGCCCAGTCCGGACTTAAAAAATAAGCAATGCCGCCAGCCAGACTGCCGTGATCGTCATACACGGTATGATAAGTTGCTTCACTGTATAACTCGACTTGTGGCGTTAGCGGATGGCGAATACCAACACCAGCATAAGCGCCGGTTTCATCAGCATCGCCCGACCAGTTTTCAACACCACCCAGCAGGTAAGTTTGGGTGTTAGGTGAAAAATCCAGAGTTGTACCCATAATGTAATTTAAACCAGCTTTTAACTGATTAGCATCAAAAGGACCATTGGACAGACGGGCGTAACTGGCATCAGCAACCCAGTTGCGATTTAACCGAAAAGAGCCTTCTACGTAAGGGCCATCGCCAGCGGCATCAGTGTAACCGGCACCGACATAATCCCACACCGGGTTAGCCATACTATTTGCGCTTACTGTTGTTGCCACCAGAACTGATGCTAATAATAATTTTTTCATGTTTGTTACTCCATTACTTTTCATGTCTACAACTGAGTGTCGCAAGATGTCTGCCATATTACCCGTCCAGACTTAACAGCTGCTGAACTTAATACCGCCATTGTTAATCTTTCAATTTTTTCGAACAAAGCTCCGGGTAAAATGGCATTTTCTATTCTGATAAGTTGCGCTTTAATAGTTGAAAGACATCTTTTGCCTGGAGCACACCATGATCAATCGCCATTTACAGCAAATAATTCCCGCCACATCGGTATCAGATGGTGCCGGTGTGAAAATTAAACGTAGTCTTGGCTTAAATGCCCAATTACGGTTTGATCCGTTTTTAATGCTTGACTGTTTTGGTTCGGAACAAGCCGGCGATTATATTAAGGGCTTTCCACCCCACCCGCATCGCGGTTTTGAAACAGTTACCTACATGCTCGATGGCCATATGCTGCACGAAGACCATTTAGGCAACAAAGGGCATTTAAAAAGTGGCGGCGTCCAATGGATGACCGCAGGTCGCGGTATTATTCACTCTGAAATGCCGCAGCAGGAACAGGGGTTAATGCGCGGCCTTCAGCTTTGGTTGAACTTACCGGCCAGTGAGAAAATGAAACCAGCGACTTATGCTGATATTCCGCCGCAGAAAATCCCGCTGTGCCGGCCCGCCAACGGCGTCAGTGTTAAAGTTATCGCTGGAAGTTTCCAATATGACGGCAACGAAGTGCAGGGGCCCATTCTGGGGTTAAGCACTGAACCCCAGTTTTATGATATCCGGCTGCAGGCGGGTACCGAGCTGAAGCTAACACTGCCGCAAGACCATCATGCGCTGTTGTATCCTTTTGAAGGCGCAGTTGCGGTAAAAAACGCGGATACCCTGCAGCAATTAAAAGAGCACCATGCAGGCTTATTAAGCCAGGGCAACAGTGTCACCCTGTTTGCCAATGCTGATGTCAGTGTTATTTTGCTGGCAGGTAAGCCAATTAACGAACCGATAGCGCAATATGGTCCCTTTGTCATGAATACCCCGGCAGAAATTGAGCAGGCTATCCGCGATTATCAACAGGGAAAACTTACCGCGGCAGGCCCTGCCGGCCAAATTACGCTCAACACACCAGCATAAACAGAGGATTTTCTGACCCAAGGCCTTTATACTAGCGCTTTTTACTGCAGAGGCCCTGTTATGAAACTATTTGGTATTATCGGTGCAATGGAACCGGAAGTTGCGTTACTAAAACAGCAACTTAGTGAGGTGACAACCGAACAGATTGGCAACTACCTGTTTTATCGCGGTAAGCTCTCAGGCAACGACGCAGTCATTGTGCAATCGGGTATTGGTAAAGTGGCCGCAGCCGTGGCGACGACTTTACTGATCGATCATTTTAAACCGGATTGCATTATCAATACTGGCTCGGCAGGGGGATTTGATCCAGCGCTGAGTGTTGGTGATATCGCCATTGGTACTGAAGTACGCCATCATGATGTTGATGTTACGGCGTTTGGTTACGAGTATGGTCAGGTACCACAAATGCCGGCGGCTTATCTTGCCCACCCACAGCTGGTCAGTGCCGCTGAGCAGACGATTAGCAGTCTGGGCTTTTGTAACACCAAAAGTGGCCTCATCACCACTGGCGACAGTTTTATGTGTGATCCAGAGCGCATAGCGCAAACCCGTGAGCGCTTCCCCACTATGCTGGCGGTCGAAATGGAAGGGGCGGCCATTGCTCAGGTTTGCCATATGCTTAACACCCCTTTTGTGGTGATCAGAAGCCTTAGTGATATTGCCGGTAAAGAATCCCCCGTCTCGTTTGATGCCTATCTGGAAGTGGCCTCTAAAAACAGTTCGGCAATGGTGGTTGCCCTGCTAAATCAACTGAGCAACGTAAGTTTAACATGATGTCATGGCTGGCAGCGGTTCCTGCCTGGCCAGCAATGGCGTTACTGGCGCTGCTGCTCAGCAGGCTGCTGGTTTTGCCTGGTGCCAGGGCACCGTTTAGCGCCTTTGCCGTAATCCTGCAACGTCTGGCTAAAAAAGTGCATCCGGATATCAAGCGCAGCAATTTTCAGCAGCAATTGTCCGGCACCCTGGCACTGCTGCTGGTGGTGCTGGTTCCCCTCGCTATCGTATATGGGGTTTATCTGGTATCAGAACTGCCACTGGTATTAGATGCCATAATGTTGTATTTCTGTTTAGGTAGCCGGCGTTGCCTGCAACAGGGGGCCACCGTGGCGGTTAGTTTGCAACGCCATCAGCTTACCCTGGCCAAAGAGCAAGCGGCCACGTTACTGCTGCGTGACCGGGCGAATTTATCGGCAATGGGCTTAAGTAAAGCCTGTATTGAAAGCCTGTTGCAGCAGCAAGCTGCCAACCAGGTTGCCTCCTTATGCTGGTTTTTAGCCGGTGGTGGCTTACTGGTATTGGCGTATACTTTGTTACAAACGGCCGCCCGCCAGTGGAACAGCAAACTGCCCCACTACCGTTACTTTGGGCGCACCGCAGCGTACTGCTATCAGCTGGCGTTAGCCCCCGGCCTGATTATTTCGGCTCTATTGCTGGCCATTCAAACCGGTATCATTGGCGCATGGCGCTACTTTCGCCTTGCAGGCCCGGGTTATTTACACCGTCCTGCACGTTTGTTGCTGGCTGCAGGAGCCAGTGGCCTTGGCGTTAAGCTCGGTGGCCCGGCTTATTACGCCGCCAATAAAATTTTGCGCCAGCGGCTTGGCGCAGGCTTAGAACCGTCAGACCGAGACATCTTGCGGGCAATCATGCTGATCAACGCTCAGCAAACTGCGTTAATTATCTTGTTTAGCAGTATGTTAGCTTTATATATTGCCAGCATTTTATTGCTGACATGAACAGGATAGGTTATATACTCTGCACCGGGCATTGAGCACTAGACAATGCGGGTGTTGTCGGTATATGGTCTGTCACAGCAAAATGGCTGCAGCACTAATAATAATAATACAATGCTGCCAGGTAGAGGAGATTACGTGAATTTCAGAGTTGATCTGTTGCCTGAACATACCAGATTATTTGCCAGGATCTTAATGTTCGGCTTGCTGTTGATCTTATCTGGCCGCAGCCTGGCCCAAATTCCACTGTTAACCCCTTTAACCCCCGACCAGGGCTTGTCCCAGGGCACCGTTTCTGACCTGATGATCGATAGTAACGGCTTTTTGTGGATTGCGACTGCCGGCGGCCTTAACCGGTTTGATGCTAACAAAGTCTCTAAAATGACTGCCGCCGGGCATAGTTTTGATGATGTGTTCTTCAGCAAGGTGATTGAAGATCAGCAAGGCCGCATCTGGGCCGCGGCTGCTGAAATTGGTGTGTATCTGTACGACAAAAATAAAAGTGTCTTTAATTTATTCTGGGCCATTCCGGTTGCCGCTGAATCAGCAAATTATCCGCATATCGTTGATGTCATTGAGCAGGATGCCAATCATCTGTTATTTGCTCTGGACGACGAAGTATACCGGTTAAATAAAAGCACTGGCCAGAGCAGTCGGCTGTTCAGCCTGCAAGAGTACAACATTACCGACGACTCACTTCGAACTCTGTTATTACACGACAACTTTCTTTATATTGGCGCAGCTGCCAATGGTTTGATTCAATATAATCTGCAAACCAGTCAGCATCACTTTCTGCCTTATCTTAATGACGCAACTGCCAGTGCAGACCAACGAAATGTTAAGCACCTGAGCATGGCCGCAGGTCGCTTATTTATTGGTACTGTCGAGGGGTTATACAGCCTGAATCTGGCTGAACTTGCTCTGATAAATTCAGACCCGGAACTTAGCACTACACCATTGCAACCCCAGCTACATATTGCTGATTATAATATCTGGCAGGTGTTGTGGCAGGGTAGCGAAGCAGTGGTTGCGACCGAGCAAGGGCTGTTTAAGTTTTCCGGCGATGATAACACCCTGGCGTTTTTATCCCGCTTTAGTAACAGCGAATTGGGGCTGTACGATGACAACATTATTGATATTGTAGCCGATGATTTTGGTGGATTTTGGCTGGCCTCCCGTGATGATGGCGCCTTTTACTGGCACCCCCGCTCGCTGGCTTTTACCCATATCAGCCGTCAAACCACTATTGGTAAACAGCTTAGTAATGACAAAATTTTCCAGCTGGTTACTGACAATAAAAACAATTTATGGATAGGCACCAGCAATGGTCTGAACAAACTGGACCTTGCGACAGGGACGACGGCCAGTTATTTCGTGTCAGATGATCCCAAAGCATACTGGCATGCCGGCACTGTTGAACAGCTTTTCTTCGATCCAAATAACCCTCAGTGGTTATGGTTTGTTTCAGAAACCGGTTTAAATCTGTTCGATACTGCCAGCAAAAAATTATTGCCCCTGCCGGCAGCCAGTGCAGAGGAGCGTAAAATATTAACGTACAGCTATTATGACGTTCATAATGAGCAGGGCCAAACTCAATTATATTTTTACCAGGAAGGCAAGATTTACCGCTACACCCCGGCAAACGGGTCCGTAACTGAACTGGAAGTTTTTCAGCAGCTGCCGATGCGATATTACGGTGCTATTATCGGTGCACTGCCCGGTAAGCCTGAGCAATTACTGGTTAGCGCATCAGATCAAATATGGGTGTATCACAGCCAGCTGAATAAAATAACGCTGCTGTATCAGACCACCCCTTACCAACCTGAACTGCAGCGCTATGTTGATAATATGGTTCTGGATGACTATGGCATTTTGTGGCTGGGAATCAATGGTGTTGGCTTGCTGGGCTTTAATAATGAAACGCTGGAACTCAAGCATCATTTTTCCATGACCAATAAGCTCATCACCAACCAGGTTTACGGCTTGCAAAAAGATAATGCCGGAGATATCTGGTTTTCATCGCACAGCGGTTTGAGCAAAATGCAACCAGATACCTTGCAAATTGAACACTTCAGCAAGGCTGATGGGTTACGGGTACATGAATACAATGCGGGCGCATCAGCGCTGTTAGCCGATGGCCAGCTTGTTTTTGGTAGTATGCGCGGCATCACCTTGATAGATCCGGTAAAATTGAGTAGTTCAGAACCCAAACCTACGGTGAATATCACCGATATCGGCGTATTGGCGGGAACGTTCAGCGGGCGCAGTGGCATACTGAATAATCAGGATTTTCAAATGGATCATGATGATTTGGGTATTGAGTTGCAATTTAGTGCCATGCATTTTCGGGACAATCATAAAATGCGTTACCGGTACTGGCTGGAAGGACGTGAAACCCTGCGTTTTCCAGAGCAGCAATCCAATAGCGTGGTGTTTCCGAGGCTACGCAGTGGCAATTATCGGTTTAATGTGGTCGCTATCGCACCTCATACCGGTCGGGAAAGTGATGTCAGTTCAGTTACCTTATCCGTTGCCCCTGCGCCATGGCGCTCGCCCTGGGCCATGGCGTTTTATATCTTAATTAGCCTGGCATTGTTTTACCATCTATATCGGTTACGCCGCGAACAGCAACGTGTTATTGGCGAAGCGCATCAGGAAGTCGCCACCAGTGAGCAACGCTTAAAGCAGGCCCTGGCCTCGGTCGACAGCGGTGCTTTTGAATGGCGTGCTGATAAAAACAGCCTTTATGGTTCCAGAATGCAATTGATGCTGGGTTATGGCGAGCAAATGACCACGATTACCCTGCAGCAGCATCAGTCGCTTATTCATCCGGAAGATCGTGAAAATTATAAGCAACAATGGCAGCGTTTTTTGCAACACCCGGATGGTAGTTTTGATATTACGTACCGTTTAAAGCACAAAGATGGCCAGTGGTTATGGTTTCGCGATCAGGGCAGAGCGACTGCGTTAGATGGTAATGAACAGGTGCTCAAAGTTACCGGAACCTATAGCAATATCACCGAAACCCGCGCCAATATGGAAAAAGCTAAACTGTTCGGCGAAGCATTCCAGCAAACCCGGGACTGGGTCGTGATATTAGATAGCAAGCAACGGGTCATTGCCGCCAACCATTCATTTTCAGTTGCATTTGGCAGTGTGGAGCAATACCTGGAGAACCCGCGAACCCACCATCTGGGAATCAGCCTGGTACGCCGGCGCTTCTACACTAAGTTGCTGCAAGAGCTAAAAGCCGGCGCTCACTGGCAGGGAGAGGAACAGGTTATTACGCCAGATGGTCGTGAGCGCCCTGCTCTGATTAATATTAGTGCCATTGGTGAGCAGCAACATGTCGCGTTTTATGTGCTGGTGTTTACCGATATTACTGCCCAAAAAATGGCAGAAGAAGAGTTACGCTACCTGGCTAATTACGACGTGTTAACGGGGTTGCCAAACCGGGCATTGCTTATGGACCGCATTCTGCATGCCATGGAATATTCCCGGCGCGAGAAAAAGTCACTGGCATTGTGCTTTATCGATTTAGACAAGTTTAAACAGGTAAACGACTCCCTCGGCCATGATGTTGGCGATTTATTATTAAAAGAAGTGGCTCGTCGGCTTGGTTTATCATTGCGCGAGCGTGACACGGTGGCAAGGCTTGGCGGCGACGAGTTTGTCGTGTTGCTCGAAGGCTATCGTCGCGGTGAGAATGTCAGCATGGTGGCACGGAAAATGTTATCTGTGGTCAGTGAGCCAATGCAGCTGGGCCCGCATACAGTTGGGGTGTCACCCAGTATCGGTATTGCCTTGTATCCGGATGATGCGCTGACAGCGCAGGAACTGCTGAAACATGCGGACGTAGCGATGTACCATGCCAAAGAAGCAGGACGCAATAACTTCCAGTTTTTTACCACTGAAATGAATGAAAAAGCGCATATGCAACTGGCGAGGGAAACCCGACTGCGTAAAGCGCACCAGAATAATGAGTTTTTCAACGTATATCAGCCCATTGTCGATAGCAGTAAACAGCAAATGGTAGGGGTTGAAGTACTGATGCGCTGGCAAAGCTCAGATGGGATTGTCTCCCCGGTCGACTTTATTCCACTGGCAGAAGAGTTAAGGCTGATCGTCAGCATGACGCAGCAATTGCTGGAGCGGGCGCTGGCCGATTTAAGCAAGTGGCGCCAGGATGGCATCGACATTTATTTGTCGGTTAATTTATCAACTCAGCATCTGGAGCAAAGCAACCTGGCCAGCCACACCTTGGCATTACTGAATAAATATAAACTCCCAGCCAGCTGTCTGCGTTTTGAGGTAACAGAAAGTGCCCTGATGAACGATCAGCAAAGTGCTATCGAAACCATGCTGGCGTTAAGCACACTGGGTATTCAGTTGGCACTGGATGATTTTGGTACGGGTTACTCGTCGTTAAAATACTTAAAGCAACTTCCGATAGATGCTATAAAAATTGATCGCAGTTTTGTCAGTGACATTGGCATTGATAAAAGTGACGAAACCATTATCGACGCGATGCTAAGTATGGCCAGCAGCCTGGGCATGTACTGTGTTGCGGAGGGGGTTGAGACCAATGAACAACTGGCTTTTTTCACTGAGCGACACTGTTACTTCATTCAGGGTTACTTTTATTCCAAACCCCTGACGGCCGAACAGATCCCGCCATTTTGGCATCAGAAATAACCCGCTGCGTTGCACCCTGATAAGATAAGCTGGCAGCTCGCTGCGACCAAAATTTGCCGCTCACTCGTTTGACACAGCGCAGGCCTGTTATACTGCGCTGCCAAACTACCTCGCTGCCAGGATTGTTATGCAACCTCACCTGCTCAAAGGCGCCCTGCTGTTACTGCTGGCTGAAGCCTGCTTTGCCGGTATTGGTGCTGTTGTGAAATACAGTAGCGACCTGGCCAGCGAAGTACAAATCGTTTTTTTTCGGAATCTGTTTGCGCTGGTTCTGATGTTGCCTTTCTTGTACCGCCATGGCTTTGCAATGCTGAAAACCCACCGTTGGTACCTGCATTTAAGCCGGGCGCTGACAGGTCTGATTTCGATGTACTGTTTTTTTTACGTGTTATCACAGTTGCCGCTGGCGCAGGCGATGATGGTAATAATGCTTTCACCCTTTATTGTGCCAATCCTGGCGCGTTTCTGGTTGAATGAACGGCCGAGCCGCATTACCCGTTTTGGCATCGCGCTTGGCTTTATCGGGGTCATTCTTGCCCTGCCCAGCCCGGATCCCAGTTTAAATATGGTATTACTGCTGGCGCTTTTTGCCGCATTTTTAGTCGCGATTACTAAAACCACCATCAGGGCCATGGCCACTACCGAATCCGCCGTGCGCATCGTCTTTTATTTTTCGCTGCTAACGGCCATGCTTTCGGCCATACCGGTGCCCTTTTACTGGCAACCCCTTGGCAGCGAAGTATGGCTGGCATTTGCGGCAATGGGCGTGCTGGCCGCTATTGGTCAGCTGGCCATGACCAGTGCTTTTGCCGTTGCCCCTGCCAGCGATATAGGCATGTGGACCTACAGCAGCGTGCTGTTTGCCGGTGCTTTTGGTTACTTATTCTGGCACGAGCCGGTAACCTGGAGTTGGTTGGCCGGCGTAATGGTGATTTTTTACGCCGGGTATGTTACCACCCGCCAGCGCCTGTTTTAGCAAGATTTAGCAAGATTTGGCAACAGGTATGGCGAGTAAAAAAGCTTAGTATAAAGCTTTTGCCATCGACGCTGGCACTGTGGCGCCGAACAGGCTAAAATACGCTCCCTTTTTCAGACGCGACAACACAGGTAACGACCACCAATGGGCAAAAAACTGCACATTAAAACCTGGGGCTGCCAGATGAACGAGTATGACTCTTCAAAAATGGCAGACCTGCTGGATGCAACACATGGCTATACCCTGACCGACGAGGCAGAAGATGCAGATGTTATTCTGCTCAATACCTGTTCAATCCGGGAGAAAGCACAGGAAAAAGTGTTTCATCAACTGGGTCGCTGGCGTCCATTGAAAGAAAAAAATCCGGATTTAATTATTGGGGTTGGCGGCTGCGTTGCGTCGCAGGAAGGCAAAGCCATTCGTGAGCGTGCTCCCTTTGTCGACATTGTATTTGGCCCGCAAACTTTGCACCGACTGCCAGAAATGATCAATGCCGTTCGTGGCTCTCATTCACCAGTGGTTGATGTATCCTTTCCGGAAATAGAAAAATTTGACCGTCTGCCTGATCCTAAAGCAGAAGGCCCGACTGCCTTCGTGTCTATTATGGAAGGTTGTTCAAAATATTGTACCTTTTGTGTTGTCCCCTATACCCGCGGTGAGGAAGTCAGCCGGCCGTTAGACGACGTATTATTTGAAGTGGCCCAATTGGCCGCACAAGGCGTGCGGGAAGTTAACCTGCTGGGCCAGAACGTTAATGGTTATCGCGGCGACACCCATGATGGCAATATTTGCCACTTTTCAGAGTTATTGCGCTTAGTGGCGGCGATTGATGGTATCGACCGTATTCGCTACACCACCTCGCATCCGATTGAATTTAGCGACGATATTATTGAAGTGTACCGGGACGTACCAGAGCTGGTAGACCATTTACATTTGCCGGTGCAATCAGGCTCTGACCGCATTTTAAACCTGATGAAGCGTGGCCACACCGCGTTGGAATACAAGGCGCAAATTCGTAAACTGAAGAAAATCCGGCCAAATTTAAGCATGTCATCCGATTTTATTATCGGCTTCCCCGGGGAAGACGACACTGACTTCCAGGCAACCATGGACCTGATCCAGGCCATAGATTTTGATATGAGCTTCAGTTTTATTTACAGCGCACGTCCCGGCACCCCAGCGGCAGACTTGCCAGATGATGTCAGCGACGACACCAAAAAACAACGCTTGTATATTCTGCAGGACAGAATTAATCAGCAGGCGTTGAAAATTGCCCGTAATATGCTGGGCACTGAACAACGCATTCTGGTTGAAGGCCCGTCGAAAAAGAATATTATGGAACTGACCGGCCGTACCGAAAACAACCGGGTCGTCAATTTTGAAGGGTCGCCTGAGATGATTGGCCAGTTTGTAGACGTTAAAATTACTGACGTGTTTAGTAATTCATTGCGGGGTGATTTACTGCGCACAGAAACCGAAATGGGCTTGCGTCGGGAAATTGCGCCGGCCCAGATATTAGCCAGACAACCTAAAGCAGATCCTTTAGGTGTTACCACTTTTACGCCCTGAACCGGCCTTAACCGCGAGCGCACTATTGAACACAGACAACCTGAATGTAACTGAACTGGTACTGGAACCGGCCGACAATAACAGATTAAGCCTGCTGTGCGGCCCTTACGACGATAACTTAAAACATATTGAACGGCGTTTGCTGGTTGATATCAGCTATCGGGATAACCTGTTCAAAGTTGCAGGTCCGGATGTAAATGTTGCCGCCGCCGCTGATATTCTGCGCCAGTTGTTTCAACTGACCCAGGGCAAAAAGCAACAGGCGGAAGCCATTACGCCGGAACAGGTGCATCTGACCATCAGTGAGAACTTTGATATTCAGTATCAGCATGATCATGGTAGTACCGGTGACTTCAGCCTGAAAACCAAAAAAGGCTTAGTTAAAGCCCGCAACCCGAATCAGGCCAGTTATGTGGCTAATGTGCTCCGGCATGACGTGTGTTTTGGCATTGGCCCGGCTGGCACTGGTAAAACCTACCTGGCAGTAGCCTGTGCCGTTGACGCGCTGGAAAGCGGTTTGGTAAAGCGCATTGTGTTAACCCGCCCTGCCGTCGAGGCCGGTGAAAAACTCGGTTTTTTACCGGGCGATTTAGCGCAGAAGGTCGACCCTTACCTGCGTCCCTTGTACGATGCGCTGTTTGAAATGCTCGGCTTTGAAAAAGTTGAAAAGTATCTGGAACGTGGCGTCATTGAGATTGCCCCGCTAGCTTATATGCGCGGCCGCACCCTGAACGATGCCTTTATCATCCTCGATGAAAGCCAGAACACCACAACTGAGCAGATGAAAATGTTTTTAACCCGGATTGGCTTCAGTGCTAAAGCAGTGATAACGGGTGACATTACTCAGGTAGACTTACCCCGCGGCCAGTATTCCGGTCTGAAACATGCCATTGATGTGCTAAGCGATGTGGCTGAAATCAGCTTTAACTTTTTTAATGCCAAAGATGTGGTGCGCCACCCTATTGTCCAGCGTATTGTGCAGGCATATGAAGCTCATGAAGCAGAAAAGCTCAGGAGTATAGCTGAATAATGAGCACCACTCTGGATCTGCAGTTAGCCAGTGATGCTGGCGGTATTCCAACTGAAGCCGACTTCCAGTGCTGGCTTAATGCTGCGGTGCAACCCTTCCAGGCGAAAGCCGAAGTCACGGTTCGCGTTGTTGATAATCCTGAAAGCCAGCAACTTAATCTGCAGTACCGTAGCAAAGATAAACCGACCAATGTGCTGAGCTTTCCTTTTCAGGCCCCGGCAGGTCTTGAGCTACCGCTACTTGGCGATCTGGTTATCTGCGCTCCGGTGGTACAGGCCGAAGCATTAGAACAACATAAAACACTTAACGACCACTGGGCCCATATGGTTGTCCACGGTTGCTTGCATTTGTTGGGATTTGACCATATAAATGACGACGATGCGGCAGAGATGGAGGCAGAAGAAATTCAAATTCTGGCGGCTCTTGGCATCAATAATCCCTATTTATTGGATGATAACTAGGTTTCTTATTACTAATGGAGCATAAGTTCACTAATGAGTGACGACAACCCCCACTCTAGCCGCGGTTCTGCCGGCAAAACCTGGTTAGAGCGTATCGCCAGTATTTTTAGTGCAGAGCCACAGGACATATCAGACCTGGAAGATATCATAAGTGAAGCGGCCAGCCGCGAACTTATCGATAGTGATACCAAAAGCATGCTGCAGGGCGTGCTGGATGTATCGAAAATGCGGGCCCGCGACATCATGGTGCCACGCTCGCAAATGGCTACCATCGATATTGAACAGCCGGTCAGCGCGTTCTTACCCATTTTACTCGAAAATAACCATAGCCGTTATCCGGTCGTCAACGAAGATAAAGATCACGTTGAAGGTATTTTACTGGTTAAAGATTTGTTGCAATATGCCCTGGATCCGAATCAGACAGACTGGCATATCGGCGAGTTTTTGCGCCCGGCAGTGATAATACCGGAAAGTAAACGGGTGGATGCCTTGTTAAAAGAGTTCCGCCAAAAACGCTACCATATGGCCATTGTGGTTGACGAATACGGCGGCGTGTCTGGCCTGGTCACCATTGAAGATATTCTGGAGCAAATCGTCGGCGAAATTGAAGATGAACACGACGATGAAGAAGATAATGATATAAAAAAAATGGCGTCCAGAGTATTTCAGGTTAGTGCGCTGACCCCGCTGGATGAATTCAACGAAAGCTTTGGTACCGGCTTTGACGAAGAAGATGCTGATACCATTGGCGGTATTGTACTGCATGCGTTTGGCCATATGCCTGAGCGTGGTGAAAGCATCCAACTGGGTGATCTTACCTTTAAAGTCAGTAAAGCGAATAGCCGGCGCCTGCTGCAGTTGCAGGTAATTAAAGCCAAGCAAAATGTTGCTGCTGAGGACAACGGATCATAAATACCGTCATCATCACGTCTACTACGGTTAAAATGGCTTGCACCGGGCTACTGCTGGTAGCTGCCGGTGCGCTGAATACACTGGCGTTTGCCCCATTCACCCTTTGGTGGCTGCCCTTTTTCACCCTGGCACTGTTAGTCATGGTGATCAGTCGGGTTAGCCATTGGCGCCAGGCACTGCTGGCAGGTTTTTGCTATGGCCTGGGCTGGTTTGGTGTCGGTATCAGCTGGGTGCATGTCAGCATTGATCAATTTGGCGGCCTACCCCTGATTGCCAGTCTGGGGTTAATGGCACTATTAGTCAGCTATCTGGCATTGTTTCCGGCACTCGCGGCGCTGCTGACTTACCGGTTTACAGGCCAGCACAATTGCAGCCGGCTTGCGGCATTAATCTTTGCCGGGGTCTGGGTTGGTGTTGAGTGGTTGCGTAGCTTCCTGCTGACCGGTTTTCCATGGTTGTCTCTGGGCTATAGCCAGACTAGTGCAGGCTTAGCCGACTTCGCGCCGTTAATCGGCGAAACCGGCATCACCTTTATTCTGGCGGCCAGTGCAGCTGCATTGGCGCGGCTGTATCAGGGTGGCCCGGTATTACAACGCGTTGGCCCGGCAGTATTAGCAGGTGTCATAGTGATCAGTGCCCCCTTGCTGCAACAGCTAAGAGGATGGGATTATCAGACTAACAGTGCCAATATCGTGATGGTGCAAGGCAATATTAAGCAGGATTTACGTTGGCAACCTGAGCAGGAGTGGCCAACAATGCTCAAGTATCTGGACCTGACCCGGCCGCATTTTTCCAATGCTGATATCGTGATCTGGCCTGAGGCGGCAATTCCCCAACTGGAACCGATGGCCGAAGCCTTTCTGGACAACCTGAACAAAGCCGCATTTTACAATGATGCCGCACTGATAACCGGGATACTGGACTACAATCTGGCAACGAGCCAAGCCTGGAACAACTTAATTGTGCTGGGCAAAGACAGCGCTACCGCCACCGAGGGCCAGTATTTCTATGGTCATAGTAACCGTTTCAGCAAACACCATTTATTGCCAATTGGCGAATTTGTGCCCTTTGAAAACTGGTTGCGGAAGCTGGCGCCGATCTTTGATTTACCGATGAGCTCTTTTACCCGCGGCAGTTATATTCAGCCTAATTTACGGGCCAACGATTATCAGCTGTTAAGTGCCATTTGCTTTGAAATTGCTTTTCCCCGGCAAATACGTGCCAACTTTACCGCCGCTACCGATTTTATTCTGACCGTTAGCAATGATGCCTGGTTTGGTGACAGTATCGGGCCACATCAACATTTGCAGATTGCGCAGATGCGAGCCCGCGAGTTTGGCAGACCAGTACTGCGCGCGACAAACAATGGCATCACAGCTTCTATAAGCCCCGACGGTAGCATAGCCCGGCAGCTGCCACAGTTTGAAGAGGCTATCTTGGCAGATACCGTAGTGCTGAGCACTGGCCGGACGTTTTACAGTATTTATGGTGACTGGCCACTGACCTTTATTGTTATATTGCTGCTGATTGGCGCTTTAAAAAAAGGCCGTTTACACTAAATACCAGCCAGACCCCTTCATGCCCCTTGGCACTGACCCGCTGCAAAGAATCAGTCTTAGTTATACCGTTAAATGAAACTAAGATGCAGGCTTATTACATTTAGTTACATTTATGCCGTTAACTACTTTCACCAAAATTACAATTAACAGCCGTTTTCGGGAAGCTGACATTTACTGTTTGCTTTGCCTGTTTTTCTATGGCAAAACTAATTTGTGTTGAAATAGAAATAGCAACGAGCTAAAGCGCCAAAAGAGCGCGACAGTCTACAAAAATCAGCTGCAATAACTGATAAATCCATAGGAAGTATTTGAATGAAACTAAATAGATTATCCACTGTAGCTACCGCTACCTTACTCGCCATGGGCCTAACTGCCACTGCCGTAGCCTCCGACAGAGTTATAATCCAGGTTGATAACAGCAAAAAAGGCGTCGTTAAAGCGCTGGCTAAACAGCTTGGCGGCGAAGTGAAAGTTGATGCTGATGGTTTTATCGCAGCGCAATTTAGCGGCAAAACATTAAGTGAAATTAAAGGTTTATTAAATAATCCACATATAAAGTTGGTTGAAGCTGATGTTAAGCGTTATTCGATGGCGCTGTTCAATGATGACGCTGGCAATCCGGCAACCCAGCAGTTAACTCCGTACGCGGTGTATCAGTCACAAGCCAATCAGGTTAGCCTGAACTTAGGCAATGCGAAACGGGTTTGTGTTATCGACTCAGGCCTTGCCCGCGATACCGGAGAAACCGGTGGTGGCAATAACGATTTCGACTGGTCAAACATTACCGGTACCAGTGATTCGGTCTCTGGCGACTGGTTCCGCGACGGTGGCCCGCACGGTACCCACGTTGCCGGCACAATTGCTGCTGCCGATAACGGTATCGGTGTAGTCGGCATGGCACCAGGCAACCCGATGCACATTATTAAAGTATTTAACGCTGCTGGCTGGGCTTACTCGTCAGACTTAGCACATGCTGCCAACTTATGTGCTCAGAATGGCGCTAAGATTATCAGTATGAGTTTAGGAGGGGGCGGAGCCAACAGTACTGAAGAAAACGCTTTTAACACCTTCACGGCTAATGGCGGTCTGGTTCTTGCTGCGGCAGGCAATGACGGTAACACCACCCGCTCGTACCCTGCAGGCTATTCATCAGTAATGATGATTGGTGCCAACGACGGCAATAATGCGATTGCCAGTTTTTCACAATTTCCTAGCTGCAGCAGTGGCCGCGGTAAAAATGTGACTAACGACGAAACCATTTGTGTTGAAGTTACGGCAGGCGGTGTTGATACCTTGTCAACCTACCCAGCAGGCGGTACGTCACTCGTTACAGCAACTGCTGACGGAATTGGTTTTAGTTCAGCGCCTTCCGATAACACGGGTAATCTGAACGGTGCAACGTACCACATGGGTACAGCTGAAGTGACTGATGCAGCTGCAAACGGTAAAATTTGTACTATTGACCGTGGTAATGTCTCTTTCGCTGACAAAATTAATAATTGTGCTAACTCTGGTGGTATCGGCGCGATTGTAATTAATAACGTTGCTGGCGAAGGTCCGGTTTATATGGACGTTACGGGTTCAGCTAATATCCCCTCATACGGTGCAGCTTTAGAGGCTCGTAGCGATATTATTGGCGCTGCGAACATTACTATTTCATCTTCAGCCAGCGATTACGGCTTCATGAGCGGTACTTCGATGGCTACGCCTGCTGTTTCAGGTATAGCGGCGCTGGTCTGGTCAAACTTCCCCAGCTGCAGCGGTACTGAAATTCGAAATGCCTTAAAAGCAACAGCGCAGGATGCGGGTGCGGCGGGTAAAGATGACTACTTTGGCTATGGTATTGTTAAAGCGAAAGCGGCATATGACTACCTGACGGCCAACGGTTGTGCCGGTGGCGATACCGGTGGTGGTGATGGCGGCGACGGTGGTACTGATCCGGAACCTACGCCATGTAAAGGCGGCCCGAAAAAATGTGGTTAAGGTATTAATGTAAACACCAAGCCGGCTCATTGCCGGCTTTTATTATTTGCAACACATTATTACGTACGCACACTTTCGCTATGACTTTATTTTGCTGATCGCCTGCAGATCCATTAGACTAATTGCCAATGCTGAGTTTCAGGTGAAAATTAACCACTTATGACAGTTTTCTTCAGGTTAACGCTGCTCGCATTGTTGTTTAGCAATCCACTGTTATTCAGTCGCGCAGAGTCTGAGTTCACGATAATATACGCTGCCGAAATGGCAGAAGCCAATCATCCTGAAGCCAACTTTTCGCACTTGGCTACCTTATTAAAACAATCCCGTAGCAACAGTAGCCCCACTTTTTTTCTGTTTGGCGGCGGCAGTATTGGCCCCAGCCCACTCGGTTTTTTTGACCGCGGCGCTCACATAATAGACATTCTCAACAGTTTAGAACCAGATGCGATGGCGGTATCGCACCGCGATTTTGCTTATTTGTCAGAGGAACTGTCACAGCGGGCCTATGAGGCCGCCTTTCCACTGGTGTTAAGCAACCTGTATGATCCAATGACAGAGGATAATCTTGATGGTCTGGTGGACAGTATTCTGGTGCAGCAGGCCGACATTAAACTGGGTGTGATTGCGCTGGTTGCGCCGTACGTTGTTCAGCAGTATGCCCTGAACAGATTACACGTAACACCGGCCGAGCAGGCCATTAGCCGGCAAGCAGCCAGGCTAAAAGCTCAGGGCGCTCACCTGGTGGTATTAATGCATACTATCGAACTGGATTTTTTACCCGAGTTACTGACAAACGGCACCCTTGATCTGGCATTTCGCAATAATTATGATGGCCAGCAATTGTTGCGAGACCATCCACGTCTTGTTCTGCAACAACAACTTAATCAGGCCGTAGTAGTTACAGCTGAAGTAGACCTTGATTATCAGCTGGACAAGCTAACAACAACATATATTGATCTGGCAACATTGCCAGCAGACCCGGATATTGCCAGAAAAATTGTCGATCATACTCAGCGTTTGCAACTGTTATTGCAAGAACCGCTGGGGCGCACTGCAGTGAGTTTTACCACCCTGCGCCAGGAAGTACGCAACACGGAAAATGCGTTTGCTAATTTTGTTGCCGATACCCTGAAAAATTATACCGGCGCCCAATTGGCCTTTTTCAACAGTGGCACTATCCGTGGCGTGCAAGATTACCCGGCGGGAAGCATGCTTACCCGGGGCGATATTCTGGCCGAGCTACCCTTTCGCAATACGCCGGTACTGCTGCAGCTTAGTGGCCTGGATTTGCTCAGTATTTTTGAACATGGGCTTAGTGGCTTAGATAACCAACGCGGTTTCTTTTTGCAAGTCTCCGGTTTTACTCTGCTTTTTGACAGTACCGCGCCGATAGGTAGTCGGGTTATAAAGCTGCTGGTCAATGGTGATCCTGTTATCAACAGCAAAATGTATAACGTCGCCACACTAGAGTATCTGGCCGAGGGTGGCGACGGTTTTGAGATCCTCGAGAAACGCAGCAAGCTGAACTACTTTAACCCCAGCGATCGCAACATTGCAGATATTGTTGCCGCAGCGATTAAAAAACAGCAGACCATTAAGCTGATAAAAGATGGTCGGCTGCAAGACATCAGCAAACAGGGACAGCCATGAGTTCAGTCTCTAAACGTTACTACTCCAGCGCCAGATTGTTATTTGGATCTTTACTGCTGATCCTGCTGTTGTTTATTTTACTAAGTTTATTGTTTTATCATCGCCTGCACCAGGCGCAGCAAATTGTCAGCGATGTGGCAGAGCGAGCTGTTCCGGCAGTGCTGGAAGCCAGTCAGGTACATGATAAAGTTAAGGAACTTAATCTGCAGTCAGAGCTATTGCGCAATGCTGTCAGTCAGGCAGCCCGCGCCAGAGCTTCACAGCAAATACGTCAGATTATTGTCCAGATTAGCAGCCTTGACCATCAGCAATACGTGCAACATCAATATCAGCAACAACGGCTGCAACTGATTGCCGATGAGGCTCGCAGCCTGGACATGCTGATTGCCGAACGCCTGGTGTTACAACAGCAAAGCCGCAGGTGGCTGGACACACTGAGCCAGCTGCAACAGCAAAGCCTGCAATTAAACGCCAGCCAACCCTGGCTGCTGCATTATTCAGGGTTATTGCGCGATATTACGGCCCTTTATAGCATTGACCGCCTCTATAACCTGCGTCAGAGTCGCACTGAACTGAATAAGGCTCTGGCAAGCAACAAAGAAATACTCAAGCAGTTGCGCAGCACCGAACAACCTGCAGCAGACGTCCTCTACCAGCAACTACTGGATGCTTTATTCGCTGAGCGAGGGATCCTGGCGTTGCTGGACGCAGAATTAACCAACATCGCCAGAGCCACCGGCAAAGCAAACTTCTTACGCAGTCTGGTTACGGATTATGCCAGCGAAACCGAGCTCAATGCTTATCAATCCGCCGCGTCACTGATGAAGTTGAGTCAGCAGTCTTCGGATTCTCTCGCCCGACAAAACCAACTAAGTGCAGCTCTGGCACTCACCGCAATATTGTTGCTGCTGCTGATTATGTTTCATACCCAAAAACGCGTAATTAAGCGTTTGAAATTGCTTAATATGAAAGTACTGGCTGGCAGTGATTTTGTTGAAGACGACCTTTTATTCAGCAGCAATGATGAAATTGCCGAAATTGCCCGCTCTTTTACCCAGTACCGAGATACGGTGCGGGCTCAGCAAACTGCACTGGAACGCCAGTCATTAACCGATGGTCTGACCGGTATCGCCAATCGCCGGCACTTTGACACCCACTTGCAAAGTACCGTGGCGATGGCCAAAAGGATTAAGCAGCCGTTGGCGATTATCCTGTTGGATGTTGATCATTTCAAGGCTTACAACGACAGCTACGGCCATCTTGCCGGTGACGACACCTTAAAGGCGATAGCAAATACCATGGCAACGACGTTACAGCGTCAGGTCGATCTGGTTGCCCGTTATGGTGGCGAAGAATTTGCCTGTATCCTGCCTAATACCAGCCCGGAGCAAGCACTTATTATGGCGGAACAATTGCGCCTGGAAGTATTAGCCTTAATGCTCCCCCACCAGGCCAGCCCAACCGCCGGCTTTGTGACCATTAGCCTGGGTATTGCCTGCCTGAAAACCGGCCAGGATATTAGTGACAAAGTATTGCTGAATCAGGCTGACAAAGCGCTGTATCAGGCAAAAAGTCAGGGCAGAAACTGTACCGTAATGTTATAAACATCACGTTTAGCGGATCACCTTAACGCCTATTTCCAGCTCAACGCTCTGCTGCAGTTTCTGCTCAATACGCTGTTTTACCCTGTCCATCGTTGCATCGTCAACGGCGCTGCCAGATACCAGGGTCAGGCTGATCCGAAGCGGTGTGCCAGGCCGCACACTGACATCCCGCAGTTTAACTTCGTCCAGTTCTATGCCATCCAGCTGCTGCACTATCTGGTGCTCTGCTACCATATGACCAAAACCAATCGCCAGTGGAATACATAAAATAGCGGCCAGGATCAGGGTTAGCGCTAAACCTCGCTTAGCGCGGTGAAACGGGCTGTATCCCAGAAACATAAAGGTAACTACCGCCGCCAGAATAATCCCTACCAGATTAGTCAGAAACAGTAAGAACGCGCCCCAGAATACGGTGAAATCCAGCCACCCCAAGCCAATACCGGCAACAGCTAATGGTGGCACCAGAGCAACCGCTATCGCAACGCCTGCTAAGCTTTTTGCCACCTCTGCCCTGGCATGAGCATAAGCACCGGCGATACCGGAAATTACCGCTACACCTAAATCCAGCAAGGTTGGGCTGATCCTCGCAGCAATTTCGCTGTTAATCGTTGTCAACGGAATAAACCAGGTCGCTACCATCGCGCAGCCCATGGCTAAACCGGTACCTACGGCAATACTACGGCTGCTGACCAGCATTAAACTTTCGTCCTGGCGCAGCGTACCCAGGGCCATTGATATAATAGGCCCCATTAACGGAGCTAAGATCATGGCGCCGATGATGACCGGCGTCGAGTTGGCAAATAAGCCAAATACTGCCAGTAAGGTAGCGAGCACCATCAGGGTCAGATAAGACGGCGAGGCCTTTGCGCTCTCGCGCATGGCCATAAATAACTCTTTAAACTCATCAGTTGCCGCATGATGGATCCAGGGCAGCGGATACGTCACCAATTCGGTCTTGGCTTTACCAGCAGGCAACGCTTTGGTTCTAACCGCTTCTTTGCTTTCGACTTCTGCGTCCTCAAGTGCCAGATAACGCCCCGGTGCCAGCAGCAACACCTGAGGTTCAACTCGCAGCTGCAATACACTGTTTTTTTCAATCAATCCGTCATGGGTGTAACTTATCAGTTTCGGGCTGCTGATACTCAGGCTGCGGCTTTTGATATGGCCGACAAATGACGGGCTGTGATTATTCCAGTAGTCGCGCAGAAACAGCGAGGCAAATAAAAACCGCAGCATTTCAAATACACTGCGTGGCGCCAATACCAGCGCATGCAGCATACCGTCATTAACGCTGGAGTCCGCCACCAACCGCCTGGACAATACAGAGCTGCGACCATGCTCAACCACCACTATACCCAGTGCGGCGGTATCAACTATTTTTTCTTTATGAGTGGTAATTTTAAAGGCATTAAAAGTAACCTGACCAATCCCTTTTACCAGCCGGACAAACCGTTTCAGCCGCTTCGCCAGCGGCTCGGAGAGCGCCTCGCCCGGAGTTAATGTTAATGCATCTCCGATCACCACCGAGTTAAACACCGGCACGTCATTGCAAAGCAGTAAGTCCGCCTCGGTAGCTTTATTATTTAGCGCGTCGGTCAGCGCGTCTTCCATTTTGCCGGCAATGCCAAACCCATAGCGGGCATGTTTCATTTCCGGGTGAGGTAATAGCGCCAGCGTTAAAGGCTGACGCTGAATTTGCAGCACTAACTCGCGCAGTAGCTCATCGCTCAGGTAACATAGCAAACGGCTGCCGGCGATAAACCCGGCAGGCTGTTCAGGGTTAAAAACCTGAATTTTCAGTGAAGCAAAATCCTGCCCCATCCGGGCCCGTAATAGCGGCAACAATTGCTGCTGCACCCGCTGTTCATCCAAATCGGCATACAGCACGACAATCGGTTCATTTAGCACGATATTGCTATTCATCCAGAGCGCCATTAACCAGCTCGGCAATCTCAGCCAAGCGCTGCATTGCCCGGCCATTAACCGACTTTTTCGGATACTGACCGCGTCGATTCAGCTCGCCGGCCTCTTCGCCGGTTAACAACGCAAGTGCTTCGTCCACGGTTTTTACCACATAAATATGAAACTTTTGCTCTGCCACTGCGGCAATCACTTCATCGCGCAAGACCAGATTAAGCTGATTACTGGCTGGTATAATAACCCCTTGCTCGCCGGTCAGTCCGCGCGACTGACACAACCGGAAAAAGCCTTCAATTTTTTCGTTAACCCCACCAATAGCCTGCACCTGGCCATGCTGGTTAATGGAGCCTGTTACCGCCAGGCTTTGCTCAATAGGTATATCGGTAATGGCAGAAATAAGGGCACACACTTCGGCCAGCGATGCGCTGTCGCCATCAATATGGCCATAAGACTGTTCCATCGCAATATTGGCGCACAATGTCAGAGGGAAATTACGGGCATATTTGGCTCCAAGATATCCGGTCAGCAACAACACGCCTTTTGAGTGAATCGCTTTGCCCAGCTCCACTTCCCGTTCAATATCAATCACCCCACTGGAGCCGGCAAATACCGTCGCACTAACCCTGGCAGGGGTACCAAAGGCGGTATCACCAATCTCCAGCACCGTCAGACCATTAATTTTGCCGACCGCCATGCCCTCGGTATCAATTAATATCTGGCCTTCCTGGATATCTTCAAGAAACCCCTCACTTATCCGGCCAGTACGGTGCTGCTTGCCCTGCAACGCTTGCTGTACGTGATTTTCATTCAGGATGTCGCTATCGGCTTGTGCCGCGTAATAACAGGATTCGCGCACCAGCTCCAGTACATCGGCAAAGCGGGCAGACAATTTACGCTGGTGCTCTGCCTGTCGAAAACTGAATTGCAATAGCTGCCGCAGACCACACTGGGTGAGCTTGTTAATATTAAGCTGCTGCATTTGCAGCTGAATTTGCCGCGACATGTAGCTAAGCGTTTGTTCGTTATACGGTAAGTAGTGCTCGAAATCAGCCAGAACTCTGAACAGCTCGTTAAATTCTTCGTCGACTTCCTGCACCAGATAGTACAGATCACGCGAACCTAACAGCACCACTTTGACATTAAGCGGAATGGCCCGTGGGGTAATAATGGTTGAGTTGGTTACCGCATGTTCGCTTAAGGTATCAATCACCACTTCGCCACTTTTCAGGGCCAGCTTAAGCGCATCCCATACCGATGCCTGAGAGAGCAAACGGTCGGCATCCAGAATTAAATAACCGCCGTTCGCTTTATGCAGCGCACCAGGACGGATCATCCGGTAATTGGTGTAAAGTGCACCGCTGGACGAGTTATATTCCACCCGGCCAAACAAATTGCCATAACTGGGGTTAGGCTCAAAAATAATCGGTGCGCCGGACATCGTTTCATGATGCACCAATACATTAGGTACAAACTCTTCGACAAAAATTTCCCGGCTGTCGATTTCTTCCTGTTTTTCCGCATCTGATTCATCAGGCAGCAGTTCCAGTACCGCTTTTACCAGATGCGGCCGCATTTCTTTTAAGTACTTCAGAACACCCAGCTCGGTGCTGTAATCATGTTCCATATGTTTAAGCATCGGCTTAATAGCCTGTTCGATGGTGTCTTTGCGTAAGGTTCTCAGGTTTTCTGACAGCTCGCGTTTCCAGCGGGGTAATTCCAGCAACGCATCATTTAGCACCGTTTCCAGCTCAGAGACCACCGAGTAAAAGTACTGTCGTTGCTCATCAGTCATTGTGCTGAATTCACTATCTTCCAGCGGTTTGCCATCAATAATAGGCGAGAAGCTGACTGCACCATTGTCTTCGAACAGCACCACTTTTTTTTCCAATGCTGTTTTTTCTACCCGCTCAATTGCCTGGTCGTAGCGATCGTCGAACTGTCGGGCTATAGATTTTTTCTTGCGTTGATACCCCGGATTATCAAAAGCCGCCGGGAATGTATCCAGCAACTCATCAATTAATGCCTCCAGTTTTTTTACCAGAATACGGCCATCACCGGGCAGCAGTCGCAAGGTATTAGGTACCCGTTCATCATCGAAGTTATTAAGGTAGCACCACTCACTGGCCGTTGCCTTTTCAGCTGCAGCATGCTGCAAAATGTCCTGCACCAGGGTAAAACGACCCAGTGCCGGTTCACCCATTACATACAAATTATAACCCGGCATATCCATACCAATGGCAAATGCCAGTGCTGATTTCGCCCGGTCCTGACCAATAAAGCCAGGTATAAGCTCAGCAGTTGCCAGTGCTTGTTCAATTTGGTCATCTTGTAAAATCGGGCCTAGCTGGGCAGGGTCGAGCGCTAAAGGCAAACGGCTATGGGTCATGTCATCCCTTATTAAGAACAAAATTTAATGCAAACGCAATTGCCGACATACTACCAAAAAACCTGCTGTGCTGTGCTGGCTATTTTATTTTTTCAGTTACCCGGTTAAAGAATCCGGCCATCAGGCCGATATAAGCTTAGCAACAGAAATTAACCTTCGCCGGGGGCATTATGAACGAGCAAAATTGTCTGCAAAAAATCCGCAATCTTGGTGTTCGTTTGCAGGAACTGGAATTAGTGCAATTAGAGCCGGGCAAATCTTACACCGCTACGGCGCTGAACTTTTTATTCGCCGACCATGGTGCAACGCGCCCTGCCGGGATCCCACTGGATCATACGTTGCGTGCGCTGGGAGAGATTATCGTCGCCAACAGAAAAGTTCATTTCAGCCGGCTTGACCCGGACAGCATCATTGACTTTTTCTGTCGTTTTTACCGGGTTCATTGAAATATTCAAATTTTTGAAATACCTTTGTTATTGGTCGGGTCTTATAACTGACTATGACAACCAAAAGGTAAAATCTGATGAAATCACTTAATAAAACCCAACTATCTCTTGCACTTGGCGCCATGGCGTTAGGCTCTGTTGCCGCCGGTGCTGCCCATGCCGATACCAATCCTTTTGCTGCTGCTGAGCTGAGTATGGCGTATCAGCTTGCCGCAACCGAAGGTAAATGTGGCGAAGGTAAATGTGGTGCGGATAAAGCCAAAGACAAAGCTAAAGACAAAGCTGCCGAAAAAAGTAAAGAAATGAAATGCGGCGAAGGTAAATGTGGCGCTGATAAAGCCAAAGCAAAAGCCGAAGATAAAGCTGCCGAAAAAAGTAAAGAAATGAAGTGTGGCGAAGGCAAATGTGGTGCTGATAAAGCCAAAGCAAAAGCCGAAGATAAAGCTGCCGAAAAAAGTAAAGAAATGAAGTGTGGCGAAGGCAAGTGCGGTGCGGCTTAAGCTGTGACTGTAACAACAACATTAACCGGAGCAGGCCTTGGCCTGCGCCGGGAAATGCTAAGTGAAGTGCTCTCTGCCGACAACCCGGTGGCTGATTTTTTTGAAGTTGCTCCCGAAAACTGGTTGCCTTACGGTGGCAGACTGGCCAGTCAGTTTAAAGCGCTGACTGAGCGCCATGCTTTTGCTTGCCATGGTTTATCATTGTCAATTGGCAGCCCCGACCCCCTCGATATTGCTTTTATTAAACAATTAAAGGTTTTTTTTCGGCAACACAATATAAAGCTGTACAGCGAACACTTAAGTTATTGCTCTGCTGGCGGACATTTATACGACTTAATGCCTATACCCTTTACCGAAGAAGCAGCCAAATATGTTGCCGCCCGGGTACGCACGGTGCAGGATATTCTGGAGCAACCACTGATCCTGGAAAATGTGTCTTACTATGCCGCCCCTGGCCAGCAAATGAGCGAGCTGGACTTTATCCATGAAGTTCTAACGCAGGCCGATTGTCAGTTATTACTTGATGTAAATAACATTTATGTAAATTCGGTGAACCATGGCTATGATGCCAACACGTTTTTGCGGGCGCTTCCCTCGGAGCGTATCGCCTATTATCATGTAGCAGGCCATTATCAGGAAGCCCCGGATTTACTGGTCGACACCCACGGTGCCGATATTCCGGACCCAGTGTGGCAATTACTGCAACAGGCTTACCTGCAGCACGGCGTAAAACCGACCTTATACGAGCGCGATTTTAATATTCCGGCGCTGAGCAGCCTGCAGCACGAGCTGGACATGATCAGAGCCCTACAACACCAAGTGCCCAGCGCAAATATGCAACAGAACCTCGCAATATGAGTACTAAACCCAGCCACTCTGACAACGACAATAGCAACAGCGACGATTTCAAACAGGTGCAGCTGCAGTTTGCGGCTTACATTCGTGATCCTGGCAGCACACCGCCCCCGGCCGGGCTGGAAGCACGCCGGTTAAAGATATACCGCGAATTGTTTTTTAATAATGTTAAAGGCTTTTTAGACACTGCTTTTCCGGTGTTAAAAACCCTGTATAGCGACAGCAACTGGACGGCACTGGCCCGACAGTTTTTTCGTCAATATGCCTGTCACAGCCCTTACTTTTTGCATATTGCCGAGCAGTTCGTGGCCTTTTTGCAAGACTACCCGCCTACTGACACCGACCCGGCTTTTTTAACTGAGCTGGCACATTACGAATGGGCCGAGTTGTATATCGCGACCCTGGTCCCCAGCCAGCCCCAGCCTTTACTTGAAGCCGGGCAATTAACTGGCGCACAGCTCGAAAGTATCCGGTTACGGCTGTCTGAACTGGCCATGCTCTGCGCGTATCAGTGGCCGGTACAACAAATATGCGTTGATTTTCAGCCAACTGTGCCGGGGCAGCCGGTATTTTTTCTGCTGTACCGTAACGCAGATCATCAGGTGAAATTTGTGCAACTTAATCAGGCAACGCTATTACTGCTAAATCATTTAGCTGAGCAACCCGGCCTGACATTCCCCGCGCTGATCACCGCCATCAGTGCCCAATTGCCCGGCTTAACTGAGCAGCAATTACAGCAGGGCGCCCTGCCCTTGTTGCAGGATCTGGCTGGCAAAGGCGCAATCTGCGGTTTTCAGGATTAACTTTTTAAAATAAACCACATGCTGACGCAAAATATTGAAATAACATTCGTCAGGCCACGGTCTGGTTCAGTATCAGCATTTGAGACAGGTTAATGGGCAAGGTTTATGTTTAAACAAAGTTATTCGTTGTATCTGCAAACCACCCGCCATCTGGCGCAGGTAAGTGGTTTGGCTCTCTTGCTGTTCCGACTTATTCTGGCCCCGGTACTGATCCAGGCCGGCTGGAATAAGTTCAGCAGTTTTGACAGTACAGTTTCTTGGTTTGGCAACAGTGACTGGGGCCTTGGCTTGCCTTTTCCTGCCTTGCTGGTTGCGCTGGCCATTGCGGCTGAATTAGTAGGCGGTGTTTTGCTGCTACTGGGGTTATTAACCAGGCTGATTGCTCTACCCCTGATGGTAACAATGCTGGTCGCGATTTTTACCGTTCACCTGCCCTATGGCTGGCCTGCCATAGCCGATACCAGCAGCTGGCTGACCGATGGTACCGTTATGCTTAACGAGCGGGTGATGGCAAGCGGCGAAAAAATAGCAGCTGCCCGTAATTTACTGCAGCAGCATGGTAATTACGACTGGCTAACCTCAAGTGGCAAACTGGTTATTCTGAACAACGGCATCGAGTTTGCGGCAATTTATTTTGCCATGTTGTTAAGCCTGTTTTTTAGTGGTGGTGGCCGTTACGTCAGCGCCGACTACTGGCTAAATCATTACTGCCAGCAGCGTTATTCCATAGCTGCCAGGCACTGAAGCTTTCGGCCACCATCGCTTATAGATTAAATGATTGCTTTACAGGCTCAGCTTATGTCAATTACGCTTACGACCCATGCAACCAAGCAAAAGTCCCGATTAATGTCTACATCACGAAAGACGCTGTTTACTTTGCCGGTCTCTTTATTTAAGCGCAAGGCCCAAAGCAACAGCCAGCGCTATGAGCAGCTGGTGCGGCTATACCATGCTGACTTATATCGCTATGCCTTCTGGCTGTGCCGGGATCAGCATATTGCTGAAGACATTGTACAGGATGCATTTTTACGGGCCTGGAAAGCGCTGGATACCTTACTGGACGATAACGCGGCCAAGAGCTGGCTTATTACAATTTTACGGCGGGAAAACGCCCGGCGTTTTGAGCGAAAACAGCTGGATTACAGTGATGTTGAACAAGATACCTTAGCCGACGACTTAAATCCGGCATTAGAACAGCAATACGATAACGCCTTGCTGCAACAACAGTTAATGTTGTTACCACCAGAATATGGCGAGCCTTTGCTATTGCAGGCCCTGGCAGGTTTTAGCAGCGACGAAATTGGCCAGTTACTAAGTTTAAACGTCAATACCGTGAATACCCGCTTATTTCGGGCCCGGCACTTACTGAAACAGCGTTTGACCGCGCAAGAAAAGGGGTAATGCGATGGCTGATTTATCAATACGACAGGCACTGATTGCTGATCCGCTGGCCCGCTCCGGTGAGCTCGCTGCTGCCGTTGCCGCCGATCCTCAGTTGCAACAACTGCAACGCCAGTTACTACTGGACCAGGCTCGTATCAAGCAAGCACTTAGCCTTGAGGTACCCGATACGTTACCGATAAAGCTGTTGCGTCAGCAAATGCAGTTGAGTCAGCGTACTCAGACCAAACGTTTCAGCGGCGCCATTGCCCTGGCGGCGTCTATTGCCTTTGTTGCCGGCCTTACCCTGAACTGGTTTAACTATGGTTTTCCTGATATGACCTTAGGCCAGCATGCCCTGGCGCATGTTTATCACGAAGCCCCCTATATGGACCAAATGCTGGCACCGCAACCGCTGACTCAGGTTAACGCAAAACTGGCCAGCTTTGGCGCTGAACTTAGCGACTGGCCGCAATCTATTGTTTATGCCAATTTTTGTGATTTTCGCGGTACCCGTTCTTTACATTTGGTGCTGCAAACCGAACAAGGTTTGGCGACGGTATTTGTGGTGCCGGCGGATAATCAGCTGAAATTTGAGCATCATTTCTCTGATGGCACATACCGTGGTCGCAGTTTGGCCCTAAAAACCGCCGATTTAGTGGTGATAAGTGAAAATGAGCAGGATTTACAGCAATTACCGGCTAAACTTCAGCAACAACTTAAGTTTATTTAACCGCAATATCCGGGCAAGGAAGCAATATGACCGACAAGAATCAGGCAGAGTGGCTGTTAGTTCAGCAAAGCTATGACAAGCAAGAGCAGCAGGCATTATGGCTTAAAGTCGTCACCATTCTGGTATGGCTGTGGCTATTAAAAAGTGGCGCCGCAATTGAACTGCAACTCGGTGTTATCGGCTTGTTCTGGCTGCATGAGGCCATTCTTAAAACCTGGCAGCAACGCGCTGCCAACCGTTTGCTGCAACTGGAGCAAGCAATACTACAGGCACAGGATATTGGTTGTCAGTGGCACAGCCAGTGGCAATATCAACGCCAAAACCCGCTACAGCTAATCCTCGGCTATGCCAAGCAAGCCGCCAAACCCACCGTCGCCGTTACCTATCTGGCGCTCATAACGGCCAGCCTGTTACGGCTTTGGTTGTAGCTACGCCTTTCCTCACTCGCCCGGGCAATGCTCCCTGATGCCTTACGGCAGGTGTTCAGACACTCCCCGGCTCCTTCAAAAGAGGTTCAGTCCTCTGTGCCCCGTGTACCCATAAGTTATTGAAATTTTTGCATTAGCGGTGTAGTGTTCTGTACATTAAATGCACAAAGGCAGCTTAGTCCGTATTTAAGTGCGGGTCGACCCGCCCAATAAGCGTTAAATTTCGGAGAGAACATGGGTTTAGCCCAAGAAATTACCGTTGAGTCAGCCTCCGAGGCCCAGTTAGAAGCATTTATTGTAGATTTTTGCACTGATTTTAAGAGCCATAAGAAAAATGATACTTGGGTCATAACTGAGCATAATTCACATAAAATGAGTTTTGCGATGAAGATTGATGGCTCAAGCATACTCTGCCACCGCTCAGGAGATTACCTTGAAGTGTTTGGAATGTTTATTGAGCTTCTTAGTGGCTCATTTCCTTCAATCAAAGTGAGTGATGCGTGAAAAAGTGAAAAAGGGGTCGGAGCTAATAATTACAATACCTTTGCAAGGCACTGAATTGCATAGGGTTAACCTGGCGCGATTTTAATTAGCCCCGACCCCTTTTTCTCCGACCCCTTTTTCTTCAAGGCTAGGCATGGCGACGTTACACATATCAGTACATGGAAATTTTTATGCAGGATAAATTACATAAGTTTCATAGGTATGCATTAAGTAGACTAGTATGGACTCTATCCATATTAATTGGGTTATTGCTAGCTTATTTATGGTCACTAGCACCCGACAATTTTCTTAAAGGAATACTTGCACCGTTAACTTCTGCAGCGGTAATTGGTGGAATATTCTTATTCTCTGAAAAGCTTGTAAGGCAATCATTATGGCGAATTGCCTATCCAGAACTCGATTTTCAAGGTACTTGGCAAGGACATACTGAATATTGTTGTCAGTACTTAGACAGCCAAAATGGCACTGAGTCAAAATTCTCCCCTTTCAAAAAACTTCATGACATAAGTTTCAAGCAAGATTGTCTATCAATTAGGATAGATTATGCTGAAACAGATGCATTTCATGGCTGGAATTCAACGGTCGCTACTATCTCCTATGACAAGGGGATACCCGGCCTTAGATACGCATATGAGGTACAGTATAAACAGGGCATTGATAAGGACGAGAAACTACCTAAATCGTCAAAAGGGTTCGAGGAAATTCTAGTTGTTGGGTCTGAAGAAGGGAAAAGACCCTCAAAGGTAACAGGTACTTTTTCTCACTCTTGTGATGGTCCTAGACCAATGTACAGTGGGACCGTATCGTTCAGCAGAAATCTTGATGAAACTAAAAAAAATGTATTGAGTTGTTTTTTGTATATACTTGTTAAATTCTGGCTCAAGCCCCCTGCAGAGTGATATAAAAGAGAGCAATAATGTTAAATAATTTATTGGTTACTGGCGCTACTTCAGCTTTGGCTTGTTCACTGATAGAGAGCATATCATTGAAAAAAGGATACAAGGTTTTAGCCGTTTCTCGTGGAAAGAGAAAGCTCCCAGAGTTAGATGGTTTCAAAGACTTCCAATATATTTCAGGAATTGATCTCACTGATAAATCAGATTTATTAAAACTTGAAAGGCATGTTTCGGAGTTTTTTAATGACGGCTTTAATGTTGTTCATTTTGCAGGGGATTTTTGGAGGCACAAACCTCTCGTTTGTACTGATTTCGAAGAAATTACTAGTATGATAAATAGCCATTTCGTTTCCCTTTGTGGAGTAGCTAAAGCAGTTACACCTTCGATGATGAAATTCAAGTCTGGGCGGTTGGTTGCTTTTAGCTGTAATTCAGTAGGGTTTAACTACCCAGATATGTCTCCTTTTACTTCTTCCAAGGCCGCTGTAGAGGCATTTATTAAGTGCTATGCAAATGAAAAGGCTCCATATGGGATATCGGCTACAGCTATTGCTCTTCCTACTATGAAAACTGCGGAAATTCTCGAAGAGAAGCCTGGCGGCGATCATCAAAATTATATTGAGCCAAGTGAGCTATCGAAGTTCATATTGGAGAATGTTTTAGCACAACCAAGGATTGCCACAGGCAATATCGTTAGGTTAATCAATCATAGCCCTACCTTTTACGGACAGGGTTATTTTGAACGAAATCCTAGAAACGAAATGCATAACAAAACATTGCAGCAGGCAAGCAGCTGAATGCAGCGTTAGCGGTACGAATAAATGAAGTATCTATTTCTAATATTGGTCGTCGTGGCATTCTCGGTAACGGCACAAGAGAGTACTTGCTATGGCACTACTTCAGATGGAAGGTTAGCAAATGGCGTTAAGCTCTCTTATGCAGGTCCCAATTTCGTTGGGTATAGCACCGTCGCCAGGTTAGCAGGACGAACTTATGTTCACTCCCAGGTAGACAAAATCATAGTCGCAGCCTATAAAGATCTCGAAACAAGTCAGCCCGGAAAAGTTTTTAAATATGCAGAAACTGGCTATAAAGAAGGCGGACGGTTTAAGCCTCATAAAACTCATAGAAATGGGCTGTCGGTCGACTTCATGGTCCCGGTGATTGATGAAACCGGACAATCGGTTCATTTGCCAACCAGTCCATTGAACAAATTCGGCTATAACATTGAGTTCAGCAGCAATGGCGAGTACAAGAACTACACCATAGACTATGAGGCGATGGCAGCACACATAATTGCGCTTCATCGCGCGGCAAAGCGGCAAGGTCATGACCTATGGCGTGTAATATTTGATTCTGAGTTACAGCCTAATTTGCTCAAATCGAAGTATGGTGAGTACTTGGCTCAGAATATACAGTTTTCCAAAAAGCGTTCCTGGGTTAGGCATGATGAGCATTACCACGTGGATTTTGAAATACCTTGCAACTAAGCAGAGACGCGTCCTTTGGGCTGGCGGATCATCCAACTTGGAGTTACTTATGAGAAGTCTGGTTTTAATATTTATCATTTTATTTGCTAGACAAGTTGCAGCAGATGAACTTGATCTTAAAAAATTCGCTCAAATTTATTTTGATACCATGGTTGCAACTCAAGCGCCAGGCGCAACAAAGAGCGATTTAGAAAATTACTTTGCTTTACTCACTGATGACGTAGGACACTCACATTTACCGTGGGTAACTGATGATTCCAGATCACCCGATGGCAAAGAAGCCATGCGTAAAGGAATGTCTTTTTATTTGGGGGCGCATACTGAATATAGTGCTGAGCTGCTTGATGTATTTACTTTTAATAACTCAGCTATCGCTATTCGGTACAGCAACAGCGCAAAAGGTATTCACCCTGAGAGTAAGCAACCTATTGCTTATAATCAGGTAATGATGGAAGTTTTGGAAATTGAAAATGGCAAAGTTGCGGTAATTCGTAAATATCACGAGTAAAGTTCACATAACACAAATTAATCCTCCCGGAGTCAAAAAGTAACACCGCTTCTCTGGTCGCCCCAGCGGCAAGGCCCTTGCCCATCAGCACGACAAACTGTTTCATCTGTCATCATGGTTGCCAGGCAATAGCCTGCAACAACACTTCCGATGCCAAGTGTTAATAATTTGGGTAAAGGTTCTGGCAATACGTTGATTTCGCAGGGTAAGATACAGTCACCATTGGCATCCATAATACAAACATACAAAGAGCGGGCATGCAACTCAGTCGCGCAATAGTAAGGATGTTGTGCAGTTTAAAATTGCGTACCAATAGAAAGGACTCTGTTAGATGCTACCTAAGTGCTCAGGCCTTCGTTACTCTCGCACCAAGCGGGTAGTTGCGCGGCTTAACTTACGCCACAGATATAAACCATACCAGGCATTAAACCAGAAGCCGCAATAGACAATAGCGGTGACATACAACTCGCGGGAAATATACAGCGGGATGGCGATGGTATTGACCAGCAACCAGAACCACCAGGTTTCCAGTTTTCGGTTCATCAGCAAAAACTGAGCGATCAGGCTGAACATCAGAATGGCAGAGTCAACATAGGGTGCATAGCCATTGGTCAGGCTGTGCAACATAAAACCATGCGCAGCGGTAACAAACAGCGCCAGGCCGGTAAAGCGCAGTAATTTTTTCTGGCTGGTGGTGGTGACGTGCTTAATACCCCGTGCCCGGCCCCACTGATACCAACCGACCACATTGGTAATAATAAAAAACAGCATTAGCATGCTCTCGGCATACAGCTGCACCTGAAAAAACAACACTGCAAACAAGGCACAACCAATAATACCCAGCCACCAGGTGTGAATGCTGTTACGTGCAGCCAGAAACACCGCCAAAAGATAAAAGCCATTGGCGGCATATTCCAGATAATGAAGATTAATACTACTTAGCGTCATGTCAGCGCGCGCCATGACATTTACTAGCAATCCATTTTAGTGTTGGGCGGCAGCTCACTTATCTAAACCACCCAGGCACAGGTATTTAATGTCCATATAATCATCCAGGCCGTACTTAGACCCTTCGCGGCCATAGCCAGATTGCTTAACCCCGCCAAAGGGTGCAGTAGGGTTAGAGACCATGCCTTCATTGATGCCAACCATGCCATATTGTAATGCCTCGGCTACCCGCCAGATCCGGCCAATATCACGGCTGTAAAAATAGGCCGCTAAACCAAACTCGGTAGCATTAGCCAGTTGTATTGCTTGTGTTTCATCAGTAAAGCTTTGCAATGCAACCACCGGGCCAAATATCTCCTGCTGCGCAATATCCATCTGGTTAGTTACTTTGCTCAGCACTGTCGGCAAATAAAACAAGCTGTTATCAGATTGCCGCTTACCCCCGCACTTTAGCTGTGCCCCTTGCGCTACGGCAGTACTAATCAGTTCATCGACTTTGGTACAAGCCTCTGTGTTAATCAGCGGGCCTATGTCTACTTCGTCGTGCGTACCGTCGCCTATTTTTAGCTTACTGATGGCTTGCTGCAACTTTGCCGTAAACTCGTCCAGCACATTCTCTGCGACTAACACCCGGTTAGTGCAGACACAGGTTTGGCCGGCATTGCGAAACTTAGACGCCATCAGGCCATCAACTGCTGCATCCAGATCAGCGTCGGCGAATACGAGAAACGGGGCATTGCCACCCAGCTCCAGTGATACCCGCTTGACCGTGCCGGCACACTGTTTTGCCAGTTGCTTACCGATTTTGGTGGAACCGGTAAAACTAAACTTAGCAACTCTTGGATCTTCAGTGAGTACCTTACCAATCGCTTTTGCATCGGTACTGACCACCACATTAAATACCCCGGCCGGGATCCCGGCTCGTTCAGCCAGTTCCGCCATGGCAAGTGCCGATAAAGGAGTAAGTTGGGCAGGTTTAACCACAAAGGTACAGCCTGCGGCCAGCGCCGCGGCGGCTTTACGGGCGATCATCGCGTTCGGGAAATTCCAGGGGGTAATCGCCGCAACCACGCCTACCGGCTGTTTTATCACAATAATCCGTTGGTCACTGCTTTTAGCGGGAATAGTATCGCCGTACACTCGTTTGGCCTCTTCAGCAAACCATTCCAGATAAGATGCACCATACGCAATTTCGCCCTTGGCTTCTGCTAAGGGTTTACCTTGCTCCAGGGTTAACAGCAGGCCTAAATCGTCCTGATGCTCTAACATTAATTGCTGCCAGCGCATCAGTAACGTTGCGCGCCCGGCTGCAGGCCGTGCTGCCCAGTCAGCCAGAGCCGCATCGGCAGACGCCACCGCGTTCTCGGCGTCGGCAGCCGTGGCATCGGCTACTTTACCAATGACCTCACCATTGGCCGGGTTGGTAACAGTAAACTCGTTATCGGCCTTATGCCATTCACCTTGCCAGTAGGATGAAACTTTCAGCAAACCCTGATCGTGTAATTTGGTCATAACACCTCCTTATTCGAATAGCTGATACCTTAAACTTAACCAGCAGACACCTTAACAGCCACAGAGGTTCAGTCAGTCTGTGTATTACAGTGTAGCAGCTCTTAAGGTATTCAATATAAACAGGAAGGCTGACGCCTGATGCTACCGCAGCAGATCAGACGTCAGAAAGTGATAACTAGGTAAAGCTGGCCGCATTTAACCATAAATGCGTTGCGACGCTGGCAACGTAACCGAGCAAAATAACCGGGGCCCATTTCAGGTGCCCCATAAAGGTGTAGTAACCGCGGGCTTGTCCCATCAGTGCCACCCCGGCAGCAGAACCGATTGATAATAAACTACCGCCAACCCCGGCAGTCAGCGTTATTAACAGCCACTGGCCATGTGACATATCCGGCTGCATGGTCAATACCGCAAACATTACCGGAATATTGTCGATAACCGAGGACATTAAACCCAGCACCACGTTAGCAATCGTCGGGTTACCATTGGCGTATAAACTGGTCGATAACATTTCCAGATAACCGATATACCCTAACCCACCCACACACATCACTACGCCATAAAAAAACAGTAAGGTATCCCACTCGGCGCGGGCAATCCGGTTAAAGACATCAAAAGGAACTATCTGGCCCAGTGAGCGAATTCGCTCCTGATCGCCCTCCCGTTCTGCCATTGCCCGCTTACGCGCCAGCGAACCCGGTAAGGTTTTGCGCAGAAAATAGCCAAAAAACTGCAATAAGCCTAAACCGGTCATCATGCCAAGCACCGGCGGTAAATCCAGCCAGGAATGGTACAGCACGGCCAATGCAATCGTAGCCAGGAACAAGGTTAAAATTCGAAGGGCACCGCGCTTTAGTTCAACATCTTCCTGCAGTGCTGCCGGATAACGGCGCTCGACAAAAAAGCTCATAATAATTGCCGGTAGCAGGTAATTGACGACTGCCGGAATAAACAAGGTAAAAAACTCGTTAAAGGTGATAATACCGGCTTGCCATACCATCAGGGTGGTAATATCGCCAAACGGAATAAAAGCGCCGCCGGCATTAGCAGCGATAACGATATTGACGCAGGTAAGATTTATAAAGCGCTTGTCACCTTCGGCCACTTTCATCACCACCGCACACATCAACATGGCCGTGGTCATATTATTTGCAAAAGATGAAATCACAAACGCCAGCACACCACTGATCCAGAACAAGCTGCGATAGCTGAAACCTTTGCGGATTAACCAGGCACGCAAGGAATCAAACAAACGCCGCTCTTCCAGGGCATTGATATAGGTCATTGCCACCAGTAAGAATAACATCAGTTCGGCAAATTCAAGCAGAGTATGGCGAAACGCATCGGCGGTAACGCCGCTAAGATCGTCCTGCATATAACGCCAGGCGACCAGGGCCCAGATAATCCCGGCGGCAACCAGCACCGGTTTGGATTTACGCAGGTGGAGTTTTTCCTCTGCCATTACCAGCACATAGGCCAGTACAAACACGACCAGCGAAATAATACCCACCGGAGACAGGGTTAAATTAAGATCGCCGGTGACGGCAAGCGCCGCCGGAGAAAACACAGCACAAACTATCAGACACAGCAGCCACTGTCTCACACTTCTATCCTCAGTTACGTAACAGCATAAGATGTGGCAGACACCACACCACTTTTTGAATATTGATTTTTAAAAACGTTAAAGCACCAGGCATCACGTTGCGCATTCGAAAAAAAACCCGGGGATTAGCCGGGCATGTTGTCTGTCAGCGAAGGATCAGTAGGGAACACTTTGCCTTGCTAATCATAGCAGTAGTGGTACTGCCCACAATGAACTGACGAATACGGGAATGGCCGTAAGCGCCCATCACCATCAGGTCAATATGATGCTCTTGCTGGTATTGGTTTAATACCTCTTCTGGTTCGCCTCCCACTATAGCAACCCTGGTATCAAAACCGGCATTACGCAGAATTTGTGCTGCGGTTTCCATCTGCTGCTGCGCGGCCTCAATATTGGCGCCTGCCATCACCAGATGCACAGGTAACCCCTTACCCAACGGACTGGCAGCCAGCATCTCCAAACCTTTCAGCGCCGTGGCGCTGCCATCATAGGCCAGCATAATGCGTTGCGGTGCTTTGTAACTTTGCTGGGTTAACAGAATGGGTTTATGTACGCTGCGAATAACCCGCTCAACATGCAACCCCAGGTGACCATGGGCGTCGGCACTACTAAAGCCGCGCTTGCCCAATATCAGAAGCCGGGTTTCCTCTTCCAGTTCAACCAGGGTTTCGACCAGAGTGCCGTGGCGCAGCCGTTCATCAACAGCATCTACCCCGGCCTGCTCGGCCCGGCTTTTCGCTGCATCCAGCATCAGGCGGCCACGCTCCAGCGCCAGCTTGCCATGTTTTTCATCCAGTTCGGCTAACTGTTGTAACAATACCTCCTGCGAGCCAAGGCCAATACTGCCACTTAAATCCGGAGTATGGGTATGCTGTGCTTTGTCTAGCACATGAATAACGGCCATCGGCACCGACAAACGGTTAGCGGCCCAGACGGCATAATCACATACAGCTTCGGCATAAGGTGAGGCATCAATACACGCCATTACTTTTTTAGTCATTGTTTTTATCTCCTGTTGCCTGCAGCAATTTAGCCCGCACTAATGTTAATAACCTTACCTGAGATCAATGTCCCATCAACTTTTCTACTGCATCGGGTTGATTGTGCACCGCAAACTTATCGACCAGAGTGGCGCTGGCTTCATTCAGACCCGTTAATTCCACTTCAGTGCCTTCGCGGCGGAATTTCAACACCACTTTATCCAGAGAACTAATGGCGGTGATATCCCAGAAGTGCGCCCGGTTTAAATCAATTTTCACTTTCTCAACCGCTTCCTTAAAATCAAAGGCGCCAATAAACTGCTCTGCCGAGGTGAAAAATACCTGGCCGACAACCGTGTATTCACGTTGATGACCATTGGCCGACAGGGTAGAACCAATATACAAAATCTGGCCCACTTTATTGGCAAAGAACAGCGCACTTAATAACACCCCGACCAGTACACCATAAGCCAGATTGTGGGTCGCCACTACCACGATAACGGTCATGATCATCACTACTGACGAGCTTTTCGGGTTTTTGCGTAAGTCTTTAACGGAAGACCAGCTAAAGGTACCAATCGATACCATAATCATAATGGCGACCAGCGCAGCCATTGGGATCAGACCGACGTAATCACTGACAAAAACGATCAACATCAGTAAAAACACCCCGGCAAGCAAGGTCGATAAACGGGTGCGGCCGCCTGATTTGACATTGATAATCGACTGACCAATCATCGCACAACCGGCCATACCTCCAATTAAACCTGAGCCAATGTTGGCGACACCCTGGCCGACACATTCGCGGTTTTTATCGCTACTGGTGTCGGTTAAATCATCTACAATAGTGGCGGTCATTAGTGATTCTAGTAACCCCACCACTGCCAACGCTAAAGAATAAGGGAAGATGATTTGCAGGGTGGTAAAATTCAGCGGTACGTCTGGCCACAGAAAAATCGGCAGGCTGTCTGGCAACTCGCCCATATCGGCCACGGTGCGGATATCCATGCCAAAATATAAGGCCAATGCCGTAAGCACTATGATGCACACCAGCGGTGATGGCACTGCTTTAGTGATATAGGGAAATAAATAGATTATGGCTAACCCCAATGCCGTCATACCATATACGGTTGCCGTGCCATAGCTGCCACTTAATTCAGGTAGCTGAGCCATAAAAATCAGAATAGCCAGCGCATTGACAAAGCCGGTAACCACAGAGCGCGAGACAAAGCGCATTAAGTCGCCTAGCTTAAATAAGCCAAAAACAATCTGAATAACACCACACAATAGGGTTGCCGCCAGCAGATATTCCAGGCCTTGGTTTTTCACCAGGGTTATCATTAACAGCGCCATTGCGCCGGTAGCGGCTGAAATCATCGCCGGCCGGGCGCCAACGAAGGCGATGATCAAACAAATAGCAAAAGAAGCATACAAGCCGACTTTAGGGTCAACCCCGGCAATAATAGAGAACGCTATGGCTTCAGGAATTAGGGCAAGTGCTACCACAATAGCAGACAGAACGTCTCCTCTGATATTAGAGAACCAGTTCTGTTTCACGTTATTAATCATTTAGATGTCCAACAAATTATTTTACGACATTCAGCACAGACGCAATGTATAAACTGCGTTTAAAGTGATTTACCCAGGCAGCATCTTTCGCTATGCGCCCCGAACTTTATTTGCAATCTATTTGTGGTTCCGGGAGTTACAACAGCCTTACCTCATTGATTGTTTTTTATACAAGCCTGAAAAAACAGCGAGCATTATAAGGTTTCTAACGCGACAAAACCAGCTAAAACAACGTTTAGCTGGCTTGCAAGCCAATAAAATCTAGGTTTTAACAATTTTGCTCTGCTGCGGCTCTTCCTGCATGCTGTCGATTAAACCGGCAAACCTTCCCGGTAAAACTGCACTGCGCCACAATGGCTACAGGGTAGCAATTCACCAGGATGGGTGTAATCTATATGCTGATAACAGTTGCTGCAGCGATAGCGGCCCATCCCCACCATTTCGCCTTGGAAATACACGCCCTGATGTTTAAAGTCCTGAGCCAGTTCCTGCCATTCCAGCTGGGTTTTATCAGTGATACCGCTTAGTTCCTGCCATAATGCCTCTGGCCATAACGACGGCGCCTCCGAGGCTGACTCAGCATTTTTCACCTCACCTTGCTGTTGTTCATGCCACTGGCGTTTCAGCGTTTCAATAAACAGACGGGTTTCGTAAGCGCTGAGATCTTTACCCGCTTGCAGGTAATGTTTTAAGGTATCAATAAACTTAACCAGCTGATTATCGTAATTGTTCGGGTTTTGCTGCAAATTCTGGTTAAAGTCAGCTAACCATTTTTGATATTTCTTATTAAAATCACTCATATTGACTCCTTGCTGCTTTTTCCTAGTATAGACAACGCGCTTGCTTATTGTTGTCAAAACCGCGCTGCGGTATGCTATAGCCACTTTTCCCGGCATTGCCGGCCCTGCCAGAACTTATTCGTGGATGATGTAAATGCAACAACAATATGACCCGCAGCAAATTGAAACCGCTTTGCAACAACAATGGGAAGCAGATGACACCTTTAAAGTGACGGAAGATCCCAGCAAAGAAAAGTTTTATTGCCTGTCAATGTTCCCCTACCCCAGCGGGCGCTTACACATGGGTCATGTCCGTAATTACACTATTGGCGATGTGGTTAGCCGTTTTCAACGGATGCAGGGCAAAAACGTGATGCAACCGATGGGCTGGGATGCGTTTGGTTTGCCAGCTGAAAATGCGGCCATTAACCATAAAACCGCCCCTGCGAAGTGGACATACGAAAATATTGATTACATGAAAAATCAGCTGAAACGGCTCGGTTTTGGTTACGACTGGAGCCGGGAAGTGGCGACCTGCAAACCTGACTACTATCGCTGGGAGCAATGGTTTTTCACCAAGTTGTACGAGAAAGGCCTGGTTTATAAGAAAATGGCTACCGTTAACTGGGATCCGGTTGACCAGTGCGTGCTGGCAAACGAGCAGGTTATTGACGGTCGCGGCTGGCGTTCAGGTGCGGTGGTAGAGCAACGTGAACTGGCTCAGTGGTTTATTAAAATTACGGCGTATGCCGAAGAACTGCTGGCAGACTTAGAGCAGCTTACCGAATGGCCAGAGCAGGTTCGCACCATGCAGAAAAACTGGATTGGTCGTTCTGAAGGCGTCAATATCCGCTTTGATGTGGCGGCAGCCGAGACCAGCGAACTGGAAGTGTATACCACCCGCCCCGATACCCTGTACGGCGTAACCTATCTGGCAGTGGCTGCCCAGCACCCGTTGGCACGTCAAGCTGCCGCTACCAATCCGCAACTGGCCGCCTTTATCGAAGACTGCAAGGGCGGCAAGCTGGCCGAAGCAGAATTGGCCACTATGGAGAAAAAAGGCTGTGCCACCGGCATATTTGCTATTCACCCGCTAACTGGCGAACAGTTGCCGGTCTGGGTGGCCAATTTTGTGCTAATGGATTATGGCTCAGGTGCGGTGATGGCAGTGCCAGGCCATGATCAGCGTGATTATGAATTCGCCTCAAAATATGGCCTGAAGATTAAACAGGTTGTGGCGGCCAGCAGCGGCGAAGGCGCCGACTTAACTCAGGCAGCCTACACCGAGAAAGGCACCCTGATTAATTCGGCTGAATTTGACGGCCTGGATTTTGCTGCGGCCTTTAAGGCTATTGCTGACAGGCTGGCCAGCCTGAACAAGGGCGAAGTTAAAGTAAATTACCGGTTGCGGGACTGGGGCGTATCGCGTCAGCGCTACTGGGGTACTCCCATCCCGATGCTCAACCTGGCTGATGGCTCGGTTGTGCCGGTGCCAGAAGATCAATTACCCGTACGGTTGCCCGAAGATGTGGTCATGGACGGTGTCACCTCGCCGATTAAAGCGGATCCCCAATGGGCAAAAACCGAATATAACGGCGCGCCCGCTTTTCATGAAACCGATACCTTTGACACCTTTATGGAATCAAGCTGGTACTATGCCCGCTACTGCAGCCCGGATCACGATAAAGCGATGCTGGATCCGGCAAAAGCCAATTACTGGCTGCCGGTAGACCAATATATTGGCGGGATTGAGCACGCTATTTTACACCTGTTATACGCCCGGTTTTTCCACAAGTTGCTGCGTGATGTTGGCCTGGTGCAATGTGACGAACCGTTTAAGCGCTTATTATGTCAGGGCATGGTGCTGGCAGAGACGTTTTACCGCGAAACTGAAAACGGTGGCAAGCAGTGGTTATCACCACAGGATGTCAGTGTTGAGCGCGACGATAAAGGCCGGATAACCCAGGCTATTTTGCAAAGCGATGGTCAGAGCGTGCTGTCGGCAGGCATGAGCAAAATGTCTAAATCGAAAAATAATGGTATTGATCCGCAGCAGGTCATTAACCAGTATGGCGCCGATACCGTGCGCCTGTTTATGATGTTTACCGCCCCGCCAGAGCAAACCCTGGAATGGTCTGATTCTGCTGTAGAAGGCGCGCACCGTTTTATTAAGCGGGTTTATACTCTGGTAAATGACGTAAAAGCCGCTGGCGCACCAGGTGTGCTGGACATCAGCGCGCTGAACGGCGAGCAAAAAGCCTTGCGTCGTGAATTACACAAAACCATCTTTAAAGTCAGTGATGACATTGGCCGGCGTTACACCTTTAATACGGCAATAGCCGCCATTATGGAACTCAGTAATAAACTGCAACGGGCCCCTCTGGAAACCTTACAGGATAAAGCAGTGATGCACGAAGCTGTGCTGGCGTTGCTGCAATTGTTAAATCCGATAACGCCGCATGTTGCCCAGTATTTATGGGCTCAGATGGGCCAGAACCAGGGTATAGAACAAACGCCATGGCCACGGGTTGACGAGCAGGCCATGATAGAAGATGAAAAGCTGGTGGTGGTGCAGATAAACGGTAAAGTAAGGGCTAAAGTTACCGTACAGGCCGCGGCCGTGCAGCAACAGGTGCTTGATATTGCGATGCAGGAAGAGAATGTTCAGCGTTTTCTGGAAGGTGTTACTGTGCGCAAGGTCATCTACGTACCAGGCAAACTGCTGAATCTGGTGGTTGGCTGATATGGCCAGAGCTGCGATCGTCATTGCGCTGGCTTTTATGCTCAGTAGCTGCGGTTTTCATTTACGTGGCAATTTACCACTGAGTCAGTTTCCGGCTATTTATGTGCAAAGTGAAGCACATTCGCAACTGGCTGAGCTGTTAAATCAACGATTGCGTCAGAACAGCGTGCAGTTACTGGACAGTATGCAAGCTGACGCCCCAACCATTCAACTGGTAAGTGATACCCTGGAGCGGCGAACGTTATCGCTGTTCCCGAGCGGTCAGGTCGCGGAATATGAGCTGATTTACAAGGTGAGCTACTATTTGATTATGCCCGGCAGCGAGGCGGCGTTTAATCAATTTGAACTGTATCGGGATTATCAGGACGATCCGAATCAAGCCCTGGCCAAAGCGCGTGAACTGGATTTATTACTTAGCGAACTACGGCAGCAGGCTGCAAATCGAATTATCCGGCAGCTGGCCCGGTTAGACTGATGCAAAAGTTGTATGCTAACCAGCTGACCTCCCAGCTTTCGCAAGGGTTAGCGGCATGTTATCTGATATTTGGCGAGGAACCGTTACAAAAGCTCGAAGCCATTGATGCCCTGCGCCAGGCAGCCAAAGAACAAGGCTTTGACGAGCGACTGAGTTTTACCCTGGATAGCCAGTTTGACTGGGCGCAATTGCATAATGAACTAGGCGCCATGTCGCTATTTTCAGCGAAAAGGCTGATTGAACTGGAACTTTCTCAGAAACTCACGCCTGCCGCCAGCGACCAGCTAAAACAGTTGGCGCATTCGTTGTCGGCGGATATTGTTCTGGTATTACATGGCCAGCGCGGGTTTGGCGAGGTAAGCAAACTGGCGTGGTTTAAGCAATTACAACAGGTTGGAGTACAAGTTGCGATTTATCCGCTGGACGACCGCCAGGCCAGACAATGGCTGCAGCAGCGTGCCAGAACCCTTAGTTTGCAATTGACAGCAGATGCATTCAGTCTGTTGCAACACCACAGTGCCGGCAATCTGCTGGCGGCACGCCAGGAACTGGAAAAGCTGGCATTAACCCATCCCAACCGAATGGTTGATGCCGATGCGCTGGCAGATTTTTTAGCTGACCACTCCACCTTTACCGTATTTCAACTGGGCGATGCGATTCTTGCCGGCGAGGGCCAACAGGCAATGCACCGGCTATATCGCTTACTGCAGCAAGATATAGAGCCCGCTATTATTATCTGGCAGTTGCAAAAAGACCTGCAACAACTGCAGCAATTGCAACACCATCAGCAACAAGGTATTGCCCCAGCCCAGAGTTTTAAACAACTGGCTATCTGGCCGAAACGCCAGCCGTTATATCAACAGGCATTGCAACGGTTGTCGTTAAATTATCTGGATTACTTATTGCAAGAATTGGCTGCATTTGACCGCTTGTATAAGGGCGGTCAGCTGGCTGATATTACCACCGCGCTGAGCCACCTGGTGTGTTTGTTTATCAAACCCGTGCCCCGGACTTACAGCTTGCAACAGCATCATAATGAGTAGCAGCAACCCCAGCTCCCGGCCGTTAATCGGTGTTTTTGGCGGTACCTTTGACCCGGTACACCAGGGACATCTGGCCTGCGCCCGCTATGTACTGGAGCACTGCGCGCTGGACCAACTGCAGTTTATGCCATGTCATATGCCACCCCACCGCGCCAGTCCGGGAGTGAGCGCGCAACAGCGTGCGACAATGGTGGAACTGGCAATAGCAGATGAGCCTGCAATGCTGTTGCAACCGCTGGAGCTAAACCGCGATAGTGCCTCCTATACCGCCGACAGTCTGTCACTACTGAAACAAAGCATGCCGGCAAGTACCCTGGCGTTTGTGATAGGCATGGACTCGCTTTGCTATTTCACCAGCTGGTATCACTGGCAGCGTATTCTTGAGCTGAGTCATCTGATCGTGTGCCAGCGCCCGGGGTACAGTCGTATGGACGGTGACGCACCTGCGTTGCTAAAGCAATATGCTGCCGCACCGTCTGCTTTACGACAGTATACTCATGGCAAAATAATCGAACTGAATAATCCCAATTTCAGCCCCAGTGCCACCGCTATCCGCGAAGCGCTTGCCCAAAACCAGCAAAATATCAGCGAACTTGCGCCATCAGTACTGAACTATATACAGCAACATCGACTCTATCAGAGCTAAGCGCTATAACCGCGGAAAAACTGTGGTAAAATAGCCGCTTTTAGTCAGTATTGAGGAAAATAGGTGCAAACGAACGAACTGGTCGCCTTTGTCACAGACAAAATTGATGATATGAAAGGTCGCGATATCATAACCCTGGATGTCCGGGGTAAATCTAGCGTAACTGAATTTATGGTGGTGTGCTCAGGCACTTCTACCCGCCACGCTAAATCTGTTGCCGGATATTTAGCCGCAGAATGCAAAAAGGTCGGTGTTCAGCCATTAGGAATTGAAGGTGAAAGTAGCGGTGAATGGGTATTACTCGATTTAGATTCGGTAGTGGTTCACGTTATGCTGGATGAAACACGCAACTTTTATCAGTTGGAAAAACTCTGGAGTGCCTGATCCGGTATGAAGCTTAGTCTGATCGCTGTTGGCACCAAAATGCCTGATTGGGTGCAAACCGGCTTTAATGAGTATGCCCGACGCTTTAACCGCGACATGCCGCTGGAGCTGATTGAGATTGCCGCTGGTAAACGCGGTAAAAATGCGGATATCAAGCGGATCCTTGAACTGGAGGGTGAGAAAATGCTGGCCGCTGTGAGCAAAGGCAGCCGTATTATTACCCTTGAGGTAACAGGAGACAACTGGAGCAGCCCACAACTGGCACAGCGACTGGAGCTATGGCAGCAGGATGGCCGCGACGTTGCGTTGCTGGTTGGCGGACCGGAAGGGCTGGCGCCGGCATGTATTGCAGCCAGTGAAGCAAAATGGTCATTGTCAGCGCTTACCCTGCCCCACCCTATGGTACGGGTGGTGTTGGCGGAGGCTTTGTATCGGGCCTGGAGCATCAGTACCAATCACCCTTATCATCGCGAGTAGTTATGCTGAAGAAACGCGTTGCTATGCAGGATATCGCCGCCGAAACCCGTCTGTTCAACAGTAGAGCGGTGGTGGCAATACTAGTAGTATGCTTATTGTTCACGACTATTTTAATTAATATGTACAATTTGCAGGTACGCTCGTATCAGGATTATCAAATCCGTTCCGAGGGCAACCGCATTAAAGTATTACCGCTGGCGCCCAATCGTGGCCTGATAAGCGACCGCAATGGAATTCTGCTGGCCGAGAACAAACCGGTGTTTTCGCTCGAACTGGTGCCGGAACAAATCGACGACATTCAAACTACCCTGGATAGTCTGGCAGAGTTAATTGAAATTTCTGATCAACAGCAACAGGAGTTTCTGCAACAAGTCAGGCACCAGCGGCGCTTTAACTCTATTGCGTTAAAAGAACGTCTGGATGAACAGGAAGTGGCGGTGATCTCTGTCAATCTGCATCGCTTTCCCGGGGTGACGGTAGAGGCGAGATTAAGCCGACATTATCCTTTCGGTGACTTATTTACCCATGCGCTGGGTTACATTGGCAAGATTAATACCGATGACTTACGCCGTCTGGATGAGCAGGGACAGTTGGCAAACTATGCGGCGAGTCGTGAAATTGGCAAGCTCGGGCTGGAACGCTATTATGAAACCGAATTGCATGGCACCATGGGTTTTCAGGAAGTAGAAGTAAATAACCGCGGCCGGGTGATCCGGGTTTTACGTTCAGTAGCCGCCAGTTCCGGAAAGAATATCAAACTCAGCCTGGATGTCGGCTTACAACTCACTGCCCAGCAAACACTTAGTCAACACCGCGGAGCTATTGTGGCAATGGACCCGCGGGATGGCGCCGTACTCGCCTTTTACTCCAACCCAAGTTATGACCCTAATCTGTTTGTCCACGGCATTAGCAGCACCAACTATAACGCCTTACTGCATTCACCGGACCGGCCTCTGATAAACCGCGCGACCCAGGGCATTTACCCCCCTGCATCGACCATTAAACCCTTAATGGCACTACTGGGGCTTGAAACAAACACGGTACAACCGGATACCCGGGTTTGGGATCCGGGCTATTTTACCTTACCCAATAGTGACCACCGCTTTCGAGACTGGAAACGAGGTGGTCATGGCTGGGTTGATGTCTACAGTGCTGTAGCGCAAAGCTGCGATATTTACTTTTATGATCTGGGGATTAAACTCGGTATTGACCGTATTTCAGACTATATGCGTCAATTTGGTTTTGGTGAACGCACCGGCATCGACATTCATGAAGAGGCCAGTGCCAATATGCCATCCAGGGGCTGGAAGCGGGCGCGCTATAATCAACCATGGTATCCCGGCGATACTGTACCGCTTAGCATCGGTCAGAGTTTCTGGACCGCCACACCGCTTCAGCTGGCGTTATCGACTGCTGTGCTGGTTAACAAAGGTTTGCTTCCCACCCCGCATATGGCCGCTGAGCTAAGTTCAGAAAACAGCAGTGAATTAGTCGACCCTGGCCTCAGACCCAGTGTTAATGTCGTTGATGAAGATAACTGGCGGGTAATTACCGATACCATGGTGCAAACCGTGGCAACATTAAAAGGTACGGCGCATCCCGCTTTTAAAACAGCTGATTTCAGTTCAGGTGGTAAAACCGGTACTGCACAGGTGGTCGCAATAGCTCAGGATGCCAAATACGATGCTAAATCACTTGATGAACGACACCGGGATAATGCCATGTATATTGGTTATGCGCCTGCCGAAAACCCAACAGTAGTATTTGCGGTTGCCGTTGAAAACACCGGAGGTGGCAGCAGTGTCGCCGCGCCCATAGGCCGCCAATTGCTGGACTATTATTTTTCTGCCGGAGTTAATGCCAATGAATAACAGCATGGTTCATCCGGCGCAGCGCAGCGGCAGGCTGGCAGCGTTTCACATTGACCTGCCGTTGCTACTCGGGTTGTTAACCTTGCTTGGCTTTGGCCTGGTTATATTATTCAGCGCCACGGGCCAGAGCGAAGCCATGATGAAAGCGCAGATCATTCGGCTGGGGGTTGCCCTGGCCGTTATGGTGGGTATTGCGCAAGTCAGCCCGCAAACTATCCGGCGCTGGGCGATTGCGCTTTTCGGTGTCGGGTTGTTAATGCTGGTGGCAGTATTGCTATTTGGCTATGTTGGCAAAGGAGCACAACGTTGGCTTGATTTAGGTTTTATGAAATTTCAGCCCTCAGAAATTATGAAGTTAGCAGTGCCTATGGCGGTGGCCTGGTTTATCGCTGCTGACAATTTACCACCCCGTATCTGGCGCCTGGTTGTTGGTTTTATCATGTGTGCTGTACCAACCCTGTTAATCGCCAAACAACCCGATTTAGGTACGTCGCTGTTAATCGCGATGTCAGGCGTGTTTGTGTTATTTCTGGCTGGGATGAGCTGGCGTTTGATCAGCGTTATTGGCGTGCTGGTTTCTGCTTTTGCGCCCGTGATGTGGTTCTTTTTAATGCATGATTATCAACGGCAACGGGTATTAACGTTTCTTAATCCGGAGACAGATCCCTTAGGCTCGGGTTATCATATCATTCAGTCTAAAATTGCTATCGGCTCGGGTGGTGTGGATGGCAAAGGCTGGTTACAGGGAACGCAATCACAACTGGAGTTTTTGCCAGAGCGCCATACCGACTTTATTTTTGCGGTATTGAGTGAAGAATTTGGCTTGATCGGCGTGATTCTGTTGCTGGCTATTTATTTTTTTATCATCGCAAGGGGCCTGATAATTGCCAGCCAGGCGCAAGATAATTTCAGTAAACTGGTCGCTGGCAGTTTTACCCTGACCTTTTTTGTTTATGTTTTTGTTAATATTGGCATGGTTTCGGGGTTATTACCGGTGGTTGGCGTGCCGCTGCCCCTGGTCAGTTATGGTGGTACCTCTATGGTAACCTTAATGGCCGCCTTCGGTGTTTTAATGTCGGTCAGTACGCATAAGCGGATGTTGGCAAATGTTTAAATTCTATTGGGTTACGATGATGGCGGGGATACTGACGCTGGCCGGTTGCAGTAGTCAACCAGAGTATACCTCTCCAAATGCCGGCCGCTATCAGCAACAACAGGACAGCACACCGGCACGATTACCTACGCTGCTGGAGACTACCGACCCGGCGCCTGTTGCTGAACCATTAAGCCGCGGTGGTAACCGGCCGTATCAGGTATTCGGCCAGCATTACTCACCTATAGCTGATATTACCGTATTTCAGGAAACCGGCATTGCGTCATGGTACGGCAGCAAGTTTCACGGTCATCTTACCTCTAATGGCGAAACTTATAATATGTTTGCCATGACCGCAGCACACAAAACCCTGCCGCTGCCTTCTTATGTTAAAGTAACCAATCTGGACAATGGTCAAAGTGCTATTGTCAGGGTGAATGACCGCGGGCCCTTTCACCGGGATCGGATAATCGATTTGTCCTACTCTGCGGCCAGTAAAATTGGCATGTTAAAGCAAGGTACAGCCAGAGTTCAGCTTGAGCTTATAAAATCTCCCGCCATGCTGGCGCAGGATTTAGCCAGTGCGAATCAACCCTGTTATATCCAGATATTTGCCAGTACCGACAATGTAAAACTAAATCAGTTAAGTGCACAAGTGCAACAGAAATTGGCGGTTCCTACCCAAATTCAGGCTGGCGATGGAATTTTCCGGCTGCTGGTGGGTCCGAGTAAAGATAACCGGCAAGCGCGGAGCTGGCTGGCAAAATTAAAAGCCGACCAGTACCCGGGAGCCTACTTTTTTGACAGCACCGTATGCAGTTAGCCAGCATGTGCAGTTAAATATATTTTGTAATTTTAATAATAAAAGAACGGGTCTCATGAATAGTTATCGACGCATCGTTACTTCTGGCATTGTTGCCATCAGCAGTTTTTGTTTTGTAAATAGTTCTCAGGCGCAGGTCGTGGTTCCGCAGCCCCCTGCCGTTGCAGCTAAAGGCCATATTCTGATCGATTACGATACCGGTGAGGTGTTATCAGAAGAAAACGCCGATATGTCTTTAGCCCCTGCTAGTCTTACCAAAATGATGACCAGCTACGTAATTGGTACTGAATTAAAAAATGGCAATATCAGCCTGGATGATAAAGTTACTATTAGCGAAAAAGCCTGGGCAAAAAACTTCCCGGGCTCATCGTTAATGTTTATCGAAGTAGGCACTCAGGTCTCGGTTGCCGATCTTAACAAGGGAATTATTATTCAGTCAGGCAACGACGCCTGTGTCGCAATGGCCGAACACATAGCCGGTAGCGAAAGCGCCTTCGTTGATTTGATGAATGCCCATGCGAAGCGCCTGGGAATGCACAACACAACCTTTAGCACCAGTCATGGTTTACCGGCGGCAGAGCAATACACCACACCACGGGATATGAGCAAACTGGCGGTGGCGTTGATCCGCGATGTCCCGGAAGAATATGCCATTTATGCAGAAAAAGAGTTCACCTATAACAGTATCCGCCAGTACAACCGCAACTCATTGTTATGGGATCGTAGTCTGGCCGTAGATGGTATTAAAACCGGTCATACCAGTGAAGCAGGTTATAGCCTGATAACCTCAGCCACCCGCGACGACATGCGCCTGGTGTCGGTAGTAATGGGCACTGAAAGCGAACGTGCCCGCGCTAATGAAAATAAAAAGCTATTAAGTTACGGGTTTCGTTTTTTTGAAACCTTCGCCCCCTACCAAAGTGGTGAACAATTTGCTGAGCAGCGGGTATGGCAAGGAGACAAAGAACAAATCCAGCTGGGCTTATTGCAAAGCACGCCGATTACTATTGCCCGTGGCCAGCGCCGCAACCTTAAAGCAGAAGTTAGCTTGAATGAGCAACTCATCGCCCCCATTACTAAAGGCCAGGTAGTCGGCACCATTTATTTAAAACTGGAAAACCAGGATATTGCAGAATATCCGTTGGTGGCGCTGGAGGATGTCGGCCGTGGCGGCTTCTTCAGCCGGATGGTCGATTACGTGAAAATGCAATTCAATTAATTACCGGTATTTATGCTGTGACAAGTCCCGGCAACTGCCGGGATTTTTTGTTACACTAAGCCCTTTTCCAGGCAAGTTTAAGCAAATAGCGACGACCTGAGACAACAAATTTTACCACACCCTGTGCCTGTAGTATCGCGCAGCAGGTTGTGAGTAGTACATTAGCGTCTGTGAGAATAACGATATGGCAAATGAAGTAAAAGACACCAAATTTGATCAGTACCTCGAGTTTCCCTGCCAGTTCAACTTTAAAGTGTTAGGGGTAGCTGAGCCAGCACTGGTAGACGAAGTGATGACAGTGATTTGCCGCCATACTGATGCTACCGATTACAGCCCGACGGTAAAACCCAGTGCCAAAGGAAATTATCACTCAGTATCGGTAAAAGTAACCGTAACCAGTAAAGCCCATATTGAGTTGCTGTATACCGAACTTGGCAAAATAGCATTGGTTCGTTACGTTCTTTAACAGCCTGAACTCGCATTGGCCAGATAAATCGCTATAATGCAGCCAGTTTTTCAGCGGAGTGACCTTTGAGCATCAGCCAGCAACTTGTGATCCGTGATTTAGGTAGCCAGGACTATACGCAAGTATGGCAGGCTATGCAGCAATTCACCGACCATCGCAATGCGCACACCGTCGATGAGCTTTGGTTGCTGGAACATCCGGCAGTCTTTACCCAGGGCCAGGCCGGCAGAGCAGAACATTTGTTACAGCCAGGTGATATACCGGTCGTTAAAGTCGACCGAGGTGGCCAGGTTACCTATCATGGACCGGGCCAGCTGGTGGTCTATGTGCTGCTAGATATCAAACGTCGTAAGCTTGGCGTGCGCGAACTGGTTACTATGCTGGAACAGGTATTAATTGAATTGCTGGGCCAATATGGTGTTGCCGCTAACGCCCGACCTGACGCACCAGGGGTATATATTGATGGTAAAAAAGTGGCGTCGTTGGGCTTAAGAGTGCGCAAAGGCTGCACTTTCCATGGTCTGGCGCTGAATGTTGATATGGACCTGAGCCCCTTCAACCGAATCAACCCCTGCGGTTATGCCGGCATGCAAATGATTCAAAGTAAAGATTTTGGTGGTCCGCTGAGTATCGCTCAGGCCAAAACAGACATCTGTAACATCTTCAAACGGCTTCTGGCCGTAACCGAACTACGTTTTAAAACAGGGTTAGAGTGGCAACATGACTAAGACAGCGCGAATGGAACCAGGTGTTAAATTGCGTGACGCCGATAAAATGGCGTTAATTCCGGTTAAGGTATTGCCGACCGAGCCTGAACAAATGCTACGTAAGCCTGCCTGGTTAAAGATTAAGTTACCGAAAAATTCAGAGCGGATCGATCAGATTAAAGGTGCTATGCGCAAACATGGTTTGCATTCAGTCTGTGAAGAAGCTGCTTGCCCTAACCTGCCTGAGTGTTTTAATCATGGCACGGCAACCTTTATGATCCTGGGTGCCATTTGTACCCGACGCTGCCCGTTCTGTGATGTTGCTCATGGCCGGCCACTGCCGCCAAGCGCGGAAGAGCCAGAAAAACTGGCACTTACCATTCGCGATATGAAATTAAAATACGTGGTTATTACCTCGGTAGACCGCGACGATTTACGTGATGGCGGTGCCCAGCACTTTGCAGATTGTATTGATGCCATCAGGAAATACTGTCCGGATATAAAGATTGAAGTACTGGTACCGGATTTTCGTGGCCGGATGGATGTCGCCCTGGAAATTTTAAGCAAAAGCCCACCAGATGTGTTTAACCATAATCTGGAGACCGCGCCGCGGCTGTATAAACTGGCCCGGCCGGGTGCTGATTATAAATGGTCACTGACCTTACTGAAGCGCTTTAAACAAGCGCACCCGCAGGTGTCTACCAAATCGGGCCTGATGGTGGGCCTCGGTGAAACAACCGAGGAATTGCTGCAAGTACTGCAGGACTTGCGCGATCATGATGTGGATATGCTGACGGTAGGCCAATACCTGCAACCGAGCAAGCATCATTTGCCGGTAAAACGCTATATGCCACCAGCTGAATTTGATGAAATTAAGCACTTTGCTAACAGCATCGGTTTCAAACATGCAGCTTGCGGCCCATTCGTCCGCTCGTCATACCATGCCGATCGCCAGGCAGCCGGTGAAGAAGTCAGTTAACTCCAGCTACTCAGAGTTTCTGAGAAGTTATCAGTAATTATTAAGGCTGCAGATTGCAGCCTTTTTTAATTGTTACATCTGGATCCAGAGTTGTGCTATTCGCAGTTAAAACAGCTACACTTATTGCAAATAACATTGGGGGATATATGGAGCAACGACGTTTTAGCCGGGTGAATTTTCAGGGGAAAGCTCATTTAGAAACCGCTGAGCAGAGCTACCCCACCAACGTGCTCGATTTATCGCTAAAAGGCGCTTTAATCAGCATTCCTCCGGGTTGGCGACCCGAGGCAGCGGGCCCACTGATATTGCGGGTTCATCTGAGTGACTATCCGCTTGATTTTAGTATGCAGGTTAGTGTTGCCCACCAGCACAATGACGTGATTGGCGTGCACTGCGATAAAATTGATCTGGAAAGTGCCGGTCATTTAAAAAGGCTGATTGAGCTTAATTTAGGCGATAGTCAGATATTAAGCCGCGAATTGTCCGAATTGTCGGTTGAAGAGCCGCTTTAAAACGCCCCGTTACTAATTCCCACTCGATAGTTCTGCCACGTATTACCTTTATGTATTAACCCTAAAGGTACTGTAGCGCTTCTACGGCTTCATGATAGCCATGGCTAGCGGCAACTTGCATTAACGCATGCCAGTGCTGCCAGGCCTGCTGCTGCCGGGCCAGATGAGCGAAATAATACTGCACCGGCATTATATGCTCGGTTTGCTGTAATGCCCGGACCATTAACTGATGATAAAACGCCGGCATAGCGCTTTGATAAGATTCCATCGGATTAACCGTAGCCACCACCCGGTAAGCTTGTTGCCCGCTTGCGTCACAGGTGCTAACAGCCTGCAGCTTTACCTTCTCTGCAATTGACTGCCATCTTTGTTGCCAGGCGGCAACAGTAGCCTGACTGTTATCGAATAACAGATTTGTGGCAAAGGTGCCTGGGTGGCAGACAGTTTCAGCCGCGACAAGGCTTAACGGATATTCATCTATAAAGCCCAGTACATGCATAAACTCATGTTGTAACAAGGCCAGAGTGGCGGTATCAGGTAACTGGATGATGCCATTGTTATAACTGGCCAGTCCCTGACCGGCAATAACCAGTAACTGGCTGAAGTTGCCTGCCAGCACCTGTTCGGTTAACGCAGTATAATTGCAGCTAATTCTACTGGCAGCCTGCTCAGAGCAACTGAGCACTGGCGCATTCACTTTTACCAGATCGTTGAAACATACTGGCAAACTACTCAGCAAAGGATCCTTTGCCCAGGCGTCTTGCAGCTGCTGCCAGCGCATAACACCTGCCTGCTGGCTCGCCACGGGCTGGATGGTAAGACGGCAGCCACTCGCGGCCAGATAACCACTATTGGCAACGGCGATCGGGGCAGCTTGCCACAGGCCCAGGGTCGCCCGTTGTGCGCGGCTAATTGCTGACGCCGGCAACAGGTCACTATCAACTGATTGTTGCAGCCATTTTGCCGTGGCTAAGCGCCCTTCCAGACGCTGTTGTAATTGAATCGCGTGATTTAAGCCCTGAGTATCACCGAGTTTTGCGGCCTGTCGAAACCATTGCAAAGCAGCACTCAGTTCGTTATCAGCCAACCGCTGGCGAGCAAGCTGCATCGCCGCTGCTGGTTCGACTTTTGCCTGATCCATCAACTGTTGTTGGGTAACGGAATTGTTATCCGGTGAACAACCGCACAGTAATAATGCAAAAAAGCCAGCGAGCTGGCTTTTAACTAATATTTCGCGAAAACTAATGAAACTCATCACTCTCGCCAGACAGCGTTTCACCTCTGAGTCTGGCTATCTCCAGTCGGGCATAACGATGCTCAACAAACTCATAAACATTGGTTGAAAGTACTTTCTTATAGTATTCAATAGCCTGCTCAGGTTGTTGCTGTGCTTCATGCCACTTGGCCAGATAAAAATAGACTTCACAAAGGCGCTCTGCCAACACCCGCGGGCTACTTAGATCATCAATAACTGAGTTTAATAATTGTTGCTCAGAAAGTTTACCCAAATAAAAAAGTGGGATCTTTGTCGCCCAGTCATCTGCGGCCAACACAGCGGTATTACTCGCTAATCGTGCCTTTGCTGCAGTGCCTGATAAATCAAGCTCAGCCAGATAGAGCCAGACTACCCGATAGGGATCTGCCGGCTGCAGTTGCAGAAACTTGACAAAATCAGGCACGGCCAGATCAGCGCGACCGGCATAATACAAAGCGATGCCACGGTTCAGGTAGGCATATTCGTATTCAGGGGCCAGCTCAAGCACGGAATCAAAAGCTTCATACGCCTGATCAAAGTTGCCACTGAGAGTATAATGAATACCGACAAAATTGTAGGCATCGGCCATATCGGGCTTTAGCCGTAGCGCGCGCATAAAATCAAGCCGGGCCAGTGAGCGCAAGCCCGCGCTGTCATACATAACACCACGGTCATAATATAAGCGTGCCGACTGCTCTTCTGATAACTCAGCACGATGTAATATTTCGGTCAGGCGGGCAATAGCCAGCTCAGTACGGTAAGGTACCGCCAGCGGCTCTGGCGTAAGCCAGGCCGCAGACGATGACGGTTGTGTTAAAGCACAACCGCTTAAGGTTAACAGCGCCGTTAACAGCGCTGCGATACCGGATTTAGCCCGACGCATATTACGCGTCTTGCTCAGCGTTAGCGGCATTTTCAGCAGGTTTAGTATTGGCTTCTTTAATACTTAACCGTACCCGGCCCTGCTTGTCTACTTCCAACACCTTAACGGCCACTTTCTGACCCAATTGTAAATGCTCAGAGACGTTGCTTACCCGCTCATCAGAGATTTGCGAGATATGCACTAAGCCATCTTTGCCTGGCAATACGTTAACAAAGGCGCCGAAGTCGACAATCCGTACCACTTCACCCTGGTAAATCGCACCCACTTCAATGTCAGCAGTAATGGCATTGATTTTATCAATGGCAATCTGCGCGGCTTTAGCTGTGGTCGCAGCAATTTTTATGCTGCCATCATCTTCCAGCTCGATTGTAGTACCAGACTCTTCAGTGATTTGACGAATAACTGCACCACCTTTACCGATAACTTCACGGATTTTCTCCGGGTTAATCTTCATGGTGTAGATGCGAGGCGCGTATTCAGACATTTCTTCACGGTGACCGCTAATTGCCTGATCCATCACATTCAGGATATGCAAACGGGCTGCTTTAGCCTGTTTTAACGCAGTTTGCATTATTTCCTGCGTAATACCGTCAATCTTAATGTCCATTTGCAGCGCCGTAATACCTTCAGTAGTACCGGCCACTTTAAAGTCCATGTCACCTAAGTGATCTTCGTCACCTAAGATATCTGACAGTACAACGTAATCATCACCTTCTTTAACCAGGCCCATAGCGATACCGGCAACAGACGCTTTAATAGGTACACCGGCATCCATCAGCGCTAATGATGAACCACATACCGATGCCATAGAGCTTGAGCCGTTAGATTCGGTGATTTCAGACACGATACGCACGGTGTACGGGAAGTCTTCAAAATCAGGCATTACAGCCAGCACGCCCCGCTTAGCTAAACGACCATGGCCGATTTCGCGACGCTTCGGCGACCCAACCATACCCGTCTCACCGACGCTGTAAGGAGGGAAGTTATAGTGCAGCATAAAGGTATCGGTTTTCTGACTTAACAAGTCATCAATATTCTGGGCGTCACGGGCAGTACCCAAGGTACAGGTAACCAGCGCCTGTGTTTCACCACGGGTAAACAGTGATGAACCATGGGTACGAGGTAACACACCTGTCATTACACTTAAACCACGGATCATTTCCGGGTCACGACCGTCAATCCGCGGCTCACCTTTGGTAATACGGCTACGCACAACTTTACTTTCCAGGTCGTGGAAAATATCACCGAACTCATTCTTATCCAGCGCTTCATCTTCGGCCAGCTCTGCCAGTAACTTATTGTGCAGGGCCGTTTTAATTTCTGCGATGCGCTCATAACGTTTTGCTTTTTCAGTAATCTGATAAGCTACGCCAATGTCTGCGGCGGCAAGTTCGGTCACTTTAGCAATTAATGGTAAGTTTTTCGCAGGTGCCTGCCAGTTCCAGGCTGGCTTAGCGCCTTCAGCCGCTAGCTCATTAATGGCAGTAATGGCAGTTTGCATTTGCTCATGGCCATACATTACCGCGCCTAACATGACGTCTTCTGACAGAATATTCGCTTCAGATTCAACCATCAGTACCGCGTTATTGGTACCGGCTACCACTAAGTCCAGTTTTGAGCTTTTCAGCTCTTCTTCTGACGGGTTCAACACATACTGATTATTGATATAACCTACGCGCGCAGCACCAATAGGGCCGGCGAATGGAATACCTGACAAGGCTAACGCCGCTGAGGTACCAATCAACGCTACGATGTCTGGCTGAATTTCAGGTTGGACCGATACTACGGTAGCTATAACCTGAACTTCATTGGTAAAGCCTTCCGGGAATAACGGACGGATAGGACGGTCAATTAACCGGCAAATTAAGGTTTCACCCTCACTTGGCCGGCCTTCACGCTTAAAGAAGCCACCCGGGATCCGGCCAGCTGCATACATTTTTTCCTGGTAGTTGACGGTTAACGGAAAGAAATCCTGACCAGGTTTAGGTTCTTTTTTACCAACAACGGTTACTAAAACGGAAGTATCTCCCAGGCTGGCCAGCACTGCGGCATCTGCCTGACGGGCGATGACGCCGGTTTCTAAAGTAAAGGTATGTTGGCCAAACTGAAATGATTTTACGATGGGAGTCACGTGTGTATTTCCTTAATCTTAATCGCCGAATTGCGATGTTTTTCTCTGTGTTTTCTGCCTGTACAGTATACTCTGTAACCTGTTACAAAAGATAGTTCAGTAAAGAGCTCAGTAAAAATAGTGTTTAAAAAAATTCCCATAAAAAAAAGAGGCTTGAAAGCCTCTTTTTCTGCTGCGTTATCGCTTAGCGATTAACGACGTAAACCTAAACGACCAATCAGGGTAGTGTAACGGCTCTGATCTTTGCCTTTTAAGTAATCTAACAGCTTACGACGCTGGCTAACCATGCGCAACAAACCACGACGGGAATGGAAGTCGTGCTTGTGTTCAGCAAAGTGGCCTTGCAGGTGAGTGATTGACGCAGTTAACAGGGCAACCTGTACTTCTGGTGAACCGGTATCGCCTTCTTTAACAGCGTAGTCAGCAACAATTTTTGCTTTATCAGCAGCGTTTAATGACATATTTAACTCCAATGTGAGTGAACTAAAATAAGGGTATCGCCGATCACTCATCCAGCAGACCCCAGAAAATCCGGCGTATAATAGCACTTTGCCTGCTTTTTACAAGGCGTTTATCACGGTAGCTGGCTGCTGCACAGCACTGGTGTTAAGTAAGCGACGTGAACTCAGCACACCCTGCTGTATCTGGCCAATGCCAATAAATACCTCAGCTGGGCCGAGCAATTTAATCGCGGCAATATCATCAGCTACCACATTACAATTTTGGCCATGCTGCAGCTGATGTTGCTGATCTTTACTAAGTGCAATTGCTGGCATAGCCACAATACCGGCATCTAAAGGCAGTAACAAGGCATCTAACGGTCCAAAATCAGCAGTGCTATGGCATTGTTCTGCCATGGCGTCTAACTGAACTGGCTTTACCATTTGCGACGCAGTAAAAGGCCCGACCTGAGTGCGATGCAATTTGCTGACATGACCACCACAGCCTAACAGCTCGCCTAAATCGTCTATCAGGGTGCGGATATAAGTGCCTTTGGAGCAATGAACAATAAAATCTGCCTGGTTGCCCCTGCGCTGCAACAGTTCAAACTTAAATATGGTAATAGGCCGGGCTTCACGTTCAATGGTAATGCCCTGCCTGGCATATTTATATAAGGGCTGGCCCTGATACTTTAATGCAGAGAACATAGTGGGCACTTGCATAATATCACCGCGAAAACTTTGCAGTGCCTGTTCCAGGTCGGTGTCAGTAAAGCTGACCGGCCGCTCACTGATTACCTCGCCTTCTGAGTCACTGGTACTGGTGCGCACCCCAAAACTGGCGGTCACCAGATAGGTTTTATCGGTATCCAGTAAAAACTGACTGAACTTGGTCGCCTCACCAAAACAAATAGGCAATAAACCAGATGCCATCGGATCCAGTGCGCCGGTATGCCCGGCCTTTTGTGCCTGATAAAGCCAGCGAACCCGCTGCAAAATACCATTACTGCTTACTTCAAGCGGCTTATCCAGTAACAGAATGCCATTAACTGCTCTGGCATTTTTACGCGCCATTACTCATCAGCTCCGTCGTTATCTGTTGGCTCGAGCCCGGCGTCTTTACGTTTACGTTCATCTTCCTGACGCACTGATGCCACTAAGCTGGCCATGCGGATGCCTTCATTTAACGACTGGTCAAACGCAAAACGGATATGCGGTACAATCCGGGTTTGAATACGCTTACCTATTAAACTGCGGACATAGCCAGCAGCATCATTCAAAATTTTAAGGTTGTCTTCAACCTTACTGTCATCCATACCTAAAAAAGTTACAAACACTTTGGCATGTGACAAATCGCGTGATACTTCGACGTCAGAAACAGTGATCATTGAGTGCAAGCGCGGATCTTTAATTTCGCGCTGCAAAATAACCGCCATCTCTTTCTTAATGTGTTGAGACAACCGGTCAACGCGGGAGAATTCTTTTGCCATTTTAAGCATTCCAAATTTGAGGTCAGGGAAAACACAACAGGGGCACTAAAGGCCCCTGTACTATGTATTGCCAGCGGTACTTTATAAGGTACGTTCAACCTGAATGGTTTCAAATACTTCGATCTGATCGCCTTCGCGAACATCGTTGTAGTTTTTCACACCGATACCACATTCAAAGCCGTTTCTGACTTCGTTTACATCGTCTTTAAAGCGACGCAGTGATTCCAGCTCACCTTCGTAGATAACCACGTTATCGCGCAGTACCCGAATAGGCGCATTACGTTTAATCAGGCCTTCGGTAACCATACAACCAGCGATCGCGCCAAACTTAGGTGAGCGGAACACATCACGCACCTGAGCTAAGCCAATGATTTGCTGTTTAAACTCTGGTGCCAGCATGCCGGTCATCGCCGCCCTGACTTCGTCTAACAGCTCATAAATAATGCTGTAATAACGTAAGTCGAGACCTTCGTCTTCAATCATTTTCCGGGCTGAAGCATCAGCACGAACGTTAAAGCCGATAATGATGGCCTGTGATGCAGCTGCAAGCGTTACGTCAGTTTCGGTGATACCACCTACGCCGCTACCGATAATTTTAATTTTAACTTCATCAGTAGACAGTTTAGCCAGTGATTCAGAAATCGCCTGTACTGAACCTTGCACATCACCTTTTAATACCAGGTTAAGTTCAGATACATCGCCTTCTTCCATGTTGGCAAACATGTTTTCAAGCTTGGCTTTTTGCTGACGCGCCAGCTTAACATCACGGAATTTACCCTGGCGATATAACGCAACCTCACGCGCTTTACGTTCATCTTTAACCACGGTAACTTCGTCACCAGCCTGTGGCACACCTGACAGCCCCAGTATTTCTACCGGAATAGATGGCCCTGCGACTTTAACTTCGCGACCATTTTCATCGCGCATCGCACGAACGCGGCCATATTCAAAGCCACACAATACGATATCGCCCTGATTCAGTGTACCTTCCTGCACCAGAATGGAAGCAACCGGACCACGGCCTTTATCTAAACGCGATTCGATAACTGCACCACGTGCCAGACCATTTTTAACTGCTTTTAATTCCAACAGTTCAGCCTGGTTGAGAATCGCTTCCAGTAAGTCATCTATACCAATACCAGACTTAGCCGAAACCTGAACAAACTGGGTATCGCCGCCCCACTCTTCCGAGATTACGTCAAACTGGGATAGCTCATTTCTTACTCTGTCCGGATCAGCTTCTGGTTTATCAATTTTGTTTACTGCAACAACCAGTGGTACACCCGCTGCTTTCGCATGCTGGATAGCTTCTTTGGTTTGTGGCATTACACCATCATCCGCAGCAACAACCAGGATCACGATATCGGTTGCTTTGGCACCACGAGCCCGCATTGAGGTAAAGGCTGCGTGACCCGGTGTATCCAGGAACGTTACCATCCCGCGCTCGGTTTCAACGTGATAGGCACCAATATGCTGGGTAATACCACCCGCTTCGCCATCAGCAACTTTCGCTTTACGAATGTAGTCCAGTAACGACGTTTTACCATGGTCAACGTGACCCATTACAGTAACAACCGGTGCCCGCGGCTCCAGTTCGCCTTCACCTTCACGGTCAGACATTACTGCTTCTTCTAACTCATTTTCTTTGGTCAGAGTAAATTTGTGGCCCATTTCTTCACAGACAATGGCTGCCGTTTCCTGATCAATCACCTGATTAATGGTCGCCATCGCACCCATTTTCATCATGGCTTTAATAACTTCAGAAGCTTTTACTGCCATTTTCGAAGCAAGCTCGGCAACCGTAATAGTTTCGCCAATTTTCACTTCCCGCTCTACCGGCTGTGCTGGCTTATTAAAGCCATGCTGCATACTGGTTGGCGTTTTCTTTTTCTTGGTATGACGGTTGGCACGGTTAAAGGCTTCTTTATCATTGCCGTCATCTTTCTTTTTACCTTTGGCTGGCGGGGCTTTTTTACCCACACCACGACGACCGGCGCGCTCTTCTTTCGCGTCTACTTCGTCTTCTGCCTGTTTGGCAAATTCATTGCTCGTCAGGTGGTAATCATCTTTTTCAGTTGACTTGGCTTTTTCTTCCTGAGCCCAACGTTCACTGTTTTCTTCAGCCAGTTTACGGGCAGCTTCAGCCTGCTTTTTGGCTTCTTCTTCCAGCTTACGCAACGCTTCAGCTTCCTGCTGCTGCCGCATATGCTCAGCTTCACGCTTGGCTTCTTCTTTCGCCGCGCGACGTGCTGCTTCTTCCGGATCATCTTTTAGCAGCTGAGCCTGCTTAGCCTCTTCACGTTTTTTTGCTTCGACTGCTTTGCGCTCGGCTTCTTCTTTCGCTTTAGCTGCAGCAATTTCCCGCGCTTTGTGTTCAGCTTCCTGCTTGGCGCGATTCGCTTCTGCGTTAGCTTGTTCTTCAGCCAAACGGGCTTCTTCCTGCGCTTTTAACGTTGCCTCGTCGACAACCGGCTTTTTGATATAGGTTTTTTGCTTACGCACTTCAACCTGAATTTCCCGGTTGCGTCCGGCACCGCCGGCCACACTTAAGGTGGATTTTTCTTTGCGCTTCAAGGTCAGCTTTGAAGGTTCTGAGGATTTACCGCCATGCTGCTTGCTTAAATGCAACAACAGGGTTTTCTTCTCATCTTCAGATACCTGCTGCCCTGCAGCTTTAGTAATACCTGCATCAGCAAATTGTTGTACTAACCGATCAACAGTTGTACCGACATCACTGGCCAGCTTCTCTATGGTGACTTCTGCCATTTGTGTTGTTACCTCCGTTGACTACTCAGTTACTTTCACTAAACCAAACAATATTGCGGGCAGCCATAATAAGCTCTGCTGCTTTTTGTTCAGTTATATCTGCTATATCTAATAAATCGTCGACACCTAAATCGGCCAGATCGTCCAGGGTAGTTATACCTTTGCTGGCAATCACATATGCGGTATGGGTATCTAAGCCTTCTAACGCTAATAGCGCTTCGGTAGGTTTGGCATCTTCTAATGATTCTTCGCTGGCCAGGGCACGGGTGGTCAACACCGCTTTTGCTCTGCCACGCAACTCTTCAACAATTTCTTCATCAAAACCGTCGATAGACAGAAGTTCACTAATTGGCACGTAAGCCACTTCTTCTAAGGTAGAGAAACCTTCGTCAACCAACACGTCAGCAAAGTCTTCATCGATTTCCAGCGCGTCCATAAAGGCCTGCCGTACTTTCTCGGTCTCTTCCTGATGTTTCTTCTTCATATCCGAAACTGACATCACGTTCAGCTCCCAACCTGTTAACTGGCTGGCTAAGCGCACGTTCTGGCCATTACGACCGATAGCCATTGCGAGGTTAGAATCCTCAACGGCGATATCCATCGAATGGGCATCTTCATCAACAATGATCGAGGCAACTTCGGCAGGCGCCATGGCGTTGATAACAAACTGGGCGTCATTATCATCATACAACACGATATCTACCCGTTCACCTGCCAGTTCGTTTGATACGCCCTGTACCCGTGAACCACGCATGCCAACACAGGCACCCACCGGATCTATGCGCCGGTCATTACTTTTAACAGCAATTTTTGCGCGTGACCCAGGATCACGGGCTGCGCCGCGCAGTTCAATCATTTCCTCGCCAATTTCCGGCACTTCAATCCTGAACAACTCAAGCAGCATTTCCGGACGAGCCCGGCTTAAAAAAAGCTGAGCGCCACGTGCTTCTGGCTTCACATCAAATAATAACGTACGGATCCGGTCGCCAGGACGGTAAGTTTCCCGCGGCAGCATTTCTTCGCGCGGTAACATCGCTTCGGCGTTATTGCCTAAATCAACAATAATGCTATCGCGATTGACTTTTTTAACGATACCGGTTACCAACTCGCCTACCTGGTCAATATAAGCTTCCACTACCTGCGAGCGTTCAGCTTCACGTACTTTTTGTACGATAACCTGTTTAGCCATCTGAGTAGTAATCCGGTCAAACTCGATAGAATCGATTTGTTCTTCGTAAAAATCGCCAATCTGCACTTCTGGTGCATCATATTGCGCAGCTGACAACGTAATTTCACGGGTAGGATGTTCCTGCACCGCATCATCTGCGACCACTTCCCACCGCCGGAAGGTTTCATATGACCCGGTTTTACGGTCAATATTTACCCGAACTTCTATATCGCCTTCGTTTTTCTTTTTAGTGGCTGCAGCTAATGCAAACTCCAGTGCCTGGAAAATTTTCTCCCGTGGTACTGATTTTTCATTTGATACTGCATCGACAACCAATAATATTTCTTTTGCCATTGTATCTGCCTCGTTCTGACGCGACCCGAATACCTTAAAAAACCGGTACCACGTTTGCTTTGTCTATATTATCCAGCAGCAAACGATAGGGTTTGCCATCGACTTCCATAACGAGCATGTCAGCGTCTAGCGCCTGCAACATGCCTTTGAATTTTCTTCTGTTATCTTGCGCAATTGTCAGTTTCACTTCAATTTGCTGGCCAACAACCTGCTTAAAGTGTGCTTCGGTAAACAGCGGGCGGGCTAAACCCGGCGATGAAACCTCCAGGGTGTATTCGGCTGGGATTGGATCTTCAACATCCAGTACAGCGCTGACTTCACGACTTACCAAAGCACAATTTTCTACCGTAATACCGTCGCTGTGATCAATGTACAGCCGCAATGTGGTATGCCGGCCAGCACGCAGCAGCTCAATACCCCACAAATCAAAACCGGCAGCGATTACTGTCGGGCTCAACAACTCAACCAGTTGTTGTTCTTGTTTAGTCAAAAAAGACCTCCGAATACACCAATAAAAAATGGGCATAGCGCCCATTACTGCTTAAAACTGACACGCCAGATACGAAAACGCCCCGAACAAGCGGGGCGAAGTAACATCCAAACAACACCCATATCGCCAATGAAGTATCGTTGAAAATTTGGTTGCGGGAGCCGGTTTTGCGACCTTCGCCCTGTGGTTATAAAGAGGAGCCCGGGGGCACAATCTCGATACAACTGTTCAACCTAAAATTTGGTTGCGGGAGCCGGATTTGAACCGACGACCTTCGGGTTATGAGCCCGACGAGCTA
>DIBV01000006.1:0-378529 GCA_002415085.1 Arsukibacterium sp. UBA5043 | reverse complement strand
CTACCAGACTGCTCCATCCCGCGTCCGTGTAATGGCGCACATTATATAGCGCCTTGCCTGTTATCGCAAGCCTTGCATCACAAAGCTATTGATTTAGTTGGTGCCGAGAGCGGGACTTGAACCCGCACGTCCGAAGACACTACCCCCTCAAGATAGCGTGTCTACCAATTTCACCACCTCGGCTTTAAAGAGAGATTAACCTACCGGGATATCGCTGTTATCTTCTTTCTTCACCGGCGCTTGTTCAACAGCCGGAGCAGATAAATCCCATTCATCCACTGGCGTGCTTTGCTTGGCAGTGTAGTTACCCAATACGATACTCAGTACAAAAAACAACGTTGCCAGAATAGTAGTGGTTTTAGTTAAAAAGTTGCCGGTACCCGAAGAACCAAACACGGTGGACGAGGCACCTGCACCAAATGCAGCACCCATATCAGCGCCTTTACCGTGCTGAATCAATACCAGGCCAATCAGCGCCATGGCTACCAATAAATAAACTACAATTATAATCTCGTACATGCTTAGTCCTTTGCGCTTTGGCAAATTTGCATAAATTCTGCTGGTTTTAAGCTGGCACCGCCAACCAATGCACCATCAATATCGGCCTGTGTAAACAGTGCCTGGCAATTTGCCGCGTTTACACTGCCACCATATAGTATTCTTACCTTTGCCGCAGCGGCACTATCGTACTTTGCCAGCTCGCGACGGATAAACGCATGAGTTGCCTGCGCTTGTTCCGGTGTTGCCGATTCACCCGTGCCAATAGCCCATACTGGCTCGTAAGCAATTACTGATTTCACCAGTAATTCGGGGTGCGAAGCATACACCGCCGCTAATTGTTTCGCAATAACCTGCTCAGTATTTTCTTGCTGGCGTTCTGCTAATGTCTCGCCAATACAAAGTACTGGCGTCAAACCGGCATCAATTGCCTGCTTTATTTTTGCGCAAATCAGCTGATCTGACTCGCCATGATATTGCCGGCGTTCTGAATGACCGGCTAATACAAAACTGGCGCCCGCTTCGTTAATCAGCGCGCCGCTGAGTTCTCCGGTATAAGCGCCGTCAATATGCTCGCTAATATCCTGAGCACCCAGCGAAAAATGCTCACTTGGCGTAAAGAACGCCAACAATGTCGCCGGCGGACAGATCAAGACGTCAACCTCTGAATTTAAGGTTGCTAACTGCTGCGAAACAGTCTCAACCAGTGCCCTGGAACCATTCATTTTCCAGTTGGCAGCGATTAATTTTTTTGCAGACATAACGTTATTTCCTGATGTAATACGCCGAGATACTAACTAAGCGTGCCGCTAAGAACAAGTAATAACAACGCAATGGCGTACTAACTGCGTTTAAAATGGTCAACGGCGTTGATTCACTTTCAGCTTGCCAGTTTGACCGCTGCGGCTATTTGCTCTGCGTACTCACGCACCAGGGTAGCGTCTTCACCCTCCACCATTACCCTGATAAGAGGCTCAGTACCGGATTTACGGATTAACACCCGGCCTGTGCCGGCAAGCTGCTTTTCCACTTCAGCTATTTTCTGGATAACATGCTGTTTTTCAAGCGGCGCGGTACCTTTTTCAAATTTAACGTTTACCAATACTTGTGGCAGCTTATGCATGCCCTCGCTCAGTTGAGCCAGACTTTCACCGGTTACCAGCATGGCATTCAATACCTGCAAGGAAGCAATAATGCCATCGCCAGTACAGGCATAATCTAAATTAAGCACATGGCCAGAGTTTTCACCACCAATCCGCCAGTTCTTCTCACGCAGCAGTTCCATCACATAGCGATCACCTACCGCACTTCGGGCAAACGGGATATCCAGTGCTGCCAGCGCTAACTCCAAACCGAGATTACTCATCAGGGTTCCGACCACACCACCTTGTAAGGTTTTTTCACGTTGGGCGCAACGGGCAATAATATAGACAATTTCGTCACCGTCCAGCACCCGGCCTTGCTGATCAACCATCATAACCCGATCGCCGTCACCATCGAAGGCAATACCTAAGTCGGCTTGCTGCTCAAGCACCGTTTGCTGCAATAAATCAGTATGAGTTGCACCACACTTTTCATTAATATTTAAGCCATCTGGTTTGCAGCCAATTGCAACCACGTCGGCACCCAGTTCTTTAAATACTGAGGGCGCAATATGATAGGTAGCACCATGAGCGCAATCAATAACAATTTTCAGGCCTTTTAACGACAAGTGGTTTTTAAGATGACTCTTACAAAACTCTATATAACGCCCCGCCGCATCTTCAATCCGCATGGCGCGTCCCAGCTTCTCAGAGGGCTCACACACCATGGGCTGTTCCAGTTCATGTTCAATGGCCAGTTCGACTTCATCGGGCAATTTGGTGCCATCAGCAGAGAAAAACTTAATGCCATTGTCATAATAAGGATTGTGCGAGGCACTAATCACAATTCCCGCCTCAGCCCGGAATGTCCGGGTTAAATATGCTACTGCCGGAGTTGGCATAGGCCCCAGTAAACGAACATCAACGCCAGCAGCCACCAGGCCAGCTTCAAGCGCAGTCTCCAGTAAGTAGCCGGAGATCCGGGTATCTTTGCCTATTAGTACTTTCCGGGTACCGCGTGCTGATAATACCCGGCCTGCTGCCCAGCCCAGTTTCATCGCAAATTCCGGGGTGATTGGAAATTCTCCCACCCGGCCACGCACACCATCGGTACCAAAATATTTTCTACTCATGCTTCTACTCCATAGCGTACAGCAGTAGCTACCTGCACTGCCTGTACCGTCTCTTTCACGTCATGCGCCCGAATTATCCGGGCACCTTGTAATGCAGCAATTGTGGCACAGGCCAGACTGCCTGCCAAACGCTGTTCAACCGGCACCTGTAACAAATTGCCAATCATCGATTTTCTAGACATGCCTGCCAACACCGGATAACCCAGCTCGCTCAGCTGTGCTAACGCAGCCAGCAACTGATAGTTATGGGTCAGGTTTTTACCAAAGCCAAAACCTGGATCCAATATCAGCTGATTTTTGGCAATACCGGCAAACTGACAATCCATAGTCCGACGTTGCAAAAATTTTATAACGTCGACAACGACATCATCGTACTGCGGCTGTTGTTGCATAGTGCGTGGCTCACCCAGCATATGCATCAAACATACCGGCACCTGTAATTCTGCGGCGCACTGTAATGCACCATCGCCCTGCAAAGCCTGAACGTCGTTGATCATATCGGCACCTGCCTTAACCGCCGCTGACATGACGCCAGCTTTACTGGTGTCTATTGATATCACACAATCAAAACGTTGCCGTATAGCTTCAATGACCGGCACTACCCGGTCCAGCTCTTGTTGCAATGACACGGCTGTTGCTCCCGGCCGGGTGGACTCCCCCCCAAGATCAAGAATAGTCGCGCCATCAGCTAACATTTGTTCAGCCTGGCGCAACGCTGCATCCGGAGCGAAATGTTGACCACCATCTGAAAATGAATCGGGCGTAACATTTAAGATGCCCATAACCACCGGGCGGGCTAAGTCTAACTGGCGTTGGCGGGGAAGTTGAAGCAGCATAATGATGACCTTTAACCATATGACGTTAAAACCGGGTTCTGAAATAAACAAACCCCGGCGTGCCGGGGTTTGGAGTATAAACAGACTTTACGTTAAGTGCATGCTGTTAATGCATACTGGCAACGCAGAACTTTAACACCAGAGCTTAATGTAAATTACCTTCAGAAGGCTTATCTGTTGCTACCGGTCCATCGCTTTCAGCTTTCGCTTTACCCGATGTGTCGTCATCATTATTGCCTTTGTCACGCGGTTCCCAGTTTTCGGGCTGGCGAACTTCCCGGCGCTCCATCAAGTCATCAATCTGTTTAGCGTCTATGGTTTCATATTTCATCAGCGCATCTTTCATCGCATGTAATATGTCCATGTTCTGTTCAATTAACTCTTTGGCACGCACGTAGTTACGATCAATAAACACCCGGATCTCAGCATCTATCGCTTTTACCGTATCTTCCGACATATGCTTATTTTTACTGACCGAGCGACCTAAAAATACTTCACCCTCTTCTTCCGCGTACAGTAAAGGGCCAAGCGTTTCAGAGAACCCCCACTGGGTCACCATTTTGCGCGCCAGGTCGGTCGCTCGCTCAATATCGTTGGAGGCACCAGTAGTAACTAATTCAAAACCATAAATCACTTCTTCAGCAATCCGGCCGCCGAACAACGAACTAATCATGCTCTCCAGGTGACGCTTGCTGTGGCTGACCCGATCCCGCTCTGGCAGATACATGGTTACACCCAATGCCCGACCCCGCGGAATAATACTGACTTTATAAACCGGATCATGATCCGGAACCAGCCGGCCAACGATTGCATGCCCTGCTTCGTGGTACGCCGTTGCTTCCTTTTCTTTTTCGGTCATCACCATAGAGCGGCGCTCGGCACCCATCATGATTTTATCTTTAGCTTTTTCAAACTCGTCCATCGATACAACCCGACAACTGCTGCGCGCGGCAAACAACGCGGCTTCGTTAACCAGATTGGCCAAATCGGCGCCTGAGAAACCCGGCGTACCACGGGCAATCACTGAGGGATCAACCCCATCGGCTAATGGCACTTTACGCATGTGGACTTTCAAAATCTGCTCACGACCTTTGACATCGGGTAACCCTACCACTACCTGACGGTCAAACCTGCCCGGGCGTAACAATGCGGGGTCAAGCACATCTGGCCGGTTAGTGGCAGCGATGACGATAATCCCTTCGTTGCCGTCAAAACCATCCATCTCGACCAACATCTGGTTTAACGTTTGTTCACGCTCATCATGACCACCCCCCAAACCAGCACCGCGCTGCCGGCCGACCGCATCAATTTCATCGATGAAAATAATACAGGGTGCAGCCTTCTTGGCTTGTTCGAACATGTCGCGTACCCGCGATGCACCAACACCAACAAACATTTCAACAAAATCAGAACCAGAAATAGTGAAAAACGGCACTTTCGCTTCACCGGCTATCGCTTTAGCCAATAAGGTTTTACCCGTGCCAGGCGGGCCTACCATCAACACGCCTTTAGGAATTTTGCCACCGAGCTTTTGAAAACGTGACGGATCACGCAGATAGTCAACCAGCTCAGACACTTCTTCTTTGGCTTCGTCGCAGCCGGCAACATCGGCAAAAGTCGTTTTGATTTGGTCTTCGCCCATCAGACGCGCTTTACTCTTACCAAACGACATCGCACCTTTGCCACCGCCGCCCTGCATCTGGCGCATGAAGAAAATCCAAACCCCAATTAACAACAACATCGGGAACCAGGAAATAAAAATAGTGGCTAACCAGCTGCTTTCCTCTGGTTTAGCGCCAACAACCCGTACGTCATGGTCGAATAAATCTTTTATTAAACCAGGATCATTCACTGGCAATACCGTTTCAAACCGCTCGCCGCTGCTGCGTAAACCGGTAATCACGCCGCTGCGCTCAATCTTGACATCACGGATCTGGCCCTGATTTACGTCTTTAATAAACTGGGTGTAACTGGTTTGCCTGTCTGCATTTTCACTGGGGCCGAAGCTGTTAAACACCGACATCAGTACTACTGCGATAACCAACCAGACAATCAGATTTTTTGCCATGTCGCTCAAGGTTATAACCTCATCTTCGCTAAAAAAAATTTACCGGCTACTTTACTAGACTTTGAAGCCGGTCGCCACGATATATGTTTCCCGAGACCTGGCACGGGATGAATCGGGCTTGCGTATTTTTACTGTGGTAAATAACGCTCTGATATCCTTCAAAAAGGCTTCAAAGCCATCACCCTGAAACACTTTGACAACAAAACTACCATTTTGCTTCAATGTTTTTCCACACATATCTAAAGCCAGTTCTACCAGATACATTGAACGGGCCTGATCGGTTGTATCATTACCGCTCATATTTGGCGCCATATCAGATAGTACCACATCTACGGTTTTACCACCGATCCGGCTCAGTAATGCGTCCAAAACAGCTTCCTCCCGAAAATCTCCCTGCAAAAAAGCGACACCTGCCAGAGGATCCATCGGCAATATGTCACACGCTATCACCGTGCCACTTTGTCCGACGACACCTACAACGTATTGCGACCAGCTGCCTGGCGCTGAACCTAAGTCGACCACTGTCATTCCCGGCTTCATCAGCTTATCCTGCTGCTGAATTTCTTCCAACTTAAACGAAGCCCGCGACCGCAAACCCAACTTTTGTGCTTTTTGCACAAAATGATCATCAAAATGCTCTTTTAACCATCGGGTTGAACTGGCAGAACGCTTTTTCTTGGTCATAGTACCACTCTTAAATAGTGTTATGCCTGAGATGGCGCTACAATAGGCAAAAATCAAGCTTGAATCTGGATATTCTACCCATATGAGTTTAACCAATAAACAAAAACAATTTTTAAAAGCCAAAGCCCATGAGCTTAAACCCGTAATTTTACTGGGTGGCAATGGCCTGACGGAAGGCGTGATCGCTGAGATTGAAGTGGCGCTGGGTTTTCATGAGTTAATTAAAATTAAAGTGCCGACCGAAGATCGCGAGCAAAAAGTACTGATCATGGATGCAATTATCCGGGAAACCAAAGCTGAAAAAGTACAGGTTATTGGTAAAACGCTGGTACTGTATCGCCAGAGCGAAGCCAAAAAAATTCAGTTGCCACGTAACTGATTTATCCGGCCAGATAGCCCGCTGTCTGCAGCGCGATGCGGGCAGCTTTATCGTCTATTGCAACCTGACTGATCAAACTTGCCGGCCGGTTGTCCACTTCTGTCGCTTTCTCAAACTGCCACATCACCACTGCATTGTCGGCATAAATGATTTCAACGTGCATTAAATTATGCTCAAAGCACCAATGGGTATTGTCTTTTAAGATACCGAAAACCGCTGCCGGGCTAAGTTGCCAGTGCCGGATATCCAACACAATTGCCCAGGGCTGAGCGATCAGACCCTGCACCAGGGTGCGAAGCTCCAGCACATAATCTTTTGCGGTTCTTTCATTCCAGATGCCATCTGCCCGTACCCACAACACCCGTTGTTCAACAGCAAGACTGAACGCTTTTTTATTTTTCATTAATTACTCCCGCTATAGCCTGGTTACTGTACCCTATACGCGGTAAATCTAAACTCTGACCTGTGTTTAAATTGTAAATATTTATGAATAGATAGCTCATTGAAGTTACCAGCAGCTAATAAGCAAATTAAAAACCCGATAAGCCACTAAGATTATGAAATTAAGAGACTACCAGCAGCAGGCCGTTGCCACAGCTATCGCCCACTTTAAACAGAGTCATCAGTCCGCAGTCATGGTACTACCTACCGGCGCGGGCAAAAGCCTGGTGTTGGCAGAACTGGCCAGGATAGCGCACGGGCGGGTGCTTATTCTTACTCATGTGAAAGAGCTGGTTGCCCAGAACGCTGAGAAAGTGGGATTACTCAGCCAGCCTGCCAGTATTTATGCCGCTGGTCTTAATCAGAAAGACAGTTCGGCGAAAACGGTGATTGCCAGCGTCCAATCCGCTGCTCGTAATCTGGCGCAGTTCAATCAGGCATTTTCCTTACTGATTATTGACGAGTGTCACCGGGTTAGTTTGAATGCTGATAGCCAGTACCAACTGTTATTCACACAATTGCGCCGGCAAAACCCCGCGCTGAAAATTCTGGGCCTGACTGCCACCCCTTATCGATTAGGTACTGGCTGGATCTATCAGAGTCATTATCATGGCCGGATTGGCTCTGCTGAAAATGCCAGTTTCGAACATTGTATTTTCGATCTGCCGTTAAGACCGTTAATTAACCAAGGGTATCTGGCTAAACCGATATTGCTCGATGGGTTGGCCGCTCAGTATGACTTTAGCGCCCTGCAGCCTTTGAGCGGGATGGATTATAGCGAACAACAGATTGAATCTGTGCTGGGAAAAATGGGCCGGGCTACAAAGCTGATTGCTGGCCAGTTAGTTCAACTGGCCGCCAGTAAGCAGGGTGTTATTATTTTTGCGGCTACGGTGCGTCACGCCAATGAAGTGCTAAGCCTGCTGCAACAGCATAACCAGAACGCGGCGCTGCTTATCGCGACAACGCCTGACAAAGAACGTGATCAGTTGATCGCAGCATTTAAAGCAAAACAACTGAAGTTTCTGGTGAATGTGGCGGTATTGACTACCGGCTTCGATGCGCCTCATGTCGATTTAATTGCTATCTTGAGACCCACCGCATCGGTAAGTTTATTTCAGCAAATGGTCGGTAGAGGCCTGCGCAGTGCGCCGGACAAAAAGCAGTGCCTAATCATTGACTACGCGGCCAATGGCTACGATTTGTTTTATCCGGAAGTAGGCAGCCCGCGCCCGAGCAGCAAGTCGGTGCCGGTGCAGGTACCCTGCCCTGAGTGTGGCTTTGCCAATATTTTCTGGGGGCTTACTGATAGCGACGGCGATCTTATTGAGCACTATGGCAGGCGCTGCCAGGGATTACTGGCGCACCATACGGGCGCCGCAGCCAAGCAATGCAGTTACCGCTTCAGAGCCAGAATATGCCCGGACTGCGGCGGCGAGAATGATATTGCCGCCCGGCAATGCCAACAGTGTCAGTCACAGCTCATTGATCCGGATAAACGCTTAAAAGAAGTGCTCAGTAAGCAGCATCATCATTTATTTCGCTGCCAGCAGATGCAACTTTTTGATCATAATGGCGATTTAAAAGTACATTACCAGGACAATGACGGTAATCCGTTTTACCGCTATTTTAAAATGCAAACAGTGGCACAGCGCCGGGCTGTATATGCGTTATTTATTAAACCGCACAGTCGCACGCCCGGTATTACACAAAAGAAATATCATACTGCCAGCGAGCTGGTAGCGGATCAGCATATATTCCGCATGCCGCAACTTATTCTGCTTAAAAAGCAGGCCAAAGGCTGGCAGCAACTGGATATTTTCTTTGATTACAGTGGCCGTTACCATAATTCTGATACTTATTCTGATGCAGCCGAATAATCTGATTCGGTATTTAAAGAGTGTTACTTTCTTCAATTAACTGTAAAAGCCCAATAACGGCATCCGTCATTACTCTTCGCTGCTCTGCAGCAGAAATGGTGGCTTTTTTATCCATCGGCTGGAAACCATACCAGCCAAACTGGGAGTGATTCGCCCCTTCTATCCACAACCAGTGTGTATGTTCAGGCAATAAATAGGCGTTTGCTCTTACCTTCCGGGGTGATGCCAGTCCATCCCGGGAAAAACAGCTGTGTGGTTGGTTGCAACCCTATTGCAGGTTTAAACTGCCAGATACCGTCAGTAAAGCTAACCGCAACATTAGCATCACTGACGGCTGCCGTTTTAGCCTCAGTGTCGGCCCGGTAAGCATACAACGACCATATAACGAATATGGCCGTTGCACTGAGGGCCACGGTTATCCAGATGCGTCGAACTACACGCCAGTATTTACGAATTTCCATTTATGTCTGTTTATCCCTATAGCCATGTAATCAGACCAATTGTCGCTGTATCGTTATCTTAGTTGACTGTCCTTGCTGCCGCGACGGTTAATGCCACCAGCTTGCTTGTCCTTTTTTTCAAATGCGGCCTGGCAGGCAATACACAAACGAACGCCCGGCACCGCCTCACGCCGCTGCTCAGGAATACGCTTGTCACATTCCTCACAATGAACTGCACTATCACCCACTGTTAATTTATTCCGGACCCGTTGCACCGCATCATCCACGCTCGCATCAATTTGATCCTGCACCGCGCCATCACGCGACCATCCGCCTGCCATAGTGTGCTCCTTCTTTGGGGTCAGTAAGGTGTTGATACGGTCTTTCACCGCCGTTAATAACATAAAGGTTAGCAGCTGCTATTGCTGCTGCAACACAGATAGCGCTCGAATTAATCAGGAAAGTGCAACACCCTGATAAAAAGCAACCTACCCAGGTACCTGACAGTTGACTGCATAGTAAGCATTGCAGTAATTTAGCGCAGTGCTATTGGCGGGTGTAGTTCAATGGCAGAATGAAAGCTTCCCAAGCTTTAGACACGGGTTCGATTCCCGCCACCCGCTCCAGATTTTCAAATAAAAAAACGCCAGGGCAAGCCTGGCGTTTTTAGTCAGTTAACGCTTTTAGCGTCAGATATATTTAACGTCCGTTATTTCAAACTCAACCACACCTTTCGGGGTAGTAATATTTGCAACGTCATCGGTTGTTTTGCCAATTAAACCGCGGGCGATGGGTGAATTAACAGAAATTAAATTGTTTTTAATATCTGCTTCGTCATCACCTACGATGCGGTAAGTCACTTCTTCGTCGGTATCCAAGTTTAAAATAGAGACCGTGGCGCCAAAAATAACTTTGCCGTTGTTTGGCATTTTGCTGATATCAATAATCTGTGCATTAGACAGTTTACCTTCGATATCCTGAATACGGCCTTCACAAAAGCCTTGCTGCTCCCGGGCAGCGTGGTATTCGGCGTTTTCTTTTAAATCACCATGGGCGCGGGCTTCAGCAATAGCCTGAATAATGGCAGGCCGCTTTACCGATTTAAGCTCGTGCAGTTCAATCCGCAATGCTTCTGCGCCCTGAACTGTCATCGGAATTTGACTCATCCGTTCACTCTCTTATGTAATTCCTGAATAGAATTGACGTTATTAAAAGCACTGGCTGTATTTGCTTTACACGTCGCAAATGCAGCGTTAAGCGTTGTAGTATAGTTGGCTTTATGCTGCAGTGCACCACGGCGTAAAACTTTAGAGTCTTCAATAGCCTGGCGCCCTTCGGTGGTGTTAACAATGTAACTGTATTCGCCGTTTTTAATCCGGTCCAGAATATGCGGCCGGCCTTCGTACACTTTGTTCACAGTACGACATGGCACCCCTGCAGCCGCCAGTGCTCTAGCAGTGCCGCCAGTGGCGTCAAGCTCAAAACCAATTTCCACCATCCGTTTTGCCAGCTCAACAACGCGCACTTTATCGCTGTCACGTACCGAAAGCAAGGCACGGCCACCGGTTGGGATCAAGGTACCCGAACCCAGCTCACCTTTGGCAAAGGCTTCTTCGAAAGTATCGCCTATACCCATTACTTCACCAGTAGAACGCATCTCAGGGCCAAGAATAGGGTCAACGCCCGGGAATTTATTAAACGGAATGACCACTTCTTTCACCGAGAAATACGGTGGAATAATTTCTTTGGTAATACCTTGCGACGCCAGTGACTGCCCCGCCATACAGCGGGCACCAACTTTGGCCACCGCCACCCCTGTCGCTTTTGACACGAAAGGTACGGTACGGGCAGCACGTGGGTTAACTTCGATTAAGTAAACCTCATTGTCTTTTACCGCGAACTGGGTATTCATTAAGCCTACTACGCCCAGCTCCATTGCCAGCTTTTTAACCTGATCGCGCATCACGTCCTGAATAGCCGGACTTAAGCTGTGTGGTGGTAATGAGCAGGCCGAATCCCCGGAGTGCACCCCGGCTTGTTCGATATGCTCCATAATACCGCCGATAATGACTTCCTTGCCATCACAGATCGCATCGATATCCACCTCAATCGCATCATCAAGGAAGTTATCCAATAATACCGGCGAGTCATTCGACACGCTGACAGCTTCTGTCATGTAACGACGTAAATCCTGGTCATCGTAAACGATTTCCATAGCGCGGCCGCCCAATACGTACGACGGACGCACCACCATCGGAAAGCCAATTTCATGGGCACGCGATAACGCTTCTTCGACACTGGTTACCGTGGCATTTTGCGGCTGCTTTAAGCCCAAACGCTCTACGGCCTGCTGAAAGCGCTCGCGATCTTCAGCGCGGTCAATCGCGTCGGGCGAAGTGCCGATAATTGGCACGCCATTCGCTTCAAGAGCCCGGGCTAATTTTAATGGCGTCTGGCCGCCATACTGGACGATAACGCCTTTTGGCTGCTCGATGCGCACAATTTCCAGTACGTCTTCTAAGGTAATAGGCTCAAAGTATAGCCGGTCAGAGGTATCATAGTCGGTTGATACGGTTTCCGGGTTACAGTTAACCATAATGGTTTCATAACCATCTTCACGCAGCGCCAGGGCGGCATGCACACAGCAGTAATCGAATTCGATACCCTGACCAATCCGGTTAGGGCCGCCGCCAATAATCATTATTTTGTCACGATTGGTCGGCGCAGCTTCACACTCTTCATCGTAGGTGCTGTACATGTAGGCGGTATCTGAGGCAAACTCTGCCGCGCAGGTATCTACCCGCTTGTATACCGGATGTAACTTGTAGCCATGACGCTTTTTGCGTACTTCGTTTTCACTGACACCCAACACGGCCGCGATGCGACTGTCGGCGAAACCTTTGCGTTTCAGTCGCTTTAAGCGTACTTCGTCAAGGGCCGCAAAACCATCTGTCGCCAGCGACTGTTCTTCTTTCACTAAATCTTCAATCTGTACCAGAAACCAGCGGTCGATATTGGTCAGGCTGAAGATTTCATCCATGCTCATACCAAAACGGAACGCATCCGCAATGTACCAAATGCGGTGTGAACCAGGCTCACGCAGTTCACGGGTTAATTTTTCTTTCGCTTCAGGCTGACTCAGGTCGATGATCGGGTCCAGGCCAGAGACGCCGATTTCCAAACCACGTAACGCTTTTTGCAACGACTCCTGCTGGTTACGGCCGATGGCCATCACTTCACCCACCGATTTCATCTGAGTGGTCAGGCGATCGTTGGCTCCGGCAAACTTTTCAAAGTTAAACCGTGGCACCTTAGTCACCACATAATCGATGCTTGGCTCGAACGACGCCGGGGTACGGCCACCGGTAATGTCATTGGCCAGTTCATCCAGGGTATAACCCACTGCCAGTTTTGCCGCCACTTTAGCTATCGGGAAACCGGTTGCTTTTGACGCTAAGGCCGATGAGCGTGACACCCTGGGGTTCATCTCAATGATTACCATCCGGCCATCAACGGGGTTAATCCCAAACTGGACGTTAGAACCGCCGGTTTCAACGCCAATTTCCCTAAGTACCGCCAGCGATGCATTACGCATAATCTGATATTCTTTGTCGGTCAGGGTTTGCGCCGGAGCTACCGTGATCGAGTCGCCGGTATGTACGCCCATCGGATCAAAGTTCTCGATGGCACAGACGATAATACAGTTATCGTTTTTATCACGTACCACCTCCATTTCGTATTCTTTCCAGCCAATTAACGACTCATCAATGAGCAGCTCTTTGGTCGGCGATAAATCAAGGCCACGGGTACAGACTTCTTCAAATTCTTCGCGGTTATAAGCAATACCGCCGCCCGAACCACCCATGGTAAAAGACGGCCGGATAATACAGGGGAAACCAATATCATCCAGTACCTGATAAGCTTCTTCCATTGAATGGGCAAAGCCGGCCCGCGGGCAGGCCAGGCCAATGGAGCGCATCGCTTTATCAAAGCGGCTGCGGTCTTCTGCTTTGTCGATAGCATCCGCAGTCGCACCTATCATTTCCACGTTATATTTAGCCAGCACACCGTGCCGCTCTAAATCCAGCGCACAGTTAAGTGCAGTTTGGCCACCCATGGTAGGTAATACTGCACAAGGGCGTTCTTTTTCAATAATTTTTTCCACTACCTGCCAGTGAATCGGCTCAATGTAAGTGGCATCGGCCATTTCAGGATCGGTCATGATGGTAGCAGGGTTAGAGTTCACCAGAATGACCCGGTAACCTTCTTCGCGCAGTGCTTTACAAGCCTGGGCGCCTGAGTAGTCAAATTCGCAGGCCTGGCCAATTACGATAGGGCCGGCGCCAATAATCAGAATGCTTTTTATGTCGGTACGTTTTGGCATGGGGTCGCTCTCTCCGTAATTCGTGTTTGCTTAGGCTGTGTGCTGTTGCATCAGCGTAATAAAGTGGTCGAACAGCTCAGAGGCTTCATGCGGTCCGGGGCTGGCTTCAGGGTGACCCTGAAAACTAAATGCCGGCTTATCAGTGCGGTGAATACCCTGCAGTGAACCATCAAACAGCGATTTATGGGTGGCCCGTAAATTGGCCGGTAGTGTCGCTTCATCTACCGCAAAACCGTGGTTTTGGGCAGTAATCAGCACCTTTTTACTATCAACATTTTGCACCGGGTGGTTGGCACCATGGTGACCAAACTTCATTTTCGAGGTTTTGGCACCGCTGGCAAGCGCCAGTAATTGATGGCCTAAACAAATACCAAACATCGGAATATCGGTTTCTAAAAATTGTTTAATCGCAGCAATGGCATAGTCACACGGTGCCGGGTCGCCAGGACCATTTGACAGAAAAATACCATCGGGCTTCAGGGCCAACACATCACTGGCCGGGGTTTGTGCCGGCACTACGGTCAGTTTGCAGCCACGGTCAGCCAGCATGCGCAGAATATTGCGCTTAACGCCATAATCGTAAGCGACAACATGAAATTGCTCAGCTGCGCCCGCGCGATGGCCTTCACCTAAAGCCCAGCTGCCTTCAGTCCACTGATATTGCTGTTTTACGCTTACTTCCTTGGCTAAATCCATTCCGGCCAGGCCGGCAAAGCCTTTAGCAAGTTGCAGTGCTTTGGCCTGGTCAAGGTTGTCTCCGGCCAGAATACAGCCGTTTTGGGCACCTTTTTCGCGCAAAATGCGGGTTAACTTACGGGTATCGATATCGGCGATACCAAGGATATTATGTTGTGACAGGTATTGACTAAGAGAGAGTTGATTACGAAAGTTACTGGCTAACAGCGGAAGATCACGGATAATCAGGCCTTTGGCCCAAACCTGGCCGGATTCTTCGTCTTCACTATTGGTACCGGTGTTGCCAATATGTGGGTAAGTGAGTGTTACTATCTGCTCTGCGTATGAGGGATCAGTTAATATTTCCTGATACCCGGTCATCGAGGTGTTAAACACCACCTCACCTACAGAAACTCCTTCAGCGCCAATGGCTGTACCGTGAAATACGGTGCCGTCTTCCAGTACGAGCAGGGCGGACTTAGTCAAAATAACCTCCAAACAGCAAAAAACGGGCGAAAACTTACTGTGTTTTACAACCCGTTTTGACCCAAAATTCTAAACTTCGTATTCGACCGGGCAAGTGACCGGGCAAACCTGATTATTTTAGGCGATAAGCATGCTTTTGGCTATGGCTATTTTGCATTTTTACAAAAATACCTGCTTTAACTCATTTTTATGTTTAGTTGCTCAAAAGCTTATGTTAAGTCTGCCAATCCCAGCACTTGCTGCATAGAATAAAGTCCCGGCTGTTTATTTTGCAACCACAAAGCAGCACGCAGCGCGCCTTGGGCAAAGGTATTACGGCTGGATGCTTTGTGGCTTATTTCCAGTCTTTCGCCTAAATCTGCAAAAAGTGCGGTGTGATCGCCAATAATATCACCGCCCCGAACCGTGGCAAAACCAATGGTGTGCTGCTCCCGCTCACCCGTTATGCCCTCACGGCCATATACCGCCACGTCGTTTAAATTACGACCAAGTGTTTTGGCAATACTGGCGCCAATGGCCATGGCGGTGCCTGAAGGGGCGTCTTTTTTATAGCGGTGATGCGCTTCGATAATTTCTATATCGGCGGTCTGACCCATGACCCGGGCTGCCGTTTGCACCAGGTGCAGTAACAGGTTGACACCGACACTCATATTCGGCGCCCAGACAATCGGAATATGCTCACTGGCCTGTTGTAACTGCTGATACTGCTCATCAGTTAGGCCGGTTACGCCAATTACCATGGCTTTTTTCGCGGCGACTGCCAGCTTAAGATGGGTCAGCATGGCGTCAGGCATAGTGAAATCAACCCAGATATCGGCATTGTTGATACTGCTTGCGCCGGTTTCACTCAGCGCCAGCCCCAGCTTGCCACAGCCGGCCAGCTCACCGGCATCAACGCCAACTAATGTCGAACCGGCACGCACCGTCGCCGCCGTTAAATTCAACTGCTGCTCATTGGCAACAGTGGTAAGGGCACGCCCCATCCGGCCGTTCGCGCCGAAAATTCCGATTGCAGGCATATTCTGACTCAAAAATTAACAAGAATGGCCGCTATTAAAACAAAAGCGGCCGTTACTAGGAAGCAAAATAGCCATCTTAATGGCTATTTCTGAACTATTACAAATAATGTTGCGCAGTCCGGGCCCTAACACCTGCCGGGCTCGCCACAGCAACTACTGCAGGCGTCCAGCCTTTCGCCCTTCGGGCCAGCTAAGCTGTTCAAATTCGTTCCTGACGAATTTGTCGCTACCGCTTACGCGTTCGCTCAGACACTCTGTGTCGCCCCATCAGGTATTAGCCCCCTCCCCGATTAAACTTCGTTACACCGCTTTTTGCAAAATCTGCCGTGAAACGTCTAAATCAATATCGCCATGCTCGCCCAGTTTTACCATGCCATTGGCTTGCAGCTTGGCCAGCAGTTTATCCACCGCATCGGCAGCGATGCCATAATCCGCCAGGCGGGTTGGCACACCCATCTGCTCGAAAAACGCCCGGGTGTGGGTAATCGTGTCATCAATTAGCCGCTCTTCATCCTGATGACTCAGCTGCCAGACCCGCTGACCGAACTGCAGCAACTTGTCGCGCTTTTGCGCGCGCTGCTGTTGCATTAAGGCTGGTAACACGATGGCCAACGTCTGGGCATGGTCCAGGCCATACAGTGCGGTAATTTCATGGCCAATCATATGGGTCGCCCAGTCTTGTGGCACCCCCTGACCTATCAAGCCGTTGAGCGCCATCGTCGCGGCCCACATAATATTTGCCCGCACCTCGTAGTCATCCGGGTTACTTAGCGCTTTCGGCCCTTCTTCAATCAGGGTTTGCAATAAACCTTCAGCAAAACGGTCCTGCACCGGCGCATTAACCGGGTAGGTTAAATACTGCTCTATCACATGGACAAAGGCGTCAACCACACCGTTGGCAACCTGGCGCGGAGGCAGGCTGAAGGTGACAGAAGGGTCAAGAATAGCAAATTGTGGATACACTAACGGGCTGCTGAACGCTAGCTTTTGCTGGGTTTCATAACGGGTGACCACAGAATTACCATTACTCTCAGTGCCTGTCGCTGGCAGGGTTAACACGCAGCCAAGCGCTACCGCCTGCTCTACTGTGCCGCGATTGGCCAGAATATCCCAGGCATCACCCGGATATACCGCAGCAGCAGCGACAAATTTAGCACCATCAATCACACTGCCACCGCCTACCGGCAACAGAAAGTCAATTTTTTGTTCGCGGACTAAATCTGCTGCTTTCATCAGGGTTTCAAAGCTGGGGTTAGGTTCAATACCACTGAATTCCTGCCAGTCATAATCTGCCAGGGCGGTTGTAACCTGCTCATAAACGCCATTGTGCTTAATGGAGCCGCCGCCATACAACATCAACACCTTACTGCCAGCGGGAATTAATTTGGCTAACTGGCTGAGCTGATCTTTACCAAACACAATGCGGGTGGGGTTCTGATAGGAAAAATTAAGCATTTATACTCCGGGTAAGCTACTGCATCGTTGCAGACATTCCAGAGTTATGTGGGCAAACGCCGCTAGTTCAAGTTGCAGTTAGCTATTTTTACCTTTTACCGTAATACTCTTTAGTCTTACTATGAACGGACATAGCCGGCCATCCTGGATGAAATCACTGTTATGCCATCACTAAACCAAGCGATTGCCGTGCCGGTACTGGCACTGATGATGACGCTTATCGGCTGCACCGAACCTCAGCCAGCTTCGACACTGCCAACGGTATCCAGCCCCTCCTTGGCGCTGTCCCCATTGACGCTGCGCTATGGCACGGTGCTGCCAGCGCCACGGCCATTGGCGGCGTTTGTGCTGACTGATCAGCATGGTACTGCCTTTGCCAATGCCAATTTTGTGGGTCAATGGACCGTGATTTTCTCAGGTTTTACCTCCTGCCCTGATATCTGTCCGTTAACCCTGGCACTATTAAAGTCGGCCGAGGAACAGATGCGCGGACAACGACATCACCAGGTGGTATTTATAACGGTTGACCCAGAACGTGATACTGCAGCCAGCCTGAAACAATTTATAAACTGGTTTGAACCCCGCTGGACCGGCCTGACCGGGGCGAATAAAGAACTGAGTTCTTTATTGGCAAGTTTAGGCATGGCGCAGGTAAAACTGCCCGCCTTAGAGGGTGAAAATTATAGTATTGAACACTCAACCGCGCTGGTGTTGCTGGACCCGCAAGGTCGCATGGCCGGGTACTGGAAGGCGCCGTTGGATCCGGCTGAGCTGGCAGCGGATTTCTCAGCGCTGCCAGCGCCTTAGCCTGCTACAACCTGGACGCAGTCAGGGTAATATCGGCATGTATCCACGCCTGCTCAAACCGTTTTGCCACCGTATCCGCATCGTCAGTTTTACCTTGTTGCCGTAATGCCTGCTCCAGGCCGAACAGTGACCAGCCGTTCTCCGGGTTGCGGCGTAACTCTTCCTGGTATACGGTTTCAGCCTCGGCCGCCTGCCCTGAATTCAGCAGCATAAAACCAAGAGTCTGCCTGACCGGGGCATGCCATGCCGGTGGCTCGTCATACAAAAGCTTATCTTCAATTGTCAGCGCCTGACGCAGCGCCGTAAAGGCTGCATCAGGCTCTTTAGCCTGCCATGCCAGTTCTGCTGCGAGTATCCGCTCAGCCAGCTTTACCGAGTGGATCAGCGAATAGCGGTTCCAGACTGTCATCGCGTCGATGACTGGCGATGTGGTAAGCCCGGTTAAGGCTTCATGATGAGCAGTAGCCTGGCTGATATTACCGGTACGCAGCGCTGCCATTCCCCGGGCGTATTCCCATATCGCAACCATATAGGGTAAATCGTCAGCCGGTCTTGTCATAGCAGTGATATCCTGCCACTGACCAAACCGGACCATCGCAAACAACGGGGTAGACGCGAAATTCTGCATTGCCTCCATCCCCGGCATCCGCATCAGATTAGCGTCACTGGTTCGCTGATATGTTGAGTCGGCAGCAGCCAGAGCCACTTTTTTATTACCCGTCATCGTCGCCGCAAACCACAAAAAATGGTGATTGTGTGGCACATAACCAAGCGGATAAACACCCGGGCCAGGCCTGCATGCTGCAAGGTAAGCATCATCAGCTTCAATTGCCCGTTGGTTGGCAATCACTGCATCCTGCCAGCGCCCGACGCGGGCATAAATATGGGCTGGCATATGCACCAAATGGCCAGAGCCCGGGATCAGGGTGCGCAACCGATCAGCTGCGACCACACCGCGCTCTGGCTCAGCTGACGCTTCCACCGCATGAATATACAAATGCAGAGCACCGGCGTGATTGGCATCGCGCGCCATAACGCCTTCTAATACCTGGACAATGTTAAGGGTGTCACCAACAGGCTTACCGCTGTCGTCCCAGTAATTCCAGGGCTGCAGGTTCATCATTGCTTCGGCATACAAGGTAGCCGCTTCCAGATTATCCGGCAGGGACTTTGCCAGACTGGCCATCGCGCTGGCATAGGCTTTATCCAAAGCAGCGCGATCTGCGTTGGCCGGCACAGCATAACGTGCCGCTAACGCGCTAATAAATGCCTGCTCCCAGGGTTTGGCAGCGTCGGCCAGTGCTTGCGCCTTTTGCAACCGCTGCCATGCCGGCGCGTTGTTCGCCGGATCCATCGCGGCATTAACATGAGGCCCCAGTACCAAAGCCGCCCCCCACCAGCACATTGCACACGCAGGATCTGACTCAATCGCTTTCAGAAACGAGCGCTCTGCCGCCTGATGATTAAAACCATAGGTCAGAATCATCGCCTGATTAAACCAGCGCTGCGCTTCCGGGTTAGTCGTGCTGACTGGCAGGCTGAAGCTACCGAGGCCTTCGAGAAACGTGGCGCCGACAGGGGCAATTTCAGGTAAATAGTTTTTAGCGGCTATTGCTGCTGATGTTGATGCTGGTGTAGCCACTGCAGAATGATTCAGTTGCCTGCTGTACACGGTATAACTTATGCCGGCAACAGTACTGATTACAATCAATAACATAACTAGCTTTTTCATAGTGTATCTCCTTAAACTATTAAAAAAGTTTTTCGATACACGTCATATCAGGTGTGATTATTGATTGCCTATGAAATATCTCAGACTGCATCACCACGCAATAACCGCACTTTTTGCTCCAGTACTGCCGCACTTACGGTAATGGCTGGTATTGCGTTGCTGGCGTGCAGAGTAATTCTAGACCACAATCGGCCTTTTGGCTTAAAAGCGCCTTTGCCATGATGACTGAAAAACGATCCCCATAAGCCCTGCAGCGCCATGGGCACCACCGGTACCGGACTTTCAGCGATAATACGTTCGATACCGGGCCGGAAATTATCAATATCGCCGGTTTTGGTCAGCCGCCCTTCCGGAAAAATACACACCAGATTGCCTGCAGCCAGTTCACGCTTTATCGCAGTAAAGGCCGCTTCATACACCTGCTCATCTTTTTGTTTGCTGCAGATAGGAATAGTGCGGGCGGCCCGGAATAACCAGTTAGCAACCGGCAAATCATAAATCGCTTTTTCCATAACAAAGCGCACGGGCCGGCGCACCGCACCGGCAATCAGCAGCGCATCCACATAGCTGACATGGTTAGCCACCAATACCGCTGCACCTTCATCGGGAATATTATCCAGCCCCTGACTTTTAACCCGGTACAGGGTGTGGCTTAGCAGATAAATCACAAACCGCAGGGCAAATTCCGGTACCTGACTGTAAACATATAAAGCAACCACCGCATTCATAACGGCCAGAATTAAAAAATACTCCGGTATGGTTAATCCCAGCACTGCTAAAAACACGACAGCAGCCACGGCGCTCGCCACCATAAAAAGCGCATTAAAAATATTATTGGCCGCAATCATTCTGGCCCGCTGGCCAGGCTCAGCCCTTTTTTGCAATAACGCATACAAGGGCACAATAAACAAACCGCCGGAAACGCCAATTAGCGTAAGGTTAAACAGCACCCACCAGCCGTATCCTGATTGCAAAAATGCGCTTAGATTAAGTAGCTCGCCTGAGATAAATTGCGGTGTGCTGAAATATAAACTGCAACCAAATACTGTTAAGCCAAGAGAACCCAGCGGCACTATGCCAAGCTCCACCCGGTTACCCGATAAACGCTCGCACAACATGGAACCCAGCCCCACCCCAACCGAAAAAGCAACCAGTAATGCCGTGACCACCGTATTGTCACCGGCCAGCACCGTTTTGGTAAAATTTGGGAACTGGGTTAAATAGCTGGCCCCCAGAAACCAGAACCAGCTGATCGCCATTATGGCCAGATATAAGGTGCGGTTAGCATAACTGATTTTAATGGTCTGCAAGGTTTGCTTAAGGGGCGCGAAACGAAAACGCTCAGCATTATCTATTTTACCGACAGCTGGAATGGCCCGGCTGCTGAGATAGCCAAGCACTGCAAACACGATCACCATAGCGCCAATCCATAATGAAGCATGCGCCACCCCGACAACCAGTCCACCGACGATGGTGCCCAGTAATATCGCAATAAAAGTGCCCATTTCCACCCAGGCATTGCCTGCTAGTAATTCCTTGTCATCCAGTAACTGCGGCAATATGGCGTATTTTACCGGACCAAAAAACGCTGACTGGCTGCCCATCAGAAACAATAAGCCCAGCAGTACCAGATATTGCTGGAAAAAGAAGGCAACGGCAGCAGCTGCCATCAGGATAATTTCGGTGAGCTTCAGTACCCGGATAAGCCTGCTTTTACACATGCTGTCGGCCAGGGTGCCGGCCGTGGCCGAGAACAGCAGAAACGGCAAAATAAATAAGCCTGCAGCCAGGTTCATCGTCACGTCGGTACTCCAGGGCAAGGCCTGAGCGGCAGTAAATGTCAGTAATAACATCAGGGAGTTTTTAAATACGTTGTCGTTAAAGGCCCCCAGCGCCTGAGTTAAAAAAAACGGTAAAAAGCGACGACTGTTAATAATGTTACGCTCTGACATTGCAATACCCTATGTGACGGCGTCCAGGCTTTCGCTGCACTGAAAAACGGTAGGTTTTTTCATCAAAATACCCTAAGTTAGTCACCTGATACCAGCAGTTCCTGCAAATATTGACAAGACGTCTGGCCATCTATATAGTTCGCAGCCGTTTTTGATGAGGTAAATCATGGTTAACCCACTAAGCCCGCCTGGCGCTAAACGCTCTCTTATCCCGTTAGGGCTGTTTGTATTGCTGTTTTTAGGCAGTGGTTTGTATTTTCAGGCACAACAAATTGACTATGCGTTTTATCAGCTGCCTGGTCATGTGGCAATTATTCCGGCAATTATGTTGGCTATCTGGCTGCACCGGGCGCCACTGCAACAGTCAATAGACGTGCTGATTAAAGGTGCCGGTAACCATAATATTATTACCATGTGTCTGATTTATCTGCTGGCCGGTGCCTTTGCCAGCGTTGCCACTGCCACCGGCGGCGTAGATGCTGCGGTAAATGCCGGCCTGAGTATTGTTCCGGCGGCCTGGCTGTTACCGGGTTTATTTATTATTGCTGCGCTGATTTCGACAGCCATGGGCACGTCAATGGGTACCATCGGCTCTCTGGCGCCTATCGCTGCAGGTTTGGCTACCCAGGCTAACCTGGACCCGGCACTGGTAGCAGGGGTGCTGCTAAGCGGGGCGATGTTTGGCGATAATTTGTCAATTATTTCCGACACCACCATCGCTTCGACCCGTACCCAGGGCGCCAGAATGGCAGATAAATTTAAAGAAAATATAAAAATTGCCTTGCCCGCTGCCATTCTGACCCTGCTGCTGTACTCATTTCTGACCAGCGCTACGGCTCCGGTTGCAGCAGCTGATTTCAGCTGGACCGGGGTGCTGCCCTACGCCGCCATCCTAGTATTAGCCGTGCTGGGATTAAATGTATTTGTTGTACTGGTGCTTGGCATTATTCTGGCAGCATTGCAGGGCAGTATATTTGCTGACTATCAGCTTGCGGGTTTAGGTAAAGATATCGCGACCGGCTTTGTCAGCGTGCAGGAGATTTTCTTGCTGGCAATGCTGGTCAGCGGCTTAAGTGAGTTTATTAAACAACAGGGGGGCTTAAGTTGGATTTCCGCCCAAATTCAGCGCCTGACCGGCAGGCTGAAACTGGCGGGCAATAAAGCGCAGCAGCTGGCAATAGCGGCGCTGGCCTTTAGCAGCAACCTGTGTATCGCCAATAATACTGTTGCTATCGTGCTGACCGGCGATGTTGCTAAAAATCTGGCGCAGCAACACCAGATCACACCACGGCGAAGCGCCAGCTTACTGGATATCTTTGCCTGTATCAGTCAGGGCTTAGTGCCCTATGGTGCGCAGGCGCTGCTGCTTGGTGCCAGCTTTGGTATCTCGCCCTGGCAGGTGGTAACGCACAGCTTTTACTGCCTGATTTTACTGGTAGTTGCCAGCTTCGTTATTTTACTGCGCCAGGCTGATGTAAACGCAGCTAACACTGAAACCGCATAAGCCGAGCGCAGATGCGATCAACTGGTTCGCTGCCGGTACTGTCGGAGCATCAGGCTGCTTTTAACCCAGATATGGCGTAGTAATACCCGCCAGTGCATTTTGTGCCGGTAGCCCCGCAGGTACCAAATTGCACCGGCTAATGTTGCTATTGTCCCTGCTTGCAGTTGCCTGAGCAGTAAAGCCCGGGCAAAATTCCGGCGCTCAGGGCTATTAGCCAGTTGGCTGGCAATCTCTGCTGGCAACTGGCGGTTGAACAGTTTTTCAACCAGCAGCAGCGTATTCACAACAGGTTCCAGCGCACCAAACTGCTTGCTGTCGTTCAATAGCTGCTGCAACAGCTGTCTTTCAGCTAGCTGGTTGTACAGCAGATCCAAATCAATTAAATCTTTAATTAACTTATGCCGTTCTTCTTGCCAGAAGAAGTGGATAGCAGCATGAATATATAAATAACTCAGGCTGGGCACCTGAAAACAGGAACCCTCGAGTAGGCTGGCACTGGCAAAAACCTGCTCAGTGACGAGATTTTTGTGGCCTGCCAATGGAAACAAGGCAAAATGTAAATCCAGCGTCGTACCACGTTTTACATGGTAAAGCGGCGGGTTTTCATGCGACAGCTCCAGGTAAAAATGTTTGTCGTATGCTGACATGGCCGGTTCGAAAAAACCGGCAAAAAATAACTTAGCTTTGCAATCCGATAGCTGCGACCGGTTTACCAGCAAATCAATATCAGAATAGAGTCGTCCTTCACTTACTGCCAGGCCCAGCGCCTGATAGGCTGCGCCTTTAAGCAACACGCAAGGATAATTAGTCTGCGCCAGTGCGGGCTCAAGCTGCATTAATTCGTAAAATAAACTGGCTCGCTGTTTCTGATAATAACGCCAACCCCAGGCACAGTGCTTTTGTACTGTCTCCGGTAACTCGTTCAGCATATTATGACGTTCAAACAGCGCTTTCAGCTGTGCCGTCAACCCCAGACTCCGTGCCTGTTGCAACAAGTCACTCCAACAGGCAGCATTGGCTGTGGCCAGAAATTGCTTCGGGTTTCGAAAGCACTGAATCAACAATGGCACTAACATAGCACCTGCTCCAGTAATTCCAGCATTTGCCTGGTATCATGGTACTCCAGCCGGAAGCTCTCGGTGTTTTCTACCAGCTGACTTAATAAATTAAAACCTTCAGCCGCAAAAACGGCGTAATTAAAGCTGTTTTGCGCCAGATAAAGCAGGGTATCGGCTTTGGGCATAGTAAACAGCGCAACCGGCTCTGTTGCGTCAGCCTGATAGGCGGGAAATAGGATCCAGGCTGGCTTTGCCTGGGTGTCCAGTTGCTGCCAGCTGAAATCAGTGGGTCGTAAATAGGCGACAGTGCCTTTTTCAGTATCTGGAGTACGATGGAATACTTCCACCCCGGCTTGATGCTGCTGAACAACGTCAATTGAAGCATTTTTTAAACTTACCGGACGCACGTAAGGTTGCAACTGGCCGTTAGTTGGGTCAATCAGGCACATTTCGTCCGATAATAAGCGCCAGCCCTTTAGCATCAGCAGCGCACATAAGGTACTTTTACCACTACCTGGCGGCGCCGGCATAATTAACGCATTGCCATTTTTTTCCAATACTGCAGCATGAATGGCCAGATATTGCTGCTGATAAGCAGAGACACACCAGTTCAGCCCCCACTCAAAGGTAGGAATCAGCTGATTGGCATCGGCCATCCGGAAATGATCACTGCCAGCTCGAAAATGATAAGGCCGGCTTTTGCCGCTGAAATGTTTTTTATAATCGATTTGAAAGTCATAGATATGCTCAGCAAGAGGCGCAGAACGCAACACATCAGCTGGATAAAGCCTTAATAAATCGTTAAATAACGTCGGGCTGTCAGTTTCGATACGAACGGTGAACGGCGGGGTATGTAGTGAAAAAAACGGCAAGCTCACTCCTGCACAGCAGACTGTTCCGATATCACTTTGGCAGTAGCATAACTGATATTGTCAAAACTGACAGCAGTATTATCTGCAGAAAAACTAACGCTGACCAGATGCTGCTGTTCCGTTAATATCTGCCTGGCTTGATTTAGCCAGACAGCATAGCTACTCAATGACGTTAAAGGTGAGCCGTCATTGCTCATTGCTAATCAGGTACTCCATCTATATAGAGCACTAAAATTTCTTCCAGTTCTTTAGTTCTGCCATAAAGAATAGCATTATTATATGAACTAACAACGACTTCCGGATCAGGAAACATTTCCTGGTGTCTGTAAAACATAGAGTGAAGGAAAAGGCTAGTGATGTTTCTTCGTAGTGATGGACCACCACCTTGTAAGGCCATTTTAAGTTTAGTCGTATCGCCGCCACCAAAAATATCACTAAAAGTGGTATTCTCATTAATGCTCACGGATCCAAAATTAAAAGTTTCAGCGCCCTTTGAATGGTAGTTACTGTGTGTTGATAAAAAATAACCAAATTGTTCATTGCCAGAATTGGTTTTAAAATACTGCTTTCCTGAACCGTGAGATTTAAATCCCCCTACACAGGATTCAAACTGATCCGCCTGTGTCGACTGCATTTGCGACATCGACGCACTTAAATTACAATTCTGGGTAGTGTAACCCCAGGCACCCTTGCTTTTCAGGGCCATTAGCACTGGCAACGAACCCATACCTGCCCGCACTATAAATTTACGGCGGCTGTTCGTTGTTTTAATATCCTTATTATCCATAGACTCTGTCACCCTTGTCCTGATAGTGCAGTGCAAATTGAACTATTGCCTGCATCATGCAAATTCCAATCCAACACTGTAATTCGTTGAAAATAGCAGATTTATCAAAAATCGTGCTTCAGAAAACAGTTATATTGTAAATTTATCTGACGGCTACAGCCCGCTGCCGCCTCCATTATTTACGGCAAGCTGGTAAACGCCCCGCCTGTTTCCGTTCCGTAAAAGTAGCCATCGCAGCCGGCATTCTTGTGCGCAATTCCGCTATCCTGTTTTCCGGTATCGGATGGCTGGATAGAAACTGCGGGGTGTTATTGCTGCTGGCTGCTGCCATATTCTGCCACAAATTTACCGCCTGGCGTGGTTCAAAGCCAGCTTTAGCCATTAAATCCAGTCCGATTACATCTGCTTCAGTTTCATGCGTTCGGCTAAATGGCAGAGTTACCCCTAATTGTGCGCCCAAACCAAGAGCAGCCATAATTTCCTGTTGATACTGCACACCATAAGCCTTGGTGCCTGCATCGCCCAGCGCTAACGCGGACTGTAAAAACTGGTTGGTGGATAAGCGCTCATTACTGTGACTGGCAATAACGTGGGCTATTTCATGACCAATAACGGCAGCCAGTTGCTCTTGATTCTCGGCTACGTTTAACAGACCGGTATACACCCCTATTTTACCGCCAGGCAAAGCAAAGGCATTTACTTGTTCACTGTCAAATACCACAACTTCCCATGGGTTAATCAAATATTCTTCCGGCGTTACCCGCAATAAAGCACTGGCGATGCACTGCACATAATCATTGGTTCTGACGTCTTTACTGATCGGTGTTTCAGCCTTCATTGTTTCAAAAGTTTGCTCACCCATCGTACTCAACTGTTTGCTATCAAACAGCATAATCTGATTACGCCCCGTTGGTGATTGTGCGCATGACATAACAACCATAGCAGCTACTGCAGCCAGTGAAAACTTCTTCAACATATCAAAATCCTTATTAAGGCAGGGCCACCGAATGTACCCATGTTGTTAATTGTATCGGCAGTTGAAAAAAAAACCACCCGAAGGTGGTTTTATGTTTATTTAACCAGTTAAATCATCGAAGAATTTTTTTACACCATCAAAAAAACCCTTTGATTTAGGCCGATGTTTTGCTTCACCTTCACCGCCCATGGTGTCTTCAAGCTGTCGCAACAACTCTTTCTGCTTGTCGCTCAGGTTAACTGGCGTTTCAATCACCACTTTGCAAACCAAATCGCCCACCCCGCCACCGCGGACCGATTGCACACCTTTGCCCCGCAAGCGGAACATTTTGTCGGTCTGGGTTTCCGCTGGTATTTTCAGCTTGATCCGTCCATCCAGCGTAGGCACCGCAATTTCACCACCAAGGGCTGCAGTAGCAAAGCTCAGTGGTACATCACAGTACAAGTTATTACCATCGCGTTGAAAAATAGGGTGCGCTTTAACATTAACCTGCACATACAAATCGCCTGCTGGCGCACCATGCATGCCTGCTTCGCCTTCGCCGGTTAGACGAATACGATCGCCGGTATCAACACCTGCCGGAATTTTAACCGATAGCGTTTTGGTTTTCTCAACCCGGCCTTCGCCATGACATTTGCTACAAGGCTCCGGAATAATTTTACCGCGACCATTACAGGTAGGACATGTTTGCTGTACTGCAAAAAAGCCCTGACGCATGGTTACCTGACCCGCGCCATGGCAGGTTGGACAACTTTTGGCAGACGTACCTTTTTTTGCACCTGAACCATCACAGCTGTCACAGTTAACGTAAGTTGGTACTTTAATATCAACCGACTTACCTTTAACCGCTTCTTCCAGATTGAGTTCCAGATTGTAACGCAGATCTGAACCACGCTGCGCCCGCGACTGGCCGCGACGAGCACCGCCGCCACCAAAAATATCGCCGAACACATCGCCAAAAATATCACCAAAGTCGCCAGCGCCCGCGCCGCCACCAAAACCACCGCCGCCGCGGTTAGGATCTACCCCGGCATGGCCAAAACGATCATAGGCAGCGCGTTTTTGCTCGTCTGATAAAACCTCATAGGCTTCCTGAACTTCTTTAAACTTCTCCTCCATGCCTTTATCACCCTGAGTACGGTCAGGGTGAAATTTCATAGCGAGGCGTTTATAAGCCTTTTTGATGTCTTTATCATCGGCGCCTTTAGCGACACCCAATACTTCATAGTAGTCACGCTTTGACATAAATTCAGTACTTACTTCTTAGTCATAGGGCTGCATTAGATGCAGCCCGGGCCCGTATTATTTGTTGTCGTCTTTTACTTCTTCAAACTCAGCGTCAACAACATCGTCAGCACCAGCAGATTGTTGCTGGCCGGCATCGGCACCGCCCTGTTGGGCTTTCGCCTGAGCCGCTTCCATCAACTTCTGTGAAGCCTGAATCAGCGCCTGCGATTTAGCATCAATTTCTGCCTTATCGCTGCCTTTCAGTGCAGTTTCCAGCTCGTTGATTGCCGTTTCAATAGCGGCTTTGTCTTCACTGGCTAAACTATCACCTGCTTCTTCCAGTTGCTTACGGGTAGCATGTACCATCGCATCAGCCTGATTACGGGTTTGCACCAGTTCTTCAAACTTTTTGTCTTCCTCAGCGTGTGCTTCTGCATCACGTACCATGGCAGCAATTTCATCTTCTGATAAACCTGAAGACGACTTGATGGTAATCTTCTGCTCTTTACCGGTGTCTTTATCTTTCGCCGACACATGTAAAATACCATCAGCATCCAAATCGAAGGTCACTTCAATTTGTGGCTCACCACGACGCCCCGGACGAATACCTTCCAGGTTGAACTGGCCTAGTGATTTATTGTCTGTGGCGCGCTTACGCTCGCCCTGCAACACATGAATGGTAACTGCCGCCTGATTATCATCGGCGGTTGAGAACACTTGCGACTTTTTAGTCGGGATAGTGGTGTTTTTCTCAATCAGCGCGGTCATCACGCTACCCATCGTTTCAATACCCAGCGACAGCGGAGTAACATCCAGCAGCAATACGTCTTTAACGTCACCAGAGAGTACCGCACCCTGGATGGCTGCACCTACCGCTACCGCCTCATCCGGGTTGACATCTTTACGTGGCTCTTTACCGAAGAAAGCCGTTACCGCTTCCTGCACTTTAGGCATCCGGGTCTGGCCACCAACCAGGATAATTTCATTAATTTCGCTTACGCTTAAATCGGCATCAGCTAAGGCTTTTTTCAGCGGCTCTAAAGTACGCTGCACCAAATCTTCTACTAAAGATTCCAGCTTGGCGCGGGTCACTTTAATATTTAAATGTTTCGGGCCTGACGCATCCGCAGTGATGTAAGGCAAATTAACTTCAGTTTGCGAGGCGGATGACAACTCAATCTTAGCTTTTTCAGCAGCTTCTTTTACCCGCTGCATCGCTAACGAATCGTTACGCAGGTCCATGCCCTGCTCTTTTTTGAATTCATCAACCAGATAGTTAATTACCCGGTTATCGAAGTCTTCTCCACCTAAGTGGGTATCACCATTGGTGGACAACACTTCAAAGGTTTGCTCGCCGTCTACATCGTCAATTTCAATGATAGAAATATCGAAGGTACCGCCACCTAAGTCATACACTGCAATCTTGGTGTCGCCTTTCTTCTTATCCATACCATAAGCCAGCGCCGCAGCAGTTGGCTCGTTGATAATCCGTTTTACGTCTAAACCAGCAATGCGGCCAGCATCTTTGGTTGCCTGGCGCTGTGCATCATTAAAATAGGCCGGCACCGTAATAACGGCGGCGGTAACCGGTTCGCCTAAGAAATCTTCAGCCGTTTTCTTCATTTTTTTCAGCACTTCAGCTGAAATTTGCGGCGCGGCCAGTTTTTTGTCTTTAACTTCAACCCAGGCATCGCCGTTATCCGCTTTAATAATTTTAAACGGCATAATTTTAATGTCGCGTTGCACTTCTTCGTCTTCAAAGCGACGACCAATTAAACGCTTTATCGCATACAGGGTATTTTTAGGATTAGTAACAGCCTGACGTTTTGCTGGCTGACCTACTAATACTTCACCATCTTCAGCATAAGCAATAATTGAAGGCGTAGTACGTGTGCCTTCTGCGTTCTCTAAAACCCGAGGTTTGTCGCCATCTAACACAGCAACACATGAATTGGTTGTACCCAAGTCAATACCGATTATTCTACCCATAACTGCTCTCCACTTATATTCTGAACAATTAAAAATTGCGTTGACTGATTAGTGGGGATTAGCCCTGATCGATTCAAGGTTATTAGTTAAAAAAATTTAGAAAGAGTGGCTGTTATGTGCAAACCGGCAAAATAACTAACATACCTGATTGCGTCCGGCACGTTTTGCCCGGTATAAGGCCTCATCGGCAGCGTTAATTAATTCTGCTGCGCTTGCAATATTATTGGCTGGTGCCGACGCAACTCCAGCCGAAAAGGTACAGGAAAATGGCCGATCATTAATGTTGAACTGCAAGGTGGCAAAAGCCGTCAATAACTGATTGGCCAGCATTCTGGCTTGCTCTGCAGGACACTCTGGCAATACCAGCATAAACTCCTCCCCCCCGTAGCGACCAGCCCGGTCGGTTTTACGGATCCTTTTGCGCAGCAGTGTCGCCAATGATGTAATAACTAAATCACCCACCGCGTGGCCATAGCTGTCATTGACCTTTTTAAAATGGTCGATATCCAGCATCACCACACTCATTGGTTTTTTGCTCCGTTCACTGCGTTCGTATTCCAGTTCAGCAGCCTCTTTGATAGCGCTGTGCTTAATCAGTGCCGTTAAACTGTCTTTTTCAATCAGGTTTTTAATTTGTAAACTACGTGCCAGCCGCACTTTTATTGCCTGAGCTAGTTGCAGGTCATCTATAGGTTTGGTAATAAAATCATCAGCGCCATGAGCCATGGCTTTTATTTGCAATGTTTTGTTGGTTTCAGAAGAAAGATAAACGATCGGCAGTCTTTTTAACGATTTATATTGGCGGATTAACCCTGCCACCTCGGCACCGGAGAATTCCGGCATATACATATCCATCAAGATCAAATCAGGCTGAAACCGGGTTAACTCATCGATAATATTACGGATCCGACCCACTACCTGGGTTTCGATTCCCATACTACTCAACACCAGTGCATAATGCTCTGCCAGCAACTTATCATCTTCGACAATAAAAACTCTGCCGGTTTTACCAATGCTTTCTTCAAGCATTTCGCCAATGGATGTAACCATGTCTGGAATATTCAATGGCGAAATAAAAAAAGCAGCCGCCCTGTATTCTGCTGCTTTAATTCTCAGTTCAAAGCTATCGGTGGTTGAATATACCAGCAATCGCGCGTGTCTTTTAACCAGAGACTCCAGCAATAGCTTTTGCTGAAACAGTGAGCCGCCCCGCTTCAGTTCAGTGTCGGCGAACAGCACTGCGGGTGCTGTTTGCTGCAACTGTCTTAAACAGCTGTCAAAATCTGAAAACAAGGTCACGTTATGACCAAAAGCCTCTAGCTGCCCGGTAAGCTCAGCAATAAGCTGCTGGTTATCAAGCAATAACCATACACTGGTATTTTCAGCCAGCGGCATGATGCTGGCAACTGTATCATGCTGACCAGACTGCAATGCCATACTCACGGCAACATCAAATTCCAGCAATAAGTGCTTTAATTGTGATAATGAATACAGCTGCTCTGCGGATGTTTTACCCTGCACCGCCACCGCCAACTGTTCAATCTGGCGGGCAAGACTACCCAGAGTAGCAAAGCCAAAGGTACCACAAGCTCCCGCCAGTTTATGCGCTTCATTGATCACTGACGGTAATAAAGCGGCAGCTTCAGTGTCGGCGGCGGCCAGTATAACCTGCAAATTTGCGGCGCGTTCCGGTAATGTTTGCTCGAACCTCAGACGCAAGGCGGAAAATGCGGATGACAAATCAACTTTACTTTTGCTACTACTCATTCAAATACTGCCCGGGCTAATAGTGTTGTCGCCACATGCCATTGCTCACCATTTTGCATAAACGGCTTAATGGTCACTGTTGTCACTGATACTAACGGACACCAGCGGCAATTCAAAATAAAAAGTAGTTCCAACATCCTGCTGCGTCTGAAAACCGATTTGACCATTCATTTGCATAAGTAAACTTTTACTGATGGCCAGGCCTAAGCCAGTGCCCCCTTTATGGCCACGGTTGGAGCCATCAGCTTGCGCAAACCGTTCAAATAATCGGGATTGAAATTCTAACGGGATCCCAGGGCCCTGATCCTGTACTGATACTCTGATGTTATCCGCTACAACGGCTGCTGATAACGTTACCGTTTTACCGGCTCCGGAAAACTTAATCGCATTTGACAGCAGATTTGCCAGTATCTGCTGTAATCGCTGGCTATCGGCAACTATTTGCAATTGCGTTGAGCAGGGTTTTAATGCCAACCTTACCTGATAGTCCAACGCGTAGGGTTGCAAATTACTTAGCGCCAACTCAAGCTGAGGCTGTAGCAATAAGGCCTCTGTATTCAGCTCAATCTTACCTGCTGTCAGTTTTTCAATATCCAGCAAATCATTAATCAAATGCTGTAAGCGATTATTATTACTCTGCGCAATATGCAGCAACTTACTCACTTTGGGATCAAATTCAGCAAGCTGGCCAGACAGCAGCAGACCGAGCGCACCATTCATTGCGGTTAATGGAGTACGTAGCTCATGACTTACCGTTGATACAAACTGATCTTTCATCTGCTGCAGCTGCATTCTCTCGGTAACATCCTGAACTGACCCTACCATAATCAGCTGGGGATTTTCCTCTGGCGGTAACATTCTGGCAAGTTCATGTACCCAACGGATCGTGCCGTCTTGCCTGATAATCCGGTGCACAACATCGTGCAGCCCGGTTTCAAGTGCGCGCTGTTCACTTTCTGCAACCAACTGAGCATCTTGCGGGTGTAAGGTGCTTTTAAACAATTCAACACTTGGCGTTATTGTTTCACTAAAACCAAATATCTGGTAAATCACCGGCGACCACCAGAGTTCTCCGGTTTTCAACGAAGCCTGCCAAAAACCAATTAGCGCATTTTCACTAGCGGTATCGAGTCGTTGTTGGGTTATTTTTAACGCTTTATTTACGCGCTCAAGCTCCAGATAGTGCAGCTTGATGTCGGTAATATCCTCAATATATCCATGCCAAAGGGTACTGCCATCAGCCATTCGCTCTGGAGTGCCGCGACCAGACAGCCATATTGGTTGTTCATTATCCTGATAAATCCGGTACTGATACTGCCAAAGCGATAAATTCTTTGCTGACTTTTCTATACTCAGAGCCAGGCCTTCCAGGTCATCCTGATGAATTTTATCAAACAGGAAAGTAGAATCCTGTTTAACCTGCTCTGCTGTTACCCCATAAATCTTCTTTATGTTATCACTGGTGTAGGGAAAGGCGGCTTTGCCATCAGGCCACTGCTGATACTGGTAAACCATACCCGGAATATTGGCTAATAAATTTTTAAACTGGTCACGGCTGGCTTTTACCTCCAGCTCGACTTGCTTTTGTTCAGTAATATCGGCATGGGTGCCGTACATCATTAACGGCTTGCCATCTTCGGTCCGGCTGACGACCCGGCCACGGTCATGCACCCATACCCAATGTCCGTCTTTGTGGCGCATCCGGCATTTACAATCATAGAAAGCTAACTCACCATTAAAATGCTGCTCCAGTAATCGACCCGATTCAGCCAAATCTTCCGGGTGGGCCAAACCCATCCAGGTGTCGATGGATACCGGTGCTAATGACTCGAGAGTATGCCCGACAATTTCCGCCCAGCGCTCGTTAAATACCGTTTCTCCGGTCTGAACATTCCACTGCCAGGTACCAATTCGGGTGCCATCTAGTACAGATCTGTGCATCAGTTCACTGGCAGCAAGTTTTTGATGTGCTTGCTCTTGTAACCGGTCCGCAATTTCCTGCTCAATAACATTAGCAAAATTGCACAGGATTAGCCGCTCTGTGTCTGTTAACTGCCTGGGCTTTGACTCAATAATACAAAGTGTACCAATGCGTTGATCATTAAATTGCAGCGGAGCCCCGGCGTAAAAGCGAATAAAAGGGGCACTGGTAACTAAAGGGTTATCAGCAAAGCGAGGGTCCTTACTGGCATCAGCCACTTCAAAAATATCTGCATCCAAAATAGCATGCCCGCAAAAAGAGATATCGCGCCCCGTTTCACAAGCATCCAGCCCCTGGCGGGACTTAAACCACTGCCGATTGCTGTCAATTAATGAAATAAGAACAATTTCGGTATTCAGGCATTGCTGCACCAGCTGGGTTAGCCGATCAAACCTGGTCTCGGCAACAGTATCAAGAAGTGCAGTATCAAACAGAGCCTGCAGGCGTTCTTTTTCGTTTGCGGGTACTGGCGGCTGTTGCATATTATCTCCAGGTGTCACAATTTAGGCGTAAGCGTCGCAGCGTTTACCGGTTTTTAAATTTCTAGCTGAAGCTTGCGCAAAAGGATGACGCCCTCATTTTATCTGTGCGTTAACGACTGCCAGATTGCTGATTATACAACTGATGTAAAGTATCCCCCAATAGCATGGGGTCGAATGGCTTTTCAATCACCGCAATGGCGCCGGCATCGATATATTGCTGCTTTTCATTTTGCTGAATTTTTGCCGTCATAAACACTACCGGTGTGTGTGTTGTTACCGGTAACTGCCGCAACGCAGCCAGGGTCTGCAAGCCATCCATTTGCGGCATCATTACATCCAGCAGAATAAGCTGCGGTGCAAAATCTGCGGCCTGAGCCAGTGCGCTTTGACCACTATCGCAGCTAAGTAACTCAAAACCGGCCACATCTACCAGGGCAATTTCTGCGACCGTACGGATTGATTCATCATCTTCGACATGCATTACCCGTTTTAGTACCATTTCTGCCTCTTGTATACTTAATCAAGGATGTTTTTTAAATACTTTGCCAGTATCTCAGTATTTATACGGCTTTTACTAAATACAGCACGTACTTTTTGTTTATTTTCAACGCTTAAATCCTGTGCAGAGAAAATGACTACCGGAATGTCTCCCTGACAATCGGTAATATCATGCAACAAACTCATGCCATTACCATCAGGCAAGCCCAAGTCCAGTAAGATAAGATCAAATTGTTGCTGCTGCAGCATTTTTTTTGCTTGCTCCAGCGATGAAGCTGCATGATATTCACAAAGATTCGCCAGCTGCAGCCGCATTATAGTGATGATATCGTTATCATCTTCAACATGTAAAATGCGTTGGTGGCGGTTTGCATAAGGTAGTTCAGTTAATAACCGCCCAAGTTTCACGCTTAATAGCTCTGGGGTCACCGGCTTTTCCAGCCAATCCAGCGCATTCGCTATAGCGGCTAACTGCAATTTCCCTTGTTCGATAAAGGCAGAGATAACAAGTACCGGTAAATTGGCTGTTGCGGGGTTATCACGCAGCCGCAGAAAGAAATCAGCTCCGCTTTCTTCATCCAACTTCAAATCCAGCGTTATCGCCGCATAATCCTTTTCTGCTAACCGCTGCCATGCGGTTGCACTATCTGGCGCCCAATCGGCAATATAATGCTGAGTCTGCAAAAACTCACACAGCACCATTGCCGTATCTGCATCATCTTCTATTACCAGTATCGCTTCATGAAGCCCGGGATGAACTAGTGTCTGATGAATTGGCAACTCCAGCCAAAACGTAGCCCCCTCACCCGAGACGGAGTTAACACCAATATCCCCTGCCGATTGCAACGCTATTTCGCGGCTAATCGCCAAACCAAGTCCGGTACCTGTTTTGGCCTGATTATCTTCATGCTTTAACTGAGAAAAACGCTTAAATAGCTGCCCCTGGTCTGCCAAAGCAATGCCCGGCCCTTGGTCCTGCACCCATATTTTTACCATTTGGCCGTGCACTTCTGCTCCCACTGAAACCGTTGCTTGTGGCGGCGAAAACTTGACTGCATTGGATAAAAAATTAGCCAACACCTGCTGCACACGGGCTGCATCTACCCACAACAGCACATCCGGAACCGGATTTAGCGTTAGCGTAACGTTATGCTGCTGTGCAAATGGCTGATGCTGCTCCAGTGCGTCCTGCAGTATACCTGGTAATGCTACCGCAACTTCGTCAAAGCGCATTTTTCCAGCTACAAGCTTTTCGATATCGAGCAAATCGTTGATAAGCAAATTTAAGCGCTGGCTATTCTTATGAGCAATACCAAGCAATTTTTCCGCTTTTGGACTGAGCGCGCCACCGGCCCCGCCCAACACTAACCCGAGCGATCCACTAATTGAGGTTAATGGCGTTCTCAGCTCGTGGCTAACAGTAGAAACAAAATCATCTTTGAGTTTCTCTATGCGTTTAATTTCACGGATATCTTTGATGATTGTCCAAATAAACTTTTCATCGCGATCATCACTAAACAGTACACCGTTAAGTTCAATATCTATCAGCTCGCCGTTTTTATGCCGGTACTGCTTAATATAAGGGCCGTAGCGACCGTATTCTGTCAGCGCTTTTAGTTGCTCCTGCTCCGCAGCAGCATAATGCTCCGGGGTCAGATCCCAATAACTTAATTGCTTTATTTCGGCCAGTGAATAGCCGGTAAGTTTCTCCATGGCCGGATTCGACTCAACAAAAGCACCGTCACTAAACCGGTTTAATAAAATAGGGAGCGGCGATAACTGATATAACGCAGACAACTTTTGTTCTGACTGTTTAACCAGTTTTTGTTGCTGCGATACTTCGCGCCGGGCCTGGCGTCGCAAAAAGGTTATAAGCAACACCGCAAGAAATAACATGCTAAAACAGGCTGCCAGCCATATCAGCCAGATAATTTTATCTGTTCGCTGTTGCGTATTCACCTGGGCGCTAATATCGTGCCAGCTCAGACTGACTACTTGTCCGTTTTGCTGGTTATTTTGCCCCCACACCGGCCATGGTAATAATGACACAGCATAAATTCTTTCGTTAAATTCTAAAATAAGCTGCTGCGGGCTGCTGACGTTTTCAGGTATCAGCTGATTGTTCAACCAGAATTGCAACATATCTGATTGGGTAGGACTGTGCCAGAGCCGTGACGTCAACCATTTTGCTTTGACATCATCATGCAGGGCAATTGTCATTGTGGGTTTAACCAGTAATATCGTACTCTGTCTGGCTTCTTTAACCAAGTTGTCAGTAGAAACTCCACTTGCTGCATAGTATTGCTGGCGAGCGGCAAAAACGGATTGCAAATCAAAACCAAGCTCAACAGCGGCCTGCACTTCATGCCGACTATTAAACACCGGCACTACCGCTCGCAGGCTTAAACCGTGGCGGCCAAGTTCTGTTCCGGTAACCCGGGTACCACTGGTTAAGCTGTGCATCACCAGCGGCCGGATATTTATTAAGCTGTCACTATGACGTTCCGGCCGATGAGCACGCAGTAAGGTAAAGGCATCCGGCGCCAGATGCAGGTGTAACTGACTGGCGCCATACAGTGTAACTTTCTGCCAATAACCATTGAGGATTGGTAAAAGTTGCTGACGAATTGCGCTAAGGTCAGCCTTGGGCCCTTGTTGCTGATAGCGTTCGACAGCTTGCAACAGCAACTGTTGCAGGGTGGGGTCAGCAGCAATAAGATCGACGGCTAATTCAAGTTTTCGTTCAGCTTCCTGTTGCAGCAATTGTTGTTTTGTCAGTTGCAGCAGCTGAATGTCATTGAGTCGTGACTGAAAGTGACTTTCCCGCTGCGTATTGGCATACCAGGCAGCCAACAGAAAAGTAATCAGGATCATCAGTGCGGCAACTATGTAGCTTTTAGTAACATTACTTTTTTGCTGATCAGATTCTGTCAACTTGCTGTCTCCTGATACTCTATCCCTTGCAGCATCATGTATTTGCGGGTGCTATGCAAACTATTACATTACCGTGCGCACTTATCCAGCAAATAAATAATATGCTGATATTCAATACCACTATGATGAGATAAGCCAATTTCGCAGGTGCGGCTGGTCGATACCCCCCGTGAGCACTTACTTACCTGAGCAGCTAAATCGGACAAGGCTGAGGCATTAAGCTCTGGTAGCACAAAACCTTTGTCACCGGCAAAACCGCAGCAGCTGATCCCCTCAGGGATCACTACCTGGCCGGTACAGGCAGCAGTTAATTGCTTAAGCGTTGCCGCCTGCCCTAACTGACTGGCGCTGCAACTGGTATGCAGCGCCACCGGCTCTGGCTGCGGTATTATGCTCAGCTTTGGCAGTACCTGCTGATACAGAAAATCGACGCTGTCGATGATTGTCAGGCGTGGGTCCAGCTTGCCCTGCAAGGTTAAACTGCAGGGGCTGCTGTCGGAATAAATCGGGATCTGACCCCCATTACTGGTTTCTAACAACCACTGGTTAAGCGCGGTTTGCTTAAGTTCAGCTGCAGCAAGCTGACCTTTTGATAAAAACGGCATGCCGCAGCACTGGCTAGCCAGCCCGGGCGCCGTGATCAGCTGATAACCGGCTTTAGCCAGTAAGTCAGTACTTACCTGCATCAGGCTGCGGCTGTCCTGACTATCAGCCTGCGGCGCCATTACCCGGCTGCTGCAACTGGCCAGATAGATAACAGGCTTACGCGCAGGATTTGTTTTATTTAATGCAGCATCCTTAACATTGGGCATAGCAGTAGGCATGGCACGGTGCCAGCCGGGTAACACCTTAGCCAAGCGCTGCCCTGCGTTAAGGCCAAAGCGTGCCATCGAGCTTACCACGGCAAAATGGCGGGCCATAAAGATTGCCAGCCCCTGCCAGCGCCGGTTGTTTTCAGCGCGAAGAAGCCGGGTTAAATCACCGGTATTAATACCAACCGGGCAAGCGCTGCTGCACATACCGCAGGCTGCACAGGTATCATTGCCGGCATACTGATAAGCTTTATTCAGGGCCTTCAGCCGCACTGCATCCTCGCCCGTTGTTTGCAACCGTGAAATTTCCCGCTGCGTGACAATGCGCTGGCGCGGGGTCAGGGTTAACTTACGCGACGGGCAAACCGGCTCGCAAAAACCGCACTCAATGCATTTATCGACCAGTGGATTAGTCGCCGGCAATGGTTTTAAATTCTGCAAATGCAACTGCGGGTTATCACTAAGTACCACGTCCGGGTTAAGAATATGCTGTGGGTCCAACAACTTTTTCAGCCGCCACATCAGCTGATAGGCATCCTGTCCCCACTCCAGCGCAACAAACGGCGCCATATTCCGACCCGTGCCATGCTCGGCTTTAAGCGAGCCGCCAAATTCGACGGCCACCAGTTGGGTGACCTCCTGCATAAAGCTGGCATAGCGCTTAACTTCAGCCGGATCGTCAAAGCCCTGGGTAAACACAAAATGCAGATTGCCCTCTAAAGCATGACCAAAAATAATCGCTTCATCATAGCGGTATTTAGCAAATAACTGCTGCAGTCGGGCCACGCCATCTGCCAGCTGCGAAAGCTCAAAAGTGACATCTTCAATAATCACCGTAGTGCCGGTCTGGCGTACTGCACCCACTGCCGGAAAAGTGCCTTTGCGAATGGCCCAAAGCTGGTTAAAGACTTTCGGATCAGTACTGAAATCCACCTGCTGCTCCAGGGTAAAGCCCTGCACAATCGTACGAAGCTCAGCAAGCTGCTGCTGTAATACCTGAGCGGATACCGCGGTAGTTTCAATCAGTAAGGCGCAGGCATTATCTGATACCTGCTTAACCCACCCTGGCATGCCGGCTTTATGTTCAACCGAGCGTAAACTGCGCCGGTCGAGCAGCTCCACCGCAGATACCCTCAATGGCTTTAGTACAGTTACTGCCTGACAGCACTCATTAACCGAGGGAAATACCAGCAGGCCACTGGCCCGGTGCGGATAATCCGGCACCGTGTTATAGGTTACGGCACTGATAAAACCGAGGCAGCCCTCAGAGCCGACCATTAAATGAGTAAGAATATCAATCGGATCAGTAAATTCGGTTAACGCATTCAGCGAAAAGCCCGTGGTGTTTTTTAAACGGTATTTATGGCGGATTTTGGCACAAAGTTCTTCGTCCTGCCGGGTTTGCTCAGCCAGCAACGCCAAATCGGCCAGCAAGCTGGCGTGGCTTTGCCTAAAAGATGCGACACTGTCACCGTCTTCGGTATCCAGCACCGTGCCATCGAACAGCACCAGACGCATCGCGGCCAGGGTATTAAAGCTGTTGTGGGCAGTACCGCAACACATACCACTGGCATTATTGGCGACAATACCACCAATTTTGCAGCTGTTAATTGATGCCGGATCAGGGCCGATTTTGCGCTGAAACTTACTCAGGACACTATTGGCCGCGGCGCCAATTACCCCGGGCTGCAAGCGAATTTGTTCACCCAGACCACGCACCTCGCGCTGCTGCCAGTTTTCCCCCAATACCAGCAGCACCGAGTCGGTGACTGCCTGGCCGGATAAACTGGTACCCGCCGCCCGAAAGGTAATGGCTACCTTATGCTGATTCGCCAGTTTCAGCAGCGCCACCACCTCGGCCTCAGATTCTACCCGCAGCACAAGTTTGGGTAACAGGCGATAAAAGCTGGCGTCGGTACCATAAGCTAACGTAGCGATAGGGTCGTCAAAATAGCGCTTAGCGGGAATAAGCTGTTTTACGGCTTTTTGGAATGCAACAGGTAATGGCACAGCAAAACGTCTCAAAACTACAGTTAGCTTAAGTGATATCAGGTTTTAACTTTTTTGGCTATGCCCTGATCAGCAAGACATAACAGAATGCATAACTTTAATTTGCAAAATCTGATGGCCGGTGGCTGGCACCAAAGCGTTTAAATTGCTCTTCGCCGACAATAGCACCGACATGCCCGACCACAAAGCCAGCCAGCCGGGCAGCGAACTTAACAGCTTGTTGTGGGGCAATGCCGCCAAGGCGGGCTGCTAAGTATCCACCGTTGAAAGCGTCACCGGCAGCCGTGGTATCAACCACTTTTTTCACCGGATGGGCCATGACGCTAAAGCATTGTTGTTCAACACGACCATTAATGCCGTTTTTGCCATCTTTAACAATAATTTCAGCTACACCCAGTTCCGTTAGCTGTTCCACCACCTGATCGGTGCGCTCAGCGTCAAACAGCACTTTATGGTCAGCCAATCCAGGCAGGGCGATATCGGCTAACCGGTACGCCTGGACAAAGGCCGCTTTAGCAATATTGGCATTGGGCCACAGTGTCGGCCGGTAATTAGGATCAAACACAATCTGGCTGCCGTCCTGTTTTAGTTGTTCCAGCAAGGTGAATAAAGTGGTGCGGTCAGCATCGGATAACATCGCCAGGGTAATGCCAGTAAAATAAAACATATCACAGCCTTTAAGCGCATCGTAGTTACGTTGCACCGTATAACACTGCATGACCTGTTTGGCGGCAGAGTTGTCACGCCAGTAAACAAAGCTGCGCTCGCCAACGGCATCGGAATTGATCATATACAGGCCGGGGCGGGCTGTTTTGCTGCGCAGCATCAGAGTGGTATCAATTTTTTCTTGCTCAGCCGCCGTTAGCAGCTTGTCACTTATTCTGTCGGTGCCCACTGCGGTGAAAAACTGCACGTTTACCGGCACTTCGCAGCTGCGCGTTAAATAGACAGCAGTATTAAACACATCGCCGGCAAAGTTCAGCTGATAATTGTTCCTTTCTACCTGCCAAAACTCAACCAGACATTCGCCCATCAGCACAATACGTTTGATCATATATTGCTCCTTAAAAGACGGTTTTTAGTTGGTTAGCAATGTCAGTGGGTTGCCAATGCGCGTGTCTTTCCCGCCTACTGGCTTATTAACTATCACTGTCTATTTATAACAATAGCAGCTGGCTAATCCAGACACTAACTAATCGCTGGTTCTGCCAGCCTTATTTTAAGCAGTCAATTATTCTGGCAATAAAAAAACCGGCTGCCGCCGGTTTTTTTATTAATCAGATAGTTTATTCCGGTGCTTTTGACACCCCAACCATGGCCGGACGTAATAACCGGCCATTTAATTCATAGCCTTTTTGCATCACAAAAGTCACAGTATTCGGCGCAACATCAGCAGAAGGTTGAATAGTCATCGCCTGATGCTGATCCGGGTTAAAGGGCTCACCTTGCGGGTCAATTTGCTGCACACCGTATTTGGCGACCGTATCCAGAAAGCTTTTCATGGTCAGCTCTACGCCTTCAATAATACCGGCAAAGGCTTCATCTTCGCGGTTAATAAACGCCAGCGCCCGCTCCAGATTATCGACCACCGGCAACAAATCACCTGCAAATTTTTCCAGCGCAAATTTGTGGGCTTTTTCCACATCCTGACTGGCGCGACGACGGGCATTTTCCGCATCTGCTTTAATGCGCAGCATTAAATCCTGCTGATCTGCCAGTTTGGCCTGGGCCTGAGCCAGTTCGGTTTCCAGTTTCGAAATTACCGCTTGTTCACCAGACAATTCAACAGTATCGGCTTGATCATTAGCCTGGCTTTCCTGGTTCGGGTTATCCTGCTTAATCTCTTCAGCCTGCTCGTTCGGCTTTGCTTGCTCTGTCATGCTAACTACTCCAAATGAAAGTAGGTCTATTATGGGGATGGATTCTGTCGATTCAAGTTTAAATTTAAACGATGCGCACAAGCTTCCACCAGTGGCACCAACCTGGCGTAATTCATGCGCCGTGGTCCAAGCAATGCGATAAAGCGATGCGGCTCTGTTTGATAACGCTGACTGATAATACTCACCGGGGCCAGCTCCACAAACCCCGATTCTTTGCCCAATATAAGCTTTGGGTGCGCGTCACTGGAAATCTTTTGCAATAAATTAATTAAGCCGGCAGGTTGCTCCAGCATTTGAAATACTTGCTGAAGTACCGGATTTTGCTGGTACTCCGGGCTCAACAGTAATTGGTGCTGACCAAAAATAAGGGGTTGATGCTGCAAAAACTCATCCAGGCTAAGTTGCCCCAACACTTTGTTAATCAATAATTGACTACAGCCACTTTCATTTCTGGCAATGCCTGCCAGACGGGCAATGCCGTCCTGCCACTGGCCGTTCGACAAAGCTGCATTGAGCAAACACAATACTTTGCTCAATGTAGCGCTGTCGATACTCTGGGCGCAGTCAAGAACCCGGTGTAAAATATCGCCATCTTCATCCACCACCACCAGCAGTAAGCGGTCACTGGCCAGGCGCACCAGATCGATTTGCCGCACTTCGCGGCCACTGGCTTTGGGCGCACTGATAATGGCAACACAGCCGGTCAGGTTAGTTAATAACTGGCCGGCTTGCTGACACAACAACGATACCGGCAACGTCGGTACCAGCTGGCGCTGTATTTCAGCCTGCCAGCGACCATTTAACGGTTGCATGGTTAGCATTTTATCTATGAATAAGCGGATACCACTGGTGGTGGGCACACGACCGGCCGATGTATGGGGTGAGCGAATAAAGCCTTGCTGTTCAAGCTGCACCATAGTGTTGCGCACGGTGGCAGAGCTGACATCCAGTGCCTTATTTTCAGCAATAAGCTTACTGGATACCGGCAGACCATCAGCCAGATATTGCTCTACGATCAGCTTTAAGATCAGCTCAGTCCTGCTGAGGTCCACCGCCATACTACATAATACCTTATTCAGTGTTGGTTATGGATCTGGGGGCTAAAACAGCAATATCAAGTTGATAAATCACCAAAATAGCGCAGAGGCTGGTCGTCGGCTAATGTGACCGCTATACTGGCACAACACCAGCCAGGAACCCTTATATGAGTCATGCTTTTACAAAAATTGGTTTGATTGGAAAACCCAATCATCAGGGTGCTAACCATACCCTGGTTAGCCTGTATCATTTCCTTTGTGCTAAAGGCCTTGAGGTGTTTGTTGAAGAGCGGGTTGCCCATTCACTTGCTTTGGCCGATGCCAGGGTTCTCGACTTAGTGGACCTGGGTAAAACCTGTGATCTGGCCATTGTGGTCGGTGGTGATGGTAATATGCTTGGTGCCGCAAGGGTGCTGGCCCGGTTTGATGTGGCAGTGCTTGGTGTTAATCGGGGCAATTTAGGCTTTTTAACGGATTTATCACCCGAGCTTTTTGAACAACCTTTAGCCGATGTGCTGGACGGCAACTTTGTTACCGAAAAAAGAAACCTACTGGAAATATCGGTACACCGGCATGGCAGCATTAAAAGCAGCAACAGCGCAGTGAATGAGGCCGTATTGCATGCTGATAAAGTGGCTCATATGATTGAGTTCGAAGCCTATATTAACAACGAGTTCGTTTATAGCCAGCGTTCTGACGGTTTAATCGTTAGCACGCCCACTGGCTCAACGGCTTATTCACTCTCTGGCGGCGGACCAATACTTACCCCGGATCTGGACGCTATGTGTCTGGTGCCCATGTATCCCCATACGTTAAGCAGCCGGCCACTGGTCGTGTCAGGCAACAGTGAAATTTGCCTGAAAGTAGCCGACACTAACGACGCTCACCTGCAGATCAGTTGCGACAGCCATGTGATTCTGGCAGTGATGCCAGGAGATGAAATCTACATCCGCAAACACCCTACCCCACTGCGATTGGTGCATCCCCCCGGCTACAGCTATTACCACGTATTACGCAATAAACTGGGCTGGGGTAAAAAACTTTACTAAACAGTCGCACTTTTCTAAAGGCAAGCTTGCAAATTCGACAATTACTGTATAAATTTACACTGTATACATGCACAGTTATTGATAGCTGTTGCTGAGTTAATTAAAACAGGCGTTACCAACAGTATTTAACAGTCGATTCAGCCGGGAGTCACCGTATGCTTAGCCACCTTCATATCAGCAATTTTGCCATCGTGCGCGCTTTAGAAATAGACTGGCTGGCAGGCATGTCTACCATAACCGGTGAAACGGGTGCAGGTAAATCTATTGCCATCGATGCGTTGTCACTATGTTTAGGTGAACGGGCCGACGCTACAGTAGTGCGCCCAGGTGCCGACAAAGCTGATATTGTTGCAACCTTTGATATTGCAACACTGCCTCAGGCGCAGCACTGGCTGGAACAACAGGATTTAGCAATGGGCAATGAATGTATTGTCCGACGGGTAATCAATAATGAAGGTCGTTCCCGCGGCTATATCAACGGTGTGCAGGTACCAGCGCAGCAACTTAAAGCGCTGGGCCAGTATCTTCTGAGCATCCATGGCCAGCATGCCCATCAGCAATTATTAAAACCCGATTATCAGCGCCAGTTACTGGATGCTTTTGCCGAAAACGTGCCCCTGCGTAGCGAGTTAAAGCAATGCTATCAGCAGTGGCAGGCGTTAAAACAAGAATACCAGCAATTGCAGCATAGTCAGCAGCAGCGTGACGCACAACGCCAGTTGCTGGAGTATCAGGTGGCCGAGCTGGATCAATTTGCGCCCGCTGAACACGAGTTCAGCCAGCTGGAAGCGGAGCAAAGTCGGCTCAGTCATGGCCAAACCTTACTCAGCCAAAGCCAGCAATGTCTGGAGCAATTATATGATAGCGACGATAGCTCAATATACCAGGCGCTCTCTGCAGTAAATCAACAACTGCAACAACTCTGTGAGCTGGATAATAGCTTAACCCCGCTGCAACAGATGCTGGCAGAAGCTTTAATGCAAACTGAAGAAGCCAGCCGCGAGCTTCGCCGTTATGCCGACAAAGTGGAACTCGATCCACAACGGTTACAGCAGGTTGATGAGCGACTGGGCCAATGGCTGAATTTAAGCCGGAAACATCAGGTAAGTTTTGAACAATTGCCGGATTTTCACCAGCAACTGGCGCAGCAACTGGCAGAGATAACCGGCGATGACCGACGATTAGTGCAATTAGAAGCAGAACTTACTGAAGCAGAACAAGGTTATCAGCAGTTTGCCACAGATTTACATCAGCAACGCCAACAGGCTGCTGAAAAACTCAGTGCAATGATCGCCAGAAGTATGCATGAACTGAGCATGGCCAATTCGCAATTTGAAATTAAGGTTCAAGCGCTTAGCTTAGAACACGCCAGTAGCCATGGCTGGGACCAAATCAGCTTTACGGTATCCACCAACCCGGGCCAGCCATTACAACCGCTGGCAAAGGTAGCATCGGGCGGCGAGTTATCCAGAATAAGCCTGGCGGTGCAAGTCATTCTGGCAGATAAAATTACTACACCAACCCTGATTTTCGATGAAGTAGATGTTGGCATAAGTGGCCCGGTGGCCGCTGGGGTGGGTAAACTGTTACGTCAGCTTGGCGAAACCACTCAGATAATCTGTGTAACCCATTTGCCACAAGTGGCCAGCCAGGGACATCAGCAGTTGTTTGTTGAAAAATATACTGATGGTCAGGCTACCGAAACCAGGATGCGGATCCTGAATGATGAGCAACGTATTGGCGAAATTGCCCGTTTACTGGCCGGTGAAAATATCAGTGCCAGTGCACTGGCCAATGCCCGCGAACTTTTGTGTGCACCAGCAGTCTGAAAAGAGATTTTTCAGCAAGGCTGTCATAGGGTATGATAGGCGCAACCGGACTTAACAGACGAAAATGATGAATAAAGTAGTACAGATTTTAGTAGTAATTGGCCTGCTTGCCAGCTTAAGTGCATGCTCTAACGTAATTTACCGGATAGATGTTCCTCAGGGAAACTTTCTGGAGCAAAAAGACATTGATAAATTGCGGGTGGCGATGACCAAAGAGCAGGTGAAATTTGTGCTGGGCAGCCCTGTTGCCGAAAACGCATTTGACAATGACACCTGGCATTATTTTTATTCATTGAAAGGTGGCCGTGGTAATAACTTTAAAAAGCAATTAATCGTCGAATTTGAAGACGATAAACTGCAAGATATTTCTGGCGACTTTGAAAAATCTGAAGACTTCAATACGCCGCTGGATATCTGATTTACTCAGAGAGTATTTAAAAATAAAAAGGCCTGCTTGCAGGCCTTTTTATTTTTAATGTTCCTGCTTTCTTCCACCCGTCACTTTATCTGCCCGCCCTTCTTCTTTGGCTTTCTCTGCCCGGCGCCGGCGTAAATCTTTCGGATCAGCTATTAAAGGCCGGTATATTTCGATTCTGTCGCCGTCATTTACTTGTTCATCATGCTTAACAGGCCGGCTCCAGACACCTATTTTTTGCTGACTTAAATCAATTTCCGGATATTGCTGCAAAATGCCTGATTGCTCAATAACTTGCATAACCGTGCTGCCGATAGGTACCGTTATGGTTAATAAGCTTTGCTGGGTGGGCAAAGCATAAGCTACTTCTACCGTAACATGCTCAGCCATGGCTCGCTCCGTAAACTACCTTGGCCCGCTGAGTAAACGCATTAACCATGGCCGCGGTAACTTCTGTGAATATTTTTCCAAAGGCAAACTGTACCAGCCTGCTGGAAAACTCAAACTCTAAATGCAGCACCACTTTACAGGAGTGTTCATTCAGAGGTACAAAGTGCCAGCCTCCCTGCAAACGTTTAAACGGCCCATCGACTAATTGCATATCTATCCGTTCATTCGGATGCAAAATATTACGGGTAGTAAAAGATTGACCAATACCCGCCTTGGAAACCTGCAACTTCGCCACCATCTCATTTTCTGACTGGCTTAATATATTTGCTGAAGTACAGCCAGGCAGAAATTGTGGGTAATCTGGTATGGTGTTTACCAGGTCAAACATTTGCTGCGCACTGTAAAAAACCAAGGCACTGCGCTCAATTTGTGGCATACTCACTCCCCTTAAACTCGCTGCTGATTGTAACAGAATAACGCGGGGCAACAAGGCCGGCATAGCACGGCTTCATCGGGATCCAGAGCAGCGTACCCGGTCTACGCGTTAGTAAAAATAGCGAATTATGAGCAAAAAAAAATCAACTAAAAACACAAATGGTACTATCGCCACCAATAAAAAAGCCCGCCATGAATACTTTCTGGAGGACAGATACGAGGCCGGCATTAGCTTGCAGGGCTGGGAAGTTAAAAGTATCCGTGAAGGCAAAGTAAACTTGTCTGATGCTTACGTTATTCTGAAAGACGGCGAAGCCTTTTTGTTTGGTGCACAAATTCAAGCCCTAAAAAGTGCCTCCAGCCATGTTATCTGTGACCCGGATCGCAGCCGTAAATTATTACTCAACAAACGTGAGTTAATGAAGCTGATTGGCTTAAAAGAGCGTGATGGCTACACCCTTATTGCCACAGCCATGTACTGGAAAGCCTGTTGGGTAAAAGTAGAATTTCATCTGGCCAAGGGTAAAAAGCAGCACGATAAGCGCGATGACATTAAAGATCGCGACTGGTCACGCGAAAAAGAACGGATGATGAAACACAGTAAACGTTAATTTTTCAATTACCCTTGAAACTAACGTTCACTAACACCATCTAAAGACGTGTGACAGATGGTAATTGTCACAGTCAGTTTGCTGGTAAAAACGGCGTTTGGACAAACTGCGACTCTTTGCTCCTTGTGATAAGCAGATAGCAGGCGTACAATAGCCAAACACTGAGAGTTTAAGTGTTACACCACAGAATTCGGGGCTGATACTGGATTCGACGGGATTCACGAACTCCTAGGTGCATGCCGAGGTGCGGTAGGCCTCGTAAAAAAACCGCAAAAAACTAGTCGCAAACGACGAAAACTACGCACTCGCTGCTTAATAGGCAGTAGAGAGCTCTTCCCCTCACGCATGTCTGTAAGCTGAGACTCTGGAAGATCACCCCTAACAGAATCGCGTCGCGTCTTCGCCTGGAGACAACACGTTAAAACCAATCAGGCTCGCCCGACGATAGCCTGCCATTCGGCGCTCATAGGGTTAACTAAATGAATGTGCTAAGCATGTAGTACCGAAGATGTAGGTTTTTCGGACGGGGGTTCAACTCCCCCCAGCTCCACCACACAAAGCAAAAGGCCACCGCAAGGTGGCCTTTTGCTTTTCTGCTTTGTTGGCTAATCGATGTCTTACCAGCACTTGCTTTATGGGCTGAGATATAGGCTATAGTTAATGGTGTTGGCAATATTGCGGTTTAATTTAATGTTATGGTCCGAAACCAAGTGAGCCGGTAACCTTAAATAAATTATTTTGTGTACAAAGGATAACAACAACCAGGTATGAGCCGTTACCAAATGCTCGGTAGAGCACTCTTTTTTTCTTTGTTTGGTGCGTGGACTTTTTTCGCGACGGCAAATACTCCCTCTTCTGATCCGCCAATAATATTGGTTAATGACCGTTTGTTTTTACTGGAAGATCAAACATCCCACTTAAATCCTCAGCAAGCTTTTGCGGCATACAAGCAGGGTGCATTTACTCAGAATATTCATAATAAAGTGAGTCTTGGTTTTACTCAAAGCACCATCTGGGCGGTATTGCCGATTGAAAACATTACAGACGGGCCTTTGCAGCGGGTTATAAAAATCGACAATGCCTGGCTGGACAATGTTGAGCTTTATTTTTTCACTGCCGGCGCATTAGTTAACCAGGTGTCGATAGGCGATAACGTGCCTTTTACCCGGCGCATGCGAAAAGAAAGGATGCCCTCGGTGGCGCATCAATTTCCGGTGGGCACCTCTCATGTGCTTTTTCGGTTTAACTCTGAAGACCCTTTAACTATTCCTATATACATCGGTAGCGAAAAAGCAATGGTGTCCGCTTTTGCCGCCAATGCTTATTTTTACGGCGCTTTATATGGTGGGTTACTGATACTGCTTATTTATAACCTCGCATTGTATTTTTACTTAAGGGAACTTCGGTATTTACTCTACCCTACCTATTTGTTTGCGTTTACCGCATTCAATTTCACTTATACCGGCCATGGCTTTTGGCTGGTTTGGTCTGACTCTGTCTCCATGCAACAATGGTTAATGCCCAGCCTAATGTTCTGCTATATATTTTCGGCGGTGATGTTTACCATAGGCTTTTTAAATACGCGTACTTTTTTACCCTCTTTGTTCGCCTACAGACACCGAATATATGTCAGTCTCATCGTAATAGCCGGCCTGATTTTTTTGTTAGGCGATCGCTCGCTGATCATAATGATTCAGTTGATTATGTTAACCAGCCTATCCGTCTGGATGCTCCTGGTGGGATACATGGCATACAAAAATAATGATCCCCTTGCCAAGTTTTTTGTTCCGGCAATTATTATGGGAACCGGAGGCGCCACCATTTCCAGTTTTGCAACCTGGGGCGTTATTCCTTATTCACAATGGGCGTTTCGAGGGATAGAGGTGGGCATGCTATTAGAGATGTCATTATTGTCTATATCGCTTGGTTTTAATTTCAAATTAGCGCAAGAAGCCCGTAAAAGTGCCGAAAGCAACGCCCTGCACGACCCATTGACCAACTTATATAACCGCAGGGCATTCTCAAAACTTGTTCAGCCAAGTTGGGAGTTGGGTAAAAGGAATAATAGTCCAATGTCCATTATGTTGATGGATTTAGATTGGTTTAAACGAATTAATGACCAATTTGGTCATGCCGCAGGAGACCTTGTACTAGAGGGGGTAGCCAAGGAAATTAAAAGTCGTATTCGGGAGTCTGATCTCGCCTTGCGCTGGGGGGGAGAGGAGTTTTTAATCTTTTTACCCAATACCGATAGTAACCAGGCAAAACAACTCGCAAAAGATCTACGTGCACAAATTGAAAAAATTAATATTAATAAAATAGGCAGTGTGACGATAAGTATCGGCGTTGTGAGTACGACGCCAGATCAAATAACGCTGGATAAATTAATTACCCTGGCTGACGATGCACTTTACTCGGCGAAGGAAAAAGGCAGAAATACCGTGGTTGTCACGAGTTATAGCAAGTCCACCCCGAAGGCAAACATCTGATCAATCATCATTGCTTATGTGTTGAATAAACTAAAACTTCTGGCAACCCTGCTGATTGTCTTTTTCATAAGCTGTGCAATACTGGTTGCTGACTTACTTTAATACAGGCCGTTCTCATGTTTAAACACCTGACGCTTAGCTTATTATGTCTTGCCCTATTCAGTTGCTCACCAGCAGATAAAGCGCAGGCTCTCGCCAATAAACCCACAACGTCGCCAAGCTCTGAAACCTATGCGGTGTTATTTGGCGGCGTCAAAGTTGGTGAGCTTAACGTAGAGAAAATCAATAATGAGCTGAGTATTGATTATGGTTATAGCAATAATGGTCGCGGGGCAAGCAGCGTTGAAAGCCTGCGACTGTCTGATACCGGTTTGCCGTTAGCATGGCAAATTGACGGCAAAACCGTGTTTGGCAATGCCGTTGCTGAGTCTTTTCAGGCCGCTGACGGTAGCGCCTCATGGCAAGATGCCGCTGGCGGCGGTAAAGCCAGCTTTTCAGCTGAATCGATGTATGTGGCGCAAAACGCCAGCCCTTATTCATTGTATATTTATGCCAGTGCGCTGCTCAATAATGAAAACAATACGTTGCCTGCGCTACCTGGCGGCGAACTTCGGATAGACAAAATTGATACCGTTACCTTAAAAAGTGCCAATGCCGATACGCCAGTCGACGCCAGTATTTATGCTATTTCCGGCATCAGTTTAGACCCAAGCTTTATTGCACTGACCAATGACGGGGCCATGCTCGGCTTTTTGTCGCCTCGCTTTACCCTACTTAGAAATGATCTGATCGACGAGGATCAAACACTACGGCAGCTGGCGGCAGAGCTAAATGCATCCCGCTTTGAAGCAATTGCAAAACGTGCCACCAATACATTTAACAAGCCAGTTCGTATCAATAATGTAAGGATTTTCGAACCACAGACGTTATCGCTTTCCGAGCCAAAATCAGTGCTATTAAACCAAAATAAAATTGCGGCAATTGAGCCGGTAGTGCAAACGCCTTCCCCGAATGAGGTCGTCATAGAAGGCAACGGTGGCACCCTTATTCCGGGCTTATATGAAATGCATGGCCATATGAGTGATGACGATGCCTTGCTAAATGTAATGGCTGGCGTTACCTCGGTACGCGATATGGGTAATGAAATGGAGGTACTTGAGGCGCTGGAAGATAAAATTAAGCGCAATGTGTTAATTGGCCCAAGGATCAGCAAAAGTGCCTTTATCGAAGGCAAAAGTCCGTTTTCTAACGCTACCGGCGAGTTGGCAGCAAGCGAACAAGAAGCAGTAGATTTGATCAAAATGTATGCTGAGCGCGGTGGCTATCATCAGATTAAAATTTACAGCTCTGTTAAAGGTGAATGGGTGCCAGCGATGGCGGAGGAGGCCAAAAAGCACGGCATGCGGGTGGCTGGCCATATTCCGGCATTTTCTAAAGTTGATGAAATGATGCTAAGCGGCTATGACGAAGTAACGCATATTAATCAGCTTATGTTGAGCTGGGTGCTGGACAGAGAAGAGGACACCCGCACCTTGTTCCGGATCACCGGCATGAAACGCTTTGCAGATTTGGACCTTAATAGCAAAGCGGTTAAAACGTCACTGGATATTATGGTGGATAAAAATATCGCCATCGACCCCACCATGGTGATCCATGAATTCGGGCTTACCGGCCGCAACGGCGAAACCAGGATTGGGATGGTAGATTACATTGATCACATGCCTATTGGGGTGCAGCGCTCTGCCAAACAAGCCCTGTTGAATGTGGCAGATGATGCCGAAGATAAAGCGTATAACGCGGCGTTTGATAAAATTCTGGCCACGTTAAGCCTGATGCATCAACGGGGCATTTTTATCGTTCCCGGCACCGATTTGGGCGGCGCATTTGAGCTACATCGCGAATTAGAACTGTTTTCAAAAATAGGGATGTCTAATGCCGAAGTGTTACGGCGGGCCTCTTACGATATGGCTCACTATTTAGCTTATGGTGAGCAACTAGGTAGTATTGAAGCAGGTAAACTGGCTGACTTTTTCTTAGTGCCGGGCAATCCGCTGGCAGACTTACGCGCAATTAAAACAATATCGATGGTGTCTAAGGATGGCCAGATTTATTTCCCCTCTGAGGTTTACCCTGAATTTGGTATTAAACCCTTCACGGATATACCGCAGATACATTACGGCGAGTAACCTTCTTTATCAATCTGCTGAAAAGACCACCTCGAGGTGGTCTTTTGTTTGCTGTAGCTATAACACACTAGTGATCAGGCTTGCCCTGGCGCAACGCCTTGGTTTTACTGCGCTGCTTTTTGCCTTCTAACCGTCGTTGCTGGCTGCCATAAGTCGGCTTGGTTGCTACCCTTCTTTTCTGTACTTTGGCGACAGACTGCACCAGCTCAATAAACTGTACCAGCGCCTGTTCCCGGTTCATTTCCTGACTACGGCTTTGCTGACACTTAATAATAACTTTACCGCTTTTGGTAATCCGGTGATCACTGCGATTCAGTAAGCGATGTTTATAAAACTCAGGCAACGACGAGGCATTGATATCGAAGATAATCTGCACGGCTGTCGATACTTTATTAACGTGTTGACCACCGGCTCCGGACGCACGAATATATTGCCATTCAAGCTCACTGTCGGCGATACTGACACTTGTAGAAATTGTAATTGCCACGCATTTCCTTCCTCTTTCCGCTTAAATTGCCGTTTTATGAACTTAAGCTTAATTTATCAACGAACTGGTGATAAAAAAGTTTAAAAAATTAACAACTGTAAAATCAAGTTATTATTCGAAAATTAGCTTTTATTGGAACAGATCTGGCGACTTTGGGTTTGACCCACAAAAAGATGATCTGCATAGTAATTGTGCCTGAGCACAGTGAAGTGCCCTACTTTATCATGGACGGTTAGGACTTAGCAGGCTAAGCACTGAAACATAAACCGTAATTTTATCGATAGCTTGGGTAGTACTATCATCTTTAGGGTATAACGATGACACTGTTTAATCCGACATTGCCAACGCCGGAGCAAAATGCTTTTGTGCCAACAATTTCATCACCGAAATCAGCAACCGAACTAAACTTATCTGACTTTAGTACTTTTTTCCAAGCGTCTCAGGCTATCAGCCCCAATGAAAAGAATAACGTATTTCGCTTACGTCATAAAGTTTACTGCGAAGAACTGAATTTTGAGCCGCCCCGACCGTCAGGGCTTGAACAGGATGATGATGACCAACGGGCATTGCATTGCAGCCTGACTGAAGCGCACAGCGGTGAGATAGCCGGTACCGTGCGATTAATTCATTGTCAGCAAGAACCTGGTCCATTGCCCATTGAAAAGTATTATGCTGGCCGCTTTACTGCCCCGCACTTAATCCCACAGTGTTTTCCGCGGGAACATGTCTGTGAGATCTCCAGGCTGGCTGTTGCTGCTAAGTTCAGACGCCGCTTAAAAGATGCGGCCGCAAAGGATTTACCTGCGCTAAGCACCGCCAATCAGCCGTTTCATCGTTATATTGCTATTGGACTTTATCTGATTGCGACAGCAATGTGCCTTGAAAAAGGGTATTTCCACGGTTTTGTCAGCATTGAGCCCAGTCTGGCCAGAATTCTGCAGCGTATCGGCATTAGTTTTACCCAGATTGGCGAAGCCATCGACTTTAACGGTAAACGTGCGCCCTATTATTTGGATGGTCGCGAGGTTTTCGCCAATCTGCAACCTGAGTACCGGCAATTAATGCACAGTTTAAGTCAGCAATTGCTCAGCAAGAGCGCGCAACATAGTGTGCGGCAGCAAATTAATCCAGGTTCTGATTTACACTGGGCCACAGCCTGATAGATTGCGTATCTGAATTATCATTGATTAACAGATAGTCACTATGGACTCATTAAGTCAGATATGTTTAGGTGCCGGCGTTGCCACACTGGTTATGGGGCAAAAAGTCCCGCTAAAGCAAGCGTTAATATGGGGTGCGGTAGCGGGTACACTACCAGACTTGGATGTACTGTTCGGCGCTGGCGACGCGATCGATAAGATGGTTAGCCACCGTGGTAACTCTCACGCTCTGCTTTATCTGGCTTTACTAAGCCCATTTCTTGCCTGGCTGATTTCAGCTATCCACCGCCAGTCTTCGCTGTTTTTGCGCTGGTGGCTGGCCATCAGCCTGGTACTGATTACTCACCCATTGCTGGATGTGATGACCATATATGGCACCCGGCTGGGTTTACCCTTTACCGATACCCCATTTGGTATCGGCAGCATTTTTATTATTGATCCCCTGTATACCTTACCGCTGTTAATTGCGTTAATAGTAGCGCTATTCAGGCCTGCATGGTGCAGTTTGGCTGCGGCATGCGGCCTGGGGCTATCTTCACTCTATTTAGTCTGGAGTTTCAGCGCCCAGCAATGGATAACGGTAAGAGTTAACGCACAACTTCCCTCACCGGCAGCAAAAGCGGTACTGGTTACGCCCACCCCCTTGAATACCCTGCTATGGCGGATACTTATCATGACTGAGCAAGGATATTACGAAGGTTTTTATAATGTGCTTGACCAAGATGCAGCCATTGACTATCAGTTCTTTTCTCAGGATAGCGATTTACGCCAGCAGTATGCCGATCACCCGGATATTGCTCGTATTGCCTCTTTTAGCCATGGCTTTTATAGCTTAACGCGCCAGCAGAATAAACTTATTCTGACCGACTTAAGAATGGGCCTGCGCCAGAATTATGCTTTTAATTTTGAAGTGACGCCTGATGCCAATGCTGCGCCACAGGCGCTTCCCAGAGCTTATGATATGGCTGTTACATTGCGTTGGCTGCAGCAAAAGTTGGCAGCAGCCGATTAATGCTGCTGCCATTTTCAGCTGGTGTTTTACAACCGGATTGCCAAGCCGTCACTTAGCGCCCGCTTGTATGCGGTAAACGCCGGAATACATGCCAGCAGGGCACTGACAGCCAGCACAGCCACCGCCCAGTACAGGCTTTGCAGGCTAAACGGATTAATATTAATAAACAGGCCGTAACGGCTGGCCAGGATATCCTGTAAGCCCCACAAAGCTACCAGCAACGTGATTGCCGCTGCCAGCAATGCAAAAGCAGTAAGGAGTAGTACCTCAAGCTGAATAAGCACAAACAAATACCAGGGATGAGCACCAACCGCCCGTAGCACGGCCATTTCCCGCTGTCGCTCTTTCATTGAAGCCAGGAGCGTGGTCATCATGCCCACTAAACCAGCAATCAGCACCAGCAAGGTAATTAATAACAGCAGGTTTTCAACCATTGCCAGCATTTGCCATAATTCAGCCAGGGCAACGCCTGGCAATATCGCCGATAATGCTTCGCCTTTAAATTCGTTTATCTGGCGCTGCACCACGAAGGTGGCCATCCGGGATTCTAATCCGACCATAAAGGCAGTAATGGCTTTTGGTGTTAAATCTTGCTGTACCGCTTGTTCCGCGCTCATTCTACGCCCTGGCACCGGCGCCCCTTGCTGCCAGTCGATATGAATAGCCTCTATGCCTTCCAAGCTCACATGAACGGTTTGATCCAGCGGGGTGCCGGTGGCGGCAAGAATACCCGTCACCGTAAACGGTTTGTCCTTGTGTTCACTGAAACTGACCGCGCCCACACCGTGAGCCAGGGTTATTTCATCGCCAACCTTATAACCAAGCTTGCTGGCAACCTCAGCACCTAATACTGTCTCGTACACGTCGTTGAATTGTTGGCCTTTGCTAAACTGCAATTTCTGCTCGTTTGCGTAACGATAGTGTACAAAGTAATCGGTATTAGTACCCAGCACCCGGTAGCCGCGATGTGAGTCGCCAAGGGCGATTGGGATAGTCCAGCTAATTTGTGGGTGTTTACTAATCCGCTGATATGTCGCCCAGTTCACGTTGGCGGTGGCGTTGCCAATTCGAAATACCGAATACAATAGCAAATTAAGCTGACCGGACCGTGCGCCGACGATTAAATCGGTACCGGAGATGGTACTGGTAAAACTTTGCCGCGCTTCTTTTCGTAAATGATCGATGCCAAACAGTAATACCAGGCTTATCGTTAACGAAAACAAGGTCATTATCGCTGTGCCACGGCGATTCCACAGGCTTTGCCGGGCAAGTTTTAATAACATGGCTGTACTCCCTTCGCCAGATGTTGCATATCAAGTTGCATATCGAAATAACGACGTAATCCGGGGTCATGGCTGACAAATATCACCGTGGTGCGGCAGGCATTAGCCTGTTCCAGCAATATCTGCATAAAGCTATCCCGGTTGTCGGCATCAAGAGCAGAGGTAGGTTCATCGGCAATTAGCAGTGCGGGCCGGGTTAGCAAAGCACGGGCAATGGCAACCCGCTGCTGCTGACCAACACTTAACGCTGCAGCTTGCTGATGATTGAGCTCTGGTTCAAGCCCCAGACTTTGCAGCAGCACTTTTGCCCGTTGTTCACTTTCATGTTTATCACTGCCAGCAAAATGCGCACTTAACAAGACATTGTCCAGCACCGACAAATAAGAAATAAGATTAAGTTGCTGAAACACGACGCCGATATGACGAGCCCGCAGCGTATCCCGTTTTGCCGCTGAAACAGTGCTAAAAGGCGCGCCATTTAGCCTGATATCGCCTTGTCGGGGTGAAATAATACCGGCCAGTAAATTAAGCAATGTCGTTTTGCCACTACCCGAAGCACCTTTAATAAATAAATGCTGCCCTGGCAGCAACGACAGTTCTGGCAAACTCAGCTGCCAGCCCGCGCGCTGGTAATAAAACACCACATTTTTGAGCTCAATAGCAGGAATTTTCGGCTTGTCGGTCACAGGTTTAATCCCGGTCATGTTATGATTACTCCATTAATTGGCGTCTATTATGCAAAATTAAGAGGGTAAGCTCCAATGCTTAACAAGTTATCTGTTACGTTATCTATGGTATTGGTCGCAAGCTTTAGCATGTTGCTAAGTGCCAGCGAAGTGAAAACAATCGAATGGACCGATTTAATGCCGGAAGAAGATTTAGCGGCATTACAAGCCATGCCTGAAGTTCAGCATGATTACAGTCAGCCATCGCCGTTTGATGATAACTATAATGGAGACGACCCGGCTGCAGGTGCATGGGAACAGATCCTGCAATCAGCCAAGGTAAAAGAAGAATACAATAATACCAAAGTCCGTATTCCGGGTTTTATTGTCCCGCTGGAGTTTGACAGCGAGCAAAATGTTACCAGTTTTTTTCTGGTACCCTACTTTGGCGCTTGTATTCATGTGCCACCACCACCACCCAATCAGATTATTTACGTCAGCGGCGCAAAAAACCTGAAGGCCGATATGATTTATTCGCCATTCTGGATTAGTGGTACCATTACCACCCAGCCAATGAGCCATGATTTAGCCAATGCGGCCTATAGTTTAAAAGCAGATTCGGTGGAAGAGTATACCTACTGACGAGTTAGCGATTGCCCAAGAGTACAAGCCCCCGCGACCATCTGGCGTAACGGGGGCTTTTTACATCGGCTGCAGTACCCCTAAAAGAAACCTGTCATTACCGCAAAAATCTGAAGCTCAAACCGACTTTAAAAACTGACGGTATTATTTACTAAACTTAATTCAGTCGCGCCCTGCTGGCCATTAATGACCCATTGCACTGATATGGTTTCGACTGTTGGCACCAGCTTAAACAAGCCAACTGTCAATTCATTAAATCGCGCCGGTTGCTGACAAATTAAACTGATGTTGGCGTAAAAGTCGCTATGTTTGCTGCTCACCTCAGCGGTTAAATCGGTGTTGGCATCGGCGTCTCCAACATCACAGCCGGCTTGGGGATTCACACTAAACCAGTTCCCCTGGCGCAATATATCCAGAGCAGCTGCGATTTCCTGGCGCTGCTCTGCATTATTTGGTGCATGTTCAAAGCCAACAATGTTGTAAGCCGCAGATTGCAGGGCCACCATCGCCTCGTTGCCCTCTACTACGATGGTAAGAGTGGCCTGACCATGAACATGCATCCCAGGACTGCTGAAATCGTCGTCGTGCTGATGTTGCTGCTCATGCTCATGCTGGTGCTGGTGCTCTTGTTGGTGATCATGCTGTTTATTCGGTGGTTGAGCCAGCGCTAATGATGGTGCTAATAACGCGCCGCCCAGGGCTATGGCCTGCAACCAGCAGCTTGTTGCTGTGTTAAAACGAAAAAATGCCATCTGTCAGATCCTTGCTCTTTCTCAGTGTTGTTATCATACCTGCTTGCTAATCCAACGCAATATGTTGCCGCCCCCTGCTAGTAGCTTCACAGTAAAATTGCTGATCTGGCTGCGGCAGCCAGGCGTAAGATTGGCTATTATTCTCAAGAGTCAGGATTATGGCCAAGCTTATCGTTATCCTCGCAGACCAGCTTAGTCCGGCACTGCCCTCGCTGCGTGAAGCAAAAGGTGACGACGTTATTTTACTAGCTGAAGTAAAACAGGAAGCCAGCTACGTTAAACACCACAAGCACAAAATTATTTTGCTGTTTAGCGCGATGCGGCATTTTGCTGAAGTGTTACGCCAGCAAGACCGGAATGTTATTTATGTAGATTATCAACAAGGTTGCAGCTCGCTAACGTCCGCGGTTGAGCATGTCCTGAAACAGCAGTCGCAACTTAGTGGCATTATGTTGACGAAATGTGGTGAGTATCGCCTGCAACAGGAAATTAATGGCTGGCAGCAGGCTTTCGATGTGCCGGTCGATATGTTAGAAGATGACCGCTTTTTGTGCAGTACCAGTATGTTTGCCAAGTGGGCAGATGGGCGCAAGCAACTTCGAATGGAATACTTCTATCGCGAGATGCGCCGCTACACCGGTCTGTTACTCGACTCAAAACAACAACCTCTGGGTGGCCAGTGGAACTTTGACAAAGCCAATCGGAAGAGCCCTCCAGCAGACCTGGAAGCCGTTGCCCCTTTACAATTTGAACCTGATCAGATCACTGCTGATGTGATAACCCTGGTGCGGCAGAACTTTGCAGATAATCCGGGCTCAGCTGATAACTTCTGCTACGCTGTTACCGGTAAGCAAGCCAGAGAAGCCTTTAAGCACTTTATTGAAATGCAGCTGGCTAAATTTGGCGACTATCAGGATGCCATGGTGCTGGACCAGCCTTTCCTGTTTCATAGCATTTGTTCTATTTACTTAAATTGCGGCTTGCTTGATGTGCGCTGGATGTGTCAGAAAGTTGAGGCGGCGTATCAGGAGGATAAGGTCGCGATAAATGCGGCTGAAGGATTTATCCGGCAATTGATTGGCTGGCGCGAATACGTCCGTGGCTTATATTGGTTGCTGATGCCAGAGTATAAACAACGCAACTTTTTAGAGGCTAAACGCCCTTTACCCGGTTTTTACTGGCATGGTAAAACCAAAATGCGCTGCATGCAGCAAGCCGTCAGCCATACCATGACTCACGCTTACTCCCACCATATTCAACGACTGATGATAACCGGTAATTTCGCGCTGCTCAGCGGTCTTGATGTTGATGAAGTGACAGATTGGTATCTGGCGGTGTACGCCGATGCGTATGAGTGGGTAGAGTTGCCCAACACATTGGGCATGGCATTGTTTGCCGATGAAGGCGTGCTTGCCTCAAAACCCTATGCCGCCAGTGGTGCCTACATTAACCGGATGAGTAACTACTGTCAGCATTGCCACTACAAGGTAAAAGAAAGCACTGGCGAGGATGCGTGTCCGTTTAATTCACTTTACTGGGACTTTCTGGCCAGAAACGAACAAAAACTTGGCGGTAATGCCCGCATGCAATTAGCCTACAAAAACTGGTACAACAAAACAGCAGATCAACAACAGGCATTGCGCGATAAAGCAGAAGAATACCTGATACATCTGGAGCAACTGTGACCTGCCTGGTTTTGCTGGATAAAGCACTGCGGATCCATGACAACCCCTTGTTATGTCAGGCAGGCAAGGCTGATAGCAGCCAGCTTTTAGTTGCGGTTGTTTGCCTTGATAAAGCGGCTTATTTTGGCCATCAGTACGGTGTAGCGCGTGCCAGCTTGTTGCGACTGCAACAACAGTTGCAACTGATCGCAGATAGCAAACAGGCACTGGCTAAATTAAACATTGGCTTAGTGACCTTATTTGGTGATCCGCTAGCAGAGTTAACGGCGCTGGCCCAAGCACTTAATGTCAGGCAAATTCTTACTGCAACTCCGGTTGGCTATACCGAGCAACAGCTCGTTAAGCAATTAGCACAGCGCTTTGAGGTGATTACCAACGATATAAACAGTTTACTCGGTAGCCCCTCACTTGCACCGGAATTATGTAAATTGCCGGATAGCTTTAGTCAGTTTCGCAAGCAGCGTGAACCCCTACTACTGGTTGAATCTGCACTTCCAGAGTTTACACCGCTGCCGGATCAGCAATGGCTGACACCCGCACAGACCGCTCCATTTTGTGAGAACTTCAGCCAGTTAGCGCCATTCAGTCAACCCGAAAGCCTTGCGGGTAGCGGCGAACAACAGGCATTGGCCCGGCTTGATGATTTTATCTGGCAAAAACAGGCTATCCGTCATTATAAAACCAGCCGCAATGGCTTGCTGGGGGATTATTACGCCAGCAAGTTTTCAGCAGCACTGGCTGCGGGCAGTTTATCTGTGCGATTTTGCTGGCAGCAGATCTTACAATTTGAGCAACAGCACCTGGCAAATGATTCTACCTACTGGCTTAAATTCGAATTATTGTGGCGCGAGTTTTTCCGCTGGCAGTTTCGTAAATATGGTAAGGCCTGGTTTAGCAAAAGCGCGATAAAAGGCCCACCAGATTTCAGCACGCCTGCTCTTACCGCACTGCAGCAAAACACATTTAATCACTGGTGCGCCGGACAAACGGGCGTCCCCTTTATTGATGCCAATATGCGATTGCTCAACACCACAGGTTTAATGAGTAATCGTGGCCGGCAGAACGTCGCCAGCTACCTGATCCATGATCTTAAGCTAGATTGGCGCCTCGGCGCAGCCTATTTTGAACAGCGTCTGCTCGATTATGATGTTGCCAGCAACTGGGGCAACTGGGCCTATATCGCTGGCAGCGGCAATAGCGGGGAACGCCAGTTTAATGCTATTAAGCAGGCGCTTAACTATGATGCAAACGGTGACTTTGTCCGTACCATGTTGCCGGAGCTTTCGGCGCCAGGCAGGATGATCCATCAGCCCGGCCCGGGAGTCAGCGTACCAGCTCACTGGCAGTACTGGCTGTCGAAACTGACCGCTAGCAAAACCTGAGCAAATGACCAGTCTGGTATGGTTTAAGCGGGATTTACGGCTGCAGGATCATCAGCCCTTATGGCATGCAGTCAAAGAAGGCGCAGTATTGCCAGTCTACATTGTTGAACCCGATTACTGGCAGCAACCGGATACCTCACTACGTCACTGGCAGTATATTGCGCCGGCCCTGCAGCAGCTCAACCAGCAACTGACGGCGCTTGGTCAGCCACTATTAGTGGTAAAAGGTGCTGCCACTGTGGTGTTGCGCCAACTTTGCCAGCAGTTTGCGATACAAGGTGTATTCAGCCATGAAGAAACCGGTAATTTATGGACATACCAGCGTGATTTGGCCGTTGGCAGATTGCTGCAGAGCTTGCATATCCCCTGGCATCAGTATCGCCAGTTTGCGGTATTTCGCAAATTAGTAAACCGGGACAATTGGTTTGAACTGGCAGACAACTGGCTTAAATCGCCCGTATGTCCAACACCTGAAACGCTGCCCTGGCTTACCGCAACCCACGACAACATCATGTCACTCCCGATGCATCGTGGCAAAGATTTACCCGCAATCAGCTCATTGCAGAAAGCGGCAGACGTCCACAATACGTTTAACTACTTTATTACTACTCGCAGCCGTTACTACCGACAGCATATTTCATCGCCGGCTAAAGCAGAACGCAGCGGTTCCCGTTTAAGCCCGGCTATTAGTTATGGCCAGTTAAGTATGCGCCAGTTGCAGCAACAGAGTCTGCAGGCCCTGAAACACCAAACCGAGCCGCGGCAGAAACAAGGGTTGCACGCTTTTTTTAGCCGTTTACGCTGGCATTGTCACTTTATGCAAAAACTGGAAGATGAACCAGCGATTGAGTTTTTTAATATGCATCGCGGTTTTGATGGCATGCGCGAGGCTGAATTTAACCCGGCCTTGTTCAAGGCCTGGCAAAACGGTCAAACCGGCTACCCGTTAATTGACGCCGCCATGCGTTGCCTGCTGGCAACCGGCTGGTTGCATTTTCGTGGTCGAGCCATGTTAGTAGCTTTTGCCAGTTATCATCTGTGGCTGCACTGGCGCCCCATCGCACTGCATTTAGCGCAATGTTTTGTTGATTACGAACCAGGTATTCATTACTCACAAATTCAGATGCAGGCGGGCACTACCGGGATTAATCCCAATCGCATGTATAATCCGGTAAAACAAAGCCAGCAAAAAGATGCCGATGGTCAATTTATCCGCCAGTGGCTGCCGGAACTGCGGCAATTACCAAACAGCTGGCTGCATACCCCCTGGTTACTGCCGCCATCACTGCAACAGCGTTATGGCTGTATTATTGATGTCACTTATCCGGCACCAATCGTCGATTTACAGCACGCGCAGCAACAAGCCAGAGCAAAATTAGGGTTGTGGCTTAACAAGCGGCAAAAAAACCAGTGGCAACAGCAAAAACTGGCAGTAGTGCAGCGCCACGCCAGTCGCAAGCGGCCTGCGGCTCGTACCACAGCGAAAAGCAGCAACCAACTTAGTTTTGACTGGTAGCTAGCTGGATTCGGGACGTAAAGCGGTGGGAGGTTGCAGCTCAATCCACTGCACGGTCTGCCAGATAGCCTGCATTGCCAATTGTACAAACTGGGGGTCAAGACGTTGCCAGGTATCATCAGGGGTATGATAGTAGCGGTGAACTTGTCCACCAAAGAATAAGTAAGGTATTCCCGCCCGATAAAAAGGACCGTGATCACTGGCATTTGGCCAGTCATAGCGCTGTCTGTCACGCAATTTACGTGCTGGACCACGATGATGCAGGAATTTCAGCGGCGTTAATTCGGGTTTCAGCTGTGCTATTAATGCCGGATAACGGTTGGCCCCGGTCAAATATAATTTCCCGCGCCGGTCTGGATGGGCAATCATATCCAGATTTACATTCAACACTATGTTGCTTAACGGTACCGGAGGCGAGTCAACAAATGCCTTAGCACCAAACAGGCCATTTTCTTCCGCATCTGTAGCAACCAGCAGATATGAGTATACCGGACAGTTGTCGCTGAGCCGGGCAGCCAGCTCCAACATCGCTGCTACCCCGGAGGCATTGTCATCGGCGCCATGAAATACCGTTCTCCCTTGCGTACCCAGGTGATCATAATGCGCTGTTACCACCACATAGTGCTCTGGGTAAGTGCAGCCCCGCAGGTAGCCTACCAGATTGACACCCGTTTTTTTTTGCTGAAAACCGTAGGTAAATGGCTGTTGATAAACCGCGTTAAATGCTCCTAGCTGCAACTTGGCATATCGATCTGCAATATAATTTCGGGCCCGTGCAGCTCCTGGCGAACCTGTCTCACGGCCCTGCATTTCGGTACTGCTGAGTGACTTAATATCGACCAATAATTGGGCCTGAACGCCAAACCCCCAGCATGCGACGATTAAGATAAGATTAAGCCGCATCATTACTGTGCTAACTGATACAATTTTAATGTTTCAAGTTTCGCATAATAGCGTTGTTGCACCTTATCAGACGGCGCCAGCTGTGAGGCTTGCTCTAATGTTTGATATGCCAGCACAAGCTGTTTATTTTTAAAATATGCCAGGGCAAGTTCTAATTGCAGCTTGTCGATGTAAGGTGCTTGCTGAACGGCTTTTTTAAAGTAGCTTACTGCGTCATGATGCCTGTACTGCGAGGATGCTGTTTTACCCAATACATACCATTGGTATGGATCGCGTTCATCCAGGGTTGTTAATTCTTGGAATAATGCCTCTGCTCCTTCCCGATCGCCGATGCTCTGTTTATATACGGCAAAATTGCTTATCAGTGCAATCTTATTATCTGCTACCGTAAGACCATATTGATAAAATTGCTCTGCTAACGCTGGGTAACTCAGCCGCCTGTGCAGTACCGCAGCCAGATTAATACTTGCACTGTAGGTTGGCGCATATTCGATCGCTTTACGGATGAGAACTAAGGCATGTTCGTATCGTTCTGCCAGCATTGCCTCGGCTGCAAGATTACGATAAAACATCGCAACAAAAGTATCATCTGAAATAACAGGGCCTGGTAGTCGACTGCCAAACTCAGGCAGATAATCAATAACCACTACCGACTGCCCTTTAAATGATGGATCTTCACCAGAAGACAACGCAGGATTATATAGAAGTGACCGGATATGATCTGACGCCAACATCACGTCATGATCAATACTATAGACAGGCGCAGAAACAATATTTTGAAATTTAACTTTGACTCCAGCCAGATCAGCTAATGCCTTGGTTAATACAGCCAAAGAGATACAGTTACCGCTATTAAGCGCGTAGGCTTCTGATGCTGTATGATTTTCACCCAGATAATTAAAGCCAGAAACTTTATTTTCGAGAAACCGGTAAAGTCGCTTATTTGCAGCAAGGTGTTGGCGTTCAGGCGAATGAAAATAAACCAGAAACTCAGCTTGCTGAGCTGCAGTCAGAGAAAAAATTTCGTGCAACGTTGGTACAGCTCCCTGTGCCGTTGCCAGTGGCAGAGAATAGGGAGGTTGAGGCTTTTCGTTAACCGGATATTGCACAGTACTGCATGCACTGAGCATTATGATAGCGGCTACCGCTATCATTTTCTGGCTTAAGAAAGTCGGCATAATTTTCCAAAGTTAATTAAGCATTAACATGTTATATCGCATCTTCATCCTCTTCACCAGTGCGGATCCGAACCACCCGTTCCACTTCAAACACGAATATTTTACCATCGCCAATCCGGCCGGTTTGTGCGGTTTTCATTATTGCTTCAACACAACGCTCAACCAGCTCATCACCAACAATAATTTCCAACTTAACCTTGGGTAGAAAATCAACCATATATTCTGCACCACGATACAGTTCGGTGTGACCTTTTTGCCGGCCAAAGCCTTTTACCTCAGTAACGGTCATGCCGGTGATTTTGATATCGGCCAGTGCCTCCCGTACATCGTCAAGTTTAAAAGGCTTAATAATAGCTTCAATTTTTTTCATTACGGATTCCAAAGCTTAGGGCCAGAAGTTAGCGCCAGTATAATACATGCATCCGCCGGCATCAGCTTTTTAGCAGCAATTAGTTGATCCTATTTCCCGCAGATACGTTAAGATATTGTGCTTTTTATAATGACAGGCTAAATAGAATGCAGGCAGAACACATTATTGCCCAAATGCGGGTTTTACCTGAAATAGATACACAAGTTGAGATCCAGCGCCGGGTTAAGTTTATAAAACAGCAATTGCGCAATGCCGGCATGACCAGTCTGATTCTAGGCATAAGTGGCGGAGTGGATTCTACTACCTGTGGCCGTCTGGCTCAGTTGGCCATCGACGAATTAAACCAAGAACATGGTGCTGGCTATCAGTTTATTGCGGTTCGTCTGCCCTACGGTACTCAACGTGATGAAGAAGAAGCCCAGTTGGCCATCAGCTTTATTAAGCCGAGCAAATCAATAAGCGTCGATATTAAAGCATCGGTTGATGCGATGCATCGGAGCACGCTGATAGCACTGGCTGATGCCAGCAACAGTGCGATAAGTGAAGCCAAAGCAGACTTTGCCAAAGGTAATGTTAAAGCCCGGTGCCGGATGATAGCGCAATATCACATTGCTGCACTGAATAACGGCCTGGTGCTGGGCACCGATCATTCAGCTGAAAACATTACTGGCTTTTATACCAAATGGGGTGACGGAGCCTGTGATTTAGCCCCGCTTTTTGGGTTAAGTAAACGGCAGGTTCGCGCCATCGCTGCCAAATTAGCTGCACCTGATATATTAGTGCGCAAAACGCCAACGGCCGATTTGGAATGTCTTGCACCGCAAAAAGCCGATGAAGCCGCGTTGGGCTTAACGTACGATCAAATTGATGATTTTCTTGAGGGAAAACATGTGGCACCTGAAGTGGCACAGCGTTTAATTAATATTTACCTCAAAACTCAGCATAAACGCGACCCTATACCGACCATCTATGATTAACGCATAGCCCCCGTAAATAACAGCCTTAAAAGCGGCCCTTAACACAGGGCCATTTTGCTGCCAGCACGCATTTAAAACATTTTTTAAATATATTTGCTACACTTTGCTTACCATTTCCCGTTTGCAAAGGGTGGATAAATGAATACCTTGTCAAAGCAATCAGGACTGACTCTGCTTGAATTAGTCCTTGGCCTGGCCATTATGGCTATTTTGCTGCAAATTGTGTTACCCACGATGGCAGAACTGATTAATAAACAGCGGGCAGGCAGCTATATGGCGCAATTTAGCCGTCATCTTGGGTTTGCCAGGATCCAGGCTGCGAACAGCCAGCAGCCGGTTAGGCTATGTCCATTGTCAGGGAGCGAATGTCAGAGCGACTGGCGCACTTACCCGCTGGTACTAAGCTTAATTAACCCGCACACTGATACAGAATTTGTGCTGCGGCAAATCCCGCCCGTTTTCAGCAAGCACCAGCTGAAATATAACCGCAGTCAATTACAATTCAGGCGGGATGGCAGCTTAAATGCATTAGAGAATGGCACCTTTTACTATTGCCCACAGCCAACGTTCAACTGGCATTACACGCTGGTGCTAAATCAGGCAGGGCGTAATCGTTTACTCTTTCATCGGGCGCCATGCCCTGACTAATTGGGAAAACTGACTAGTCCCAACAAAATAATGAAGAAGGCATACTACGATTACGCTGGCCGGTATGCTCGAGGGTAAAAACCAGACAATCATTATCCGCCCGCTGCGGCCCCTGTGCTGTTGCTTCAAGGGTATAGCTGCTGGCATCACTCAGCAGTACCTGTAACTGATAACGACCACTTGCGGTGATACCGTCTGGCGCCACCCCCAGTAAAGCAACATTATCGGTATAACGGCCGTGATCTGCTAACTGTCTTTCCTGAATATTAGCTGCGGTCAATAATAGTTTGCTCGCTTCAGCCCGATGGGTTTTTAACACATACTGCTGGTAAGACGGGTAAGCGATTGCACTTAATATGCCCACTATCGCCACCGCAACCATCAACTCAATTAACGTAAAGCCGTTGCGAAATATCGCGATCATCAGTGTGCTCCTGTTTCATGCCGATAGGTTGCCAATTTCAGCCAGCGTGGGTACTCGTCCAGTTTTAATTGCTCGGTACAGTTCGGGCACAGCGGCGAGATCATTTTTAAATCTGCCAGTACGTGTTGCTGCCCATCGCGACTGTCTAATACCAGCGCTGCGGTGCCGTCAGTTTGCCGCTGTAGTTTTAACTGCCCCTCGCCATTAAGCAGCCGAAAACGGCGTTGACTGTACACCAGACCAGCACTGTGCAGTTGCATGGCAACAACATCGTGGTCTGCGCTGTGCTCTGCGCACTCATCTGCAGTAAAATCGCTGGTAGCGACCGCACTATATATTACCCCGGCAACGACTTTTGGTGGTTGGGTAACCTGACCAGATAACCTGGTCCACCAGCCTGCACTAGCAACGATACTTAGCCATTGTTCGTTGCTAAGCCCCTCCTCCTGCTCGGTGTCAGTTAATACGGTACGGTCGACTAAATCGGCAAAGTGCACAGGTGTTGCTACCGGTACACCAGTTGGCAGGCGCAACGTAAACAAAGCATCTTCACCGGTAATAATATTTCTGGCGATAAGTAGTAATTTTTGGTGCCGACCTGCCAGCCCATCAGGACGCAATCCCAAGGGCAGGCTAACCTCTATTACACCTGCACTTGCTATAAACAACCAGTCGGGATGGCTTAAATTTGCCAACAAGCGCGTAGCTGTAAACCCTGTCGCGTTTACCCTGGTTAACCAAATCCGGCCAGTGATATCGGTAATGACAAGTTGATCTACCAGACCGTCGTAGTCACTATCCAACGGTTCGGGGCTGGCGTAAAAGGCGGCTGCGGCCCCGGTACCGTCGGCTAATGGCCAGCGGTACAATGATGCCAGGGCTATCGGACTATCCGATGAATACAATTCAAGCTGACCATCTCCATCTCGCTCGTTATGATGCAGAAATCGCTGCAAAGGTCCGGAACTGCTGCTACCTTCCAGTTCCAGCAAACGTGGTTCTGCCGGCGCCCGCCAGCATTCTGGCGTTGATGCCAGTGCACTGAAACAAAACACTACAGCAGCGAGCAAAGTCAGTACAACGATGGCCAATACCGGCGCAAGTTTGAGCCATTGCTGGATTTGCTCAGAGGTCTGTCTGCTGGCATCAGAGGACGTACTTAAACGGTTATTCTGCATCCAGCACCTCCCCGTCGACCACTTGCTGGCGTAGCAACATGCTGCTGTAACCTGCGGCAAACTTGTGATCATCCGATAATAAGTTGGTTGCCAGAGTCAATAGATCACATTGCACTAGCGACTCAGACCACACCGCATAACTGGCCGGGCAGCGGCTGACTAGGGTTAAATCTGCTTCGCTAACCGCACTGGTAGTATCAGTTACGGCACGCAGATGAAATGCCAGAGCCTGATGTTCAAACCGTAATTGCCGCTGCGCAGCCTGTGCCGATTTAGTACTCATCTGGCTGATGACTAAATTTGTACTGACAATTAACAGCATTACCAGCAGAAAGATTAGAGCGCTTATCAGCGCCATACCACTCTGTCGCATACAACCTCCCTGTTGTGGGTAGTCATTCTATGTGGATGAAATAACTGCTTGTCGTTTGTTAAGCTGATAATTGGCTCGCGTGGCAATTTCTTTTAAAATGCTGCGTTATTAAAATACACGCTACCCGCCAGTAACAGACGTCGGTAATGATCATCGGGCGCTTCAAACCGGCTGCTACCCATCTGATACGATTGCTGATTAAGGTAGCGCGGATCCGGTGCCGTGCTGCGCAATAAGATGTAAAACCGGATGCTGACAATCTTGCCTAACTGCTGCTGCCAGTGCTCCTTACTCATTAATACCGTCGGCAGCATATAATTTAAGCTGCCGTCAGCATCGGTATCAATGCCAAACTCAAAATGCAGGCGCTCTACCCCGTCGATAACTGAATCGGTTGCGATCCGGGCGCTACCAGCAGCGGAACGAACTAACCTTTTTCGCATCAATACCGGAATGATCTGTCCATCAACCCGCTGATTTTGAATATAAAAAACTAAGTGCTGATAAGGATAATAAACACTGTCAACGTCGATCCCCGCGCTGTCCTGGCTGACAAAACGGCTCTGCTGCCAGTGTGGTGTTATATAAAACCGATTTGGCCGCAATTCTGCCGCAGTTACAGCCAGGCCAATCGCTCTTTTAAGTTGTAGTATTTCGCTATCGACAGCTAGCGATGTCAGACAGTTGAGCTGACGCCCCGATGTCGCGACTTTGCCATACAAGCTGGTAAAAATCTGACCCTCTACCGGAAAACTGCCGCTATCCATATCATCTTCGACACAGTCAGGCGTCGGTGCCATTATCTCAACCGCCGCCTGGCTAATATCGCTCAGACTAACCCCACCCCAAAAGCCGGTATTTTGTAATTCGTTATGCAACAGATTAAGTGCCAACTGACCATTTTGTTGTAACTGCGCCAATTGCTGGGCTTGCCGTGACGACGCTGCCAGACTGGCAAAAATTTGCACGGTAAAACCCAGTAGTACTAACCCTAACAGCATGGCGATTAATAACTCTACCAACGAAAAACCACGAGGTAACATAATCAGGGGATCCGCGCGGTTAATGCCAGACCTGATCGGCCCGGACCAGCTTCGCAACTGAGCGTCGTGGCACCATTTGCATTAGCCCTTTGCTGCCAGCTGGCCTGTAACTGTAAGTTGTTATCAGCAAACTGGAGGCAGAACTGCGGTGAAAAGATAGGTGCCCCGGTCTCGGCTCGGAGCTGCCACAACTGCTGCCAGCGCGCCAACTGATAATCGCGCAACTCAGTGTCGTTGCAGGCAACCGCAGCAGAACAACCTGGTATCTCTGCCAGGCTATCAGCATTAAGTTCAAGGCTAAAATCAGGGGAATCGGTTATTACGGCGCCAAGCTCCTGCACTAAGGCAGCACTCAGCGCCACCGCGGTGGTTCGTTGCGTAGCATCTATAATATATTGTAAAGCAAGGGTTTGCCCGGCTAACACGCCAAGCAACCCCAGTTTAAGGATCAGTAAGGTGATTAAAACTTCCAGCAGACTAACGCCGTGTTGTAACCGCATATCCGTATGCCATAGTTAATTAATTTAACTATAAAGTTACAACATTATTTCAAAAGATCAAATTTTAACCAAAATAAATTACCAGCATTCCGCAACCGTGGCTGCAACGCTGGCATTACTTACCAGTTTCGTACCAGCCTGATCCATACCTAGCGTTGGACAGGCAGTATCATTTGCCTGTGGTCCTATTGCTGTTGCAGTAACGGTATAGGTTCGCTGTGCTTGCACGCTAGTGTAATCATATCGGTTGGCAGACTCCGTCATACATTGCAGGTTTGGCAAGGCAAAACCTACTGAATCATAGCGCATATTTTGGGTATAATTTCGCTCCATAAACTGCGCTAATTCCAATAGGCAGCTGGTTGCGGCTGAACGATGGCTGCGCAACACATAATTCTGATACGAAGGGTAAGCAATTGAGGCAAGAATGCCGACAATTGCTACCACAATCATTATCTCGATTAAGGTCATACCTTTTTGTTTAACATTATAAGACATCATTAGTTAATCAACTCCCGCCAAGAAAGTCTTCCGCGAAGAATCCCCACATTTACAGGGGTATTATTTAAACCGACAGTCGAATCAGGTGTAATCATTGTAGATTTGTCACCCTCAGTAAAGAATACCGGCTCTCCTGGCATACCATCAAATTTTACGCCGCTAGCAGCCGCACCATCAGGTAAGCCATCCGCGCCTTCAAACTTTTCATCACCAGATAAATCAAAGAAGTGATAATTCAAACGCGATCCTTTGAAAGGGTCAACTGCCATTATCCAACCGTCACCCTGAGGATTACACAGATCTGTATCCGGTATAATTGTATTCATCACTAAATTGCCACTAATAAATCTTGGTTTGGAGGTGATTCGCTCACGGGTGTCAACCAAATCCATTACCCAACCACGCTTGCCGTCCATGTCGTTACCTTCTACGTAGGGTAAACTACGGGCACTGCGGACCTCGCCAGTATCTGGATTAGTATAATCAACATTAGTCATAGTTCTTGATACCAGCTCGCTTCTGCTACTAATTCGTTCACCATCTTTAATACCATACCAGCTTTGCGTATCAGCATTGACACTATCGCCCGTCTCTATAAATTTACCGGTACCGAAAAATACCCAAAGCTCAGCGTTATCCGGATGGCTTTGCAGTGTCACACCTCCCGTAATAGGCTGCCGCTTTCCCGCAGTATCTTTAGCGACAAACAATGGTGCTCCACCATACGCGACTTGCCAGGAACTGGCAGACGTCGAGCTTAAATCAAATTTCCACACATTGCCGTTGATGTCAGCGGCAAATACCCAGTCTGTATTCCCGTTTTTATTCTGGTCCCAACCCTCTACCTGAGCCAAACCGACAGCATCACTGTCAGACGTTTCCAGCTTTCTTATTGGCAAACTTGCGCCTTGCTCCAAATCAACGACCAGCAAACCTGATTTGCCTGGGCTATTATTGTAGCCATACCCTACTAACACTGACCAGCGGCCATTATTCAGACGGGTGATAACAGGTTTGTGCGGCATAATCCCTAACTCAGGAACTTTAATATCCCATAGTACTTTTATTTCTGATGGATCTGTAATATCAAGTGCAAACATCCAGTCGCCACCACGGCCAAGTGTACCCACCAAGACAGTACGCCAGGCTCCACCAATAAACACATCTGCCACAATAGGAGAGCCATCCACATAAAACCGATGTTCATAATCAATGCTGGCAAAATCTGTCAGTCGGGATGTCTCAGTCAACATAGCCTGTGGCACATAGGCGAACGTCTCTTCGCCCGCGTCGGAAACAGTTGCATCAGCATTAAAAGAGTGCAACATACCATCATTTGCGCCTACAAATATCCTTGGCGCCCGCGTTTTAGTCGTTGTCAAAAACGATTGATAGCTACTGGCTTCAGGCCAGCTGTAGCGCTGATAATTTCTATTTTGTGACTCAGCAACGTAAACAGGTGATGAGTGAGCGATATCACCTAGCAATGAAGCTCTTTCACGAAACAGCGTTAACTCATTAACCCTTTCGCCCCGCAAATAATTTACGGTTTGCTCATTGTCTAATGCCGTTTTTTCAGCAGAATTCAACTCAGCCCATTCAAAGCTAAACTGCGCAGGATTAGCACCACTTCCCCGACTGGTTTCAATAACCCGGTCGCCCCAATCTGGAAAGTTAGCAGTCCATTGTACAGAGAAGTCTTCTACATCGACACCAACCAGTTCACCACTCCAGGTAGAAGTATTAAATGATGCTTGAAACACGCTATTGTCTTCTTGCAACGTCGTGGTGGTCGCGGCCAGATTTGACGCTGAAGCCACCCTGTTCACGATATTGCGTAAAGTATTCGTCAGTTCAGTGTTAAAGGTTTCCGGATCCCTGGCACTAAAAAAGCCTCCTCGACTGTTTACCCCCGCATGGAGCAAATCGTCTATTTTTCTTGGATTACTATCGGGCTTTGGCCAACGGCTATCATTAATTGGCCATTTTTTGGCATCATCAACATTAGTTATAGTACCATCAACTCCCAACCCTACCCCGTAGGTAACCATATGCTGCCAATTGGCCGGATCCAACGTACCACTCGGTACATTATTTTCTAAATCGGAGCGCAAGTCAGTTTTCCAGTAATGGTGCGCAATATCTGCCAGGGTATCACCATCACCATCGCCATCTGAGTCCCCAAAGCCGCGACTCTGGTTGGTATAAAAGCCGTCGGTCATCAACACAGTAAAATTCTGCCGGCATGACACCAGGCCACTACTGGTATTTTCCGGTTCAGCCCGGTAAGGTTCAGCCGTTTTATAATAATCACCGGCAGCCTGCAGGGTAGATTTAAGTGGCGTGCCAGATGTGGTATCGGGCCGACCATAAAGCCAAGTATAAAACTGATTTTTATTCGAGCCTTCAAATGCTCTGACCCCCCGTTCCACTTCTGGATTGCGGTTTAAACGGCCATAACCAACGCGCATTCTCTCAGGCAAGGTTTGGAAAGCTCTGCCAATACCAGCTTTAGACAACATTAAGCGTGAACGATAGTAAGAATACCAATTGGCAAAGTTCTGTTTAATGGCATCACTCTGCTCGTCGACAATATACCTCCGATAACATTCCTCATCATCTTCATCGTCATCATCATCACATAATGCCGGCTCATATAAATAGTAATCTGCAGCGCCTGCAGAGCCACAAAACGCATCGCTGCCACCATCCTGATATTGCCAGGTTGCTCTAAAACTCGTTTTCAAATTAACTATCGCGGACGACGAACTATAGCCGTTAGTTCGGGCAGCAGTGAAACTAGCATTTGCAAATGGGGTACCGTTAGCCTGCAGCGGTGCAACATAATTTACAGCTGGATCAAAATAGGCTTTGTTTATATGAGGCGATCGCCCCATTGCTCTATCTTCAACATCCGTTGAATTTCTGCAGATACCACTAATACTGTCTGGCATATAAGACCAGGCCATAGACCCTGAGTCATCCAGCATAAACAGAATATTGGGCGGCACATCACTACCTGTTTGCAATGGCACCTGAGGAATTGACAGCGTTGTCGCGGCATGAGCGCTTGATAAACCCATAAGCATACCCATGCTAAACATCAGCCAAGCATTTTTTGAGACGGTATTATATTTACTCATTTTAGAGTTCCTCATAACCTTACAAACGCCAGATGGTTTGCATCAAAACTTCCGGCGTGCCGGGTGTTACGATATTGCGGGCAGTAATACGAAAAGTAGGCGACAGACATTCAGGCTCAATAGTGGTCGAGCTGGCGCAATCAGGAGCGGTAGGTGACGGCCATTCACCCAGATATTCAATAAAATACTGGGCACTGTTTGCCATATCAGTATTAATTGCTGGCGCATCTCGCCACACCGTTAACGGATCTTGCCAACGGTCAACTGCGGCAACCACTGGCACATTATAGAACCAGGCGTTCGCGGGTATTTGAACTCTTGGATCAGGTAACTGTGCCGCCACCCAATTTTCCGCTGAACGCAAAGCTGCCTCAACTTGCTGCACAGCCAATTGCCGCTCATATAAATTAGCTGTCATGCGCTCTTGCAGCACAGAACGTTGCATGCTAGCAACTGACACCAACGTTATTACCAATAACAGCAATAACGCAACAACCAGTACTGCACCTTTTTGACGATAATAGTTTTTCATGGCGCTACCTCAATCTGTTACGCACAGAGGCAAAAAATTGAATGGTCCGCATCGCCAGCGGCAAATTAGCATTGGTATAGGCATTCGGATCCATGACAAGTATAACTTGGACACCAACAACATTGTTCATGACAACTGCAGGTGAAAATGCAACAGGACCAAATACAAATGGAACACTTCCATCCTGATAAGCAAAATTAAGGCTGGAAACACCGAACAATACTTCTTCGCGAACGACATTACCGCCAATAATAATTTCACGGTACAAAGAGTTTATAGCCGGATTATCAGCACTGGCAGCAACCAACCATAATGCTGATTCAAACCGCATCAACATAGCGCCACCCGGAAATACTCTGGGACGTGAGTCAGCACAAACCAACGGCGACTGAAAGCCCAAATCCTGAGAACAATTCAATGGTGCAGCGACGGCATGGCTTACAACATTTGGCGCTGTGGCCGCTACCTGGAAAATTGCAGCCAGTGTGTCATCGCATAACATAGCAATATCACCAGTTTGCAGTGTTGTATTTTCGTTTAAAGTTAGTAACGGCGGTACATGGTTAAGTACTGACGTTGTGTTACCTGAACCATACATTAAACGCAACGACTCGCTTACGCCATTAGTACCAACACCAAAACCTTCCAAACCTCTCGCATCTTCCCGCCATTGTGACCAGGCCGGTGCGCCGTTTATTACACTAACAACACGATTTGAGTTATTACAACCGGCAAAGCCAGCACTGCGAATATCCTGTGACATTAACTGGAAGGCTAAACGGGCGCTGCTTTGTAAAGATGCCAGCTCGTTATTCACCCTATTGGTAGTTTGGTTAGATAAAAATACGCCTATCACACCACCCAACAACACCAATCCCAGGACCAGAGCAATCATTAACTCTACCAAAGTAAAGCCCCGGTTCGCCTTGAACTGCATCATGGCCTTACCTCCATCACCACAACAGAGTTGGCATTAAGTCGCTCATCACTCCAGTCCATCGTTACGGTATAAACGCCGTCAGCCCACTCTACCAAGGCACATTCAGACGTTGCCTGTTTAACATCTTGCTGCCAGGCCGCGGTAACTGGAATGCCACCAACACCTTCGCAGGTACTCATTGCAAAAGCGCCGGTCCTGGCAACCGGACCTTCAGTTCGCATTACTTCAAATAAGGTCTCAGATAATATTACCGCCATTGCCCGTTCGTGCGCGGTATTGGTGCTTCTCAGACTTACTGATTGCAAACCAACAACACCCAGAATACCAATTGCTAAAACCAGCACGGCAATTAATACTTCAAGTAAACTGGTGCCTTGCTGTTTGGTGTAACCACTGATTTTCTTCATTTTCATATTCCTAAGGGGCTGGGCAGCCATCGTTTTGCTCGCCAATAACAGCTAATTGGCCACCTGAACGAATTCTAACATTCCGACTATTTGGGTTAATCGAAGACGTTGGGTGACATACACGCAACGTTGCCTGCAGTGGCAAACGAGCATCAGTTCTCAATAATCCTTGCGGTGTAATTCTTATTTGATCACCTGCATTTGTAAGTGTTTCACTACCGCGAATTACCAACTGCGCCGACTCCAGGGTTCCGGCTCGCATTGTACTCCCTGCTTCAATACCAGTAGGGTTTGCTGCTACACCAATCAACCAACCCTGCCACCCTGCAGTACCGGCAGCGCTGCAAGTACTACCATCATCGGAATGACAAAAGGTAATAACAGTATTGTTTTTTACTGCTTCAGTTTTGGCATATTCTATGGCAGCTAACAATTGATTCGCTTGTGCATTCAAACGGTTACTATTCACCAGACTGGCGAAACTCGGCACGGCCACAGTCAGCACTATGGCTAACACTGCTACTGTCACCATCAATTCAATCAGAGTGAAACCATACTGCAGGCCGCTTGGCGTAAGCGGGTTCTGTCTGTTATCTGCAACCACTAATGCCATAGTGTTTCCCATTTCTCTGTTATTTAATTCATTACAACTTTTTGATACCGTTACCCTAGCAAAAGCCGTTGTCTATTCCTATTACGACCCGGACTAAAGGTTTATTCTGCCGATAAACGGCACAGCTTATAAAAAATCAGCGGCGTCATTTTCATATCAATCCAACGTTAATTTCGATGCAATTTTAAAGCCTGCTTTACCTGGCTAAGCGCCCGGCGACTCACTTCAAGCCGGATCTCCTGGTTGGTTAACTCAACGTAATGTTTGCCATCGGCTGCTGCTCGCAGCGCACTAAAATAGTGCTTATTTATCAGCGTGCTACGGTGAACCCGCACTAACTGCTCAGGAAAACGCTGCTGCAACTGATTCAAGGTAAGCTCCAGTAAAGCTTCACCGTCTTCAAAAACCATCCGTACGTATTTACTGTCTGCAATAAAATACTGCACTTTGCTCAGCGCAACCTGCCTGGTTGTCGAGCCCAACTGATAGCTGATAGCCTCATCCGTTACCGCCTGTCGCTCGATATGCGCCCGGGTGCGATTGCCCAGGCGCGCCAGGGCCGCAGCCAGACGTTCAGCCGATACCGGCTTTAAAATATAGTCAGCAGGGCAAACCTGATAAGCATCCAGCGCATGTTGTGGATGGGCAGTAACAAATATAATGGCCGGCGGCACTGGCTGGCTGGTCAGGGTAGCTGCCAACTGCAAACCATCACCACCCGGCATGGCGATATCTAACAGCAATACGTCAGGCTGCAACTGCTGGCACATTTTCATTGCCTGCTGGCTGTTGTGTGCCTCACCGACACAACTGAAACCCGCAATTGGCCCCAGCAGACGCTGCAGCCGGGCGCGAGCTAAGGGTTCATCGTCTACAATCAGTACTTTCATCAGCCTGGCCCAGTCTGAGCTTTTGGAAGCACTAGCTTAACCCGGAACTTGCCGTTGACAATACTGCGATTTAAACTGGCACTGTCGCCAAAATACAGCTGCAAACGTTGTCGGATATTGGTAAGCGCTACGCCATTACTGCGACTTTTATCCAGCGCCGGAGCAAAAGGATTAGTAATAAGTACGGTAACAGACTGCTTGCTGTCAATCAGTTCAATATCAATGGTGCCACCATATTGAGAACTTTCAATGCCGTGACGTACAGCATTTTCCAGTAATGGCTGTATGGTCAGCGCCGGCACCAGAAGTTTGGGTAAGCTTGCTGGTAACTGCCAGTTCTGGCGCATGCGCTCACCCAGCCGCCACTGCTCCAGCGCCAGATATTGCCTGGCAAGGGTGAGTTCGTCTGTCAGACTAATCTGTTCACCCGCGTGCATTGCAGCACGAAATAAATCGGCCAGATTTAATAATGCCTGTTCAGCAGCCTGGCTGTCGTGCTGAGTAAGTTCTGCTGCGGTATTTAAACTATTAAATAAAAAATGTGGCTGGATCCGCGCCTGCAACGCCCCTAACTCTGCGCGGCTCTGCGCCGCCAGTTGCTGACTGCGTTCGGCATGCATCAGTCCGAGCTGAATAGCCATCAACCCCACTACCAGAGCTATCATCAGGTTGGCCAGAATAAAATGGACAAAATGCTGGGACAGCAACACACCAGCGTCATGCAACCATAACCAGGCGAGACTGCTGATCAAAGCCGTGATCGCAAACAGCAGTAACAAACAACTGGCGGCTATGGTTATCGGCCTTTGCCGGGCCAGCACCGGCCGCAGTTTGCAATAACTGTACCCTGACAGCAAGGCTATCCAATGGACGAATAAACTGATTAAGCCTAGTCGTTGCCAGGGGCTTTCTGCCGTACCCGGCGCAAAGGCCAGCAAAATAGCCACAGCCTGCGCCAGCACCAGCACTCGGAGTACCATCCTGCCGTGGCATAAATCAGGCAGTGGAAATAGCAGGGCAGACGAGCCGGTTACTGCATTATTCACCTGTCCTCCTGCCCGATCTCATGTAACGGTTAACGCAGCTCTGCCGGTATGGCAAACACCACGTTCTCCGGCCTGCCCGGATTTTCATTTACCGTTTGGCCGCCCCACATTTTCAGCTGAGCTACCACTTGCTGCACTAGTACCTCGGGAGCTGATGCCCCTGCGGTAACGCCAACAGCCTTGATATTTTCCAGCCAGCTTTGCTGAATATCATTGGCGGTATCAATTAAATAAGCCGTACAGCCCATTTTCTCTGCCAGCTCACGTAAGCGGTTTGAATTACTGCTGTTTTTTGCACCTACTACCAGCAGCAAATCAGCTTTTGATGCTAAATCGCGTACTGCATCCTGCCGGTTTTGGGTGGCATAGCAAATATCATCCTTACGCGGACCGTCTATTTGTGGAAAACGTTGGCGCAGAGCTGCTATCACGTCCGCCGTATCATCAACCGACAACGTGGTCTGGCTGGAATAACACAGCTGTGCCGGATTTTTCACCTGCAACCGGGCGACATCCTCTACCGATTCAACCAGATAAATACCGCCTTGCGGGTTATCATACTGGCCCATGGTGCCTTCTACTTCCGGATGGCCAGCATGGCCGATTAAAATACATTCAATGCCTTTACGACTGGCCCGGGTAACTTCCATATGTACTTTGGTTACTAAAGGACAGGTAGCGTCAAAAACCTTTAAACCACGCTGCTTAGCGTTTTCGCGCACGGCTTGCGATACACCATGGGCACTGAAAATAACGATGTTACCATCTGGCACCTCATCCAGCTCATCAACAAATACTGCGCCACTGCGGCGCAGACCATCTACCACAAACTTGTTGTGTACCACTTCATGGCGCACATAAATAGGATGCTCATATAATTCCAGTGCCCGCTCGACAATACTGATGGCGCGGTCGACCCCGGCACAAAAACCACGCGGGTTGGCTAATAAAATATCCATCTGCTTAGCTCACTTTTACGATTTCAATGTTAAAAGTCAGGGTTTGTCCGGCCAGCGGATGATTAAAATCTACCGTCACTGAATCGCCCACCACGTCGCGCACCAGGCCCGGGAGTTCGGAACCATCTGGCATCGCAAAGCCAATAATACTTCCTACTTTGGCCGGGGCATCGCCAGAAAATTTACTACGATCAACATAGTAAATATTATCAGGATTAGGCATCCCGTAAGCGTCCTGCGGCGCCAGGGTAAAAGATTTTTTCTCGCCGGCAACCAAGCCCAATAACTGAGCTTCAAACGCAGGAGAGATACTATTGTCACCCATTTGCAGCTTGGCCGGTTTATTTTGCACCCGGGTACTCTCCGCAGCACTGCCATCGGCCAGAGTGATATCAAAATGAAACAATACGGTACTGTTGGTGGTAATTGCTGCCTGCGTCATACTTTAACCTCGGGTTTACTGCTAAAACTATCCCATATTAGTAAGATGGCGCCAATGAAGATCACCGAATCTGCCAGGTTAAACACCGGATAACTCCAGCTTTTATAGAACACATGTAGCATATCAATAACATAGCCATACATTACCCGGTCAATTAAATTGCCAATGGCGCCAGCCAACACTAACGCCAGGGCCAGACTAAGTTTTTGTTGCCCGCGCCCCACCCGGCTTAACCAGATAGCAATAACGATACTGATCACCACCGCAATAGCCGTAAAAAACCAGCGCTGCCAGCCACCAGCATTGCTTAAAAATGAAAATGCCGCGCCGGTGTTATATACATGTGCCAGCTCGAACACCGGGAGTAGCGGAATACTGCCCTGATAAGGAATAGCATGCAGTACCCATTGCTTTGAAATCTGATCCACAACAATAAGCAGCAAGATTAACCACCACCAGCGCCAGCCCGTTTGTTTAAATAACTGCATCAGGCAAATTTCCTCAGCTCACCAATGCCGGCAACATTACTGACGCACCGTAAACAAATACCGGGGTGAGCACTATCGGCACCAACATCATGCCGGTGATGCCAGCATCGCTCACATTTGGCCGCTGCTGAGGCAGTAACCAACACTTTTAAGCCGGCAATATCGGTGGCAACAGCTTGTTCAGGTGCCGCATCGCTGCTGACCTGTGCCGTTGAGGTAATCAACGCAAAACGTAATTCATCGCCAAGTTTACCAAGCGCTGCTGCCAGCTCAGTGCCAGCATACAAGGTAACCTCAGCCTGCAGTGAAGCACCGATTTTGTCTTCACGTCTGGCCGCTTCCAGCACTTTATTAACTTCATCCCGAACCTGCAGAAGTTGTTGCCAGTAATCGTCATCAAACTTTCCGGCCGGCATGGCAGCGAGCGCATCGTACCAGACATCCGTAAAGACATACTTGCTGCGCTCACCTGGCAGAGCCTGCCAGATTTCCTGAGCGGTAAAGCTCATTACCGGGGCCATCCAGCGCACCATACCTTCAGCAATATGATATAGTGCTGTCTGGCATGACTTACGGGCAACGCTATCTTTATGCGCGGTGTATTGGCGGTCTTTAATCACATCCAGATAAAAACTGCCCAGCTCTACCGTACAAAAATTCATTAACTTTTGGCTCACCTGTAAAAACTGATAGTTATCATACGCTTCGATAATTTCCTGCTGCAGTTTTGCCGCCCGGCTTACCATCCACAGGTCAAGTTCAACCATTTCATTAAATGGCACCAAATCCGTTGCCGGATTAAAACCATTCAGATTAGCCAGTAAAAAACGTGCGGTATTACGGATCCGTCGGTATTTATCGGCGGCCCGGTTTAGGATCTCATCAGATACCGTCATTTCCGAGGTGTAGTCGGTAGTGGCTACCCATAACCGTAAAATATCAGCCCCTAATTTATTCATGACCTCTTGCGGAGAAACAACATTACCCAGTGACTTCGACATTTTGCGACCTTCACCGTCAACAGTGAAGCCGTGGGTCAGGACCTGACGGTATGGTGCATGCGTTTTACTTGCTACGCCAGTCATTAATGATGACATAAACCAGCCGCGATGTTGATCAGAGCCTTCGAGGTACAAATCTGCCTGCTTCGCATGATTGAACTCAGGGCGTTGGTCGACCACAAAAGCATGAGTTACCCCTGAATCAAACCAGACATCCAGGGTGTCAGTCACTTTGACATAACGCTCTGCATCGGCGCCCAGCAGCTCGCTTGCTTCCAAATCAAACCAGGCTTGAATCCCGCCCTGCTCGACCTTTTGAGCAACCTGCTCCAGCAAAGCCTGAGTTTGGGGATGCAAAGCCCCGGTGTCTTTATCAACAAATAACGCAATCGGCACGCCCCAGGTACGCTGGCGGGAAATACACCAATCCGGCCGACCGGCAACCATCTTTTCTATCCGCTGCTGACCCCAATCCGGGATCCAACGCGTATTGGCGATCTCTGCAAGTGATTGCTGGCGTAAGCTTTGTTTATCCATGCTGATAAACCACTGCGGTGTGGCACGGAAAATAATCGGCGTTTTATGGCGCCAGCAATGCGGATAACTGTGTTTGTATGCCTTATGTACCAGCAGCGCACCGGCGGCTTTTAACGCCTCTACTACGCTGTCATTGGCTTTAAACACGTGCTGCCCGGCAAACAGCGGCGTATCAGGCAGGTACACACCATTTGCCCCTACCGGGTTGGCGACTTCCAGCCCATATTGTTTGCCGACCACAAAATCTTCCTGGCCATGGCCTGGTGCCGTATGCACGCAGCCGGTGCCAGATTCAGTGGTAACATGCTCACCCAGAATAATCGGTACGCTGAAATCATACAGTGGATGGCGGATCTGCACCAAATCCAGTGCTTCACCTTTACAAAAACCCAGCGCATGATAGTGCTCAATATTCGACCGGGCCATCACCTCATTCACCAGATCGGTAGCAATGATTAATCGCTCGGCACCATTCGGGCCCTGCTCTATCTGCACCAGGCTGTAATCCAGTTTAGCATTGACAGCGACGGCCCGGTTAGCCGGAATCGTCCAGGGCGTTGTCGTCCAGATCACCACTGAGACCGGCCCCTGACCACGATGTTGTTCAGGGTGGTCGAATTTATCAACCATTTGCTCATCAACTACCTGAAAACGCACATCAATTGCCGGCGATACTTTATCCTGATACTCCACCTCAGCTTCGGCCAGCGCCGAACCACAGTCGGTACACCAATGCACTGGCTTAAACCCCTGCTGCAAATGACCGTTATCAATTATCCGGCCGAGCACCCGGATAATATTGGCCTCAGAGCTAAAATCCATGGTCCGGTAAGGATTATCCCAATCGCCCAGCACCCCTAAGCGCACAAAATCGGTTTTTTGCGCTTCAATCTGGGTTTGCGCGTAATCACGACAATGCTGGCGAAACTCGGCTACCGTCAGTTTGGTGCCCGGCTTACCGTGTTTCTTTTCCACAACCAGCTCAATTGGCAAGCCGTGACAATCCCAGCCGGGTACATAAGGGGCATCAAAATCTGACAGCGTTTTTGCTTTAACAATAATGTCTTTTAAAATTTTATTAACGGCGTGGCCAATATGAATGTTGCCGTTGGCATACGGAGGACCGTCGTGCAAAACAAAAGTTTTTTTGCCTTTTTTAGCACTGCGGATCTGCTGATACAGGCCATCTTCTGTCCATTTCGCCAGCATTTGCGGCTCACGCTGCGCCAGATTGCCACGCATAGCAAAGGCCGTTTCGGGCAGGTTAAGGGTATGCTTATAATCGCTCATCCGTTTTATTCCGTTTTAAAAGTTAGCTTACGCTACTGGCGTTCGTAGCCAGGCGACTAAAATACATTTTGGCAGCATGCATATCTGCCGTAATTTGTTGCTGCAAGGCGGCCAGATCAGCGAAACGCTGTTCAGAGCGTAACTTATGACACAAGGTTACTGCTATCTGACTACCATATAAATCGGCCTTGAAATCAAAAAGGTGTGCCTCCAGCTGCTCTCGCTGCCCCTGCACAGTCGGGCGGTTACCAATATTCGCCACCCCCTGAAAACTACCATATTTGGTCTTTGCGGTAATGGCGTAAACCCCGCTAACCGGCAATTTACGCCGATACAACCAGACATTAGCCGTGGGAAAGCCTAAATCCCGCCCCAGCTTGCGGCCATGCCGCACCCGGCCGGTTAAACTAAAAGGGCGCCCCAGCATAGCTTCAGCCGCGGCTAAATCATCCTGCTGCAGTGCCTGCCGGATCAAAGTACTACTTACCCGTTGCTGGCCAAGTTTCAAACTGGAGGTACTGGTAAGACCAAACTGGTACCGCTCTGCTGCCGCCGCCAGCATGCTAAAATCACCGGCACGATTATTACCAAACCGGAAATCATCACCGACAATCAGCTGCTTTGCCCCCAGTTGGGTTAACAACAACTGCTCAATAAATACTTCTGGCTGCATTGCGGCAAAGCGCGGATTAAACCCTACACACAGTAAACGGTCGATGCCCAGCCTGGCCAACTGGCTATACTTTTCCCGAAAGCGGCTTAACCTGGCAGGTGCGGCGCTACCGGCAAATAATTCCAGCGGTTGCGGCTCAAACACCATCACGCAAGAGGGTAACTTAAGTTGCTCCGCTATTGCCTGCACCTTTTGCAGCACAGCCTGATGGCCAAGATGCACACCATCAAAATTACCTATGGTCAACACACAGCCATGATGCCGGGGTTGTATGTTATGTAAGCCGCGAATTAACTCCATGCCTGCCTTAAGGTTGCTGTTACTGCTGATAAACGCGGCATTATAACCACTAACTTAATTGCTTTCAGCAACAGTTTGCACCCGAAAATGTGATAACCGCACCCCTAACAACCATAACATGACAAAGTAGCTGACAATACCCAAGGCACATAATAGCGCCAACCGGCCAGCCTGGCTCCAGAAATCCAGGGCAAGCCACAACGAAAAAGGCGGACTTAGCCAGAATAAACCACCTGCCATCACAATGCTTGCCAGGGCAATTTTTGCCAGAAATAACCAGCTACTTTTACTAAAATGAAATACGCCCGCCAGCGCCAGCCCACGGTACAGTAAAAACGCATTTAAGCTGGCCGACATCGCCGTAGCCAGTGCCAACCCGACATAACTAAGCCAGGGGGCCAGCATCAGGTTAAACGCCATATTGGCTACCATGGCAATAATCCCGATACGCACCGGCGTTTTAATGTCCTGCCGGGCATAAAATCCGGGGGCCAGCACTTTAATCAGCATAAAGCTCAAAAGCCCCGTGGCATAGGCCATCAGGCTGTACGACACCATCATCACATCTTGCTGACTGAACTCACCACGCATAAATAACAGCATAATGATAGGTTGCGCCAGCACAATTAGTGCCGCCATTGCCGGTAAACCAAACATGGCAACAAAACGAATAGCCCAATCCAGCGTCTGGCTAAATTTGGCGGCACTGGAGGTAGCATGATGGCGCGACAGATTTGGCAAAATAACCGTCGCAATGGCAATGCCAAACAGCCCCAGCGGAAACTCGATTAGCCGGTCTGAATAATAAAGCCAGCTTACTGCTCCGGTAAGCAAAAATGAGGCAATAACCGTATCAAGCAATAAATTAATCTGGCTTACCGACACGCCAAACAATGCAGGCAACATTAATGTCCGGATTTTCTTAACACCAGGGTCACGCCAGCCCCATTTGGGCATGACCAACAAGCCGGCTTTGGCCAGAAACGGTAGCTGAAACAACAACTGCACCAATCCGCCAATAAATACCCCCCAGGCCAGCGCCATAGCAGGCTCACTGAGTTGGGGCGCCAGATAAAGCGCCGAGCCAATAATCGCAATATTTAAAAAAACGGGTGTAAAGGCGGCAACCGCAAAACGATTGTAAGTATTTAGTAATGCTCCACTTAGCGCAACCAGACTGATAAACCACAAATAGGGGAAAGTAATTTTCAGCATCAGGCTGGCGAGCTCAAACTTATGGGCATCAGGCCCATCATTCAGCCACTCAACAAACCAGCCCATACCAAATAACATAGCGATAACCGGCGACGCTATCACACCAAATAAGGTTACCAGGGTGACAATGACCCCCAGGGTACCGGCAACTTTTGCAACCAACTCCCTTACCGCATCGTCACCATGATGGGCTTTGACTTCACTTAATACCGGCACAAAGGCTTGTGAAAAAGCACCTTCAGCAAACAGACGCCGCAAAAAGTTAGGGATCCGGTTAGCAAAAAAGAACACATCGGCCGCCGCCCCGGCGCCAACAAAATTTGCCACCACCACATCACGAACTAAACCTAATACTCGTGAAATCAGCGTCATAGCACTGACGATCAAACCAGATCTTAATAATTTTCCCGACACCCGCAGCTCCTTTATTTACGCTATGGCTATTTTGGCTCTTTATTAGTAATGATTACCAGTAGCTGCCACAATTTAATTCCTGCACTTTAATGCTAAAGCATTTGACAACGGGCCATTAAATAGGCATATTATGCGGCCTTTAAAGAGTCCGGTTTTAGTTTTTAGGAGTGTTACCTTGGCTAACATTAAGTCTGCTAAGAAGCGCGCAATTCAATCAGAAAAACGTCGTCAGCAAAACGCCAGTCAACGTTCTATGATGCGTACTTTCATCAAGAAAACCTACGCAGCGGTATTAACTGCTGACGTAACCGCTTCTACTGAAGCGTTCAACAAAATGGTACCTGTAATTGATCGTATGGCGGCCAAAGGCCTTATCCATAAGAACAAAGCAGCACGTCATAAAGCTCGTTTAAATGCGCATGTTAAGGCATTAAAAACTGCTTAATTGATAGCGACCAACAAAAAAGCCAGCGCAAGCTGGCTTTTTTGTTGGTCGGCGTTTGTAGTTAGCTGCAATACAATTTGTGCATTAACGCAATAAGTTGCTCTGCTTCGTCACTACTTAACCGATAATATACGGTTTGCGCCACTTTACGGGTTTTAACCAGCTTGTGCCGACGTAACAATGCAAGATGCTGGGACAGGGCCGACTGACTTAAATCCAGCTTGTCATTAATATCGCCTACCGACATTTCACCTTCCAGCAAATGGCATAGAATTATTAAACGCCGCTCATTCGACACCGCTTTTAACAGTTTCACTGCTTGCGCTGAATTTTCCAGCATGTCATTCAAGTTCATTTTCATTTCTCTGACTTTCAATTTTTGGCAAAATAAAATAGTACCGATTAGACCTGAATGCGACAAGATAATCATTCTTATTTAACAAATTAAAACAATAAACAAACATGAAACAAGCAACACATAGCCATTGCAGTTAATGCTGAATTGACTGTACTAAATTACATATCCGTTTTGCCGAGAATGGCTTAACTACAAAAGCGTTGGCACCACCGGCAATCGCATCCTTCAGATTTTCTACACTGGAATAAGCAGACACCATAAATACCTTGGCCTGATTATCCAATTGTTTGAAACGCCGCAATAGTACCTTGCCATTGATGTCTGGCAGCTGAATATCAAGAAAAACTAACTGAGGATGATAAGTGGAAAAAAGCTGATCAGCGCTGGCGCCATCAGCGGCTTCATAAATAGTGGCAATACCAAGCTGGCCTAATATCTGGCGTAAGTAGTCCCTTACAGTGCTGGTGTCATCAACCAGCAATGCTGAAGTATAAGGTTGTCGTGCTTGCATCCCTGAAGCCTCATTGCAGAAAAAACCTTAAAAAGCGTTGTCAGGAAGCCTTATCCTGAACAAAATGCATTTCACCGCCCGCCGCTAGGGCTGGTCTGGAAAGCATGCTAGAGTCCCGATAATGTAACAACACCAAGGCAGAATGAAAAGATGAAATTGTGGTTTACAACAATAATTGCGGCAACCAGCTTAGCCATTAGTGGCAGCGTTCAGGCAAAACCGCTGGAGCTGAATAATGATTTACCTTATAAATTGGTAGAATCGCTGACGGTGGAAGTAGGCCCCCGCCTTGCTGGCAGTGAGGCTGATGCCCGGGCCGTGGCATGGGCAGAGCAAAAATTTAAACAACTGGGATTTGACAAAGTCTGGAGCGAACCTTTTACCATGCAATACTGGGAGCGCGGCAATGCCAGCCTGCGCGTTGAGGCGCCCTTTAATCAGGCGCTGGTTCTGACCGCCCTCGGTGGTTCAGTTGGTACGCCATTCGATGGTATCACCAGCCAGGTAGTGATGTTTGACAGTTTACAACAGCTACAGCAAGCTGATCCGAAAACCGTAACAGATAAAATCGTTTTCATTAACCAGACTTTGCGCAAAGATATCCGCGGCAGCTTTTATGGCCAGGTAGTCGGCGCCCGCGCTCAGGGTGCCGTCGAAGCTGCGAAACTGGGTGCCAGCGCTATCATTATCCGGTCGGTGGGCACCAGCAATAACCGCTTTGCTCACACTGGTATTATGCGTTATCAGGAGGATGTTCCGAGGATCCCTGCTGCTGCTATTTCAGTACCCGACGCCCAGCAGCTGAGTAAAATGCTGGCACTTAACCCCGAAACCCGTTTAAGCATGCATATGCAAAACAACCTGCCAGGTGAAGTGACCAGCCATAATATTATTGCTGAAATCACCGGTAGTAAACGACCTGACGAAATCGTATTAATTGGCGCCCATATCGACTCCTGGGATGAAGGTACCGGTGCCCTGGATGATGGCGCTGGTGTAGGTCTGGTGATGGCAACGGCTGCGCTGCTGAAGCAGCAAAAGCCTGAACGCACCATCCGGGTAGTATTATTTGGTAATGAAGAAGGTGGCTTAATTGGTGCCCGTGCCTATGCTGCGCGTCATGCAGCTAAGTTGAAAAACCATGTATTTGCCTCAGAGTCAGATTTTGGCGCCGGCCGGATCTGGCGTTTTGACACCGGCTTCGGTGAACAAGCGCTGGCGTTTGGCGCTGATATTCAACAGCAACTAAAACATCTTGGAATTGAAGCAGGTAGCAATACCGCCTCCGGCGGACCGGATGTGTCAGTGCTAAAAGCCATGGGTGTGCCGGTTGCCAGCTTACAGCAGGATGGTACCGATTATTTCGATTTTCACCACACACCTAACGACACGCTGGACAAGATTGACCCGGCCGCATTGCAGCAAAACCTGCAAGCCTGGCTAATAATGACCCAGGCCATAGCCAATAGCAGTGTTGATCTTAGAAAGTGACGTCAAGATAATTGATTAAACAGTGCCGGCCGATGCCGGCGCTGCATATTGCGGGTTAACCACAATTGTATGCCCACTATCAGCAAGATAAAGGCTGACGGGTAATAGAACTGACTAAATGGCAGAATAAAAATTGCCACTGCACTAAGCAGGCAGACAAAAGGCAGTAATTCATAAACCCAAAAGGGCACCGGCCCGTTTTTTCGTTCAGCAAATACATCGTCCTCCCGTCTGTGCTCAGATCGCACTATCCACACCAGCGCACCGGCCAGAAATAACAACATACCGGATAACAGCCCCAGCAACGACGGTATTACTACCATACTGATACAACCGGCCAGCATATAACTGTAAGGTAAAGGTTCATATATTTTAGTGGGTAGCACAGCATCACCTTCTGATATCAACCATAACAACACCTGTAAGTATAGAAGCGCTGCCGGGCTTTGCCGGTTTTTTGTTCAAAAGTAAGTCGATTGTCTTTATTCGATTAGCTATTCTGACGGTACAAGCAGCCTGAACCACGCCAAATCAATCACTTAACTGAAAAAGTCAGCTACCCTCAGCAAATAAACATTAGATAATCTAATCATTAAACACTAAAATTACTCAGTTGATGGAATCTTAGCCACTGCGCATAATGCGCGCCATTTCAGTCGACTCTAACGCGGTACAGTATGGAAAATATGATGTATGACATTATCAGCTGGGTTGGTTTAACCATCTGTATCGGTGCCTTTTTTATTAAAGACGTGTTCTGGCTCAGATTAGCTACATTAATAGGTTGCAGCCTGTTATTTGTCTATTACAGCCATATCGCTATCCCGCAGGGCGTTATTTCCAACCTGTTGGTATTATTAATTAATGCTTACTATTTAGTGCGCTTTGCCACTGTCCGTAGAAAAGCATTAAATGCCGTTAAAGTAGCTGCACCATCCGCTGCAACATTAACAACGGAAAACTAGCCGCAGTGTGCGACATTGTTGCAGGCTTTTTTCAGGCCGACTGACAGGCTATACTTAGCGGTCCTGAGTAGTTGGAGCCGGCCTATGCAAGATAATGACCTTGACCTGTTTCTGCAGGAAATGACTGATGTGAAACCTTTATCGCAAGATGAAGTGCGTCAGCAGACTGAATTCAGCCCTACCTTAGCGCAACAAGCCCGGCGTAAGGCGGCTGAGCTGGAAATGGAATACGATCCGAACTATCTGAGCATGGAATATGTTGATTTAGTGAAACCGGATGACCCTTTTGCCTTTTGTAAAGACGGTGTGCAGCAAGGTGTATACCGCAATTTACGGCTAGGCAAATATCAATTAGATGCCACCCTTAATCTGTTGGGCAAAACCCTGACCGAGGCGCGCAGCCAGTTGTTACATTTTATCGAAGACTGCCATAATCGTGGGATCCGAACCTTATTGATCCATCACGGCATGGGCCGCCACAGTAAGCCACACCCGGCAATATTGCGCAGCTATGTGTTCAAATGGTTACCCCAGTTACCTGCCGTGCTTGCAGCGCATACTGCCCAGCGCCAACACGGAGGTTACAGTGCCACCTATGTATTGTTACAAAAAAATGCCGAGCAAAAACGGCAGAACCGCGAGCGCCACAGTAAAAGTTAAAACACGGGGGGGGGCTAAAAACATCAAGGGGTCAGCGTTATTAACCAGCTTGCGCTGACAACAACACTAACCCCTTGATTTTTGGTCATTCCACTTGACCGAATCATTTCCTGCAGCCGTAAGTTTAATTAACCGTTCAGATTAACAACCAGGCCGCTTCGGCTTTGGTCAGAAACGCCGATAGTGCCATAAGACACACAACAACGGCGATTGCAGTAAAGCCAAAACCACGACTGGACGCTTTACTCATAACATACCTCAGTGACGCATTTTGTTATTTTTATTAGATTTTCAGGCTAAGTTTCCTTAAACCGCCGCAAAGTGTAGTTAACTTGTAACAAATTTACAATAACTGTGTTTTTAACCAGTTAGTATCCCCTAAGCCGATCCACCGGATTAAGCAGATGGCCGCCCTGCTGCGCCCGGCGATAATTTTCGGCAATCTGGCTAACGACGGTACTGACATTAGTTACCGCTGAAACATGCGGGGTTATCAGGATCGCCGGATGCTGCCATAACGGGCTGCTCTGCGCTAACGGTTCCTGGCGGAATACATCCAGACAGGCTGCCGCCAGAGGCCCGTGATTCAAGGCAGCCAGTAATGCCGTCTCATCAACAATAGCCCCGCGGGCGACATTAATAAAAATAGCACCGGGTTTTAACGTCTGAAAAAAATCCTGATTAAGCCGGTTTTCTGTTGCCGGGGTCAGCGGTAACAGACAAATGACAATATCTGCATCTGCTACCGCTTGCTGCAACTGCGCATCGCCAGCGTAGCACTGAACATTTTGCAAGCGTTTACCGCTGCGTGCCCAACCAGCAACCTGATAGCCTGCTTTGTGAAAATGAGTTACTACTGCCCCACCCAGCTCGCCCAGCCCAAGCACAGTAATAGTGTTTAACTTGCGCGGACTTTTCGGTCGCCATAGCGACTGCTGCTGCTGGCGACTGAAAAGATCAAGTTGCAACCGGTAATAATTCACTATGCCATCGAGATAACCGACCATCGCATCAGTTAATGCCGGGTCGACTATTCTGCTGACGGGTAAATCGGGTAAGGTCGGGTCCGTCAGGATTGAATCGACACCGGCGCCAAAACACTGAATGGCTTTTAAGTTAACCAGGCCATTCAGACAACCATGCGGTTGCTTCCAAACCACAGCAAATTCCACCGCAGCAGGGTCTTCCAGTTCTGGCCAGATTTCAATCAGAGTATCCGGCAATGCTTGCTGCAGCCGTTGTTGTAAGTCATCCAGTTTTCGATCAGGAATGATCAAGGCAATGCTCATAGCCCAATTCCATTTTTGTAGCTGCCAGAAAGTTATCTAATTCTAACGCAAAACCAACAAAGCTGGCACTACAGTAATCTTCTGTAAATTGCCATAAAACTGTCGCCCCGCTGTCACATTACCGGTTTAGCCTGCAGATACAGGCCGTTGAACCGGTATTATGCGGGAGGTTATATGTTTAATGTCGAGCAGGTTATTCAGCAACAAATGCCCGGGATCACCAGTAAACCCTGGTTGTACAAACCGGTCAAAGGCGCCTTGAGCTATTTGCTGCACGAACAGCAGTTTGCTGACTTTAGCCAGCAATATCCGCATTTAAAGGGCCTGGACTTTGTGGAGCAGGTGCTGGATTACTTTAACTTTAGTTTCAGTGCCCGCGATAATGAAATTGCCCGGATCCCCTCCAGCGGCAAAGTGGTTATTATTGCTAACCATCCGATAGGTTCTTTAGATGGTCTGGCATTGATTAAACTGATTAGCGATATCAGACCCGATGTCAAAATAATAGCTAATCAGCTGCTTATGTCAGTCACTGCATTACATAGCCTGTTGTTACCGGTTAACAATATGGAAGGTGGTACCGAGCGCAGTCGCTTAGGCGAGATTAGCAAGCACTTGCAACAGGAAGGTGCGCTGGTACTGTTCCCGGCCGGCGAAGTGTCAAGGCTTAAGCCCAATGGCGTGCGGGATGGCAAATGGCATAATGGCTTTTTACGCTTAGCCAGCAGTGCTCAGGCCCCTATTTTACCTATTTATATCGACGGCAGAAATTCAGCGCTGTTTTATGGCGCTTCAATGCTTTATAAGCCCCTGGCGACCATGTTGCTGGTGCAGGAGATGTTTAAGCAGCAACGCAAAAATATTACGATGCGGATTGGCGAGCAAATCCCGTTTGACAGCTATGGTCAGTTGCCATTATCAGGCAAAGAGCAGCTGAAACTATTTAAGAAACATTTATACCGGCTGGCTAAAGACAAAGCACCCTTACTACGCACTCAAAGCACCATTGCTCATCCGGAATTACGCAGTGAATTAAAAACAGATCTGGCACGCTGCCAACTGCTGGGCACCACCAGTGACGGTAAACTGATTTATCTCTATCATCACCAGCAAAGTTCAGCACTGATGCGGGAAATTGGCCGGCTGCGTGAACAGGCCTTCAGGGCGGTAGGTGAAGGCACCGGCAATAAGCGCGATATCGATAAATATGACAGTTACTATCAGCATTTAATTTTGTGGGATCCGGCAGAACTGGAAATGGTCGGTGCGTACCGGCTGGCTCCCAGCAACGACGTCATAACCAATATCGGGATGGCGGGTTTATACACCGCCAGCCTGTTTCAATATAATCAGGCCATGCAACCTTATTTAGCGCAGGGGCTGGAACTGGGTCGCAGTTTTATTCAGCCGCGCTACTGGGGTAAACGCAGCCTTGATTATCTGTGGTATGGCATCGGCGCTTACTTACAACATAACCCACAAATTCGTTATTTATTTGGGGCGGTCAGTTTGTCAGCCAGTTACCCGCCAACAGCACGCGATTTGCTGGTGTATTTTTACTCGTTATATTTTGGCAGCAACCACGCGTTGGCGCTGGCTAATCAGTCTTATCTGCTTTCTGATGAGGCAAAGCAAAACCTGCAATTACAATTCAGTGGCAACGATTACAGCGCCGATTTTACCCAACTAAAACATTTGCTGGCAAATATGGGGCTGACGGTACCGACTTTATATAAGCAATACAGCGAACTGTGTCAGCCAGGTGGCGTCAGCTTTCTGGCTTTCAGCACCGATCCAGCCTTTGCTGATTGTGTAGACGGTCTGGTACTGGTCGACTTACAGCAGCTGAAACCGGCTAAACAAAGCCGCTATCTGAGTGAGGCGGCAAGCAAACGCAACGTAAAGGCTGTGTAAAGATCTACCGAAGTTCAGTTAGTATTAAGTCTTAGCGGCCTATAACACCTATACTTTGTGTAAAATGTCGTCAATGTTGCTGGCGACAATACCGCCCACTGTGGAGGAAACCACTATGTATAGCACCAATGTAAGCCTAAAAGCCTTGTTACTGAGTGTGCTGCTGATCTTTAGCGTTAACGCCAAAGCCAGTGATACCCTGTCGCAGGCAGAACTGGACCAGATCCTGGCACCGGTAGCCTTGTATCCGGATACCGTGCTGACTCATGTGCTGATCGCCTCAACCTATCCATTGGAAGTGGTACAGGCCGCCCGCTGGTCAGCAAGCAATCCCGACTTAAGCGGTGATGCTGCAGTACAGGCCGTTGCCAGCGAAGACTGGGAACCCAGTGTTAAAGCACTGGTTGCCTTCCCTGATTTGCTAAAACGGCTAAGCGATGACTTAAGCTGGACTCAGCAACTCGGTGAAATGTTTTTAACCGATGAAGCGGCAGTACTGGCCAGTATTCAGCAATTACGTGAACGTGCTTATCAGCAGGGTTCGCTGGACAAGATGAAGCACGTTACGGTGCAACGCGAGCGCGAAGTGATTGTTATTGAACCACGCCGGCCGGAAGTGATTTATGTGCCTTACTATGATACCCGGGTTGTGTATGGTAACTGGAGGTGGTCGGCCTATCCACCAGTTTACTGGCATGCACCCCGCGGTTTCTATGCCAGCAGTCATTTTTACTGGGGCCCGAGCTTTACGGTACGGCCATCGTTTTACTTCAGTATTTTCGACTGGCATCATCGCCATATCGTGGTTAATCACCATTATTATCATAAGCCGCCGCAGTATTACCCGCGCCGGAATAAACACTATACCGACGCCCGGCGCTGGCAGCACGACAGTTACCACAGACGCGGTGTGCAGTACCGGCATGAAGTATTAAATCGCAAGCATAACTTTGGCTATGCCCGTCAGGTGACTAAAGAATACCGGGCAGAAACCGGCAAACGGCGTGACCAGCAACGTGAACACTATAACGCCAACCGTCAAAATCGTGAGCATACCTCCATGCAACGTCGCACTGCTGAGCAAGTCAATTTACGTCAGACGCCTGCCATTACCGTCAGCCGTCAACTGAATAGCCAGCAGCGGGCTGAGCGAATTGAACAGGCTGAGCGCAACAGCAGGCCACAATTAAACAACCGTCAGCAGCAGGTAAGCCGCCAACACGCTGAACGTCAGCCAGTAAGAACCACAGTTAGCCAGCCAATGCAAAGCGCTACTCAGAAAAGTGGCGACCAGCAGCTAATACGCCAGCCACAAACCAGACCTGAGCCACAGGTTCAACGCAGCCAACCACAGCGTCAGGTGCAGCCGCAGCGTCAGGTGCAGCCGCAACGTCAGGTGCAACCACAACGTCAGGTGCAGCCGCAACGTCAGGTGCAACCACAACGCCAGGTGCAACCACAACGCCAGGTGCAGCCGCAACGTCAGATACAACGACCGACGCCTAGTGTGAGTCGCGAGGTTCGCGACAACCGTCAGGTCCAAAGCATTCAGTAGCCAAACATTGCCGCGACCGTTGTATAAAGCCAGGGCCACCCCACCCTGGCTTTTTTTGCGACTAAAGTGGGGGCTGGTACTTCAGCAAACCGTGCTTTACAGTGTTGTTATCTTTTAACGCTCAGGCAATGCAGATATGGCCACCGCACCGCTAAACTGGCAACAACTGCTTAAATCAGGTAACCGTATTTTTATCGGCTCGCATGCGGCCGTCCCCACTGCATTGATTGACGATCTGATAAATCATGCCAGCAGTCTGCACGATATTGAAATTGTCCAGTTGGTTACCCTGGCTGACAATAAATGGGCTGAGCCGCAATATCAGCATTTATTTAAAGTAAATACGTTTTTTATTGGCGGTGAAAAGATCCGCCAGGCTATTGCAGAAGGTCGGGCCGACTATACCCCCTGCTTTATGAATGACATCCCGGCTTTATTTACCGATGGTGTACTGCCATTAGACGCGGCCTTAATTATGGTAAGCCCGGCAGATGATCATGGCTATCATTCACTGGGTGTTTCTGTCGATGTGGTTGCGGCCGCCGCCAAAGCAGCTAAAAAAGTGATTGCCCAGGTCAACCCGCAAATGCCAATTACCTATGGCCAGTCGTTTATTCACCGCGATGATATAGACACCTTCTATTATGCCGACCAGCCGCTGCCTGAAGCACAGATGCCACAGCTTGATGCCCGGACTGAGCGGATTGGTCAGTATGTGGCGCTGCTGGTGGAAGATGGCGCAACCCTCCAACTGGGGGTTGGCCGTATTTGTGCGGCAGTTACCCGCTACTTAAGCAACCATAAAGATTTAGGCCTGCACAGTGAAATGATCACCGACGGTGTGCTGGAGCTGATTAAAAAGGGTGTGATTAATAACCGCCGTAAAACCTTTCACCCGGGCAAAAGCGTGGTCAGTTTTTGCATTGGCAGCAAAGCGTTATATCAGTTTGTTGATCAGAACCCACACATTGGTTTTTACCCCAGCGAGTACGTCAATTCGCCGGCTAATATTGCCCGTAACGATAAAATGGTAGCCATAAACAGTGCCATCGAAGTGGATTTAACCGGTCAGGTGGTATCCGACTCTATCGGGCATCAATTTTACAGCGGCATTGGCGGTCAGGTTGATTTCAGCCGCGGGGCGTCAATGAGTAACGGCGGTAAGCCGGTTATCGCCCTGCCCTCTACTGCTAAAAATGGCACTATTTCTAGGATAGTGCCGCATATCCGGCAAGGTGCGGGTGTGGTCACCAGCCGTGGTCATGTTCATTATGTGGTAACCGAGTTTGGCGTAGCCTCATTGCGCGGCAAAAGTGTGCGCGAGCGGGCGCTGGAACTTATCAGAGTGGCCCACCCAAAGTTTCGCAGCCAGTTGCTGGCCGAGGTACGAAAGTTTTACTGGGTACCACATTATCAGTTACAAACCCCGGTAGAGGTAGCCGAGCTCGGGGCTGTCGGCTTTAAAGAATTACAGTTAGACGGTGAAAGCTTTGATTTACGGCCGCTTAATCCGTCTGACGAGCGCCGCTTGCAGGAGTTTTTCTACTCTCACACCAAAGAAACCTTACAAATGCGTTATAACACGATACCGACTCAGATGAGCCGGGAGAAATCCTGTACTTTGGTCAGTGTCGATCAAACCACCGACTTAGCGTTGTGTATCGTTAAGCAAAAAGGTTCGGTAGTCGAAATTCAGGCTGTTGGCCGTTACTACCTGATTGCAGCAGATAACAGCTGCGAAGTCGCGTTTGTTACCCGGGAAAAGCACCAGGGTAAAGGCATGGCAAAAAAGCTGCTGCAGCAGATGATTGACATTGCCGGCAGCCGCAAACTGAGCAAAATGCTAGCCTATGTCAGGGCGGAGAATAAACCGATGCTTAGTGTTTTTACTAAAGCCGGCTTTAAGCGTAGAAGCTATGACGACCCGGCCGAAGTGTTTCTGGAACTTGATTTAGCTGCTATCGCAGCAAAAGGAGCCGGTTAATGGCCATTACCCTATTCAGCCATGCTGTTTGTCGCCAGCACAATGCCGGGGATGACCACCCGGAGTGTCCGGCCCGCTTAGATGCCATAAACGATCAGTTAATCCGTTCCGGCCTCGACTATATTCTGCAGCAAAAAGATGCCACGGCTGCCAGTAAAGCTGATTTATGCCGGGCCCACAGTACCCTTTATGTCAGTGAGTTATATGCCAAAGCGCCCACTGATGGCCATATCTGGCTGGATCCGGATACCCAAATGATGAATAAAACCCTGCAGGCAGCCTTGTATGCTGCCGGCAGTGGCATTAACGCCGTAGATGAGGTAATGCAGGCCAGCGATAAACAGGCATTTTGCGCCATTCGTCCGCCCGGACACCATGCCACCCACGACCAGGCAATGGGCTTTTGCTTTTTTAATAACATTGCCGTTGCCGCTGAATATGCGCTGGATAAGTATCAACTAGAGCGGATAGCGATTGTCGATTTTGATGTGCATCACGGCAACGGCACCGAGGATATTTTTAACAACGAACCGCGGGTTTTATTCTGTTCATCATTCGAATATCCGTTGTATCCGCATACCGGCGCCGATACCGTATCCGATCATATTATTAATCTGCCGCTGCCGGGCGGCTGCAAAGCCAGTCAATGGCGCTCAGCGGTCAGCAGCGAGTGGCTTCCGGCACTGGATGCTTTTGCGCCGGAACTTATTCTGGTATCCGCTGGCTTTGATGGCCATGCTGAAGATGAGATGGCCCATTTTATGCTGCGCGAAGACGATTATCACTGGCTGGCAACAGAGCTGAAAACGCTGGCCAGCAAACATTGCCAGGGCCGGATTGTGGCTATGTTAGAAGGCGGCTACGCCCTCAGTGCGCTGGGCCGCAGTGTGGTGGCTTTTTTAAAAGGCTTGATGTAAGCAAAACCGAGCATTTAGCTACCATTTTATTGATGCAGAGCAAAGTAAACCACTGCCGGGGCAACCTGCTGATTTTTTTATTGATCCAGGCCAATATGCTGTTTTAGCCAGGGCGCACAATAACCACAGAACTAAACTGTGGAGCATAATATGAAAACCGCTTTAATCGCTATTCCCCTGATCTCTGCACTAGGCGCTGCCCCGGCCTTTGCTGATTTTGCTGTCAATATTGGCGCCATTACTGTGGCGCCGGATGACAGCAGTTCAAGCCTAAATGTCATTGAACAAGTCGCCGGCCTGCCAAATGGCTCAACAGCGCTGGCAGTAGACAGCAACACCCAGCTTGGCCTGACATTTGATTACCGGATTAAACCGCACTGGGCCGTCCAGTTAATTGCCGCGACACCGTTCAGTCATGACATCAAGGTGAAAGGTTCCGCCATCGACGGCCTGAAAGTAGGTAAAACCAAACATCTGCCACCGACGTTACTGGCACAGTATCACTTTATGCCAGAGCATCAGACGTTCGACCCCTTTGTCGGCGTTGGCCTGAACTATACGATTTTCTTTGATGAGCAGATTGATACTCAGTTATCAGACACCCTGCAGGCGCTCGGCGTGACCAGTGCGACTGACAGCGTAGCATTAAAAACCAAAAACTCTTTTGGCTTAGCATTGCAAGCCGGGATGAATATTAAACTCAGCGACACCCTGGGTCTGCACCTGATGGTCAGCAAAATGGATATCGACACCATTGGCCGGGTGCAGGTAAATGACACTACAGTACAAAGCGTTAATATTAATATCGACCCTTATGTGGCAATGATTGGCCTGCGCTGGAGCTTATAATCTGCCTGGTTGGGTTGCCAACAGTCAAATTTAAGTGATTAAAAAACCCTGCAAATGCAGGGTTTTTGTTGATGTGAAAAGCGCTTTTACCCCAGCCAGACCCGGGCGTTACGGAACATCCGCATCCACGGGCTGTCTTCCTGCCAGTCATCCGGATGCCAGGAGTTGGCTACGGTGCGGAACACCCGCTCCGGGTGCGGCATCATAATACTGACCCGGCCATCGGTGGTGGTCAGCGCAGTAATACCTGCCGGCGAACCATTGGGGTTAGCCGGATACTGCTCAGTAACCTTAGCAAAGTTATCAACAAAGCGCATGGCCACGGTGCCACTGTGGTTAGCTTTCGCCAGGGCTTCACTGCTGGCAAATTCGGCATGGCCTTCACCATGTGATACCGCAATTGGCATCCGCGAGCCGGCCATGCCGCTGAAGAACAGCGACGGGCTTTGCTGAATTTCGACCAGGCTGAAACGCGCTTCGAAGCGCTCTGACTTATTGCGGACAAAATGCGGCCATAATTCAGCCCCCGGGATCAGGGTTTTTAAATTCGACATCATCTGACAACCATTACAGACCCCCAGCGAGAAGGTTGTTGGCCGCTCAAAAAACGCCGCAAACTGCGCCCGGGCAATGTCATTAAACAACACTGACTTTGCCCAGCCTTCACCGGCACCCAGCACGTCACCATAAGAGAAGCCGCCACAGGCCGCTAAACCGTTAAAGTCGCTGAGTTTTACCCGGCCGGCAAGAATGTCGCTCATATGCACATCAACTGCACTGAAACCGGCGCGGTTAAAGGCTGCAGCCATCTCCAGATGAGAGTTAACCCCTTGCTCGCGTAAAATCGCCACTTTGGGCGCGACACCTTTAACAATATAAGGCGCTGCAACATCATCATTCTGATCAAAGCTAAGTTTTACATTCAGGCCAGGATCGGTGTCATCGGCTTTACTGGTGAATTCCTGCAGCGCCCCGGCCGGGTTATCACGCAGTGCCTGCATCTGATAGGTGGTTTCGGCCCAGATACAACGCAAGCGGGTGCGGCTGTCACTGAATACCTCTTTATCAGCGCGGCTGAACGTCAGCTTATCACTGGCGCTTACCGGGCCCAGTATATGACTGCAGTCAGCCAGATTATGCTCAGCCAGTACCTGCCGGACATAGGCCAGCTCAGCGTCAGCTACCTGAATAACCGCGCCCGGCTCCTCGTTGAACAGCACCGCTAGATCGTCGTCACCCAGATTGGCGATATCGGCGCTGAAGCCGGCTTTACCGGCAAAGGCCATCTCGGCCAGGGTGACAACTAAGCCCCCATCAGACCGGTCATGGTAGGCCAGCAGTTTCTGCTCACGCAGCAGCTGCTGCACGCCAGCAAAGAAATTAAGTAATAAATCGGGGCTGTCTAAATCAGCCGGGGTATCACCCAACTGCTTGTATACCTGAGTTAAACAGGACGCCCCTAGCCGGTTAGCACCCTGACCTAAATCAATCAGCAGCAGGCTGCTGGCGCCTTTGTCAGTGCGAAGCTGCGGGGTGACCGTTTTGCGGATATCTTCTACCCGGCCAAAAGCAGTGATCACCAGCGACATTGGCGAGGTCACCGCCTGCTCGCTGCCATTTTGCTGCCATTTGGTTTTCATCGACATCGAGTCTTTACCGACCGGGATGGTAACTTCCAGTGCCGGGCATAACTCTTCGCCAATTGCTTTAACTGCAGCATATAAACCGGCATCTTCACCCGGGTGACCGGCAGCAGACATCCAGTTGGCTGATAATTTTATCCGTTTTAAATCGCCGATATCACTACAGGCAATATTGGTAATCGCTTCGGCTACTGCCAGCCTGGCTGATGCGGCAAAGTCCAGCAGCGCCACCGGCGTGCGCTCGCCCATCGCCATCGTTTCACCATGATAGGTGTCGTAGCTGGCGGCAGTAATACCACAGTTAGCTACCGGTACCTGCCAGGGCCCAACCATCTGATCCCGCGCTACCAGACCGGTAACGGTGCGATCGCCAATGGTGACCAGAAAGGTTTTCTCGGCAATTGCCGGCAGGCGCAACAAGCGCTCAGCGGCATCGGCAACGGTAATACCGTCCCGGTTCAGCGGCGTACCTACGGTGTTGGTACTTTGCACATCACGGTGCATTTTCGGCGCCTTACCCAGTAAGACGCTCAGGGGTAAATCAATCGGGGTATTACCAAAATGCTTGTCGGTTAAGGTCAGGTGTTGCTCACTGGTCGCTTCACCTACCACCGCATAAGGCGCGCGCTCGCGCTGACAAATCTGCTCAAATACCGCCATTTTTTCCGGCGGAATAGCCATTACATAGCGTTCCTGCGACTCGTTACACCAGATTTGCAGCGGTGACATGCCAGGCTCATCGTTTGGCACATTGCGCAGTTCAAACTTACCACCGACGCCGCCATCGTTTACCAGTTCAGGGAAGGCATTGGATAAACCACCGGCGCCGACATCATGAATAAAGCAAATCGGGTTATCACTACCCAGCTGCCAGCAGCGGTCAATCACTTCCTGACAACGCCGTTCAATTTCCGGGTTTTCCCGCTGTACTGAGGCAAAATCAAGATCTTCGGCAGACTGGCCAGATGCCATCGACGAGGCGGCACCACCACCCAGACCAATGTTCATGGCCGGGCCACCTAATACAACCAGTTTGGCACCAGGCGGTAACTCGCCTTTTTGGACATGATCGGCGCGGATATTGCCCAGGCCACCGGCAATCATAATGGGTTTGTGGTAGCCGCGGATTTCCTCGCCATTATGGCTGCTGACTTTTTCTTCATAGGTCCGGAAATAGCCGTTAATGGCTGGCCGGCCAAATTCATTGTTAAATGCTGCGCCACCCAACGGGCCTTCCAGCATAATATCCAGCGCGCTGACAATCCGCTCCGGTTTGCCAAAGTCGCTTTCCCATGGCTGTTCAAAGCCAGGAATTCGCAAATTAGATACCGAAAAACCAACCAGACCGGCCTTGGGTTTGGAACCGATACCGGTAGCGCCTTCATCGCGAATTTCACCACCAGAGCCGGTAGCCGCACCCGGATAGGGTGAAATCGCCGTCGGGTGGTTATGGGTTTCCACCTTCATCAAAATATGGATGTCTTCATGGTGGTAATTATATTCGCCAGTGCCCGGCACCGGGAAAAAGCGGCCGGCTGCCGAGCCGGTCATTACCGCAGCGTTATCTTTATAGGCGGATAACACATAATCCGGCGTCTGCTCGTAGGTGTTTTTAATCATTTTAAACAGCGATTTGGGCTGCACTACGCCATCGATAGTCCAGTCGGCGTTAAAGATCTTGTGCCGGCAATGCTCAGAGTTCGCCTGGGCAAACATATAGAGTTCAATATCGTTCGGGTTGCGGCCCAGCTGCTGAAAATTCTCGACCAGATAGTCAATTTCATCATCGGCCAGTGCCAGGCCCATCGACATATTAGCGTTGGAGAGCGCCTGACGGCCGCCATTGATAATATCGACTGAGCTCAATTGCGCTGGAGCAGCACGCTGGAATAATGCCTCGGCCTGATTTAGCTCAGTGAAAACCACTTCCATCATCCGGTCGTGCAATAAGCCACTGACCGCAGCCACTTCGCTGGCGCTTAAAGCCCGGCTGCTTTCAATATAATAAGCCATACCGCGTTCTAAACGCTTAATTTTGGTCAGGCCGCAGTTATGGGCAATATCGCTGGCTTTGGACGACCAGGGCGAAATAGTACCAGGGCGAGGAGTCACCAGTAACAGCTGGCCAACAGGCTCATGGCTGGCAATCGCCGGACCGTAGGTCAGCAATTTGTCCAGGGTGCTTTGCTCATCACTGCTCAGCGCAGCGCTATTATCAGCAAAATGGATAAACTCGGCGTAAATGGTGATTACCGGCAAGGTGCGCTCAGCACATTGGTCAAGTAACTTGGCAATTCGGAATTCGGACAGTGCAGGTGCACCACGCAGGATCAACATAGGCTAGGTTTCCGTTGGTTGAGCGTCGATGAAAGCTGATTTAAGCGCGCTATTATAAAGAAAATTGGCGCTAAGTGGTATGTGAAAAAACTGACTGCTTCGCTTAAGTTTGATATAACTGTGATCAGGGTAGTAAATTTCAGGTTTTGCATGCAACTCAGAGTGCTTTTATGGCTGGCCGTTTGCCTGCTTAGCGCTTGTGCGCCAGTAGCAGAGCATAATTCGCAGCTAGATACTATTTATCAGCGCAACAGCCTGCGGGTTGGCTTGCTGCATGGCCCAACCAGTTATTTTATCGGGGTCGATGGCCCTGCTGGCTTTGAATATGAGCTGGCACAAACACTGGCGCAGCGGTTAGATGTTGAGCTGGAATTATTTCCAAGCTACCACCTGGATGAGTTATTACAAAAACTCGATACCGGCCAGGTCGATTTTATTGCCGGTGGCTTAACACTGACGCCAGAGCGGCTAAGTCGTTACCGGGCGGCACCGGCGTATCGCTGGATCAGTGAATTACTGGTATTTCGCCAGGGTGATGACTGGCCGCGCTCACTCGATGATATTACCCAGCCGATAGTGGTGATCCAGGATAGCAGTCATGCTCAGACCCTCGACCGGTTAAGTCAGGATTACCCTAACCTTAGCTGGCAGGAGCAAAAAGATCTTGATGCCGACGACGTGCTGCAGCTGGTTGTCGACGGTAAAATCCCCTACACCCTGACCGACTCAAATCAGCTGGCGATTAACCGCCGGTTTTATCCCAATTTAAGTATTGGTTTTACCGTCAGCGATAATCAGCCTGTTGCCTGGTTGCTGGCGAATAATAATGACGATTCGCTGTTAAGCGTGTTAATCGAATTTTTTGGCAACATTTATCAGACCGGTGAGTTAATCACCCTGGAAGATCGCTATTTTGGCCATGTCAGTCAGTTTGATTATGTCGATACCCTGCAGTATATCGATGCCATCAGTCAGACTCTGCCCGCGTACCGGCAACTGTTTGTTCAATATGCCGGTGAGCTGGACTGGCGCTTACTGGCGGCATTATCGTATCAGGAATCACACTGGGACCCGAAAGCCCGCAGCCCCACCGGCGTGCGCGGTTTGATGATGCTCACGTTGCCCACAGCAAAACAAATGGGGGTGAGCAGCCGGTTGCATCCTGAACAAAGCATCCGGGGCGGTAGCCGCTATTTGCATCGGCTGGTGAGCCGGATCCCAGAGCGTATCGCTATGCCCGACCGCTTATGGTTTGCACTGGCGTCTTATAATATTGGTTGGGGTCATGTGGAGGATGCCCGCATTCTTACCCAGCAGCAAGGTGCCGATCCGGACAAATGGCTGGAAGTAAAACAACGGTTACCCCTACTGCGACAAAAAGTGGTATACCAGCATACCCGTTTTGGTTATGCCCGAGGCGACGAAGCCGTAACCTACGTTGAAAACATCCGCCGTTATTACGATACCCTGGTATGGACCGATGAAAAACAACAAGCCGAGCAGCGGCTGGAACAGCAACGGTTACGCTTGACTGAACAATTACTACCGGAAACTACCGCCCCTGCCTCAGAGTTACAGTCGCCAGAGAATATTGAACACTAATTTCAGCGGTTTCGCTAACCGTCCCCTTGTTGTCCGGTCGACCTGGCTCTATAGTAAGCGCATAGCAGCGTTGCATCGGCAATGTCAGAAAAAATTCAGGTTAGTTATGCTCAAACGAAAAAAGCCGGCTTTAAAACGCCGCAAGCTCAGTGCCTTTGCTATTAGTTCCAGCCGGCGCCGGGTAAAACGTAATACTGATTTATTAAAGTTACACCGCAGACGGCGTAATTATCAGACTATTATGCAGGATCATCCGGGACTTCAGGATCACCCGACCCCCCAGTAGCGTTACCAGCAGCAGGCTTAGCAGCAGGCTGTTTTGCGGCCTTTTTTTCCCGCCGCCGCCGTTGAAAAAAAGCCGACAAGCTGGCGGCACATTGTTCTGCCATTACCCCACCGGTTACTTCAAGCTGATGGTTTAACTGCGGGTGCTGCACTAAGTTCATGATGGAGCCGGCAGCACCCGTTTTGTAATCACTGGCACCAAATACCAATCGGGCCAGCCTGCTATGTACCAGCATGCCCGCGCACATACTGCAGGGCTCCAGCGTTACATACAGGGTGCAATCCGATAACCGGTAATTCTGTAAATACTGACCGGCCTGTCTTACCGCCTGCATTTCAGCATGAGCAGAAGGATCGTTTAAGCTGATCATTTGGTTATAACCCTCAGCAATCAGCCGGCCATCTTTGACAATCACCGCGCCAACGGGCACTTCACCGGCTTGCTCTGCTCTGCTAGCGAGCTGTAACGCTTTGTCCATCCAGAATTGATCGGTCATAAACCTTTACAATTAATTTCACCACCTTGGTCAAGTTTACCACTACTATCTGGTGATATTGACTAAACTTTTTGTTTTAATACTATACCCAGATTCGCAGCACTAGCATAAGGTGTTGATTTTCAATACAATTAAAACAATGGCATTAGCTTTGCTTTTCGTCACATACTTACATAAAAAGGGAGAACATCATGGGACCATTTGAAGTTGGCGCCATCGCGATTATCGGCGGTTTGGCTTACGCGGCATACGAAGTTTATATGAAAAACAACGCTAAAGCTGGCAAAGGTGAATTAGAAGCAGTGCGTGCTGAATTGCAACGCCTCAGAGATCGTGTCAGTACATTGGAAAGCATTGTTACCGACAAATCATATCAGTTAAAAGACCAAATAAATAAATTATAACCGAGCAGGTTTTTTACCAACCATTGCTGCCGCTTCGCTGGCAGCTTTTTGCTTTTCAGGCATCGGGAAATTCACCATTAATTAGTCAAAATCGCTAGTTTACCGGTGCTGCACTACTCAATAAACGATAGCGAAATTTATAAGTCACTGATAATAGTCTTTTTTAATTTATGGCATAGCTTTTGAAGTACGGTAGTTATACCAACATAAGGAACTATGCTCATGAACAAAACAATCATTATTATTATTGCTGTAGCACTGGGTATTTACTGCTTGCCAACTATTCTGGCTATTATCGGTTCAGTATTTGGTCTTCTGCTTGGACTGGTCGCCGCAGTATTTGCCATTGGTATTACTGCAGTTATAACGCTGGCACCGTTATTGTTATTTGTCTGGCTGGTCTGGTGGCTGGTGCGGGATAATCGCAAAACGCAACAGTATTAACAACCACTAAGCCAACTGTCAAAAAGCCCTGCCTGTACTTCCAACACAGGGCTTTTTTACTGACTTGCGCAGTTACTTATTCAGTTTGCGCAGGCGGAGTATATCGCGAATCACCTCATAACCAGGAATAAGGCTGGTGATCAGTAAGCCGCGTTTTACTGCTTGCTGCAAGGCTTCCGGACTGAAGTATCCGCTCCAGTTAGCAGTATCAAGCTGCAATACCGGCCCCAATGTTGCCAATAGCACCAGGATAATCACAAAAGCCAGATTTACAATCAGGTTAAGCGATAACATTTGGCGACTCCAGAACCGGCGCTGCAACTGCCATAAGCTGCTCAGCACGCCCAGCACAATAACCGGGCTGAACCACATCAGTAATTGTAACGACTGCTGAGTGAATACTGAACTGACCGGCTCGCCCCCGGCAAACCATTGCTGCCACAGCGGAAACCAGATTATCAGCAACAAAAAGGTATAAGTGGCTAAATCGGTAAACACATCACTTAAGCTGATATGCTGCCAGCCCGCGCCGACAGGCGGCAGGTCTGCTGGTTGCCACTGGTCAGCACTTTTACACTGGCCTGATCGGGTGTTCGCCGGCATCAGGGCGAACCCCAGGGTAATAGCGGTAAAGCCAAATATCGCATCTTCAATAAAGCCTGAAGCGACTCCCAGCACAAACGAGATGGGTCCGAAATCGATGCCGGTTAACCAGTGGCTGGTCATAAATACTATCTGCAGCACAAACAATACCCCCAGCACCATATACATCGTATATTTATACAGCGGCATCAGGTGTGCCGGGATAAGTGGCTGGATCGGACAGAACTGCCGGGCTACCTGTTGCGGCGGGCCCATATTTTTCAATACATCAGCCACCTGCTGCTCAGAAAGTGCGGCGCCCTGTTGCTCAGCCAGCGCATCAAGCTGATCCATAATATTTGCCTGCAGCTCGCGGCCAATTTCCTGCCGTTTCTGCTCCGGTAATTCACGTTGTACTGCGGCAATATAGCGTTTAACTAATTCCATTAGCCTTGCTCCTCTGTTTGCTTCGCTGACGCGGTTTTCTGTGGCTGCAACAGCGGCCCCAGCGCGTTGTTTAAGGTGGTCCATTCGCCGGTAAGTTGTGCCAGCAGTTCAGCGCCCAGCTCAGATATCTGGTAATAGCGCCGTTCCCGTCCTTCGCCCTGCTGCCATTCACTGTCAAGCAGCCCCTGCTCTGCCAGCCGTCGTACCAGCGGGTACAAGGTGCCCTCGTCAATATCAATGCCGGCATCTTGCAAGTGCCGGCGCAGCGAGTAGCCATAATGACGCTCGCGCAGGGCTGCCAGCACCGCCAGTACCAGCACGCCGCGGCGCAATTCCAGCCGCATTTTGTCTAATTGAGCCGTGGTCATAAGCCATCCTTTTATAAGGTGTGATGTATACTGTGCAACACATACTGTGCACCGTACAGCAACAATACTAGGCGCCGCACAGTATAAAAGCAAGTGCCAGTTGGTGAGTTTCGCTAAAAAATAGCGACCTTATACTTCCCAACCCTCAACCAAAAAACGTAACAACCTGTTTATATTGGAAAATAATATTGGCGCGATTTCTGCCTGCTAAAAGTATATTTATATAAAAGGATTAGAAAATGAGTGTGTTCAGAATACTATTTAATATTTTGTGGTTTGTGCTGGGTGGCTTTGTCATGGGTTTGCTGTGGTGGCTGGTTGGTTTGCTGTGTTTTATCAGTATTGTTGGTATTCCGTTTGGCCGCAGCTGTTTTGTGATTGGCGAAATGGCCTTCTGGCCCTTTGGCCAGGATGCGGTAAACCGGCGCTATATTAACCGTTACGATGATATTGGTACCGGCACTTTAGGCACCCTTGGCAATATTATCTGGTTTTTACTGTTCGGCTTCTGGCTGGCGCTGGGGCATTTAGGCCATGCTATCGTCTGTTTTATCAGCATTATCGGTATTCCGTTTGGCATTCAGCATTTAAAACTGGCAATGTTAAGCCTGGCACCCATTGGTAAAACGGTGGTGGCACGCAGCGCGATTTAACACTTGGATTTATTAAACAGCCATAGGGGGGAGCAGATTTTGACGGCAGAAAACTACCAGAAAATTTGGCAGACCGTGTTATTGATTCCTGCGGGTAAAGTAGCCAGCTACGGCCAGGTTGCTGATTTAGCCGGCCTGCCGGGCCGAGCCAGATTAGTGGGTAAAGCACTAGGTTATGCCCCCAATGAACTTGCCGTGCCATGGTATAGAGTGCTGCGAAGCGATCGCAGCCTGGCGTTTGCTCCGGGTTCAGCCACGGCATTGGAGCAGCGACAACTATTACTAGCAGAGGGGGTAACACTGCAACATAACCGGGTGAATAAAGCAGCGCTCTGGCAGCCCGACTTAGCCGAGCTGCTGTTTAAGTTGCAGTATTAGCTGATTTAAACCTGCGCTTGATGCTGCGCCACAGTGGCCATGCCACCAATAGCAAAAGACTAATCGGCATACTACCACCAGATGATTCTGCCGTAGCTGGCGGTGGCGTGCTGGCAACCACCGTCAAGGTAATGCTAGCACTGGCGGCTGCTCCTCTGGCATCAGTCGCAGTAACTCTTAGCACCAGTTGACTGCTACTGGCCGGTGCCACAAAACTAACCGTACTGCTATTGGTGTTTTGCAAACTCACACCCGGCCCGCTGTCCTGCTGCCATTGATAGCTTATACTATCGCCCTCGGCATCCGTTGCCACCGCAGTTAAGGTAACGCTCTGGCTGGCATTGAGCTGGCGGTTTTCGCCAATGGTGACCGAAGGCGGCATATTGGCATCGTCATCTAAAATCGTCAATGTTAGCTCAGCTCTCTCGCCAATCTCTGTGCCGCTATTAGCTGATAACTGCAATATCGCTGTTTCATCATCTTCGATAAGCGTATCAGCGATAATTTGCAGCTCGAATTGTCGCTCACTGTTGTCACCATCCGGCCAACTCAGCTCGCCACTTGCAGCAATTATATCTTCACCAATCGTCGCCGTGCCGCTTTGTAATTGGTAAGAGACACTTAGCGCACCATCGCTACCGCCAAGCCTGCGAACTACAATAGCAACGCTGGTATCAGCTTCTACCACCGCCTGTGCCGATTCTGCCAGACTGATTACCCCAGCCCTGGGAGGATCATCGCCAAAGCGCAGCCGCAAATAAGACGGGCTGTGTAAGCTGGCACCATTGTTCGGGTCAAATAACCGGATAAATAGTTCGCGGCCTGCGTCCAGCCCCCGATCCAGGGTAGTAATAATTATCGTTTTATTACTAGTATCATTTGCCGCCCAGCTTAGGCGACCGCCACTATTTTGATAATCTAAGCCCGGTTCAGCCCGCCCTGCCAGGATTTCATAGCCAACACTTACTGCTACCGTGCCACCCAGGCGCATCACCTGCAATTGCGCCACGTCGCCTGGATTAACCCACAGCTCATTCTGACTAAACGCCAGTGCGCCGGCTTGCGCAGTAGTAGTGTTATCACGAAATACATAGAGGCCACTATTAATATCACTACCAATGATAATGCCGGACGGCAGATAGGGATAAACACCCCACATACCGTTAAACGCTGCACTGTCAGAAGCTGGAAACGTATCAAAGAACCCGGCTTGTACCGGCATTGTCGGGTCCGTAATATCAAGGATAGTTAAACCGCGTTGATAATTTGACATGTAGTAGCGGTTGCCCCGGACAAAGCCATTATGGTCAATAGCTCTGGTAGGCCCGCTAAAGGTGGCAGCTAAGCTTGGTGCCGTTAAATCGCTAAGCTCAAAAACCCGTAATGTAGTATTTAAACCGTGATTTACCTCATCCAGTTCGTCATGCACAAACAAGTATTGCTGATCTTCGCTCCACCAGCCGGAATGCACGTAGCTGGCCAGGCTGTAACTAAAATCAGCCAGCGCCAGGTTGCTGGTACCGCTTATGTCCCATAGTTTGATATTCTGCTCGTTAAAATCAAATAGCACCTGGCACTCTGGCCGATCACAGTGACTACTGGCGCGCTGATCAGTAACCAGCATGGAGGCAACATCATGGCTGTAATCGCTGCGGCTGGCGCCGGTTTGCAACCAGTTGGTGCTTAGTTGCAATGGGTTAACCAGGCTATAACTGGAAACCGCCCCACCTTGCTGTGGCTGACCGGCGATATGTAGCGCCGGAATCTGACCACTTAACGCCGTATTAGTGGTGTAGTCAACATTGCTAATATACAAATTATGGGCTGAGCGCGCCGCGGTATCAGCTGCAGCAAGGCTCACACTGGCCGGTAAGTTATTTAAATCAATAATCTGAATGTTATTGTTAGCCTCAGAGGAAACATAAGCATAAGCCTGCCAGCGACCCAGTTCATCATTAAAAAATTGCAATACTTTTATGTCGCGCCAGGTGGTATTAGTGCCACTGATAGTACCCACCTCGACCGGCGCCGTTACCTCAGCCAGACTGATAACTGCAATGCCGTTATTTAAACCGATTAGCGCATATTCAATCCCACTGTTCAAATCGATATGGCCCCAGATATCATTGGCGGAGCTGGGTGCAGAACTCAAATCGGTCAGCGACAGATGGCCTAGCAAATCAATTTTTTCGCAGTTAAAAACACCAGCTTTACCATTCACACACGTTGCGCTCTGCTGTGACTGTTCAAGGGTGGTATGGGCCGCGAGCTGCTGGCTAAGCTGAGCGCCAAAACGTCCGGGCCCATCGCTGATAACCCGAAAACCACGCTCGCTCAACGGGTTGACAAATGCAACCGGCACCCCAGTTAACACGGTTTGATTCAATTGCGGTGCCTGCTGTAAAAAGTGGTCAAAACGATTAAAACCACCAAACACCGGCACTATTTCGCTTAGCAGCAACACGGCATCATCGATACTGTTCAGCCGGTAATGACCTGCAGCCACCAATACTTTGTCACCTTTACCTGCCTGGCTCAACGCATAGCCGATGCTGCGACAAGGCCGCAACACATTATCGCATCGTCCGGAGTCTTGTCCGGTTTCGGCGACAAAACGGGCTTTGTCGTGCTCAGCGTGCGCCAGTACCACCGGGCTAAAGCCACTTAGCAAAACCAATGTTAAAAACTGCCAACAGGAAATCAATTTCATTATCAGTGCCTGTGTTTATTTTTACCTGCGCCCTTACAGGTATCTGCCTGTATTGGCAGTCGATTTTCAAATAAAATTAGCGTATTGTTAACCGTATATTTTTTAAACACAACCTAATTATGAATATTGCGCAAACCATCTATCTGAGTATGGCGCTTGTTGTGTGTAGTAGCCTGATGATTGCTTGCAACCCGACAGCAAACTCTAACAATATGAATATAATTGATATTAATCCAGCATGGCAGCAACATCCAATTGAATGCGATCACGCTATTACTATCAATAACCAACAGTGGCAACTACAGTACCTACGCTTTTATCTCAGCGATGTTAAACTCGATCAGCAACCTCAATCGTTAACAACAACGCTTTGGCAGCAGCCCGACCTGGCGTTACTGGGTACTGATTGTCAGGGCAATACAAACTGGCAGCTCATCTTTGCTGAACCTCTGGCGGCAGGTCAGCTGAGTTTTACCCTTGGCCTGCCCTTTGCGGTTAATCATCAGAATCCGCTTACGGCCAAGCCACCGCTGAATTTTAGCGAGATGTTCTGGAGCTGGCAGCTGGGTTACAAGTTTTTACGGCTGGATATGCAAGGTCCCAACCATGGCTGGGCATTTCATCTGGGCTCTACCGGCTGTCAGTCTGCCAGCGTGCTTCGTCCGCCAGCGCTGCCGTGCCGTGCTGCCAACACTTTTGAAGTAACACTGGATTACCAGCCAAACCAGAAACTGCAGCTCAACCTGGCGGCATTGCTGTCTGACATTGAACTTAGTCCACAGAGCAGCTGCATGTCTGACAGCCTGCAGACTAACTGTCAGCAATTATTTGATAATTTATCACTGGCCGCCCCCTGGCAATTGAGCCCGGCGAGCCCTGCTCCATGAAACCTTATGCACTTTGCAAAGCAGTGCGCCTGCATTTTATTTGCGCGGTTGTCGTGATAATACTTGGCAGTTGTAGTAAGCCAACTGCGCCAGACTCAAGCTGGCAATGGCCGCTGCCTGACGGCATGCCTTACCCGGTGGTACCAGCAGAAAACCCGATGAGTCAGGCAAAAGTGGAATTGGGTCGCTACTTGTTCTATGACACGCAGCTATCCGCCAATGGCAAGCAAAGCTGTGCAAGTTGTCACCAACAACGATATGCCTTTGCAGAACCGAATCGTCGTTCTATTGGCAGCACCGGCCAGCAACATCGACGTAATGCTTTAGCCCTGGTAAACGTGGCTTATAACAACACGCTTACCTGGGCTCACGATGGTCTGACAGAAATTGAACAACAGCTGCTGATACCGCTGTTTAGTGAAACCCCTGTTGAGCTAGGACTAACCGGGGTTGAACAGCAGCTGATGCAGCGGCTTTCACGGCCACCTTATCCGCAGTTATTTCAGCAGGCGTTTAACCGTGATCAGCCCGATATGCAGCAGGTGGTATTTGCCCTGGCCAGTTTTGTTCGAAGCTTGTTGTCGTTTCAGTCTGACTTTGATAGGTATGCTTATCGAAATGACGATGCGGCATTAACCTCAGAGCAAATTAACGGTATGAACCTGTTTTTCTCTGAACGGCTGGAATGTCACCATTGCCATGGTGGTTTTAATTTCACTCAGGCAACCAGTCATAGCAAACAGCTTTTGGACTTACGCCCATTTCATAACACGGGCTTGTATTTTGCAGCGCGGCCCGGGCTGGCCGAAGCAGGCTACCCGCAACATGACCGGGGCCTGGCAGAAATTAGTATGGATCAGGCTGACGATGGTCGTTTCCGTGCCCCCACCCTGCGCAACATCGCACTGACAGCGCCCTATATGCATGACGGTAGCATGACGACACTTGAACAGGTTCTGGACTTCTATCAGGCTGGCGGCAGAGAAATAATAAAAGGGGATTATGCGGGTGATGGCCGACAACATCCGGCTAAAAGTCAGTTTGTCCGCGGGTTTAAACTTACTAATAGCGAACGTGAGGCAGTCCTGACTTTTTTAAACAGCCTTACCGATCCGCAATTTATCGCAAACCCCGAGCATAGTAACCCTTGGTTAGCACACCCATGATCGCACAATTTCACAACGGAGACGTGCATCCTATATCTAACCGGGTCCGACAATAACTGTCCGGTAAACCAGCAAAAAAATACCGGCCTATGTTGGCCGGTATTATTATTCACGGGTTATCAGTATTTGCTCAGAAAGCGATCACATTAGTAGTCTTTCTTTGCTACTCTCAATTGATTATCAACACCCTTAACATCTTTAGTCTTTTTGGCAATAGCTTCAGCCAAATCTTTTTCTGCATCAGAATCGACCTCACCTTTCAGCATTACCATGCCGTTTTTAACATCAACGTCAATTGCTGTGCCACTCGTTTCCGACTCAAACAGCAAGCGGGTTTTTACTACGGTCGCCACTTTCGCATCAGTTAAGCCACCCACGTCTTCGTCGTGGTCTTTTTTATTTCGCATTTTGCTGTCTTTAACAACAACTAATTTATTGTCCACCGATGTTACGCCATCCAGATTTTCAATTAGTTCGGCAGCAAGCGCTTTATCTACTTCCCTATCGACTTTCCCTGTTAATATGACTTTACCATTTTTTACATCGGTATTGATGTTAAATGAGTTCAGGTTACCGTTCAGCAATAAGGTAGTTTCAGCTTTGCCATCTATCCAGGCATCCTTTGAACTGTCTTTCCAGTCGTTGGCGGTTGCTGATAGAGAAGTACCGGCCAGGGCCACGGTCATCATTACGGCTAAAGTTGTACGTTTCATATAGTCACTCCTTCGTTGTGAGACGCTAATACCTTTGCCAGTTTGATGCCAACATCTTAAATAAATACAAGTTATTGATCTACAAATAAATGTTAAATACCGTTCATTTAGTGTTAATTTTTTGATTGTATTTTTAACCGGTCACCCGGTAAATAATTCACTATTTTATTCTCAATAATAGCGGACAAAGCTGGTCAGTGACGATTTGCAAGCCAGCCGTTAAATTAGCCACTGCCTTTGCATTGTCTGGCTGCGTTAATCCCCGGTTCAGCCGTTTGAATGCTCCTAATTGCCAGCGAAGTTGCTGTGGTAGTTCTGCCAGCCACGTTTGTTCTTCTTGTTCAGGCTCTGTACTATAGTCCCTGTACCACTGACAAATCGCATTGACATCCTGATCAGTGGCAACCTTTGTATTTTCAGCGGCAGCAAAAGATTCTGCCTGCTGATGCAACAATTCCAACTCGATAAAATAGCGCCGAATATTATTGTCATCTATGAATGGTGCGGTTCTCTGATAGAATTTCCTCGCCTGTTCGCTAACTGCCAACACCAGGCTTAAAATTGCCTGATCACCTGCACAATGATTTGCTGCTTTTAAATCGTATGCCAACACAATGCCGCCTCCTCAAACTACTTACTTCTTATAATTCATATTCAATTCATATACCAATATTAAGGTTATGATATTTAACAGAATAAATATTTCGCAAATAACTTTACGCCAGAATTCAGTAAATTTTACTGATGACCATTGTTAAATTTACATTGCTGGATTAGAGTAGAGAGATAAATTTAGGGAGTGACGCCATGAGCAAACCACGGTTATTTATTCATTTGCGTGACCCGGAACTAACTGAAAAATTACTGCAATCGCCTGTGGTCAGGCAATTTATTATCATTAAGAGCAGCGACAGTTCAGCCTGGTCTGAACAGCTGCAGCAACAACAGTGCGATCTCGCCTTTATCGAGTCGGACGAAAATGATAACAGTGATTATAAGCGCCTGCTGGCGAGCAAAACGCTCACCGAAATCGATTTCATTTTTATTAGCAGTGGCACACCAAATGAGTTGCTGGACAAATTAATGCGACGGGGGGCAGGATATCATTTTCGGGCCCCCTTAGATTTCGGCTCGCTCATCGATACTTTACAGGATTTCTATCAGCAACTTAGCACAGAGCGCAAGCAGGTTAAAGCAACCTCAAGTGAACTTGATCAATTTGGAATGTTGGTAGGATCGTCCAAGCCAATGCTAAAACTGTACAGGACTATCCGAAAGGTCGCCATTACGGAAGCAAACGTGCTGATTGTAGGTGAAAGTGGCGCCGGCAAAGAGTTGGTCGCTAATACGTTGCATCTTGCCAGTTTACGTGCCGACAAACCCTTTGTAGCAATAAATTGTGGTGCCCTAAGCCCAGAGCTGATAGACAGCGAGTTGTTCGGCCATATCAAGGGGGCATTTACCGGTGCACATCGGGATCACCAGGGCGTTTTTTGTCAGGCTGACGGTGGGACGCTGTTTCTGGACGAAATTACCGAAATGCCGCTTGAGCAGCAGGTTAAATTATTAAGAGTGTTAGAAAATGGCGAATATCGGCCGGTGGGGAGCGATAAAACCGCTACAGCTAATGTTCGGATAGCAGCAGCGACCAATCGCGATCCATTGCAGGCTATTGCAGAGAATATGCTGCGGGAAGATTTGTATTTCCGGTTGTCACAGTTTCCGATAGCGGTACCACCGCTGCGCGACAGAGCCGACGATGTCGTTGGCCTGGCGCAACACTTTCTGGCCTATCGCAATGTGCAGGAGCAACAAAGTAAGCAATTTTCTGCTGAAGCCCATAGCTTGATTGCCCACCATAGCTGGCCAGGTAATGTCCGGGAATTAAAGCATGCAGTGGAGCGCGCCTATATTCTGGCTGGAACCATTATCGAGCCAGAGCACCTGTTACTTGATGAGCCCAAAAGCGATGCCAACGCTGATATCGTGATCGATGCGATACCCACCGGGGTGCGTTTGGATGAATTGGAAAAAGCAGCAATATTGCGTACTTTGGCTAAAAATGGGGGCAATAAAACCGATACTGCTCAACAGCTCGGCGTTAGTGTTAAAACCTTATACAATAAGCTGGAAAAATATCAGCTGGAACGCTGACACACTGCAGGCTTTTTTTGCTCAAACATGCTAACAATTTAGTCAGATAAGTAAATGCCACTGCAATCCTGCAGTGGCATTGTCACATTTCGTGTAGCGGCATCACTAAACCTTTGGCGCTTTGCCCCGCACAGCACCTGATATCAGTGCGATAACCAACAACACAATAAAGATAAAGAAAATGATCTTAGCTATCCCTGCAGCAGCTCCGGCAATACCGCCAAAACCTAATACACCTGCAATCAACGCGATAACTAAAAAGGTTAATGCCCATCCTAACATTTTTGCTCCTTAGTGCATGGTTCGCACTTATTGTGAAAAATTCGCTATTAACTATGCGAATGGCGTGCCAAAAAAAACAAAAACCTAGACTGTTGATTTATAACATGTAAATACCAGCTTTTTCAGGCGGATGTATTACAGCAACTAAAAATCAGCAATTATTACTTACCCCAGAGTAACTTTTTCCTGACAATTATTCTTTGTTAAATGCGTCGCTATCAGCACTGAGTAAGATTCGCCAATACGGTAATAATTCAAAATGGGACGCAATAATCTTCAGACACACTAACAAAGGAATAGCGATTAGCACCCCCACGGCACCCCACATCCAACCCCAGATAAACATCCAGATCACAACCAGCAAAGGGTTCATATTGAATCGTTTTCCCAGAGCCATTGGGGTAACCAGCTGCGACTCAATAATATTTAGCACTACGAATGCGGCAGGTACCAGCAGACTCTGTCCCACACTGTCGAACTCAACAAATCCGACCGCTGTTAATAGTAAAATCAACACAAAGGGGCCGAGATACGGTGCAAAATTTAAAACGGCTGCCATTACCCCCCACAACAACGGATCAGCTACGCCTAACATGCTCATGACCAAAAATGTTGTTACGCCCAGCAGAATATTAATAACGGTGATAACCAACACATAACGGCTGATATCCTGTTCGATGGTCTGATACATTTTCACCAGGTTTTTCTTTTCATGTAGCGTCGACGCGCCCCGAATGATATTGCGAAGTAAAGTGCCCCCAAATACCAGAAACAAATAGGTCAGAATGATAACGGTCGCCAGTTGAACAAGCATCATCGCTGTGGTTTGAGCCAGCATGGATAGCAAAGGTACAAAACCAGCCCCTATAGCTGTGTCAATCGGGTTTTCTTCATCTTGATTATTCTTTTCAGGTAATACGGAGTCTTTTATAGAATCAAGTGACACGGCCATATCATCAAACTGAACGGCAAGCTTAGTACCCAGTATGGGCAATCGTTCTATCCAATCAGCAGCCGGACCGTACAACAGGCTGACCCCGTATCCAACGAAACATATTATGACGACCAGCACGAAGAATGAAGCGAAAGACTTAGGCAATTTTAACCGAGTCAGCAGCCTGACTGCAGGGCTGGCAAACAGCGCGATAAAAGCGGCTAAGATAATCGGCAACAATAGGCTTCTGGTAAAATAAAAAGTGTAAACCACTGCCAGCACAGTCAAAATTTTAAGGGCTAACTCTGCACTTAAGCGGCTACGCCTGGCGTGGGAAGGGGGAGTGTTCAAAATAACTCCGCTGTGAACCGCATTTTTACGTCAATCTGCGAAGCCACTGGATAGCTCCGACGCCCCGCAACGTTTTGACCATCATACTGCGGCGATGTCGCATCAGCATACCAGCGCTGAAACTTAACGTTAAACCTGGTGCCGATCCAAGAAATTGCTTAGCACGCTGCCCTGCCAACCAAAGATAGGCATGGCGAAGCTGCTGATGTTGTGCAAAAGCTTCGTTGCATTGTTGTATTTTCAGCTTGTCTTTCTTAGTCAGCAGGTCGATCAACATTATTACCTCCGGCAGGTTGAGTCGAAAATCGGAGAATACCTTTTACCTGAGCTACGGTGTTACTAAAACCAATTTGTTTCAGTGAATAGCGCATATTCCGCAAACACCAATATAAAAAAGCAAGCTGGAATAAAAATAACACGCCAGCTGTTAACGGAACGGATGAGGTGGCTTGCAGTAACAAATAACCTGCAAACACCAATACCGACCCCCACAGCATAATGACACCCGCGCCCAGCGCCACTAATAGTCCTGCCGCAAGCATTAAGCCACGACGGGATAATGCCATTTCAGCACTGGCCGTCTGCCTGGTAAGTTGAGTCTGTTGCTTATATTGGTCGGCACTCAGGCTGAGTAATGCGGCTAATTCAGTGAGCTGAGCCATTACCTTCTCCGGCAATGGCTCAGTAGCCGCGTGCTGCGGCTCTGTATCCCGGGGTTCAACCATAATCAGTTGCCGCGACGAAGGAGGGTGCTTACTAACATGCCTGCAGCAAATGCTATCCCTGCCGCCGCTAAAGGATTCTCCTGCGCAAATTGCTTGCTCCGCTCGTAAGAACCCTGCATCTGCATCTTCAGCTCTTCCTGCTTCTGATCAATGGTTGCCTTGGAACTTGCCGCAGTTCTGCGTAAAGAGTCTTCTGCTGTGGCTGCTTTGCCGGCCATGGTATCCACAGCATGATGTGCGGCTTCTGAGGCTTTTTCAGTAACAGGTGAGTTAGTTAACGGTGTCGCTGTAGAATTGTCAGCTGCTTTACTACCAGTTTGAGTTGTTGCCATTGTAAACCTCCTGCTTGTTTCACGAAAATACAGCGCGTGTATTTACACAACCTGTATCAGTATTTATCACCATGAGGTGGCTGCAATGCCTGTGCCAAAAAATCAATTAAATAAAATCATTTAGAATCAACAATTTGAGAAAAAAATCTGGGGCAGGTAGCAGACACATTCAATCAGTATAGTGTAGAAGTTACCTGATAACAGTAAACATTACAGGCTTTATCAATAAAAAAGCCAGACTAGCGTCTGGCTTTTATCTTGAAAAAATAATTACTTATCGTGATGCAGGCGCATGTGCGGGAATAGAATAACATCGCGGATAGACGCCGCATCAGCTAATAACATCACCAGACGGTCGATACCGATACCCTGTCCGGCCGTTGGCGGTAGGCCGTGCTCCAACGCCGTTACAAAATCTTCGTCATAAAACATGGCCTCATCGTCACCGGCATCTTTTTGCGCCACTTGCTCGCGGAAACGCTCAGCCTGATCTTCAGCGTCGTTTAACTCACTAAAACCGTTGCCCAGTTCACGGCCACCAATAAAAAACTCAAACCGATCGGTAATTTCCGGGTTATGATCGTTACGCCGGGCAAGCGGTGACACTTCCGCCGGGTATTCAGTAATAAAGGTCGGGTGACGCAGCTTGGTTTCTACCAGCTCGTCAAATACTTCCATTAAAATACGACCATGACCATAATTGGTTTTAACCACAATACCCAGACTGTTTGCCAGTTCAGCCACCGCTTCACGCGTGGCCAGCTGTTCTTTAGTCACTGTTGGGTTATAGTGCAAAATGGAGTCGGTTACCGACATTCTGGCAAATGGCTTACCAAAGTCGAATACCTCCCCCTGATAAGGCACTTCGGTGCTGCCCAATACATCCAGGGCTAAGCCACGAAACAGTTTTTCAGTTAAATCCATTAAATCGTTGTAATCGGCATAGGCCCAGTAAAACTCCAGCATGGTAAATTCTGGATTATGCCGGGTAGACACACCTTCGTTACGGAAATTTCGGTTTAGCTCAAACACTTTTTCAAAGCCACCGACCACCAAACGTTTTAAATACAACTCGGGGGCGATACGCAAAAACATTTGCATATCCAACGCATTATGATGGGTTTCGAACGGCCTTGCCGACGCACCGCCGGGAATAGCCTGTAGCATGGGCGTCTCTACTTCTAAAAAGCCTTCGTCGTTAAAAAACCGGCGGATATAAGCCACCGTCTTGCTACGGACTAAAAAGGTTTTGCGCGACTGCTCGTTAGAAATTAAATCAAGATAGCGCTGGCGGTAGCGTGCTTCGTTGTCGGTTAAGCCATGAAACTTGTCAGGCAATGGCCGTAATGCTTTGGTTAATAAGCGAATATCGCTAAGCCATACGGTTAACTCGCCAGTCTGAGTTTTAAATAAGTGGCCTGTGGCGCCAATAATATCGCCTAAATCCCACTTTTTAAATTGCTCGTTGTACACCCCTTCAGCCAGGCTGTCACGGGCCACATACAACTGAATCTTACCCCCCATATCAGCGATCGTGGTAAAGCTGGCTTTACCCATAATACGCCGGGTCATTATACGACCGCCCAGGCTAACGGTAATTTTCTGAGCTTCTAACTCTTCTTTGCTCAGCTGGTCGTATTTGGCAATCAGCTCTGAGGAGATGCTGTCACGCCGAAAATCGTTCGGAAACATAAAGCCATCTGCTCGAAGGCCGGCAAGCTTCTGTTTTCGCTCAGCAATCAGCTTGTTTACGTCCTGAATTTCTTCGTGTGGTTGCTGTTGGTCAGACATGATGCATTTCCTGATTGAGAGAGAGTTATAATCAATATTACAAGCCCGCTTTTAAGCTGGCTTCAATAAATTTGTCGAGGTTGCCATCGAGAACCGCCTGGGTATTGCGGGTTTCGATACCGGTACGTAAGTCTTTAATGCGAGAGTCATCCAATACATAAGAGCGGATCTGACTGCCCCAGCCAATGTCAGACTTGGTATCTTCCAGCGCCTGCTTCTCGGCATTTTGCTTCTGCAATTCAAACTCATATAATTTGGCACGCAGTTGCTTATAAGCGTTATCGCGGTTTTTATGCTGTGAGCGATCGTTCTGACATTGCACCACAATATTGGTCGGTAAGTGCGTTATCCGAACAGCTGAGTCAGTCCGGTTAACGTGCTGACCACCGGCGCCTGACGCCCGGTAGGTATCGATTCGTAAATCAGCCGGATTAATGTCAATTTCAATATCGTCATCAATTTCCGGCGCCACAAAAACAGAGGCAAAAGAAGTATGACGGCGGTTACCAGAGTCAAACGGGCTTTTGCGTACTAAACGATGCACACCAGTTTCAGTGCGCAGCCAACCATAGGCGTAGTCGCCGGAAAATTTAATGGTGCAGCCTTTAATACCGGCGACATCACCGTCGGTTACTTCATAGATTTCTGGTTTAAAACCTTTATCATCGCCCCAGCGCAAATACATCCGCATTAACATGCTAGCCCAGTCCTGCGCTTCGGTTCCACCTGATCCGGCCTGAATGTCCAGATAACAGTCATTCTGATCATTTTTTCCCGAGAACATCCGACGAAATTCCAGCAATGCCAGTTGCTTTTCCAGATCGGTTAGTTCAACTTTTGCTTCTTCGAACGTGTCTTCATCTTCGGCTTCTACCGCCAGTTCGACCAAGCCAGCTACATCTTCCAGCCCCTGATCCAGGCGATCTATGGTACCGACCACTTGCTCGAGTGCTGAGCGCTCTTTACCTAATGCCTGAGCTTTCTCCGGGTTGTTCCAGACAGCAGAGTCTTCCAGTTCGCGTGAAACTTCTTCTAAACGCTCTTTTTTGCCATCATAGTCAAAGATACCCCCGAAGCACATTCGTGCGTTCAGTCAGATCTTTAATGCTGTTGTTCACTGGATTCACTTCAAACATGCTTTGCCCTGGGCCTTAAAACGGTCAAAAAATTGTTGCGGATTATAGCAAAGATATGGCTGGCAGTGCAGCCATCTATCGACGTTTTTTGCTAAATTGCGACTCCGGGCCATTACCTCAGCTTAATGCAGTCATATAACGCACGATAAGTTGCAGATTCTGCTGCTCGCGGTATTCGTTAATATCCAATTGATAAGCAAGATGTACCTTTTTGACATTAATATCTGGCCAGGTTTTATTGTCCGCATTAAACCAGATAGCATCGATTAGGAGTCCGTTTGCGCTTTGCAGCATCAGTTTTAAGTGGCGCTCAGCCAGCATTTTCTGACTGAGTAAGGTAAATTCACCATCAAACACCGGCTCAGGAAAAGCCTGGCCCCAGGGCCCGGCATTTTGCAATAATCGGGCAAAATTAAGATCAAAACACTCAGCATCCAGCTCCCCATCGCTGTATATGACGGCCGTGAGTTGCTCAGCCGTTAAATGCTTTTTGGCGGTCAAGCTTAGTGCCAGCTGGAAGGTTTCCAGCCGCTCGGCGGCAATGGTTAAACCGGCGGCCATGGCATGGCCGCCAAATTTTTTAATCAGCCCCGGATACTGACTGGCGATTTCTTCCAGTAAATCTCGGATATGCAAACCAGGTATCGAGCGGGCCGAACCTTTCAGTTCGCCGTTATCGCCCTCGGCAAAAACAATAGTAGGCCGATGAAATTGCTCTTTAATACGTCCGGCTAAAATGCCAATTACCCCCTGGTGCCAGTCGCTGCGATATAAACATAAACACTCAGGCAAGCTGGTGCCATCAAACGATAATTTGCTTAAAAATGCCTGGGCTTCCAGTTGCATACTTTGTTCTATTGCCCGGCGCTCAACATTCAGCGCATCAAGCTCGGCGGCGTACTGACGGGCCAGGCCCAAATCAGGCGCCAGCAGGCAACTTATCCCCAGTGCCATATCGTCCAGCCGACCGGCCGCATTTAACCTTGGGGCCAGAGAAAAACCAAAATCACTGGCCGTTAGTTTTTCAGCCCGCCGGTTAGCAACGTCTATCAACGCCTGAATGCCCGGCCGGCATTTGCCACTGCGAATTCGCATCAGCCCCTGATGCACCAAAATCCGGTTATTGCTATCCAGTGGCACCACATCGGCCACCGTACCCAGCGCAACCAAATCTAACAGTTCGGCAATATTGGGTTCTGTCTGACCGTTATCAGCAAAGTATTTGTTGTCCCGCAACCCAGCCCGCAGCGCCATAAGCAAGTAAAATGCGACACCTACACCAGCTAATGCCTTGCTGGGGAAGTCGCAACCTGGCTGGTTTGGATTAACAATAGCATCGGCATTAGGCAAGATACTGCCGGCTAAGTGGTGATCAGTTACCAGCACCTTTACCCCGGCTTTCTTTGCCAGCGCCACCCCTTCTACTGCAGAAATACCGTTGTCGACGGTAATTATCAGTTCGGCCCCCTGCGCCACCACTAATTCGGCCAGCTCCGGGGTCAGGCCATATCCGTATTCAAACCGGTTGGGCACCATATATTCAAGATATTTAAAACCAAACGCTTTTAAACCTGCCATTAATACCGCAGTACTGGTTGCTCCGTCCGCATCAAAATCACCGACAATGACAATATGTTGTTGCTGCTGCAATGCATCGGTTAGTAGCTGCACCGCTTGTCGGATGCCCTTCAGCGCACTAAAGGGCAATAAACCGACAGCCCCCCGCTCCAACTCATTGCTATTGTTGATCCCACGATTCTGGTACAACCGGCGCAGCACCGGATGCAGATGCTCCGCGATAACCTGCTCGGTCTTTGGCTCACGCCGGATGATTTGTTTTAACTGCACAGCTGCTACCTGTTTTAAGTCACTTTTAATATCATTTATATGTCATGTCGCTGGCTGTTCATCCGGCCTCTGATACACAACGAGTAAAATTAATTTGTTTCCAGCTGTTTTAACAGACCTGCGGCCGGCTGATAACCAGGAATTATCCTGCCACTTGCCAGTACCAAGGCCGGGGTACCATTTATCCCAAACGACTGCCCCAACTCATAATGCCGTTTCACCGGGTTTTCGCACATGGCTGGTGGATTACGCTTACCGTCTTTAGCCAGGTCCATCGCTTTTTGTTGATTACGCGAACACCACAAATGTTGCATTTCCAATGCCGTTTTACTGTTTAAGCCTCCTCTGGGGAAGGCCAGGTAACGAACCGTAATTCCAGCCTTGTTGTAATCTTTCATTTCGCTGTGCAACTTCTGACAATAACCACAGGTTGGATCGGTAAAGGCATACACAACATATTGCTCATTCTCAGCTTTATATTCAATGTAGCTATCGGTTAAAGTCGGCATTTGCTGGTTAACATAACTGCGCATCTGTACATCGTTTACCAGCTCAGATTGCTGCAAGTCAAAGATATTACCTTCAATAAAGAAACGGCCGTCAGCACTGGTAAAAAACAAGCCACGTTGAGTAAACACCTGCAATAAGCCGGGTACCGGACTATTGGCAGCAGCATTTACCTGCAAGCCAAGCGGCGCCAGGCTTTTAGAAATATCACTGAGCTCTGGTGCTTCACTTTTTTGTTGTGCCAGTACGCCGGCACTTAAACTAATACTTAAACCAAACACACCCAGAGTAAGGGCACCTGATAACCAGTTTTTCATAAACTTTCCTAATTAATGTAGCTGCTAAACCTTTAGCCACGCGGATGATGCAGTTGATGCATCTGTTGCAAACGTGCCTGAGCGACATGGGTATATATTTGGGTTGTGGATAAATCACTATGCCCCAGTAGCATCTGTACGACTCGCAAATCGGCACCGTGGTTCAATAAATGGGTAGCAAAAGCATGACGCAGGGTATGCGGTGACAGCTCTGCCTGAATGCGCGCCACTTTGGCATAAAACTTAATCCGGTGCCAGAACGTTTGCCGGGTCATCTGAGTGCCACGACTGCTGGTAAATACTAAATTACTGTCGCCTTTCACTAAATCTCTGCGGCCATGTTTGAGATAACGGCTAAGCCAATCCTGGGCTTCTTCGCCCATCGGCACTAACCGCTCTTTACTGCCTTTACCCAGCACCCGTAACACCCCTTGATTAATACTCACCTGCTGCAGGGTTAGACTTGTTAATTCAGTAACCCGCAAGCCGCACGCATACAACAACTCCAGCATAGCCTTATCACGAAACTGAATAAGCTCATTACAATCAGGCGCTTGTAACAGAGCATCAACATCATGTTCCGACAAGGTCTTGGGTAAACTACGTCCAACTTTAGGATTGACCAGTTCTGTTACAGGATTCACGGCGCAGCGCCCAGTCTTATGATAATGCCGGTAAAACCGTCGCAAACTACTAAGCATTCTGGAGCCGCTGCGCGGACTGAGTTGTTGCTGATAACGAACAGCCAGAAATTGATTAATCAGTTGACTGTCGACACTAAAGAAACGTTGCTGCTGCCCGGCAAGGTAACGGCCAAACAGGGTTAAATCACTGCCATAGGCACTTAACGTATGAGGGCTGACGTCTTTTTCTAACCACAGCTGATCCAGAAACTGCTGAATAAGTGCCTGCTCGGCAGGGTCAAGGGCTGGTGGTTGTTCAAGGTTCATGATTCGTAATCTGAGTGGCGGTAATGCAGCATCATGATGCTATCTTAGCCGATTGCTCTCTCTGGGCATAGTCCCGGTATATAACGGTTCGGCAGTAACCTAAGCTTACTCTGCGCCCGAGAGTATCTGTTGTACGTCTGATTTGGGCTCTGCCACAAGGTTCTGTTACAATGCGCCGCAGAACTCGCTGGCGGAACTTCGATGAAAATAGGCTTATTTTACGGCTCAACCACCTGCTATACCGAAATGGTGGCAGAAAAAATTCAGGCACTGATAGGTGCTGACGTGGTTGATTTGCATAATATTAAAACGGTGCCACTGACTAGAATGGCTGATTACCAGTTACTGATACTTGGGTTATCTACCTGGGATTTTGGTGAAATCCAGGAAGACTGGGAAGCACGTTGGGACGATATCAGTAACGTTGACTTAACCGGCAAAACTGTTGCCATCTATGGTATGGGTGATCAGCTTGGTTACGCAGAATGGTTTATTGATGCCGTTGGTATGTTGCATGAGGCTATTGCTCCTAAACAGCCAGATCGAATCGGCTTCTGGCCCGCTGCCGGCTACGATTTTATTGCGTCAAAAGCATTAACTGCCGATGGCGGTTTTTTTTATGGTCTGGCGCTGGATGATGAAAACCAATACGAACAAACTGACGAGCGGCTAAATCTTTGGGTAAGTCAAATCCTGACTGAAATAGCCGAGCGGCTTTAGTGGCGGCGCTTGGCCATTGCCGCTTTTTTAACGGTTAATTGTCGCTTTATTAACGGTTAAAAGTTTAGATAAAATTCACGCAATAAGGTCCGGTACTGCTCAGTGTACCCACCCTTGCGATCATGAATAACCAACTGTTGCTGCTGCGGACAGCATGGCTCTCGCTGCCACTGCATTAGACGTCTTAGCGGCGCTTTACTGGTCCGGCTGTATACCACGCAATTAACCCTGAGATACCAGCCTTGCTCATATGCCATGCGACAGAATGCCTCAGCACTACTGTCGGGTAACACCAGTGCAAAACTACCTCCAGCTGCCAGCAGTGCTGCGGCTTTAGCCAGCAATAATGGCATGGGCAAGCTGGCGGTATGGCGCGCTTGGTTACGTTGACCATCTTTACTTAGCAGGGCATTATCAAAAAAAGGCGGATTAGACACAATTAAAGCGTAACGCTCAGCTGGCTGATAGGTTAGAATATCGCCTTTTAACAATTTCAGACGCTTGCTGAAAGGGCTTTGAAGAAAGTTGCAGCTGGCCTGAGCCGCTGCTGCAGGATCAAGTTCAATAGCGTGAATGGTAGCATCTGGCGCACGCTGAGCAAGCATCAGGCTGATTAAACCACTGCCTGTGCCAATATCCAGCATAGTATTGGCAACAGTTATTGCAGTATGGTTTGCTGAGCTGACGCAAGTTGGCAAGCTGGCCCAGGCACCCAGCAATAAACCGTCAGTACCGACCTTCATCGCGCACTGAGCATGGCCTACAAAAAATTGTTTACACTTAAAACCAGACGACATCTTCACCTCTGCCATCAGTTTACTGGCTGCCAGACCGGTTTGTCATCTGAATACTGCCATTCTGAGGAACACCTTTTATGAGCTTTGCCGATTTTCAATTCGACGACTCTATTAACCAGGCGCTGGAACAGGCCGGCTTTACCGAGCCAACCTTAATTCAGCAACTGGCCATTCCGCCGGCGCTTGATGGCCGTGATGTACTGGCCAGCGCACCGACCGGTACCGGTAAAACCCTGGCGTTTGTATTACCGGCAATTCAGTATTTACTGGATTTTCCGCGGCGCGATCCGGGTTTCTGCCGGGTGCTGGTAATGACCCCTACCCGCGAGCTGGCATTTCAGGTGTATGAAGAGTTTAAACAACTGGCGCAATACACCAAGCTTAACGTTGGCGTGATTACCGGCGGTATTAATTATGGCAGCCATAAAGACACCCTGGAAAAAAACAACGATATTCTGGTGGCCACCCCGGGCCGCCTAACCGAGTATCTGGATGAAGAAAGCTTTCAGGCCGACGAAGTGGAAGTGCTTATTCTGGATGAAGCCGACCGGATGCTCGATATGGGCTTTATTGGCGAAATGAACCGGATAGTGCTGGAAGCACGGCGGCGGCGCCAGACCTTTTTATTCTCTGCCACCCTGGAAGGTTTGAATTTAGAGCGCTTTGCCGAGCGGGCGTTAAAAGAGCCGGAACAAATTGAAGCGGTACCGTCACGCAAAGAAAAAGCCAAGATTCTGCAGTGGCTGCACCTGGCTGATGACAACGTTCATAAACTGGCGTTGTTAACCCATATTCTGAAACAAGAAGACGCAACAAAAGCCATTGTTTTTGTAAAAACCCGCGAGCGGCTGGCCAGTTTAACCGGTCAGCTGGAAAGTGCCGGCATCAAGTGCTGCTGGTTGCAGGGCGAAATGCCCCAGGATAAAAGGTTACAGGCCGTACAGCGTTTCAGCAAAGGCCAGGTGCCGGTGCTGATTGCCACGGATATTGCCGCCCGCGGCCTGGATATTGACGATATCAGCCACGTGATTAATTACGATATGCCGCGCAGTGCCGACACCTATGTTCACCGCATCGGCCGCACCGGTCGTGCCGGCAAAAAAGGCACTGCGATTTCGCTGATAGAAGCCCACGATATGGCGATGGTAGCTAAAGTGGAGCGCTATACCGAACAAAAGCTGAAACGACGGGTCATAGACAGCCTGCGGCCAAAGCATAAAGCAGCAAAAATCGGCAGCAAGAAGAAAAAGCCCGGTAAACTGGCCGCTAAAAAACTGGCCAAAAAAGCGCCTAAGAAATAACCTGATCGGCGCCATTTATTACCTCTGTTATCGCAGCAAACCGGTGCTTTTTTCTGTCCGCTTTGCTGCAATTCTAATAAAATCATGCTATCAATAGCGATAAATTAGGAATAATTTATTACTAAGAGGCATTAAATCATGAATAAACGCCAATTCCTGCAATCGAGCGCGCTCGCACTCACTGCACTACCGCTTGGATTACTACCTCTTAGTAGCTGCGCCGCTGTTGGTAGCAAGGCCAGAAACGGCGCTATGCCAGGCGATATTATTTTACCGCAGCCACTTAACCCGGGCGACACCGTGGCGCTGGTCAGCCCGTCTAAAGCCACAGACGAGCGGCTGGATATTCAGATAGCCACGGAAGTGATGCAGGCGCTGGGGTTTAAGGTAAAACAGGGTGAACATCTGCAGGGGCGCCGCGGCCATCTGGCCGGCACTGATCTTGAACGGGCGGGCGATCTTAATGCCATGTTTGCTGATCCAGAGGTAAAAGCGATTATTTGCCTGCGTGGTGGTTCGGGCGCAGCGCGGTTGCTGCCGTTGCTGGATTATTCGCTGATTAAACGCAACCCGAAAGTCCTGCTCGGTTACTCTGATATTACCGCACTGCACAACGCCATTAATGCCCAGACCGGGCTGGTTACCTTTCACGGCCCTAATGGCACCGGCAGCTGGAACAGCTTTAATGCCGATCAGTTTCAGCGGGTGTTTTTTCAGCGCGAACGGATGCAATACCAGAATGAGCTCAATGCCAAAGATGAATTGGTACCGCGGCAAAACCGGATTGAAACCATTACCGGCGGCAAAGTGCAGGGCCAGCTGGTTGGCGGCAACTTAACGGTGTTAACGGCATTAGCTGGCTCGCCGTATTTACCGGACTTCAGCGGTAAAATTTTATTTTTAGAAGATGTCGAAGAAGCGCCTTACCGGGTAGACAGAATGCTCAGCACCTTAAAGCTGATGGGCGCGCTGGATAAAATTGCCGGCTTTATTTTTGGTGAATGCACGGCCTGCCGGCCCGGTGGTGGTTATGGCTGGTTAACGATGGATCAGATTTTTGATGACCATATTAAACCGCTGAATATTCCGGCTTATCGCGGCGCGATGATTGGCCATCTCAGTAAACAGTTTATTGTGCCGCACGGCGCCCCGGTAGAAATGGATGCCGACGCCGGCACTTTCCGGATGTTAAACAGCGTGTTTCAGGGTTAAAAAACCGGCCCCGCAAAGCGGGGCCGTTTCTTACCGTTCCCAGTAAGCCTCTTCCAGGCTATCTTCCCGCTCCGGTAAGCCTTTTGATAAGCGGGGTGCATTCTGGGCCAGAATTTCATAACTTACCCGGTTGGCATATTTACAGATCTGGGCGAAGCTCGAATACGCCAGGTACGGCATTTCATGTTTACCGGATAGCGGCTGCACCTGTTTGTGAAAATGATTAGCCGCCATATCGTGCAAAATGGCCGACAAGGCACCGTCACCAGCGCCATTGGTATTCTGAATACGCTCCGGCCCGCCCAGGTACGGGTCGATATGCGAATACACCTTCAACGGCAGCTCACAGTATTTGCGTAACATCGGCCGGCTAAATTCATACTGGTTAAAATCGGCCAGGCTGGCTGATTTTATCGGGTTGCTGCTTTCGCGCTTGACGCTGTCATCAGTATGACCACACAAATACAGGCCCTCCGGCCCGGCAGTGATCAGCACCATATCGGTATGATCCAGAATAGCTTCCGCCGCTTTTAGCGGATCACTGAAACCGGTCAGCGCTTCGGCTTCCAGTTCATTCATCGCCAGCACATTTACATAGTTTTTAATGGTACTGATAATCTGCTCGCGGTTTTCCTCCACCAGATGACGGGTACCCAGGCTCATCACTACCGGCACATCATGCGCTTTGGCATCTTCCAGTGCCTTGTGCATGGCGCGCTGAATCGGCTGGCCGATGGCCCGCAGTGGATAAGCACTGACCACAAAGGCCGAGGCGGCAGCAATAATATCGGTGGGAATATAATCAGGCTCCAGCTGATCCATATCACTGGGGTCAATGACAAAGGTCCGTTCGCCATCCGGGGTTATCATAGTAATACCGCGGCCGATATCACCGGCCACGCCCTGCAAATGGTTCATGTCTACCTTCGAGCTGGTATGACAGACATAGTGATAGGCTGGCGAGCCCAGCGCAATATTGGCTGACATCACGCCAAGCAGAACTGATTTATCGTCGGCAAGAACCGAATAATTGTGGATGGTGTTACCGATAGTGCCGCCGGCAAAATGATCTGATATCGCCTGCTTACTGACCAGTTCCTGATAAATAGCATTGGCTTTGGCATGTTCAACCAGATTGGATAAACCTTTCTGAATATCATACCGCACCAGAAAATCATCAGTAACACTGGCCACAACATCAACGATGGTTTGGTCCAGGCCGACGATATAGGTATCCAGCTCAGGCCGCACTTCAAAGCTTGGCAGTTGCGGCTTTGGCTGAGACACAGGAAAGTAATGCTTTATTTTACGCAGGCCGGGAAATTTCATGTTAAAGACTCAACAACAGACAAGCAGCTATTTTAGCAAAAATGTTGGCAAAGCCTAAGCGCCTTATTGATGCTTTGCTGAATTATTCAGATTGCTGGCGCAAAAACACTGGTTTATCGGCGCTTGAGTCCTGTTGACTGTACTGATAACCGGCCAGATTAAAATCAGTTATTGATTTTGGATCAGTAAGTTGCTGCTCAATGACATAGCGCGCCATCAGGCCACGGGCTTTTTTGGCAAAAAAGCTGATAATTTTATACTGTCCGTTTTTAAAATCTTTAAATACCGGGGTTATCACTCTGGCCTGCAGCATTTTGGGTTTAACCGCTTTAAAATATTCCTGCGATGCCAGATTCAGCAATACCCCGGCGTTTAACTCAGTAAGTTGTCTGTTCAGATTATCGGTGATCTGCTGCTGCCAGAAGGCATATAAATCTTTGCCGGCTGCGTTGGCTAATTTAGTACCCATTTCCAGCCGGTATGGCAGCATTAAATCCAGCGGCCGCAACACGCCATATAAGCCGCTCAAAATTCGCAGATGTTGCTGGGCAAACTGCAACTGTTTGGTGCTGAGGCTTGCTGCATCCAGCCCCTGGTATACATCACCGTTAAACATAAACAATGCTGCTTTGGCTTCATCAGCAGCATAATTCTGGTGCCACTGACTGAAACGGGCGGCATTTAAACCGGCCAGCTTGTCACTGATATGCATCAGCGAACCGAGCTCAGCCGGGCTGAGTTTTTTACAAATAGCCGCCAGTTCTGCAGCCTCGGGCAACAGCGCGGGCATCGTGGTAGCCAGCTTCAGTGAAACCGGGTTTGCATCAAGATCTTTTGCCGGGGAAACAACCATCAACATAAACAGTACCTGTATTGCGAATTCATCTGAGTAAAACGACTTGTACGTGGCCAGACGCTAACTGACCCAGAGCGAGGATGAGCGCTTAGTGCGGCAACAATTTTTCTGTTTTAACAAGCTGGCATTGCACGAACATTTGCATCCTGTGCTAAGGTGATCAATAAACACTAACCCTGAGCATCAATGGTGCTGAAACAGCGCCATGGCAATATAGTAACTTAGCGAGAACGGTGCAACGCTTTTTCTGGAAACGGGCTGACACCCGACCATTTTGTAGTAATATTCCTACATTTATTGCCTGGAATCGTTAATAACTCTAGAATACTTCAAAAAAATGGTAATTAAACAATATGAGTGATTTATTAAGCCAACTTAAAGACGTCACTACCGTCGTGGTAGACAGTGGTGATTTAGGTGCCATTGAACAGTTCCGGCCGGTAGATGCCACCACTAACCCGTCACTATTACTGAATGCCAGTCAGCTTGATTTTGCCAGGCCAATGCTGGCCAGTGCTATCAGCTACGCCAAAGCGCATGCCAGCGATAAAGCCGCAGTGCTGGAACTCGCTTGTGATAAGTTTGCGGTGGATGTCGGTACCGCAATCAGTAAGCTGGTGCCTGGCCGGGTATCGACCGAAGTGGATGCCCGCTTATCCTTTGATACCGCCGCCACGGTCGCCAAAGCCCTGCAACTGATAGAGTTGTATCAGCAAAACGGGATAAGTACCGAACGGATCCTGATTAAAATAGCCTCTACCTGGGAAGGTATCCAGGCTGCCAGGCAGTTAGAGCAGCAAGGGATCCAGTGCAACCTTACCCTGCTGTTTCATATGGCCCAGGCCCGCGCATGTGCTGAGGCAGGTGCTTACCTTATTTCGCCTTTTGTCGGTCGTATTCTCGATTGGTACAAAGCCAATACCAAGCAGGACTATACCGCCGAGACCGATCCGGGCGTGTTGTCGGTGCGGGATATTTATCACTTTTATAAAGAACATGGTTACCCCACTGTGGTCATGGGCGCCAGTTTTCGTAACACCGGCGAAGTACTGGCACTGGCCGGCTGTGACCGGCTGACCATCAGTCCTGCTTTACTGGACGAATTAAGTCAGCAAAGTGGCACCCTTGAGGTAAAACTGGTTGATGGTGGCGCTAAGACAGCCAAGCTACCTGCGTTGACTGAGAGTGAGTTCCGCTGGATGCTGAATGAAGATGCCATGGCAACAGAAAAACTGGCAGAAGGGATCCGTAAGTTTGCAATTGATCAGCGCAAGCTGGAGCAGTTAATTGGCGGACAACTATAAGCAGCAGCCGTATTGATCATTTTACCAGCAGCACAGGAGTACTTTATGTCGGGCAGTGTTACCGATCGTCTGAACCAGCTACGCTCACTTGCTGCACCAAGTGCTAGTTTGCGTGCTGCCTTTAACAACGATCCAAAACGGGCAGCGCGCTACAGCACCAAAGCGTGTGGTATTACCCTGGATTATGCCAAAAACCTGATTGACGACACCAGCTGGCAGGCGTTGCAGCAGCTGGCAGTTGACAGTGATATCAGTAAGTTGCGACAGCAAATGCTTGATGGTACCGCGATAAACAATACTGAGCAGCGGCCAGTGTGGCATACCCGATTACGGCAGCAGGATGTCAGTGGTCTGATGTTAAATGGCGAAGACATTGGCCAGCAAATCAACGATTGCCGGGCCAGAATGGCGGCGCTGATAGATACCCTGCATCAGCAGCAATATCTGGGTTACCAGGGCCGCGCCATTACTGATCTGATATGGGTAGGTATTGGCGGCTCGTTACTGGGGCCACAGATGGCAGTTGAAGCACTGACCCCTTATCACTGTAGTCCGGTTAAACTGCATTTTGCCGGTAATATTGATGGTGCTGTAGTTAGTGATATCCTCGCCGGGTTAGACCCTGCCACCACCCTGGTTGTGGTGGCATCAAAATCTTTTGGCACCGAAGAAACCAAACAAAATGCCTTGGCCATCCGCCAGTGGTTTACAGACCACGGTGCCGATAAAAAGGCCATTGGCCATCACTTTTGGGCGACCTCGTCCAACATTGCTGCAGCGGCCGAATTTGGCATTGAACAGAAAAACATTCTGCCGATGTGGGACTGGGTTGGTGGGCGCTATTCCTTATGGTCCGCCATTGGTTTACCAGTGGCCCTGATGATTGGCAACCAGCAATTTAGTCAGCTGTTAGCCGGTGCGGCAGCGATGGACCAGCATTTTTTTAATGCCCCTTTTGCCCAGAATATGCCGGTGATTATGGCATTGCTTGGTGTCTGGTATATTAACGGCCACAACTGTCAGGCGCAGGCGCTGTTACCGTACAGCCATTATTTACGCTTACTGCCCTCATACGTCCAGCAACTCGATATGGAAAGTAACGGCAAAGGTGTCGGACGCGACGGTAACGCCTTACCCTATGCAACTGCACCGGTAATTTGGGGCGATGCCGGCACCAATGGTCAACATGCCTATCACCAGCTATTGCATCAGAGTGCGCTGACGGTACCGGCTGATTTTATTCTGCCACTAAAGGCCAGGCACCCGCTGCAGGACCAGCACAGCCGTCTGGCAGCGCACTGCTTTGCCCAGACCCAGGCGTTAATGCAGGGCAAAACGCTGCAGGAAGCAACGGCAGAATGTCTGGCCCAGGGCATGAACGAGCAACAGGCAAAAGCCCTGGCACCACATAAAGTCTCGCCGGGCAATAAGCCCAGTAATACCCTACTGCTGCCCGAGTTATCGCCCTACTATTTAGGGGCGCTGATAGCGCTGTACGAACATAAAGTATTCTGTCAGGGGGCAATCTGGCAACTAAACAGTTTTGATCAATGGGGAGTGGAGCTTGGCAAGCAATTATCCGGTCCGATTTATCAAACTCTGACCGGTAACAGCCATCACAGCTTTGATGGCTCTACCACAGCGTTAATTAAGACGTTTCTGGCCGCTAAGCACTAACCAGAGCACTGTTGCAAAACAATAAAACACCGCTTTTGTTCCGGCAAAGCGGTGTTTTTTATTATGCGCGCTGTTTGGTTAACCCGACAAACATCGACTACGCTTCTAGTTAAACATATTTCTCTCTGCCCGTATCGTGACGTAACCGGCAACTGCTGTTAGCGACCCCAGTCAGACAGGAGGATATACTATTAACGCTAAACATTCTGATAGCAACAACCGGCAAGACACCGACAACAATAAAGCCGTATCGGCGAAGCAGACAGAGCATAAGCCCGTGGTACTGATCACCGGTTCAGGCGGAAGTATTGGCACCGCCCTGGCAGACAGTCTGCGCCCGGATTATCAAGTGGTCGGCATGGACAGAGATGAGGCTGAAAACACTCTGGTCGCTGATCTGACGTCTGCAGACTCTCTGGCGCTGGCATTTCATCATTTCCGCGAACAGTACGGCGAACATATAGCTGCCGTCATTCATCTGGCTGCCTATTTTGATTTCACCGGTGAGCAATCGCCGCTGTATGACGAAGTTAATGTTAAAGGGTCAGAAAAATTGCTGGCTGCGCTGGCTGACTTTACGGTGGAACGATTTATTTATTCCGGCACCATGCTGGTCCATCAGCCGGTGACTCCGGGTGATAAAGTCAGCGAGTCAACACCGATAGCGCCAAAATGGGCCTACCCGCAATCAAAAGCGGAGACGGAAGCTACTATTCGCCGGCATTGTAACGGCATTCCGTGCACATTTTTGCATCTGGCCGGCCTGTATAGCGAGCATAACGCCGTGCCAACCCTGAGCCATCAGATGGCCCGCATTTACGAACGGGATCTGAAATCTCATTTATATGCCGGCGATCTGGATGCCGGCCAGTCGTATATTCACCAGAACGATATGATAGCGCTGTTCAGACGCTGCGTAGAGCGGCGCAATCAATTACCAGAGGACTGCACCATATTGGCAGGCGAAGCTGAAACGCTGAGCTACAGTGTACTACAAGACCAGCTTGGCAAGTTAATTCACGGGGAGCAAAGCTGGCACACCATCAGTTTGCCGCAGCCGGTCGCCAAAGTCGGTGCCTGGCTGCAGCTGAAAGCCGAGCCTGTGGTACCTGATGCCATCGATCATGGCGAACAGCCGTTTATCAGGCCGTTTTTAATTGAACTGGCATCCGATCATTATGCGCTGGATATCAGCCTCGCTAATCAGTTACTGGAGTGGCAGCCTCGGCATAAACTCAGCGATATGCTACCGCAAATGGTTAGGCAACTGAAAAAAGACCCCATTGCCTGGTATCAGGATAATGGCATCCGCCCGCCCGACTGGCTGAAAGAAGCAGAAGAGCTTACCGACAATCCGGAAACCCTGCGTAAACGCCACGAAAGCTGGTACCGCCGGGAATACAGCCGTAACCTGTGGGGCCCGATGTTTAATATTGGCCTGGGTGCCTGGTTAATCGGCTCTGTTCCGAGGCTTAATTATCAGTCTGACGCCCAGATTTACAGTGATTTAATCTCAGGCGTGTTGCTGATGATAGTGGCAACACTGTCATTATCATGGCGCCTGCCTGCTACCCGCTGGGCCAGTGCGGCTATCGGCTGCTGGGTGCTCACTGCACCGCTGTGGTTCTGGACACCAGAGCCTGCAGTGTATTTAAACAGTACCATGATCGGCGCCATGGTGATTGCCTTCTCGGTGTTATTGCGTCCGGCTCCCGGGGTATCGCCGGTGGCCGTGATGACAGGCCCGGACATTCCCCCGGGCTGGTCTTATTCGCCTTCAACCTGGTATCAGCGCCTACCCATTATTATCCTGGCATTTATCGGTTTTTTTATCTCAGCCTATATGGCGGCTTATCAGCTGGGCCATATCGATGCCATCTGGGATCCGTTTTTTGCCGGCGCCATTGCCGGTGATGGTAAAAATGGTACCGCTGAAATTATCACCTCTTCAGTGTCGGAGGCCTGGCCAGTACCCGATGCCGGCGCTGGCGCACTGGTGTATTTGTTTGAAATACTGGTGGGGCTGGCAGGCTCGCGCAGCCGCTGGCGTACCATGCCCTGGCTGGTAATTTTGTTTGGTTTTCTGATTGTGCCAATGGGTGTGATATCCATTACCTTTATTATTATTCAGCCTATTATTCTCAATACCTGGTGCACCCTGTGCCTGATTGCCGCTACGGTTATGCTGCTGCAAATTCCATTTTCACTCGATGAGCTGATTGCCACTTGTCAATTTCTGAAGCGCCGACAGCAACAGGGACAGTCTGTCCTACGGGTATTTTTTGTCGGCGACACCGATGACGATGATGGCAGACGGGATCAGGATGATTTTGCCGATTCGCCTAAGCACGTCATTCAGGCAGTTTTTGGCGGTGGCGTGCGCTGGTGGTGCCCAGGATTACTTATCTGCACAGTGCTCGGTGTACTGTTGATGTTCAGCCGGCTCTTGCTGGGCGTCGAAGGCGCTATGGCAGATGCCCACCACCTGCTGGGCGCGCTGATCATTACCATTTCGGTGATTGCCCTGGCGGAAAGTGGCCGCGCCCTGAGGTTTATTAACCTGTTTCTGGCGCTGGCGTTAATGATTTGTGCCTTTGTTATCCCGGCCAGTACCAGCATTACCATTGCAACTTTACTGGCCAGCGCACTGATTATGGCAGCCAGCATCCCGAAAGGACCGGTACAAAGCCAATATGGCCGCTGGTCACGGCTGGTTGTCTGAATTTTTCCGAAGCAACGGAGGATACTGTTATGAGTGAACAATTAAGCAACAATACCATTAACGAACTGATGAACATCCAGGACACGGTGTGTCTGTCATTATATATGCCAACCCACCGCAGCTTTCCCCAGCGCAATGAAAACCCGATTTTGTTTAAAAATCTGCTGTCGGAATTATCAGAGAAACTGCAACAGCAGTATCCTGATGCTAACCATGCCAAACTAATGCAGGGCTTTGAAAAACTGCAGGATGATCAGGAGTTCTGGCAGCATCCGCAAAATGGTCTGGCGGTATTTGCAACCGATGCTTTTTTTAAAGTGCTGCAGCTGGAACAGCCAGTGGCAGGCCGCACCTTTGTCTGTGACCATCCTTATATCTCGCCGCTAATCCGGCTGACTCAGAGCACGGAAAACTATCAGGTGTTGTGTTTAAGCCGGGACAGCATCCGTTTGTTTGCAGGTAACCGCGATACGATAAATGAAGTGTCGCTTCATTCTGATGTGCCGACAACCAAAGAGCAGGCTTTGGGACATGAACTGACCCCATCTGATCAAACCGGCTATCACCAGGGTTTTGGTGCAACCAGCGATCGCGGCGATCTTTATGCCCACGAATCCGGAGGCAACGATAAGCAGCAAGAAATCGATATTGACCGCAAGCGTTACTTCCGGGCAGTCGATAAAGCCATTACTGAGCATCACTCCCAGCCTTCGGCATTGCCCCTGATTTTAGCGGCGTTGCCAGAAAACCAAGGGTTTTTCCGCGAAGTCAGTCACAACTCTAATCTGCTGGCTGACGGTGTCACTGTCGATTTAAGCGATCTGGATACCAGCAAATTACGCCAGCAGTGCTGGCAGCTTATGGAAAAGCCGTACCAGCAGAAAGTTGACGCCATGTTGCAACAATACAACCAGTCAGCAAATCAGGGGCTGGCTTCCAATAAACTGGCTGACATTGAGCAGGCCGCCCAAATGGGCCGGATTGCTACTTTACTGGTCGGTAAAGGCCGGCTTGACGTGGCGAAGGTAGATAAATACCACGCCAGCAACGAGCATCCGGATCTACTGGAAGAACTGGTGCTGCAGGTAATCCGGCACGGTGGTGAGGTGATGGTTATTCCGGCTGAACGTCTGCCCGACCAGAGTGAAGCGGCGGCAGTTTACCGCTTTGAGTTAGCTGGCAAAGAATAATAACGACATGCCGCCCGGGCAGCACTGCTGTCCGGGTAGTGCTGCTGCCACTACTTTATTTAAGCTCTGCCATTGATCCCCCCTGCCAACTCCCTTAGACTTCTGAACATCTATTTGCAGCCTGAAGGGCTTGCCGGAGGTAACGCGTTGCAATCTTTACCCAAACTCAATTTACAGTCCAAAGTCAGTGCTGAAGAATGGCAGCTGCGGTTGGATTTAGCGGCCTGTTACCGGCTGGCAGAGCATCACCGCTGGGGTGATCTCATCTATACTCACTTATCAGCAAGACTACCCGGCACCGAACATTATTTAGTGAATGCCTTTGGCCTGACTTTTGATGAAGTTACCGCCTCTAATCTGGTAAAAGTCGATTTAGACGGCAATATTCTGGACGACACGCCGTTTCAGATTAACCCGGCCGGCTTTACTATTCACAGTGCTATTCATCAAGTGAGACCCGACGCCCACTGCGTTATTCACCTGCATACCAAAGAAACCATCGCCGTTGCCAGCCAGCAGCACGGCTTGCAGCCCCTCAGCCAATATGCAATGTTTTCCTTAGGCTCTCTGGCCTATCACCAGTATGAAGGCTTAGCAGTTAATCAGGATGAGAAAGCCCGCCTCCAAACTGATTTAGGCCAGCACAATCATATGCTGCTGGTAAACCATGGCGGCTTAACCGTCGGCCCAACCGTCGGTGATGCGTTTATGCGCTTTTATGATTTACAGCGCGCTTGTGAAATTCAACTGGCGCTGCAAGCCAGCGGCCAGCCGGCAATACCGGTAGCGCAGACGATAATCGATAATATCAGCAAGCAAGCTAAAGTGGTGCACAGTGGCAGCACCGGCGGCCAGTTAGCCTGGCCAGCGATGTTGCGCAAAGCCTATCGGCTTGATCCCGGTTTTGCTCAGTAGCCGTTTGCGGCTAAACAGGAGTCTCAATGAAAGTTACCCGCGTTGAAGTATTTGATATTTATTGTCCGGATCGCCCGGCCTGGACCCCGGTTTTTGTCAGAATTCATACTGATGAGGGCATCAGCGGCATCGGTGAAGCCGGCCTGGCCTATGATTTAGGCCACAGTGCGGCCGCAGCGATGATCAAAGAAATGGCTGAAGCGTTTTTAATTGGTCATGATCCGTTTCAAACTGAAAAGCTCTGGTCGCGGATGCTGCGCGAAAGCTTCTGGGGCCTGGGCGGCGGTCCGGTTATTTATTCAGCGATGAGCGCGATTGATACCGCGTTGTGGGATATTAAAGGTAAAGCACTTAATTTACCGGTATATCAGCTGCTGGGCGGCAAAGTTAACGACAAGCTGCGTACTTACGCCTCACAGCTGCAGTTTGACTGGGGCCCGGAATTTAAAGCGCTGGTCCATCCTGAGCAGTATGCTGAAGCCGCGTTAAAAGCCATGGCTGAAGGCTATGACGCGGTAAAAGTTGACCCTATTCAGTATGACAAAGACGGCAACACTTACTATGACCGTACCAATATTATCTCTCGCACTGAAATGAAACTGTATCGGGCCAGAATGCAGGCTATCCGTGATGCGGTCGGTGATGAAGTCGATATTATTTTCGAATGCCACAGCCTGCCAGGTGCAACCTCGGCTATTCAAATTGGCGAAATTGCCAAAGAATTTGACTGTATGTTCTTTGAAGAGCCGGTAAATTACCTGAACCACTCTTTACATGCCAAGGTTGCCGACAAAGTGGCAGTACCGATTGCCGGCGGCGAGCGGCTGTATAACCGCTGGGGTGTGCGGCCTTATCTGGAAGATCAGAGCATTGACGTACTGCAGCCGGATATCGGCCTGTGTGGTGGCTTTACCGAAACTAAAAAAGTGTGTGATTACGCCGATATTTTTGACGTGCGTATTCAGGCCCATGTCTGCGGCGGCCCGGTAGCCACTGCTGCCGCGCTGCATCTTGAAACCGCGATACCCAACTTTTTAATCCATGAGCACCATACTTATGCCATTAAAAAGTGGAACCGCGAACTCTGTATTCAGGATCCGCAACCGGTAAACGGCTTTTTTCAGGTATCAGAAGCGCCGGGTATCGGTATAGAGCTGAACGATGAAATCGTAATGCGCTCGCAACGGGTAGAGATTAAATAACTTGCCAACGGCTGATTAAATTGTACTAAGCCGATACCAGGCACTGGCTGTGCCGGCACTTAATTGCTGCCAGCCAGTGCGGCTAAGCCCTAGATTGGTCAGTAACTGGTAATAACGCTGCCACAGCTGCAGATAACTGCCCTGCCATAAACACAGTGGGAAGTTACTGGCGAGCATCAGCCGTTCAGCTGGCCATTCACTTAGCACGGCAGCGAATACCTGCTGCTGCCATATGGGCTCTGCCGTACTGTAGCGACCGGCATTTAACAGCTCCCAACCAGACAGTTTCATCGCGACATTGGGCAGCAGTGCCAATTGGCGCATGCCTGCTTGCCACTGAGAAAAATTATCAGGCTTTACTAAACCGGCATGGTTTAACACCAGTTTTAAAGCAGGAAACGCCTCTGCTACCTGCTGAATTCTGGCGACGTTTTTAGCGCTGGCCAGGGTGCATTGAATTTCCAGCACAAGGTTGTGCCTGGCTAACTCGCTGGCAAGTTGCAGCAACTGCGGCGCATGTAACCAGCGCTCATCATCGCCTTCAAAAATATGCCGCACCCCGGCCGGCTGATAAGGCAGCAGTGCCTGTAAATTTGCCAGTACCTGCGGTAGCCCCAGACTGCAGTCTAAAAAGGCTACGGCCTTATGGGGTAAGGCCAGGTGTTGCTCCGCCAGCCAGACCAGTTCGCGCTGGGGTGCGCTGTTATCAAAACCTGCCTCAATATGTACCAGACCAACCAGGCGAAAAGACGGCGCCAGCTCAAGCTGAGAAACTAAGTAATCATGCTGCAACAGGGCTTTATCCTGCCAGTCTGGCGCATTACCAGATCGTAGCCAGTGATACTGACCGGCGCTTAGCTGCCACAGATGCAGATGCGGGTCGACAATATCCTGTATGTCTGTTTTGCTCATTACTGTTTGTTCACTGGACTGTTTACTCACAGGACGGTTTGTTCACTGGACTAGTCGCTCACTGGCAGGTATAGCCGCCGTCAATAACCTGCAGGCTACCGGTAATAAAGCGGGCATTGTCGCTCGCCAGAAAGGCAACCAGCGCCGCCACTTCTTCTGGCTGACCTAAGCGACCCAGTGGCTGTTCTGCAGCTTCATCGGCTACTACCGCCGCTTTGTCAGCGCCACTATTGGCACAGTAGCGGTCAATCGCCTGATGAAATAACGGCGTCTCAATGGTACCCGGGCAAACGGCATTCACCCGGATACTAAAACGGGCGTAATCCAGTGCGGTGGTTTTGGCCATAGAGGCCAGTGCGTGCTTGGTCAGGTTGTAGGCAAAAGAATTTTTCTTGGCTATCAGGGCTTGATCTGAGGCGATTAGCACAATAGCACCACTGTGCTGGCTGCGCATTTGCGGCAGTACTGCCTGCACAGCGGCGTATGCTCCTTTGACATTAAGCGCAAACAAGGTATCCAGCGTGGCTTCATCAGTCGCTTCGATATCGGCACTGATATGGCGGCCGGCATTAGATACCAGTAAATCAATGCGGCCGGTCGTGCTCAGTATAGTCTGAATAACATGTTTTACCGTTGCTACCTGACTGACGTCACATTCGCGGTATTCGCCAAGTTCACCTGGTACAATATCCAGATTAAATACCTGATATTGTTCATTTAATAACGTTTCAACGATGGCATAACCAATACCGTGGCTACCGCCGGTCACAATAGCGACTTTTTTCATGCCTGCTCCTACTGAACTCACCTGCATGCATCATAAGCTAAGTGAGCTTTTATTTAAATTTTTACCATGGCTGTAACGCTGTTGTCACTTAACTATTTTATTTTACAACAAAGTGTGGTAGAACTTTCGTTGAAAATTACAACAACATCAGCAGAGGCCGTATTATGGAAAGCTTCGAAGAATTACTGAACATGTTGGAACGCCCGGCAGCTAAACCGAAAGCTGTTAAGCGTAAATGGCGCGAAATCGAAGAATTAAAAGAACGCCATCGCCTTAAAAAAGAGCTATGCGATATGGATTGGACCATAGAGCCAGAGCTGGCTGATATCGAGTTATAACGTCAACGCCCAATCATCGATTGGGCGTTGCTGTTTTAGCTTATACCATAGCTTTTGTGGCAGTACACTGATGCTAACGGCAAACCGAAAGCCAGTTAATGGCCCCACGGTTACTGTTTTGCAGCAGGCTGTTGGTTTGCAGAAAATGGCCGCAACCCAGAAAACCACGATGCGCTGATAATGGCGAAGGATGTGGTGCTGTCAAAATATGATGGCGCTCACCGTCGATAAAGCGGGCTTTTTTCTGAGCATGGCTGCCCCACAATAAAAAGACAACGCCTTGGCAATGCTGGCTGATGGCGCTGATTACCTGATCGGTAAACTGCTCCCAACCCAATTTGCGATGCGAGTTTGGCTGATTGGCAATCACGGTTAATACGGTATTAAGCAGCAACACCCCCTGTTCAGCCCAGCTTTGCAAATTACCGTGGCCTGGTGGGGTAAAGTCAGGATACTCCATTGCCAGTTCTTTATAAATATTGGCCAGGGAGGGTGGCACTTTTACCCCGTCGCGTACCGAGAACGCCAAACCATGCGCCTGATTCGGCCCGTGGTAAGGGTCTTGGCCCAGTATCACTACTTTTAACCGGGCGAACTCAGTAAGCTTAAAGGCATTAAATACATCAGCCTGTGGCGGGTATACTATGGTCCCCGCGCTGCGTATTGCTGTCACCTCATTTAGCAGCGCCTGAAAATACGGCTGCTGCTTTTGCTCACCCAATATTTGCTGCCAATCTGTCATGTGCGTTTTAAGGTCCTGATCACCTGCTCTAAGGCTGAGAAGTCTGCCGCAATATCGACGCTAAGTCCAGACTCAGCTGCACAGGCCGCGAGTGCTGGCGGCAGCGGGATGGGACTACCCAGGATATTCTCTACCTGCTCTTTAAACTTTGCCGGGTGCGCGGTACCAAAGAAAATACCAAACTCATCCGGCGCCAGACTGCGCTTCAACGCTTTGTAAGCTACCGCCGCATGCGGTTCACTTACGTAGCCCAGCTGCCATAACTGCCGCATACTCAACTGGGTATCATCTTCGTCCACCGCGAGTGCCTCAATATCATCACGGCAAATCACACCTTGCGCCAGCAATGCCTCGACCCGTGGCCAGTTATTGGGCGCACTGACATCCATCGCGTTGGACAAAGTAGCGATAGTCGCTTTCGGCTGCCATAGCTGACTTTGCCAATAGCGGGGCACGGTATCATTATTATTGGTGGCCGCAATTATTCGTTTGACAGATAAACCCATTGCTTTAGCAATAAGGCCTGCGCTGAGGTTACCAAAGTTACCGCTGGGTACTGATATTACAACGTGCCGACGTTGCGCCGCTGGCACCTGCGCCACGGCTTCAAAATAGTAGCAGATTTGCGCAAACAGCCGACTGATATTGATTGAGTTAGCAGAGGTGATATTAAACTCGTCCACCAGACTTTTATTGTCAAACACCTGCTTTACCAATGCCTGACACTGATCAAAATCGCCGTCAACCGCCAACGTGGTAATGTTGTCACCCAGAGTGGTAAACAGCTTTTCCTGCAAACTGCTGATTTTTCCTTTTGGAAACAATATAACGACCTGCACGCCTTTCTGGCCATAAAATGCATGCGCTACCGCCGCGCCGGTATCCCCTGAAGTGGCGGTAACAATAGTGGTTGGTTCTGGCTGTGCTTTGGCCAATGCCTGAGCCATAAAGCGGCCACCAAAGTCTTTAAACGCTAAAGTGGGCCCGTGAAACAGTTCCAATGTACTGATATTTTCTGTTATTTGCACTAAAGGTGCCGGGAAAGTAAAAGCACGGTCGACCATCGCCAATAGTTCAGTTTCTGGCAGCTCATCGCCGATTAATGCCGCCAAAATTGTGCAGCTGCGCTGTACTAATGGCATCTCCAGTAACGCATCAATATCCAGCGTCGGCCAGCGGGTCGGAAAAAAAAGGCCTTGTTGTTGCCCTAACCCCTGGCGTACCGCCTGTAAAAAGCTCACTTGTTCGGTGGCTACTTTTAAATTTGTTAATTGCATTGTCAAATCCTCTGGCCGTCAGCGGCAGGTTACAAGGTCAGTGCTCTGGCGCCGGCAGTTGATAATTGGCAAATCAAAGTACAGGCATCAGCATTTTTTTCATAATGCTGTTGCAGATAAGCCGCAGCATGGGCCGCGGTGGCATCGTCCGGGCATAGTGCAAATAAGGTAGGGCCAGCACCAGAAATACCCAGATGCAGCACACCATTAGCCGTCAATGCCGTGCGAAGCTGCGGCAATTCAGGAATAAGTGCAGTGCGGGCAGGTTCGGCCACCAGATCTTGCAGTGCAGCAATAGCCTCATTTTCGTCCTGGCAATACAATGCGCTGATAAAACGACTGAGCATACCGGCAAATTCAATACTGTGCGGCAGGCTTAACTCCCGGGGTAACACAGCCCGGGCAGCTTTAGTAGACAATACGGTGCCTGGGTAGCTTAACACTACCCGCCAATGGCTGAACCATGGCAACGTCCGGCATAGTTTATTGCTACCGGGCAACATTAACTGCAGGCCGCCCAGGAGACTGGGTGCGACATTATCAAAATGCACACTGCCACTGACTCCCCCCTCAGCCTCTGCCATTAACTGTAACAATTGCGGTTGGCTTAAGGGCTGACCAAAATAGTCATTGAAGGCATAACACGCCACTACAATAGAGCAGGCACTTGAACCCAGCCCGCTACCTACCGGCAGATTTTTCTGCAATTTTAAGGCTAACCGGGGTAAAGGTTTGCCAACTGCCTGCTCAAATGCATAAAAACAGGTTAATACTAAATTAGTGCTGTTGTCTGCTGGTAACTGATGGCGGTAACGGCCACTGATTTGCAAGCTGAGTTCGTTCTGTTCAGCATATATTTCAAGCACATCACCAAATAAATTATCTCTTGCTGCTGCCCCTGCTACTGGTTCAAAAGCTGCGCCTAGCAAATCAAAACCGACCGAGAAATTACCGGTTGACGCCGGCGCAAAATATCGGGCTATTCTAGAGTTTGTCATCGTCGTTACACCTGCTGCTGCCAGCTTAAGGTTCGCATAATATCACTGAACACGCCGGCTGAAGTGACGGCAGCACCAGCGCCATAACCACGCAGCACAAACGGGATCGGCTGATAATAGCGGCTGTGAATGGCCAGAGCATTTTCTCCGTCTTTTACCGTAGCCAGCGGATGATCCTGAGCCAATGCTTTAATGGCAACCTGGCATTTGCCATCACGGATCTCACCAATATATCGCAGTACTTTACCCTGCTCAGCCGCCGCTTTTATCCGCTGGCTAAAGGTGGCATCTAATGCAGGTAGGCGCGCCATAAAGTCATCTGTGCTGCCGCTGCTGTCAAAGTCGGCGGGCAATACCGGCTCAATATAAACGTCACTGAGTTCCAGTGGCATGCCGGCTTCACGCGCCATAATCAGCAATTTACGGGCGACATCGGTTCCCGATAAATCATCACGTGGATCCGGCTCCGTAAACCCCTTCGCTTTGGCCTTACTTGTTATTGCCGACAAACTGCCACCCGCCTCTATCTCACCAAAAATATAAGATAACGAGCCGGATAAGATCCCTTCAAACGCCAGTAATTCATCGCCGGCATTCAGTAACCCCTGCAGGGTATCAATAACCGGCAAACCTGCGCCTACTGTGGTTTCATATAAAAACCGCCGCCGTTGCTGCTGCGCCACCTGGCGCAACTGCCGGTAGTAAGCGAGGCTTGCTGTGTTGGCTTTTTTATTCGGGGTCACTACATGAAAGCCAGCCGCCAGAAAATCAGCATACTGACTGGCAACAGCTTCGGCACTGGTGCAATCGACCAGTACCGGATTGGTAAGATGTTGCTGCCGGACAAAGTCTGACAGCTCTTGCAGTGAAAAACTTTTCTGACTTTCACTCAGTTCAGTTTGCCAGTTGCCAAGGGCCACACCATCTTTAGCCAGCAATAACTGACGGGAATTGGCGACCCCATATACCGTTAATTTAACCTGCCGCTGCTGTAAAAAGCCTTGCTGGCGTTCAATTTGGGCCAGCAACTCAGCGCCCACCACACCGCAACCGACCAGAAAAACATCGATGCTGGGAATATGGCTGAAGAAATTTTCGTGGCAAACTCTTACTGCATCTTTGCATACCGTTTGCTCAACCACCGCTGAGATAGAGCGCTCGCTACTATCCTGAGCAATAGCCACCACATTAACCCGGGCCTGAGCCAACGAGGCAAAAAACTTGGCTGCCACGCCACGATGCTGGCGCATACCATCACCCACCAGGCTGACAATTGCCATATCGGCCAGAATACTTACCGGTCGCAGTAAGCCGGTTTGTAATTCCAGCTCAAACTCTTGTTCCAGCGCTTTCTGCGCCCGATTGAGATGCAGTTGCGATACACAAAAACTGATACTGAATTCGGATGAAGACTGGGTAATTAAACTAACGGAGATTTGCGCCCTGGCCATTGAGGCAAACACCCGGCTGGCCATCCCTACCACGCCTTTCAGCCCCGGGCCTGATACTGTAAACAGTGCCAGATGCTCCAGACTGGATATCCCTTTCACCAGTGCCTCACCATCGCCGCTTATATCAATACAGGTGCCTGGTGCAGCCGGGTTTAAGGTATTTTTGATATAACAGGGGATCTGATAACGTGCCAACGGGCCGATAGTTTTCGGGTGCAGTACCTTAGCACCAAAATACGATAACTCCATCGCCTCATCATATGATAAACGGTCAATCAGGCGTGTTTGCTTCACCTGTCGTGGATCAGCGCTGTACACGCCATCGACATCCGTCCAGATCTCACAGGCCTTGGCCCGCAGACTGGCGGCAACAATGGCCGCTGAATAATCGGAGCCATTCCGCCCCAGCAAGGCTGGCTCACCCTGACTGTTACTGGAAACGAAACCGGCGATCACGTATACCGATGCGCTGTGCGCAGCAATCGCCTGTTGCAGCGTCTGTTCTGAGCCCGCAATATCGGCCGTGGCATTCAGATAATCTCCCTGGCTTTTAATCAATGAAACTGCATCCAGGGCAACCGCTTTAACATTGCCCGCGCCCAGCAACGCCGTCATTAACGCCACACTAAATTGCTCACCTAAACCCAGAATTTGCGCCTTAATATGATCCGGGCAATGCCGGAGCAGGCTTATCCCCTGCAGATGCAGCGCCAGTTGCTTTAATTGCTGCTGCCACAAGGCCTGCACCTGGCTAACCTGCAGTGCAGATAACGAAGTGGCGTCATTCAGCAGCTGTTGATAACGTTCAGTCAGAGCGGTTAATACCGCCTGATAATCTGAACCCAGATAAGCGAGGTCGGTCAACTCTACCAACATATTGGTCACGCCCTGTGGCGCTGATAACACCAGACACACCGGGCAGGCCGCGGCCTGACGCTGCACAATTTGCGCAACTTCGGCAAAGCGTGGCAGTGATGCCAGTGACGAGCCGCCAAATTTTAGCACTCTCATGTTTTTTCTCCTTGCGCATCGAATGAGTTGTTTTGTTGTTATTGCCGACCATGGCCAGGTAAACACCTGTAAATATGTAAAAAAAACCCGTGACATTTGAGGTCACGGGCCTTTTTACAGACAACACACCGCCGACCTCCTACCCCGAGGGGCTGGTGGTAATAATAATGCTGGTGAGGTCTGCTGTTCTTATTTTCATGTTAAGCACTATGCACAGACTTATAGACGTCTGTCAAACAAAAAATAGCCGCTAATTCGTCTTTACCTTTTTAAGGGAATCAATCAAGCCGGGATAATAAGTGACCACCTGATTGCGGCCATTGCGTTTCGCCTGATACAAGGCTAAATCTGCTTGCTGGATAAGATCGTCGGCACTATCGGCGCTACTGAACTGGCTGACACCAACACTCACACTGGTCATAAGGTTTTGCTGTTTGTATGCAATCGGGGTGGCGGCGACCCGCCGGCAGATACGTTTAGCGACCTCAATGGCGCCATCCAGTGGTGTGTCGGGCAGTATAATGGCAAACTCTTCGCCGCCGTAACGGCCAAATAAATCGGTTTCCCGCAATAAACTGCCGATTAATTTCGCGACTTCAATTAAGACCAAGTCGCCAGCCTGGTGGCCGTAATCATCATTTAACCGTTTAAACTTATCCAGATCAAAAAACAGTAATGACAACGGGTGCTGATACCGGGCCGCACGCTGTACCTCAACTTCAAGTTGCTGCTGCCAGTAATTACGGTTTAATACACCCGTTAAGCCATCCAACCGGTTTACCTGCTGCAACTGTAAATTGCTTTGCTGCAACTGGTTTTGATAGACATAGGCATCGGTAGCGTCTTCAATCAGTAAGCACACATAATGCTCACCCGTAACAGGTTCGGTCAATGGCAACATATTACAGTTTTGCGCCATATACTCATTGGCACTGCTAACTGGCCGCAAGTGGGGTAACTTAAACAAATACTGCCGCTGTTCCCAGGAACTGAAGGCCGGACTTTGCAAACTCAGCACACTGTTTAGTTTGCGACTAAGCCAGGCTTTGGGGGCATCCGTAAATACGCTGAATATGTCTTTGCCCTGCACCGATTCCAGCTGAATGTCAGCCCGGCGACAGATATAGGGATTGATATAAACTATTTGCAGCTGGGTGTTCAGCAGTATCACCCCACTATTCAGCTGCTGCAGTAAAGGACCGGACAGCCAGTCAATACTCATCAGAATTCCGCCAGCACATGATCCAGAATCGTTTTCAGTTTCAACACCGCTTCACCCGGGATCAACAAAATCATATTGCAGTCGAAGCTGTAGTCGGTAAGCTCGTAACGAATATCCACCTTTAAAGCCAGTTGCCAGTGAAATGCTGTTTGTTCCAGTTTACTGATAAAGTCGCTATCACGTGAGGATATAATCCGCGGTGCCGCGTAAGAAAAGCTGTTTTCCAGCTGATCTGCCAGACCATTTAAAAAGGTAGTGGTTAAAATCGAGCTGATATCAGTCAGCATTTCAGCTTCACTGGTCGCGTCGTCATCATAACCGAGTAACGCAGCAATTTTGCCGGCGTTGTCCAGCTGATACAGCAAAATGGTTTCACCGCGCAAACCACCATCACCAAAAAAACCAAGGCTGATCATTGAGCTGTTCAGGCCCTGATACTGGCCGCGAAACTGTTCAGGAATTTCAGCGGCACTCACTAAACCAATTGCCGGTACCTGTAAATGAACAAAGGTATTAAGAAACCGCGCCAGTTTGTCGCTGGCCAGCCCCATCGCCACATTGATTAGTTCCTGCAGGCAATCGCGTTGCTCTTCAGTAAAACTCAAATCCGTCATATCAAACCATACTGTCGCATCACTGCGCTGAGTTTATCGGTATTTACCGGCTTATGAATAAAGGCCAGTGCACCGAGATCCATTACCCGTTTTTGCATTTCCGGCTGAATATCAGCGGAGACCACAATAACAAAAACATCCATTTTTTCCGCTTTAATCGCTTCAAGTACGCCAACACCATCCAATTCAGGCATTGTCAGATCCAGGAAAACCACGCCTATTTCCTGGCTACGTAATACGTTCAGTGCCTCCAGGCCATTGGTGGCCGTAACAATCTCGGCATCAAATGCGCCGGGCAAAGATTTTTTCATTTGGTTGCGAGCTAAAAGAGAGTCGTCACAAATTAACGCGGTTAAAGCCATCAGTACTGCCTGTTTTATGTTGGATTAATGCATCTGTTGGTTAAAAAATATATACAGATGGCCGCCATAATGCAATATCCAGCCAATAATTAGCATACCTTTAGCAAGCTTGGATAACAGGCCGGTTGACCGTCTGCGGCATGCTTAGCAGGGCCGCTGTACTTATTTAGCATCAGCTATTTTAAAAGACTACTTTATTGGGTAAGGTAGGTCAGACTTAGTATTAAATAATCCGGTGAAAAAAGGTTATTGCATGCAGCAAAAAAGCCTGTCCCGCAATCTGCTTACCAAGGTGTTGTCAGTCTATTTCGTTCTGACTTTAATTGTTACTGTCGCACAGATTGTGGCAGAGTACTACAACACAAAAAACCTGATTAACAGCGACTTAGAAACGTTGCAGCAGACTTTTTCAGGCAGCTTAACCCGGGCTATCTGGGAGCTGAATACGCCACAAGCGTTAATTATTGCCGATGGCCTGCTGTCTATTCCTGCCGTAGAAGGTATTGTGGTCCGGGACGACAATGGCGCCGTGATTACCCAGTTAGGTCGGTACATCGATGTTAAAGAACGGTTCAGCAGCCAGTTGGTCCGGGAAGGCGTGCGGCTGACCGAGCAACAATCTGGTATTTTCGGTTATACGTTTCCGCTTATTTTTGAGTTTTCAGGCCGGGCTACCCAGGTTGGCGACGTGACACTGTTTTCCAGTCGCGCCGTGGTGATTGATCGGATCAAAGTGGGTATTTATTTTCTGATTGGCAACGCCATGCTGAAAACCACCTTTCTTATTATTCTGTTTTTAATGGCATTTAGAAAACAACTTACCGAGCCGCTGGCAGATATTAGCAGGCAAATTGAAGACTTAGAGCTTGATCAACTCGATGGTGCCCGGGTCGATGTAGATAAAAGCCAGTCTTCTGAACTGACCTTAATGGCTGATGCCTACAACCGACTGATAAACCGGGTACAGGACTATAAAGCACAGTTAGGTAATACCCAGAAGCAATTGCTCAATTCCAATGAAAAACTAGACCAGCAAAACCTGCTACTGGAGCAGGAAGTTGCCCGCAAAACATCTGGCCTTAGCCAGGCAATGATGGACTTGCAGCAACAGAAACAGGAGCTGGAACTGAAGCAGCAAAGTCTGCGCGAAGAAATTGAACGCCGCCGTCATACCGAAGACGCCCTACGTAGCAAACAAACTGAGCTTGAACAGCTGGTTGAACATTTAAATCAAGCTCAGGACCGGTTAGTGCAGTCGGAAAAAATGGCCGCGCTGGGTGGTCTGGTGGCCGGTATTACCCATGAAGTGAATACCCCTGTTGGTATCGGCGTAACTGCCACCAGTTTTCTGGCCGAAAAGCTTAATAGCCTGCAACACGCCTTTAACGACAAATCGCTAACCTCGAAAACGCTGGAGGCTTTTATTAATGAAGCACTGCAAGGCACCGATTTATTGCAATCAAACTTAAGCCGGGCGTCTGAACTGATTGCCAGCTTTAAACAAATTGCGGTTGATCAGGCCAGTGAGGCAATTCGCACCATTAATCTGGCCGAATATATTAACGAAGTGATCTGTTCTTTGCAGCCTAACTTTAAAAAAACCCAGCATCAGATAGAAGTAAATTGCCCGGATAATATCATTCTGCGCTGTCCGGCTGGTGCAATATCACAAATTTTCACCAATTTACTGATGAATTCGCTCATTCACGGTTTTGAAAATATGAAAGAGGGTCTGATCCGGATCACCGTGCTGGATGAAGACCACAATGTCGATATCCGCTTCACGGATAACGGTAAAGGCTTGTCACCAGATCAGCTTGAGAAGCTGTTTCATCCTTTCTTCACGACCAAGCGAGAACAGGGCGGCAGTGGCTTGGGTACCCATATTACTTACAATCTGGTGCGCCAAACCCTGGGTGGCAGCATCACTGTCAGTAGTGAGCCTGGTCAGGGTTTGCACTACCATATTCGCTTCCCAAAAAACCTGAAACTCGACGGCTGATCCGCGTTATACTCGCCAGCTTGTTAGAAGAAGGACAGGTTTTTTATGTGGTTTAAAAATATCCGGGTTTACAAGTTAAGTGCCCCGTTAAGCACTGATCCGCAGCAATTGGAAGACGCATTGGCGGAATTTAAGTTTGCCCCCTGTACTGGCCAGGAAGCCGTCAAAACCGGTTTTAGCTTCCCGCTGCATGCCAGCATTAAGCAATACTGCCATCCGATGGCTCAGGGCTGGTTGTTTGCCGTAAAACGCCAGGAGAAAGTATTGCCGGCGGCGGTAATTAATGAAGAATTGCAACCAAAAATTGATGCCATGGCTGCAGAGCAGGGACGGTCGCTTAGCCGTAAAGAAAAACAAAGCCTGAAAGAAGAATTAATTCAAACCCTGCTGCCCCGGGCATTCAGCCGCTCTACCCTGACCCATGGTTATTACGACGCTGAGCATAACTGGCTGGTGATAAATACCGGCGGTGCCGGCAAAGCGGAAGACATTCTGGCGCTGTTACGCAAGGCGCTGGGCTCGTTACCGGCGTTACCCTGGCTGGATAATCATAAATTGAACTCGCACCTGCAGTTATGGCTGCAGGATCAGGCACTGCCAGAAGGGTTCGCATTGGGTAATGATGCTGAACTAAAAGCGCCTGATGAAGAAGGTGCCAAAGTTAAATTTAGCAACCACCTGCTAAGTGCTGACGAAGTACAGAGCCATCTGCAGGATAAACTGGTGACCAAAATTGCATTACAGCAAAATGAAGGTTTAAGCCTGCATGTCAGTGACGATAGCAGTATTAAAGGTATAAAATACCATGAACTGTTGACCGGCCAGAATGAAGAAATGGGCTGGGAAGATTTAAGCTTGCGACTTGATGCTGATCTGTTACTAATGAGCAGCAGTCTGAACCAGGCTTTGCAAGCTATTGCAGTTCGGTTACAGGCCACTGATGACCAGTAATGAGTCAGGCCGTTCCATCACGGGCTATGCGTTGGTGCAAAAGTATCGGGTTTATTGAAAAAGCGCCCGCACATCCTGGTAGCAACCGGCAATTTCCGGTTGCTGCATAAACTCAGGCACCGGCACCAGTTGATGAGCCACATAGTTCGCCAACAGCACCTGAGCCTGCTCAGGCAGGTAATAATTACGATTAATTGCCGCCAGCCGGATAAAATCGGTATAGCCAGGCACCGGCTCACTTTGCGGCGTTCGCCAGTGCTCTACCACTGGCATAAACTCTTCGCCAAAGCCCCAGTTTTTGATAATTTTTAAGCCTATTATCGCGGCAATTTTATCGATCAACACCTGCATAAAAGCCGGGTGACCAAATACTTCTGGATGGCGCTCAGCTTCAATCAGTACCGGCAGTGCCCCGATGTTATGCACGAGTGCCGCCAACGCCATCACGTCGATATTCAGCTTACAACTGCTATGAAGTGCTTTATAAAACTGCAAGCAGGCTACTGCCACACTGGCGGTTTGCACACTGTCACGCCACAAGCGGTCCAATTGCTGTTGTACCTGCTTGTGCTGAGACACAAACAACTGTTCCATTGCCATCGCAATCGAGATATTTTTTATCTGGCTCAGGCCAATCCGGGTCACCGCCTGATTTAAACTGTTTACCTGAATAGAGCGTCCCATAAATGCACTGTTAGCGACTTTGATCATCCTGGCTGATAATGCCGGGTCCTGGCTAATCACATTGGCCATTTGCTGCAAACTTATTTGCGGGTCATCGGCGCGCTCACGAACCTTCAACGCAATATCCGGCAACGTAGGAAGCACCAGTCGATCAGAGCGTATTTTTTCATCCAGAATAATTAGTAAAGCACGTTGTGCGCTCATGGTGTCTCCCGTCAGTGGTTAATGCTCGGCTTGGCTACTTAGCTGATTTTGCTCAATATGTTCAGTGAGCTCAACTAACAAATCTGCGATGTCAGTCGGCTTTCTGGTTACCGCTTGCTCTATCTCTCCAGCTAAACGGGTCACCTGTGGGTAGCCCATACTACCGGCACTGCCCTTTAGGCTATGGGCAGCAAAACGCAATGCAGCCCAGTCTTCGGTTTGAGCGTATTGGCGTAATTCAGCAAGTAACCCGGGTAACTGCTCGCCAAATTGCTGCTTTAATGCCTGCATTTGCGGATCCTGTGCTAACCGTTGCAACCACTCATCTTCTGTGTTTTTGCGAACGTTCGCAAATCGGTTCAGTATTGCTAAAAACTCACTTTGTACCACCGGTTTGCCCAACAACGCCTGACAACCCGCTTTTTTATAACGTTCAACGTCCTCACTCATCACATTGGCGGTTACCGCAATAATAGGCACTTCTATCCCAGCATGCCTGATCAGTCGGGTGGCTTCTTCGCCGCCCATTAGCGGCATTTGCATATCCATAAAAACTAAATCGAAATCATCCTGCAGCGCCCGCTCAACGGCTTTATGGCCGTTGTCGACCACGACCACGGTCACCTTACTTTTCTCCAACAGTAATTTAAGCAGTAGCTGATTATCCGGATTGTCCTCTGCTACCAGCACCCTGATTGTACTGTCAGTGGCTAACAAGCTGGTGGTCGGAGCCTGTTTCTGGGATGGCTGATATTCGTTAACTAACTCAATGTCCTGCTGCTGGCAATGTAAGATCACTTCAAAGCAACTGCCTATCCCTTTGACACTTTCAACTTGTATATCGCCATCCATTTGTTCCATTAATCTTTTCGAGATCACTAACCCCAGGCCGGTACCACCAAAGTGGCGGGTCACGGTGGCATCAGCCTGGACAAAGGGGCGGAAAATACGGGCCAGCTCGTCTTCATTCATACCAATACCAGTATCTTTTACTTTTATTGATAATTGTCTGGCCAGCTGGTCATAATTCACCTGAAACACCACCTTACCCTTCTGGGTAAATTTAACAGCGTTACTGCTAAGATTAAGCAGGACCTGGCGAAAGCGAAGGCTATCACTAAGCAGATATTTTGGTAGTGGAAAATGCCATTTCAGCTGACACGTCAGCCCTTTACTTTGCGCCTGTTCGCAGGCCAGTTGGTAAATGTCATCGATGGCAGCCAGACAATCAAATTTCTCGTGTTCCAATTCAAGTTTATCGGCTTCAATTTTGGATAAATCTAAAATATCGTTAATCAGGCCCAGAAGATGGTCGCCACTTTTTAGTACGCGCTTTAAGTAATCTAGCCGTTTATCGGGGTCGTTTTCCTGTAGCGCCTGCTCACTAAAACCAATAATAGCCGTTAACGGGGTACGGATTTCATGACTCATATTGGCCAGAAAGACACTTTTTAAGCGGTTAGCCTGTTCGGCAGTTTCCCTGGCTAAAATCAGCTCCTGGTTGGCTCCAGCTAAATCATCATTGGCGCGGGCCAGATCCTGCGTTCGACGCAGCACTTTGTCCTCCAGTTGCTGCTTATAAACACGCTCACGCTCACGGTATACCCTCAGTTGGCGCACCATCACGTTAAAAGCGGCAAACATATCACCGAGCTCATCTTGTTTTTTTACTTCGAGCAGTACCGATAAATCGCCCCGCCCGACCGCAGTTTTCGCTGCGGTAAGCTGTTTAACTGGGCTGAAAATATGTTTTATTAACAACCAGTAGACCAGCAACGGCAACAGCAGGCAAACCAAGACCATCAGCAACACCAACACCCGGGATAGCCAGCGTTGCTCGCTATAAAGTTGTGCTGGATCCAGCCCATATAGCAGCTGATAGTTACCCGGCAGTGGTGCCCCTAACAACTCGCGGTACTGACCCAGTAACAACACACTTTGCAGACTGTTAGCAGCAATACTTTGCTGAATTTGCCGAAAATTAGTTGGCGCAAAAGCACTGTTAATTAATACCTGATCAGCAGCATAGGCAATATTGGCGGTTTTGCTGATTATCAGGCTGACGCTGTTACTGGTGTAAGGAGAGTTAACAACATTATCCAGTAAATCCGGACTGACCATAATAACCAGATAGCCCCATAATCGGCGTGATTCTGTAACAGAACTAAGGTAAAGCTTTCGGGCAAAGTACAATTTTCGCTCACGGCTACCCGGTAACAACGCCAGAAAATAGCCCTGATCATCAATCATGGCCTGCAGCGGTGAAAAATACTCATTGCGAAAGCGATTGGGTACCGTAATGGTATCGGTGATCTCGGGCAGGTGCAGCGCATATTCGCCATTAAGCTGCACCAGCTTAATGGCTTCAATAGCCGGCTGCTCTGTCCTGAAGCGCTGCCAATAACGTTGCAGTGGGCTCAGCAATACGGGGTCATTAGTTTGCAGGTAGTTTTGTAAATTAGGGTTTAGCGCCAGCATTTGCAATTGCGTTTGCTTAGTATTGATAAAATCATTTAACTGCTGCTGCTGGCCAGCCAGCGCACTACGAACCTGATAAAAGGTTTGTTGCTGCATGTAGCGCTGACTGTATTGATAGGCCAGATAACCGAACAATAACACCGGTAGCACCAGCAACGGCAACATATAGGCAACCAGCGTTTCTCTTAACCTCATAACTGCACGAGCCTGATCTGCACTTTTAAAAATGTCTGTAGCCACAGCATAACCAGCTAACTGACTGGCTACAAGCATATTGACACAAAGGTCTGTGGTCTTAGTGTCTTTTAATCCCGAAACATCTCTTGCATGGCCTTGTTGTCACGCCTCAGCGCTGGGCTGGCGGCTATTGCCGGTACTCACAAACCGGTCGAGTAGTGCAGGCAAAATGGTTAAGTCGGTTATCAGTGCCATTAACATGGCCGCCGCCGTCAACACTCCAAAATATACGCTGGGTAGAAAATCCGAAAAGCCAAACACGGCAAAACCGGCAGCGATGATCACCGAAGTAAAGACAATGGCCATACCGGTATGCTTAAAAGTAGCGCCAATGGCATTGTTTCCGGGATGCTGCAGGTAGTTGTGCACAAAGTGAATAGTATCATCAACAGCAATGCCCATGGCTATGGCAGCAATGGTTATCGTCATCAGATCCAGCGGAATATTAAGCCAGCCAATCAGGCCGAGAATCCCCAGAGTAGTCAAAATATTGGGGAGCAGCGCAATTAATGCAATTTTCAGTGAACGGAAAATTGCCAGCAACACCAGGCCCAGGGCCAAATACACCAGCCCCAGTGTCGTTACCTGTGAGTCAAACAAGCGCGCCAGAATATCCTGATACAGCACGAACAAGTTGGTTAGCTGATAGTCTTGCTCTGCCAGGCCAACGGCCTGCAGGTCCTGATGCAACTGCTGCATAAGTTGCTCGCGGTTCAAACCTGCGGTGGTATCCTGAATGCGGCTGGCAATGCGCACCTGCTGCGGTGTCTCGGCCAAATACGCCCCCACCAGCTGGTTAGTCACCTTGGTACTGAGCATTTCGTAAATCGCATCCAGCTCATACTCCGTAAGCGGTTTGTCATCGTTAAGCTGTCTGGCCAGCGTGGTAAAGTTGATCAGGGACGTAACGCTGCCGGTGGCGTCAAACGCGTTTACTGCAGCATGCGCTACATGCAGCTGGTTTAACTGGTCGGCGCTAATCACCAGATCCGGTTTAGCCTGTTGCGGGTCAAGGGTTATCACAATATCCAGCGGCGTAGAACCACCGAATTGCTGATCAATAAAGGCCAGCTCCTGATGCACCTGCGTGTCTTTGGCAAAATAATTAATAAAGCTGTTTTCAACATTAAGCCGGCTAATGCCCGTTGCCAGCCCGGCAAACACGACAACGAGAATCAGTATGACCGGGTAAGGCCAGCGACTAACCCCTGCTGCGGCCTTTTGCAGTCCCTGTTGTAACCAGGCAAAGTCGGCTGTTTCAGGCCGTGCTTTTAACAAACTCAGTAATGCCGGAAATAACAACAAGCTGACACTCATCGTAATTAACATCGCTATCAGCATCATAAAACCAAAATCGACTACCGGCTGAATACCGCTGAAAATAAGTGAGCCAAAGCCGACCGAGGTAGTCAGAGTGGCATAGAAGCAAGGGGATAGTTTCTGCACCAGCATACCGGTTACCCGCTGTTGCTGATCCCGTTCCGGCTCATCGCGGGCAATTTCCCGATAGGCACCCAGCAGGTGGATCATCACGGCCAGGGTCAGTATTAACTGCAGCGCGATAAAGTTAGCTGAAATTACCGTGGTACGAATATCCAACATGCCAAACAAGCCACAGGTTAGCAGTACGCTAACGGCGCAGCTAAGCAGCGGAAAACAAACCCACCGCCAGCTTCTATAGATAACCAGTAACAAAACGGCAATAATCAGCGCTATCGCCAGACCGAAGCTGGTTAAATCACTTTTAATCATGCTAACCAGATGCTGGCCAACCACATAAGCGCCGCCAATAAAGGTTTGTGCCTGCTTGGCTACCTGCTGGTTAATTTGCTCTATCTGCTCGATTTCCTGCTGGCGCTGCTGGCTCAGCTGCTGGCGGATTGGATCGGCAGCTTGTTGAAGTTTGCTGATTTCTGCTTCTTCGTCAGCCGTCAGGGGGCGCTTAAGTGTCAGCGCCTGAATATCCAGAATTTTCCGGTCAAGCTGCTGCAACTTACTATTTGCTTTAAAAACAATCTGAATGCCAGCGGCGGTTTGCGCTTTGTTCAGTAGCAAATCAGTAAAAATAGGATGGTCCGTTAACAACTGCTGCATCTCTTGCGGCGCATACTGCTGCTGTTGCCAGGTCAGGCTTTCTACCTCGGCCCCTGAAGTAAAAGCACTGGCATCCTTCAGCAGCGGCACCGTCAGCATCGAGGTTACTGAACTCACCCGCTCAAGCTTGGCGTACTCAGCGCTTATAACGGTGATATCAGCAAAGGTTTGTGCAGAGAAAAGCTCACCATCGTGCGGCTTGTAAGCCACCAGAATAAATTCATCCGGCGCAAAACGCTGATTCGCCAGTTGGCTTTTAATATACAGTTCATTATTTTTTACCAGCAACGTTTCAGCGGAGGCATCAATTCTGAACTGGCTTAAAAAAACCGAAGCCACTGCCGCCAGCACCAGAAATACACCGATAATCAGCCAGCGATTTCCAACAATGGTATCCCCCAACCACTGGGTAATTCCCGTTTGCTTATTCTGGTTTGACATAAGCTTCATCCCGTTTCAGGCTTTGTAAATGCTGATTTCGAAAGTAAATATAGGGATCTTCGGCCTGTTGATACAAGGTTTGATATAGCGTGGCGCGGCCAGAGAAACTGTTTATTACGTTCAGGCCTTGCAGGTAATAAAGCTCTGGCGTCTCGGCCACATAGTTAATTGGATGAAATAACGCCTCCCCGACCACGGAGGTTGCTCCCCGTATATCACTCTGACCAAGAATGGGCAAAACCAGATAAGGACCATGACCAACCTGATAGTGGCTTAAAGTATCCGCAATACTTTGTTTTGCTTTAGGTAGCTCAAACCAGGCTGTGGCCGGATCAAACAAGCCAAGAATGCCTATTGTCGAATTTATAACAAAGCGGCCTAAATTACTGCCGGCGCCTTTAAAGTCGCCACTTAACGTATTGTTAACCAGGTTAAGCGGCTCACGGATATTGGCAAACGCATTACTGACTTTATCGCGAACCGGCGCCGGCAACACTTTCTCATAGCCTTTAGCTATTGGAATTAAAGCATAAGTGTAAGAGAGATGATTAAAACGAAATACGGCGCGGTTCCAACCTTCCAGCGGATCGTAATACAGCGGCGCAATATCGCCAGCTGCGCTGTTGTCCTCCACTGCCGGCTCCATATCAACAACGGTGGGCTCAAGCGCCAGCGTACCCTGTGAGGTTTCTACTGTAGTTGCCTGGCCGGCGCTTAACTGCTCAGCAGCTGTCAGCTCGTCAGTATTTGGCGCGGGCCTATCTGCCTGATGGCTGCCAGGCGCAGCATTAGCGATGGCCGTAGCATTGTCAGTGACAGTAGCATTGGCAGCCGGTTCAGGTTTTGCAGCGCAGCCGCTCAGGGCGAATGCCAGCAGCCAGATAAGGGTATAACGATGGTTCATCCTGTTACTCCGTATAAACTTAACTGCAGACGCCCGCTTGCGCCCCAAATCAAAACTGCAGCATAGCATGATAAACAAAAAAGGCGCCAAGGCGCCTTTTAAAAATTAATTAACATTAAAGTTAACTAAATCACTCCCACTCGATGGTGGCAGGGGGTTTGCCGCTGATATCGTAAACTACTCGGGAAATACCATTAATTTCATTAATGATCCGGTTCGACACCTTACCCAGCATTTCATAGGGTAAATGAGCCCAGTGTGCGGTCATAAAATCGATAGTTTCCACGGCACGCAGTGAAATAACCCAGTCGTATTTACGGGCATCACCCATTACGCCCACTGATTTCACCGGTAAAAACACCGCAAAAGCCTGGCTGACTTTATTGTATAAATCCGCTTTGTGCAGCTCTTCAATAAAGATGGCATCGGCCCGGCGCAGTAAATCACAGTATTCTTTCTTAATTTCACCCAGTACCCGTACCCCTAAACCCGGTCCCGGGAAAGGATGACGGAACAGCATATCGTATGGCAGGCCCAGCTCCAGGCCTACTTTGCGTACTTCATCTTTAAACAGCTCACGCAGCGGCTCTACTAACCCCAGTTTCATATGGGCTGGTAAACCACCGACATTATGGTGCGATTTAATGACATGGGCTTTACCGGTAGCCGAACCAGCAGATTCAATTACATCAGGATAAATCGTGCCCTGGGCCAGCCATTTGGCATTTTCCAGCTTTTGCGACTCTTCGTCGAACACTTCAACAAACACCCGGCCAATAATTTTGCGTTTGGCTTCCGGCTCGTTTTCACCGGCTAAGGCATCTAAAAAGCGCTGCTCAGCATCAATTTTAATAATGTTCAGGCCAAAGTGGTCGCCGAACATATCCATGACCTGCTTACCTTCGTTTAACCGCAGCAAGCCGTTATCAACAAACACACACGTCAGATTGGCACCGATGGCACGGTGCAGCAGCATGGCGGTAACCGAGCTGTCTACGCCGCCTGATAAGCCGAGAATAACCCGGTCGTCACCAATTTGTTGTTTTAAGCGGGCCACCGCATCTTCAATAATGGTAGCCGGCGTCCACAGTTTGTCGCAGCCACAAATGTTCACCACGAAATGCTCCAGCATCCGCAGGCCCTGACGGGTATGGGTTACTTCCGGGTGGAACTGCACGCCATAGAATTGCCGGGCTTCATCAACCATACCGGCATGCGGACAAGTGGTGGTCTGGGCGCAAGTCACAAAACCAGGAGGGATGCTCATCACTTTATCGCCGTGACTCATCCACACGTCGAGCAAGGCATTGCCGTTGCCACCAATATGATCTTCAATCTTGGCAAAAAAGTCGTTAGCGGCAATCACCTCAACCTGAGCATAGCCAAACTCACGTAAATCCGAGCCCTGCACCTTGCCGCCCAGCTGCTCGGCCATGGTTTGCATGCCGTAGCAAATGCCCAGTACCGGCACACCGGCGTTAAACACATATTCCGGCGCCCGTGGCGAGTCCGGGTTAGGTACGCTTTCCGGCCCACCCGATAAAATAATGCCGGTAGGGTTAAATTCGCGAATTTGCTCGTCGCTGACATCCCAGGCCCATAATTCACAATACACGCCAATTTCACGTACCCGGCGGGCAATAAGCTGGGTGTACTGCGAACCGAAATCCAGAATTAAAATACGATGGTGGTGAATGTTCTTGCTCATAACAACCTTTGCAAAATAAGGCGGCGGGCCAGGCCCGCCGCGTAAACGTAATGTTGTTAGCCTAACCGGTAGTTAGGCGCTTCCTTGGTGATTTGCACATCATGCACGTGCGACTCACCCATACCGGCGGCGGTAACCTTAACAAACTCAGGTTTAGTACGCAGGGTAAGCATATCCGGGCTACCGGTTAGCCCCATGGCAGAGCGCAAGCCACCCATTTGCTGGTGAATAATATTTTCAATCGGGCCTTTATACGCTACCCGGCCTTCAATGCCTTCCGGTACCAGTTTCTCGGCATTGTTGCTGCCCTGGAAATAACGGTCAGACGAGCCATTACGCTGGGCCATTGCGCCCAAGGAACCCATACCACGGTATGATTTATAGTAACGGCCCTGATACAGCTCTACTTCGCCCGGCGCCTCTTCAGTACCAGCAAACATTGAACCGACCATTACGCAATGGGCGCCCGCTACCAAGGCTTTGGCCACATCGCCGGAGAAGCGGATACCGCCATCGGCAATAATGCAAACGTCAGTACCTTTAATACCTTCTACCGCATCAGAAATAGCGGTAATTTGCGGCACGCCGCAACCGGTAACAATCCGGGTGGTGCAAATGGAGCCCGGGCCAATGCCGACTTTAACCGCATTAGCACCGGCTTCTGCCAGCGCTTTCGCGCCTTCAGCGGTGGCCACATTACCGGCAACAATTTGTAAATCCGGGTACTGAGCACGGGTTTGCTTCACCCGTTCAATTACGCCTTGCGAGTGGCCATGGGAGGTGTCAATTAACAGAATATCGACGCCGGCTTCCACTAAGGCGGCAATCCGCTCGTCAGTGCCCGGACCTACGCCCACTGCCGCGCCAACGCGCAGGCGGCCTAATTCGTCTTTACAGGCGTTCGGTTTACTGGCGGCTTTATAGTAGTCGCGTACCGTAATCAGGCCTTTTAATTTAAAGTTGTCATCCACCACCAGTACTTTTTCAATCCGGTGCTGATGCATCAGTTTAAAAGCCTGTTCACGCGGGGCGTTTTCGTTAACGGTAACCAGCCGCTCACGCGGGGTCATCACAGAGGTGACGCTGGCTTGCAAGTCGGCTTCAAAGCTCATATCACGGCCGGTAACAATACCCACCAGGTTTTGTTCTTTGTCCAGTACCGGAAAGCCGGAAAAACCGTGCTGCTGGGCTAATGCCTGCACTTCACGTACCGTCATATCGGCCAGAGCTGTAACCGGATCAGATACCACACCGCTTTCATATTTTTTCACCTTGCGAACATTGGCGGCCTGCTCTTCAATAGTCATATTCTTATGAATAAAACCCAGACCACCTTCCTGTGCCAGCGCAATAGCTAAACGGGCTTCGGTTACCGTGTCCATAGAGGCCGATACCATAGGAATATTCAGCGTGATGCTTTTGGTCAGTTGAGTGCGTAAATCCGCAGTGTGGGGTAGAACGGTAGAGTGCGCCGGTACCAATAACACGTCGTCAAAGGTAAGGGCTTCTTTCTTGATCCTGAGCATTGCAACAATCTCGCTGTGAAGGATGAAAAGATAGGGAATGTTGCGGCGCAATTTTAAAGGATTTATGGCGACAGAACAATCAGTTTTTTCTTTTTGTGTTAACACTGAGCCTTGGCGTAAACTAGCCTCAAAGCAGCTAACCCTGAGCAAATGATGCAAAACCCCGATATTTATACCGTTTCCCGTTTAAACAGCGAAGTCAGGCTTATTCTGGAGCTGCAGTTTCAGCGGCTGTGGCTGGTGGGAGAGGTGTCTAATTTTGTGCAGGCAGCATCGGGCCACTGGTATTTTTCATTAAAAGATCAGGCGGCGCAGGTAAAAGTAGCGATGTTTAAGCAGGCCAACCACAATGCCAGCGTTAAACCGCAAAACGGCCAGCAGATACTGATCCGGGCCCGCATTAGCGTCTACGAGCCGCGCGGTGAATATCAGCTGCTGGCAGAAATGATAGAACCGGCTGGCGATGGCCTGTTAAAGCAACAGTACGAGCAACTTAAAAGCCGGTTGCAGGCTGAGGGACTGTTTGACGAAGCACGCAAACAGCCGCTACCAACTCACATTAATCGGGTTGGGGTCATTACCTCGCCCACCGGGGCCGCTATTCGCGATATTGTCAGTGTCTTAGCGCGCCGCGCGCCCGGTATTGAAGTTATTATTTACCCTTGCTTAGTGCAGGGCGAGCAGGCGGCTGGCCAGCTCAGACAAATGCTTAGCACGGCTATTCGACGCGATGAAGTAGATGTGCTGATTATTGGCCGTGGTGGTGGTTCGCTGGAAGACTTATGGTGCTTTAACGACGAGCAACTGGCGCGCGCCGTGGCTGCCTGCCCTATTCCGATAGTCAGTGCCGTCGGCCATGAAATAGATTTTGCCCTGACTGACTTTGTTGCCGACGTGCGGGCCCCTACCCCGTCTGCCGCAGCAGAGCTGGTATCGCCCGATCAAAGCCATTTACTGGAGCGGCTACGCCGCCTGCAAAGTGCGCTGGTGCAAGCTCAGCGCAGCCAGTTAAGCCGGCTAAAACCGGATTTAAAACAGCTGGAGCAACGTTTACTGGCACTGCACCCGAAAAGGCGCCTGCAGCAACAGCAACAGCGGCTGGACGAGCTGCAACTGCGCTTAAACCGCACTATTACCCAACAGCTTGCTAACGCTAAACGCCAGCAGCAGTATTTACAGCAAAGCCTGCAGCACTTATCCCCAGCAAAAGCCATTAAGCAACAGCACGAGCAACTACAGCAACTGCAACAACGGCTGCAACGCGGCATCAGCCAGCAGCTAAAGCAGCAACAACAAACCCTGGGCCGCTTAAGCAATCAGTTAAATACAGTAAGCCCGCTGGCCACTCTGGCGCGCGGCTACAGCATCAGCTTTAACGCCGAACAGCAGGTGCTAACCTCCAGCAAGCAGTTAAAAGCCGGGGATAAGGTAGCGATTAAACTGGCAGAAGGTGGTTTTGATGCTGAGGTTAAAAAGCTGAATTGAGGTTAGTCATCTGGGCTGACTCAGGCTAAGCTTAATCACCATCGAGATTATTTCAACACAGCTTGTTTTACAATGAGGGTTAAAGCAATGCCTGAACAGCATGCAGAATCTCATAACTATCTTTCAGATACTGAACCTGCGCAAATACCTTCTGCAAGTGAAAAAATTTTTATTCGTTTGTCTTTCTGGCAAACGATTTTATCTGTTGTAGGCATATTTATTGCCGTTTTGGCACTTTATGCCGCTCTTACTGAGTCTGAAGCAATACGCAAGCAAACATCAGCAGCCGTTTGGCCTTTTATCCAGATATCGATTGCAGACTATGATTTTGGCCAGGATGCCAGCTTTACCCTTACTTTCACTAACACCGGTGTGGGGCCGGCGCTTATTCGCGCGGTGAAAGTCGAGGTCGATGGCAAACCAATGCGTGACTGGGCTCAGGTGGTAACGTATCTTGGTGGCACTTTTGATGAAAACGTCGGCCGGAATACCATCAGCAACCGTGTGCTCAGCCCTGGTCGGAAAATTGATTTGCTATCGGTTGCCGAGCCTGCTTTAGCCAGAAAATTTCAAGCTGCTGTTGGTAATCCACAAACCGCAATTACCTTTTGCTATTGTTCGATTTTCGACGACTGCTGGCTGGCGGATAGCCGGTCACAGGTACTCGATCCTGAACCTGTCGACGCCTGTCCTGACTTTCAACATGAAACATTTGCCAACTAACCTCAGCTTACTAAGTGGAGAAACATGTCACACGACACCGCTGCCCTTAATAAACAGCGCCAGCCGCTGGATCACCTCGACTCAGTCTGGTTGTTTGGTTATGGATCACTCATTTACAAAGCTGACTTCCCTTTCCTGCAACGCAAACCAGCCTGTATTTATAACTGGCAGCGCCGCTTTTGGCAGGGCTCGCATGATCATCGCGGCACGCCGCAAGCTCCTGGCCGGGTATTAACGCTGATAGAAGCACCAGGCGAGCGCTGTGCCGGTATGGCGTATCAGGTAACGCCTGATACTTTTGAGCATTTAGACCACCGCGAGAAAAACGGTTATTTGCGGGTGTTTACTGACTTGCACTGGCTGGATGCGCCTGACCAGAGTGACGCTAATACCTCAGGCTTAGTGTACTTAGCCAGCGCCGATAACGAGGCCTATCTTGGCCCCGCCAGTGATCAGGCGATTGCCGCCCATATAGCGAAAAGTGAGGGGCCAAGTGGCCCCAACAGCGAATACTTACTACAACTGGCGCAAGCCCTGCGGGACATGAAAGAGCAGGATGAGCATGTGTTTGCCATTGAGCGCGAGTTGTTAAAACTTACTCCAGATTGCTAATCCATGGCTCATGCAATTTTCCGTAGTAAATAATCGCCCGCAAAGGCTCACTTTCGATCTTGTCATTATTTTGCGGTAGGGCCGCAGCCAGCCGCTTGGGCACATAAAGCGACTGCACTGCCAGCCTGGTGACGATAATTTCATTAAGTTTTGTCTGTTCGGTTTTAGCACAGCGATGATAACTGGCCTGGATTTCAGCGGGCACAATTACCAGCCTGCTATCAGCCGTGGTTGGCCTGGCAGCTAATACAGGTTGTAATAGCTCAGCAGTGGCGGCAGCATCGATAACATATAAACGGGTCGCCCGTTCATTTGCGGTTTGCAGCAAATCTGCCGCCCGCTGCTGCTGTTCCAGTTGCACTTCGGCTGTGAGTTCCGGATTTACCTGCTGCACTAATGCGTAATATTGCTCAGCTTCTGTAAGGTAATCAGCATAACTTTGACCGTTAAACTCCAGTAACACCCAGGCCCTTTGCTGCTGCCGCCGGTAGCGCCCGGGCAGGCATGGCTGAAACTGAAAACTGGCAAAGTGCGCATCACTAACAGAAATAGCGCGGTTAGTATGCCGGTATTGGTATTGCCATTCGTCACTAATCGGCTCAGGGTTAGGCGTGGTCCACTTCAGACCGATACGTTTACCGGAATTCTCGCCGGCAAAGCCATATTGATTAGGCAAGCGTAATTCCCGCTCGGTTAAAGGGAATTCAGCTAAGATAGCGCTGCGATTGATAAACACTTTACTAAGTATTACGCCATTAACTGTCACTACAGTGGCAACCGCTAACCAGAGCAGTTTTTTGAAATGCTGTTCAGACATGTTCGCCTCCGGCTGATTGCATCCGGGCGTGCTGGATAGCGCGAAAACGATTAAACATCGTCAATGCCAGAATTGCAGTAAGGCCGACCAGTAGAAAGAACAAATATTTTGGTAGCCAGTCCCACCACCAGTCAAAAAACTTGGTATACAAAAACAGGGCAAAGAACACGTTGCCGGTTAGCATCAGTTTCGCTGCATGTGTGCGAATGCCGAACAATAGCAATAGCGCGCTGGCAACAAACCCCACTACCTGATACACCCCTTCTACTAAATCGGCTGACCAGGGCAAATAACTGACCCTGCCCCAATTGGCTAACACCAACACCGCTATAAAAAACACCACGGCAGACAGTGTCTGATAAATATTGGCAAAGCCATCAAACCGTTGCTGTTTAAACGCCATTGGCACTGCAAAGAACATTGCACTGGCTAATAGAAAATGCTCAGGATACTCGCCGGCATGCACCAAGTAACTGCCCATCCAGCTGCCAAACTGCGCGCCAATAAACATAAAACTGCAGAGTATCGCTGCCGCCAACAGTAAGCGTACGTGCAGCAGATACGCCAGCACAAAGCCATATAATGCAAAAACAGCAAAAGCGTTGGCTGATGGCGTGATATTAAAAATGCTGCCCAGCATAATAATATTCAGCACCCAGGCAGTAAAAGACACTAATGCAGCCAGTTTTGCATAGTAGCCCGAGCCATCAACCCGCTGCAGCCATACCGCCAGTGCCAGACTTAATAGCGGCGCAGCAATGAGTAGCGCAACCTGGCTAACGGTAGAGAAATAACCCCAATACTGGAAAAACAGAAAGAATAAACTGGCGGCAAGTGCTGTTGCACCTAGAAATGAGACAATTTGCATACCCAGCGACAAATGGCGGGCCTGGGCGTTTAAGTCGACATTCTGCTCCTGCTGCATTTGCTGCAACAAGGCATCGTGATAATCGCGAACCTGAGCTGCTTTATCATCAGCCAGTATCAACACGCCTTGTTCGGCTAATATCTGCTGTTCAGCCCGAAAAGCCAGTACCTGATCAGCTCTGGCCTGCGCCTGGGTTTTATTAAAGGGGGGAGTTGTGGTCACGTGCTTCGTTTCATCCATGCTGTCAGCGCCTGAACAACAGAGTACCTGAAAACTAACAAAACCGGAATCAGCTAGCTTACTCTGATAAAACAAGCCCTGCCGACACCTAACGGTATTTTAGTGAATACCTTATTCCCATAGAGCTTCGTTAAACATACGCCACCATATTTTGTCCCGCTTTTATTGACTCATTTCATTTTGCGTGCAAATCTAAAAATCATTTTTTTAACAAAAATATAAGGACATAGTATGAAATATTGGCCAGGGTTAATGATAGTCGCAGGTGTTGCTGCTATCGGTTATTTTAGTCTCAGTGGACAGCACATAGCTGATAGCGTCGCCTCGACAGACAGCATCAGTATTGCCAGCACCAGCAGCGTGCCAGCTCAGCATCAATCTGCTGTGCTGCAAAGCGCTGATAAGAAAGCGCAGTATGCTACTCAGCAATTAGCGGTCGATAATGCGGCCGCCCCCAAAAGTGCTAAAAGCAGCAATCACGAACCGGCAACCACGAATGTTAAACCAGACTTAAACCAGCAAGCCCAGCGCTTTGCAGCTGATGCCCTGGCTAATGGCTATTTTAGTGTTGATGACGTGGATACCATGCTGTTAGACGACAGCTTCGACGAGCTGGCCGGTTACTTAAGCTACCAGCATGACGATGACATTCAGGTACGGTTAGATATTGAGCAGCAACTGGCCGATACCCTTACCAATGGCGCTGTAATTAATAACATTAACTGCGGTAGCTATATCTGTTTGCTGTCAATTGATGCCGGCAATAACGATAATATAGAGTCAGTGGTTAATGCCGCCATTAATTCTGACCATAAAATAAAAACGGTGGTGTATCGCTCGTTGATAACAAATGGTCAGCAGCAACTCAGAGCCGTATTGTCTTATAACGAGAACATTAACGCCGTTGTTGTTCCATTTAAAAAGAGCAGCTAACTGTTACTGGCTTCAGACAGCAGCGTTACGACAGCCGGCCAAACTCTTTGGCTACGTCTTTCATGCTGTGATAGGTCTTATCGCTGAACTGCTCAATAATCTCTACTTGCTCAGCATCGGCGTTATCGCGGGCGAATGCTTTAAGCTCATCGCCACTGGCAGGAAAATCCATGCCGGCAAATACGCTGGCAATATTCGCTGCGGAGGCTACTTCCATTGCCCGGGCGCCGCCTTTTTTACTGGGCTGATCATCCGGTTTATTCTGATGGCTGCGCAGGCCGCCAAAGGCCCGGCTGATTTCAGCGGCGTCACGGTATTGCTGGTCGGGAAGCTGCTTTAAGATGTCAGTAATTTCTCCGGCACGCTGTTTACTATCGTCAATTGTCGCTACCAGCTCGTCGCGGGACGCCGGAAACTCAATGCCTTTCAGCGCTTTTTCAATATCGGCTGCAGATATCGCCGGCTGCGGATGAGACGTCAGCATGTGGCGCTCTAACCGTGATTTCTGTTCAAAGGTTGCATCGCAAATGTCGCAGCAAAACTGGGCCATTATCTTACCTCCCCTACGGCTTTTTCCAGATCTGCCATGGTGTGGAATTTGCGTTCAGGCAGCTCTTGCAATACGTCGATAATCTCAGCCCTGACATCGTGTTTTTCAGCAAACTTAACTACCTGATCCCGGTCACGGGGGAAATCGATACCCTTCAGCGCCTGAGCAATACCTGCAGCCGAGGCACTTTTTAATGCTGCCTTACCACCATGTCGGCCGCCTTTGGTTGGATCGCCCCGCGGCGACTTGCTGTCGAGCTTAAAGTCAGGCGTGGTAAATTTGCCGTCCTCAATTGCTGCAGCAGGCCAGTTTTTTGGCTTTAAACCCAGGGTATCAAAAAGCTCTGGCTTACCGCTGCTAATGTCTGCTTCAGTATCCGCTAAATCATCGTGAGCACCAATTAATAGCAACTGGGCATTTTCGTAATCCAGCAGTTTGGTGTCGCTGATATCAATCCAGCGTTTGTCGGCAAATTTATCTTTAAGTTGCTGCGGATAATCCGGTTTTTCATCAGGAAAACCGGGCGCATCTATTTCGGGGTTTCGGACTGAAATAACAAAACTGGCTTCAGCTAATATACCAAGTTCTTTTTGCGCCTTGCCCGGTTTATCAGGCTGATGTAAGCGGTAAGCCAGCCTGGTGCTGTCGCTGTGCTCAAACATCAGATAGCGGCCGGCTCCTGCCGGAATAGCTTCACCCTGCTCGCGCTCGCCTTCGGTTGATGTTTGATATTTTAGCGGCCCAAGCTCCTTGCCAATCTGCTGGGGGCTGGTCGTCAGGTAATTCAGCATCCACTCCCGTTGCGTCGATTTGGACGAACCGTCGCTGATTTCTGGCAAACGTTTTTTGCCAACGATAAACAACCGTGCTTTATCGTCGTTGTCCGGCACCATAACCAGATAAAAACGCTGCACATCATCAATGCTGTTAACCTGTTCGCGGTCTATTTTACTGCGGTAAAAGAAATAAATATCGCCTTGCTCAAGCTTTGCTGTCATATCGCTGACCTCCTGCTGGCATCAGTCAGAATGTGGGTTCGTGTTAATCCGGAGTACTGCTCAGAACATAGCAATACATCATTCAAAAAACATACCAGACAGCAGCTGGGATAAATGCCGGCTAGCAGGGATAACAGCAGCACAAATCAGCAGCGGGCACTGTGCTAGGGGGCAGACAGGGCAAGCAATCTTTAAAAGACAGGGGACAGCCAGCTACAGTGCTGGCTATTATGAAAATATTGCCACCGGACAGCACTTTTTACCGGTGGCAACCACAGCAGGGTTTTACTCTTTTACGACATCAATAAAATACTGGCTTTCACCTGCTACCGTTTCCCGCACCAGACCATGGACATCGGTTTCAAAACCCGGGAACTGGCCGTTAAAGGCTCGGGTGAATTTAAGATAGTTAATTATGGTGGCATTAAAGCGCTCGCCTGGCACCATCAGCGGAATACCGGGTGGGTAAGGGGTCACTAACATGGCGGTTACCCGGCCAGCGATATCATCGATAGAGACACGCTCAATCTCGCGATGGGCCATTTTGGCCCAGGCATCAGCCGGGGTCATGGCCGTTTCAATGGTCGACAGGTACATCTCAGTAGTGACTTTTGCGACATCAAACTGACGATAGATATTGTGAATTTGCTGACATAAATCGCGCAAACCTACCTTTTCATACCGTGGATGCTTTGCCACAAATTCCGGCATCGCCCGCCACATTGGCAGGTTTTGATCGTAATCGTCTTTAAACTGCTGCAATTCAGTTACCATTGAATTCCAGCGGCCTTTGGTAATGCCGATGGTAAACATAATAAAGAACGAGTACAGGCCGGTTTTCTCAATTATAATACCGTGCTCAGCCAGGTACTTGCTGACGATAGTGGCCGGAATGCCCTGCTCGTCAAACTGGCCCAGCATATTCAGGCCCGGGGTGATAATGGTGGCTTTAATTGGATCCAGGATATTAAAGCCCGACTCAATCGGTCCGAAACCATGCCAGCTGTCGGTGGCGTGTAATACCCAGTTATCGCGCTCACCTATGCCCTCTTCCGGCAAATGTTCTGGGCCCCATACTTTAAACCACCAGTCATCATCACCAAATTCGGCATCGACTTTGCGCATGGCCCGGCGAAAATCAATCGCTTCCAGCAAGCTTTCTTCTACCAGCGAGGTGCCGCCCGGGGCTTCCATCATTGCGGCGGCCACATCGCAACTGGCGATAATGGCATACTGCGGACTGGTAGAGCTGTGCATTAAGTACGATTCGTTAAAGCGATGGGTATCTAAATTTCGGTTAGTGGCATTTTGCACCAGAATTTGTGATGCTTGAGACAGGCCCGCCAATAACTTATGAGTAGACTGAGTAGCGAATACCAGGGTTTCATCTGAGCGCGGCCGATCTTTACCGATAGCGTGCATATTCTTATAAAAATCGTGGAAGCTGGCATGCGGTAACCAGGCTTCGTCAAAATGCAGGGTATCGATGGTAGAGCCCAATTCCTGCTTAATCTCTTCAACGTTGTACAAAATACCGTCGTAGGTGCTTTGGGTAATCGTTAAAATACGCGGTTTTTTGTTCTTGGCATTGCGGGCGAAGGGGTTAGCCTCGATTTTCTTAGCAATGGCTTCGGCTGAAAACTCACTCTTGGGAATAGGGCCGATAATGCCGTAATGGTTGCGGGTTGGCATTAAAAATACTGGAATAGCGCCGGTCATAATAATCGAATGTAAAATTGATTTATGACAGTTACGGTCTACCACCACGATGTCACCAGGGGCGACTACGGAGTGCCAGACCATTTTATTAGAAGTAGAGGTACCATTAGTGACGAAAAACAAATGATCGGCGTTAAAAATGCGGGCAGCATTCTGCTCACTCTGCGCCACCGGTCCGGTATGGTCCAGCAACTGGCCTAACTCATCTACCGAGTTGCAGACATCGGCCCGTAACATGTTTTCGCCAAAAAACTGGTGAAACATCTGGCCAACCGGGCTTTTTAAAAACGCCACGCCGCCGGAGTGGCCAGGACAGTGCCACGAGTAAGAACCATCTGAGGCATAATCCATTAGCGCATTAAAAAACGGCGGCGCTAACGCATCTAAATACTTTTGCGCTTCGCGGATAATATGCCGCGCCACAAACTCCGGCGTATCTTCAAACATATGAATAAAACCATGCAGCTCGCGCAGCACATCGTTTGGAATATGGCGGCTGGTGCGGGTTTCACCGTATAAAAATATCGGTATATCGGCGTTACGCTTACGCACTTCTTTAACAAAGGCTCTGAGCTCCGTCAGCGCAGTATTAACATCAGCATCACTGCCGCTGCCAAACTCTTCATCGTCGATAGATAAAATAAAGCACGAGGCACGGCTCGCTTGCTGGGCAAACGCCGTTAGATCGACATAGCTGGTATAGCCGACTACCTCAAAACCATGGCTGCCGATGGCCTGAGCCAGATCTCGAATGCCTGAGCCGGAAATATTTTCTGAACGGAAATCTTCATCGATAACGATAACCGGAAAACGAAATTTCATCAGTTAATCCTTGCTGTTAATCTTTTTTAGCCACTTTCTGACGCGCCTTCATTAAACGCTCACGCTTGTATTTTTGTAGCGCCGTCTCGGTATTTTTCTTAGTTGGGGTAAAGGGGTTTTCTCCTTCCCGGAATTCAACCCGTACCGGCGTACCCATCATTTGCAGCGCTTTACGATAGTAATTCATTAAATAGCGCTTATAAGAATCCGGCAGGTCTTTTACCTGATTACCATGAATAACAATAATGGGGGGGTTATAACCACCGGCATGGGCATACTTTAGTTTAACCCTGCGGCCATGCACCATCGGTGGCTGGTGATCTTCCTGCGCCATCTTCATGATGCGGGTAAGTAGCGATGTACTCACTCGTTTGGTGGCAGAGTCGAATGCTTCTTCTACCGACTCAAATAGGTTACCAACACCAGAGCCATGCAATGCCGAGATAAAATGCAAACGGGCAAAATCAATAAAACCTAAGCGACGATCCAGCTCCCGCTTAACTTCATCTTTAATGCTGTCGTTCAGGCCATCCCATTTATTGACGGCAATAACCAAGGATCGGCCGGCATTGAGCGCAAAACCCAGAATACTTAAATCCTGATCAGAGATCCCTTGCTGGGCATCCAGTACCAGCAATACCACATTGGCCTCTTCTATTGCCTGCAAGGTTTTGATCACCGAAAACTTTTCTACCATGTCATCAATTTTGCCACGACGACGTACGCCGGCAGTATCAATTAACGTATAGTTACGCTCGTTACGTTGCATCGGAATAAAAACAGAGTCACGGGTGGTGCCGGGCATATCAAATACTACTACCCGATCTTCGCCTAAAATACGGTTAGTCAGGGTTGATTTACCGACGTTAGGCCGACCGACAATGGCCAGTTTAATATGCTCGCTACGCAGCCGGGCAGCCTCAGCATCAGCTTGCTCTTCGGTAAGCGTTTCCAGCGCCGGGCCAGCTTCGGCCTCCGGGTCACTGTCAGCTCCTGATTTGATGCTGTCAGCCAGAAACGGTAATAACGCATGGTTTAATAAAGATGACACACCACGGCCATGGGCCGCGGCTATCGGGTATACTTCGCCAATACCCAGACTGTAGAAATCCGCTACCGCGGTATCCGCATCCAGACCATCGGTTTTATTGGCTACCAGAAACACCGGTTTTTCCAGGCGGCGAATATGATCAGCAATCGCACCATCTCCCACGGTAGCGCCAGCCCGGGCATCTACCATAAATAGCACGACATCAGCTTCGTCGATAGCTTTTAATGACTGCTCAGCCATTTCCACTTCAATGCCTTGCTCATGGCCATCAATACCGCCGGTATCTACGACAATAAACTCCAGGCCCTCAAAATTGACTGAGCCGTACTTACGATCCCGGGTTAACCCCGGAAAATCTGCAACCAGAGCGTCACGGGTGCGGGTTAAACGATTAAACAACGTGGATTTGCCAACATTGGCGCGCCCCACCAGGGCCACTACAGGTAACATTCAGTCAACCTCAGAAATAAGAAAACAGGCCCATTCAGGCCTGTTCCTTCAGTTATATGCCTAGAGTACCTGTTAAGGTACTTGTAATAAGACTAGCTCACCATTGCGGCTTGTCACTAATATATAGTCTTCGTTTGCTACTGGCTGGTTGTAAAAACCTGAGCCATCCATACTTTGCCGGGCAACAAAATCACCGGTTTCCCGATTCAGCCAATGCAGGTTACCTTTGTTGTCACCCACCACCAGATAATCTTTATAAACAGTTGGGCCGGTTAAAAAATGCCGCTGTAAGCCTTGCTGACCCCACAGTTCACTGCCATTACGCCGGTCAACGGCGTAGATGCCACCAGTCGAATCTACCAGATACAAAACCGTGCCGGCCACAGCCATATTACGAAAGCTGGCATAATCCCGTTTCCACAACTGACGGCCACTGCGCAGTTCCAACGCCACTAACTCACCGTTATAGGCAATGGTGTACACGGTGCCGGCAACCACTATCGGTTTTGCGTCAACGTCAACCAGTCGCGATAAGTCAGTGCTACCTTGTGGCGAAGCGATAACTTCTTCCCAGGCCTGATAACCGCGTTCAGCAATTAACACCCCTACCCGGCCGGTGCCACTGCCATACAATACACCACCAGATTCAATTACAGGCTCACTCAGCCCGCGGATAGTTAGTGCTGGTTGCTCGTCTTCAAATATCCAGCGTTGCTCGCCCGTTGCCGGGTCTAACGCAACCAGATTACCTGCGGTAGTCGCCACCACAACCAAGCCTTCACCAACAGCCGGACTGGTTAATACTTCACCTTTTACTGCCACCCGCCATAACAACTGACCGTCTTGGGCATTTAACGCAAATACTTCACCATCTTCGGTACCCAGGTACAACATATTGTTATTAAAAGCAACGCCACCGGCAATCCGCGCGGTATCGCTGCTAAAACGCGACAACAAAGAGCTTGAGCCTTCAGTGCGTAAATCAAAACTCCACAAGGTACGGCCATTGCTCAGGTTTTTTGCGACCACAATACCGTTGCGACTGGCAGCGTAAACGGTATCGTCAACAATTACCGGTTTTAGTCCTGATTCGTAGTGGCCGACGCCTTTACCAACTTTATCTTGCCAGACTTTTTGTGGTTTGATGCTGTTTTGCACCTCTGGCAGCACCAGCTTTTCCTTACTGGAGCAAGCACTTAAGATAAGGGTTACTATTGCAACCACGGTTATTTTTCCGAATAATTTCACGCCTACCCCTTGTTAACTGGCTGTAATATGGGCCAATTCATCCAGTTTTACCTGCAATAACGGCCGGGTTTGTTCACTTGTGGCCAGCGCCTGCTGATAAGCCGCTTTAGCCTGAGCCAATTCACCGGTTAACTGGAGTACGTCGCCTTTCAGCTCTGCCTGCTGAGTTTCAAAGCTGGCTGGCACTGGCATGGCTAACGTGGCCAGGGCGTCAGAATAATTACCCTGTTCGCGCTGCACCCGGGCCAGCCGCAGCTGGGCAATCGCCTGTACTGGTGTATCTTTGGCGTTACTTATCACCCAATTTAAGTGCTCTGCCGCCGTTGCCAGTTGTTGTTGTTCAATGGCTTCACGCGCCGCCAGTAACGCAGCGAATACCGCATAACTGGTATCACTCTGCCCATCAATAAATCCTTTAGCACTGCTCAGCCAGTCGCTGCCTTCAGCTTGCTGTTGTTCCAATAGCTGGCTGTACTGAGCTGATACCTGCTCGGCCTGCTCGCGCTGTTCAGCCTGAAAATAGCGCCAGCCATACAGCCCGGCCAAACCAATGACTACCCCACCGAGAATGGCTTTACCGTAATCATTCCAAAAGCGTTTAATGGCTTCAACCTGTTGTTCTTCGCTACTGTAAATTTCCAATTTTACTACTCCGTAATATCCTGTCTAATCTGCTTTGCCACTACCAGTGCCGGAAGATTATCAGCCTGCCAGTGATAGTCCAATCTGTTTATCTTTATTTAAATCGCTGCTGCCAGTAACTTTGACAGCGCTGCCAACGCCAGCGTTTGCTGTGGCTTATCCTGGCGTAGCCATTTTAACGTTATTTCACCGCGCGCCAGCTCATCATCACCAACAATCAACGCCAGTTCGGCACCCGATTTATCGGCTCGTTTCATTTGTTTTTTCAGGTTGCCACCACCACAGTGCAAGATAACACGTTTTGTCGCCAACTCGCTACGCAGCTGTTGGGCAATCGCAATGGCAGCAAGTTCCGCTGCCTCACCCATAGGCATAATATAAATATCAGCTGTGGTCTCAGGCACGCTGGCCAGCTGCAGGGTTTGCAGCAATAACACCAGCCGCTCCATGCCAAGCGCAAAGCCCACTGCCGGTGTGGCTTTACCACCCAATTGCTCTACCAGGCCATCATAACGACCACCGGCACACACCGTGCCCTGAGCACCCAGCTCGGTAGTTACCCACTCAAATACCGTTTTATTGTAATAATCGAGACCGCGCACCAGGGTGGGGTTGATAGTATAAGCAATCCCGGCCGCATCAAGCCGACGCTTTAACTGCCTGAAGTGATCCGCTGAGTCTTCGTCTAAATAATCACTTAGCTGCGGAGCGTTTGCTACCACCTCTGCCAGTGCCGGGTTCTTTGTATCGAGCACCCTTAGTGGATTGCTGTGCATCCGGCGCAGACTGTCTTCGTCTAACTGCGACTTGTGCTGTTCCAGATACGCTACCAATGCGTCGCGGTAAACAGCCCGGGCCTCATTTGAGCCCAGGGAATTCAGTTGTAAACTGACATAGGGTGCCAGCCCCAGCTGCTGCCATAAATTGGCGGTTAGCATAATAACTTCAGCATCAATATCACTGCTGGCAATACCAAAGGCTTCCAGACCAAACTGATGGAACTGACGATAGCGGCCTTTTTGTGGTCGTTCGTGCCGGAACATCGGTCCCATATACCACAAACGTTGTTCCTGATTATATAACAAGCCATGTTCGTTACCGGCTCTGACACAACAGGCGGTACCTTCCGGCCGTAATGTCAGACTGTCGCCATTACGATCTTCAAAGGTGTACATCTCTTTTTCAACAATATCAGTAACTTCACCGATAGAGCGTTTAAATAACTCCGTCATTTCAACGATAGGAAAACGGATCTCACTGTAGCCAAAACTAGCCACTGTGCTGCGTAATACCTGCTCCAGATGCTGCCACAACGGCGTATCCTGTGGCAGACAATCGTTCATGCCGCGTATTGCCTGAATATTTTTTGCCAAAGTTAAATTCTCACTGCCATGCTTAAAACCGGGCGATTATAAGAGGTGTTATTGAAAACACCAAACCGCATCCGTGTTAATCCAGTTGTTTAATGCCTATCAGCTGCTCGCGAGCAACCAGATACTGCCGTACCTGCTGCTCCAACTGTTCAGCGATGTTGTTATTGTCAAGCCGCAGTTTCTGGCGCTGACCATTTAAATAAAAACCACTTTTGCGGTTAGCACCGGCTACACCTAAATCTGAAATTAATGCTTCGCCAGGCCCATTCACCACGCAGCCAATTACTGACACTGTTAAAGGTTCGACAATATCTTCCAGCCGCTGCTCCAGCTCGTTCATGGTTTTAATAACGTCGAATTCCTGACGGGAGCAGCTGGGGCAGGCAATAAAATTGATACCGCGCTGGCGAATACGCAGTGATTTTAAAATATCAAACGCCACTTTAACCTCTTCCACCGGGTCGGCGGCCAATGAGATCCGTAACGTATCACCAATGCCCTCTGCCAGCAGCATACCTAGACCAATTGCTGATTTAACCGCACCTGCTCTGGCGCCGCCGGCCTCGGTAATACCTAAATGCAGAGGTTGCTTAATTTGCTTGGCCAGTAAACGGTATGCTCCAACCGCCAGAAACACATCTGAGGCTTTTACACTCACTTTAAATTGATCGAAATTAAGCCGGTCCAGAATATCAACATGCCGCATCGCCGACTCCAGCAATGCTTCCGGGCAGGGTTCGGTATATTTCTCCTGAATATCGGCCTCTAACGAACCACCATTGACGCCGATCCGGATCGGGATATTATGATCCCGGGCACTGTCCACTACAGCCCGGATCCGATCTTCCTTGCCGATATTACCCGGGTTTATCCGCAGACAGTCAGCGCCGTACTCCGCTACTTTTAAAGCAATGCGGTAGTCAAAATGAATATCAGCGACCAGCGGGACAGGCGCCTGCTGTTTTATCAGCTTAAACGCTTCTGCCGCTTCCATGGTTGGCACCGAGACCCGCACCAAATCGGCACCGGCAGCCGCGATTGCCCGAATTTGCGCCAGGGTAGCCTCGACATCAGTGGTTCGGGTATTAGTCATCGACTGCACAGCAATAGGGGCGTCGCCACCAATAGGGACGGTACCTACGTGAATTTGGGTGCTAAGACGTCGGGTAATAGGATTGTCAGCAAACATGATTAATCAGATTCCGCCAGGGTGAATTTTGCCACTCTGCCGGCAGGCAGCGATGACATATCAAAAGGTTTATTGTTTAGGGTAATCTGCACCACGCTGGGGTTACCCAGTGTTACTACGAAGGGTGCCTTTCCAGTCACGGTCATCGTATATCCTGCCTCTTTAGTGCCATAGGCGATACGATTACCTTCGGCATCCAGTACGTCAATCCAGCAATTATCGCTGAACGCCATCGTAATCACATCTGCCTGTGCATCCACAGTGGCCGTACTGACGGGCTCCGGATTGGCGTCAACCGCGTTGTCATCAGCCAGATCAGGGGTAGCAACTGTAACATCAGCTTCCTGGCCCAGGTCTGTTAACTCAGCACTGCTATTGGCCGCTGCGGTACTTTGATCCGTCGCAGAGACGATTGTGTTGTCAATTGTTTCCAAGCTGGTTTGCTGCATTGTAGCAGGCTGGCCGGGAGTATTTTCAGCGACAGGACCAGCGGTTTGCCACCACCACAACACCAGCATTAATACTAAAATAAATCCCATGGCATAGGTAACCCACATAAAGCGGTTTTCGGTGGCCTGGAGTTCAGCACGATTTGAAAAAGTACGCATTGGTTTTGCCGGATCTGCGCTGCCCCCATTTTGCTGCTCAAAGGCCAACAATACTTGTTGCTCGGGTAACTTAACCAGCCGGGCGTAAGCCCGCAGATAACCACGAACAAAGGTAACCAGCATCGTACTGTCGAGTTGATCTGTCTCAATTTGTTGTACCAGATTAACCCGCAAATTCAGTTGCAGAGCTACATCAGCAACGCTGAGTTTACGTTGTTCACGGGCCTGGCGTAATAACTGACCAGCCGTCAGTGCTGTTGTCGCTGGAATGTCTGGCGTACTCATGGTTCAATATTGGCCGGGTCGATAACAAGCACCTGCTGACCAACCTGTAACTTGCTTTGTTCAGTCAGGTTGTTCCAGGTCATAAAACGTTCCAGGCGAATATTATACCGGTACGAAATTCCAAACATGGTTTCGCCTGCGGCAACCTGATGGTAAGGCTCTGAAGCATCAACAGGTTCACTGAACTCTGCCAGCCTGGCAACCGTTTGCTGTTGCTGCAACTGCTCATCGTCCACTTCAGCCAGCCAGACCCGCTGGCCGGTTTTAATAACGGATTCAGGAGTCAGCTGGTTCCACTCCATTAATCTGGCCAGCCTGATATTATGCGCCACAGAAATGGCATACAGTGACTCGCCTTCCTGAACGATATGAAATTCTGCCGCCGGCTCCGCAGGGCTGACCTCTGTCACAGCTGTACTTTCTGCTTCAAGCTTTTCTGCTTCAACCTCGGCTGCTGCAATGTCTGCTGCTGAAGCGGTTGATCCTGCCGATGCAGCAACGGTGGCTGCAGCCGGTTCAGCTAATACCGTTTCAACCGGCAGGGTCACCGGTGGTGTTGCTGCTAACACCAGCTGGCTGGCGCTATCCTGCTCAGCTTGTCCGGTTGTTTGCTGCTGGCCCTGATCTGCTGTCAGTTGCTCAGGCGCTGGTGGCTGAGGCTGTTGCTCCGCCGGCTGCTCTGCCGGTTGGTTAGCGGCAATGTCGCCAGCAGCCTGATTATCGGTTTCCCGTTGCTCGGCAGCCAATTTATCAGTAGCTAGTTGCTCTGCTGCTAATTGCTCAGCTCGCTGTTGTTCAGCTAATTGCCTCGCAGCTAATTCGTCAGCTTTTGCCTGTTGCTCTGCTGCCTGTTTTGTTGCCAGTTGCCTTGCGGTCTCGGCGGCTTGCTGGTCTGCACGTTGTTGCGCGGACAGTGCTTCCAGCGCCGCTTCGTCGTCAGCAGTCGGCTGGCTGGTTGCCAGGACGCCGGCTATTGCCTGGCTACTCACTGAACGGGCTGCTGTGGAGGCCTGCTCAGTTTGCGGGCTTGGCATTGCTGTGCCGGAGGAGGAGGCAGGGCTATTGATTTTTTTTTGTGCAGACGTCAGGTTTTGTTCAGCATCGTCAGCAGCGGACTCTGACGTTTTACGCCTGACTACTCTAAGCCTGGGGTTGGCAACAGGGTCAGTTGGCGCTACCGCTACGGCAGCATTATCGGGTAGCACGATGTTTGCCATTAAGCTAAGTTTATATTGCTCGCGCAGCTGTTCAAACTCACTTTCCAGTAGACGTTGCTGCAATAATAAACGGGCTTCAGGGGTATCAATATACAACGTCAGGAGTAGTTGTTCAGCATGCTTCATGGTGCTAACGTCGCCCTGCTTTTCTGCCACCAGATAATTAAGCAGCGTGCTGCGCGCAGATACCCTGCCCAACCGCTGAATCCGTTGCAGCGATGCTTTCGCGCCGACGTTGTCGCCCATGGCATAATTTACGGCAGCCAGATTAATCAACGAGCTGATCCTGGTGCCATTATGAGACACTGACGATTCCAGAAAGGTTTTAGCTTTACTGTAGCCTTGCTGATCTAACTGACACAGTGCCAGATTTTCATAGCTCTCTGCCACCCGGATATAACCCGGCCGGGAAATTGCTTTAAGCAGCAATTCTTCTGCTTCCTGGTACTTACCAATCTGGCACAAAAATGCACCATAATTGTTGTAGGCATCAGCATTATTACTGTCTTTGTCGAGCGCTTTTTTGTAGGCGTCTTCAGCCTGAATATGTTCCCCTACGCTCTGGTAATAAAAAGCCAGTGCGTTGTAAACTTCAGGCAAATCTGGTGCGAAGGCTTTGGCCCGTTCTAAATTGTATTTAGCCTGTGTGGTATCACCACGACGTAAATAATTTAAACCCAGAGAAATTCGGGTGCGGGCAGCTTCACTATTATCAAGGCTTCGCTCACCAACCTGGCGGTCAGAACCGACATAGCTGCTTTCTGACACACACGCCGTCAGGGTTAACGACACACAGAGTGCGAGCCCTACCGAAAATTTCTGCATTACCACTGGTCATCCCTTGGGTTACGGCAGCATTTTAACCAGAATGCTCTGGCCTTTCTGCTGCTTCTTTATCAGTCTTTTGGTTCGATCAATCACATCACCTACCAACTGGCCACAGGCTGCGTCGATATCATCGCCCCGGGTTTTCCGTACCATAACAGTAAAACCGTGTTGTTGTAACACCTTGTTAAAACGGTCAATCCGCGAGTTGCTGGATCTTTTATAAGGCGAGCCAGGATACGGATTAAAGGGGATCAGATTAATCTTTGCCGGCGTATCTTGCAATGCCTGCGCTAACTCATGCGCCTGTTCCATGCTATCGTTGATACCGTCGAGCATAACATACTCTACTGTGACCTTGTCATTGGCTTTAGAGTTCTCGACATAACGACGTGAGGCCGCTAAAAACTGCTCCATCGGATATTTTTTATTCACCGGCACCAGCTCATCGCGCAAGGCATTATTCGGTGCATGCAATGAAATGGCCAGCGCCACATCAATTCGCTCACGCAATAAATCCAGTGCAGGCACTACTCCGGAAGTACTTAAGGTAACCCGACGCTTCGACAAACCAAAGCCGTAATCTTCCAGCATCAGCTCCATCGCCGGTACCACGTTGTTCAGGTTTAACAGTGGCTCGCCCATGCCCATCATCACGACGTTAGTAACCGGTTTTTCGCCGGTATCGCCGTAACTGCCAATAATCTGCGCTACCCGCCATACCTGGCCGATAATTTCACTGACACTTAGATTACGGTTAAAACCCTGTTGGGCGGTCGAGCAAAAAGTACAATCCAGCGCACAACCAACCTGCGATGACACACAAAGTGTGCGGCGGTCTTTTTCCGGGATCCAGACAGTTTCCACTTCCTGGCCACCGGCTAAACCCATCACAAACTTAATGGTGCCATCGGTGCTGTCTTGCCGGGTCACCACCACAGGTGCAGCGATCACGGCCAGCGTTTTTAATTTATCGCGCAATGTTTTATTGATATTGGTCATTTTGTCGAAGTCATCAACGCAATAGTGGTAAATCCATTTCATCACCTGATCGGCCCGAAATGGTTTCTCACCCAGGGCCACAAAAAACTCCTGCATTTGAGCACGGGTAAAATCTAACAAATTTACCTGGTTTACCGGCTTGTTCATACCCTGATAACTCCTGCTGACACCTATCAATAACTCACTTTAACTATTAAAATCTATATCTTGCTAAGACAGAAAAGGGGCTGACGCCCCTTTTCCTTCAGCCAATACAGCTAACACTTACCCAATATTAACGGGTACGGCTGCACAGCTCAGCTTCGGTGAAGAAGAAAGCAATTTCACGGGCCGCAGATGCTGCTGCGTCAGAACCGTGTACTGCATTTTCATCAATGCTGTCAGCATAATCAGCGCGTAAAGTACCAGCTAAGGCATCTTTCGGGTTAGTTGCACCCATGATTTCGCGGTTTTTGCGTACAGCGTCTTCGCCTTCCAGCACCTGAACCATTACCGGACCCGATGTCATAAAGCTAACCAGTGCTTTAAAAAATGGACGCTCTTTGTGCTCGCCATAGAAGCCTTCCGCTTGTTCCTGGCTTAAGTGTAGCATTTTAGAAGCCACAATCTTAAGGCCGGCAGACTCAAAACGGTGATAAATAGCACCGATCAGGTTCTTCGCTACGGCATCTGGTTTAACGATTGAAAAAGTACGTTCTAAGGCCATGTCAGGCTCCTGTAATTAAAGGTTTAAAATTTTAAGGCGGCAAATTATACGCTAATTACCGGAAAAAACATACCGTGCCAACTATTTCGCCTTAGTGACCTTCACTTACCATATTGACGGTATATTTCGGGATCTCGACCACCAAATCTTCGTCTGCAATCCTGGCCTGGCAACCGAGGCGTGATTCGGGTTCCAAGCCCCAGGCTTTATCCAGCATATCATCTTCCAGCTCATCGCTTTCATTCAGCGAAAAAAAGCCTTCGCGAACGATGACATGACAAGTGGTGCAGGCACAGGATTTTTCACAGGCATGCTCGATAGCAATGCCATTTTTTAATGCGACATCCAGCACAGTGTCGCCAACACTGGCATCCAGTGCGGCACCTTTGGGGCATAATTCCGCATGGGGTAAAAATACTATCTTGGGCATGATTAAACCTCGTCGACTTTATGGCCCTGCAAGGCCTGCCGGATTGATTTATCCATGCGCCTGGCAGCAAAGTCATCTGTTAAAGTATTGGTATGTTCAATGGCAGCTTTTATCGCTGCCGTATCGTCTTGCTGCCGCACTTCGGCTAATGTTGCCAGCGCTGCATTAATGTCGGCTAATTCGTCAGCGTCAAGCAGGGCACCGTCATGTTGTACTGCGGCAGTAACGGCTTCAAGCACCCGGTCAGCTTCTACCTGTTGTTCACGCAGCAGTCGCCGTTGCATGTCCTGCCGGGCATGCTGCATTGAACCGCTGATCATTCCGGCTACCTGTTCATCCGTTAAACCATAAGAGGGCTTAACCTGAATACCTGCAGCAACGCCGGTTGACTTCTCTTCTGCGCTGACGCTGAGCAAGCCGTCGGCATCAACCTGAAAGGTTACCCGGATATGCGCGCCACCCGCTGGCATAGGAGGAATACCACGTAATTCAAAACGCGCCAGTGAGCGACAGTCTTCAACCAACTCACGCTCGCCCTGCAACACGTGAATCGCCATCGCAGTCTGACCGTCTTTAAAGGTGGTAAATTCCTGAGCACGGCTAACCGGGATCACGGTATTGCGTGGTATCACTTTTTCGGTCAGGCCTCCCATGGTTTCCAGCCCCAGCGATAAGGGGATTACATCCAGCAGCAAGGTCTCGTGTTCGGCTTTATTACCCACCAGCACATTGGCCTGAATTGCCGCGCCCAGCGCCACTACTTTATCCGGGTCGATTGAGGTTAACGGCTTAGTAGCAAAAAATTGCCCCACCTCAGTGCGTACCAGTGGTACCCGGGTAGACCCACCTACCATCACTACGTTTGCCACTTCGTCCGGGGTTAACCCGGCATCGCGCAGCACCTGACGGCAACTGCGGATGGTCTTCTTAATCATCGGGCCAGCCAGCTGCTCAAATTCACCGCGGCTAAGCGTGCCTGATACCTGCTGTTCATCAGCGCTAAAGGCATAATCTGCATTCGGGCTGTCTGTCAGCTGTTCTTTTAACTTGCGGGCGACAGTCAAATACTGGCGCCTGGCGGTATGGCTCAACTGCTGCTGGCCACTTTTTTGCTGCAACCAACCAACAATAGCCTGGTCAAAGTCATCACCACCGAGTGCCGAATCACCACCGGTAGCCAATACTTCAAATACACCGCGCTTTAACCGCAAGATAGAAATATCAAAGGTGCCGCCACCTAAATCGTAAACGGCAATAATCCCTTCCTGGCCGGAATCCAGGCCATAAGCCAGTGCCGCCGCGGTTGGCTCATTTAATAATCTGAGAACATTAAGACCGGCTAGTTTAGCGGCATCTTTAGTGGCCTGGCGCTGGGCATCATCAAAATAGGCTGGCACGGTAATCACCACGCCATTCAATTCCCCTCCCAGCACCTGGCTGGCGGTGTCGGCCAGTGTAGCCAGAATTTCTGCTGAAACTTCAACCGGGTTTTTTACCCCATCGCGGGTGGCCACTGCAGCCAGTCCACCCTGATCGATTAACTGATAAGGCAACAACTCCGCCAAGGGCAGGGTTTCGGCATAACCTTTACCCATCAGTCGTTTAATCGAGAATATAGTATTGCTGGCGTCTGCTGCTGCTGCAGCAACGGCCTGTTGGCCAACGTCAGTTCTATCCGGACCGTAACGGACAACTGAGGGAATCATATCGTTGCCTGCCACATTACTAAGGGTGCTGGCCTGGCCGCTGCGTACCGTGGCAACTAAAGAATTGGTAGTACCTAAATCGATACCGGCTGCCAGTTTATGGTGATGGGGCGCGGCACTCTGGCCGGGCTCTGCAATCTGTAATAACGCCATAGCTTAATTTAGTCTTGTAATTGCTGTTCGATTAACTCCAGCTCATGCTGTAGTTTAAAGAAAAATTTGAGTTTACGCACCAGTTCCGCTGCCTGCTGGTTTTGCTCAGCTGTGTTGGCATCCAAGGTTGCTGCCAGCTGCTTTAGCAGAACTTTGCGTTGCTGCTGCAATTGCTGCTCTACCGCCATAATAGCGCTATCCGGATCAGCACTGCTGCTGATTTCCTCCAACTGTTCCCGCAACTCCATCTGCTGCATTAAAAACACCGGGTCGGTAAAACTGCGCTGCTCATGACTTATCTTTAAACCACGAAGCGCCAGCAGATGTTCAGCCCGCAGCAGCGGTTGTTTCAGGCTATGGTAGGCATCGTTTATATTGGCAGTTTGCTGAACCGACATTAAGCGGTCACGATTGGAGGCGGCCGCGTACTTATCGGGGTGAAATTTGCGCTGTAGTGCCAAATAACGTGAACCCAATTCAGTTAAGTCCAGCTCGAAGGTCGCCGGCAAATCAAATAACTGAAAATAATTCATGCAATATTGGCCCTACAGCAGTCAGAGTAATTAAACGGTAAAGCTTTCGCCGCAGCCACATTCGCCGTTAACATTTGGGTTTTTAAACTGAAAGCCTTCATTCAGGCCCTCTTTCACAAAATCCAGCTGGGTGCCATCGATGTACACCAGGCTTTTGCCGTCGACAATCAGTTTCAGGCCGTGCTCTTCAAATACCTGATCATCATCGTTCAGCGCATCGACAAACTCCAGCACATAGGCCAGGCCGGAGCAGCCAGTGGTTTTTACCCCAACCCGCAAGCCCAGACCTTTACCGCGATTTTGCAGAAAGTTACGCACTCTTTCAGCTGCCGCTGTGGTCATCGATATTGCCATACTGCTTTAACCCCCGCGCTTTTGCTTGTAATCGGCAATCGCTGCTTTAATGGCATCTTCCGCCAGAATAGAGCAGTGAATTTTCACCGGTGGCAATGCCAGCTCGTGGGCAATATCGGTATTTTTAATCTGTTGCGCTTCATCCAGGCTTTTGCCTTTAACCCACTCTGTTACCAGTGAGCTGGAGGCAATAGCGCTGCCACAGCCATAAGTTTTGAACTTGGCATCTTCAATAATACCCAGCTCATTCACTTTGATTTGCAGTTTCATTACGTCACCACAGGCCGGCGCGCCAACCATGCCGGTTGCGATGCTTGGGTCATCTTTGGCAAAAGAACCCACATTACGTGGATTTTCATAATGATCGATTACTTTATTGCTGTAAGCCATGATCTGTTACCTCGTTGGGCCGGATTGCACTTAATGCGCTACCCATGCCACTGTGTTTAAATCAATACCGTCTTTGAACATATCCCATAACGGTGACATTTCACGTAGTTTATCAATCGCCTGATGGACAATCTTAATGGTATGGTCAATTTGCGCTTCAGTAGTAAACCGACCAATACTGAACCGGATAGAACTATGGGCCAGTTCATCATTTAAACCCAGTGCCCTTAGCACATAAGAAGGCTCTAAACTGGCAGACGTACAGGCCGAGCCTGATGACACCGCAATATCCTTCAATGCCATGATCAGTGATTCACCTTCAACAAAGTTAAAGCTGATATTGGTGATGCCCGGCACTCTTGGCGCGCTGTCCCCATTTAAATAAACTTGTTCGATATCTTTAATGCCATCCCACAAGCGATCACGCAACGTAGTGATACGTTCGCGCTCGGCGGCCATTTCTTCTTTGGCTAACCGGAATGCTTCGCCCATGGCCGCGATTTGATGCGGCGCCAGGGTGCCTGAACGCATGCCGCGCTCATGACCACCACCGTGAGTTTGCGCTTCTAAGCGGATACGCGGTTTACGCCGCACATACAATGCACCTATGCCTTTCGGACCATAGGTTTTGTGGCCGGAAAACGACATTAAGTCGACCTTCAGGTTTTGCAGATCGATATCCACTTTACCGGTTGCCTGCGCAGCATCGACATGAAAAACAATGCCTTTACTGCGACATAATTCACCAATGGCCGCTATATCCTGAATAACGCCAATTTCGTTATTCACAAACATAATACTTACCACTGAAGTTTCCGGACGCATTGCCGCTTCTAATTTGACAAGATCAACCAGGCCGTTACTTTCCACATCCAGATACGTAACTTCAAAACCTTCACGTTCAAGCTGACGCATGGTATCCAGCACGGCTTTGTGTTCAGTTTTAGCGGTAATTAAATGCTTGCCCTTTTTCTTGTAAAACTGGGCTGCCCCTTTAATTGCCAGGTTGTTTGATTCGGTTGCGCCAGAAGTAAACACGATTTCCCGCGGGTCAGCATTGACCAGCTCAGCTATCTGGCTGCGGGCAATTTCCACAGACTCTTCCGCTTGCCAGCCAAACCGGTGAGAACGTGACGCCGGGTTACCAAACTCGCCATCCATCGTCAGGTACTGCATCATTTTTTCGGCCACACGCGGGTCAACCGGGGTGGTTGCCGCATAATCCAGATAAATAGGTAGCTTCATTGTTGGCTCCGTATTGCGCTTACAGCTGGCAACTGACTTTAATGTCAGTTGCAGGATTTTTAACATTGCGACTGTTCTGCCGCTGTGCAATTGTTTGCACGTCTTGCTGGCTAACTAGTGCCGCCAGGCTGATATTGGTCAGAAAGTCTTCTATCCGGTGACTTAAATCATGCCACAAAGTGTGCGTCAGGCATTTTGCACCGCTCTGGCAATCAGATTTTCCCTGACAGCGTGTGGCATCCACTGATTCGTCTACTGCCGCAATTACTGCAGAAATAGAAATCGATTCAGGCGCCAGCCCCAGCTGGTAACCGCCGCCCGGACCACGCACACTGCTGACTAAACCCTGTTTACGCAAGCGAGCGAATAATTGTTCAAGATAAGATAAAGAAATACCCTGCCGCTCAGAAATATCGGCCAGCGGCACCGGACCCTGCCCTGCATGCAATGCTACATCAAGCATGGCAGTAACCGCATAGCGACCTTTAGAGGTTAATCTCATATCAAGCTCCCTGACTTCATGGCAGCTATTGTACAATCCTGACTGTTTTAGTCAAGTATATATCCTAGTAAGCTGGTCAGGTATTCACTGTCACGGCGCCACTAAATACCGGGATCAAACGCTTCAACTTCTTTGCGTCGTTGTTCTGCAGCCTGCAGTTCGGCCCGCTTAAAGTCTTCTTCGGGTAAATCCAGCTCGGGCATTTCAGCACAGACATTGCCCCCCAGACTATTGACGCTGTTACATAACTCAGCCACTTTATTGTCTAACAAATGAATATGATCCAGCAAGGTGCCAATTGCACTGGCAACCGGGTCAGGGTTCTCAGCGGAAACCGCATAGGCATCAAAGCCAAATTTCTTTGCCAGATGCTGGCGCTGCTCGCTCACTTCTGCCGCTACTTTAGCAACGATGCGTCCCGGAATACCCACCACAGTGGCCCCCGCTGGCACATCGCGAACCACAACAGCATTTGAGCCGATGCGGGCGTTCTCTCCAACCATCAAGGGCCCCAGCACTTTGGCTCCTGCACCAATTACCACGCCATTGGCCAGAGTAGGATGGCGCTTACCCGGATTCCAACTTGTACCGCCCAGCGTTACCCCATGATACAGGGTGCAGTCATCACCAATTTCCGCCGTTTCACCAATCACCACGCCCATGCCATGGTCAATAAAAAAGCGCCGGCCGATTTTCGCGCCCGGATGAATTTCCACCCCGGTTAGCCAGCGGGCAATCGTACTTAAAAAGCGTGCCAGCCATTTAATGTTTGCCCGCCACAGCTTGTGATTAAGCCGGTGCCACCAAATGGCATGCAACCCCGGATAATTAGTTAGTACCTCAAAGGTACTACGTGCAGCCGGATCACGGTCAAACACACTTTTTATATCTTCTCTGATACCCGTGAACATCGCCTTACTCCTTATGAGTATTGCTATCAAGCTTTTCCAGACGCTGCATCGAAGTCAGTATACCCCGCAGAATATTGTACTCAGCCTCTTCTGGCCGCGCCCGGTTAAACAACCGCTTTAATTTGGTCATCACCACACCTGGGTGCTGCTTAATAATAAAACCGGTATGTTGCAGGGCAACTTCAAGATGCTGGTAAAAATTTTCCATTTGCGCTGAACTTGGATAAGCCGTCAGCTCGGTATCGGGAGAGACTGATTGATGTTCCAGATAGGCCATTCGTAACTCATAGCACACGATTTGTACTGCCATAGCCAGGTTGAGCGAGCTGTATTGTGGGTTAGCTGCAATACAGACATGATAATTACAAAGCTGCAGCTCTTCATTACTCAGGCCACTGGATTCACGGCCAAATACCACCGCCACTGGTTGCTTACTTTGAGCGACGGCTAACTGCGCACATTCTCTGGGTTCCAGCATTGGCCAGCTTAAGGTGCGGGAGCGGGCACTACTGCCCACCACCAGGGCACAATCAGCCACGGCTTCAGCCAGAGAATCAAAAGTAGTGGCACTGGCCAGAATATCACTGGCCCCGGCTGCCAGGGCGTAAGCCTGGCCATCAGGCGCAGTTTTTGGCGCCACCAGACATAACTGTGACAGCCCCATGGTTTTCATTGCCCGGGCCACCGAGCCAATGTTGCCGGTATGAGTCGTTCCTACCAGCACCACTTTTATATTGTCTAAGGCAGACGCCACATTACTGTCCACAGAGAAACTGTCCATAACAGAAAACCCGATAAGGCTTAATCAAAAAGGCTGGCATTCTAGCATAGGCCTTACCATTTGTTGATTGAAATTTAGCAGTCTGGCCATCTAAATGCGTCTATCGCCTATTATCGATAATCACTGCAATTCGGCGACTGCTTTGCTAAACTAGCGCGACTTTTAACAAAGAGAGCCTGAAGATGAAAACACTTAGCAAAGTTATAACGTTATCAGCAATACTCTTGGCCCTGCCGGTTCTGGCAGATAGCACCACCGATGCGCTGCAACAAGCAGCAGATCATCATGTCCGCAGCGAACAAAACAAAAACCGTGACCAATATCGCCATCCGGTGCAAACCCTGGCATTTTTTGAAGTGACACCCAACAGCACTGTTGTTGAAATATCCCCAGGCGGCGGCTGGTACACTGAAATTCTGGCACCATTGCTGGCAGCGCATGGTAAATATTATGCCGCGCATTTTCCTGCCGATAGCAGTTCCGATTATTACAAAAGAAACCTGGCAGCATTTAAAGAAAAACTGGCAGCTAATCCTATCTACAGCCGGGTAGAGCTGACAGCCTTTGCTCCAGGCAACAGCGGTGATATTGCCCCTGCCGGCAGTGCAGATGTGGTTCTGACTTTCCGTAACCTGCACAACTGGTACGGTCAGGGTGGTGATGAGGCCATGGTGACCATTTTTAAAGATTTCTATACTGCATTAAAGCCAGGTGGCGTGCTGGGGGTAGTTGAGCACCGCTTACCGGCTGATCAAGCCGACGGCGACTGGACCAAAAGTGGTTATTTTCCGCAGCAACTGGCCATAACCCTGGCAGAGCAAGCCGGTTTTGTACTGGAACAAAGCAGCGAGATAAATGCCAATCCTAAAGATACCGCAGAACATCCGCGTGGTGTCTGGACACTGCCACCCGTGATGCGGCTGGGAGAGGAAGACAAAGCAAAATATCAGGCGATTGGTGAGAGCGATCGTATGACCTTAAAGTTTCGTAAACCTGTTGCACAATAAACGGAAATCCCGATGAAAGTATTGGTAATTGGCGGCGGCGGCCGCGAACATGCCCTGGCCTGGAAGGCAGCGCAATCTCCTCTGGTCAGCCAGGTCTTCGTGGCACCCGGCAATGCCGGCACCGCCCGTGAGGCAAACCTGCACAATGTCGATATTGCCGCCGATGATGTGGCGGCGTTACTGGCGTTTGCCAGTGAACAGCAAATTGAGCTGACTATTGTTGGGCCTGAAGCCCCACTGGCCAAGGGTGTGGTTGATATTTTCCGCAAAAATGGCCTGGCGATTTTTGGTCCTACTCAGGCTGCCGCGCAGTTGGAAAGCTCGAAAGCCTTTGCCAAAGACTTTCTGGCCCGCCATCACATTCCCACCGCCGCTTATCAAAACTTTACCGACATTGCCCCGGCCAAAGCCTTTGTCAAACAACTGGGCACGCCTATTGTGATTAAAGCGGACGGCCTGGCTGCCGGTAAAGGCGTTATTATTGCCCAAACCGAAGCAGAGGCCTTTGCTGCAGTTGACGATATGCTGGCTGGGAATAAATTTGGTGATGCCGGCAGCCGGGTAGTGATTGAAGAGTTTTTACACGGCGAAGAGGCGTCTTTTATCGTGATGGTCGACGGCGAACATGCCTTGGCCTTTGCTTCATCGCAAGATCATAAAGCCCGTGACAATGGCGACAAAGGCCCTAATACCGGTGGTATGGGGGCCTATTCACCCGCACCCGTGGTAACCCCTGACGTTCACGACTGGGTAATGCAGCAAGTTATTTATCCAACGGTACGGGGCATGGCTGCCGAGGGCAATGTGTTTACCGGTTTTTTATATGCCGGGTTGATGATAGCGCCAGACGGCTCAGCCAAGGTACTGGAGTTCAACTGTCGCTTTGGTGATCCGGAAACTCAGCCGATTATGCTGCGGCTGGAATCTGATCTGGTTGCATTATGCCAGGCAGCGGTTGCCGGTAAACTTGACCAGACAACAATTAACTTCACAGAGCAGGCGGCTGTGGGCGTGGTACTGGCAGCAGGGGGTTACCCGGATAGCTATGCCAAAGGCGCAGAAATTCAAGGGCTGGATGGTATTGATACCAATGTTGCTAAAGTGTTTCATGCCGGTACAGCGCTTAAAGATAGTAAAGTGCTGACTAACGGTGGGCGGGTACTTTGTGCCACTGCCCTGGGGGCAAATGTCAGCGCCGCACAGCAGGCAGCATATCAGCTGGCCAGTCATATCAGCTGGGACGGCATGTTTTACCGCAGCGATATCGGTTATCGGGCAGTAGCTCGTGAACAAAAACAATAAGGTTAAATGATGCGCCTAAAAATGTTAATGCCGCTGGTCGCTGTTTTGTTAAGTCTGACAGCGTGCAGCAAACCTGAAACGTTAAACTGCGATAGCGCTTATCAGGCAATTGCTGTTATTCAGGGTAATACTGAGCAAAGCCCTTTGCTGGGTCAGCAAGTAGTGACTCGCGGCGCTGTGATTGCCAACGTTTATCCTGACTCCCCACTACCGGGTCTGATGCTGCAAAGCCTGAACGCTGATGATGACCAGCAAACATCAGAGGGCTTGTTTATTCAGCTGGCTGAGGCAAGTGACTATCAGCAGGGTGATGTCCTGCTGTTGCAAGGAACAGTTGCTGAGATTAATGATTTAACCTCGCTGACAGACATAAGTCATGTCTCCCGCTGCGCTGGCGAACCGCAACTTAGCGCCACTGCTGTCAAGTTGCCACTTAGTGATCAACTTAACTTCGAAGCACTGGAGGGCATGTGGTTGAGTTTTCCCCAGGATCTGATTGTAACTGACAGTTATCAACTGGGTCGCTATGGCGAGTTGATATTGGCTGACGAACGTTTAATCGTGCCGACCGAAATTAAACTGCCTGGCACTGAGGCCAACCAGTATGGCGAGCAACAACTGCGTCGAATGTTGGTGCTGGACGATGGCAGCTGGCAGGAAAACCCAGAGCCAACGCCATACCCACCAAGTGGCTTAACCGCAGACAACAGTGTACGTTTAGGTGACACAGTGCGCGGTGTTAATGGGTTTCTGTTTCAGGATGAACGTGGTTACCGGCTGATCCCTACCGATATTCCACAGTTTATCAACACTAACCCCAGGCCTGCCGCCCCGCTGGCAAAACAACCTGACGACTTACGGGTAGCCGTGTTTAATGTGCTGAATTTTTTTACCGGCCATGGCCAGGCAGAACCCTTTCCTACCCGCCGCGGTGCCCGTACCCAGGAAGATTTAGCCCGTCAGCAAGCAAAACTGATCAGCGCCCTGGCAGCCATGGATGCTGACATTATCGGTTTGCTGGAGTTAGAAAATAACGGTTACGGCAGTGGCAGCGCTATTGCTACGCTGGTTGCGGCCTTAAATGAAGTCGCGACCAAACCTTACGCCATTGTTGAAACAGCTCAAACGCCAGGCACAGATGCGATCAAAGTGGGGCTGATTTACCGGCCGTCAGCAATCAGCGAAGCGGGCGTCGCGGCCACCCAAACTGCAGCACCATTTAACCGTCTTAACCGGGCACCTGTTGCTCAGACCTTCCAACACCTTGCCAGTGGTAAAACGCTGACCGTTGCGGTGAACCATTTTAAATCTAAAGGAAGTTGCCCGCGCGATGATAGCCCACAATATCAGCTGCAGGCAGACCAGAACGATGGCCAGGCTTGCTGGAACGCTGCCCGGGTTGGAGCCAGTAAAGCCCTGAGTCAGTGGCTGGCCACTAATCCAACCGGTACCACCAGTGCGCATAGTTTAATTATGGGTGATTTAAATGCCTACCGGATGGAAGATCCGGTGCGGGCGCTGGAGCAGGCGGGCTGGCACTATCTGCATGACGAGCAGAACCCTGGGTTTTCCTATGCATTTCGCGGTCGCAGCGGTTCATTAGACCATGCGCTGGCTAGCCCAGAACTGGCTGCATATCTGAGCACGCTTGAACATTGGTCAATCAACGCAGATGAACCCGTATTACTGGATTACAGCAGCCGCTATAAGTCGGCAGAGGCACAGCAACGATTATATGGCGCCACGCCATATCGCTCCTCAGATCATGACCCGGTTATTGTAACCTTCCGTTTTCAATAAACCAGATAACGGTTGCAGCCGGTAGCGGTGTTGCTTTATGGTAATGCCAGAATATTTTACCGGCGCAGCCTATGTCTCATAAAAACCCGATCATTGCGATCACCGGCTCCTCTGGCGCCGGCACTACCACGACGACAATTGCCTTTCAGCATATTTTCCGTACGTTGGGCATAGATGCGGCATTTGTCGAAGGCGATTGTTTTCATCGTTTCAGCCGGCCAGAAATGGATCTGGCCATGCGTAAAGCCAAAGAACAAGGGCGCTACATCAGTTACTTTGGAACTGAAGCCAACGATTTTGGTGCGTTAGAAACATTTTTTGCCAGTTATGCCGAAACGGGTACCGGCCGGATCCGACATTATCTGCATACCTTTGATGAGGCCGTGCCTTATAACCAGTTGCCTGGCACTTTTACGCCATGGCAAGACTTGCGCGCCAACACTGACCTGCTGTTTTACGAGGGCTTGCATGGCGGTGCGGTAACCGAACAACATAATGTCGCGCAACATGTCGATTTACTGATAGGTATGGTACCGATAGTCAATCTGGAATGGATCCAGAAAATCATCCGTGATACCTCAGAACGTGGCCACAGCCGTGAAGCAGTGCAAGCCAGTATCGTGCGCAGTATGGATGATTACATCAATCATATTACGCCGCAGTTTTCCCGTACTCATATTAATTTTCAGCGGGTACCCACAGTAGATACTTCAAACCCGTTCAGTGCCAAAGATATTCCATCGTTGGACGAAAGCTTTGTTGTCATCCGTTTTCGCGGCATTAAACACGTTGATTTTCCGTACTATCTGCGAATGATTCACGGCTCTTTTATGTCGAGGGTTAATACTCTGGTGGTGCCTGGAGGTAAGATGGGACTGGCGATGGAGCTGATTTTAACGCCATTGATTGAGGCGATAATGCAAAAGCGGCGCCAGGCCAGAGGCCAGGCAGACTGGTTAGGTAAATAACCCGCCTGCCTGGGCATAGGGTTATTTCATTTCAGGTAAATTACGGCCGTAGAAAATTTCCCGGATTTCTTTAAATACTTTCTTACTGATCGCTTTTTGCTCATCAGCTGTCATGCTGTCGGTGCCCATACCAAAAAGGTAGTTATTTAAATCAGCCTCTTTTAACATCATCTTAGTATGGAACAGATTTTCCTGATAAACGTTAACGTCGATCATCTGGAATGCCTGCTTGGTATCAACTTCCATAAAGTTCTGTATAGAACTGATCGGATGGTCGATATAATGCTTGGTACCACTGATATCGCGGGTAAAGCCACGAACCCGGTAATCTATCGTGACCACGTCCGACTCAAAACTATGGATCAGAAAATTAAGCGCTTTTAACGGTGAAATAATACCACAGGTAGAAACTTCAATATCTGCCCTAAAAGTACAGATACCGTCATGTGGGTGTACTTCCGGGTACGTATGGACGCAAATATGGCTTTTATCCAAATGCGCTACCACGGTTTCCGGCAAGGGCCCTGGGTTCTCTGAATTATCCGGGTCAACCAGAACCGGTTCTTCGCTAACCAGAATAGTAACGCTTGCACCCTGTGGATCATAATCCTGCCGGGCAATATTCAGCACATTTGCACCGATGATATCAACCACTTCAGTTAATATATCTGTCAGACGGTCGGCATTATATTGCTCGTCTATATATTCGATATACTCCTGACGATGCTGCTCGGTCTTGGCATAACAAATATCGTATAAGCTAAAGCTTAAGCTTTTAGTCAGGTTGTTAAACCCATGCAGTTTCAATTTTTCGAAAGGCTTTACCAATTTCTGCGCTCTCCACTACAACTTTCGCTGTATTGTTTATCAGGCAATTACTCAGACGCGACAGTCTGGCTTGCATTGTTAACACTAAAGGAATGGCTTACAGCAACACTGCTGGCCAGCATAATCGACACAGAGCAATATTTATCCGCAGATAACTCTACCGCCCGTGCAACTTGTTTTTCGCTAAGATCATGGCCGGACACCACAAAGTGCAGGTGTATTTTAGTGAAGACTCTTGGCACGCTATCCGCACGCTCTGCGGTTAACTCAACCTCACAACCGAGCACTTGCTGACGGGCTTTTTTTAAAATGCTGACCACATCAACTGAGGAACAGGCACCCGCCGACATCAGCACCATCTCCATCGGACTAGGCGCAGTACTATCGTCACTATTCGCATCAAATACCACTGCGTGGCCACTGGCTGAGCGGCCAATAAAACTCAGGTTATCAACCCAACTGACTTTCGCTTGCATATCCGGCTCCGGCATGAAATTTCAGGCTGGATATTCTACGGAAATATAGGACAGGTAGCCAGCTTTTATCCTGATGCTGTGGCGCTAATCCATTAGTCTGGCGATGGCACTGTCAAACAGGTTTTTGATTAACAATGCGATTTCGTTTATCAACTCAGCCTGCTCGGCGGTGGCTTTTTTTTCCAACACGCTGCTCAGCACTTCCTGAAAGTCATACATAATGCCGTCAACTTCGCGAATTATCATACTTCGATGGTTTATTTCCAGCTCAGTGTGCTGAGTACACAAGGTGATAATTTGCTCAGCAATGCGCTCTTCTAAAATGACCCCAATGGCCTTGCCATTGGCCAACACCGTCCCCTCTTCGGTAAACAATGCTAAATGTTCAGTCAAAAACTGAATAAGATGCTCGTAGCCAGGTTGATCAGTCACCATACGAATGGGTTACCTGAATTGCTTGCGGTTAAAAACATTACAATAGCGCAATTTAAGCAAAATGTCGGTAAGAAAACAACTCGGGGCCGCAGCCCCGATTTTATCCGTTAAAAGTTCAGACCTGGTGACAATTGTTCTGGCATCGACACCTGATCTAACTCAACTGAGGCGACCGGATAAGCACAGTAATCAGCCGCATAATATGCGCTGGCACGATGGTTACCGCTACCGCCGATGCCACCAAACGGGGCAGCCGAACTGGCACCGGTAATTGGCCGGTTCCAGTTAACAATACCGGCTCTGATCCGGCGGTAAAAGTGCTGATACAGCTCCTGACTGTCACTTAGTAAGCCTGCAGACAATCCAAAACTGGTGTTGTTAGCGGCATCAATAGCGGCATCGAAGTCATTAAAACGGAACACTTTTAACAACGGGCCAAAATGCTCTTCGTCCGGGAAGTTTTTGACATTGCTGCATTCAATTATACCGGGCGATACCAATCCGGTATCGTCTTGCAAATGCTGCAGTTCAACCAGTACTTCACCACCTAACTCAAGCAGTTTTTGCTGGGCGGCACGCATACCCTTGGCCGCAGCTACTGAAATCATAGCGCCGATGAAGGGCTGAGGATCTGCATCATACAAGCCGGTTTTAATATTGCGGGTCACTTCAATCAAGCGGGTCAGAATAGCGTCACCTTGTGCATTCGCTGGTAAAAACAGCTTGCGGGCACAAGTACAGCGTTGGCCCGCTGAGATGAATGCTGACTGCACTATATCGTGAACCACAGCGTCTATATCGCTGATATCCTGCACGAGAAGCGGGTTGTTACCGCCCATTTCCAGCGCCAGAATTTTCTCTGGTCTACCGGCAAATTGCTGATGTAAATAATGACCGGTACGTGAGCTGCCTGTGAAGAACAAGCCATCAATACCTTCGTGACTGGCAATCGCTTTACCGGTATCTACTTCGCCTTGAAGCAAGTTAAGCACCCCGGCCGGTAAGCCGGCTTGTTCCCATAGTTTTACCGTATGCTCGGCCACCATTGGCGTTAACTCTGATGGCTTAAAAACCACCGTATTACCGGCCAACAACGCAGGCACAATGTGGCCATTGGGTAAGTGGCCGGGAAAGTTATAAGGGCCAAATACCGCAACAACCCCATGAGGTTTATGCCGGACAAAAGCCCGGCCCTGTGGCATTGGGTTCTCTTTAGTGCCGGTACGTTCTTCATGGGCCCGCACTGAAATATCAACTTTGCCAATCATCGCTGCCACTTCAGTCCGGCTTTCCCACAGCGCTTTCCCGGTATCTCTGGCAATGCATAGTGCAAGTTCTTCTTTATTAGCAGCCAGTTGTTCAGCGAACCGTTTAACCACTGCTACCCGGTTGTCAAAACTAAGGTCGCCCCAGCTGTATTGTGCTGCACGGGCAGCATTGATAGCGGCGTCGACTTGCTCTGCAGTGGCGGCTTCACCCTGCCAGACCTGTTGGTTCTTGGCCGGATCAAGCGATGAAAAAGACTTGCCCTCACCTGCCAGCCATTGGCCGTTGATAAATTGCGCTGCGTGGCTCATGTTTTACCCCTGCTTATATTCTGGTTAATCTGACGTGTTCACCGGCTTTTACTCCCAAAGCATCGGCGCAGTCCTGTGGCAATACAACCTGATCGCTATGCTCAGTCACAGTAAGCGCCAGCCAGGTTGCACGAAATTGTTCTAAGTTGGTATTGCAGATTAAATAGGGCTGACTATCCGGCCCCGGTGTGCCAATCTGCACCTGCAGCTTACGACTATACCGAATTGAACGGATATGCTCTACCCTCGCTTCCACTGTCGGGCCCGCATCAAAAATGTCGACATAGCCGCGGTTTGAAAAGCCTTCGGATTGCAATAACGCCAGCGCTGGCCGGGTTTTATCATGCACTTTGCCAATGACCTGCTGCGCTTGCTTGCTTAACAAGCTGACATATATCGGATATTTTGGCATAAGTTCGGCAATAAACACCTTCTGACCTATACCCGTGAGGTAATCTGCGGTCGGGAAGTCTACCGAGAAAAAGTGTTCCTGCAACCAACGCCAGAATGGTGAATGGCCGTTCTGATCAGACACACCCCGCATTTCTGCAATAACCCGGTCGGCAAAGCGTTCTGCAAACTCAGCCATAAATAAAAAACGTGATTTAGATAGCAAGCGACCGTTATTTTTTTCGCGGCGGTTTTCCCGTAAAAATAAGGTACACAGTTCACTGACCCCGGTGTAGTCGTTGCATAACGTCAGAATATCAACCGTTTTGTACACACCGAGCGAGCGCGAGCTGTGCACTACCTTGCCCAGATGATAATGATAGAACGCATCATCCAGGCCTACTGCTGCCTCCAGTGCACTGGTGCCACACACATCACCATTGCTAGTGTCTTCCAGGACAAATAAGTAGCCTTCATCACCAGGGCTGCTAACCTTTTTTTGTAACGATTGCTCTGAACGGCTGATTTTACGCATTAGCAGCTCATCGTTGACCGGTAGCGAGGTAAAACCATGCCCCGACTCAACCGCCATCTGATAGAGCGCCGGGTAATCATCCGCTCGGATTGGGCGAATCACCATCATCGTCGCTTACTCCATTTTTGCTTTATAACCTGGCGGGACACCCTATTGCAGCCCGCTGTGCTTCATGTAGTGGCGGTCTTTATGCCGCTTATTTCAATCTACTGTGTTATCGGTATTACGCTGCCACAACCTGTTTCACTGCGGCAGCGAAACGTTGCATGCCTTCCCGGATGTCTTGCTCGGTAATAACCAGTGAAGGTGCAAAACGGATGACATCGGGCCCGGCCACTAATGCCATTAAGCCGTGATCAGCTGCTGCCAGGAAAAATTCACGTGCTCTGCCACGGTATTTTTCATTCAATACCACCCCGAGTAACATACCTTGTCCCCGCACTTCTGAAAATATCTGATCCTGGTCGTTTATCTGTTGCAGGCACTCGCGGAATATCTGCTCATTGCGCAGTACATTGTGCATGACTTGCGGTTGATTAATGGTATCAATAACGGCCTCAGCAACGGCGCAGGCCAAGGGATTACCACCATAGGTACTACCATGGGTGCCGACTTTTAAATGGCTGGCAATAGCTGTAGTGGTAAGCATAGCGCCAATCGGAAAACCACCACCCAACGATTTCGCCGTGGTTAAAATATCCGGCGTGACACCATAATTCATATAGGCATACAATTTGCCGGTGCGGCCCACCCCGGTTTGAACTTCATCAAATACCAGTAACGCATCATGTTGATCACATAGATCCCGCAAACCCTGCAAAAAAGCTGGTTCAGCCGGAATAATACCACCCTCGCCCTGAATGGGTTCAACTACAATGGCACAGGTGTTGTCTGAGATCAGCGCTTTAACACTGTCCAGATTATTGAACTCTGCATGCTGCACAGCACCGGGCTTCGGGCCGAAACCATCAGAGTAAGATGCCTGACCACCTACGGTTACCGTAAAGAATGTCCGACCATGAAAACTTTTGCCAAAAGAGATAATTTGTTGTTTCTGCTCACCAAATTTATCAAGTGCCCAGCGGCGCGCTAATTTAAAGGCCGCTTCGTTCGCTTCAGCACCGGAATTGGCAAAATACACTTTATCAGCAAACGTGGCATCGACCAGCTTTTTCGCCAGACGCAATGCCGGCTCATTGGTCAAAACATTGCTCAGATGCCACAATCTGTCAGCTTGCTGCTTCAGCGCGGTAATCAGTGCCGGATGACAATGGCCCAGACTGCTGACGGCTATGCCGCCGGCAAAATCGATATATTCGCGATCGTCCTGGTCCCAAACCCGTGAGCCCTGACCACGCACCGGGATGACACTTGCCGGGGCGTAGTTAGGTACCATCACTTCATCAAATAAGGCCCGGTTTACTGCAATGTCTGTTGTCATGTTCCTTTCCTCTATATTGAGCGGGTTGGTTTGCGGCGCAGAATTACCCTGCCACTGCCAGTTATTATCCAGGCATTATTACAGGTTTTGGGGCCGTTGTCTTGTCAGCAAAAATCGCTAAAGCCAGAAAAATCAAGGGGTACAGATAGATTTGCAACTGAACTGAATAACTAAGCAAACGACATTACGCTAGCCAGAACATTTCTGGACCACCGGTCAAGCTGGAGCTGGCCAGATAATGCCTGGCTGGCTGTATTTCCGGTTTGCATGAATATGGTCAAAAAAAATGTTATAGATCGATGTTTAAGCGCTTCAAATCGGTTTTTTCCAGAGTATTAAGCTGATCTTCAGTTAAATTTACTGCCGAAAACCAGGCGGCGGCATCCTGTTCAGTGGCTTTGCCAGCCGCTTTTAACTGCAGCCACTGCACATACACCTGCGCCTGCTGCACCAGACGCCCCAGCGGACTAATGCCATTAAAGCCTATTCCTTCAGCGAGTTGATCTAAGGTCTGACACAGAGGCAAATGTTGCAGCGACCAGCGGGAAATGATATCAGCACTAAGAATATCAGCGAACTCCAATAAACTATTACTTAAGAAACTGGCATCGGGCTCCAGGCCATCCAGTGCATCGGTCAATTCGTTATTGCGCTCGTCTCTGGCTTTTAGCAGCTCTTCTTGTTTTGTTTGCTGATAGGTTCGCAGGTAATTTCGGGTTACCACGATATGACCCAGTGGATGAAATAAGCCTATACAAAAGGCAGCATAGGGCAGCTCGGCACTATCTTCTGCCAGGGTTCGGGCAGCGATAGCGCATGCCAGGGTATAATCCCAGAGCCTGGTTTTCAACCCGACAAAAGGATCAGTAGCATGCGGTAAACAACGACGCATGCCATATACCGGTATAATCACTTGCAGGCTTTCTACACCCAGAAAGCGCAATGCTGTTTTAACATCTTTAATCAGTGAACCGGAAGCCGTGCGATTACGATATTGCGGTTGATTAACCAGTTTAAGTAGATCCTCTTGCAACCAGTCAACCTGGCTGATTAACGGGTCCAGCTGGTTAATAGTAACTGCTTTGTGAGCCAGTATATCCAGTACCCGATGATAATTTTCACCCAGGTCAAAGATAGAAGCGCTGACCAGTGATATGTTTCCCAGCCGCTGAAAAAGTTGATCGGCAACCTGGTCATGCATATGAGCCTGGGCGAACTCAATGAACTGCTGCCTGGCTTGCTGTCCAGCCAGGCGTTGCTGCATCGCTTGTGCATCTACCGCTAACAATTTACGGGTCGTTGGTAAGCCTGTTTTAACCTGATACTGCAAACGGGTAGCTTGAGGATTAACGCCGATAAAGTCGTCCCAGAACTGCTGATTTAAAGGCTCGGCCTGTTTGTTCATCGGCTAGTAACCAACGTACCAGTTGACACAGCACCAGGCTGTTGAAGAAAATTATTCAATATTGCTTTACCTGAATCGCTTAAAATAGCTTCGGGATGAAACTGCACCCCATGTATCGCCATCTTATTATGCATTAACCCCATTATCTCGGCTGGCTGATCTGGCTCATTAGTCCAGGCCGTTGTTACAAGCTCTGCTGGCAGGCTGTTAGCGGCAACCAGCAGAGAATGGTAGCGGGTTACGGCTAACGGGCTGGGCAACCCGGCAAAAACCGACTGCCCCTGATGATAAATGTCAGAATTCTTACCATGCATAACTTTAGCCGCCCGACACACCTGGCCACCAAAAACCTGAGCAATCGCCTGATGACCCAGACAAACCCCCAACAATGGCACCTTACCGGCAAAATATTCAATAGCAGCCAGACTAACGCCGGCATCATCGGGGGTACCCGGACCAGGCGATATCACCACATATGCCGGTTTCAGTGCAGCCATCTGAGCGACACTGATCTCATCATTACGCTTTACCAGTACCTGCTGACCGAGCTCAGCAAAATATTGCACCAAATTCCAGGTAAATGAATCGTAATTGTCGATCATTAACAACATGCCTGGCTCCACAGATACCGCCACGTTATGTTATCAGGGTGCAACGAAACCTACCGCGTCATTTACTCTGGCAAGCGTAGTAACTGCTCTGCTGCGCGCTTTCTCTGCACCGGCACGCATTACTTTTTGCAAGGTCGGTAAATCTGCGCGCAACTCGGTAAAGCTTTTTTGTACCGGCTCCAGCAAGTTGATAACAGCATCCGCAACGTCACCTTTAAGATGCCCATACATTTTTCCTTCATATTCGGCTTCCAGGGCAGTTACTGTTTTACCGGTCACTCCACTTAAAATGCTGAGCAGATTAGCTACGCCCGGTTTAGCTTCAATATCAAAACGTACCCGCGGCGGATCTTCTGAATCGGTCATCGCTTTTTTGAATTTCTTGCTGATCATTTTTGGATCTTCCAGCAAACCAACAAAATTCCACGGATTTTCATCAGACTTCGACATCTTTTTCGTTGGGTCCTGCAAACTCATTACCCGGGCCGCAACCGGTGGAATATAGGGTTCGGGTACGGTAAACACGGCACCATGAGCTGCATTAAAACGCATAGCAACATCGCGGGCTAATTCTAAATGTTGTTTCTGGTCATGGCCTACAGGGATTTGATTGGCCTGGTACAGCAGAATATCGGCCGCCATTAATACCGGGTAGGTAAATAAGCCAGCATTGACATTATTATTGTGTCGCTCCGACTTATCTTTAAATTGGGTCATCCGGCCAAGCTCGCCAAACTGCGTATAACAGTTCAATACCCAGGCTAACTGACTATGCTCTGGCACATGCGATTGCATAAACACTGCCGAGCGCGCCGGGTCGATACCACAAGCGAGATACAGCGCCAGGCTATCCAGAGAAGCGCTGCGCAGGGCTACCGGATCCTGGCGCACTGTTATGGCGTGTAAATCGACGATACAATACAGACAGTCATAGGCATCCTGCATTTGATCCCATTGCCGCAGTGCGCCCAAATAGTTACCAATGGTAAGTTGTCCTGAAGGTTGAGCGCCACTTAATACTATTGGTTTGCTACTCATGATGAGTTCACTGTCCTCGGTTAAAACATAAAAAAGAACGGCATTATAGCCGCAAGCGGCCCCTGCCCGCAGTAAATTATTTGCTACGGACCGCTGCCAGGCTCTGGCGCATAGTGTTTATCGTCTGCCGATAATCAGCACTATTAAAAATGGCCGAACCGGCGACAAACATATCTGCCCCTGCTTTGGCAATATCGCCAATATTATCCAGAGTAACACCGCCATCCACCTCTAAGCGGATGGGTAAGCCTGTTGCGTCAATCATGTTGCGAACTTGTGCCAGCTTATCCAGCGTACCTGGAATAAACTTCTGACCACCAAAGCCAGGGTTTACCGACATCAGCAAAATAACGTCTAATTTATCAATTACATAATCCAGATAGCTTAATGGTGTGGCAGGGTTAAATACCAGACCAGCCTGACAACCATGACTTTTTATCAGTTGCAAGGTGCGATCAATATGGCGGGATGCTTCCGGATGAAACGAAATAATACTGGCACCTGCTTCAGCAAACTGGGGAATAAGGCTGTCCACCGGTTCTACCATCAGGTGCACGTCGATGGGCGCCGTTATGCCATAATCACGTAACGCTTTACAAACCATCGGGCCTATCGTCAGGTTGGGCACATAATGATTATCCATCACATCAAAATGAACAACATCTGCCCCGGCGGCCAGCACATTGTCAACCTCGCTCCCGAGCCTGGCAAAATCTGCAGATAAAATTGAGGGGGCAATTAAATAAGGCAACATAGCTGTGCTCCACAAATCATAAATGCTGACTTTACTGAATTAGCTGTAAAAAAGCACGTACTGTAAGCTGCACAAAAAACAGGCAGCAACGCACCAGCAAAGCGCATTTAATGGTTTAACATTTAAACTGGACTACTTAATGCACTGTATTTATTACCTTATTTCATTTGGCATGCTTATTGGAATGAATTACTCAGGGAATAAACATAAGGGCAACACTAATGAAATTGACAACGACACTTTCCAGCTTAGTTACCGCAAGTTTACTGTTTGGCCTGGCCAGCACCAGTACTCAGAGCCATGCCGTTGAACTGAGTGGTGATATCACCTTTACCTCTGACTATGCTTTTCGTGGTATTTCACAAACCGACGAAGCGCCAGCGATCCAGGGGGGCTTAACCCTCAGTGACGAGTCTGGCTTTTATGTGTCGGTATGGGGTTCCAGCGTTGATTTTGGAGGCCAGGGAACCCTTGAGTTTGATGTTATGCTCGGTTGGAGCGGTGCTTTGAACGACGAGTGGTCGGTGGATGTTGGCGTAATGCGTTATGGTTACCCGAATACTGAGTTTGCTGGTTCAAATTTTTATGAGCTTTATGGGGCGCTTTCTTACGAGGATGTTACGTTTGGCATTGCCTACAGTGATGATTATTATGCCAATGCGGGTACTTACTTTTATTTGTATGCTGGCTACAGCTATGCGCTTACTGATAACCTGGCACTGGATTTACATGTCGGCCATAACGAATATGATGATAGTGCAGCTAGCTATCTCGACTGGGGTATTGGTTTAAGTACTGAGGTATTAGGCGCGGGTTTAAGCCTTGCGTACGTCGATACCGATATTGACAACTGTACTCTGTGTGATAGCCGGGTCATATTCACCGTTTCTAAAGGCTTCTGAGTGCAGTTAAGAATCTTATTGCACGTTTAGCTCATAAAAAAGTTGCTCAGGGCCACCTGAGCAACTGATCTGTTCAGATACTACAGCGTACAGTAAATAAGCAACTTGTAACGCCCGTGCAGATCCATTACACTCTGCGGTTAGTGATTAAAGCGTTAACTGGATTTAACATGAAAATTACCATTAGCAGTAAAGTGTTAGCGATTGGAACGGCTCTGGCTCTGGCCATTGTAGCTATCAGCTATGTTAAATTCAGCCCATTGTGCCAGGATGGTACAAGCGCGACAGCATCTGATTTATGCCACGACGTTCAACAGAATTGGCTGGGTTGGATCAAAGGTGATAGTCGCTCTACCCAGTTCCATTTTGTAGATTTCCTTGAGTTATTAAACCGCTTAACTCCAGCCAGTAGCAAATCGAATTAATGACGCACAGCAAGGCCCGTACCTGGCAAGTTATTAAGGCGGTGCTTGGGGCATTTGCCGGGGTACAGTCAGAGAAACAACGCCAGCTGGATTTTCAAACGTCGAGTCTTGTACCTTACATTGTCGCGGGTATTATCGCTGCCCTGCTATTCGTTGCTGCGCTGCTATTGACGGTATCTCTGGTACTGGCGTAGCGGGATATAATGCAAATAACTCTGCCACTTTCCCCCTGCCGGCGCCATTCTGACTAATTGAGCGGCCTACTTTTAAACTATGAAGTACAGCTTGCTGATAAATTTTCCGGGTCCAGGTTGTATCATGGTTGCTGATAAGCACGCTATGCCCTTTTAGTTGTGCCTGTTCAGCCAGATTGGCCAATTGCGCCTGATCATCAAGATTGAATCCCTGACGAGCATAACTGGTAAAACTGGCTGTTTTACTTAGCGGCACATAAGGCGGGTCGCAATATACCACAGCGTCAGGTTGCAGCTGGGCAAATACCTGCTGATAACTTTGGCAGCTAAAACGGGCTTTTTGAGCTTTTTCTGCAAAATAATATAACTCTGCTTCTGGAAAATAAGGCTTTTTATAACTGCCAAACGGCACATTAAACTTACCAGACAGGTTATAGCGACAAAGCCCATTGTAACCATGGCGATTCAGGTAAAGGAACAGCAGTGCCCGCTGATATGGATCAATACTGTCGTTAAATTGTTGTCGAAAGCCAAGATAGCTACTGCGAAGATTGGCGCTGGTACAAAACAGGCTGCGGGCATCTGCGACAAAGGCGTCAGCCCTATGCTGGACGATTTGATACAACTGGATCAAATCTGCGTTAATATCGTTAAGCAGATAGCGTGGATAATCAGTGTTGAGGAACACTGAGCCGGCACCAACAAAAGGCTCAACTAATTCTGGCCCGTCCGGCAAATGTTTAATCAGTTCAGGCACCAGACTGTACTTACCGCCGGCCCATTTCAGAAAAGCCCGGTTGCGTTTTACATTTACCATGTTATTCCTGCAGTTCTGACTCAGCACGTAATCGTGCCAGCGCCTTTATTTCTTGCTGCACCTGACCAACTGGCTTAATAAAAGGGCCTGCAGCTCGCAAAGGCTCTGCCAGCATTGTTCTTGCCTGGCGGGCACTACTGACGTCTGAATAGTGCCCGTCTGCCAATAGTATCCACTGCAATTTTCCTTGCCAGCTGCGCTGATAAATCATAATGTCAGTATCAGGATATGAGCGAACAAAACGTGCTAACGCTACTTCAGTAGATAGCACGGCCAGCTGCAGTACCCTGGACTCTGCCGGCAATGCCAGTAACTGTTGCTCCTGATACCGGAAATCAACTGCCGGCGCTGCGGCGATATCACTGCTATCCAATGAGTTAGTAACTGGCTGCGAAACGGTAATGGCATCAGTAGCTACCGCGGGTTTATCTGTGTCTGTTACCTTGTCAGCACTACGCTTTTCGCTATCATCAACTTGCGATGACTTAGCGATAGACTCTGGATCTTTATTCCGCTCCCCGTTTTGATTCGGCGCAGGTAACTCTGTCGCCACGCCTGGCTTAGTGTTATTGCTAGTACTGTCAGGCTCAGTAGTTAAATAACTGCTGCTGTTTGCAGACTCTGGACCCTTGGTAGATTCATTGCTATCTGTTGGTTCAGGGCTGTCTTCTTGCTCGGGGCTGTCTTCTTGCTCAGGGCTGTTTTTAAGTTCGCGGCTTTCTGAAGACTCAGCGCTTTCAGTAAGATCAGGACGGCTTATTGCTTTAACATCTTCCCGCTGAAATTTTGGCTTAGCAGTGACTTCGGCTGCAGAATGTTGTTCGTTTGCAGGTTGTAACCAGCTAATCAACAGCGTGAGTAACAGCAAAACGATGACTGCAGGTAACAACCACAACACCACACTATGAGGTTTTCGCTCGTCAGGTTTAATCATTTCACTGTGCAACAGATGCATATTGCCGGCACTGGCTGCAAACCGTTCTGCAATCGCAAGCGGATCAAGTGACGTGTCTTTCAGCACCTGACTGGCATCTTGCAACGTAGGAATATTAATACTTAAATTTAATGCCATATCGGTTGACGGTTCAGAGATCAGAAAAAAACCGAGGCAATTGAGCTGCAATAATTTTCTTTGGTTATTGTCGGTTAGCTGGTTAAAGTTATCCACGATTAATAACAGAGGTTGTGCACCTGCTACCGGTTCAGCCATCAGGCCGGTCAATGATACAGAAGCATTGCGCTGACCAAACCAATGTTGCTGCAACACTCCGTCAATCTCAGACGGCTCTATCGGCGCAGTCAACAGCGCGACGTTCGCCTGGTCTGAGAAAAGCTCTGCCAGGGCTAAGGCAATTGTCGATTTACCGCTCCCTTTAGCACCTACCAGACCAATATTCTGGAAGTCATTAAATGCCAGTTGAAATAACAATCGGTTTAGCAATTCATGTTGCGACGGCAACAAATGGTTCAGTTCAGCCAGTTTTTGTTGCAGAACCGAAGTATCCATTAGCCAAAAACCTGCAATAATTCACGTTCGGTCACATCAGCAACTAAGGTGGCTTGCCCCAGCTTCGATAAAAGTACGAATCTCATCTGGCCGTGTTTCACTTTTTTGTCTGTTTTCATATATGGTAAAAAACCTGCAATATGCATTGCGTCAGGCATTGTTACCGGCAAGCCGAAACATTGTAATGCGCTGCTGACAAGCGTAACGTCATGCTGACTAAGCCAACCGCGATGTGCTGATAATTTTGCAGCCATTATCATGCCGACGGCAACAGCCTCGCCATGTAGCCAATTGCCATAGCCCATAAAGGCTTCAATAGCATGACCAAAGGTGTGTCCGAGATTTAACAACGCTCGCTCGCCTTGCTCGGTTTCGTCCCGGCTAACAATATCCGCTTTCATCAGACAACAACGTTGGATCATCTGCGCCAGGATATCGGGTTGCTGCTGTCCGATCTGCTCACTATGCTGCAACAACCAAGCTAAAAAAGCATTGTCGCCAAGCAGGGCATACTTAATGACTTCCGCCATACCTGCGGCAAATTCACGCTCGGGTAAAGTAGTCAGAGTTGCAGTACTGATAACCACCTGTTCAGGCTGTTTAAAAGCCCCAATCATGTTTTTACCAAGAGGATGATTAACAGCTGTCTTCCCACCCACTGAGGAGTCTACCTGAGACAACAAACTTGTTGGAATTTGTAGAAAGCGCACGCCCCGCTGATAACTTGCCGCAACGAAACCGGTAAGGTCGCCAATGACGCCGCCACCCAGTGCAACCAGTAGCACCTCTCTGGACATACCTTGTTTCAGTAAAAAAGACACAATCTTTTCAAAAGAAGCCAGTGTTTTAAATGCTTCGCCATCTTCAATCAGGATATGTTGGGGGGAATTACTGAACAGGGCGTTAACTTTTGCTAAATACAGTGGCGCTACGGTAGGATTTGAAACGATAACGACTTGTCTGGCATCCGCGAGAGATGCAAGTAAAGCACTAAAGCCGGTATCGATATTTATCGGGTAGCTGCGCTGACCAAGTTGGACTTCAACTTTTTGCATTTGCAGCTCCCTTTTTCGTTAAAAACCCAACTGTTCAATAATCTGATTGGCGACGGCCCGGGCACTTTGTTCGTCTGTGCGTACGGTAAAGTCGGCAATTTCTTCATACAAAGGGTTTCGTTCAGAAGCCAGCCGTTCTAAGACCTCACGAGGTGCCTCTTCAGTTTGCAGCAAAGGCCGGCGTTTATCACGTTGGGTACGTGCGACCTGCTTCTCAATCGGAGTTTCCAGATAAACCACGATACCCCGTGCTGATAAACGGTTACGAGTCTCTTTACTCATTACCGAACCACCACCGGTTGCCAAAACGATACCCTGCAATTCGGTCAAATCTGAAATGACCGTCTCTTCGCGCACTCTGAAACCCTCTTCACCTTCTAAATCAAATACCCAGGCAATATCTGCACCGGTACGGCGCTCTATTTCCTGATCTGAATCGTAGAAGTCAAGATGAAGCATGTCTGCTAAATGACGTCCGATAGTGCTTTTACCTGCGCCCATCGGGCCCACAAGGAAGATATTACGTTTTTCTGCCATATGTCGTAGTGCTAAGTAAGCTTACTCAATGAAAAGTTGAATTGAAGGACCAAAAGGCTCCCGCGAAAATTTGAAGCGCTGAATTATGTCAGGAATGGCCTTTCGTTGGCAAGTTAAATCTGACTTGATTCGGGAGACTGCTCTACAGCTCCCGAATCAAAACGTCTTTACTGGCCTTCGGTCAGGATCTTCGGGGTGACGAAAATAAGTAACTCGTTTTTCTCATTTACATCACGTTTTGACCGGAATAAAGCGCCAACATAAGGGATGTCACCAAACATAGGAACTTTAGATACCGTCGACAAGATTTGCTGCTGATAAATACCACCCAGCACGATAGTCTCACCGTTATCAACCAGAACCTGGGTCTGGATCTGTTGGGTATCTATCGCTGTTGCCGGTCCAGTAGGTGTTTGCACAGTTTCACCACGGGTATTTTGAGTAATTACCAAATCCAGAATAATTTTGTTATCCGGGGTTATCTGTGGTGTTACGGTCAAGCTCAGAACCGCCTTTTTAAATTCTACTGTGGTAGCACCACTCGACGCCGCCTGTACGTAAGGGATCTCAACACCTTGCTCAATTCGCGCTTCTTTCTGATTCGATGTCGTTATCCGTGGGCTGGCAATAATTTCACCTTTATTTTCCTGTTCCAACGCTGACAATTCTAAATCAAGTAAGGTCCCATCAGCTAACCTTGCGACATGGAATGCAATACTGCCAGCCGGATTCTGGATCGGCAGATTAACGTTCCAGCGATCGTCCAGAGCTGGGAATTGACCGGTAGAAATAGCGTTTGAGCCTGTCGCGTTACCCGATACTCCCCGGTTGCCGCCACTGGTGGTTTGCTGGTCACTGAAGCCCCAGCGAATACCCAGTTCATCAGTAACACTGTCTCGTACCGTAACCATTCTTGATTCAATTAGCACCTGACGTACCGGCACATCTAATCGTTCGATCAGTTTGCGAACGCTTTCAATGTTCTTGGCGGTATCTTTAATTAAAATGGTGTTGGTACGTTCATCAACCACTACACTGCCGCGACTGGAAAGCAAAGTGGCATCACGGTTAGCTAGTAAACCCGCTAAGTCAGCCGCCTTAGCGTAATTAATCGTCAAATAATCAGAATATAGTGGCTCAAGCTGCTCAACCTGCTGCTTTGCCTCTAACTCACGCGCTTCGCGGGCTGATAACTCTTCAGTTGGCGCAACCATCAGAATGTTACCGTCCATCCGTTTGTCCAGCCCCTTAACCCGCAACACGATATCAAGGGCCTGATCCCAAGGTGTGCCATCTAAACGAAGGGTGATATTACCGGTTACTGAGTCGCTGGTAACCAGGTTAAAACCGTTATAGTCAGCAATAATCTGTAATACAGTCCGGATCGGAATATCCTGGAAATTCAGCGATATTGGCCGGCCTTTATATTCACGACCGCCGCCAAGAATACTTCTATTTGTGGTATCACGTTCAATGTTCAGAGTGAAAATATTATCTATTTGCTGGTAGGTATAAGTGAACGCATCGCTGGTAGAAATTTCCAGGCGGGCTGATGCGCCCTCTTTAAACGTCTCAATTCCGGTTACAATAGTACCAAAATCCATTACGTCCAGTTGATATAATAATTCGTCTAAAATATCAGTATTATGAAATTCAACAATTAACTTACCCGCGCGTTCACTGACATCAACTGCCGCAGTGTTTTCCCGCAAGAACACTAAAACCCGGCCTTCACCTTTTTCACCGCGGCGAAAATCAATAGCCTGAACCCGGTTAATATAAGTTGGAGTGACATCTGCTGCCTGTCCTACCTGTTCAGCGGTGGGGTTGTCCGAAATGTGCATATAAAACACATTATCGCGAACCCGGGTCCGGTATATTTTTAAATAATCGAGATAAATTGTTGATTTAAAACCTTCGCCGAGGAATTCAGATTTTATACTCTTTACGCCGGCCTTATCGATAAGAACTTGTTCAAGTTTTTCTTCATAATCAGAGTTATCGAAATATAACTCGATCCGGGCAGGTTCATTAAAAACCTGAATGCTGGGGTCGGTATAGAGATCTTCATCGAAAATAAACTCTATCTCAGTTTCGCCGGTGAGCAAGGGGTTATACCTGACATCGTACAGCAAGGGGACTGCTGTTGCGGGTAGAGCTAACAACAGCAACGCTGCCAGACCTAGCCGGGTGCCGGTGATTCCTCGTGAAATTCTTTTGATTATTTTATTCATGATATACTCGCACACCTATCAATTACTCGTCATTGCTGTATTTTCGACCATCTGAATCATGGTAGTCCGCTCTTTCCAGCAACCTGCCCCGTCTGGGATTAACTCTAACAATTCAACATGAGTTGGCTCTACACTGATTACCCGCCCATGAAATAAGCCAACATAATTATTTAACGTTATCCGGTGTAAGGTTTTATCTGATGCTTCAATTAACGCCCAGATATTACCTGTATCGCCCAAAGTTCCGCGCATTTTCAGGTTATCAAGCGCATACTTTTCCAATGGTTCTTTACGCCGTCTGGGATCGGGATGTAAACAGTCTTGCACCTGCAAGAATCGATCCTGAACGGCTTCAGGCCGAGGCTCTGAAAACGGACTGCGGCTATTTTGTGATTCATAAGCAATATGTTCAAACTCTTTAACTTCTGGTAATGGCTCTACTCTTGGCTGAGTGCTCGCTTTAACAGAATCCATATGGGCCTGCACGTCACTTAAGTCGTCAAAGCAACCTGAAAGTAAGGTTGCAACAGAAACTGCTAAGATGAGTTTTCTCATTGTGCAGTCTCCTTATAGCGGTACGTTTTTGCGGTAACATTAAAACGTAATCGTTCGTCTTTTTCTGATTGGATGGAGAAATCGTGCAGACTGACTATCCGTGGTAATTTGGCTACTTCACTGACAAAGTTACCAAATTGATGGTAATCGCCTACCACGTCTATTTTAATCGGCAATTCAGTATAAAACTCCTTTTCAATTTCCGGCTCCCAGTTAATTCTCAAAAAGGTCAAACCGCTGGTGGTACCAACATACGTTATGTCATCCAACAAGCCCGGAGTTTCGTGAGTGGTTGGCAGCTGCTTTAGTAAGAATGAAAATGTATTTTCCATCTCTACCATCTGCTGCTTGTACAGATCAAGGTTTACTGCCGAAGCATAACGGGTACGGTACAGTTGACGGAGCTCAGTTTCTTTACGCTCGGCACTGTTTAATTCATCGATCTTGCTGTCTATTAATAAGAAATAACTTAAAGTCCCAACTAAAGCCGCCAAAATAATGGCGAAAATCACTTTGGCTGCAACGGGCCAGGAGCCCATATTTTCAATATCAAGATCATTAATATCGATTTCAGATAAATTGAAATTCAGGCTCATCGTGCACCACCTCTCGCACTGGGTGTAACCGGCTCATTATCTTGCACCGCTTCATAGCCTTTCACGGTAAGATGCATTTTAAAGTTACTGAGTAACCGTGATTCATCTTTACCTGCTTCAATAAACTCAAGTAGCGGACTATCCAGTAATTCTGACTGTTCAGCATCACGTAACATTGTTGACAGTCGGTTATTTGACTCACTGCGACCGATCAATAATAAATTTGAGCCTTTCTTCTCTAACTGGGTCAAATAAATACCCGATGGCACAACCCGGGCAATTTCAGACATAATCTCGGTACCCAGATTCCGGCTACCCTGCAACTGTTCAATCAGGCTCATCCGCTGCTGTAAGCTACGTTTAGTTTCATTCAAGGTCCGAATTTCAGCAATTTTCTGATCGAGTACCTTAATTTCATTTTCCAGATAGCGATTTCGCTGATACTGGCCATCAATCATGCTGCTATAAACCATATTGATCAGAAAAAACAGCAGAAAACTCATCACAGCTGTCATAGCGAGTATGGTGACATATTGTTTTTGCTTTTCTTTGCGCGCAGCTTCCCGCCAGGGCAGTAAATTTATATATGCCATGATGAAAAACTCCGTAAGGCAAGGCCACTGGCAACCATTAATTGCGGGGCGCTTTTATTTAATTGCTCGCGATCAACTGAGGTGGCGACATCTATAGTTTTAAATGGATTTGCCACCACAGTGTGGATACCTAGCTCGTCAATCAGTAACCGGTCTATTCCTTCAATTAACGCGGTACCTCCAGAGACAATAAGATAGTCAACGGCATCGCGGCCGCTACTGGTAAGATACATCTGAATGCCACGACGTATTTGCTGTAATAACATGGTCTGAAACGGCGCCAGCACTTCGAACGTATAGTTTGGCGGCAAGTCACCACTTACTTTAGCAAGCTCAGCTTCGTCATAGCTTTTGTTGTAATAAGACAAAATACTGCGGGTATATTGCTCACCACCGAAGGCCTGATCCCGGGTGTAAAGTGTTTTACCTTTTTCAACAATACTGAGTAACGTCATGGTGGCACCAATATCGACAAGTGCTACTACTTTACCCGCTGCGTCATCTGGTAATTGTTTCAGGCATAACTCAGCTGCCCGGCTTAAAGCATAACTTTCAACATCAACCAGTTTGGCACTGAAACCGCCGTTGTCTAAAGCCGCTACCCGAGCTTCAACACTCTCGGTCCGTGCCGCACTTAGTAACACATTGACTTTGGAAGGATCGGATTCATTAACATCCAGTTTTTCGAAATCAAGACTAACTTCATTTAATGGATAAGGGATTAAAGTGTCCGCTTCAACTTCAATCTGGCTTTCCAGTTCAGCATCAGTTAATGACACATCCATGAAAATGACTTTGCTGATTACGGTGGACCCGGATACCGCGGCAGCTGCAAATTTAAGTGACCTGGGGATCTTCTTACGGATCTTACCGATCACATTGCCGACAGCTTCGATATCCTGGATCTCACGATCTGACATCGCGCCTTTGATCATCGGCTCGACAGCAAAGGCTTCGACCTTATACTGGTTACCATGCTGACTTAACAGCACAGCCTTGACAGAGTGAGCACCGATATCAATGCCTACCATCATAGGTGTTTGTTTACTGAACAGGCTTTTTATCATAGCTTCCTGCGGCCATTTTATAGTTATGTTTATTATTGTCGTATTCTTAGCTCAGACGCTATTTTTTAGCAAGAAAAAGCGTTTCATCGACACTCAATAAATATATACTAGCAGCGTTGTAAAGGAATTGGGAGTAAAAATTGGGGTTATTCAGTGTCTTGGGTTAAAAAACTTTTAATAGTCTGTCTCGGTGGTTTTTTTGCTGGGATCCTGACGATCGTCGCAATGTACTTTTATGTCCGAAATGATCTGCCTGACGTGGCAACATTAAAGGAAGTAAAGCTACAAACCCCCATGCAGGTTTATACTGCAGACGGCCAGCTTATTTCACAATTTGGTGAGAAACGGCGGATCCCATTAAAACTTGATGAAATGCCGCCTTTACTGATTCAGGCGTTCTTAGCTATTGAAGATACAAGGTTTTATGAACATCCTGGTATAGATGTTATCGGTATAATGCGCGCGCTTACCGTGGTAGCGTCGTCTGGTGACTTTAGTCAGGGCGCCAGCACGATCACCCAGCAACTGGCACGCAATTTTTTCCTCAGTCGGGAAAAAAAGATCATGCGGAAAATTAAAGAGGTTTTCCTCGCGTTCCGAATTGAGCAACTCCTGGACAAAGATGAGATTTTAGAGCTGTACCTGAATAAAATTGAATTGGGTCATCGTTCTTTTGGAGTTGGTGCTGCTGCCCAGGTTTATTTTGGCAAAACCGTTACCGAATTAACGCTGGATGAAATCGCTATTATAGCAGGTTTACCCAAAGCCCCCTCGATCCTCAATCCTATTCGCTCCCCAGCCAACGCGAAAAAACGTCGTGATACGGTATTAAACCGGATGCGTGCAATTGATGTTATCAGCGAACAAGAATATCGCACGGCGTTAGCTGCGCCGATTACCAGTAAGTTACATGGTGCTCAGATTACCGCTTCAGCCCCTTACATTGCGGAGATGGTCCGCCAGCAGATGATCCAGCGTTTTGGCGAAGAAGCGGCTTATTCTGAAGGCTACCGGGTTTATACCACTATTAACAGTAGCGAGCAGCAAGCAGCAAAACAGGCGTTGCAGCAAAACTTGTATCAGTATGATGAACGTCATGGTTATCGCGGGCCGGTAGCGAGTCTATGGCAAGCAGAGCTGACCACTGCCAGCAACGCACAAACCAACGTTGCAACGGATCAGGATGCACCGCCATTATTCACCGAAACTAACCGACCGGATCATGGCGAAATAATTGCTTATCTGACTGAGCAGCAAGGTATTGAAGATTTATATCCGGCTGTGGTACTTGCCGTATATGACACCAGCGCTGACATATTGTTGGCCAGTGATCAGACAATAACTCTGGAGTGGGATGGGTTAAAATGGGCCAGAGCCTTTATTACTGATGAACGTCAGGGTGTGGCCCCCAAAAGCGCAGCCGCCATTCTGGCGCCGGGCATGCACATAATGGTGCGGCAACAAGATCAGCAATGGCGGTTAAGCCAGATACCTGCAGCAAGCAGTGCGTTAGTGGCGGTTAATCCTGAAAATGGTGCCATTCAGGCGTTAGTTGGTGGCTATAGTTTCAGCCAGAGTCAATTTAACCGGGCAACTCAGGCAAAACGCCAGGTTGGTTCTAATATTAAACCTTTCATTTACTCTGCTGCGTTGGAGCACGGCTATACTCTGGCGTCGATAATGAATGATGCCCCAATTCATCAATGGGATGATAACGCGGGTATTGCCTGGCGACCGCGCAATTCGCCACCAGTTTACGATGGACCGATCCGGATCCGGGAAGCATTGGCTAAATCGAAAAACGTTGTATCAGTCCGGCTGCTTCGCGGTGTTGGCATCGACCAGAGTATTCGTCATCTGCAACGATTCGGTTTCGCAGCCAGTGATCTGCCACGCAATGAAACCTTGTCACTCGGCTCGGCGTCATTAACCCCGTTAGAGGTCGTAACAGGTTACGCGGCTTTTGCTAATGGTGGTTTCCTGGTAACGCCTTTTGTCGTTGACCGGGTGCTCGATGAACAGAATGAAGTAATTTATCAACATTTTCCCGAAATTGCCTGTCACAGTTGTTTGGCCCAGGCCCGGCTTTCGGACGATGATCCGCAAGTGCCAGCTGATACCGATACGGCTGTGTCAGAGTCAGCTGCCGACAGTGAGCAACAGCTACATGAATTGTTCAGCGCAATGCAACAGACAGAGCCAGCAATTGATGAAGCTGAAACTGAACCTGCAGCGGCTGCGCCGAAAGTAGCGCAACAGATAATCAGTAGTCAGAATGCGTTTTTAATTGCCGATGCGCTTACCAGTAGTGTCTGGGGGGGTGGCGACTGGCGGCAGGGCACTGGCTGGAATGGCACAGCGTGGCGGGTCCAGCAGCTGAAACGGCGTGACATTTCTGCAAAAACGGGTACTACCAACGATTCAAAAGATACCTGGTTTTCTGGTTTTACTGCTGCCACAGCCGTTACTACCTGGGTGGGTTTTGATGATGCCAACCGCAGTCTTGGCAGGGCACAGTGGCATGCCAATATGGGTCAGGATCAAAGTGCCGGAACTGAGTCTGGTGCCAGAACCGCATTACCTGCCTGGTTGGATTATATGGCAATGGTTCTCCCTGGTTATTCAGAAGCGCAATTGCAACCACCTACGGGGCTAGCATCTGTACGGATTGATTTAGCCAGTGGCTTACTCAGTCGCAGTACCGACCATACCAGTAGTTTTGAATATTTTGAAATTGGTACTGAGCCGACACAGTATAGCCAGAATAACGTCCAGCAAATTCATTTTGATAACGATAAAAAAGCAGAACCGGACGAATCAGAACTGTTTTAACGCAAAGGTAATTCGCTGCAGGCTTAAGCTTTGGCTTTTGTCATCAATAACAAAGGCCAGCAATAGCGCTGGCCTTTTGTGCTTTTACTGTTCACGCGTTAGCTGTCGTTAACCACTCTGGGCCATTTTTTCAAACCAGCTTTTCGCTGTTGCCAATGCCTGCATAACCTGCACTGATGCTGTTCCGCCTAAAGCGCAACGTCGGGCCATGCCCGCTTCAAGCGTCAGCGCCGGATAAACATCATCAGCAATTAGCTCACTTACCTGCTGCAACTCACTAAGGCTTAATGCTTCGAGCGGCAATTGTTGTTTTGCAGCTGCCAGTACCAGCTCACCAGCACATTCATGCGCATCGCGAAAAGGCATACCTTTACTCACCAGATAGTCGGCCAGATCAGTCGCATTACTATAGCCTAACTCCGCCGCCTTGCGGCATTGCTCCCGATTAACGCTCAGGTGTGGCAACACAGTTGCCAACACCAGTAATGATTGCTGCCAGGTGAGCATCAGATCAAAAAAGCCTTGTTTATCTTCCTGCATATCCTTGTTGTAAGCCAACGGCAATCCTTTGAGGACATGTAAAATGGCTACCAGATGGCCCAGCACCCGGCCGGTTTTGCCGCGCAATAATTCAAATACGTCAGGGTTTTTCTTTTGCGGCATCAATGATGAGCCTGAACTGATAGCATCACCTAATTTGAAAAAGCCAGCTTCACCAGAACAGAAAAAAATCACATCTTCTGATAACCGGGATAGGTGCGTCATACACAAGCTGGCCGCGGCGGACAGTTCGACCAGATAATCACGATCAGACACTGCATCTAAGCTATTTAAAGCCGGGTGGCCAAAGCCCAGTTCAGAGGCCAGTACCTGACGGTCGATGTTTATTCCAGTACCGGCAAGGGCGCCGCAACCAAGCGGACAGCTGTCCAGTCTGACCAGGGCATCGTCCAGCCGGCCTAAATCACGTTTAAACATTTCTACATACGCCAGTGCCCAGTGCGCGACCAATACCGGCTGTGCCCGCTGCAAATGGGTATAGCCGGGCATCACAGCCTGCTTAGCTTGATCAGCAAATTCAAGCAATGCCGCCAGCGCAGCGAGTAGAGATTTGCGTACCGTACCTGCTTGCAAGCGCGTCCATAAGCGCAGATCGGTCGCGACTAAATCGTTGCGACTGCGCCCGGTATGCAGTTTCTTGGCTACGCTACCAAGCTTGGCAGTTAACTGGCTTTCCACCCAGCTATGAATATCTTCTTCTTTGGTCTGCAATGGCAGACGAGGATCAGATTCTATTGCGATAGCTAGATCAGCGAGCCCCTGCTCAAGTTGACTTGCTTCGTCAGCCGTAATAATGGCTGCTTGTTGCAGGCCTTTAGTCCAGGCTCTGGATGCAGCAATATCCTGCTGAGCCAGCAAATAATCAAAACTGAGTGAGTCATTAAAATCACGAAACTCGCTCAGAGTGGCTTCAGTGAAACGCCCTCCCCACATGGCCATAATGATTAATCCTTTTGCTGATGCATTGCCCGGATCCGACTCGCCAGACTGTATAAGCGGATAAAGCCAGCGGCATCTTTCTGATCATACACTTCGTCACCCTCAAAGGTGGCAAATGCTTCGGAGTACAAGGTATTAACCGAGCGACGTTTCGCCACAGTAACATTACCTTTATAAAGCTTAATGACGATATCACCGGTTAACTGTTCTGCCAGCGAAGTAGCTGCGGCCAGTAACGCGTCTTTGAGCGGGGTAAACCAGCGGCCATCGTAAACCAGCTGAGCGAACTCCAGGCCGATTTCTTCGCGATACTTCAGTGAGCTTCGGTCATAAACCAATGCTTCCAAGCCTTTTAAGCCTGCCAGTAAAATCGTGCCGCCCGGTGTTTCATAGCAGCCACGTGACTTCATCCCTACCAGCCGATTTTCGACAATATCAATTCTGCCGATGCCATGCTCAGAGCCCAGCTCATTCAGAAATTGAATAGCGGCCACACCATCAAGTTGCTGGCCATTAATTCGTGTTAACACGCCACGCTCAAATGCCAGTTCAACATAGGCGGGCTGATCTGGTGCCTGCTCTGGTGATTTTGTCCACATCCACACCTGCTCAGACGGCTCACACCAAGGATCTTCCAGCTCACCACCCTCATGCGAGATATGCCATAAGTTGGCATCGCGACTGTAAATTTTGGTGGCTGAGGCGGTGGTAGGCACCTTTTTTTCGGCCAGATAATCAAGCAGCGATTGTCTCGAGTTAAACTGCCATTCCCGCCATGGCGCAATAACTTTTAACTGCGGGGCTAACGCAGCAAAGCAGCTTTCAAAGCGCACCTGATCATTCCCCTTACCAGTACAGCCATGGCATAAGGCATCGGCACCCAATTCCAGCGCCAGCTTGACCTGAGCTTTGGCAATTACCGGCCGCGCCATTGAAGTACCCAGTAGATACTGGCCTTCATATACGGCACCGGTTTTTAAGGTTGGGTAGATAACCTCGTTAACCAGTTCTTGCTGTAAATCCACCACATAACAGCTACTGGCGCCTGAGTTAATGGCTTTTTGCTCAACCCCGGCCAGCTCTTCGTCGCCCTGACCAACATTGGCGACAAAGGCGATCACTTCACAATCATAGTTATCTTTTAACCACGGTACGATAGCTGATGTATCCAGGCCACCTGAATACGCCAATACCACTTTTTTTACACTCATTATTACCTCAACTAAATAAACTGACTAAAACGGCATTCTGGGCATGCATCCGATTTTCGGCTTGCTGCAGTACCAATGAACACTCACTGTCGAGCACTTCACTGGTTACCTCCTGCCCCCGGTGCGCTGGTAAACAATGCATAAAATGTTTTACTGCTAAACGCTGCATCACCGCAGTATTAATCTGATAATCGGCAAACAACTGGCTAACCTGTTTTGGATCAGCTTTAGCACCCATCGACAACCAGGTATCGGTATATATTGCATCTACCCCGGCGGCGGAGGATAAATGCTGACTCAGCACCAGTTTAGCCCCACTCTTAGCTGCCATTTGCTGAGCCTTCAGCAACACGTGCGCATCAGGACCATAGCCCGGTGGGGTAATAACGGTTAAATCCATCCCCATAATTGCCGCGCCAAGCATTAAAGAATGACAAACATTATTACCGTCCCCGACAAACGCCAAATGAACCTTGCTAAGCTCACCAAATTGTTCATGTAAGGTAAGTAGATCTGCCAATGCCTGACACGGATGATACAAATCGCTCAGAGCATTAATTACTGGTTTTTTGCTGCTATGGGCTAATTCTATCAATGTTTTCTGGCTAAAAACCCGGGCGACAATAGCATCGGTCCAGCACGCCAGATTACTGCCAAAATCCTGTACCGACTCCCGCACACCCATGGCACCATTTTGTAAATCGAGATAAACACTGTGTCCACCTAGCTTGTTTATTCCCACATCAAAGCTGACCCGGGTACGTAACGAAGGCTTTTCAAACAGCAGAGCAATACTTTTGCCAGCTAATGCCGCACCATATTGCGCCGGGTTTTGTTTCATTTTTACCGCTAACGCCAACACTTCACTAAGTTGGGTCCGGTCTAAATCCGCTAAGCACAATAGCTGGCTTAATTTACTCATAAAACACGCTGTTATCCGCCAGGCGGCTTCCCAGGTTATGCCATCAGTGCCCTGTCACACTGAAGCAGGTTTAATATAAAATGCAGGTGCCCACCGGCTCGTTCTGCATCAGTTTTAATAAATTTTCCGGCTGTTGCCAGCCCGCTACAATGATATTGCGCTGCAATGCCAGGCCGGTTTCAAGGGCCGCATCCAGCTTCACTTTCATGCCACCTTTAATTACCCCACTGGCGACCAGCTCGGCGGCCCCCGCGGGGCTGAGCTGTGCAATAAGCTGCATCTGGCTATCCAGAATACCGGGAACATCAGTAAGCAATACCAACTCCCCCTGTACTAACTGACAAATCGCTGCAGCGGCCAAATCAGCATTGACATTGAGCAACTGGCCTTCACTACCAATACCCACTGAGCTAAATACCGGCGTAAAACCTTGCTCCAGTAATAGCGTAATCAGCGTAGAATCCTTTGCCTTAGCCAGACCAACGGCCCCAAGCTTGCTATTAACTGTAAACTGCAAACTGCTGCCGGCAGACAGATTCAGCCCGACTGGATTTAAGCCCTGCAGCATAGCTCTGCTCACCAACTCTGCGTTGACTGCCCCGTCCAGCGCTCCGGTTATTACCGGCATCTGCTCTGCAGGCGATACCCGCTGGCCATCAATTTTTTCGGTAGTAAAACCAAACCTGGCCAGCCATTGGTCAACCTGATCGCCCCCACCATGCACCAGTACCACGGGGCGCTGTTGTTTGAGTTGGTGGCAAACGGCAAGTAACGCATCCAGCGCAGGGCGCTCCTGCAATAACCGGCCGCCCATTTTTATTACCAACGGTAAGGTTTTCATAATACCACCCCGCTGAATAAGCCCGCGGTTTCAGGCTTGCTAAAGCGAACATTAGCCGCTTGCATTGCCTGTGCTGCGGCACCCTTTAGCAGATTGTCAATCGCTGATACCACCACCAGCTGTTCGTCATCCTGCTGCCAGTAAAGATCGCAATAAGGTGTGCCTGCCACGTTGGCGACATTCGGTGATTGATTTAATAAGCGAACTAACGGTTTATGCTGATAAGCCTCAGCAAATGCGCTTTTTACCTGCTCGGGACTGACACCAGATTTTAACGTCACCACACTGGTAGCAAGAATGCCACGTTTAAAATTGCCTAAATGTGGAGTAAAAACCACTTTACGGCCCAGGTTTTGTTCAATTTCAGGACGGTGTCGATGGCCAAAGAAACCATAGGCATTTAAACCCACTTCACAAAATGACGTGCTAAGCGCAGCTTTGCGCCCAGCTCCGGACACACCACTGGTCGCATTAATGACCGGTATACACTGCTCTGCCAGCAAATTACTGTTCACCAGAGGTAATAATGCCAAAGAACATGCGGTCGGGTAACAGCCTGGGACTGAAATCAGATTTTTCGGTACCTCATTCAGCCATTCCATCAGACAATATACGGCTTCGTTTAGCAGCTGCGGATGCTGATGTTGGTAACCATAATATTTTGGATACAGCGCGGGTTGTTTTAGCCTGAACGCCCCCGATAAATCGACAACCACTATGCCAGCGGCCAACAATAACGGGGTGACTGCTTCACTCGCTTCATGCGGCAACGCCAGAAAAGCGACATCAACCTGCAAAGTGCTAATCCTCTCGTCTTGCCAGGGCTCTACCATAATATCAATAGCATTAGTAAAACGCGGATATAAATTACTTAGCGGCTCAGCTGTACGTCCAGCAGATGCAAAAGCATGATCGAGTGAAAAATAAGGGTTAGCTACCAGCAAGGCGCATAGCTCAGCGCCGCTGTAGCCCGCGGCGCCCAATACAGCACTGCGAATTTTTTGATCAGAAGATGGCACTAAAGACATGTTTACCCTATTCAATTACAAAAACCAGCTAAAAGTTATAGCATATAACGGCTGCTAGTGTAGAACGGCAAACATGCAGAATCAACAATAATTATGCTGTTTTTGTGAATTTTTATCTATTTACTGTAATGTGTCGTGACCATCGCTATCGTTAGTAATCACGGTATTTCGGCCCTGCTTTTTTGCCTGATACAGCGCCTTGTCTGCATCAATAAGCAGTTGCTTGCCATCATTTTTATCGTCGAGTATCGCCAAACCAATACTTAAGGTAACCGTCAAGCCCGACACAATGTCAGAGTAATCAGCGCTGGCTACCTGCTGCCGAAGTCTGTCGCATACCTCTTCAGCCATTGCTATCGGGGTATCTGGTAATAAAATAACAAACTCTTCACCGCCCCAGCGGGCCAGCGAATCTATATCGCGACAATGTGTCTGCAAGGTTGCCGCTACCCGTTTTAATACTTCATCGCCAACCGTATGTGACCAGTTATCATTTACTTTTTTAAAATGGTCAATATCAAGTAACGCCAGGCAAAGAGGCTCGTGTTGGCGCTTGGCGCGTTTCAACTCATGCTGCATCGCTTCATCAAATGCCCGGCGGTTTGCCAGACCGGTCAGTGAATCCAGTCGGGCTAAAGCCGCCAGCTCCGCCGTTTTTTCAGCGACCTGTAATTTCAGTTTTAATTCGCTGCGCTTTAAACTGCCAAGTCGCCAGCGAACTGTGCTGCTAACCAAGACGATCAGTACCAGTAAAACCAGCAGTTGAAACAGGGGCCGTTGCCATAAGTATGGCGCAATGCTAAATGATACCGTTGCAGCGGGGCTCCAGCCGCCATCGGGATATGAGGCGGCCACGTTAAACCGGTAGTGGCCCGGGGCTAAATTAGTATATTGCACATTCGTCTGGTTACCACGAACGGCCCAATCCTGTTCAAAGCCGTCCAGCCTGGTACGATACCGGATGCGTTGCGGCATAATAAAGCCCAGTCCGGCATATTCCAGTTCTATTCTGCTGGTGCCCGCAGCCAATTGAATAGTTTGCTCTGGCAAGAACTGCTTGCCATCTACTATCAGCTTTTCCAATACCACGGGCGGTATGACCGCAGAGAACGAATGTAGTCTCGCTGGCTGCACTTTACTGGCCCCCACAGAGGTAGCAACCCAAACCGAGCCATCGCTATGCAAACTGGCAGCGGGTGAAGAACCCCCATTAGCCTGAGCGCTGGCCATGCCGTCACTTTCGCCAAACAACTCATAATTTATCTGATCACGCAGACCATAAATCACATCAAGCGCCTGTTGCCTGGCCAGGCGAAGCACACCACGATTGGTGGAAATCCAGAAGTGTTGCTGCTTGTCGATAACCAGCTGAAATAGTTTGTCAAATGGCATGCCATGATTTCTACCCACCAGAGCAAGCTGTTCGTTGGTTAAATCAAACGCCACCAGCCCCCGATCAGTCGTCATCCACAAAATACCGGCTTCGGGATCTTCCATAAAGCCAAACGCATATTCGGCCTGGTCCAGCACGCTAAAATCAAGTTGGCGTATCTGGTTATTGTGCCATATCGAAACGCCGGCACCGCTGCCGATGAATACCCGGCCGTCGCCGGTTTGATGCAGGGTCATAATAAAGGGCGACGGCAATGATGATGCAGCTACTGGAGTAGTCAATTTCCCCTGCTGAATTAATGTGAGTCCCTGCGAGGTTCCCACTAACACCGAGCCATCAGGCCTTGGCAGAATAGCTCGCACCTCGTTAGCAGCCAGACCATCTTCACTGCGATAGTGAGCAACCACCTCACCATTGGCATAATGCAAAAGACCATCGGTATAAGTACCTATCCACAGACTTTGCTGCTGGCCAAGCGCCAGACTCAGTACCGATTGCCCGTTTGCATGGCTGGAAAGGTCGATATTACGGATGGTGCCGTTACAAATCTGGTCGAGGCCGCGACTACTGCCGACATATACACAATCAGCCTGGTCAGACAGTACGGTTCGCACATAATTGTCCGCTAAACCATGCTCATTGGTATAGGTAGTAAAAGGGGCATCACGTAAACGAAATACCCCACCATTAGTGCCTACCCACAGGCTACGCTCTTTATCTCTAAACAACGCTAATACCCGATTATTTGGTAAACCCTGCTCAATGCTCAGTTGCTCGAGCTTAGTGTGAAATAGCCTTATTAAACCGCGATCTACCGTACCTATCCATAGTTCACCTGACGCTTCTGGCAATAAGGTTGCCACCGGCACGTCGGCCAGTAGTAGTATTAATTGCTGTTGTTCATTCAGCTGATATAAGCCACGCTCTGTGCCAATCAATAACTGTTGCTGGCTATTGGCCGCCACCGCAAATACCGGCAGGGATAACTGATCTTTAAATGGCTGACTTAACGCTAAACTATTATCGATGAGTGCCAGGCCAGCCATCGTGCCAACCCAAATCTGCCCCAGGTCATCTTCAAATAAACTATGAGCAGCATTGGCAGGTAAACCGTTATCCTCTGTAAACTGGCGCCGACTGCCATCTGGCAATTGTAATACAACGCCTCCGCCCTCAGTCGCTAACCATAGTCTCTGTTGACTGTCGACCAGTGCCTTATTGATTAGTACACCCAGCGGCGGATAACTTTGCCACTGGTGCCCGCTAACCCGGGCTATGCCACCACGGGCGCCAGCTGCCAGCAGATCGCCATTTGCGGCAACATTTAACGTTCGGATACCAGAGTCAGGAAGACCCGTTTGCGCACTACGATCAAAAATATCGAACCGACGGCCGTTAAAGCGGGCTACTCCCTCCCAGGTGGCAAACCATAAGTAGCCATCCGGAGTTTGAGCAATGGCATTAACGGTATTATGAGGTAACCCATCCACGGTGCTCCAGCTTTCGCTGAAGTAATTATCAAGGCCCACCATGTCATTATCTGTTCCGACCGCAGTTGTGGCAACGGCATGTGTGGCGACGGCTAGCGTAACCAGCAATCCCCTCAGCAACCAAAGCAGGTTGTACGCACTGCACCGACAAACAGTTAACAACGGCATAGCCAATCCCTGTTTCAAGAAAACTAATCTTGCAATAGCAAGACTACCGCTTTTGCCGGTAGTTGGGAAGCTTCATAAAACAGATGCGACTAAAGCATCGGCCTCGCCCCTAATAAGTGGCAGATGGCATAGCTAAGTTCGCTACGATTCAGCGTGTAAAAGTGAAACTGATCTACGCCTTCCTGGCTTAACACTTTTACCATTTCCATTGCTATATTGGCTCCAACCAGGTTGCGGGTGGTCGGGTCACTTTCCAGTCCCTGATAGGCTTTGTTCATCCAGTGAGGAATAGCCACATTGGTAAGGCCGGCAAATTTTTGCAATTGTTGAAAATTGGTTACCGGCAAAATACCTGGGATAATATCAACATCAATTCCAATCGCTGCACAGCGATCGCGATAGCGTAAAAACTTCTCAATATCAAAGAAAAACTGGGTGATAGCTCTTGAGGCCCCCGCTTCAACTTTACGTTTTAAATTCAATAAATCAAACTGAGCGTTGGGCGCTTGTGGATGAACTTCAGGATAAGCGGCCACAGAAATATCAAAATCGGCCACTGAGCGCAGAATTTCTACTAAATCTGCAGCGTACAGCTCAGGTATTGCGGCACTGTCTGACGGTAAGTCGCCACGCAAAGCAACAATATGCCTGATGCCGTTCTGCCAGTAATCGCGGGCAATATCAATAAGTTGCTGCTTGCTTGCATCAACACAGGTTAAGTGCGGTGCCGCAATTAAACCAGTGCGTTGTTTTATTGACTTGATAATATCATGCGTGCGGTCACGCTCACCCGAATTCGCACCATAGGTGACCGACACAAAAGACGGTGCCAACGGCGCCAATCGTTCAATCGACTGCCACAATGTTTGCTCCATCTGCGGTGTTTTTGGAGGAAAAAATTCGAAGCTGACATTTACTTTTCCCTGCACATCGTGCAGGTTTCGGTTAATAGCATCCAGATAGCGGGCATTTGCAAAAGCCATAAATATTCTCGTTAAACCATCAAACTAACGGCTTGCGCCTGTTAATATAAGCTGCTGACACAACTGGGCAACGTCAGCATGAATACCACCGGCAGTAACTTGTTTACCGGCCCCCGGACCTTTTAACACCAATGGATTAGTGCTGTACCACTGGCTTTCAATTACAAAGATATTGTCGCAAGGTAAAAGCGCGGCAAGCGGTTCATCGGCAGCGACCTGTAATAGTTTCACTTCAGCTTTTGGTCTATGACCGGTAAGCGTTAAACTGGCGGTATAGCGTAATACCTTACCACCCGCTTTAGCATCTGCCAGCGCGCTGGCCATCATGTCGTCAAGTAACTCGCGTTGCCGCCAGGCGTCAGCCCAACTCCCAAAGCCCAGCGCTTCAGGCATAAGTGGCTGCAAGCTAATCTGCTCTAACTCCAGACTTAACCCCAGTTCTCTGGCCAGAACCAACAACTTACGCTGAACATCAATACCAGATAAATCGTCTCTTGGATCCGGCTCGGTATAACCCAGTTCAGCAGCCTCAGTCAGCAAGCTTGAAAACGGCACGCTGCCATCATATTTACAAAACAACCACGACAAGGTGCCAGAAAATACTCCGCTGATCCGGCTTATGCTATCACCGCTTTGCAGCAGCGTTTTAAGCACCTGCTGCACCGGGATCCCAGCCCCTACAGTGGTATTGCTACGCCAGCTAAGCCGCTCTGCCGAAATTACTGAACGGATAGCATTATATTCATTCAGCGGTAACGTAACCCCTTGCTTATTGGCACTGATAATATGACAACCTGCGGCAACAAACGCAGGATACTGCCTGGCAAACTGGCCACTTGGCGTAATATCTACCAGCACTTTGGGCTTTGCTAACTTACGGATATATGCCAGTAACTCCGCGGTAGAATAGCCTTCAGCAACAGCCAGTTGCTCTTGCCACCGTGCCGGCTTTAACTGCTCACCAAGCCAGGCCTGGCGTGTATTAAACACGCCAGCCAGCTCCAGTGTGATATCCTGTGCCAACACCAGTTGCTGCTGCGGCAACATATCTAAAAATTCGGCCCCGACATTGCCGGTGCCAGCCACCAATACCTGCAAGCTTGGTTTGCGTTCCACGCAATGTTGATGGATCTGATTTAACTCTGCCACCGCTAACTCCTGCTTGAATAGCCAAACGGCCAGTTGATCATTTTCATACAAATGTTGTACCTGTAACTGCTGCAGGTACTGGTCTAAAACCACACTGACCTGCTGCTGTGCGCTGGCCTTTAACCACACCAGCGCGTAATAATCGACGGTATCAGCCAGGGGATGGCAGCCCTGCTGCTGTAGTAGCGTCAGGGCATCTGGCCAACTATCAGAGGGGATTAACCAGCGTTGAGCACTGTCATCATTGGTACAGGCATGTGGCAATACCACCACCGCACTTTGCAGCTCGCGCGCCAATTCGTCGCCATTCATAGCTGACCGAGCAGCTAATGACACTAAGCGCACAGGGTGCAAACAGGTTAAAAATGCCTGATGTGGCGCGTCGGGTTCAACGTGACACCCGGCATACTCTGGTTGCAAGGCACTGCGCACCAGCAAGTGTGTACGAGTGCCCTTAAGTGGCGCCAGTGTTCTGGCATGCAACACCGGATTACCCAGCGCGGCAAGCTGACAAGCCTGCCCTGCGTTTACCTGACGATAGGGAACCGCATCGGTACACTTACGCGGATCTGCACTGAAAATGGCCGTAACATCTGTCCAGATACTTACCCGCTCTGCCGAAAGTAAGGCACCAAGTAACGTGGCACTATAATCACTACCATTGCGGCCAAGGGTAATACTGCCGCCACTTTCGTTGCGGCCAATAAAACCGGTGACGACATGACACCGCGCTGACTGATGAGGTGTTATCAACTTGCTAAACCGTGCGGTGCTTTGCTGCCAGTCAGGTTCAGAGCCGCTGAACACTAAGAAATCTCTGGCATCAACTGCCCGTGCCGGTGTTCCCTGTTCTGTCAACAATGCTGCCAACAGAGACGCAGACAGTAACTCGCCAATTGCCAAGACTTCATTAATTTGTGCACAGGCTAACCAGTCTGGTATTTGTTGCAACCAGCCGTTTAGTCTTTTCAGTACGGTCGGCACAGCCGGTTCTGGCAGGGTTGCAATAACTAGCTGCTGCAACTGTGTGCTTAGCTGAGCCAGTGGCTGACTGATGTCATCAGCACGCTGATAAGCAGCAATGATAAATAACAATGTATCCGTGGTGTCACCCGGTGCAGAAACGACGACCCAGGGCAAACCAGCCTGTTGCTGCACTATAGCCGCTACAGTCTGAAAACGGCTGGCGTTAGCAAGGCTGCTGCCACCAAATTTATGGACTTCACAATTGGGTTTAACCAATGAGGCTATTAATTGCTGGCTCATATTAGATTACCACAACGCAGTCAGAGCTGGATTGAGCCGGCAGTGACCATTCAATTCTGATGTCACCTGCACCGTACCCCCAGTAAGGGTTGCATTGTGACCCTGCTGCTGAGCATCAAGCCAGTTGGCAACGGCATTAAAGCCATTTTGCAGGTCGGCAATTAAATCTGCCGGCGCTTCAATACCCACCGACAACCGGATTAAGGTCGGACCAATACCGGCGGTCTGCTGAGCAGCCGCATCCATTGAGGCATGGGTCATCGACCCCGGGTGACAAATCAGGCTTTCAATGCCACCTAACGATTGCGCCAGGGTAAATAACCGCAAACTGGCAAAAAACACCGGCAACGCTGCAGCAGGTGCCGCCAAATCAAAACTGCACATAGCGCCAAAGCCGCTTTGCTGGGCTTTGGCGATGTTATGTCCGGGATGGTCGGTTAAACCCGGGTAATATAATGTGCTGACCAGCGGCTGGCGTTGTAAAAAACTAACCAGCTCGGCGGTATTCTGTTGCTGCAACTGCAGCCGGGGCACCAGGGTGCGTAAGCCGCGCAAGGTCATATAGCTGTCAAATGCCGGCCCGGTAACCCCTAAACAATTGGCCCACCATTTCAGCTCATCCCCAATAGCCGGATCCTTCGCCACCAGCACGCCGCCAACAATGTCGCTGTGGCCATTAATATATTTGGTGGTAGAGTGCACCACGATATCGGCACCTAGCAGCAACGGTTGTTGCAGTACCGGTGATAAGAAAGTGTTATCCACCACAACCTTTGCGTTTAAGTTTTTGGCCAGTTGGCACACCGCTTTGACATCGGTAATTTGCAGCAATGGATTACTGGGCGTTTCCAGCCAAATCATCGCTGGCTTTGCTGCAGTAACTTTTGCTGCCCAATCACGTTGCTGAAAATTAATAATTTGCAGTTTAAAGGCTTGCTTACGCGAGGCCAGATTGGTAAATAAACGATAGCTGCCGCCATAGCAATCATGCGGGATCAGCAATGTATCGTCCGGCCCCAGTAACTGCAGCGCCAGCAAACAGGCTGACATACCACTACCTGTAACAATAGCGCTGGCGCCCTGCTCTAATTCACATAACGCCTGTGCCAGTGTGTCACGGGTCGGGTTGTTAGAACGAGAATAATCATATTGCCCCGGTTGCTGAAAGGCCGGTAGCTTATAGGTGGTAGTAAGATATAAAGGTGGGGTCACTGCACCAAACGCCGTATCCTCGGCTATACCGGCCCGGGCAGTAATAGTTGCAGCAGCTGAATGAGACATAACGACACCTTTTGACTTTCACTTTTGGATGTTTAGACGTCTAAAAGTATATCGATCAAAAATTGGATGTCAAACCATTTAGCCGTCTATAATGATTATTTGTTGCTCACTATTGGACATGGCGGGATAAAAAGTTAGAATTTGGCAACTGCGCGAGCAAATACGAATAACCATTATAAATAACTAAGGTACCCTTATGGCTAAATGGAATGGCGAATATATCCATCCTTATGCGGAACATGGTAAAAAGTCAGAACAAGTAAAAAAAATTACCGTTTCCATTCCGCTGAATGTTTTAAAAGTATTAACCGACGAGCGTACCCGCCGTCAGGTCAATAACCTGCGCCATGCCACTAACAGTGAATTGCTATGCGAAGCTTTTTTACATGCCTTTACCGGCCAGCCATTACCGGCTGATGAAGACTTACGCAAAGATAATCCGCATCAGATCCCGGCCGAAGTACGGCAGATCCTGACCAGCATGGGTAAACCTATTCCGGTAATTATTGAAGCCGATACCACCGAAGAGTAATACCTTTTGTAACAGCTTTTCACTGAAAAACCGCCCAAGGGCGGTTTTTTTTTATCAGCTGATAAGACCCAGCTCCAACGCCAGTAACACAGCACGGGTGCGGTCGCGCACCCCCAGCTTGGCCAGGATGGCAGAGCACTGGTTTTTAACTGTCCCTTCAGATTTATATAAAGCGGCCGCAATTTCTTTGTTACTGTAGCCCGCGGCCATCAGTTGCAGAATTTCCAGCTCTTTGTCACTGAGCGGTTCCGGCACTGCCGGCATACTGAAGTCAGCATTAGCAGTGGTATTATCACGGATACTTCCCAGTAATCGCTCGGTAATATTGGGCGCAAACCAGCTGCCGCCCTCTGCCAGGGTTGCGATGGCCTGCACCAGCGTGGCCAGTGATACGTCTTTTAATAAAAAGCCGCGGGCACCCGCTGCAATGCTTTTTAACACCAGCTCATGCTCATCAAAAGTGGTCAGAATAAGTACCGGAATGCTGATCCCAGCCTGTTTTAATGCCGCCAGAGTTTGCACCCCATTCATCACCGGCATCGATAAATCCAGCAGGACTACATCAGGTTGCAGTTGCTGGCAGGTCTCTACCACCGCTGAGCCATCGGCACACTCTGCCACGACGGCAACCTTACCTGAAATACCCAGCAGGCTTTTAATACCATCACGGATCAGCTTCTGATCATCAACCAGCAGGACTTTATGCATCATCCCCCCTTATGTAGGGTAAAGTATGTAGGGTAAAGTAATCGTCAGTTGCATCGCGTGGTTGCTACTGGCTATCTGCAAACTACCATTGCATTCTGCCAACCGCTCCTGCATACCGGTAATACCGTTGCCCGGCTGCCAGTAGGGTGTCAGGGTGCCATTATCATAAAGCTGTAGCTGCAGTTGTTGCCCGGCGACACTGGCCTTAATATGAACTTCAGTGGCGCCGCTGTGTTTTAAACTGTTACTCAAGGCTTCCTGAATAATACACAGCAGATGCTGGGCCTGGCTCAGATCGTTGAGCATAATATCCGCCGGGATCTGCAGCTTTACCGCAAGCTGGGCTGGCAACATCCGGCTTAGTGCAGTAACGGCATCGTGCAAGCTGACATCGGCGTACTGGCGCATGGTGCTAACAGCCTCACGCACATCGGCTAGCAACAACTTGGCCAGCTGATGACACTGATCAACCTGCTGTTTTGCCTCACCGGCGGTTAAATGACTTGCTACCTGCAACTGAATGGTCAGGGCGGTTAAATGGTGGCCGACCAGATCGTGCAGATTACGGGCAATCCGGGTACGTTCACTCTGGCGCGACGCGGCCTGCAATAATTGCTGGGTTGCCAGTAACTGCTGATGCTTTTGTTCCAGCTCGTCTTTTGCAGCTTCAGCGTCCCGGCTGGCAGTTTGCACCAGTACCGCAAACAAATGAAAACAGCCATACAGCAGCGCTGTTATCCAATACTCTTTGCCACTTTGCCAGGCCAAAACGGCAAACCATGCCGCAACAACTGTGACGGTAAGCAATAAGGCGGGGCCTGTTCGCATCACAAAGGGTAGCATGGCAGCCCAGATAATGGTCAGGATAGCCAGAAATTCGAAATTACGCGCTGGTATCAGCCACAGCAAACCAAAGGCCACCAGCAGCTGCAATAACAACAAATAACGACCAAACCGGCCTTGTAAGGTAAACGGCCCCTGCTTGCTGGTCAGTAACCAGAACAGACCGCCATAAACAATAAACAGCCCATGCAGAGCCAACGTCGGATGGGCCGGCGCGGATTTGTCCAGAATATAGATGCTGATGCCATAGACCAGCAGCCAGGTTAACAAGCCTGCCAGAGTGGCAAAATCAATTTTTGTTTTCATACCGTCATTATGCGTGCTGCCAACATTACTGCAATAGGCCAGAAGTCATAGCCTGAAATCCTGACTTTTGGCACCTGTGCTGGCACAGGCTCTGGCGTAAACTGGCAGCATTAACCCAGGAGGCTGACCATGTTAGTTATTCACACCACGTTGTTGTACCTGCACATTGCGCTTGGCGCAATCGCACTGTTGCTGTTCTGGTTGCCGATCATCGCCCGCAAAGGCGGTAAGCTGCATATTAGTGCCGGCAAAGCGTTTTACCTGCTTATGCTGATTGTTTCGGGTTCAGGCATAATAATGAGTCTGCTGGGTTTAGCGGATCCAATCGGTATTTACGTAAACAGCAAACCGCTGAGCAGCGAACAGATTGAGGGCATGATGCGCTGGCGTATTCCGTTTACTTATTTTCTGCTGCTGCTAAGTTTGCTGACCTGGGTAACAGTTCGCCATGCCATCGGGGTGCTACGCGCCAAAACCAATCGCAGTATGCTGCGCAGCTGGCGCTATCAGGGCCCGGTATTGCTGATGTTTCCCTCGGCAGTATTTGTTGGCTGGCAGGGCATCAGTATTGGTATGCCTTTGCTGATTATTTTCGCTGCAGTCAGTTTTTTCACTGCCACCACCATTTCACTGTATGTCTATCGTGCCACGGTTGCGCCCAGAGCCTGGATTATCGAACACTTCGGCTCGATGGTCGGAGCCGGTATTGCTGTTTACACTGCGTTTTTTGCTGCCGGCGGCAGACGGGTGCTCTCGCAATGGCTACCGGGCGAATGGCAGCTGCTCAGCTGGCTGGCCGCACCGGTAATTGGATTAATAGTCCTTGCCACACTAACCGGTTACTACAAACGAAAATACAAAGTAAAGCCTGACAGCGCTTTACAATAGCCAGAGCCTTAGCTTAATGTCCTGTGCAGCAATCGCACAGGACCATCGAATTTATGCCCCTTACAATTACCCCACTTACCAATAAAGTTATCTGGATCACCGGTGCCTCAGGCGGCATTGGTGAAGCACTGGCCCGCGAACTGGCAGCGGCTGGCGCCCGGCTGATTTTAAGTGCCCGCCGTCAGACAGAACTGGAGCGGGTACGGGCCAGCCTGGCCAATTCAGTCTCACATCTGATCCTACCGCTGGATATTACCGACAGTCAGGCGATTAGTGCCGCAGTCGCGACTATTGCTGAAAAAATTGGTGGCCTCGACTGGCTGATAAACAATGCCGGAATCAGTCAGCGTGCGTTGATCACTGACACCAGCCTTGAGACTGAGCGTAAATTGTTCGAAGTGGATTATTTTGCCCAAATAAACTTAACACGCCAGGCTCTGCCATTATTGCTGGCCGACGGTGGTGGCAAAGTGGTGTTTGTCTCTTCCGTTGCCGGTTTAGTCGGTACTCAGTATCGCGGCAGCTATTCTGCGGCGAAAGCGGCACTGCATTTATGGGCCAATAGTTTGCGTGCTGAACTGTTTGAACAGGGCCTGACGGTTGCCACTATATTCCCGGGATTTGTTAAAACGGAAGTGTCATTAAACGCCCTTACCGGTGATGGCAAGGCCCTGGGCGAAATGGATACCGCTCAGGCTAACGCCATGAGTGCAGAGCAATTTGCCGAGAAAGCAGTAAAAGCATTGCTTCGCAATAAGAGTTACGTCGTCATAGGTGGTGTAAAAGAACACCTTGGCGCCTGGATTTCACGGCTCTCGCCCGAACTGCTTTACAAAATGATTCGCAAGAGCAATGTGCGCTAGATACCCGGCTACCCGCCACCATTAAATTACTTATTAGCAGATTGGATGGCTTAAAAATACACAATAATTGCTAATTACAATTAACCTTGTCAAAGAGCAAAAACTTACTTTTGAATAATTTGTTTACACAAAGCAACGAATTGCAGTAAATTTAGCGCTGGGATGTAGTAACTACTTAACTGACGCTAGTGCATCTTAAATACCCTGTTGCAGGGAGAATTAAAAAAATTAAACGGAGTCACCAGATGAATTATTTTTTGGATGCATTGCAACGCTATGCAGATTTTACTGGCAGAGCAAGACGCAAAGAATATTGGATGTTTGTTTTGTTTTATCTTATTTTTTATATTGGCGCAGCAATACTTGATGGCTTGCTAGGTACAGTTTTTATCACGCTTATTTATTCCTTAGGCTTGTTGATCCCCAGTATTGCGATAGCCGCGCGACGCCTCCATGACACTGGTCGCAGTGGCTGGTGGCAACTTATCGCCCTGATACCGTTAATTGGCGCTATTGTCCTGTTGGTTTTCCTGGTATTAGACAGTACCGAAGATAACCAGCATGGACCAAATCCGAAAGCGGTGCCTGCAGCTTAGTTTCTAAGTATTTTTTACGAAAAGCGGCCTGCTAGTATGGCCGCTTTTTTTAACTTACACTGACTTACATCAATAACGGCAACTAACCGCTATTGATAATAATTATCCGGTAATGCAATCCTGGCCACGCCAGATGCTACCGCAGCCTCTGCTACCGCACGGGCTACCCTGGGTAGCAGTCTTGGGTCCATTGGCTTAGGAATAATATAGGCTTTGCCGAACTCCAGTTTATCAATTTGCGCCGCTTGCAGCACTTGAGCGGGTACCGGCTCCTTGGCTATTGCGCGAATCGCATTTACCGCCGCTATTTTCATTTCATCGTTAATCACACTGGCCCGAACATCCAGCGCGCCCCGGAAAATGAACGGAAAACACAATACGTTGTTTACCTGGTTCGGATAATCAGAACGGCCGGTAGCCATAATTAAATCTTTACGGGCCGCATGTGCCAGCGCCGGTTTAATTTCCGGATCGGGATTAGAACAGGCAAAAATAACCGGATTTGGTGCCATAAGAGTTAATGCCTCTGCTGGCAATACATCGGGGCCAGACACCCCAACAAACACATCGGCGCCATTTAATGCATCTTCTAAAGTACGTTTATCCGTATTATTGGCAAACAGCAGCTTGTACTGATTTAAGTCATCACGCCGGGTGTGGATCACCCCTTTGGTATCCAGCATATATATGTGTTCACGCTGAGCACCACATTTAATCAAAAGTTCCATACAAGCAATGGCAGCTGCCCCCGCGCCCATACAAACAATGATCGCTTTGCTAATATCCTTTCCTTGTATTTCCAACGCATTGAGCATGCCCGCGGCAGTAACAATGGCCGTACCGTGCTGATCATCATGAAATACTGGTATTTTGCAGCGCTTAATCAATTCTTTTTCAATTTCAAAACACTCCGGCGCTTTAATATCCTCCAGATTAATACCACCAAACGTATCGGCGATATTAGCAACCGTATTGATAAACTCTTCTGTAGTGCGATGGCTGACTTCAATATCAATCGAATCAAGGTTGGCAAACCGTTTAAACAACAGTGCTTTGCCCTCCATGACGGGCTTCGAGGCCATTGGCCCCAAATTCCCTAAGCCGAGAATGGCCGTACCGTTGGTAATAACCGCCACCAAATTACCTTTGGCAGTATATTTGTATACATTGTCGACGTCAGCGGCAATCTCCCGCACCGGCTCAGCGACTCCAGGGCTGTATGCCAGCGCCAGATCTTTTACAGTTTCGGCCGGCTTACTGATTTCAATACTAATTTTGCCCGGAGTTGGCTCTGCGTGGTATCTAAGTGCCTGTTCTCTGAAATCTGACATCGTGTTTTCCTGCATTTAATGAGTGAGGGTAACTTCTGATTATGGTCTGTAGCTATTTTTAGTGGGTAATCAGGATTAGTTTGTCGCTTTTTTATTGCTACGCCCTGGCAATTTTAACAGCGCAACAACGCCTTACTGACCATACCACTTTAGTCTTATTGCTGGTTGTTATAGCAACTTCAGCCGAAATCGCCAAGCCAAGCCCCGCTCAACAGATAACGATTATAGGTATTTATTGGCATTGTTCGGTTGCTTTGCAGTAAGTACACCAATTAATATTGCAATTATTGTGATTAACTATCAGCAAATATTTCTCACCTGTACCAGGTAAAATGTAGCCAATTCAGGCCTGTAGCCATCCAAATAATCTTTAGCAATTTGCATAATCTTCTAAACGGCGGAAATTAAACCATTTTTTTTATTAATATCGACTATTTGCTTAAAAAACAAGCAGCACAAATCACTGCTATCAAACCATCTGGCAATTGGCGCTTACACATTTCATTACATTTTGTTGTTCCTATTGTCTTGACCCGCTCCTGGGCCTGACCGATCATTACCATATAAATATTTTGTAAATATATCGAGGTTTTCATGTACGTGTCCCGGATAAGCAGTGCAATAGCGTTAAGCTTAACATTGACGTTGGCCGGCATTAGCAGCTTGCCAGTCATAGCTTCAACGGATACTAAGGTTTGCGAAGGAAACCAGTGCGAAAATGAAATGCGCCGGCTGATAAAACTAGCTCGTAGTGGTAGTGGCGACGCTGCCGCGTTTGTGGCAATGGCTTATGCATCTGGTGATGGTCTGGAGCAAAATCACCAGGAAGCCACGCGTTTTATTAAACTGGGAGTACGACACCGTAATCCGATGGCAACTTATCTGATGTCGGACTGGTACCGTAATGGCTTTGTACTGGAGCAGAACACTGAACAGGCAGATAAATTACTGGCACAAGCCGTAAAAAGTGAATATGCGCCGGCGTTGTACCAACAAGCTGTTCTGCATTTACAAACTGACGACGAAGCTAAAGTAACCGAAGCCGTCACCTTGTTAGAGCAAGCCGCAGAGGCAAAGCTAATGAACGCGATGTTTCTGCTGGCCCGGTTAAAACAAACCGGTACAGCAACCGAACAAGATTTAGCTGGCGCAGGCCGTTTGTTCAAGGCACTTACCCTGGCCCGCCATCCGCAAGCCCGTGACTACCTGCAACAGGTTATTGATGAAATAGCTGCAGATGAACAGCAAACTGAACTGGTTGCCGATTTTAAAAGCGTCGACGACATTGAAGTGATTCAGGTGCGCGGCCAGAAACTGGAAGCCAATGTGATGCTTGATGGCCTGGTGCGACGACTTAATGCCAGTGGCAAGTATGACCGCCGCTCGATTGGTAGCAGGATAAGCGGCGTTAGCTGTGAGAACTCAGGATCAGCCTGTGCATCAATTAAACCTGGCAATAGCGCCAGTTCGTTGGGTGAAGTGCTAAGCGGCGGCAAATAAACAACCATGTAGTCATGGTGGATTTGAGCCATAAAAAAAGCACCCGAAGGTGCTTTTTTTATTACGATACAGGCTGGCGAATTAACGATTGCCCAATACCGCGAAACGTTTCTTGAAGCGGTCAACCCGGCCGCCAACGTCTAATACTTTCTGCTTACCAGTGTAAAACGGGTGGCAGCTTGAACATACGTCCAAGTGAATATCTTTGCACAAAGCTGAGTGCGTTTTGAAGCTGTTACCGCAAGTACAGGTCGCAGTAATTTCTTTGTATTCTGGGTGGATACCTGGTTTCATGGATTACCTCGTTAGGCCGTATCGCTATCTGGTCATCATGTGCCAGACACCATACGTAATTACAGTTAATTAAGGGCGCGTAGCTTAATAGATAGCCAGCAAAGTTGCAACTGGCATCCACAGATATTTAGCATTTTGTTTTACTTGGCAGCAGCCTGACAGCACCTTACACTATACCTTGCTTAACCTGAAGGATGTTCGCTGTGTCAGTTATTCGCGTTGCTCTGCCATTGCCACTGCGGCAGCATTTTGATTATTTGCTAACTGCCGATCAGCAGGTACAGATAGGCAGCAGGCTGCGGGTCCCTTTTGGTAAACGCGAATTAATTGGCATTGCCTGGCAGCTGAACCCGACTGACCACTATCCGTTGGCTCAGCTAAAACCGGTGATAAGCGTTATTGATAGTCAGCCGGTAATTCACGAAACACTGCGCCAGTTGCTGACCTTTGCTGCAGAATACTATCACCATCCACTTGGCGAAGTGTTAACCGCTGCCCTACCCGCACTGCTGCGTGAAGGCAAAGACCTGGCCGATTATCAACAATATGCCTGGCAATTAACCCCGGCTGGGGTGCAGGCGAGCCCGGCTGATTTTAAACGCTCAGCCAGGCAGCTGGCTTTATGGCAAGCCTTGCAAGATGGTCAGGTTCCGGCGCTGGAATTGCAGGCTAGTCATTCACGTTCAACACTGAAACAGTTGGCAGACAAAAACCTGATTGAACAACTTACTCTGCCCCTAAGACCCTATACGCAACGCGGCCTGAAACAACCGGCATTGCAACTCACAGCTGATCAGGCGCTGGCAGTTACCGCAATTAATCAGGCGGCTGAGTATTTTCAAAGTTTATTACTGGAAGGCGTCACCGGTTCAGGCAAGACAGAAGTGTATCTGCAAGCCATTGCGCCATTGTTAGATGCCGGCAAACAGGTGCTGGTCATAGTTCCAGAGATTGGCCTTACCCCACAAACGCTGGCGCGTTTTCAAAGTCGCTTTCAGGCCCCGGTACTGTGCTGGCATTCTAACCTGACCGATACCGAACGCCTGAATTGCTGGCAGCAAACCCAGGCGGGCAGCACAGCTATCGTTATTGGTACCCGCTCAGCCTTATTTTTACCTTTTGCCAGACTAAGCCTGATTATCATTGATGAAGAGCATGATCAATCACTGAAACAACAAGATGGCTTTCGCTACCATGCCCGGGACCTGGCCATTAAACGCGCGGCTATCGAACAGTGTCCCATTTTGCTGGGTTCGGCCACTCCTTCGCTGGAGAGCTTGTATAATTGCCAGCAAAAACGCTTTATTCACCTAAGCTTGCATAACAGGGCCGGTGGCCAGGCCATGCCCCGCTATCAGCTGGTCGATTTAAAACAGCAGGTATTGCAGTTTGGTCTGGCTAGCCAAACGCTGCAATATATCCGGCAGCAGCTACAGCAAGGTATGCAGGTAATGTTGTTTTTAAACCGGCGCGGCTTTGCACCAGCGCTCAGCTGTCAGGAATGTGGCTGGCTGACCGAATGCCATCGTTGCAGCGCCTTTACCACCTACCATAAACAAAGCCGGCAGCTAGTCTGTCACCATTGCGGTGCAATAAAAGCAGTGCCTCGTCAATGCACACAATGCGGCAGCGCGCGCCTGGCGCCGGTTGGCCAGGGTACCGAACAACTGGAAGAAAATTTACAGCAATTATTCCCAGACGTTGCCATTACCCGGCTGGACCGCGATACCACCCGGCGCAAAGGTGCACTGGCCAGTGCACTTGATAGCATTAACCAAAGTGGCCCAAGGCTTATTCTGGGCACCCAAATGCTGGCAAAAGGTCATCATTTCCCCTTTGTTACCTTGGTAGTAATTGTTGATGTTGATGGCGCGTTGTACAGCAGCGATTTCAGAGCACCCGAGCAATTGGGCCAGTTGCTTACTCAGGTGGCGGGCCGTGCTGGCCGGGGTAGCAACCCCGGTACAGTATTACTGCAAACCCATTATCCGGAGCATGCACTGCTGCAGGATATTATTCAGAATGGCTATGCTGCTTTTGCCCGCAGCGCGCTACTGGAGCGACAGCATACCCGGTTACCCCCTTACCAGCACCTGGCGCTATTTCGGGCAGAAGCGTTACAAAGCACGCTGTGTCAGCAGTGGTTAACTGAACTGGCTGCGCTTGCTAAAACAATGCCAGGCCTCGAGTTACTGGGCCCTCTGAGTTCACCAATGGAAAAACGTGCCGGTAAATACCGCTGGCAACTGCAAATTTATAGCAACCAGCGGCCACTGCTGCATCTGGCATTAACGTCATTGCTAAAAGCATTGCAACACTGGCCACTCAGCCGTCAGCTGAAATGGCAACTGGATATAGACCCCATCGACTTGAGTTAACGGCTTAAGTTAACTGCATTGGTACTACTTATTTCTTTTTCAGACTAAGCAGGTAGAATAGCGCCAGTGAATTCTTAAGTCAGGTTGTTAAGCTGTCAATATGCCGCAAAAAGATTACGTAAAAACTGCCCGCCCCAAGCCCAAAGCGAAACCCAGAGCCAGCAATACGCGCCGGGGTAGTCAGAGCAACAGGAGAGCAGCCAGCAAAGCCAATCGTCCGTGGCTGCTTATTATAGTAACCGCCTTACTGCTAAGTGGCTTTGCTGGGTTTCTTTGGTATTTAAAACAACAGCCCTCTTCCACTACCAACACGTCTTCTGAGGCAGCAAAAAGCACACCAGCGGTCGATGAGTTGCCGGTGAAGCCTGTTGCAGAACCTTACCAATACATCAAAGAGCTGGAAAATAAAGAAGTACAGGTAGAAGTAGATACCGCAGAACGCGAGCCACAAGGTCCGTTTCAAATGCAATGCGGCTCATTTCGCCAGGCGGAGCAGGCTGAAGCCATGCGCGCTCAGATCGCTTTTGCTGGTTATGCCTCTGCCGTTCGCCGCACAGAGGGCAGCAACGGCGTCTGGTACCGGGTGGTATTAGGCCCTTATGATTCGAAACGCCAGGCAACGGCAGATCGAAATCGGTTGCAGCAGCAAAATATCAATGGCTGCCGGATTTGGAATTGGACTTGAAAAGCAGAGCCACCAGCCACACTTAAGCCCTAGGTTTATATTCGCCATAGGGCTAAAATTCATGACAACTATCGTTTCTGTTCGCCGTAACGGCCATGTCGCCATTGGTGGTGATGGCCAGGTGTCGTTAGGCAATACCGTAATGAAAGGTAATGCCCGCAAGGTACGCCGGCTATACAACAACAAAGTACTGGCAGGCTTTGCCGGGGGCACGGCCGATGCTTTTACATTATTTGAACGGTTTGAAGCAAAACTGGAACTGCACCAGGGCCATTTGATGCGTGCCGCCGTTGAGCTTGCCAAAGACTGGCGAACCGACCGCATGCTTCGCAAACTCGAAGCACTACTAGCGGTTGCTGACACTACCTGCTCGCTGATCATCACCGGCAACGGGGATGTGATCCAGCCGGAAAACGATCTTATCGCTATTGGCAGTGGTGGTCCCTATGCGCAGGCTGCTGCCACGGCTTTATTGCAAAATACTGAGCTCAGTGCCCAGGATATTGTAGAAAAAAGTCTCACTATCGCTGGTGATATCTGTGTCTACACCAACCAGCAACATACAATTGAACAACTTTAAGCAGGTTTATTATGTCTGATATGACCCCCAGAGAAATAGTCCATGAGTTGGACCGACATATTATTGGCCAAAGCAAAGCGAAGCGTGCCGTGGCCATTGCCCTGCGAAACCGCTGGCGCCGGATGCAATTAGAAGTTGGTCTGCGGGCCGAAGTCACCCCAAAAAATATTCTGATGATTGGCCCCACCGGGGTAGGTAAAACCGAAATAGCCCGCCGATTAGCCAAACTGGCTAATGCTCCCTTTATTAAGGTTGAGGCCACTAAATTTACCGAAGTCGGTTATGTTGGTAAAGAAGTTGAAAGTATCATTCGCGATCTGACCGACAGTGCGGTGAAAATGCTGCGCGAACAAGCGATTGCTAAAAACCGGTTCCGGGCAGAGGAAGCGGCGGAAGAACGTATTCTGGATGCATTACTACCAAAACCTCGTGATAGCTGGGCAGACGCGGATAATCAACCTGCAGCTGACAACAACACGACCCGGCAAATTTTCCGCAAGAAACTGCGTGAAGGCCAGCTTGATGACAAAGAGATAGAGCTTGAACTGGCGCAAACTCCGGTTGGCGTGGAAATAATGGCGCCGCCCGGTATGGAGGAAATGACTTCGCAACTGCAAAGCATGTTCCAGAACCTTGGCAGTGATAAAAAGAAAAAACGTAAACTGAAAATAAAAGACGCTTTAAAGCAGTTGGTTGAAGAAGAAGCCGCCCGTTTGGTTAATCCGGAAGAGCTAAAAGCCGAAGCACTGGAGGCCGTTGAGCAAAATGGTATCGTGTTTCTGGATGAAATTGATAAAATATGTAAGCGTGGTGAAACAAGTGGCCCCGATGTGTCACGCGAAGGCGTGCAACGCGATTTACTGCCACTCATTGAAGGCTGTACCGTTAATACCAAGCATGGCATGGTAAAAACAGACCATATTTTATTTATTGCCTCCGGTGCCTTTCAGATGAGTAAGCCGTCTGATTTAGTCCCTGAACTACAAGGCCGCTTGCCAATCCGGGTAGAATTGGAGGCGCTGACCGCTGCCGATTTTGAGCGTATTTTAACTGAACCAAAAGCCTCGCTTACCGAGCAATCTATTGCCATGCTGGCAACCGAAGGTGTTAATATCAGCTTTAGTAATGAAGGCATTAAAAGCATTGCCGCCGCCGCATTTCAGGTTAATGAAACGACTGAAAATATCGGCGCCCGTCGATTGTACACCGTGATGGAGCGTTTACTGGAAGAAATATCCTATGATGCGGCCGACCATGCCGGCGAGCATATCGAGATTACTGCCGATTATGTTGAACAGCATCTGGGTGCATTAGTGCAGGATGAAGATTTAAGCCGGTTTATTCTGTAGCAAAGGGATCTGCAAGCAATGACATTACGCACCCTGCATTACCACCAGCAACGTCGGATACTGGACTTGATTTTCAGCGATGGGACAGTAAAAGCACTGTCCGCTGAGTTTTTGCGGGTGCATTCGCCATCAGCTGAAGTGCGTGGGCATGGCAAGCCGACCCTGGTGGCCAATAAACGTGATGTCGCTATCAGAAAAATTACCCCCGCAGGCCACTACGGGGTTAAACTGACCTTTGATGATGGTCATGACACCGGTCTGTACCACTTTCGCTATTTGAGTCAGCTGGCTGACGATCAACATATGCTTTGGCAGCGCTATCTGGCTCAGCTTAAAGCAGCTAATGCCAGCCGCGATAGCCTGATCAGCACCCGCAAGCTTAATTAACCCTGGTAGCGTCAGGCTTTGAATATTTCAACGCTCTGACGCAAGCTGGCTGCCTGTTGCGCCACTTCCTCACTAATTGCCGCATTTTGCCGGGCATAGCCAAAAGTATCGTCCGACAAATCACGTATTTTCACCACGTTTTTATTCACCTCAGCGGCAACATGGCTTTGCTGCTCAATTGCGGCAGCTATCTGCGTGGTCATATCCATAATGTTGGTGACATCACCGGTGATCTCACCCAGTAACTTCATGGCTATGCCTGCCTGGTCCGCACTGTCTGTCCCTTGCTGCCGGCACTGTTGCATTGCATCAACAATATGCCGGGTGCGACCTTGTAATGCGGCTATAATTTCTTCAATCTGACCGGTTGACTGTGCGGTTCGCTGCGCCAGATGGCGCACTTCATCAGCCACGACCGCAAAACCACGCCCCTGATCACCAGCTCTGGCCGCTTCGATAGCTGCATTCAGTGCCAACAGATTAGTTTGTTCAGCAATTCCACGAATAACATCCAGTACCGAACCAATAGTCTGACTATCCTGCTCCAGCTCAGTAACAATATTGGTTGCTTCCTGCAGCCTTCCAGACAGTTGCTGGATCTGCTTAACTGTTTGCTCCACTTCCCGCCGCCCGCTATTGGCATTCTGGTTGGTTGCATCAGCCTTGGCGGCGGTCATTTCGGTATTGCTGGCAATTTCATTGATGGTCGCGCCCATTTCGGTTACCGCAGTGGCAACCATATCCGTCTCTGCTTGTTGGCGCTGCATGCCCTGACTGGTATCAGACGTCGACTGGGCTAACTCCGCTGTTGCCTGGTCCAACATGCCCAATGCTTCATTGACAGTACGAATTAGATGCTGAATATCGGCCAGCATGGCATTAAAATCCTGTGCCAGCTGGCTCATTTCATCCTGACCACTTTCATCTACCCGCTTACGAAAATCGTGTTCATTACGGATAAGGCCAATGGTTTGGCATACGGCCAGCACAGGGCTGATAATACTTCGGCTGGTGAAGCCTACCAGCGCCAGCATGAGCAGCAGAACCACCACAAAAATAATAATGGCCAGCTGCTTAGTACTGGCCACTGCAGCCGCAATGGCGTCACTGGTTTCTGCCGATAACGTTTCCAGACTGGTCTCGGTTTGTTGAATAGCGGAGCGCATCTGCCCTGTCAGCCCCTGCGTTTCATCCAACCCCAGCTGTTTCATGCCCTCAACGAAGCTGTTAAAGCCATCACGGTAAGCGTTTGCCGCAGCTGTACCAGCAGGAAAACTACGTTGCAGTGAGCTAATAAACGTCGCAAACTCACTATTAAAGGTGTCGGCATAACGTGGTTCAAGGCGTAATAAGAAATCTTTTTCAAGCCGACGTAACTGCAATAACATCATAATTAACTGGGTTTCATCAGTCTGATTGAGCTGTTGCTCCAATGTCTGAGCGCTATCCCGCAGGCGGCCCATCAAACCTTCGGCTGGTGTTAAGCCTAGCTGCTGCTGCTGAGCAACCAGCTTATTAAAAACCTGCTGATACTCAGCAGTAAGCTGATTGAACCTGTCCAGCGGCGCGGTGGGTATGTCGTGGCTCTGCAGATACTGTCGCAGTGTCACGCCTTTGTCAGTTAACTGCTCGATACGGTCATTTAACCGTTGCTGATATTTCAGATCATGGCGCATCATGAAGTCTTTTTCATGTCGACGCAGCATCAGTACCGTGGTGTTAAGCTGTTCCACCAACTGCTGGGTACTGGCTAAACTGGTTAATTGGTTACTTTGATAAAACAGAATTGCCAGCATCATTAGCATGGCAATAATTAAAGCAAGCGCATTGGCTAAAAGCCGTTGTTTAATGGTTAACCGGCGTAGCAACTTCATAAGCGTACTCAACAAACTCTAAAAAATTAAGACTAGTTTACTTTAGTAAATGTTAACAGTAACGGTCGAAATAATTAGCTGGGATAGGCGTTGAAAAATGCTAACGCTTCTGCCTCCGGTAATGGTTTGGCAATGTAATACCCCTGCACCGCGTCACAAGATAAACTGCGCAACAAATTGAGTTGATCAATGGTTTCAACACCCTCAGCCAGAATACGTTTGCCCAGGCCGTGCGCCAACTTTATCATGGTTTTGACAATCATCATGTCGGAGTCATTCGATGTCATATCCATCACAAAACTGCGATCAATTTTAATTTTTTCAATCGGCATTTTACGTAAGTAAGCCAGCGACGAATACCCGGTACCAAAATCGTCTATCGACACTTTAATGCCCATTTGCTGCAATTCCAGCGCAAAATTTGAGCCTTTTTCCATATCCTGCATTGCCGTATTTTCAGTCACTTCTAACTCCACCATGTCAGGTGAAACTGAATATTGTTGCAATAAGCCTTTGAGCTCCTGTTTTAAACCTTCCTGTTCAAAATGGACAGGTGACATATTTATTGCCAACGGGATATGCACCCCTTGCTGTTGCCAGCGCTGTATGCTGGCCACGGCATTACGCAAAATCACCAGATCCAGCACCTGACTCAGGCCAAGTTGCTCGCATAACGGTAAAAACTCGCCCGGCATTAACAGGCCTCGTTGCGGGTGCTGCCAACGAACCAGCACCTCAAACCCTTCAAGCAAATTACTGCGCAAACTAAGTTGCGGTTGATAGTACAACACAAACTGATTTTCACTGATCGCCTGCAGTAATTCACTTTCCCAGGCTAGCAAGCGGGCAGTTTCTTCTTCCATGCCGGTCTGATAACTCAACCAGCTGGCTTGCAAACGCTTGGCCTGATGAAAGGCAATATTGGCCTGCTGCAATAGTTGTTCTGCCGTTGACGCATGAATAGGAAAGTGCGACAAGCCAATGCTGGTTGTCAGCTTAATCGGCCCGCTGTCGAGTAAAAAGGGTTTTTCGATTAACTGCTGAATATGCTGTAAGCTGTATTGCAGCTGCTTTTCATTAGCAATATCAGTCAGTACCAAACCGAAAATATCTCCGCCTGTGCGGGCAATAAGGGCGGGTTTTACTATACTTTGCTCGAACCGCCGGATCACTTCCCGCAGGATCCGATCACCTTGTTTCAGGCCAACAGACTCGTTAACGTTTTTAAATTTATCCAACCCCAACATCACCACATGCAAATTACCCGAACTGTGGCTCACAATTAACTGCTCCAGCTGAATAAGCAGGGCATCGCGATTGAGTGCACCGGTCAATTGGTCGTGTTGATCAAGATAACGGGTTTTCTCGGTCAGTTTCAGGTTAGTACTACGCTCATTTTCCTGTAACCAGATGACCAGTGAAAATCCCAGCGTTACCAGCAGCACCAGTTCAATACTCTTATAAACGAACATAAAATTAAGTGATTCTAAACTGCTTATTTGCAGCAATCTGCTCAGCGCACTCCCCAGGTACAAAACACCGCAAAGCACCAATACAACCGATGCTAATTTTGGACCAAGCCCCCGGCTGTTACTTTGCCACAGCCCGGTGCCGGCCATAAGCAGCATTATTCCGGTTATCGTCAGACGGATTTCATTATTCAGAAATTGTTGCCAGGGCTGCATCTCCTGTGGTGTCAGGGGAATTATCATCCCAGCACAGGAAAGAATAAATACGACAACAAAGTAACGACTCACCGGCCAGCCTATTGTCTGTCTGGTGTTGAGTGGGAATTGCTGTCGATTGCCCAGCAACATGAGCAACGCAAAACTGTAGCAGGCAAAGTTTACTAAGGTCACCAATGGCAGCCGCGCCCAACTTTCGCCAAGCCAGGTGGTATAAAGGAGTAAAATAGCTACCTGATAACCAGCAAACGCTAAAAAGGCCAGTAGCCAGAATTTCAAATAAGTTTGCCGGTATATTCTCAGGTAGTACCAGAATAACGCCGTCATCAGCAATGCCAACCCGGTTTGGGTTAAGTACAGGGCAATTCTGGCGAATAATTCTGCTGGCACGGTGCGCTCTCTGATCGGTTGGCAACACCACCTTAGCAAACAAATTGCTTTTGCAGCAATACTTTGTTGGACACTAAGCTCGCTTAACCCGCATTATTCCCTTGAGCTTGTAAGGCATAACGCTATACTGTGCAAAAGCAGTTATCTTACGGAGCCTCCTATGGAATACAATACTTCAGAACTTTGCGATCTTTATGCGGATCAGGTCGACGTGGTCGAACCTATTTTTGCAAATTATGGTGGCAGACGTTCATTCGGCGGCCAAATCCACACCATTAAATGCTTCGAAGATAACGGCCTGATACGCCAGATGCTTGCCGACAATGGCGTGGGCAAAGTACTGTTAATTGATGGCGGCGGCTCTGCAAGGCGTGCGCTGATTGATGCTGAACTGGCGAGCATGGCTGCCAGTAACGGCTGGGAAGGCATCGTCTGCTATGGTAGCGTCCGTGATTTAGACGCATTGGAAGACTTTGAAATTGGTATACAGGCGGTTAACGCCATTCCAATTGGTGCCGACGACAACGGTTTTGGTGAAACCGAGGTGCCGGTTAACTTTGCAGGTGTGACGTTTCTGCCCGGTGACCATTTGTATGCTGACAGCACCGGTATTATTATGTCACCTGACCCACTCGATATCGAATAACAACAGGGCAGATGCCTGATGTTACAACGTTTTACGACGACTGACTTAGACAACTACTGTACCAGGCGCAGTGGCGAAAACCGGCTGGGCTCACAACTCAGATTGCCACAGCCTGATCACCCCTATGCTGAACTTCTGGCGACCCATAAAGCGAATGGTGGTCAATTTGTTTTGGTGGGCATTGCCGAATGTATCGGTCCGCTTGCTAATATGGGCCATCCCGGTGCCGAACTGGGCTGGCATGCTTTTTTACAGCGATTTCTGAATCTGCAGCATAACGATGATCTGGACGCCGGACGTATCTTGTTACTCGGACAGATCGCGTGCAGCGATCTGCAACAACGCGCGGTAGCCCTGAGTAATCAAGACCCGGAGCAACTTCAGCAGCTTCGGCTTCTTTGTGCCGAACTGGATCAGCGGGTCTACCAGCAGATACTCCCTATTTTTGCAGCCGGACTATATCCTGTCGTCATTGGCGGTGGTCACAATAATGCGTTGCCACTATTACAGGCGTTAGCTGAAGTGAGTAAACAGCCTGTTAATTGCGCTAATCTGGATCCGCACGCAGATTTCAGGCCACTGGAAGGACGGCATAGCGGCAATGGCTTTAGCTATGCCAGCGCCGCCGGATATCTGGGTCACTACACCATATTGGGGCTTGATCTGCAGAAAAATTCTGCAGCAAGCTTAGCTCTGCTGCAACAAGCTGGAGGCGAATACCTGAGCTATCAGCACTTTGCAGTGCGCCAGGCGTTAAGCTATCAGCACGCATTAGACAGAGTAACTGAGCACTGCTGTCAGGGCGCAGCTGATATTGCTATTGAACTGGATACAGACAGTATTCACACCATGCCAGCCAGTGCACTTAACTATACCGGCCTGACGGTAGAGCAGGCAGCTCAGTTTGTCTTTCAGTTAGCAAAATTACCGCGTGCCCGCTACCTGCATCTGGCGGAAGCTGCTCCGGCATGTCATCCGGCGGGTGTTGCGGCAGGCATTAGCCAATGTGGTCAGGTACTTAGTGCGCTGGTGCTGGCATTTTTTGCCGGTAAAGCGCTCCAACCACCGCAAATTTAACCAGGGTGACGTTGCTGCCATTGGCGCAACCATGCCGGAAAACCACTCAATTCGAATGGCTGCGAATACCAGAACCCCTGTCCTCTGACACAACCCATTCGCAATAACTTGTCGGCAACTTCTGCACTCTCGACACCTTCAGCGATCACCCCCAAACCCAGGTTACGCGCCATATCGATAATCGCACCGGTGATGGCAATATGTGCCTCGATTTTGTGTAATTCACTGATAAAGCTACAGTCCACTTTAACGTACTGCACGGGTAACTGACGCAAATACGCCAGTGAAGAAAAGCCGGTACCAAAATCATCAAGTGCCAACTCAACCCCCAGGCTATGTAGTCGCTGCATCATTGCCATGGTGCGCTCTGGTTCCGCTACTAACGCATTTTCGCTGACTTCCAGCATCAGAAACTTTGGCTTAACCTGATATTTTTCAAACAGTCGTTCCAGGGCTTCTATCAGTTCATCCTGCAATAGATCTTTGCTGGAGATATTAACGGCGATCCGGCTTACCAGTCCCTGCTCAGTAAGGCTGGCTATGGTTTTTATCGCGTGCTCTAACACCCACAGGCTAAGTGGATAAATCACGCCCATTTCTTGCGCAAGTGCCAGAAACGCCTCGGGTGCAAGCAAGCCTTTTTGCGGATGCCGCCAGCGAATAAGCACTTCAGCAGCCAACACCTGGCGGTTACGCATCGCCATTTGCGGCTGAACAAACAATACCAGCTGATCTTCATCAATGGCCTGACGCAATTCGGCCATCAGCGCCAGTTTTTCAGTAGTGTAATTAATCATATCCGACGAAAATAACAAGCTGGCACCACGGCGCCACTGGTAATGTTGTAAAGCCAGATAGGCCCGTTCCAGTAATTCATTAAACTGAGTACTATGATCAGGGTAAAGTGAAATACCAACTCCTAACCGGTATTCGATGGCACAGCCATGAACCAGCATAGGCTGGGGCACTGATTTCTGCAGTTGCTTAGCTAAAAATTCGGCCCGGGCGCTCTGGTTACCGATATCCAGCCAGATAGCAAAGTCAACACTGCCCAGGTGACATACCCGAACCGGTTGCTGCTGGCGATATTCATAAGTCAGAATTTTGCTTTCGCTGGCAAGGTTATCGTTAATTCGCTGAGCTATCTGGGCCAGAATTAAATTGCTGTTGCTATGGCCGAGCAGCTGGTTTATCTGGTCAAACTCTTCTACTTTAAGCAGGATCAGCGCAAACTGCTGATCTGGCGAGCTTTTCAGAATAGCATCCAGCTTACGTTGCAACGCATATTTGTTGGGAAAACCACTGATGTCATCGTGTAAAGAATAAAAGCCCGCTAAATCGGCCTTGGGTTTTAATGCTCGTCTAAGCCGGAATTTTAACGCAACAATATAAATAAATGCGAACAGCAGTAACAGCACCAGCAGCAGTAAAAGTACTGTAACGGGCAACGTCGGTTCAACCTGACTCGCCATCGCCGGCCCGCTGACGCTGACCAGCCCAAGAGCTGAAAAACGGTTGAATCCAATTACCATGGCGCTACCACACCTTGTTACTGCTAAGTTGGGTTTTATTGACAGCTTACCCCAAATTTACTGCTTGTAAAGCCATATGGCTCAGAGCTTAACTGGCTTACCGTTAACGATCAGTTGCTTAAGCTGATTAACGCCAAATTGATAACAGAGCTCGGCTGGCTGGCTGATATTAAAACAGCCAAAGTCTGCCCGCATGCCGCTGGCTAATATGCCCCGATCGTGCAGCCCTAATGCCGCTGCAGCGTGTCGGGTTACTCCCAGTAAGGCCTCTTCAGGAGTTAAGCGGAATAAAGTGCAAGCCATGTTTAACATTAACGGTAATGAGCACAATGGCGATGTACCTGGATTTAAATCAGTGGCAACTGCCATTGGTACCTGATATTGCCGCAACAGACTGACAGGAGGTAGCTGGGTTTCCCGCAGGAAATAATAAGCGCCGGGCAGCAACACCGCCACCGTGCCTGCTGCTGCCATCTTTGCCACGCCAGCTTCATCTAAAAACTCAACATGGTCAGCCGACAAGCCGCTAAACTCTGCAACCAAACTGCTGCCACCAAGATTTGACAACTGTTCAGCATGCGCTTTTACCGGTAATCCCAATGCCTGGGCGGTGGCAAAGACTTTGCGGCATTGGCTGACACTAAAGCCTACTCCTTCACAGAACACATCAACGGCATCTACCAGCTTTTTGGCAAGCAGCTTTGGCAGCATCTGACATACTTCGTCAATATAACCGTCTGGGTTACCGACAAATTCAGCTGGCAGCGCATGAGCCCCCAAAAACGTTTTGATTAATGTTGCGGGGTGGTGCTTATCCAGTTCCGCGGCGACTTCCAGTATTTTTTGTTCAGTGGCTAAATCGAGACCATAACCCGACTTTATTTCTACCGTGGTCACTCCCTGAGCCAGCAGGGTATTCAGCCGGTCTTTCGCCAGGCCAAACAAGTGTTCATGGCTGACCGCACGGGTAGCAGTAACGGTAGCGTTAATACCGCCACCCGCGGCTGCAATTTTTTGATAACTGTCACCATTTAAGCGCATTTCAAATTCATTGGCGCGATTACCGGCATAAATCAGGTGGGTATGACAATCAATAAAGCCGGGTAACAGCCATTGACCCTGCGCATCGTGTAAGGGCGTTGCCATTGCATCAAATTCAGGCAACTCGTTACGGCTACCAATAAAAGCAATCAAGCCGTCTTTTATGGCCAGAACACCATTTTCAATGGTGCCGTAAGGTTTGCCGTTACCCGCCATGGTAGCGATATTGGCGTTAATCCAGATGGCATCAAACTGCTGCATAGGGCTCTCCTGTCGACAATCACTAAATAATTTTACACCACCAGCTTGTATATACAACCAAATTGCAGTATTTTTTATGTAGCCGGGGCATTTTTAATATTGTTGTGCTTTTTTTGTGATGATGGAGTGGCAATGGCCAAGTTTGCTGAAATAAAAGAGTTTATGCTCAGCCAGATTGAGATTGGTGCCTGGCCGGAGCATAGCCGGGTGCCATCAGAAAACGAACTGGCCGAGCAGTTTAGTGTTAGCCGGATGACGGCACGCAGAGCGCTGCAGGAGCTGACTGAGCAAGGCATTTTATACCGGACACAGGGTGTTGGTAGTTTTGTCGCGGCACTAAAGTCGCAGTCATCCTTGCTGGAAATCCGTAATATCGCCGATGAGGTACAGGCCCGTGGCCACGCTTACAGTGCAAGATTACTTCAACTTACAGAGTTACCGTGCCCGACCATTATTGCCAGTGCCCTGGGGTTGCAGCGCAATAATCCGGTATTTTTCTCATTAATAGTGCATCTTGAAAACAACCTACCATTGCAGCTCGAAGCACGATATGTCAATCCGTTGCAGGTACCCGCTTATATTTCGCAGGATTTCAGCCACCAGACGCCACATCAGTATTTAAGCCTGATTGCCCCACTTACCGAAGCGGAACATACCGTTGAGGCTATCTGGCCGGACGATTTTACCTGTAAACATTTAATGCTGAAAAAAGCCGAACCCTGCTTACGTCTGACCCGTCGTACTTTCAGCCGGGAAGGCGCAGTCAGCCTGGCATATTTAACTTCACCGGGTAGCCGTTATCGCTTAGGCGGCCATCTGAATTTTTCACTACCGAACAACAGAGAGCGTATCTGATGACTGACTCACGTATCGACCACAGCCGGGTAGTTCGCGCTGATCGCGGTGCTACAATTACGGCTAAAAGCTGGCAAACCGAAGCCGCCAAGCGGATGTTAATGAACAATCTGGATCCGGAAGTGGCCGAGCACCCGCAAGCGCTGGTGGTATACGGTGGCATCGGCCGTGCAGCGCGCAACTGGCAGTGTTTCGACAAAATCGTTGAGGTACTGAACCGGCTGGAAGACAACCAGACTTTGCTGGTGCAAAGTGGTAAACCGGTCGGCGTATTTCCTACTCACCCAGACGCCCCCCGGGTACTGATCGCCAACTCGAATCTGGTACCCGCATGGGCAAACTGGCAACATTTTAATGAGCTGGATCGCAAAGGCCTGATGATGTACGGCCAGATGACAGCGGGGTCCTGGATTTATATCGGTACTCAGGGCATTGTCCAGGGCACTTACGAAACCTTTGTTGCTATGGCCAGACAACACTTTGCTGGCACAGCGAATGGCAAATGGATTTTAACCGGCGGCCTTGGTGGCATGGGTGGCGCACAGCCATTGGCTGCCACCATGGCCGGTTTTCACATGATTGCTTGCGAAGTTGACGAGAGCCGCATCGATTTTCGGCTGAAAACCGGCTATCTGGATAAAAAAGCTTATTCGCTGGATGATGCCTTAGCCATATTGGAGCAGGCAAAAACTGAAGGCAAACCAACCTCTATTGGTTTACTGGCCAATGCCGCTGATATTTATGCAGAACTGGTTACTCGCAATGTCACCCCCGACGTGGTGACAGATCAAACCTCAGCGCATGATCCACTGAACGGCTATCTGCCACAAGGCTGGAGCATGCAACACGCCGCTGAACAACGACAACTCGATGAAGCCGGGGTAGTAAAGGCCGCTAAAAAGTCAATGGCGGTGCAGGTTCAGGCAATTCTGACACTGCAACAACGCGGTGCAGTTGCGACAGATTACGGTAACAATATCCGCCAGATGGCCCAAGATGAAGGTGTGGCGAATGCCTTTGACTTTCCGGGCTTTGTGCCAGCTTACATCCGGCCTTTGTTTTGTCAGGGGATCGGGCCATTTCGCTGGGTAGCATTGTCAGGAGATACCGAAGACATCTACAAAACCGATGCTAAAGTGAAAGAGCTGATCCCGGACGATCCCCATCTGCATAACTGGCTGGACATGGCGCGGGAGCGTATTCAGTTTCAGGGCTTACCTGCCCGCATCTGCTGGATTGGGTTAAAAGATCGGGCACGGCTTGCACTGGCGTTTAATGACATGGTTAAAACCGGCGAGTTAAAGGCGCCGATTGTGATAGGCCGTGATCATCTCGACTCCGGTTCAGTTGCCAGCCCCAACCGCGAAACCGAAGCAATGCTGGATGGCTCTGATGCGGTATCAGATTGGCCGCTATTGAATGCGATGCTTAATACCGCTGGCGGCGCCACCTGGGTATCACTGCACCATGGTGGCGGTGTTGGCATGGGTTACAGCCAACACAGCGGCGTGGTAATCGTCGCTGACGGCACCGAGCAGGCAGCAGCCCGCATTGGCCGCGTGCTGTGGAATGATCCCGGCACAGGCGTGATGCGCCATGCCGATGCCGGATACGACATTGCAGTTAACTGCGCTAAGGAACAAGCCTTAGATCTACCCATGGTGACGGAGTAACAAGATGAGTTTTACATTGAATTTAGTGCCAGGCAAGTTAACACTTGCCCAGTTACGACAGGTACAACAAGGGCCGGTACAACTGGCTCTGGATAACTCAGCAATACCGGCCATTGAAAAGTCGGCAGCCTGCGTTGCTGATGTGATTAAACAGAATAAAGTTGTGTATGGCATCAATACCGGTTTTGGCCTGCTGGCTAATACCCGGATTAAAAATGAAGAGCTGGAACTGCTGCAGCGCTCTATCGTATTGTCGCACGCCGCCGGTTTTGGTGACTTTATGGATGACAGCACCGTACGCTTGATGCTGGTCCTGAAAATTAATGCGCTGGCCCGTGGTTTTTCCGGTATCCGCCTGACAGTGATTAACGCATTAATAGCACTGGTTAACGCCGGGCTTTATCCATGTATTCCGATTAAAGGTTCAGTTGGTGCTTCAGGTGACTTAGCGCCGTTAGCCCATATGGTGTTGCCATTAATTGGCGAGGGCGAGGTCAGCTTCCGTGGTCAAATATATGATGCAACAGAAGGTTTGGCGCTTGTGGGTATGGCGCCTCTAACCCTGGCGGCAAAAGAAGGACTGGCGCTGTTAAACGGCACCCAGGCGTCTACCGCACTGGCACTGGAAGGCTTATTCCGGGCCGAAAATTTATTTGCTGCCGGTGCAGTCATTGGCGCAATGAGTGTCGAGGCGGCACTTGGTAGTCGCGCGCCTTTTGATGCCAGAATTCATGCAGCCCGTGGTCAGCATGGACAGATTGATGCCGCGGCTATTTACCGGCACTTACTGGCTACTGGTTCAGAGGTGGGGGCATCTCATAAAGATTGTGAAAAAGTACAGGATCCTTACAGCTTGCGCTGTCAGCCACAGGTGATGGGGGCCTGCCTGACTCAGATCCGCCAGGCCGCAGAAGTATTGCAAATTGAGGCCAATGGCGTAACCGATAACCCGCTGGTATTTGCCGACGAAGGCGATATTCTTTCGGGTGGGAATTTTCATGCTGAACCGGTCGCCATGGCCGCCGATAATCTGGCATTGGCCATAGCCGAAATAGGCGCGCTGTCGGAGCGGAGAATGGCACTGTTAATTGATGCCAGTTTAAGTAAGCTACCCGCTTTTCTGGTTCCTAACGGCGGTGTAAACAGTGGCTTTATGATCGCTCAGGTTACTGCGGCAGCGCTTGCTTCTGAGAACAAAAGCCTTGCTCACCCGGCATCGGTTGACAGCTTACCCACTTCTGCAAATCAGGAAGATCATGTGTCGATGGCAACCTTTGCCGCAAGACGGCTGGCAGATATGAGCGAGAATACCACCGGCGTGCTGGCGGTGGAGTATCTGGCTGCGGCGCAAGGACTGGATTTCAGGGCTCCGTTGAAATCTACGGCTGTACTGGAAAGTGCCAAAGCTCTGTTGCGGGCCGAAGTCAGCTTTTATCAGCAAGATCGTTATTTTGGGCCGGATATAGAAAAAAGTGCCAGCCTGATCCGTAGCGCAGCGCTTAATCAATTCATTCCTGGCGCGTTGCTTAGTAGTTTTTAACTTAAACCGTTCCACTGCCGTTTTTACAGGCGCACCAATCTGGTGCGCCTTTGTTTTTTTAAGTCAATATCATTATAATTTCCGGCTAGACCAGTTTCAGTTTGTTTGCTACCTTGTTGTTTTTTAACATCTCCTGATTTTCTCATTATCATTGTGAAAAACAGCGACCAGCTGGACGGATGCCATGACGTTAAAAGTTGCCCATAAAGTTATTTTAGGCTTCGGCTTTATTTCAGCGCTATTGCTACTAGCCAGCATTTCAGCTCTGTTCAGCTTTAATACGGTTACCCGTTATACTAATGATGTCAATCAACTGGCAGTACCTGCCCAGCAACAAAGCAATCTGGCCCAGATCCAGTTACTCAAGCTGGCAAAATTATCGGCTTTGGGCTTCACCGCTGAGCAGCAAACTGAAATAGACAATTATCAGCAGCAGTTTGCTGTCAGCCGGCAACAGTTTATCTCGTTGATCACTGATTTTAATCAACTCACCACTGAGGACGCTGCATTACAACAGCCACTGCAGGCTGCTCTTGGCCACTTTAATCAATATAGTGCCGCCGTAGAAGGCATGTTTAATGCCAGGCATAAAAGCCTTACAGCCGCACAGGCGGTTGAGACAGAACTAAGCTTACTGGAAACGGCTATTGATGATGCCGGCGCCAGCTTGCTTGATTTAGCCGACGCCGATCTGGGGCTGGATGATGAGGTAATGGAACAGATAAGTGGCAATGCAGCAAGAATTGACGGCCAGATCCTTGGCTTGCTCAATACCGTACGCGAAATGGCAGGCTATGCTGATTTAACAGTGCTGGACCGTAACCAGCAAAATATTGGTTTTACCCTTAGCGACATTCAGGTCAATATTGATTATCTGGACCGGCAAATCAGTGGAATCGAAACGGAAGGTCTGTGGCCGCAGTTCTTGCAGCAATTTAGTGCTCTGTCTGAGCAACTACAAAGTGATCGCAGCTTACTTAGCATGAAACAACAACAGCTGGCACAACAGCAAAATGCTCGCCGTCAGCTAAACTCCTCAGAGCAACAGGTGGCACAAGCCATAGTATCACTGGACCAGGTCGTCTCGCTGGCAGATCAGCGATTTACCCAGTTGCAGCGGCAAGTATCAACCGCCTTAAGCTCAGGCAGCAACCGTACCCTGGTAATGATGATAGTGTTGGTACTGCTGGCCGTGGCAGCCGCTTATCTGACCATTAACGCCATGTTAAAACCGCTGGCGAGTATTAATCATATGCTGGGTAATATTGCGACCGGAGATTTAACCCGCGAACTGACCATCGTGCAGCAAGATGAATTTGGTGCGTTGTCGGCTAAGGTAAACAGCCTGATTGCAGCGCTGCGTAGTTTGATCACAAATATTCAGCAGAATGCGACTGAGTTAACCAGCAATGCCAGTCAGTCAAGTAATGAAGTGCAGGAAATCAGTCAGTCCTTGCAACAGCAGCAGCAACAGATCAGTCGTGTTAACTCTATAACAGACGAGTTGGCTGATAACACTCAAACCGTAGCAGTTCAGGCCCGGCAGGCTGGTGAAGCCATGCGTCTGGCACTGGAGCAAAGCCAGCACATTCAGAAAGTGTCTGACAAAAACAAACAATTGATTACCGGCCTGGCTGGTCAGTTGTCCGGCACCAGCGATGTGATGAACAAGGTTAATGATCAGTCTACTAATATTGGTGGAATACTGACTACCATTAGCGCTATTGCTGAACAAACCAATCTGCTGGCATTAAATGCAGCGATTGAGGCGGCAAGGGCCGGAGAGCAGGGCCGCGGTTTTGCCGTGGTAGCCGATGAAGTAAGATCACTTGCCGGACGCACTCAGCAGGCGACCAACGAAATACGCATGATGATTAACAGTTTACAGCAACAAAGTGAGCAGGCGGTTGCATCAATACTTACCGGTAAGACAGAAGCGGAACAATGTGTTGCCACCACTGCGCAACTGGCCACCGCGCTTGAAGCGGTTAATCACGCAATAGCGCAAACCCGGCAAATAAGTAATGCGGTTAGCGATGCGAGTGCCAGCCAGCTAAACTTAGGCTCTGCTATTAGTGACAATATGCAGCAAATGGTGCAATTGGCTAACAGCAGCGCCAGTAAAGCTGAACGGACCTTAGTGCATAGTGCCGATGTCGCCAGATTATCGACGCAACTTCAATCTGCTGCTACCCGGTTTAAAATCAGTTGAAAGTACTCACAGCTTAGGTGGCGAACTGCTTAGTGGAATAACCGCTAATAAAAAAGCTGGCCGAAGCCAGCTATGCAGGAAGTGAAGCAGTCCGTGTTTATTATTTTGATTCCTTTCAGCGCTGAATATCGCTTTTTTGTTGATGAAAATCCTAATGAAACTTTGATATCAGCTCTGAATTAGTGGTACTTGCTGGATTTTTGCGCGTTTTTGCTGTTTTCTTAAACTTTTGTTATCCAGTAATCGGATATTCGCTTCCTGGGCAAAAATCCACGCCTGATTGGAAAAACCGCCACTACTGACCACTATCCCATCAGCAATATCAACTGCCAGCATTTGCTGAAACATGGTTCTTACCTGAGCAATGTCTACCGGTACGCAACTATGCTGCACATAAACCAGGGTGTCACGCTGAGCATGCAATAACTGGAAATCAGCAGCCACTTTGTCATTGTTAAACCAGTTGCCCTGCCGACTCAACAGACGTTGTGCGTCATGCAGGAACTGTTGCTGACGATCACCGCCGGCTAACATTTCCCGCAAGCGCTGGTTAACCCCGGCAAGGCGATGTTCGTCGTCAAGCTCGACAAATGCCAGCACATTGCAACATAGCGCTACCACAAACATCAGCACAAACGCCCATAACATAAAGGTTGACCAAAACGCGGACAGCGTCAGATCCTTATCATTTAATAACAACGAATGTTCGGCAAAAAACAGATAAACACCACCGGCCATTATGCCAATGACCGTGCTAATAGAAGAAACCCACAGCCACTTATTTTTCATACCCACCTCAAACCTGCGTTGCTTGAGAGATATTATCTGCCTGAGCGGCTAAAGCTGCTTTACCAAGTTTTGATAAATGCTTTATAAATACTGACGATGGTACCTTATGTTTGATTTTCCGGAGACAAATCAGGCAGGACGACGTAATCGCCGATAAATTCAGCGCAATTTTGCTGCTGGCAATAAATCCCCACTCTGATGCGCTGCCGGACTTTTTTACCTCTAGCCAGTGGCGTTAAGTCACCCTGGCAATGGAGCAATTCGCAGCGTGCTTCTGGCGCACTTGTCACGGGTCGTCGATAGCGGATTTCAGCATGCGCCAGCACTTGCACACCCTGCAATCCCAGCGCTTGCAGTTGCAGGTAAAGCATCCCCCAGCCTGTCAAGGTGGCCAGGGTGTAAATACTGCCGGCGAACATGGTTTGATGTAAATTGATATTAGGTGCCAGCGGTGCACTGCAGTTTAAGCGGTAACCATCAAAACTACTGATCTTAAGCTGCATATACTGGCTAAGGGGAATGGTCTGTTGCCAGGTGTCTGACAGTTGCCGTTGCCATTGCAGATAATCGGCTGCAGTGCCTGCAAGGCATAGCGCTTTGGTCATGCGAACATGGTTGATACCAAATAGCGGCTCAGCCTGCCCTACCGGCTGGTAACCGAATTTCTGATAAAAACTAACCGCCTGCTCTCTGGCATTTAATTGCATTAGCTGAAATCCAAGCACCACAGCCTGCTGCTCCAGCGCATTTAATATCAGGCTGCCCGCACCTTTACCACGGGTGGTATCGGCCACAGCCATGTACCGGATTTGTCCGGTTTTATCATCCAGCCGATGTAATCTGCCTACAGCCTGCACCATCCCCTTATTGTCGGTTAACATTAAATGATGGGCTTGCAACTCTAACTCATCCTGTTCGGAGCCTCGCGGCTGTTGCCAGGGCGATCGCAGTACCTGCCAGCGCAGGTCATAATAGGCCTGCCAATGCTCTGGTGTTATCGGGCTGGTTAATTGCCAATCGGTAGGGAGTGCCATAAAGTGCTCATTATCAGTCAGATAGTGTCGTTAACTGCTTAACATAAACGTAACCGGGCCATCATTTATCAGGCTAACCTGCATATCCGCGGCAAAACGGCCCGTTTGTACGGCTATTTCATGTTCGGCTAATTGTTGAATAAATTGTAGGTAAAACTGTTCAGCAATAGCAGGCGCCGCTGCGGGGGTAAAACTGGGCCGCAAACCGCTTTGGGTATCTGCTGCAAGGGTAAACTGCGATACCACTAATACCGCACCACCGGCTTGCTGCACATTTAAATTCATTTTACCGTTGCTGTCACTAAACAGCCGGTAATGCGCCACTTTATGTACCAGCTTTTTCAGTGACATCTCATTATCAGTAGCCTCAACGGCCAACAGTAATAACATACCCGGCCCGATAGCGCTGATTTGCTCACCCGCTACCGAGACTGATGCCTGGCTCACCCGCTGAATAAGCGCTTTCATGCCTGCGACGCTCCGCTTGCTTCTGCTTCCTCCAGCTCAGCACGTTGCTGAAGTAAAGCGGTAAGCTCAGCTCCAAGCAGCACCACCAGCCAGGACAAATATACCCAGATAAACAGAATGGGCACGAGTGCTAACGCCCCATAAATTGCCTGATAAGCCGGAAACTCACTGACATATAACGCAAAACCTCGTTTAAAAAATTCAAATAACACCGTCGCTAACAAGGCGCCCCAGAGGGCATGGCGAACCTGTACTTTAATATTAGGCACCACCAGATACAGGATAAAAAAAGCTAAAAGCGACATTGCGTACGGAATAAGCCACAAAATAAAACTGGAAATACCAGGAGTATAATCGTCTGCGTAGCGGCTAAACGTAGCCAGATATGACGTGACAGCAATAGAAGTACCGATAAGTACCGGACCCAGGGTTAAGATCATCCAGTAAATAGAGAACGAAATAATGGGCCTTGGCCGCTGTTTTACCCGCCAGATTTTATTTAACGTTTTGTCGATATTATAAATAAGTAGCAGCGCCACGACAATCAGCGCCAGAATACCAACGGCCGTCATACCGCCAGTATTACTGATAAACTCATTAACGTAGCTTTGAATTTCTTCACCACGGGTAGGAATAACATTAGCAAAAATAAGTTCCTCCAGGCGGCTGCGCATTTCAGAAAACATGGGAAACATTCCCAGCATTGAAAACATTACTGTAATAAGCGGGACCAGCGATAACAATGAAATATACGCCAGATAACCACCAACAATCGTAATTTGGTCCTGCTGGCAGCGCTGGAAGTAAGCTGCAACGAAATCCTTAGCCTGACGCAAATACCGCAGCAATTGTGGTTTATCCATAGCAGCTCCTTAACACCCTGATAAACGAAAGAATACGCGAAAAATCAAGGGCAGACCAGTACAGACCTTTGGTCAGCGCTATCAGAAATAATAAAGCCAGCATTATGCTGGCTTTATTATTACGCACAGAGCACTTACGCAGCAGGGCCGCGGCTGGCGCGCTTGCGATCGTTTTCAGTTAAATGACGCTTACGGATCCGGATAGATTTAGGTGTTACTTCTACCAGTTCGTCGTCGTCAATAAACTCCAGTGCCTGCTCCAGGGTGTAACGCACTGGTGGAACCAGGTTAATCGCTTCGTCAGTACCTGAGGCACGTACGTTAGTTAACTGCTTACCTTTTAAGCAGTTAACTGTTAAGTCATTGCTACGGCTGTGAATACCGATAACCTGACCTTCGTACACTTCTTCTGCGTGACCGATAAACATTTTACCGCGTTCCTGCAAGGAGAAAATTGCGTAACCAGCGGCTTTACCGACGGCATTAGAGATCATCACGCCATTCATACGCTGACCAATGTTACCGCCTTTATGCGGGCCATAGTGGTCAAAGGTATGGTACATCAGGCCGGTGCCTGAGGTGATGGTCATAAACTCGGTACGGAAACCAATTAAACCACGGCTTGGCATGTTGAAATCCATCCGGATCCGGCCTTTACCGTCTGGCTGCATGTTGGTTAAGTCAGCTTTACGCTCCCCCATCCGCTCCATGATGGCGCCCTGGTTCTGCTCTTCGCAGTCGATGGTGACGTTTTCCATCGGTTCCATTTTAGCGCCGTCTACTATTTTCATAATAACTTCAGGGCGTGAAACCGCTAATTCGAAACCTTCGCGCCGCATGTTCTCAATTAATACGCCTAAGTGTAACTCACCACGACCCGACACTTTAAACTTGTCACCGTCTTCGGTCTCTTCAACCCGCAGCGCCACGTTGTGTTTAAGCTCATGGGTTAAGCGTTCTAAAATCTGACGTGAGGTAACGAACTTACCTTCTTTACCGGCGAACGGAGAAGTGTTTACCTGGAATGTCATGGTAACAGTAGGCTCATCCACCTGCAGCGCAGGCAATGCCTGCACTTTAGTTGTGCTACAAATGGTGTCAGATATTTTCAGCTCACCAAGGCCAGTGAACGCGACAATGTCACCGGCTTGGGCTTCTGGCGTCTCTACCCGCTCCAGACCTAAATAACCAAACACCTGGCCAACTTTACCGTTACGCTTGCTGCCATCGGCGCCAACAATAGTCACCTGCTGGTTCGCTTTAAGGGTGCCACGCTTGATCCGGCCAATACCAATAATGCCCAGGTAGCTGGAGTAATCCAGCTGGGATACCTGTAACTGGGTTTCGCCATTTAATTCTACAGCTGGCGGCGCCACGTGCTTAACAATAGCCTCGAACAAATCAGTAATATCTGTTTTAGGTTCGTTATAGTCTAAGGTTGCCCAGCCATTTAACGCTGAAGCGTAAACAATGGGGAAGTCTAACTGCTCGTCAGTGGCACCTAAGTTGTCGAACAAGTCAAATACCTGGTCGATAACCCAATCAGGGCGGGCGCCCGGGCGGTCAATTTTGTTCACCACTACGATTGGTTTCAAACCGTGAGAGAACGCTTTCTGGGTAACGAAGCGGGTTTGCGGCATTGGGCCGTCAACCGCATCTACCAATAGTAAAACAGAGTCTGCCATTGACAATACCCGCTCTACTTCACCACCAAAATCGGCGTGACCCGGGGTATCAAGAATATTGATGTGGTAGCCGTTCCAGCGTACCGAGGTATTTTTCGCCAGGATGGTTATACCGCGCTCAGACTCCTGAGCATTGGAGTCCATCATCCGCTCCTGCAACTTAGCACGGGCATCAAAGGTGCCTGATTGTTGCAGCAGTTTGTCTACCAGGGTGGTTTTGCCGTGGTCGACGTGCGCGATGATGGCAATATTACGCAGTTTATCTAAAGTTGACGCGGTAACGCTCATGAATCAATATCCTCTGTGGCACTAGATGACCATAATGACCACCAGGCAAACGCTTTTCAAAAGTAAAGGGCGCATATTCTACTCTTTTTTTTCACAGAAAGAAAAAGGCGTTGTGCTCATTGACGGTTTTTTTTTAAACAGAGCCAAAATCTCAGCTACACTTTGCTGTTACGGCAACGCACCAATAGCGGGCGAAGCAGCACCACAATGGTGCACCCAAAGTATTTTGGCACGCGGCTGGCGCCAAATACTCAATAAAATCAACATGGTTATATATTGGCATATATCTGGCATTTAATAGGGCAATCACTATTTAAGTGTACAAATCGGTTCAATTGGAGGAATGCATGTCTGCATCGGAAGTATTAAAACTAATTAAAGAAAACGACGTTAAATTCTTAGATCTGCGTTTTACCGATACTAAGGGTAAAGAGCAGCATGTCAGTATTCCGGTAAGTCAGGTCACTGAAGACATGTTTGAAGACGGCAAAATGTTTGACGGTTCTTCCATTACCGGCTGGAAAGGCATCAATGATTCAGACATGATTCTGATGCCAGATCCAAACACTGCAGTACTTGATCCGTTTTTTGAAGAAACAACGTTAAACGTAACCTGCGATGTTATTGAACCCAGTACCATGCAGGGCTATGACCGTGACCCACGCTCTATCGCCAAGCGTGCTGAAGAATATTTAAAATCAACCGGTATCGCTGATACGGTGCTGTTTGGTCCTGAACCAGAATTTTTTATGTTCGACGATATTCGCTTTGAAACCACTATGGCCAGCTCATTCTTTAAAATTAACTCTACTGAAGCCGCCTGGAACTCCGGCACCGCTTATGAAGATGGCAATAAAGGCCACCGGCCAGGTGTAAAAGGCGGTTACTTCCCTTTACCGCCGGTAGACTCAGGTCATGACATCCGCAGTGCTATGTGTATGGTACTGGAAGAAATGGGACAAGTTGTTGAAGCCCACCACCACGAAGTCGCCACCGCCGGCCAGAATGAAATTGCCACCCGCTTTAACACCCTGACTAAAAAAGCTGACGAAGTGCAACAGCTGAAGTACGTTATTCATAACGTGGCACATCTGTACGGCAAAACCGCAACCTTTATGCCAAAACCACTGGTTGGCGACAATGGTTCAGGTATGCATTGTCACCAGTCACTGGCTAAAGATGGTGTGAATTTGTTTGCCGGTGATAAATATGCTGGTTTATCAGAACTGGCGTTGTACTATATTGGCGGCATTATTAAGCATGCTAAAGCAATTAATGCCTTTACCAATCCTTCTACTAACTCGTACAAGCGCTTAGTTCCCCACTTTGAAGCACCGGTAATGCTGGCATACTCAGCCCGAAACCGCTCAGCGTCAATACGTATTCCATTAGTGCCAAGTGCCAAAGCGCGCCGGATTGAATGCCGTTTTCCAGACCCGGCTGCGAATCCATACCTGGCATTCACTGCCCAGTTAATGGCGGGCTTAGATGGTATTCAGAATAAGATCCATCCTGGCGATGCCATGGATAAAGATTTATATGACTTACCTGCTGAAGAAGCCGCCAATATTCCACAGGTGTGTACCACGCTGGATGAGGCGATGGACGAGCTGGACAAAAACCGCGCTATCTTTACTAAAGGCGGCGTAATGTCCGATGCGATGATTGATGCCTATATTGCCATAAAACGTGCAGAATCACGTCGGGTAGCAGTAGCTGTGCATCCATTGGAGTTTGAACTGTATTACAGCGTTTAATTTACGCTTCCCTGAAAAAGGCCCACCTTGGTGGGCCTTTTTTTGTAGAATTCTTTTTTAAAGCGCGCTAAAGTGTAGCAATAATAATTAGAATGCAATATCAATGGATTTGACAAGCACATGAATAAGTTACTGTTGTTATTAACTTTACTGACAATCATGCTGCCATTACAGGCGCAGGAAAAGCGTATTTTTGTCACCAAAGATGCAAATGGCGTTTTAATATTTTCTGATAGCCCACAGCCTGGCGCACAAGAAGTTAACTTAACCAGTCGTCCCAATATTATGGAGTCGGTTGACCCTAGCCTGCCTGCCCGAAAACCGATTGAAGTGGAACCCTTTAAGATTGAAATTACTCAACCGGAAAATAATGGCACGGTACGCGATAATACCGGTTCAGTTTATGTATCTGGCCGGATCACCCCGATGTTTCAACGTGGACTGCAAGTCCGGCTGGTTGTCGATGGCACCCCGCTGAGCGAGCCACAGAATAAAGCCACCTTTATCCTGCGTGATATTGACCGCGGTGAACACAAACTACAAATGGAACTATTTGATCAAAGCGGCAAGCTTATTGCAACAAGTCCTGTCACAACCTTCTATCTACACAGAGCGTCGGTAATTAACCCCAATTAGGGCAGCCAAGGCTGTATTTCGGCTAAAAACCGATTACACTGCCAATCACCTGCACTAAATTGGTGCAACAGAGGTGGCAGTGTGACAACCCACAGTGAAAAATCTGATTTTATGGCCCTGGCCGAACAACTCACTACAGCGATAGTGTTGCTCGACCATGATTTGATGCTACGTTATTTTAATACTGCATGCTGTGCTGTCATGGGTTTGGGTGAGAAACGCCTTACGGCCCAATATTTTCCAGGTTTATTTCAGCATTTGGATATCAGGGCAGGCCATTTGACGGCTGCTCTTAATAGTAAACAAGGTTTTAGCGTCAGCGACGTGCAAGCAGTACTGCTTGATGGCCGCCATCTGCTGCTTGATATTTCGCTTACCGTCAGTGAGCAACCGGCCAACCACCTGTTACTTGAACTGCGTCAGGTTGATCAACAGCGGAAAATCAGTATGGAGAGTCTGCAGCAGCATCAGCATCTGGCCGCGCGGGAATTAATACGAGGCTTGGCCCATGAGATTAAAAATCCGTTAGGCGGGCTGCGCGGTGCGGCGCAATTGCTGGAAGAATCGCTTGATGAAGAACAAAAAGAGTATACCCAGCTCATTATTGCTCAGGCCGATCGGCTACGAAACCTGGTTGACCGCTTGCTTGGCCCATATCGTCCACCGCAAAAGCTGATTGCCAATCTGCATCAGGTAATAGAGCAGGTATTACAACTTGCCCAAATGGATAATCCGGACAAAGTGCGTTTTAGCCGCGACTATGATCCCAGTATTCCGGACTTTTGTTTTGACCCTGAATTGATAGAACAAGCATTACTGAACATCGTTCGCAATGCGCAACAAGTGTTATCTGCCAATGGCGCCATTTGTCTGCAGAGCCGGATTTTGCATCAGCACACGTTAAATGGAAAGCGCTATAAGCTGGTCGCGTTTATCAAAGTAATCGACAACGGCCCCGGCATACCCGCTGAAATTAAAGATACCTTGTTTTATCCGATGGTAAGCGGCAAAGCCGGTGGCACCGGATTAGGCTTATCTATTGCCCAAACCCTTATCCATCAGCATGGCGGCTGGATCGACTGTGATAGCTGGCCTGGCCAAACTGAATTCACCTTATATTTGCCTATATCAGACACGGAGGAATAACGCGATGAGTGATACCGTCTGGATTATTGACGACGACAACTCAATACGTTGGGTGTTAGAAAAGGCACTGGCTCGTGCAGACATACAGTGTGAAAGCTTTGCATCAGCCGACCTGATGTTGCAGCGTCTGGAATATGATCAACCCGCCGTGGTGGTATCCGATATCAGAATGCCCGGTACCGATGGTATGGCACTGCTCGCCAGACTGCAGGATCTTGCTCCTGAATTGCCGGTTATCATTATGACAGCCCATTCTGATCTGGATAGCGCCGTGAACGCCTTTAAGCGTGGCGCTTTTGAGTATTTACCGAAACCCTTTGATGTTAACGATGCAGTGGCATTGATTAGCAGAGCGCTGCAGCACAGTCATAGCAGGCTGGCAAAACAAAAACCCATGGCAGTCAGCATTACGCCAGAAATTATTGGCGAAGCACCCGCTATGCAGGAGGTGTTCCGGGCCATCGGTCGGTTGGCACGATCCAGCATCAGTGTGTTAATTAATGGTCAGTCGGGTACGGGTAAAGAACTGGTTGCCCGGGCATTGCATAAACACAGCCCACGGGCTGAACAGCCTTTTATCGCCTTAAATATGGCCGCCATACCAAAAGACTTAATTGAATCTGAACTGTTTGGCCATGAAAAGGGAGCATTTACCGGAGCCAATAACTTGCGCAAAGGCCGCTTTGAGCAAGCCGACGGCGGTACCTTATTTCTGGATGAAATTGGTGATATGCCGCTGGATGTGCAAACCCGGCTGCTGCGGGTACTGGCCGATGGTCAGTTTTACCGGGTAGGGGGTCATCAGGCAGTAAGTGTTGATGTCCGTATTATCGCGGCAACCCATCAGAACCTTGAGCAACTGGCCCAGGAGGGTAAGTTCCGGGAAGATCTATTTCATCGGCTTAACGTGATTAGAGTCCATTTGCCACCGCTGAAAGATCGCAAGCAAGACATCGCCAAGCTAGCTCAGCACTTTTTACAGCAAGCTGCTAAAGAGCTGAATGTTGAGGCAAAAACACTGACAAAAGAAGCAGAGGAATTTCTAAGTAAGCTCGACTGGCCTGGCAATGTGCGTCAGCTGGAGAACAGCTGCCGCTGGCTGACAGTAATGGCCAGCGGCAAGCATATTGTAGTGGCAGATTTACCGCCAGAACTGACCCAGCCGGCGAAATCCAGCCAGAAACTGACGGAGCAACCGACAGGTGACTGGCAAAGCCAACTGGCCAGCTGGGTAGAAGATAAGCTAGCTGCCGGCGAGCAAAATATTCTGGCCGAAGCCAGTCCGGCATTTGAACGGATAGTCCTGGAGCAGGCATTATCTTTTACCCGGGGTCACAAGCAGGAAGCGGCCCGCTGCCTGGGCTGGGGTCGCAATACCTTAACGCGCAAGCTTAAAGAGCTGGACATTGAATAGCCTCAATGTCCTTGCTGCATCTTCCGGTTCTGCTGCCAGTTTTGCTTGCGTTGTTGCTGCTTCTCGGCCAGTTGCTGCCGTTGTTCCGGTGTAAGTAATTGCTGGATTTGATGGCGCAATTTTAACTGCGCTACCCTGGTCGCGAGACGCTGCTGTTGGTGTTGTTGCAGTAACGCAGTCACCGCCACTTCATCAAAATAATCGGCTTGTAGTAGCTGACGCATTTCGTCACGTTCGCTGTTTTCGCGCTGTCTTTTCGGTTTATCGGTACGATGTTCTTTCATCAACTGCTTCAGTTGTTGCTGTTGCTCAGGGGTAAGCTCAATACTGGCCAGCATTTTCTGGTAAGAAAAACCAGTGCGTGCTGACTTGTAAGACTTGTCTGCCTGCTCAGGCTTGCTATGATGCCCTGCAGTAACAGGGCTGGTTGCCAGTAACAGACTGGTTGCTATAACGATTAACGTGGTTGCTTTCATTATTGATACTCCGTGTTTATGACCCTGACAGCATAGCGGCTTAAACGCAAAGTAATGCAAAGCCCAGGTAAAGGTTCGGTAAAGACGCTGGCAGTAGAAGCCGTACGGAATACACTGAACAAAAAGGAAAGGATATGGCCGCTATCTTAATGATTGATGATGATATTGAGTTGTGTCAGCTGGTTGCCGATTATCTGGCGCTGGATGGGTATCAGCTTGATATGGTGCACGATGGTGTCAGTGGTCTGAAGAAAGCACAATCTGGCAATTATCAACTGATATTACTGGACGTGATGCTCCCCTCTCTGGATGGTCTGAGCTTGTTAAAGGCACTGCGCAGCGATAACTATTGCCCGGTACTGATGCTAACTGCCCGCGGCGAAGACATTGACCGGATCATTGGCCTGGAATTGGGCGCAGATGACTACCTGGCTAAGCCTTTCAATCCGCGGGAACTGCAAGCCAGAGTAAAAGCCATCTTACGCAGAGTAGAACTTGCCCACCATGACAGTAATCCGATAAACCCGTTGCTTAACATTAATCAGGTGACACTTAATCCGCAAAATCGTCAGGTGTTCTGCCAGGAGCACAGCGTCAATCTGACAGCCACCGAATTTCAGTTGCTGGAAATGCTGATGCGTCAAGCCGGTCAGCTGGTTAATAAAGAAACCCTGAGCCAACAGGTATTAGGACGACGTCTGCAACTTTACGATCGTAGCCTGGACATGCATATTAGTAATATCCGAAAAAAACTCAGCCAGTTTGCCAATGATGAGAAAATTCAAACCCTGCGCGGCAGTGGTTATTTGTTCCTACGCGGGCACGTCTGAGCATGCTGCGCTGGCTAAACCCGATTAACTCTCTGGCCGGTCGTATTTTTGTCTGGTTTTGGTTGGTGCTGTTACTAACCGTAGTGTTAACCCTGCTCATTTCCCGCAGCCTGAGTGACCCTACCGACATTCGGCGCTTACCCTCATCACTCAACCGGCAACTGCAACACCAGCTGGCACCGCTTGCCCGAAGTATCGACCGGGCCAGCCTGATGCATCAGCTGGCTCAGGACAGACGCAGCCGTTGGTTGGTGGTTAATAGCGCTAATCAACAATTGCTTAATCCGGAGGCATTGCCGGCTCGTCTTGATCCCCATTGGTTAACGGAACTGTCTCAACTAAACCGGCCTCGTTTATTACGTCATCAAAATGTTTATATCGCTGGTCCTTTTGTTATCGAAATTGCAGGCCAGCAACTTGCTCTATATCAGCAAAGACAGCGGCCGCCTCAACCATGGTGGAGCTTGCGGGCGTTATCTGAGCCGCTGCTGGTATTATTGCTGCTGGCCGTATCTGCCACCGCCAGCTTTATTCTGGCGGTGTCTATCTCCAGACCACTTAGGGAGTTGCTTCAGCAAAACTTGGCTTTTGCTTCCGGAAAACTACAAAGCCGGGTCAGCCAGCTGGCAAAACGACGTGATGAACTGGGGCAACTTGGCCGCAGCTTTAATACAATGGCCGAGCGGATAAGTGATTTGCTGCAAAACCAGCAACGTTTATTACGTGACATATCACATGAATTACGTTCTCCCCTGACCCGGGCTCAACTCGCACTTGGGCTGGCTGAGCAGCAGCAGAACCTGCATCAGCTGCCAAGATTAAAACAGGAACTGGAACGGATTGATGCCATGCTGGATGAGCTGCTGACGTTTAGCAGACTTGATGCCGGCCAATACCAGCTGGATATCGGTTCTTGTGACTTAACAGCAATGTTGACCGAACTAATTGAGCTAAACCAGGTGGAGGCGGATAGCAAACTGCAACAGTTACAGCTAAATGCGCCTGACCACGTATGGCTGAATGCCGATGGCCGGTTGCTAAGCCGGGCATTGGAGAATGTATTACGTAACGCGATTAAATACGGTCCGCGGCATAGCGTTATTCACCTTGGAATTCACCTGCAGCCGCAGTCACAGCAAATTATCTTGCAGATTTGCGACGAAGGTCCGGGCCTGCCTGAATCTGAACTGGCCGCTATATTTCAACCATTTTACCGGGTGAGCAACAGCCGCACCCTGCAAACAGGTGGCACAGGGTTGGGACTGGCGATTGTTGCCAAAATTATTCATCAGCATAACGGTACCGTAAATGCCTTTAACCGCAGTCCGGGTTTATGTTTGCAGGTACAATTGCCGCTGCCGGCAACTACAGAGCACAATTAACTAATATGATCCCGCCAATAAAAGCCAGCATGGCAGAAAAAACATTAAGCCAATACTGGCAATCCGAGCTACAGCCTTTATGGCAGCGGTTTGTTCATGCCGATTTGATAAGCAGCGACCAGACCCGTCTGAGTTATAGTTATTATCTGGCAGATAATCGGTCGCAGGCCGTAGTTTTCAGCACCGGCCGCGTTGAAATGGCCGTAAAGTATATTGAATTAATGCACGAATTTATTGCTGCAGGATATAGCGTATTTATTCTTGATCATCGTGGCCAGGGACGATCGGCCCGGCTGCAGCCCGACCCTCATCTTGGATACGTCGCCGATTTTCAGGACTATGTCAGTGACTTTAACCAGTTTGTCACTGACATCGTTCAACCGACTGGGCATCGCCATCATGTGCTGCTGGCTCATTCAATGGGCGCCGCAATTGCATGCTGCTATTTACAACAATATCCACATCCGTTCCTCGCGACAATTTTTGGCTCACCTATGTTTGGTTTGCATGCCGGACATATCCCATCGCCCCTGGCAACACGGCTCGTTGCAGTTATTGGCTGGCTAAGAGCAAAGTTGAAACGGCAAGATGAGCGCTATTTCCCGGGACAAACTTCCTATCTGGCAAAGCCGTTTGCGGAAAATCTGTTAACTCACAGCAACACCAGATATCAATGGCTGCTCCAATTATACCAACAGGATCCCGATAGCCAGTTGGGTGGTGTTAGCTGGACCTGGCTTACTCAGGCAATCAGGGCAATGGCCAGCATACAAGCTAAGGCGCAGGAATTTATGTTGCCGGTATTACTGCTTCAGGCAGCTGAAGATCAGATTGTCAGTAATCAAGCGCAAAATAACTGGTTTGATCGTTTACCTGCCCCTCTTTACAAGCAGAAAATAATATTAACGGGCGCTCATCATGAGATCTGGATGGAGCAGGACACAATTCGTCAGCAAGCCGTTGCTGCCGTTAACCAGTTTCTCGGGGGCTTGCTGTAGCGAGTTTTGACCAAACCGTTGAACGCTAAACACCTCCGGCAAAATCATGTTGCCGCCAGGCTTCATAGCAAACAATCGCCACGGTGTTTGCCAAATTGAGACTACGTGCCCCAGCGTGCATTGGCACGCGGATCCTTTGCTCAGCGGGGATAGTGTCGCGCACAGCGTCTGATAATCCTGCGGTTTCTGAGCCAAAAAGTAACACATCATCGGGTAGAAAGCGTTGCTTGTGATATGGCTGGCTGCCCTTAGTCGTCAGTGCCAGGATCCGCTTATCTGTCATTGCTATCGCAAACGCCTGATAATCAGCGTAACGCGAAACATTGGCAAGATCATGATAATCGAGCCCGGCCCGTCGCAGCTTTTTCTCCTCGAAATCAAACCCCATTGGTTCGATAATGTGCAACCGACACCCCGTATTGGCTGCTAAACGGATAATATTTCCTGTATTAGGTGCAATTTTAGGTTCAAACAATGCAATATGAAACATAATCTCCGGCACCACTTTAACAAATGGGCCTAATTTACACGCTGTGCTGCTTTATTAAAAGGCGTTAATTAGTTGAGGCTGGCGAAAATATCATCATATAATTTGCTTAAAAGCACGTATGCCAGCTATATTTAGGTTGTATTCTAGAGATTACAAGGACGTATTTGCTATGCCACTGTCTGGTTGGCTGTGTTTTTTTGCCCTGTTGCCGGCTTTCTCGGTCCGGGCAAATATTGCTGACGGACTTTCAGCTACCCCTATTCCTCTTCTGTTGTTAAGTTTTATTAGCGGCATTATTATTGCTGGTGCTGCAGGTTTATGGCGGGTTCAGCATTTGCGATCACGGCAAAACGCGCAACAAAAAGTGATACGCCAATTGCTAAACGATACCCGTGCTTTTGTAGCCGTACTAGATCAAGACTGCCAGTTACTTGCCGCCAGTAGTGCGCTGGAAAATATCTCTGAACGACAAAACCTCTGTAACAGCATGTATTTTGATCCGGTCGCCAAAAAGAAAGCGTGGCAGGATATTCAGCAGGTATTGCAGCAACACCGCAGCTGGCAGGGAGAAGTATGGTGGCAGTTACGAAACGATTTACTTGCGGTAAGCCTGACCATTGCTCAAAGCAACAATACAGCGTGGCCAGCGGCCCGCTATCTGCTCGTGGCTCAAGACATCACGGAACGAAAAAGAGCAGATCAGCAACAGCTTAACAATCTGACCCGGGATCCCCTAACCGGTCTGCCTAACCGGATTATGCTGGAAGAGCAGCTCGCCACCAATATCGCCTGCTGCACTAACCAGCACCCCACAACGGCAATACTACTAATAAAGTTTAATCAGTTACTCGGTTCTGAGCCTACCGGTAGCGGACAAAGCAATGCCAGCTTGATAGCTGAAGCGGCGAAGGGTTTGCGCCAGGCAATTGCCCCCCAGTTTACCCTGGGCCGTTATAGTAGTGATAGCTTTGCCATTTTAGCTGCGCCGCACCTGTGCGCTTTGCCGGTTGAACTCCCACTTAACCAACTGGCTTACCAGATACTGATCCAAATCAACCAATTTAATTTTACCCGGAATCAGCATCAGGTATATGCCAGTATTGGTATCAGTCGGTTCCCAGAGGATGGCGCTGATGCAAGCGCACTTATGCACAGCGCAGAACGCGCAGTGCATATTGCTGCTAAAAGTGGCACCAGCCAGTTTTATTTTGCCGACAATCGCTTACAGCAGCATGCTGCCGAATACCTGACGCTGCAAACTGAACTTAGTAAAAGCCTGAATCAGGATGACTTTACCGTGTATTTCCAGCCTCAGCTAAGTATCAGCAGTAATCGGGTGGTTGGTTATGAGGCACTGCTTCGCTGGCATAATCCCAAAAGAGGGATCATGCAACCGCAAAGCTTTCTGGCCCTGGCGGAACAGAGTGGTATGATTGTCGCGTTAGACCGGTTGGTTTTTCGCCAATGTTGCCAGCAAGTAAAACACTGGCTGCAAACAAATCAGCTTCGTGGCCGAATCGCACTGAATATTTCCGTACAACACTTTGAACAGGTTAACTTTGTTGAATTTCTCAGTGAAGCTTTGTTGGAAAGTAAGCTACAGGCCAGCCATTTCACGTTGGAGCTCGACGAACGGATATTTCAACAACAGGTGGCAAACCTGCAGCAGCGACTGAAGGTATTGAGTGATACAGGCTTTCATATCGTGCTGGATAACTTTGGGGATGGTATTTCTTCGCTGACTTCTTTGCGTCAGTTGCCGCTGCAAGGTGTTAAAATTGCCCGCAGCCTGATCCATCAGATGGAACAGAAAGAACAACAACGGAATATTACCGCCAGTTTAATCCGGTTGGCTGGCTATCTGCAGCTAGAAGTGACCGCAAGTGGCATCGACAATGAAATGCAGGCCTATCTGTTGCACGTGATGGGCTGTGATAAATTACAAGGGAATTTGTTTAGTAAAGCAGTGCCGGCCAGTGAAATACCGGCATTGCTGGCAAAAGAAAGTAAACTAATAAAAAAAGCCGCTAGCTAACTTCGTCACGCTTTTCCCGGCCCAGCAAATCTACTGCCGCCAGCTTAACGTCTTTATTCTGGTATAACACCTGATAAATCTGCTCCGAAATAGGCATTTCAATACCGACTCTCTGTGCCAGATTAAAGACCTCTTTAGCGTTACGATAGCCTTCCACTACCTGACCTATTGCTGCCATCGCATCCTCTACCGTTTCCCCCTGGCCTAACAACAAACCAAAGCGGCGGTTTCGCGATTGATTGTCAGTGCAGGTAAGCACTAAGTCACCAAGCCCTGCCATTCCCATAAAGGTATCTTTCTTTGCACCCAGCGCACATCCTAACCGGCTCATTTCTGCCAATCCACGAGTAATAAGCGCTGTCCTGGCATTGGCGCCAAACCCAATTCCGTCTGCCATACCAGCACCAATAGCAATAACGTTTTTAACCGCACCACCAAGTTGGACGCCGATAAAATCAGGGTTAGTGTAAACCCGGAAACTTTTAGCACAGTGCAATAAGTCCGACAACCGGCTGATAAAATCCTGATCTACAGAAGACAAGGTAATCGCCGTTGGCATGCCAGCGGCCATTTCTTTTGCAAAGGTAGGTCCTGACAACACGGCTAGGGCAATCTGCTCGCCAAGAATTTCTCGTGCTACATCTTGTAATAGACGCCCTGTCTCGGGTTCCAGACCCTTCGTGGCCCAGGCCACTCTGGCATTCGCTGGAATTAAAGGCTTTATCTGTTTTAAGGTATCAGCAAACGCATGGCTGGGTACCACAACAAGGATATCGCGGCTACTTTGCACCACTGCCTGTAAATCGGCACTGACCGTCAGACTGTCAGGTAACGCAATACCCGGCAGATATTTCTGGTTGCAGCGTTGCAGTTGCATCTGCTCGATATCATTATGGTTGCGCCCCCATAACGTAATAGCATTACCGTTACGGGCCAGACAAATTGCGAGGGCGGTGCCATAAGAGCCCGCCCCTACCACCGCAATAGCTGCACTGTCCATCGAATTAAGCGTCAGCTTTAACGTCCTGGCCATCGGCTTGACGCTTTTGCAGGTATTGAGCAAACAACGCGTCAAAATTCACCGGTGCCAGGTTCAACTGCGGGAAGGTACCGCGATTAACCAGACTTGATACGGCTTCACGGGCATAAGGAAATAAAATATTGGGGCAAAATGCTGCTAACATATGTGCCAGCTGAGCTTCTTCTAACTCACCGATAGAAAAAATACCCGCTTGTTGCACTTCACACAGAAAAGCCGTTTCTTCACCCACCATGGTGGTTACGGTCAGGGACAAAATGACCTGATAAACACCATCTTCTACTTTCTCGCTACGGGTATCTAAATCAAGCTTAACTTCTGGTTTCCATTCTTTGCGGAAAATCGCCGGTGCGTTAGGCGCTTCAAATGAAATATCTTTCACAAAGATCCGCTGAATAGCAAATTGTAAACCCTGTGCCTGCTGCTCGTTTGCAACACCATTTGCCTGTTGTTCGGCCATGAATAATTCCTAGTTTAAGTTATGCGTTTAACAGTGGTTCGAGCTTGCCGGCTGCATGCAGCGCGAACATTTCATCGCATCCACCAATGTGAGTTGTACCGATAAAAATTTGTGGCACAGTTGAGCGGCCGCCGGCCTTTTCAATCATTTCGACGCGACGCTCGGGCTGCTCATCTATTTTTACTTCGTGATAAGCAACTTGTTTTTCATCAAGTAAAGACTTGGCGCGAACACAGTAAGGGCAATATGCCTTGGTGTAAATAATCACTTCTGCCATGTTTACCTCTTCAATTTAACAACCGGCAGACTGGCGCTGCTCCAGGCTCCCATTCCGCCCTGCAATACAGAGACGTTAGTAAAACCTTGTTTTGACAGCGCCGCAGCACTTTTTGGTGCAGTCATTCCTGCCTGACATACCACAATAATGGGAGCATCTTTTTGTTTTTCAAGCCCGGGAAGTTTTTGCTCACTTATTTGACTGGCTGTTATATTCCGGGCACCGGTGATATGACCTTTTTTAAATTCATCCTCGCCGCGAATATCCACCACTATCCCATCCTGGCGATTAACCAGCATTGTTAGTTCAGTAGGTGACACCTGCCGGATTGCGGAAAATCGTGCTTTTATCCAGCCGCCGACGATTATCAGAAAAATAACAACCCAGGCTAAACTCAGCAAAGGGTGATTCGTTACAAACTCAATAAACTGCGCCATAGCGTTATAATCTTACTCTGAACCAATTAAAGTGGCCCGAGTATAACGATTTTGTTCTAAGAAAGCAGCCCTTAAACGGTCAATCCGGACTGGAGAAAGTTAGAAAAAGCGGTAAGATACTAGCCTTGCTTAAATGTTCAGCTAAAACCAAACCGGAGTCAGTATGAATCACCCCAACACACCCCTGGTATTATTAATTCTTGATGGTTGGGGACACCGCGAACAAACAGATAATAATGCAATAGCTCAAGCCAACACGCCGGTGATGGATAAGTTGTGGCAAGACTATCCCCATAGCCTGATCTCCGGTTCAGGTATTGATGTTGGCCTGCCTGAAGGCCAGATGGGCAACTCAGAGGTGGGCCATGTTAATCTTGGTTCAGGCCGGGTGGTGTATCAGGATTTTACCAGGATCACCAAAGCGATTTCGGATGGCGATTTTTTCCAGAATCCGGTATTAGTTGATGCAGTTAATTCGGCAAAATCCAACAATAAAGCGCTTCACATCATGGGATTACTGTCAGAAGGCGGCGTACACAGCCATCAAGACCATATATTGGCAATGATTAAACTCGCTGAACAGCAAGGTGCAGGCCCAATATATCTGCATGCTTTTTTAGACGGTCGTGATACGCCGCCACGCAGTGCTAAAGCCTCATTAGAAAAAATTGAGCAACACTTTGCCAGCACAGGCAGTGGCCAGATTGCCTCTGTCATCGGCCGTTATTATGCAATGGACCGGGATAAACGCTGGGACAGAGTGCAACAAGCCTATGACTTACTGACTCAGGGTAAGGCTAAATATACAGCTACTAGTGCGGTCAACGCGCTAGAAGACGCGTATCAGCGGGAGGAGAACGATGAGTTTGTTCAGGCCAGTGCCATACTGACAAGTAATAACCAGCCAGTGCACATGGCTGACGGTGACGCCTTAATATTTATGAATTTCCGTGCGGACAGGGCCCGGCAATTCAGCCGTGCCTTTACCGATCCCGACTTCGATGGTTTTCAGCGGGAACAGCAGCCTGATCTCAGTAGTTTTGTCATGCTTACCGAATATGCTGCTGACATTAACGCTCCTTGCGCATATCCGCCAGAACCATTGAACAACGTACTAGGAGAGTGGCTGGCTAAACATAATAAAACTCAACTACGGATTTCTGAAACTGAAAAATATGCGCACGTGACATTTTTTTTCAGTGGCGGTCGCGAGCAGGAGTTTACTGGTGAAAGCAGGATATTGATACCGTCACCTTCGGTCGCGACCTACGATCTGCAACCTGAAATGAACTCAGCTGAACTTACTGATAAACTGGTTGGCGCCATTCATAGTGGCAAATTTGATGTCATTATCTGTAATTACCCCAATGGGGATATGGTTGGGCATACCGGAGTGATGGCCGCCGCCATTAAAGCAGTTGAAGCGGTAGACCATTGTATTGGCCGGGTGGTGGAGGCGCTGCAGCAGGTGGGCGGTGAATGCTTAATTACCGCAGACCACGGCAATGCTGAAATGATGCAAGACCCTGATTCAGGCCAGGCGCATACGGCTCATACCAGTGGCCCCGTTCCTCTGATTTATGTAGGCCGCCCTGCTACAACGGTCGAGGGGGGTATCTTAAGTGATATTGCCCCCACTATGCTGCAACTGCTGGGACTGCCACAACCTGCAGAGATGACCGGTAAAGTATTATTGAAACTCAAGCAACGCTAATCTGGCATCTGATGAATTTACATTTTTCTTCCCCCGCAAGCCAGCAGCCACTTCGGCTGCTGCTGTTGTGCTGTTTAGTATGCACTATGCCGGCAACAGGCCGTCAGCAAGCTGAACAGCAGCAAGAGCTTGAACAGGTTCAACAACAGATAAAGGCCACCGAGCGCCAGCTAAAACAACAGCAAAAACAACTTACTAAAGCGGAGCAACAACTACAACAGTCCGATCGGGCACTGGCTAAAGCATCAGACCAACTGCAGCAAACCGAGCGACAACTGGGCCGCCTTGAACAACGGGGTAGCGAGCTCAACACCCAGCAACAGCAACTTCAAATTGAACTGCAACAGCAACAAAAGCAACTGGCGGCACAATTAAAGAGCGCATACAGCTTAGGTCAGCATGACTACACCCGAATGCTTTTAAATCAGCAGGATGCAGGCAAACTAGAGCGGGCTCTGACTTATTATCAGTACTTCAACAGAGCCAGAGTAGAGCAGCTGGCAAAAATAAATAAAACCGTGCAGGAACTGGAACTGGTAAAAACGCAACTGGCTGAACAGCAACAGCAGTTAGTCATTGTCCGGAACGAACAGCAGCAGCAACAACAACAGTTAGTTGCCGTCAAAGCCGGACAGCAACAAGCGGTCAACCAACTGCAGCAGTTACTAAAAGAGCAAGGAAGCCAGCTAAGCTACCTGCGTCAGAACGAGACCAGCTTACAGAACACCATTGACCAGCTTCGGGCTTTGGCAGAGCGAAGTCTGGAGCTACTGGGATTAACGGCTAATAAAGGCAAGTTGCGCTGGCCACTTAACGGTGATTTATTACAAGGATTTGGTGAGAACCGACAAGGTGGTATGCGCTCCCGCGGTATTTTAATTCAGGGCCAGGAAGGTAAGACCGTCCAGGCAATAGCGGATGGCAGAGTCATTTACGCTGACTGGTTAAAAGGCTATGGCTGGGTTATTGTTCTGGATCATGGCGCAGGTTTTATGAGCCTTTATGGCCATAACCAGAATATTTTGAAGCAGCCTGGCGAACAAATTATCGCCGGCGAAGCAATTGCGTTGGTGGGTATGAGCGGTGGCCAGGCTACTGCAGGCCTCTATTTTGAGATAAGAGAGAAAGGCGATGCAGTTAACCCCTTGTCATGGCTAAGCAAAAACAAGGGTTAAAAAAGTCTTGCCGCCAGTGTAAGCATACGCCAATATATGGGGCAAAAGCAGGATGATCTGACCACTATTTTTCGGCGGCAGAATAGGCAAACAGGAATAATAACCGCGTGCGTATAACATTATTTGGGCTGGCACTGACTGCACTGTTCAGTGCAGAAGTAATGGCAGAAAAGCCGCGAATTGCCATTATCATTGACGACATCGGCTATCAGAAAGCCGACTTAAAGATGGTATCTTTACCCTACTCCCTGACATTATCGGTATTACCTCACACGCCTTATGGTCCTAAATCAGCACAACTTGCTTTTGCTCAGCAAAAAGATGTGATGCTGCATATGCCGATGGAAGCCAATAACAGCAAAAGACTGGGTCCTGGGGCACTCACCCACGATATGAACCGTCAGCAAGTGCGTGACGCTTTGCAACAGGCATTGGCAGATATCCCCTATGCCATTGGCGTAAATAATCATATGGGCAGTTTGTATACCGAACTGGATCAACCAATGGCCTGGACCATGGAATACCTGCGACAACGCCAGCTGTTTTTTGTGGACAGTCTTACCACGCCACAGAGTAAAGCGCGCTTGTATGCCCGCCAGTATGGCGTTGCCAGTTTAAGCCGTCATGTTTTTCTGGATAATGATCTGTCCGAGGCAGCGTTACAACGCCAGTTCCAGCAATTGTTGCAGATAGCACATCGCCATAAGGTCGCCATCGCCATTGGCCACCCCTACCCACAAACTTATGAATTTTTGAAGAAAAACCTGCCATTGCTTAATAAACATGGCATTGAGCTGGTTAGAATATCGGCACTGTTACCGCTGGAGCATGATGTCGTGGCTGCTGGTTTCACCGCACCTGCTATTTCTGCACCACAATAATGTCTTAAAGTATCCAAATAAAAAACCTGCCGCGGCAGGTTTTTTATTTCAGTACCGTTAGCATTACCAGGCTAACGTCTTACGTCTCAACTCAGCGCAGAGTGCAACTTCTTCATCGCATTTTTCTCAAGCTGGCGTACCCGCTCAGCCGACACCTGATAACGCTCAGCCAGCTCTTGCAAGGTGAGTTTGTTATTATCCAGCCAGCGAGCCCGCACAATATCCTGACTGCGGTCGTCTAACGTCCTCATCGCCGCCTGCAACCTGTCCGCTGCTGCAGTGTCCCATTGCTCGTCTTCAACCTGAATGGCTAAATCAGACGCTTTATCCTGTAAATAGTACACCGGTGCAGTAAAGGCAGAATCATCGTCTTCATCCGGCGCATCGTACGGCATATCGTAGTTACTCATCCGGGATTCCATTTCCCGAACTTCGTGTTCTGCCACACCGAGTGACTCCGCAACGTGTTTCACTTCATCCTGATTAAACCAGCCCAAATGTTTTTTTGCTTTGCGCAAATTGAAAAACAATTTCCGTTGCGCTTTAGTCGTAGCAATTTTAACGATGCGCCAGTTTTTCAGCACATACTCGTGTATTTCTGCTTTAATCCAGTGTACCGCAAAAGAGACCAGACGCACCCCTACTGTCGGATCAAAGCGCTTAACTGCCTTCATCAGGCCTATATTCCCTTCTTGCACCAAATCACTAATAGGTAAGCCATAACCTGAATAGCTACGGGCAATATGTACTACAAACCGCAGGTGCGACATAATCAATTGGCGGGCGGCCGTCAAATCACCATCTTGCTGCAGACGCTCAGCTAAATTGCGTTCCTGCTCTGCAGTTAACATCGGTATAGTGCTAACAGCGTGAGTATATGCCTCGAGACTGCCACTGGCTGCGACGGTAAGCGGCATAAATTCTGCTTTATCTGCTTTAGTTGTCATGTTTTGCCAATCCTGTTTCAATCGAATACAACGATATTAGCACTCTTTGCTCAAGAGTGCTAATTGTCGTTTGCAGGTTTTTGAGATCTGGTTATTCTAAAAATTATACTTTAATAATTAATTGTTATTAAGGACCGGTAGGTTCAATGGCACTGATATGCCGGCGCACTGATAGATAAGACCCCGCCAATCCCAGCAATACTGCAATCAGCAGTAAAGTAAGAAACTCAACGAAACTCATCGCTTTCAGGCTAAAATCACTTTGGTACAGCGCGGTCACATTGCTGATTGCACTCTGGAGCCACCACAACATCAGTTCTACTACCAGAAATGCAAGCAAGCCACCAAAAATACCAAACCAGACCCCCGTGTACAGAAAAGGTCGCTGAATAAAGGCATCAGTTGCTCCAACCAGCTTCATCACCTCAATTTCGTCTTTTTTATTCATGATAGACAAGCGGATAGTATTACCGACAATCAGCAGCACAGCGCTTAACAACAGCAAAGCAATAATGGCTACTGCTTGTTGCAACATGCTGACAATCGCATTTAACCGGGTAAGCCAGTCGATATCCAGCTTAGCAAATTCAACCACCCGTTCAGCACTCAATCGTTTGAGCAGTGTTTCTGCTGCCTGAGGGGCGGTGTTCTTAGGTAATACCCGGATAAGATCAGGCAAAGGATTGCTATCCAGATAATTCAGTGCGGCGCCAAAACCAGATATCTGCTGGAATTCAGCCATCGCTTGTTGTTTGCTAACGAAAATCACCTGCGCCACATCACGATCAGCTTGTAATATAGTAACCAGACTTTGCACCTGATTAGCGGGCGTTTGTTCACGAATATACAGGCTTATTTCTGCTGCCTGCGTGAAACTGCTGCTAATTTGCTGCATATTCTTCACCAGCAGGTGCAAGGTAGCAGGCAGCGTTAAGCTAACGCCCAGCACAGCAATGGTTAAAATGGACGCAGACGGTGTTCGCCATAATTCACCCAGACTCGCTACTGCCTGACGCGCATGATTAAGCCAGAACATGATAAAACGACGCAGTAACCCGATTTTCTTTGCTGCCGCCCCGGTTGCCCGTCCGGTAAACAGGATACTCATACTGGCTCCTGATATTGCAACAAGCCATCGTTGATCATTCGACCTTGTTTTAACGTCAGAGTCCGATATTTCATCCGCGCTACCAACCCCAGGTCATGCGTAGCCACTAACACCGAGACGCCCACCTGATTAAACGCCTCAAATACCCGCATGGTGTCTTTTGATAAATCCGGATCAAGGTTACCGGTTGGCTCATCTGCCAGAAGTAATGGCGGCTTATTCACCACCGCCCTGGCAATGCCAACCCGTTGTTGCTCACCACCTGATAAGGTTGCGGGTAAGCAGCGCACTTTATCCAGTAATCCCACTTTATCCAGTGCCGCATGAACCCGTTTTACCATCTCCTTGCCGGTGAATCCCTCTATCACCAGAGGTAAAGCGACATTATCAAAAACAGTATGATTCATTAACAGTCGGTGGTTCTGAAAAATAATCCCGACGTCACGTCTTACATATGGGATCTGGCTGCGTTTAATCCGGCTTAACTCAATATCGTTAATTAACACCCTGCCGGCACTAGGTCGCTCGATCAGGCTAATCAGCTTTAACAAAGTACTTTTGCCCGCACCAGAATGGCCGGTCAAAAAAGCCATTTCACCTTTTTCCAACCGAAAGCTGATTCTGTCCAGCGCCACGAAACCACCCGGATAGCTTTTACTGACCTGATCAAACTGCAACATGGTTAGTATTCCTTACTAAATAAGGCTTTGATAAAATCCTGGCTGTTGAACTGGCGTAAATCGTCGATAGCTTCACCTACCCCAATGTACCGGATGGGTACCGTAAACTGGTTAGCAATAGCAAAAATAACACCACCTTTGGCGGTGCCATCCAGTTTTGTCAGAGTGATCCCTGTCAATGGCACCGCTTCATTAAATAACTTTGCTTGACTCAACGCATTCTGACCAGTACCTGCATCGAGTGTCAGCATGACTTCATGCGGTGCGGCGCCATCAATTTTCTGCAGTACCCGGACAATTTTTTTCAGCTCGTCCATTAGATGGGCTTTGTTTTGCAAGCGACCCGCTGTGTCAGCAATTAAAATATCAACCTTGCGAGCTTTTGCTGCCTGATAAGCATCAAAAATTACTGAGGCGCTGTCAGCTCCTGTATGCTGTGCTATTACCGGAATCGAATTGCGTTCACCCCAGACTTGCAGTTGCTCTACCGCCGCCGCGCGGAAAGTATCACCGGCAGCCAAAATTACAGATTTACCTTGCTGGCGGAACTGCTGAGCCATTTTACCAATGGTTGTGGTTTTACCCACACCATTGACCCCCACCATTAAAATAACAAAGGGCCCCGCAGGATTACTTGCCACCAAAGGTTGTTCAACTTTGGTCAGTAGTGCTGCCATATCCAGTTGCAACTGATTAAACAGTAGGCCTGCATCTTTCAACGCTTTGCGGTTGGCATGCTGGGTAAGTTGCGCGATCAATTGTTGAGTAGTGTCCATGCCAACATCAGCCATCAGCAACTGGGTTTCCAGTTCTTCATACAACTCATCATCAATTTTCTTGCCACTGAACAATCCGGCAAGACCATCGCCAAGATTCTGACTGGTTTTAGCAAGGCCCTGCTTTAACCGGCTAAAAAAACCGGCTTTTTTTGCCGGTGATTCCGACACCGTTTCGTTTCTGGTAACAGGCGGCATCAAGCTATTCTCAGACGCGATGGGAGCATGTTTTTCTGTTGCCGCTTCAGCTGGCTGCGCCGGTGCTTTTGCAGCTTGTTCTGGCGCTGGCTCAGTAGTAATCTGCGCAGAAGAGCTCTCAGCATCCTGGGTAGGTTCAACAGGTTGCTGTGTGGGCTCTGTTTCAGATGGTGTTGTTTTTTTACCCAGGCCAAGCCAGGAGAAAAGATTTTTCTGTTTTGTCATAAGCTTTTGTGTCGAAGGCAGTATTCAGGATAAAATTACTGCTAATACTATCACCTTTAACTCGCAGGCAAAACGGAAACGATGAAACAAGCTAAAACCGCTAAAAGTAAAACCGGCCAGCCCGGTTTTGTCCGGATTATCAGCGGTCAGTGGCGGGGCCGCCGTTTGCCTGTCGCCGACGTTACCGGCCTGCGCCCCACCACCGACCGGGTGAAAGAAACACTATTTAACTGGTTAATGCACGATATCAGCGACAGCATTGTACTTGACTGCTTCAGCGGCTCTGGTGCGCTTGCGTTCGAAGCGTTGTCGCGCTATGCGGGTTTTGCCACCCTGGTCGAAAAAGATTCAGCTCAGGCCAAACGGCTGCAGACGCTACTAACCAGTTTAAATGCCAGCCAGGCTGAAGTGATAAACAACGATTGTTTACGTTATTTGTCACAGCCGGCAAGCCGCCAGTACCAGATAGTATTGGTTGACCCCCCTTTTCGCCAAAACCTGGCTATCCCTTGTTGTCAGCTGTTGGAGCAAGGTGGATGGCTAAGCGCCAATGCTTTGATTTATCTGGAAACTGAAAAAGAGTTACCGCTGACAGAAATTCCCGCCACCTGGCAACTCTTAAAAGAAAAAATTGCCGGGCAACTGGCTTACAGGTTGTGGACAACGTCGTCCTAGGTTAACTCCATCCCAAGATTGGTCAGGCCCTGCTGCTGTACCCAGGCTTTTAATTGCAGCATTTGTTCACGCTCTATCTGCTTCATCGGGCTGACCAACTCGATAAGTTCGGCCAGGCATTCCATTTCATAGGCCATCAGTGGATGGTCCCGGACATGCTTTTTTAGCTCATTCTCACTGGTGATATCTTCATCTTCAGCCTGATGCTCAATCAGGCGTGCCACGGTAGCCTGAGATATTTTGGCTACATTAATAAATTCGCCGCTATCTTGCTGGCTGATACCATTGAACATAGCGTCCAACGCGGTGGCACAATCTACTGCCGGATATACGCCAAACATTGGAAAATGATTAACTTCCGGGATCAATGGCTCAAGTTCTTCTGCCAGCCGGGGAAAATTAATTTTAGCTTTTTTTACCGTTAACCACTCCCAGCTTAAATCCAGCATATGTCTGAGCGCAGCAGCATCGCCAAACTCACTCACTTCGCTAAACAACTGATAATTCGGTAACATGCGTTCAAGCAAACAGGCTGCAATTGCAGCCTGTTGATAAAACCCCAGATCACGCATCAACTGGAAGTTATTTGCTTTTTGTTTCATACCACTCCTGAGCGGATTAAAGGCTGGCGTTAACCCGATACGGCCAGTTGTTTTTGAGCATACTCAAACTTAAGTTTGTATTCCATAATCTTTTGTTCCAGCTCGCTGGTATGCTGCTGGTTCATCTCGTCCTGCTCAGCAAGCTGTGAGCGGAGTTGCCGTATCATTTCACGGCTTTGGTCGGCTTCATACTGTTGCTTTTGCTCGGCCGCTTGCTGGCGGTTTACCGCATGGTCTAACTGACTTTCCAGTTTCTTACCTCGGCTTTGGCTTTGGGTTAACAGCTCGTTGATATTGACAAACTCAGCCTGTAAACGCGTCAACTCTGAGCCAAGCTCAGCGCTACTATCTGCCAGCTCGCTGCGATGTTGTTCAAACTCATTAATCTGATTTTGCAGTGCTTCGCTGTGGGCTTGTAGTTCAGCAAGCTGCGCTTTTAACTCATCATGCTGCTGTTGCTGCTCATCAAGTAGCTGGTTGCGTTCTGCCAGCTGTTGCTCCAAATCACGTACTTGCTGCTGACTTATTGCCAGCGCCTGTAATTTATCCTGCTGTGCCTGCGTTTGTTCTGCGGCGGTTTGTTGCAACGCCTGATAGCTTGCAGTCAGTTCGGTCAGTTGTTGCTCGTTATGCTGCGCCTCATGCTGCTGTTGCTGTAAACTGGTTTTCATTTGCTGTAAAGCCAGCTTGCTCTCATGAGCTTGAGCTCGGGCTTGTTCAAGTTCTGAATGTAATTGGGCAAGTTCTTCCGGATCGGCCGCGCTTTGCTGTGCAGTTTGTAGTGCTTGCTCAGCATGCCGGGTTTTGTGCTGCTCAAACTCCAGTTCTTTGGTCAATTCAGCCAACTGCTGTTCAAGACCGACTTCACGTTCACTTAGCGAGCTATTATGTTGCTGAGCTTTTTTCAGTTCGGCAGCCAACGTTGCTATTTGCCTGGCTGTTTCTGCTGATTTCTGCTGCAAATCAGCCAATTCCTGATTATCAGCGGTAGCAACTGGCGTCGCTAAATCGAGTTGTTGTTTCGTCTGCTGCCAGTCTTTAAACAGTTTCTGGTAAGCCTGTTCCTGTTCGATTAACCGTTGCTGCCACTGGCTTTGAGATTTTGCCAGGATCTGGGCGCTATAGCCTTGCAACAACTGCTGCTGTTCATTCATCAGCTGCTTGCCGAAGTCGGCCAGACTAGCGGCAAGCTGTTGCTGCGCTTGATTTTCCAATTCTGCTGCGAGCTGTTGCTCGTTGTTATTATTATTTTTTTTCACTGCATTCATGTTCTGGTCTCGAATTAAACAGCCGCCCCGGCTGTATACTATCAATGTTGTGCCGAGATCCCTGCCGCACGTTATCAAAGAGTGTAATATGAGTTGAGAATGATAGCTAACGCTATTGTATATTTTGTCCTCAACCCTTTTATCACACTTCGTATGCCTTAATAAATATCAGGATTGGCAAATTAACATCGGCACTGAAAAGTTTACTTACTTTAGCCCGCTAAAACCATACTAAACTCAACGCAACTTAATAACGAACAGCGTGTCTTAGATTGCAAGGTGTACTCAGAGGAACAAATGATGACAAAAAAAATTTCAAGCGTAATGCTTAACCGTAAATTTTTAACTGCTACTGTGCTGACACTTATATTAGCTGCTTGCAGTAGTAAACCTACCGTACGCTCTGACCAAGCCACGGATATTAATTTTAACCAGTATCAAACATTCTCCTTTGTCGAGGAGTTAGCAACCGACCGAGCTGGTTATACCACGCTGGTCACCCAGCATTTTAAAGATGCCATTCGCTCAGAACTGACTGCGCGTGGATTTCGCTACGTGGAGTCAGATCCGCAATTATTGGTTAATTTTAATTCTAATGTAGCAAATCGGTCAGAAACCCGCAGCGTTCCGACGACCAGTTACCATTATGGTTATTATCACTATCGTCGTGGTATTGTTTATGCTGGTTTCCCGGTTTACAGCAATGATGTTAATACAGTTCATTACAAGGTAGGCACGGTAAATATTGATTTGGTTGATGCCTCTGAACGGCGATTAGTGTGGGAAGGCATTGCTGAAGGGACGTTAAAACAAGAAGATTTGGAGCAACCGCGCGAAGCAGCCGCCCGCACTGTTGCTTTGATTTTTGAAAATCTCCCTACTCAGAAAAACTAACCTGCTGCAATTTCAGCAACTTGTTGCTTTAACGCGGCGCAATCGGCCGTTGTATCAAGTTGCTGAATCGATAACGTAAGCTCAGCTACTTTAAAACCAAATTTGTGCAATGTCGTGCGGTTTATCAGGTTTTTTTCATCAACCAGATGCAGCCAGTCTTTCACCGTAACATCCAGAGTATCGCCGTCATAGGGGATCCGCAGCACGTACTGCCAGTATAAACTATTGCCCGCCAGCTGGCCGGTCGCTTCACCTACTACGTCGCCGGCAGTGCCCGTTATTCTGCCGTCAGCACTTTGGGTTAACTGCCAATGCCTTTGCTCTACCCGGCCATCGCTAAAATAAAAAACTTCATATAAATCGCCCTGCTCCTGCTGCCATTCGCCACAAAGATCGGCAACAAAACGGACGCTTTGCTGGCCACGCCAATTATGCATTACCCCGTATGCACGGCCAGAGCCCAGAAAAAATTGGTCAAGTGCAAGCTCTGGTGTCAGTTGTTTGTAATCAGAAATAGACTGGCTGCACCCCGCAAGTGTTGCCAAGCTTGCTGTAAGTAAGGCTTTGCGCCAGAAAAGCTTTTGCATATTGTGCTCCTTGTATTATTCAACTTTAGCAGACATTACGCAGTTAGCTTTGCTTTAGCTCAGTATGGTGATTATCTTGCTAAGCTGAATTACTTATCCTGAAGACAAGTTTTTTTTGTTAGACAGGCGACCAGCAACCCCTTACAACGCACCACTGTGTCACGGGGAGTTTACTATGCCAGATCCAATGGTGTCTTATGATGAAAGAGACCCGACTATTAACGTTATTCATAACGAAGAGATTCTGGGCCAGTTTTACCAACATGGCTGGGTCGTCATGCCGGCGTTTTTACCTGGCAACTTAAATCAGTTATTACTGGATGAAGCACGTTTTGACGCCAATCTGACGCCAGCCGGTGTCGGCCGGGCAAATGATTACATTGTTAACCAGCAGATCCGCCGTGATAAAACACATTGGTTTGACGCCATAAGTGTCGGCCAGCAAGATTACCTGCGTTTAATGCAGCAATTACAGGTACAGCTAAACCGACAGTTTTTTCTGGGCTTATTTGATTTTGAATGTCATTTTTCCCGCTACCAGCACGGTGACTTTTATCAAAAACATGTTGACGCCTTCAGCGGCCGCTCTAATCGGGTGCTGACCACGGTAAGCTATTTAAATAATGTCGGGGTTGGCGGTGAGTTAGTATTGTACGGCCCTGATGACGCCATACTGACCCGTATTACGCCACAAGCGGGTACCCTGGTACTATTTGAAAGTGAACGGTTTGCTCATGAAGTACTACCCGCGATCGACGACCGTTATAGTATTGCGGGCTGGTTCCGCCATAATAATAGTATCAACGGTGTGGTTGACCCCAGCCGCTAAGCTGAAGCCGTTTAGCGGATAAGTGTCAGCGTTTGCCCGACCTCAATATTGCGCTCAGCAAACCAACCTCGTGGCATTTCCAGGGCGGCCAGGGCTGCTGACGGCGCGGATACCGGTGTCTCATCAAGTGGATGAAGTTGCTTTATCGCCATAATTCGCCATTGTGGGTCAATAAACGCCACATCCAGAGCTAAATCAGTATTGCGCATCCACAAGCTGATAAGCCTTGGTTCAGGATAAAGTAACAACATTCCTTTATCGGCACATTGCTGAAACATTAGCCCGCGCTCACGTAACGCAGGAGTATCAGCCAGCTGAACCTGACGTTGCATGCCAGCAATCAGAATGTTGGCTGTTGGAAAAGTCACCTGCGGGATCTGCTGGGGTTCGGCACAGGCATTCACAGCTAACATCGACAATAATAGAGCTAAAATGGGTTTCTTCATCTTAAATACCTGAAATAAGTTAGCAAGCAAATGCGCGATTAACTGCCTGTAATGTAGTAATGCAGGGCGATACCACTGAAAACCAGCAATCCAACATAATGATTATCCAAAAATGCCTGAAAGCATCCGGCACGGCTTTGTCTGGCTAACCGATACTGATATATAAACGCCAGGCTACAACATACCAGCGCCGCATAGTACACCATGCTAAGTTGCGCCAGTACACCAACATACCCCAGTAGCAGCAAGGTTAAAAGTTGCAGCAGCAAAATGGTTACCAGCACGTGCTTACCAAACAATATCGCGGTTGATTTTATCCCTGCTTTTAAATCGTCCGGTTTATCCACCATGGCATAGTAGGTATCGTAAGCCACAGTCCAACATAAATTCGCCAGATACAAATACCAGACCAGCGCTGGCAATTGCAACTGAATGGCCATAAACGCCATTGGCATGCCCCAGCTGAAAGCGGCTCCCAGCACGACTTGCGGAAAATGGGTGTAGCGTTTCATAAACGGATAAATAGCGGCCAGTATTACCGCCACCAGTGACAACAACATCGTCTGCCAGTTTAACCAAAATAATAAGCATGCACTTAACCCAACCAGCAACGTAAATAACTGCAAGGCCTCTGTAGCACTAACGCTACCCTTTGCCAGGGGGCGCATTGCCGTGCGCTCTACCTGGCCGTCAAAGTTACGATCGGCATAATCATTTATTACACAGCCAGCGGAGCGCATCAGTATTACCCCAACACTGAAAACCAACAACAGACCAATATCCGGTACTCCCCGGGCAGCAAGCCAGAGCGCCCACCAGGTGGGCCAGAGTAACAAATAGATCCCTATTGGTTTCTCCAGCCGCATTAATAGTCGATATTCTGGCCAACGCTGCCAGCTAAGTTGCCAGTTCATAACGCCAAAACACCATCGAGAAACACTTCAGCGACCAGTAGTGGCTGCCCCGCCAGGGTAAACACAGAACGTCGGGCCCAGTACTCACCTGAAGCAACAGCTGCCGTCAAAGGATGCGTTAACTTTACCCTCGCCACCTCTATTTCGCTGCGTCTGACATGTGGTTGCTGAAAAATGACTTCTCCCAGGGGCTTTTCACCCAGTTGAGCCAAAGGTTGCAGCGCAGCTAATGTCGGCAAAGGCAGCCAGCTTTGTGCATAGATACAAGGCAGCCGGTTACATGACATTAATACTTCCCGACATTGGGCAAGATTATTACCGGGCAACAACGGCTTGATAAAATCGGGTAACGTCTGCTCTTGCTGCTGCAGCACTTGCAGCTTAAAATCGCAGGCACGACTTTTTAACCGAGCAGTAAGAGAAGCTGGCTCTAGCAACCACTCTTTAAGCACCGCCGGTAACACGACAGTACTGGCCAATTGCCAGTCAGTAGCTAATGAAATAGCGGGGTTGGTCACTGAAATACTCAGATTGCAATAATATGGTCGAATGATAACAAGTTCGGCCAGCCTTTTCAGCTGAAAAAACTTAGGGCGGCAGCTAATTAAACTGGTAAAGCATTAAGTAAAACACTAAGGTTAACAAAGAATTCCCTGAGACAACCCAAGGTAGGGCAACATGAAATTTCTCGTTCTTGTACTTTCAGCTTTGCTCATAATGCAATCACCAGTGAGTGCCCGGCAGCAGGAAGCAGAGTTTGTTTATTATGGCTTTGATCCGGATATCGTTACCAATTACGTATCAGAAAGTCGCCGCAGCCTTGGTTATGTCAGAGTGACCGTTGAGTTAATGGTCACCGACAAACGTTTTCTGAACGCGATAGAGCACCATGAACCTCTTATTCTCGATACCATTATTGGCATTCTGAGCAAACAAACAGAAGACAAAGTGAAATCGTTGACCGGCAGAGAGGAGATCCGCACGACGATTTTGACCCGACTGCAGGAGGTACTGAAAAAAGAAACCGGTGACACGATCATCAAAGACTTACTCTTTACCAAATATCTTTATCAGTGAACTGGCATCGGTTATCTGAGCTCACCTTTTAGGAGTCACTCCCGGCGGTTTAATCAGCAACGCCAGAATTAAACCAGTCAGCATTCCTGCCAGATGTGCCCAGTTTGCCATGCTGATCCATAGCACATCAGCAAATCCGAGCAATAACCACACCACCATAAAAATTGCCAGGGCGTCACTGATCAGTGGCCGCGACATCGGATAACGTTTCTGACTCAACCAGCAAAAACCAAAAAGTGCATACACCACACCCGACAAGCCGCCGAAATTAGTGCCGACCAGAAAAAACTGGGCCGCGTTAGAAATCACGGCAGTTAGCACGGTAAAATTAAGTAACCGGATGCTGCCGAACTGGCGTTCCAGTGCTGCGGCCAGCAACAGCCACCACAGTAAATTAAACACCAGGTGAGTGGCTGTGAAATGTAATAATGCAGGGGTAAACCAACGCCAAAGCTGCGCCGGCGCTGTAAGTTGCAAACTGGCTGTTGCGCCCCGGAAGTCAAGCTGCAGCCAGGCGTAGACCAGCAAGCATAACCCTAAAATCAGCACGGTGACTGGGTTGCTAAGCGCTTTTTGCCAAGGCACGGAAAAGTTGCGCTGCCCGCTTTGGGTAACAGGCTGACTACGTTGCCATGCTGCCGCCTGATAACGCGGATGACCCGGCTCGGCAATAAACTCTTTTAGTAAATCCGTTACCTGCTCTTTGCAATCTTCGTCACAATACAACTGGATGGCGCCATTACCTACCGGCTCAGCGATCACGTGCAGCCCCTTACTCTGGCAATAGTCCGTAAACAATAAGGCTGCTGGCAGATTATTAATTTCAGCCAGTTTATGCATCATTACTGCGCTCAAAGGGCTGCGACTGCTGCCATTGACTAAAGCCTCCATCCATACTGTACACTTTTTCAAAACCCTGCTGAGCCAGATATTGAGCAGCGCCCTGACTGGAGTTGCCATGGTAGCAAACGACGATAACTGGCTGGTCAAATTCAACCTGTTGCATAAATTGGCTCAGACTACCGTTATTCAAATGGTAGGCCCCTGAAATATGGCCATTGGCGAAACTTTGCTCATCGCGAATATCAGCAATGATCACCTTCTGCTGTGACAACATGGCAGCGGTATCTGCAACGGATATATGGTGAAAATCGGTCATTTCTGCTCCCGGTCATAGTGGTATGAACATAGTGGTCTAAAAATAGTGGCGTTATAATAACGCACTGATCAGCAAATAGCAGCCAGTGTCTCAGAGGCAACCTCTGTGCTTTAAGCGTTTTGGCCGTTACTTAGCAAGAAAGGCTGGACATTCAATTAAACTATTGTTAACAATGTTGGCATTAATATATTGTGTCTGGGATCCATCATGAATTTACTTATTTTACTTGTCGTTCTTGCCGTCATTATTTTCTATGTCATCAGTATTTTTAATCAACTTGTTAAACTAAAAAATCGTTTTCAGAACGCTTTTGCTCAAATAGAAGTACAGTTAAAGCGTCGCTATGATTTAATCCCCAATTTAGTTGAAACAGCCAAAGCCTACATGTCTCATGAACGGGAAACCCTGGAAGCGGTGATAAGTGCGCGCAATGCAGCGATGGCCGGGCTGAAAGTAGCGGCCAATAATCCCGGCGACGCAGGGGCTATCAGCCAGCTTGCAGGGGCAGAGGGTGCGTTGCAAAGTGCAATGGGCCGACTGAATATGGTGATGGAAGCGTACCCGGATCTGAAGGCCAATCAAAATATGATGCAATTATCTGAAGAGCTTACCAGTACCGAAAACCGGGTTGCCTTTGCCCGCCAGGCGTTTAACGATGCGGTGACTGAATACAATACTTACAAACAAAGCTTTCCGCCGGTACTGGTTGCTGCCACATTCGGCCACGCTACCGATGCTACCCTGCTAGAGTTTGAAGATAGTAAGTTAATTCAGGCTGCACCAAAAGTCAGTTTCTGATAACGCATGGCCACTGACTTTTTCAGCCAACAAGATTTAGCAAGACGGAACACCCGGATCCTGATATCGCTATTTACCCTTGCAGTTGCGTTGCTACTACTGCTAACCAACGCCCTGGTATTAGTGGGCCTTGGTCTGGTTGACCTGCAACGGATCGACAACCCGGCAACGTTAGCGCAAAACCTGCCATGGTCTGCAGTATTGGTTACCAGCATCAGCGTTATTATCGCTGTCGGTATTGCGGTGCTGTTAAAATGGCAACAGCTTAAAGGCGGCGGTAAAGTAGTTGCAACCAGCCTTGGTGGCCAACGGATTGATACTGCCAGTAGTGACCCGCTGGAACGGCGTCTGTTAAATGTCGTTGAAGAAATGGCTATCGCCGCCAATGTGCCGGTACCACCGGTGTATTTATTACCCGAGAAAGGTATTAACGCGTTTGCTGCAGGTTACAGCCCGGCAGATGCCGTAATCGGGGTAACCCGTGGTTGCGTGGAGCAGCTAAATCGTGACGAGCTGCAAGGGGTGATAGCACACGAGTTCAGCCATATTTTAAATGGTGATATGCGGATGAATATCCGGATGATAGCCATTTTAAACGGTATTTTGTTTTTAGGGCATATAGGCTACTTTATGCTGCGCTCCGGCAGTACATCCAGCAGGCGGATTGGTCGAAGCAGCGGTAGCAGAAAAAATAAAAATGGTGGCGGCCTGCTGGCAATCGCGCTTGGCCTGGTGGTAATAGGTTATTTGGGCTCTTTTTTTGGCAACCTGATAAAAGCTGCCGTAAGCAGGCAACGCGAATATCTGGCCGATGCCTCAGCGGTTCAATTCAGCCGTAACCCCAGGGGAATTGCTGGCGCATTAAAGCGGATTGGTTCACACAGTGCAGGCACCCGTATTAGTAATCGTAATGCCGATGAAAATAGTCATTTATTTTTTGGCGAGGCGATCTCCCGCTGGGCCAGCATTTTTTCGACACATCCCCCTTTGGCTAAGCGGATAAAACGCTTAGAACCGCAATGGAATGGAAAATTTCCCAGTCCGATAAGCCAGGTTGATGCTGCTGCAGAGGTTGACACCTCCCGCCCTGACCACACGGCTGAGCCAGAAAAAGCTCAACCAGATAACCAAAAGATGATGCAGGCCGTTGCGGCTTTACCTTTATTATTAATCCAACATAGCCGCCAACCGCTGCAGGCTCAGGCTATTGTTTGCACTTTGCTGCTTCAGAACCCCGGTGTTGAAGCCGAACAAATCAAACTGATAAAAGAGCAAGGTTCACTGGAACTGCTGCAACATGTTGATCAGCTTATTGATGCGGTACAGCGCTTACGCCTGCCGTTGCAAGTGCAATTATTGCAGCGCACCATCCCGGCATTAAAACAGCTTAGCCACCAGCAGTTTGCTCAGTTTGAGCAACTTATCCAGGCCCTGATTGCTGCAGATCAGCAGTTATCATTGCCAGAGTGGATAGTGACTCAGTTTATTGAACATACGGTAGCCAGTCACTTTACCCCCAAACCGCAGATCAGAGGTTCCAGACAAACAGAGTTTACTGCCGTGCAAATCCCCGTTTTAACGCTGCTAGCTGCTGTGGCGGACGCTGCCGGCGACCCGGTGTCATGTCAGCAAGCCTGGTTGGCAGGATTAACAAGCCTGGGGCTTGCAGAAAATACCCCAAGACCTGTCAGCCAATTGACGACATTAACCACCCATCTTAATGACTTGCTGGGTGCTGCGCCGCTGCTAAAGCAGCAGATCTGGCGGGCTATCCTGGCTGCGGTAGCAGCAGATAAACTGGAAACGGATAATGAGCAGGCCTTGTTGGTCGCGCTTGCCTTATTACTGGAAATGCCCTGGCAGCCCGGTACAGCAACAGACTAAAGGTTGCCGTTTTTGCCTTTTCAGAAAAATCTGTTTTAGGGGTTTAGCCCAGCGACCAGCTAAGGTAAAATAGCTGGTTATTGTTTAAATCTGGAGGCCCTGTGTCCGATAATCTGTCAGATAATCGCTTATTTCTTTTATACGATGCCTCGTTCGACGATATGGATGCAGAAGGCTGCCCTGGCTTTGGCTTCGTACTGTTATTTAGTGAAGCGGATGTTACCCAGTTTACCGCTGGCGAAAACCCGGCTTGCCCGGCGGTTTCTATGCTATTTACCGATCATGCTGATGGTAGTATCAGTGGCGATTTGCTGGGCTGGGCTCACCTGGATGCTGAAATTTTTCAACACTATCCACTGGGGCAGTTTTTAACCCTGATGGAACAGGCAGCGCAGGTTGCGATAAATGCCTATCGGCAGGTTAACCAGGTTCCTGATAAGCTAGTAGCGCTGAGCCTGCCCGATGAAGATCTTATCCAATTTGATGTTCAGTTTAATGATTTACAGCTAAAAGATAAGCAAAGCGAACTTTTACTGGCCCAGCAGCTTATGGTGGGACGACCTTATCTGGATTCTTAGATAAACAGCTGAGTTCTCCCCGTTTTCACGGATTGCATTTTCACTTTATTCTTTTACTATATCGAATATCGGTAAACTAACAGGCCAGCAGACGGAGCCACCGCAATGACTACAGCCCTTGATATGGCCTTAATTGAGCGGGCGTTAAACGGTTTTACGATTCCGCCACGACCTGAAATTTTGCAGCATATTCAGCAGCAGCTTGCGAAAAGCGATCCTAGTATTAGCCGGATAGCCGCGTTAATTAATCTGGATGTGGGTATTGCCGGATTTACGTTAAAAGTGGTTAACTCTGCATTTTTTGGCTTACGTCAGAAAATAACCTCGATTGAACATGCCTGTAAATATCTAGGTCTGAGCCGGGTTGTCGCCTTGGTTCGTAGTATTTTACTGCGCTTTACCCTGGCTGAAGGCCGGCAAGATCCTTTTAATCAGCGGTTATGGAGCAGTGCCCTGCATACCGCTACTATTGCTATGGCGCTGGCGAAGCACTTTAACCTTAGCCAGGCAGCTCAGGACGATTGCTATAGTCTTGGCTTATTTCATAATGCCGGTATTGCCCTGATTAGTGGACAAGCGCCGCTTTACCCAAATTTGATGCAACAAGGACTGCAAGCAGGCCGGGGGCATAGCGAAATTGAAGAACAGCACTTTCAGACATGTCATGAAGTCCTGGGATTTCTTATTGCTCAGTCCTGGGGATTAACGCCAGAATTGTGCAATGTGATTGCCTACCATCATAGCCCGGCGATTATTCTGCAATCAGACAATGACTACGAACAGCAATTATTCGCCCTGCTAAAGCTGGCTGAGTTTTTCAGTGGCGAAAGTAGATTGTTGTATAGCATCAATGTTGATCCCGAGTGGCAAAATTACAGCGGTGCTATTCTGGACGTACTGGAGCTTGACAGCCTGAGCCTGCCAGATTTTGCTGAAATTTTGCACCATCAGGATATTCAAACCGTATACAGTCTCAACTAGCCCAATCTGAGCGCTACCTGTGGTGCATCGTAAGCTTTTTTTGCCAAGTAAAATTTGCCCCGGCTGCCAGCGTCCGTTTAGCTGGCGTAAAAAATGGCAGTATAACTGGCAACAGGTTATTTATTGCTCTGAACGCTGTCGTCGCAGCAAATCAGGCCCCATAGTTACTCCAGCGGTCCTGCCTACTGATAAAAAAAGCGGATAACCTCATATAACAGCGTTATCACCGAGCGTGACGTCTGTTACCTTTAGTAAGGGAGTTACCTGGTAACTCAACATTTCGTGTCACTTTTAGCAGGGCGGTCAGATGCACATTGTGATTTTACCCACCGCAAACTGTGTTGCAGAATATGGGGCAACACTTTTTATCGATCAGCTATCGGCTAAACCGGATTCAGTGCTGGGCTTAGCCACGGGTTCCACCCCCTTAGCACTATACCATTTGCTTATCGCTGCCAATCAGCAGCAGCAAGTGTCATTTGCTTGCGCAAAAACGTTCAATCTGGACGAGTATCTCGGGTTAAATAGTGAGCATCCACAAAGCTACCGCTACTTTATGCAGCAGCATTTATTTAATCATATTGATATTTTGCCAGAAAATACCGCCATACCCGATGGGGCGGCAGCAGATCCGGTAGCAGCATGCGCCCGCTACGAGCAGCAAATTATCGCAGCCGGAGGCATCGATTTGCAGCTTTTGGGCTTAGGCCGAAATGGCCATATTGGTTTTAATGAGCCATCCTCAGGTCTGCGTTCCCGTACCCGCATTAAAACTTTGACAGCTGCAACTATTGCCGATAATGCCCGTTTTTTTCAAACTGGCGACTACCAGCCGCATCTGTCCATCACCATGGGGATAGGAACTATCCTTGACGCCAGAAAAATTGTGCTACTGGCTACCGGCGTCACTAAAGCCAGCGCTGTTAAAGCGATGATAGAAGGTCCGCTGGCTGCTGCATGCCCGGCTTCAGCACTGCAATTACACCAGCAGGCAACAATAGTACTGGATGAAGCAGCAGCATCTGAATTAGCGGATATTGAATTTTATCGTCATATCGAGCGGGAAAATCAGGCGCTGCTTAAACGTTTAAAGCAGCAGTAATATCCAATATGTTTGGTTAAGGCTACAATAGCGCCTTCAATTCTTTCGCCAGCGCCGCTGTAGCTTTTAGTAGGACGGGTTTATGCAAATTGTGTTAGCGCCAATGGAAGGTGTGGTAGATCACCTGATGCGGGAAATGCTAACCCAAATTGGCGGCTATGATTTATGTGTCACCGAGTTTATCCGGGTGGTTGACCAATGTTTGCCAGCACGGGTGTTTCAGCGGATTTGCCCGGAGTTAGCGCAAGGCGGTAAAACGGTTTCCGGCACACCCGTGCGGGTACAGTTACTGGGGCAAGAACCCAACTGGCTGGCAGAAAATGCAGTAAGAGCGGTTGAGCTGGGCTCACCTGGTGTCGACCTTAATTTCGGCTGCCCGGCAAAAGCGGTCAATAAAAGCCGTGGTGGTGCCGTACTGCTAAAACAAACAGAGCAGTTATATCAAATCGTTAAAACAGTACGTGACGCCGTGCCCGCCAAATATCCGGTCAGCGCTAAAATTAGACTCGGTTATGATGATACCAGCCTGACGCTGGCAAACGCCGAGGCTATTTGCGCTGCAGGCGCCAGCAGTCTGGCTGTGCATGCCCGCACCAAAAGCGACGGCTACCGGCCACCGGCTTACTGGCCCTGGATTGCCAAAATAAAACAGCATGTTGCTATCCCACTGATAGCCAATGGCGAGATATGGTCTGCCGCTGATGCCGTACAGTGTCAGCAGCAGAGCAATTGCCAGGATATTATGCTCGGTCGGGGTGCCCTGGCCATGCCCAACCTGGCGCAAACCATTAAGCAACAGCAGCCTGTTATGCCCTGGCCGCAGGTATTGCAACTGCTAATGAATTATTCAGAGTTCGAAATTACCGGCGATAAAGGAAAATACTATGCCAACAGGGTTAAGCAGTGGTTTAGTTATTTAAAACTGCAGTACCCGCAGGCCGCGGGTTTATTTCAACAATTAAGATTACTCAGCAAAAGCGCTGATATTCTGAATTTGTTAAACTCAGCGCTTACCAAAGCAGAAGTTTAAGTTTAACAGGCAAACTCTTGTTGCCTGCTGTCTTTAACTAATCCGCTACGACCAATTCAATATAACTTTACCTGACTGGCCGGAACACATAATGTCAAAGCCTTCCTGAAAGCGCTCCATCGGCATTTCATGGGTTACCATTGGGGTTAAATCGAGGCCGGATTGAATTAAACTGGCCATTTTGTACCAGGTTTCAAACATCTCGCGTCCATAAATGCCTTTAATCATCAGGCCTTTAAAGATTACTTTATTCCAGTCTACTGCCATATCAGACGGCGGAATACCCAGCATAGCAATCTTGCCGCCATGGTTCATAGTATCGAGCATACTGCGAAACGCCGACGGCACACCAGACATCTCCAGTCCAACATCGAACCCTTCGGTCATGCCGAGTTCCTTCATAACCTCTTTTAAATTGTCCTTACTGACATCAACTGCCCGGCTAGCACCCATTTTCAGCGCTAAATCGAGCCGGTATTGATTCACATCAGTAATCACCACATGGCGTGCGCCTACGTGGCGCGCCACCGCGGCGGCCATAATCCCAATAGGGCCAGCTCCGGTTATCAGAACATCTTCACCTACCAAATCAAACGACAACGCGGTGTGAACGGCGTTACCGAACGGGTCGAAAATAGCCGCAATATTATCCGGAATATTATCCGCCAGTTTAAATGCGTTAAATGCCGGGATCACCAGATATTCAGCAAAAGAGCCAGGACGGTTAACACCAACACCAGTAGTATTACGACATAAATGTACCCTGCCCGCGCGACAATTACGGCAATGGCCACAGGTGATATGGCCTTCACCCGATACCCGGTCACCGATCTTAAAACCACGTACCTCTGAGCCCATCCCTTCAATCACGCCCACATACTCATGGCCAACGACCATGCCATGCGGAATGGTGTTCTGCGCCCATTCATCCCATTTATAGATGTGGACGTCGGTACCGCATATCGCGGTTTTCTTAATTTTAATTAATACGTCATTCGGGCCAACTTCTGGTTTAGCTACCTCAGTTTGCCAAATACCCGGTTCTGCTTTTAACTTTGCTAATGCTTTCATTTTACGCCCCGCCCTTATGCGATCACGCCCATGTCTTTACCAATCCGGATAAAGGCAGCAATTGCCTCGTCCAGTTGTGCTTTACTGTGTGCTGCTGAAATTTGAGTTCGGATCCGTGCCTGGCCTTTTGGCACCACCGGAAACGAGAATCCCACCACATAAATACCTTCTGCCAGCATGCGTTTTGCCATTTCTGCGGCTACTTTAGCATCCCCCAACATGACCGGAATAATGGCATGGTCTTTACCGGCCAGAGTAAAACCTGCGGCACTCATTTGTGCACGGAAATAATTTGCGTTATCCCACAATCTGGCACGCAGCGCATCACCCGACGCCAGCATTTCTAATACTTTAATCGACGCGGTAACAATTGAAGGCGCTAATGAGTTGGAAAATAAATAGGGTCGTGAGCGCTGACGCAACCAGGCGATCACTTCTTTTTTACCTGAGGTATAACCGCCAGATGCCCCGCCCAGAGCTTTGCCCAGCGTACCGGTAATAATATCAACCCGCTCTAAAACATCACAATACTCATGGGTGCCACGGCCATTTTTACCGACAAAACCTACCGCATGGCTGTCATCTACCATCACCATGGCGTTGTATTTATCGGCTAAGTCACATACCGCGTTCAAATTGGCAATAATGCCATCCATGGAAAACACGCCGTCGGTGGCAATCAGTTTAAAGCGGGCGCCGTCAGCATCGGCTTGCTTTAACTGGGCTTCCAGATCAGCCATATCATTATTGGCGTACCGATAGCGTTTTGCCTTACATAACCGCACGCCATCAATGATGGACGCATGATTCAGCGCATCGGAAATAACGGCATCTTCAGCACTTAAGATAGTCTCAAATAAACCGCCATTTGCATCAAAGCAAGACGAGTACAAAATGGTATCTTCTGTACCCAGAAACGCACTGATTTTGGCTTCCAGCGTCTTATGAATATCCTGGGTGCCACAGATAAAACGTACTGACGCCACGCCAAAACCGTGGCTGTCCAGCCCCTGTTTTGCCGCGTTAATTAAATCCGGATGATTGGCTAAGCCCAGGTAATTATTGGCACAGAAATTCAGCACTTGCGAACCGCCTACCGTGACATCTGCTTGCTGTTGCGAGGAAATAATCCGTTCAGCTTTAAATAATCCTTCAGCGGTGACGTCTTCAATCTGGTGTTGTAAGTGTTGCAGAAAAGCGCTGTTGCGCATGCGGCCTCCTGGTTGGCGATGGTCTGAGCGATGTAAAGATGCACATTGTAATGGTTAAGACGCTGCCATGCAGCGTTTAGTGGTTAAGTGTAGCAACTGGCAGCTGAGCAGCTGTAAATAAACAGATACAGTGTTGCCGGCTGCTAGATAGTGGTCTGCTCTGTTAGGGCTAACTGGGCATAGTGTTGCTGCAATTTGGTAATTCGTGGCAATGCCTGAGCGGTAGCATAAGGTTTAAATAACAATAGCACTTTTAGCACTCCCTGATACACGCTGGCCTGATTAATCGGTTTATCCGGTGCCTGCGTTTTCAGATAGCTGATCCAGAAGGTAACCAGCAGCTTAATGCTATGGGCAAAGTCGGCAATATCTTCATCTGCAATTTCAATTACTGCTTTAGTTTTCAGGGCTTTTAACACTGAGATAACCCGCTCCAGCACCCCTTGTTGCACCCTGGCATAATCTTGTTGCAATGCGCTGTCGCGCGCCAGAATATCAGGTAAATTGGCATAGAAAAAATGAAAGCGCCACATCAGTTCAAACACCACATCGAGGTACTCGGCCAGGGCATCCAGCGCTTCGGTTTGCGCCGAAGGCGGTTTTATCCGGGTATCCAGCAATTTGGCATACTCTTTAAAAATTTGCCGGACAATGTCTTCTTTATTACGAAAATGGTAATACAAATTACCCGGGCTGATCCCCAAATGGGCCGCAATATGGTTGGTGGTAACCTGACGCTCGCCCACATCGTTAAACAATGCGATACTGGCTTGCAGAATTTTATCTTTGGTTCTGAGCTTTTTTTCCATCTGAATAGCTAAGCTTCTTTATTGGTATAGTAGTTTGCTATAGTAACGCCAAACTGACTTAAAACTCTAGTCGCTTGCGCTTTTGTGGTGTCAGGTGGCGACAACATAAGCATCCTAATATGAAAGTAAAAGCCATCTACCCAGGTACCTTCGACCCCTTAACCAATGGCCACAGTGATCTCGTACTCCGTGCCGCCAGGCTGTTTGATTCAGTGGTGGTTGGCGTTGCCTCAAACCCCAGTAAGCAGCCCCTGTTTAGTCTGGATGAAAGGGTGCAGCTGGCTGAGCAGGCATTTGCCAATTGCTCTAACGTCAAGGTGATTGGCTTTTCCGGCTTATTGGCACAGTTTGCAAAAGAGCAGCATGCCCAGGTGTTACTGCGTGGGGTGCGGGCGGTGGCTGATTATGAATATGAGTTTCAGTTAGCCAGTATGAACCGGCAACTAAACCCGGAGCTGGACAGTTTATTTATGACCCCGTCAGAGAAGAATACTTTTATCTCATCGACGTTGGTAAAAGAAGTGTGCCGGCATGGCGGCGACATCAGTAGTTTTGTGCCCGTTCATGTAGAGCGGGCGTTAAAAGCGAAGTTCAGTAAAGCCTGAAACGGAGTTATCAACGCCAGCTGCGCAATTTATGGCCTTTTACCGCATAAAATAAAATAAGCGCGTAACAAGGCAGCATGACCAGATATGCCCCCTGTTGCCCAAGGCCCGTGCCACTCAACAAGCCCCAAAACAATGGTCCGAAAGCACCACCGGCAATACCCATAATTAACAAGGCCGACCCTATACTCGTCAGATGGCCAAGGCCTGATAACGCCAGGGGCCAAACTGCTGGCCAGACAATAGCGTTGGCCAGACCCAATAAAGCGATAAACATTAAGGTATCGGGTAAAGCAAAACCACCAAAAGGTACGAGCAGCGCATTAGCAATATAGTAAGTTTCAGTATTCCCAAACGCGACTGCCATGGTCAATATCAGGCCTAACACGGCTGAACTAGCCAGTGCCGTTTGCTGTGATAACAGCCGGGGTATCAGTAAAATACCCAGTACATACCCCAGCACCATACAGCCCATAGTATAGGACGTCATCACCGTATAGCGTTCAACGCCCAGCGATAACGCAAATAAGCCAATAGTGTCGCCAGCGATAACCTCAACCGCAACATATACAAAAAGCGCCATAACACCCAACATTAGTGAAGGTTTGGCTAACGCCGCCTTTAACATCGCAAAACCCGTGCCATGGGATGTTTCTTTGGTAAGTTCCGGTAATGGCGAGAACTTCACTGCCAATGCCAGTATGCCTAAAAATATTGCCAGTCCAAGATACGGCAGTACCAAACCGGAGGCCATAACATCGATCTGACTCTGGTTCAGCAACATATTGGGTGCACTGCTGGCGAAACTGCTGGCCATTAGGGTGGTGAAAACCACTGGCGCCGCTACCCCGGCCGTTTTATTTAAAATCCCCATAATGCTTATCCGCACTGCAGCAGTACTCTGGGGACCAATTTTCACAACGTAAGGATTTACCGCTGCTTGCAGTAACGTTTGCCCGGCACCAATCACAAGTTGCGCCAGCAAAAATAATGCAAAGGTTTGCGTCTGGGCTGCTGGAATGTAAAGCAAACCGGCCAGCATCATGATGGCCATGCCAAGTGCCATACCATTTTTATAACCTACCTTGCCGATAAGCCAGGCCGAAGGTAAAGCAGTAAAGGTCACGGCGATATAAAAGGAAAATAAAATTAACGACGCCTGCAATGGTGTCAAATCAAGCATCTGTTTCAGGTAGGGCATCAAAGACCCGTTTAACCAGGTTGCAAAGCCTAAAACAAAAAATAATATCGCCACTATGACCATTGGCATAACGCTACTGTGGCGTCTTGACTGCGCTGCTGTCATTTATATATTCCTTTACTGTTAATGCTATTGAGCTTGTCGTCGGCGCAGTCAGCTGTTATTCACTGGCAAAGCGCTACCAAACACCAGTTGCCCGGAAATCCAGCTTTGTTGTACCTGATAATGCCTATCCAGCAATACCATATCCGCCTGATGCCCTATAACTAAACGGCCACGGGCACCATCACATGCCAATGCCTGTGCCGGATACAACGACGCCATGCGTAATGCTTCGTCAGGCAACACTGCCAGGGCGTCAATCGCATAACGCACTGCGCTGGCCATATCGAGTACTGAACCGGCCAGCCGACCAGCGTCGTCGGTAAGTTTAGAGCCCTCGCGCCGCACCTTGCCGCTAAAAAAAGCAAACTCGGTGTCTGTAGTGCCCACTGGTGCCATGGCATCGGTAACCAGCAATAATTTTCCGGCCGGCTTGGCGGCCAGCGCCACTTTAGCGGCCAGCGGATGCATATGATGGCCATCAAAAATCACCCCACACCAGCTATTCCTATCGGCCAGGGCTACGCCCACCATGCCAGGTTCGCGGGAAGTTAGAGGTGACATGGCATTGTACAAATGGGTAAAACCAGTGGCACCGGCAGCCAAAGCTGCCTGCACCGTCGCTGCATCGGCATTAGAGTGCCCCAGACAGACAATCACTTTCAGCTCAACCAACTGTCGTATTTGGGCAGGACTGACATGTTCGGGCGCCACCGTTACCAGTTTAATACCGATATCATTACGGCCATATATTGCAAACTCTTCTGCGCTAAGTTCGCGGATAAACTTAGCAGGATGCACGCCTTTTTTCGGCTCGGCTAAATGTGGCCCTTCAAAGTGCACACCAATAATACCAGGCTCAGCCGTGGCAATTGCCTGAGCAATAGCATCAGCAGCCTGCTGCATTACGCTGATACTGTCAGTAATGATGGTTGGCAGAATGGCAGTGCTGCCAAAGCGACTATGAGCCTGCACTATGGTCCGTAAAGTAGCTACAGTTGGCGCGCTGTTAAATAACAAACCACCACCGCCATTTACCTGTAAATCAATAAAGCCCGGTACCAGGGTCGCGGTCAGCACAGGACCGGCAGCCGGTCTGATGTTAATAATCTTGCCCTGTTGCCAGTGCAGCTCGACATTGCTGTGCCAGTGCGTGCCATCAAACAGCGAGGAAACTGCCAGGCTACCGGTATTGCTGCTATGTTCAGTATTGAATTTCATCATGTTGTTCCGCTTGCAAAAACGGCACCAATACAGGTGCCGTTTTTTTAATTGCCGGGTGGCTATTAAGCTGGCTTTACCAGTTTTTGCACCAGCTTCTGCGTGTGTTGCAATGACATCAAATGTGCATAAATCGCCGTTAGGAAGCCTAACTTGCGTAGTTCAAGAAATACGTCATCACTAAGCTCATTCAGCTTTTTCTCATCAATCATGTGAATGCCGTTAATATTGCGCGGCTCACCTTCGACCGTGATGGTTAATACCTGCTCTTTAATCAGATCCAGGCTTTTTAACTTTTGGCTGAAACCGCGGGTCATCCGGCTAAAATCAACAAACTCACCCATTTGTTTCTTGCGGTCGGTCAGATAATCGGTTTCGCTGCCATCATCTTTAAATAATGGAAAACCTTCAGTTTCATTCACTCGCTCAGAGGATTCATCTACTGCTACGATTAACCGATCACTATCTTTTTCAGGCTGGACCAGCACCAGAGGGTAATTACGCGCTACACGTGGCATATAAAGTGCCTGCCATTTACCATCCTGAATCACCAGATTCTGATTTGAGGCCAGACCTAATAAAACCACTGGCTGAAAGCTGTCATTCTGTTCATCTTTAACAAATACCACCGGAAATTCAGCACCCGCCACCACAAACTCCTGGACAACGACAGGCAGCATGTGCTGATCAGCGATATGGCTTAATGCATTTACATTGCTGATTTTGGTTTTTGCATGTTGTTCTTTATTTAGCGCTACTACTTTATTCTGTTCCATAGATAACTCATTGTTATGGGATTTTTAAGATACCAATAGATTGCGATGTTTTTTTAATCTCAGCGGCCTGGCCTGCTGACACCGTCTTCCTTACTGGCGTACCGACGTTATCTTGCGTGAAGTTGGCCTGTGAATCAACTGCTGAATGTCGCTATTGCTGCTCAGCGGGTCATTGCCAACGTTGGAAAATAAAAAACCGCTGATATCAGCGGTTTTTTAATTTTGATTATCGCTAACCCGCACTAAACTCATAATAGGTCGGCGCGCCCGGGCCTACCGGAAAACCGGCAACAAACACCCACAAAATAAACAAAACGGTCCAGCCGATAAAAAACACCATCGAATACGGCAGCATGGTGGCAATTAATGTCCCCAGTCCCATATCTTTTTTGTAACGGGCCGCCACAGCCAGAATTAAACCGAAGTAACTCATCATAGGCGTAATCACATTGGTTACCGAATCGCCAATCCGGTAAGCTGCCTGGATCACTTCTGGCGAGTAACCAACGATCATCAACATGGGAACAAAGATGGGTGCGGTAATCGCCCATTGTGCCGATGCCGAGCCCAGCATCAGGTTGACAAAACCACACATGGCAATAAAAAATACAAACAACAGTGGCCCGGTTAGCCCCATCTCCTGCAGAGCAGTGGCCCCTTTTACCGCAAATATGGCCCCCATATTCGACCAGCCAAAAAAGGCCACAAACTGCGCGGCAAAAAACACCAGCACAATATACAAGCCCATCGAGCCAATGCTTTTTGACATCGCATTAATCACATCACGATCGGTATTCATGGTGCCAACAATTTTGCCGTATACAAAACCGGGTATAGCGAACGTAACAAAAATAAAGACCACAATCCCTTTCAAAAAAGGCGAATCCGGTACGCCACCCGTTTCAGGATTACGTAAAATACCCCATTCCGGCACTATGCTTAACGCTAATAAAACAGCTAGCAGTAAAAAAGCCAGGCCAGCACCTTTTAAACCTAATTTTTCCCGCGGAGTGAGTTTATCAAGCTGTTGCGCGCCCAAGTCAATCGACGCCTCGTTAGCATTGTATTTACCTAGTTTGGGTTCGACAATTTTTTCGGTGACAATGGCGCCTAACGTGGCAATAACAAAGGTACTGACAATCATAAAGTACCAATTTGCTTCCGGGCCAACAACATAGGACGGGTCAATCAGGTTGGCCGCTGACGTAGTAAAGCCAGCCAGCAACGGGTCTACCGTGCCAATAAACAAATTAGCACTGTAACCGCCGGAAACCCCGGCAAAAGCGGCGGCTAAACCGGCCAGCGGGTGGCGCCCCAGCGAGTGAAAGATTACCGCGGCCATCGGGATAAGTACTACGTAACCGAGCTCTGACGCTGTATTTGAAACAATACCGGCAAACACAACCGTAACCGTTACCATTCGTGGCGAGGCATTCATCACCAGGCCACGCATAGCGGCTGAGATAAGGCCAGAGTGCTCTGCAATGCTAACCCCCAGTAATGCCACCAAGACCACGCCAAGGGGCGGAAAACCGGTAAAATTCGTCACTAAATTGGCAATAATTCGTTGTAAGCCTTCAACACTGAACAAACTTACTACCCGGATAATGCCATCGGCTGAACGCCCTGCTGCGCCCTCAGGCCGCGGGTCTATAGCACTGAAATCAAAATAGGAGGCCACACCGCTGCCGACAACAACCAGTACAGCAAATAAGGCAAATAAGGTAACCGGATGGGGTAATAAATTCCCCAACCACTCTACCGTATCAAGAAAACGGGTAAACCAGCCACGCTTGGGTGCTGCCGGGGCAGGTGTTTTACCAGCGTTTGTCATAAATGAATTCCTCTTGGTCAAAGCACAGATAACATTGCTTATTATCTGGAAGTAGTTAATCGCTTTTTAGTTATTTTAAGGCTCCCAGCAGAAAAATAGCGCAAGAGCCTGATATATTCGGGCTTAATCAGGCCTGAGCGGCCCCTTAAGCTGACTTTTTATAGTATTTATCGGCCAAATCTATCACAGGAACGGCTGACCGCAAAGTCTGAACCTGTGATAGCAAAGGCTATACGGCCAATTCACAGCGGAAAACAATAAATAACGTGACTCATTTTTTGCTGTACCAACAATCTGCGGGGTAAGCCGGCAGTGTTCTGCTTTGGTTTCATCACACTCATCGCTTTCATAGCACTAAAGTACCGTTGTAAGTAGGGTAATGGCTGCCTAGCATAAGCTATTAATTAATTCAGGAGTAACCTTATGCGTGCAGTCATCACCGGTGGCACCGGCGGCATTGGATTTGCTATTGCCAGTCATTTTGGCAAAGCGGGTTATCAGGTAGTGTTAGCTGATTTAAACGAAACACTGTTGCAGCAAAAAACCGCTGAGCTGAATCAGCAGGGCATTAACGCAGACTACTGTGTACTCGATGTTACTGATCAACAGGCAATTGAACACTGTGCCAGCCGATTTCCGGCCGACGTTCTGATTAACAATGCCGGCATTCAGCATGTTGCAAGGCTGGAAGATTTTCCACCGGAAAAATGGGCACTGTTACTTAGTGTTATGTTAACCGGACCCGCCATGCTCACCCGGGCAATGTTACCCCATATGCGTAGTAATAATTTTGGCCGGGTCATTAATATTGGCTCCATTCACGCGGTGATAGCGTCACCGTTTAAGTCAGCTTATGTTGCTGCCAAACATGGCTTGTTGGGGTTTAGTAAAGTTGTTGCGCTGGAGAATGCCGACAAAAATGTGACGATTAATACCATTTGCCCGGCTTACGTTAAAACGCCGCTGGTCGAGCAACAAATTGCCGCCCAGGCGAAAGAACATAACCTGACCGAGCAACAGGTGATCGAGCAGATTATGCTGGCCCCGATGCCACAGAAAGCCTTTATCGACGTTAGCGAAATAGCCGAAATGGCCGCGTTTCTGTGTCAGGACGGTGCCCGCCACATGACCGCACAGACGCTAATCATCGATGGTGGCTGGACAGCCCGCTAGCACTGCGACGGGAACTGAGGCACAATCGGCTGATGAGTATTTAATGACGTCTCCTCAACAAATGATTGAAAATGGCAGCGGCATTGGCTTAGCCACCATTGCCGCCATTTCGCTGATCTACCTGCTGATTTTATTCAGTGTTGGCCGCTTTGGCAGACGCATTACAGCCCGGCATCCGCTGGCGCCATGGATATTCAGCTTTGCCCTGTCTATTTATTGTACCTCCTGGGCTTTTTATGGTGTCACAGCACAGGCCGCCGTCAATGGCTGGTGGATCCCCCCTACTTACATCGGCTCATTTATTCTGTTCTGGTTTGGGTTTAAACTCATTGCCCGCATTGCTATTGCCTGCCGGCGTTATCGTATCACCTCTGTAGCGGATTTTATTGCCACCCGCTTTGGCCATTCCCGCTCATTGGCAGTTCTGATCACTTTAATTCTGATAATGGCGGTTATTCCTTATATCGCCCTGCAGTTGCATGCCGTCTCAACCAGCATTAATACTCTGGTACAGGCAGAAGTGGGCCAGCACTGGTATACCGATACCGGCTTTTATGTCAGCCTGTGGATGGCGGTATTTGCGCTGCTGTTTGTCAGCAAAAGCGCCCGGGCGCACCAGCCCAACCCCGGGCTGATGACCGCTATTGCCTTTGAATCACTGATAAAGCTGCTGGCCCTGCTGGCCATTGGCTGTTTTGTGGTTTTTGGGATGTTTGACGGCTTTGCCAGTATCTTTAACAATGCGGCTGTCGACCCGGCGATCAGTAAGCTGCGCCAGCAGGCTTTGCCGATGCATGCTTACTGGTTGCATGCCTTGCTTGGCTTTTTTGCCACCTTATGCTTGCCGCGTCAGTTTCATGTCAGTTTTGTTGAAAACCAGAAGCTGAGCCACCTGCGCAGCGCCCGTTGGATTTTTCCGCTTTACTTGTTGCTGATGAGTATCTTTACGTTGCCGCTGGCACTGGCCGGCGTGATGTTGCTGGGCAGCGATGCCAATATTGACGTAGTAGTATTACAGTTGCCCTTGGCAGCAAATCGCACCGACATTGCCCTGCTTGCTTATCTGGGCGGGTTTTCTGCCGCCACCAGTATGGTAGTAGTCGCCACGGTCGTATTGGGAATTATGATCACCAACGAATTGCTGGCACCCTTTATTTATCGCAGCACTCAGCTGCAAAAGGAACAGCAGAACAGAGTTAAAGTTGCGACGCTGCGCCGCTCGGCCATGTTGACCGTAATGGCACTGGGCTTTATTTATTATCGGTTTATAGGTACCGAAACCGGGCTGGCCCAGCTTGGTTTAATGGCCTTTGCTCTGGTGGCGCAATTGGCACCAGCGCTTATTCTTGGCTTGCTGTCCCGCAAGGTCAACCGCCAGGGCGCGATTGCCGGTGTACTTAGCGGCGCTGTGGTGTGGGCCTACATTCTCTTATTTCCAGAAATCAGCAGAGCAGGCCTGATGAGCTCTACCTGGCTTAGCCAGGGACCTTTTAGCTTGTCATGGCTGGCACCACAACAATTATTTGGCTGGCAGGCAGACCCGCTGAGTTTAGGCGTGTTGCTCAGTTTGTCGGTGAATTGTCTGATGGTAATACTGGTCAGCCGGTTTAGTAGCACCCGGGTAAGTGAGTGGCTGGAAAGTGGCCGCTTTTTACGTACCCAGCTAAGTAGTGACAATCGCCGCAGTCTGAAATTGAGCATTCAGGATTGCTACCTACTGGTAAAACGTTTTGCCGGTGAAAAAGAAGCCCGACGTTTGTTACTGCGCCATTTAAAAGATCCCAACCCTGCGCAAAACCAGCTGGCTCCGCTTAACCTGGTTCAGGCTGCAGAGCGCAGCCTTGCTGCTGTCGTCGGCGGTGCATCAATGCGGCTGATTATGGATGCGGCGGGCAAACATGCGCAGCTACCGATGGAAACGGTAGAACGTTTTGTTGACGAAGCCAGTCAGGTGTTTCAGTTTAATCAGGCTCTGCTGCTGTCAACCATTGATAATATTAGCCAGGGCATCAGTGTCGTCGATGCTGACCTACGGATCATCGCCTGGAACCAGCGCTATATTGATATGTTCAACTACCCGACAGGCATGGTTGAAGTGGGCAAGCCAGTAGCAGAGGTCATTCGTTTTAACCTGCAGCGGGGCTTAATTGACAGCGAAAACATTGAAGCAGAGATAAGTAAACGACTGAGTTATTTACGTCAGGGAAGCAGCTATAAATTTCAGCGCGAGCAACAAGATGGCCGGGTATTTGAGATGCAGGGTGACCCGCTGCCAGGTGGTGGCTTTGTTACCACCTATACCGACATCAGCTCGTTTGTCGAGGTGCAAACACAACTGGAACAAAGTAATACCTTACTGGAACAACGGGTCAGTGAGCGCACTTTTGAATTGCAAACGCTAAATCAGCAGTTACAACTAACCCAGCAGCAACTGGAAGCCAGTACTGCGGCTAAAACCCGCTTCTTTGCTGCAGCCAGTCATGACCTGATGCAGCCTTTTAACGCTGCGGCCCTGTTCGCTGGCTTGCTTCGTCAGCAAAGTACCACCCCTGAACTACGCCAGCTCAGTGCCAACCTGACTAATTCACTTAATTCAGCAGAAGAGCTGCTGACCGCTATTCTGGATTTAACCAAGCTGGATTCGGGGGTAATTAAAGCCAACCTGCAACCGGTTGCGATAAGCCAGCTTCTGGAAGATATCGGTCGCGATGCGGCAGCGCTTGCTGCAGAAAAAGGGTTGCAGTTCAGCATTCATAGCAGCGCGTTATGGGTAACAACTGATCGTAAACTTGTGAAGCGGGTTTTGCAAAATCTATTGGCAAATGCCGTGCGGTACACCACAGAGGGAAAAATAATTCTGGGGGTAAAACGATCGGGCAAGCAGCTAAAAATCCACATTATTGATACCGGTGTCGGCATTGCAAAAACGGATCAGCAGCGCATATTTGAGGAGTTTCAACAAGGTAGCCAGCCAGATCAGAAAGGTCTGGGCTTGGGTCTGGCCATAGCGCATAGGATCAGTGCCATTTTAGGTCATACACTTAGTGTGCACTCCGTACCCGGCAAAGGCAGCTGCTTCAGTTTAACGTTGCCACGGGCAGCCACGCCACTCAGCTCGGCCCACTTACCGCCTGCAATCAGTGAAATTAGTGCCAGTTTTGCAGGTAAAAAAATCTTGTTGTTAGATAATGAAGCTCATTTACTCAGTGCGGTTAGTGCGCTGCTGCGCAGCTGGCAATGCCAGGTTACCGCGGTCAGCCAGCCTGGCGAAGCCTTAGCCGCTATTCGGCAGGGCCTAAAACCTGATTTATGTCTGTTTGATTATCATCTGGATAACGCCGCCACGGGTGTCGCTGTTGCTGAACAACTTGCCAGTCATTTTGCCCTGAATGCGCCAGTCATTATTCACTCAGCGGATCATGATCAGCACATACGGGAACAGGCATTAAATGGTGGTTTTTATTTTTTACTGAAACCGCTGAAGCCTGCAGCATTAAAACGCTTATTTCAGCGCTTACTAAGAAATTAACGACTAAATGCAAGCTAACCGGTATAGCTTTCAGGCAGGCGCAACTTTTCAAACATAATGCCCGCCAGAGTGCGATTATTAACGTTTAACTTGCGCAAAATTGCCGAGACATGCTGCTTAATAGTGGTTTCCTGCACATTCATCTCATAAGCAATTTGTTTATTCAGTAAGCCGTCAGCAATCATTTTTAACACTCTGAATTGCTGCGGAGTTAGCTGTTCCAGACGCTCGGCAAAATCATTGTCGATTAATGGCTTAGCATTTTTAACATCGTCCGCAAGGCCCGGCGGCAGCCAGCTGTCGCCGTTTAATACGGCGCTAACCGCATCCGACAGCAACTCCAGTGGTACCGACTTCGGAATATAAGCGGCAGCACCTAATGCCAGCGCTTGTTTAATAATGACCGGGTCTTCTTCAGCCGACACCATAATTACCGGCACGTCAGGATATTCAGTACGCAACGCACTTAGGCCGGTAAAACCGTCAGAGCCGGGCATTTTCAAATCGAGGAAGATAAAATGAGTATCGGGGTGCTGGCGCAACAACGGCCAGACTTGCTCCATGGTTTGGGCCTGTAATAACAGGGCATCGCTGCCTAAAATAGCCGAGGAGGCCTGGGCTAAGGCAACCCGGAATAAAGGATGATCATCGGCGATGATGGCTATCATAACATTTACTTCTGAGCACATGGGCTCACTATAATGAACCGGGGCTTGCGCCCCGGCAAGGTTTTTTAACTTACCAGAAACGATAAGCCACAGTTAAACTGACTTCACGCGGTGCACCGTAATAGCCGATTAAGGTATTGTCACCACCTAAACCCGGAATAAACTGACCAGGGTTAGCCGGATCTGGCGCGATAAACGCATAGTTACCAATTAAATATTGCTCATCGGTCAGGTTTTTACCATGCAATCCTACGCGCCACTGGCCGCTCTTACTCAACCAGGTCACACCCAGGTTCAACAAGCCATAGGCATCCTGCGACAACAAGTTGTCCAGCTCAACCAGGTCATAGTCACTGCGATACGCATAGTTACCGGTTAGAATAACATCACCGAAATCGGTCATCATATCGTAATTGAAACCGACGTTAGCGGTGGTTTCCGGGGTATTGGTAATAGTGAAGCGGTCAGAAATATCAACAGCGCCTTCTACTGGATCAAAAGTAAGTGCTTGTTCAAACTTCGCATCAATTAAACCAATATTGGCATAAATGTTCAGATTGCGGCTGGCTAGCCAGGTCACTTCCAGTTCTGCACCCGTCGCTTCTGATTTACCAACGTTACCCAAACGCTGATTTAACGCAGATGCATCATCCGGATCGGGAATAACTGAAATATACTGGCGGTCTTCGTGATCAAGCATAAACAAAGTGGCATTTACGCGCAGACTATCATTCCAGTCACTCTTCATACCAATTTCGTATGAGTTTACGGTTTCTGGATCAGCTGCAGGTTCGGCAACGGTTGCTCTTGGGTTAAAGGTGCCTGATTTAAAGCCCTGGCTGAAGCTGGCAAATAACATCATGTCCCGGCTGTGTTGGTATTCGATACCAATTTTCGGGGTCAGCTTGTTCCAGCTTTCTTTATCATCCAGCACAACTGGCGTGGTTAAACCATCAGGCCGAACGTAACCTGGTATCCAACCGGTTTCCGGATACACAGTGTCAAAAATCAGACCGTTGCGTACCGTCGCTTCCTTTTCATCTTTGGTATAGCGTAAACCCGCGGTGATTGACCACTTATCGGTTAAATCGTAGCTACCCTGAGCATAGGCGGCAGAACTGTCAGTGTTACTGCACCCCCCTACTTCCCGGGTTAAGCCTGGTGTACCGAAGGCACCTTGGCCGAGCACCTCCAGAATAGCATCGAACACGCCACAGGAGTCAGCAGTATAGTAATACAGGCCTGATACCATTTTAAAACCATCAGTCTGATAATTTAATTGCAGTTCCTGAGTAAAGTTTTCATCGTCATAAATGGCCGGTACGTCAAATATCCGCAACGAAGTGTTGTCAAAATCGATATTGGTTGGCGAATAACTTGTCCGCTGCGACGTAATAGACTTTAAGGTGAAATTATCGTTGATATCCCACGACGCAGTTAAGCTGATACCATCTGTTTCTACCTTGTTCTCAGTAGGCATACTGGTGTAAGAGTCGTAGACACTATCAGGTACCGGAGCATCAGTTAACAGACTGGGCAATAATCTGAAACCACCTTTGGCATTAGAGTCATCTTCCGTTTTGTCGTAATTCAACCTGAAAAACAAGTTGTCCACTGGGCGGTACTCTAAAGTCAGACGCAGTGCCTGTAAGTCCTTGTTGTAGTTTTCTCTGTCTTGATTTGGCAAATCTGAGATCAGAAATTCACCATAGCCATCGCGCTGCAAATTAGCATAGCCGACACCTAAATAAAGAGTATTGGCAATTAATGGGATCTGGCCGGTAACTTTGACATCACGCTGGTTGTAACTCCCCACAGTGCCACTTACTGAAAAATCCATGTCACCGGTCATTTCCCGGGTAACATATTTCAGTGCACCACCAATGGTATTTTTACCATATAAGGTACCTTGCGGGCCGCGCAGTACTTCAATCCGTTCAACGTTTAATATGTCCAGCACCGCACCCTGTGGCCGTGCTACATAAACGTCATCGATATATATACCAACGCCTGGTTCATAACCCCAAAGTGGATCTTCCTGGCCGACGCCACGAATAAACGCAGTCAAAGTTGAGTTAGTACCACGGCTGGCTTGTAACGTGGTATTGGGTGAAAACTGCTGAACTTCGACTATCGAGGCTAAACCACGCTGCGCAATATCGTCAGCGCCGATAGAGGTCACCGCTACCGGGACCTCCTGCAGACTTTCAACCGTGCGCCGTGCTGTTACTTCAATTCTTTCCAGTTTTAATTCTTTTTCGTCTGCGTCAACAGCTTGTTGCTGCGCGAAAACAGGTGCTGCCAGGCAGCTACTGATAGCAAGCGCGATTAGGCTGGGTTTCAGGGCCGGGCGGGTAAACTTGTGCTGTGCATTCTTATAGTTATTGGCCATCGTTGGCTCTCCTGCTGATTGATTGCAAAATGTGGTACTAACCAGTGTCCTTACTGTAGGCTTAAACGCAGAATTTTTAACCTGTACCTTAGTACTATGGTGGCCATCGCCAAGCTGTATCAGACTAGCTGAAAATGATAACAAGGATTTGCCGATGTTAAGTATCTTTGGCTTACTACTGGGTTTAGGGCTACTGATCGTATTTACCATGCGTGGCTTTAATTTATTTATTACCGCACCATTATGTGCGCTACTGGTCGCTGCCAGCAATGGTATTCCATTTTGGCAAGTAGCTGATAAGGTTGATTTTGTTCACGGCTATATGAATGGCTTTGCAGCTTTTGTTGCTGCCTGGTTTCTAATGTTTTTACTGGGCTCGTTGTTCGGCAAACTAATGGAGCATACCGGCGCAGCCGATGCTGTGGCGCTGGCGATTGTAAAACGACTGGGCCACACCCGCGCGGTACTGGCCATAGTGCTGGCCTGTGCCGTGCTAACCTATGGTGGCGTCAGTTTGTTTGTGGTGGCGTTTTCGGCTTACCCGATGGCGGTCAGCTTATTTAAAGGCGCTAATTTACCACGGCGCTTTATTCCTGCGGCCTTAGCGTTGGGCTCAGTTACCTTTACCATGACCTCTGCCGGTTCGCCGGAAATTCAAAATTGGATTCCGATAGCCTATCTGGGAACAACACCCTATGCCGGCTGGCAAGTCAGTATCGTGGTGGCTTTATTTATGGCGGTAGGCGGCTATTTCAGTCTGATGTGGATGATTAAAAAGGCCGTCAAAAATGGTGAACACTTTATCCAGCGCGCCAGCGATCCTACCTTAACTGACAAACCCTTACCTCACTGGTTAACTGGTCTTATTCCATTACTGGTAGTATTAGTCACCTCCTTTTTACTGCACGATGCGTTGCAACAAGCGGCATTGATTATTGCGCTGGCTGGGGGCGTAGTCAGTCTATATTTACTCAACTTCCGCTTTCTGGCTAACCCAGCCGCCGCCACCAACGAGGGTGTGCTGGGTGCCCTGCTGGCAATTGGCAACACTGCCGCCGTGGTCGGCTTTGGCAGTGTTGCTAAATTAACGCCCGCCTTTAGCAGCGTTGTTGATTATATGACTCACCTACCTGGCCCCGAATTAGTGGGCGCAGCCGTTGCCGTCAGTGCTATTGCCGGTTTAACGGGGTCCGCCTCCGGCGGCCAGGCTATTGCGTTGCCAGAAATTGCACCAACTTATTTAGACCGCGGAGTAGATGCAGAGCAGCTACACCGGGTAGTCGCCATTTCATCCGGTGCGCTCGACTCATTGCCGCATAACGGCTATGTGGTTACCACTATTCGTGCTATCTGTGGTGAAACCCATCAAAACGCCTACTGGCCAATGGCAGTAGTCAGCGTATTAATGCCGTTACTAGGCGTAGTGCTGGCAATTACCTTGTTTCAGTGGTTTTAAGGATGATTAAATGAAATTATTAAATACGTTATTACTACTGACTTTTCTACTGGCTGGTTATAACAGCCAGGCCATGCTGGTTGAAAAACAACTATTTGAAATCAAGAGCTTTAAAACCGAAAATGGCGCACTGATAAATCCGGTGAAAGTGGGCTGGGAAGCGTATGGCACGCTTAATACTGATAAATCAAATGTCATTTTGATTACCCATTTTTTTTCAGGTAGCTCGCATGCTGCTGGCAAATATTCTGAGGCTGACGCCGCTCCCGGCTACTGGGACGCCATTATCGGCCCCGGCAAAGCGATTGATACCAACAAATATTATGTGATTAGCGTGGATACGCTGGTTAATGCCAATGTGTTCGACCCAAATGTGATTACTACCGGGCCGGCTACCATTAACCCTGCCACCGGTAAGCCTTATGGGTTAAGTTTTCCGGTTGTTACTATAGGTGATTTTGTTGAGGTGCAAAAAGCCCTGCTTGATAGCCTGGGCGTTGATAAATTGCATGCGGTAGTGGGGGGGTCAATGGGCTCGTTTCAGGCTATTGAGTGGGCTACCCGTTACCCGGAGCGCGTAGAGCGCTTAATACCGGTTATCGGCACCGCTTATATTGACGCCTGGGCTGCTGTTAGATTAGAACGCTGGGCTTACCCCATTAAGCAAGACCCGGCATGGCGTGGTGGTGATTATTATCAGCATGGTCAGCCAGAACAAGGCTTAACCACCACCCTCGCCTATATTATTCAGGATGCGGTTTATCCTATTGGTTTTAATATGCGCTACCCAGCGCCTTATACCGATCAAGCTCCGCACCAGGATATTCTTGCCAGCTTCTCGGCCTGGGATCAGTTGATGGCTCACGCTAAAGTTCGTGCGAAAATGCAGGATGCGAATCATATTTTGTATCTTATCCGGGCGTCACAATTATACCGCGCCGGAATGGGCGACAACTGGCAACAGGCGCTAAGTCGGGTACAAGCTAACACCTTGTTTTTGCCCGCCAGTGGCGACCAGTTACTGCTACCCCATATGGCTAAAACCAGCGTCGAAGCGATGAAAGCGGCCGGTAAAACCGTGGAGTACGCAGAAATACCCGGCATATGGGGTCATTTAGATGGCGTCGTCGGCATTAGTGCAGTCGCTGATACTATCCGTAAGTTTCTCGAAACTGAGTAACATTTAACATCTTTACCGTTCCTGGATGGGATGCCGCTTAGATAGGGTGTCCCTTTTTATTTACTGGTATTATTTACTGACATAGATTTGATATTTTATTGATTTGTTCAGTGACCGCCGCCTTTCACTGTAAAAATATGTGACACTCTTGATAGCGAAATAGTTATTTTGAGGATGCTGCATAATGCTGAAGTTTTTTAAGCTGTTACTGCTTTTAGCAGTCACCAGCTTTGCTACCAATGCCGAGATCATTCGTTTAGCCAGCAGCAATTATGCTCCGCACTATGGGCAGCAGCTTATAGATCAGGGCGCAACTATCGAAATTATCCGCCAGGCGTTTGCTTTGCAAGGCATGCAACTGGAAGTCGAGTTTTTACCTTTTGCCAGAGCGTTGTATGAAAGTCAGCAGGGGCATTACACCGGTTTAATCGCAGCCTGGTACAGTGAACAACGCACTTCCCATTTCTTTTACTCACAGCCACTTTACGCCAATAGGATTGTGTTTTTTAAACGCAAAGCTGACACCATCCGCTATCGGAATTATCAGGAACTCAGTCGCCAGCACCGCAGGTTAGCAATAGTTCAGGGCTATGAGCAACCGGCTGGCTTGCTTGAAAGTGGCATTACAACCATTAGTGTCGCAACCGATGAGCAGGCTCTGGCTATGTTGGCGTTGCGACGGGTCGATTTAGTTCCGGTCGATTTGATGACAGCGCTGCACATACTGGAGCATAAATTACCGCACTATCAACAACAGCTCGACTGGTTAACACCAGAGCTGGAGCTTCGGCCGATGTATCTGGTCTTATCAAAGAAAGATCCCGCCAACTTGCAACGGATAGCGCGCTTTAATCTCGGATTACAGCAACTAAGGGCATCCGGCCAATACCAGGAAATTATTGAGACGCTGCTGCCATAAAATATTAATTGATAACCAGCCAGACTAAACTTTATCAGACTAGATACGTGGGAATAAAACAAGATGATCGAGGTCGAGCCGGATCCCGATGTGCTCACCGTTGGCGTGATTATGATGGCTTAGCGCTAAACAATATACCTGTTCACCGCCACTCAGTGCCAGGGTGTACAGAATGTGTGAGCCGCGAAAAGACTTTTCCAGCACCTTTGCAGTAATACCGCTGGCGTCATCATGCACTATGTCATCCGGGCGGATCAACACATCCACCTTATCACCACTATTGGCATTTTGCAGATAACGCTGGTTAAAAATACCCAGACAGGTTTGGACCCGCCTGGCATCGAGCATTTCACCAGGCAGCATCACTCCCCGGCCAACAAAGTCGGCGACAAAGCGGCTGGCGGGTTTGTGATAAAGCTCGTAAGGTGTCGCCCATTGCTGTAACTTGCCATGTTGCATTACCCCCACCATATCGGCCATGGTAAAAGCTTCAAACTGATCATGAGTAACCATTACTGCGGTAATTTTTAATTGTTGCAAAATCTGCCTTATATCCCGGGCCAGGGCTTCACGTAATTCTGCATCCAGACTGGAAAAGGGTTCATCCAGCAGCAACACCTTCGGCTCTGGCGCCAACGCTCTGGCAAGAGCGACTCGCTGCTGCTGTCCTCCGGATAACTGATGTGGATAACGGTTGGCCAAATCGGGTAAGCCTACCAGCTGGAGCAGCTTCTTCACTTTATCTTGCTTAAACTTACTGCTTTGCCCCTGTAAGCCAAAGCTAATATTATCAGCAACTGATAAGTGCGGAAACAAGGCAAAGTCCTGAAATACCATGCCAACACGACGCTGCTCAGTGGCTAACTGCGTCTGCTGATCACTAACCAGACGCTGTTGCAGGCTGATACTGCCACTGGCTGCCGGTTCGAAGCCGGCGATGGCCCGCAGCAAGGTGGTTTTACCACAGCCCGACGGTCCGACTAAACAACCAATCTGGCCCTCGGCCAGCGACAGGCTAACATCTTTTACCACCACATGCGGGCCATAGGCCACCGCCAGCTTATCCAGAACTAACATGCTTAAGATCCTCTACTGCTATCAAGCGTCCGTGACAACAATATAACCGGAATAATACTGACGCAAACAATGGCCAGCGCGGGTAAAGCGGCATCGGCCAATCGCTCGTCTGACGCCAGCTCATACGTTCGCACGGCCAGGGTATTAAAATTAAAGGGTCGTAAAATCAGGGTGGCTGGCAGCTCTTTTAATACATCAACAAATACCAGCATGAGTGCAGTTAACACACTGCCGCGCAGCAATGGCACATGGACCCGCCGTAGCACCTGCAGCGGGCTGGCTCCCAGAGAGCGTGCCGCATTGTCCATGCTGGGTTTAATCCGCTCAAGGCCCGCCTCAACACTATGCAGTGACACCGCCAGAAAGCGCACACTGTAAGCCAGCAATAACGCAAATAAGGTGCCAGAGAACAACAGACCCGTCCGAACCCCAAACCATTGCTCGGCCAGTAAATCAATATTCCGATCTGCCCAGGCCAGCGGAATCATTACACCAATGGCAATAACAGTGCCCGGTATTGCATAACCGAGCGCAGCCAGGCGTACCGGCAATCTGACCAGCGGATCACGCCGCAGCCGGCTGGCATAACCAAACAACAACGCCAGCATAACGGATAACACCGCTGCCAGTGCCGCCAGGCTGAAACTATTCCAGATTAGCCGGCCAAAATCTGCGGTTAACAGCGTTAACCAATTAGGTAACGCCCAGCTGGCAAGCTGAAAAGCAGGAATAACAAACCCTAAAAAAACCGGCAACGCACAAATTAATGCAACCAGCAATTGGCGACCAGGGGTTAATATCCGCAATGTGCTGATTTGCTGACGCTGGCCTTGAAAAAAATAGCGAATCTTACGCCTTGACCATTGCTCAAGCACTAGCAACACCAGGACAAAGCTGCTGAGTAACGCCGCAAGCTGAGCAGCACCTTCCTGGCTACCCATGCCGAACCAGGTACGGAAAATCCCTGTCGTAAACGTAGCGATACCGAAATACTGTACAGTACCGTAGTCGGCAAACGCCTCCATCATCGCCAACGCGACCCCGGTAAGCAGCGCTGGGCGGGCCAGTGGCAAAGCCACTTTCCAGAAGTGCTGACGTGGGCTGAAACCCAGGGTGCGGCTAGCCTCCAGCATGCTGTTTGATTGCTCTCTAAACGCACTACGGGCTAACATATAGACATAGGGATACAGCACCAGCGATAACATCAGAATGGCACCGCTAAGTGAACGAATTTCCGGGAACCAGTAATCGCCATAAGCCCAGCCAAAATATTCTCGCAGGCCACTTTGTAATGGTCCGGCAAAATCAAGCATGCCGGTATAGGTATAGGCAATAATATAGGCTGGCATCGCCAGCGGTAGTAATAACAACCACTGCAGCACGCGCCGGCCAACAAACTGGTACTGACTAACCAGCCAGGCGGTACTGGTACCAATGGCTAATGTACCCAGGCCGGTGCCCACTGCCAGCGATAATGAGTTAACAATGTAGTCTGCCAGCACGGTCTGGCGCAAATGCCTCCAAACCCCAATATCAGGAGTGAGCACACTGCCAAAAACGACCAAAACCGGCATTGCTAACAGCAATGCCGGTACTAATACTGACCAACGCCAGATATCCACTTTGAATGGCAGCATACTTCCCCGTTGCTGATCCTGACTGACGGTTAACGCCAGCCAGCGCGGTCCATTACCCGAATGGCTTCGGCATTTAGCTCACCTAACTTATCCAGATTTAGCTCGTCCGCGTTGAATTGGCCAAAGCTTTGCAGCAATTCGCTGGCTTGCACGCCCTTCACCACCGGGTATTCATGGTTTTGCTGGGCATACCACTGCTGGGCCTGCTCCGTTACCATATACTCCAGTAACCGCACCGCATTGGCTTTATTAGGCGCATGGGCAGCAACGCCGGCACCAGAAATATTAACGTGTGCACCAGTGCCAGCCTGATCAGGCCAGAAAACTTTTACTTTTTCCGCTGTCGCGCGTTGCTCTGAGTCAGCCAGCATGCCACCTAAATAATAGGTATTGGCGATAGCAATATCACAAACGCCGCTGGCGGCTGCACTAATTTGGTCCCGATCACCACCACGTGGCGGCCGGGCAAAGTTTGCTACCAAACCTTCTACCCATTGCTCTGCGGCTGCCGCACCTTCATGGGCAATCAAACCCGCCACCATAGACTGGTTATAAATATTATCTGATGAACGAATACAAATGCGGCCACGCCATTTGGGGCTGGCCAAATCTGCATAGGTTGATAACTCTTCAGGATTCACTTTTCCCGGCACATACATAATAGGCCGGGCACGCATGGTTAAACCGTACCATTGGCCAGCAGGGTCACGCAGTTCCTCAGGGATAGCAGTGTTCAGCGTGTCAGACTCGATGCTTTGTAATACGCCCTGAGTTTTTGCGCGATATAAACGGCCAACATCGGTGCTGATTAATACGTCTGCCGGGCTGTTTCGTCCTTCACTGGCCAAGCGGCTAATTAATTCATCCGGTTTACCGGTGATCAGATTGACTTTGATGCCAGTGTCTTTAGTAAAGTCATCCAGTAACGGTTTAATTAACTCTTCCTGACGGGCCGAATAAATATTTACTTCGCTGGCAATTGCCGAGGCGGCGCTGAATAAGGCGCTGGCAAGTGCAGAAACAATCAAAAATGTCGGTTTACTACGCATAGGGAACAACTCCAGCTTCAGGTTAACGTTCTGAGCTGTCATATAACCATAAACGCGAATTATTCTCAATAAGTTTGCGATCTAAATTTTAAAAAATTACTCGGCCGATACACCGAACTGCTGCAGGCTGTGCGCCAGGCTGGCCGCTGATAATTCGCCCATATGCGAATGGAGCAACTGGCCATCGGCACCAAAATACAAGGTTACCGGTAAACCATGTGCACCCAACTGGCTGGCAAATTGTCCTTGCCTGTCCAGCAATAAGTGGTTAAATGTTAGGCCAGCCTGGTTTAAATATTGTTGCACGGTTTGTGGATGCTCGCGCTGATTAAGCAATACAAAACGTACCTCAGAATACAGTTGCTCAGCCTGTTGTAGTACCGGCATTTCCCGCCGGCAAGGCGGGCACCAGCTGGCCCATAAATTGACCACGGTCAGCTGGCCACGCCCCAGATCTGCTAAATTAACACTATCGCCGTTTAACTGCTGCAATGTTAGCTCAGGCAATACAGCTTGCTGACGCCCGACATAAATAACCGAACTGAAAGCTCCGAATAGCATGGTCACTGTCAATACCCCGGCCAGCAAAGCCTGACGCTGCTGGCGGCGGTGCCATAATAGCCAGAGTAAAATGGTTACTGCACCTACTAGCGTAGCTGCGACATCAAAACCCCTATCCCGGATATCCAGCATCTGCCATACCGTGTCGTAACTGTCGGCAAATCGGGCCACAAAAGCCAATCGTCCAAGCAAAAAACTGCCAAGAAAAATAGTTAACAATGGATCAGTAACCGATACTTTATATTTTCTGCCCACCAACGCCGCCACCAGCAGCCCCAGCAATACACTGATTAATAACAGTAATGGTGGCAATGGTAACGCCAGTGGGCCAAGATTTACTGAAGTTAGCACCAGATTCTTATTCCAGTTGATTCATACGTTGGTTATGCTTTGAGAAATCCGGGATTTCACGCTGATAATCCTGCTGGTACAAGCTGGAGTGAATAATAAAATCGGCAGTGGCACGATTGCAGGCTACCGGAATATTCCAGACCACGGCTAAGCGGATCAGCGCTTTAACATCAGGGTCATGCGGCTGGGAAGACAACGGGTCCCAGAAAAATATCAGCCAGTCTATTTTTTGCTCCGCAATTAACGCGCCGATTTGTTGATCGCCACCAATCGGGCCACTCGCCATGCACTGTACCGGTTGCTCAAGTGCATCGCTTATCAGTTTACCAGTGGTACCCGTGGCAATTAAGTTTTTGTCGGCAAAAAATGCTTTATGCTGACCAATCCACTCTAACAAAGTAGCCTTTTTACCATCGTGCGCCACCAGGGCAATATTTTTCATGGTGTGTCCTGCATTTAGAATTTTACTGACCATACACTCAAAAAAAAGCCCCGACAAGCGGGGCAAAACAACCAAGGTCCACGTATAACATCGTTATTGGTCTGGCGTTAACTGAAGCACTGCTTTCGGGTTAACCACCATCAACCACATCATTCTTTCTGAGCGCTTAATTACGCTTCAACAATTCGTTTCATCGCGGTCATATAACCACGTAATTTTTTACCGACCACTTCTACCGGGTGCTGACGAATAGCATCATTTACTGCAATCAGCTGCAGGTTATCGACGCCGGTCTGGCTCTGATTTAAGCCTTTACCAATATATTCGGTGCTTAAACTATTTACCTTGTCACGCAACAGCGGCACCGCCGCATGGGCGAACAGGTAGTTGCCGTACTCTGCTGTGTCGGAAATTACCACATTCATTTCATATAACCGCTTACGGGCGATGGTATTGGCAATTAAGGGTGTTTCATGCAGCGACTCATAATAAGCCGACTCAGCAATAATACCGGCGTCAACCATGGTTTCAAACGCCAGCTCTACCCCGGCTTTTACCATGGCAACTAACAAGATTGCGCGGTCAAAATATTCCTGCTCGGCAATTTTTTCATCTGATACCGGCGCTTGTTCAAAGCCGCTGTCACGGGTCTGCTCACGCCAGGTCAGCAGGTTTTTGTCATCATTAGCCCAATCGTCCATCATGGTGCGGGAGAACTCACCACTGATGATATCGTCCATATGCTTTTCAAATAATGGCCGCAGGGTTTGTTTTAACTCTTCCGCTAAATCATAAGCTTTTATCTTGGCCGGATTACTCAGCCGGTCCATCATATTGGTAATACCACCATGCTTCAGGGCTTCAGTTACTGTTTCCCAGCCATACTGAATTAACTTAGCGGCATAACCGGCTTCTGTCCCGTCTGCTACCAGTTTATCAAACGCCAGAATGGCACCGGTTTGCAACATTCCACAAAGAATGGTTTGCTCGCCCATTAAATCTGATTTAACTTCGGCAATAAAAGAGGATTGCAACACCCCTGCCCGGTCGCCGCCCGTCGCCGATGCATAAGCTTTCGCTACCGCTAAACCCTGGCCTTTAGGATCATTTTCCGGATGCACCGCAATCAGGGTTGGCACCCCAAAGCCGCGTTTATACTCTTCCCGTACCTCAGTACCCGGGCACTTTGGTGCTACCATCACTACCGTGATATCCGGCCGGATTTGCTTACCTTCTTCAACAATATTAAAACCATGCGAGTAAGCTAAGGTCGCGCCTTGTTTCATCAGCGGCATTACCGCATCAACTACGCTGCTGTGTTGCTTATCCGGCGTCAGGTTTAATACTAAATCAGCCTGCGGAATCAATTGCTGATAAGTACCAACGGTAAAACCATTGCTGCTGGCTTTAACAAAAGAAGCGCGCTTTTCGCTTATCGCTTCGTCGCGTAGGGCATAGCTGATGTTTAAGCCAGAGTCGCGCATATTCAGGCCCTGGTTTAAGCCCTGAGCGCCGCAACCGACGATTACAATATTCCAGTCATTAATAAAGCTGCAGCCATCGCTGAACTCACTTTTATCCATAAAGCGACACTGGCCCAGCTGCTGTAACTGCTGGCGCAAACTTAAGGTATTAAAATAATTACTCATACAATTTCTCAGAATTCAGTTTAGCGGATAAGCCAGGCTTACCTTACACAGCTCTGCAACCACATGTTAGCGGGGCGCCATGACAAACAGATTACGTCGATGGGCCGGCAGACTGCGTTAATGAACTCATAATAGCCACAGCAATCTATTGCGTGAAGTGATATATTTACAACTCAGTATTTCACTTTATGCAATTAAGGTAAGCCATGGATATTCGCAGTGCCCAGTTATTCCTGCACTTAGCCTCCAGTTTAAACTTTGCTAAAACCAGCGAGCAGATGTTTGTCAGCCCCTCTACCCTGACCCGGGTGATCCAGCGACTGGAAGAAGAGCTGGGGACCTTGTTGTTTAATCGTGATAAACGATCAGTGCTACTGACAAAAGAAGGTGTCAGAGTGCAACAGTTTGTCCGGCTCTGGCTGGATGAATGGCACCAACTACAACTTGATTTACAACTGGCCAGTGCTGAACTGACCGGCGAAATTCGCTTGTTCTGTACGGTAACGGCCAGCTACAGTCACCTGCCGGCTATTCTGGATAAATTCCGGCTGCAATGCCCCAAGGCTGAAATTAAATTAACGACCGGCGATGCGGCCATGGCATTTGAAAAAATTAAAGCAGGAGACGTCGATATTGCCCTGGCGGCATATCCGGCTCACTTACCCGCTAATATGATTTTTCAGCGCATTGCCCAGCTGCCGGTCTGGCTGATTGCGCCGGTGATCCCCTGCAAAGTAAATGATTTACTTTCTGCGGCCCCAATTAACTGGAATGATATACCGCTGGTGCAATCAGACCATGGCCCGGCCCGCTCCCGTTCCGACAAATGGCTGGCTGACTGTAACATCAGGCCTGAGGTTGCGGTAAAAGTAGATGGCCACGAGGCGATGGTTTCTATGGTAGCGCTGGGTAGCGGTGTCGCTGTGGTGCCTGAGCCGGTTATTAACCATAGCCCGGTACGTGACAGGGTACGAATTCTGGATATCAGCTACCCGTTTCAGCCGTTTGAGCTGGGTGTATGTATGCTGGGCAAAAAATTAGAGCAACCTTTGTTGCAGGCATTCTGGCAACTGGCAGCTGCAAAAAAATAAAGCTGCCAGTGGCAGCTTTATTTGCAGAACTGAGTTACTTAACAACCTTCAGATGGCTGCCTTTTTTCGGCTTAGGTGGCTCTGGCGTGTCATCATCATCAAAGGGCTCAGCAAATAACTCTGCATCGTCCTCTTCCTCTTCAAGGGTGAACACTGTACCGGCACCATTTTCTTTTGCATAAATGGCCAACACCGCTTTTACCGGAATATGCAACGCAAATGGCTGACCGCCGAAGCGGGCACTAAAGGTAATTGCATCATTACCAAGTTGCATATTTCCAACGGCTGAAGGCAACACGTTAAGCACGATCTGACCGTTCTGCACAAACTGCTGTGGTACTTTTACCTGCGGATAGCTGGCATCTACCACCAAATACGGCGTACAGTCGTTATCAACTATCCATTCGTAAAACGCCCGCACTAAATACGGGCGGTTTGGTGACATTGCCGCCATTATAAACGCATCCCGCGCCGTATTTCCCGCTCGGCTTCAGTTAATGATGCCTGAAATGCATCACGTTCAAAAACACGTGCCATATAATTTTTCAGCTCCTTGCTACCCGGCCCCTGGAATTCGATACCCAGAGTGGGTAAACGCCACATTAACGCTGCCATATAACAATCAACCAGACCGAATTCTTCACTCATAAAAAACGGGGTTTCGTTGAACAGTGGTGCCAGTGACAACAGGCCTTCTTTTAGTTCCTGACGGGCATTGTCAGCGTCGTCAGCATTGGTTAGCACTTTTTCTGCCAGACTGTACCAATCGTTTTTAATCCGATACATCATTAACCGGGCCTGACCACGCGCTACCGGATAAACCGGCATTAGCGGTGGATGCGGGAAACGCTCATCCAGGTATTCCATAATGATGTCGGCCTGATACAGAGCCAGTTCACGGTCAAGTAATGTCGGTAAGCTGCCATAAGGGTTCACTTCGTACAGATCTTCTGGCAGGTTGTCCTGAGCTACCTGAAGGATATCAACAGTTACGCCTTTCTCGGCCAGTACAATACGCACCTGGTGGCTGTACATATCATCAATGGCTGTGAATAAAGTCATCACAGGGCGTTTATTGGCAATGATCGCCATTTATTCCTCCGGTAAAATAAAAAACGGCAAAGGGGCGCTAAGGCCCCTGGTATCTCAATACTAGTTAAATCAACTAATTAGTGAACATCTTTCCAGTATTCTTTCTTCAGTAAATAAGCCAGCACAAGGAAAATCAACAAAAAGATCATCACTTTGTAACCCAAAGCATGCGCTTCCAGTTTGGTTGGCTCGCCTACGTATTCCAGGTAGTTTACCAGATCTGCAACGGCACGATCATATTCTTCTTCGCTTAACTCGCCACTGCCATCGGTTTTAATGCCGACGTAAACCTGTTTAGGTTCACCATCAACTAACCGGGTTTCATAAGTTTTGCTTGGCAGGCCTTGCAATTCCTGCAGCACATGCGGCATACCAACCAACGGAAACACTTCATTGTTTACGCCAAATGGCCGGCTATCATCCGCATAGAAAGCGCGCAGATAAGTATAAAGCCAATCAGGACCTCGTACCCGGGCAACGTTGGTTAAATCAGGCGGGGTGGCACCAAACCACTTTTCACCGTCTTTTGCCGACATGTTGTTGGTAATATGATCGCCGACTTTTTCACCGGTAAACATCAGGTGCTCCATACCCAGCTCCTCCGGAATATCCAGATCGGCAAAGGTACGAGAATAACGCTGATATTGCATCTGATGACAGCCCAGACAATAATTCTGGAACAAGCGGGCACCATTTTGCAGTGATGCCTTATCGGTTAGATCGATCGGCGCTTTATCCAATTGTACTGTTGGGCCCGCTGCGATGGCCAGTGAAGAAGCTAATAATGCAACAGCAGACAATAACGTTTTCATCATTAGGTAACCCTCACTGGTAACGGCTTGGTGTTTTCATTCTTACTGTAGAAAAACAACAGCACAAAGAATCCAAAATATGTAAACGAGAATATCTGAGCCATTAGGGTATAGACACCTTCTGCCGGCAATACACCCAACACACCCAATGCCACAAAGCTGATACAGAAATTAATCAGGTTAACTTTGTGCAAACCACTACGATAGCGTACTGAACGCACCTTGCCTCGGTCCAGCCACGGCAACAACGCCAGAGCTACAATGGCAGCGAACATAGCCACAGCACCCATGAACGGATGCGGTATCGCCCGTAAAATGGCGTAGAATGGTGTGAAGTACCATACTGGCGCGATATGATCAGGGGTTTTCAACGGGTTTGCCGGTTCGAAGTTTGGTGGCTCAAGGAAATAGCCGCCGCCCTCGGGCAGAAAGAAAATTACCCAGGCAAAAATTAACAGAAAACCTGCCACACCGACTAAATCTTTTACCGTGTAATAAGGATGGAATGGGATCGCATCCACAATGATTTTTTTACCACCGCGGGTAAAATACTGATGGAAAGTAAACTTTTTATCCGCTTCAGTTTGTTCAACCGACCCGTCATTATCTTTCTTAATGTCGATACCGTCCGGGTTATTAGAACCCACTTCATGCAACGCCATGATATGCAGGAACACCAGAATTACCAGTACCAATGGCAAGGCAATAACATGCAAGGCGAAGAAGCGGTTCAGGGTTGCACCGGATATAACATAGTCACCCCGGATCCACAGCGTTAAGTCTTCACCAATAAACGGTATCGTACCAAATATTCCGATGATAACCTGAGCGCCCCAGAACGACATTTGGCCCCAAGGCAGCAAGTAGCCCATAAAGGCTTCAGCCATCAGCACCAGGAAGATCAACATGCCAAAAATCCACAGTAGTTCACGTGGTTTCTGATAAGAGCCGTACATCATGCCGCGCAGCATATGTAAATAGACTACGACAAAAAAGGCCGAGGCACCGGTAGAGTGCATGTAACGTAACAACCAGCCATAATCAACATCACGCATGATGTATTCAACCGATGCAAACGCACCTTCTGCTGAGGGTTCATAATTCATCGTTAACCAGATACCGGTAACAATCTGGTTAACCAGCACCAGCATGGCCAGTGAGCCAAAAAAATACCAGAAGTTAAAATTCTTTGGTGCCGGATACTGCATCACATGCAGGTTCATCTTATCCATAAAGGGTAAGCGGTACTCAATCCAGCTCATCAGGTTTTTAAACATCAGACAGCCCCCTCATCTTCACCAACCACAATGGTGTTATCATCGATAAACATATGTGGCGGTACCACTAAATTGGTTGGAGCAGGCACGCCCTGAAATACCCGGCCCGCCATATCAAACTTGGAACCGTGACATGGGCAAAAGAAGCCAGCCCGGATGCCTTCAACCTGAGCCGCAAAATCATTTGGCAAATAAGAAGGTGAACAACCCAGGTGAGTACAAATTCCGACAGCGACAAAAATTTCTGGTCTGATTGAACGATGTCGATTCTGGGCATAAGCAGGCTGTTGCGGAACATCGGATGATGGGTCACGCAGTTTGCTTTCGGTTTGCTCTAACTGCCCGAGTGTTTCCTCGGTGCGTTTTACTATCCAAACCGGCTTTCCCCGCCACTCTACCCGGATTAACTGCCCTGGTTCGAGTTTGCTTATGTCTGCAGTTACTGCAGCACCGGCTTGCTTAGCCCGCTCACTCGGATTCCAGGATGCAATAAAGGGCACAGCCACTCCAACAGCACCCACGCCTCCCACTACTGAGGTAGCAATGGTAAGGAAGCGGCGGCGACCATGATCTACAGGCGCATTGCTCATCCACTCATCTCCACGTTAACGCTTAACATAAAAAAATTTAAGCGGCTGAATTCCAGCAATTATTATAAGTTTAAAAAATAACGCCGATCATAATGAAAAGCCCTGCTTTACACAAGGTTTAAGGTGGGATGAATAGCTAATATATCAGCAGTTATGAGGCATAAACAGCAACAAAGCGTTACAGTTCAGGGCTTACAGCCATGGTATATTTGAAATTGATTAAAATAAAAAACCCGGCACAATAAGCCGGGTTTTTGGTACCAGAAGCGAATTAACGCTTTGAGTACTGTGGACGTTTACGTGCTTTACGCAGACCGACCTTCTTACGTTCAACTTTACGAGCATCACGCGTAACGAAGCCAGCTTTACGCAGCGCCGGACGCAGTGACTCGTCAAATTCCATCAGTGCACGGGTGATACCGTGACGGATAGCACCGGCCTGACCGCTGATACCACCACCTTTGACAGTGATGTACAGGTCGAACTTTTCAACCATATCAACCAGTTCTAACGGCTGCTTTACTACCATACAGGCAGTTTCACGGCCGAAGTACTCGGTCAGAGCGCGCTGGTTGATAACAATGTTACCTGATCCAGCTTTTAAGAAGACGCGGGCCGTTGAGCTTTTACGACGACCAGTTCCGTAATATTGATTCTGTGCCATGTTATGCTCCGATTAAATATCTAAAATTTGCGGTTGCTGAGCAGTGTGTTGATGCTCTGCGCCAGCGTAAACTTTTAACTTACGGAACATAGCGCGGCCTAATGGGCCTTTGGGCAACATACCTTTGATGGCAGTTTCCAGAACCATTTCAGGTTTTTTCGCGATCAGCTTCTCGAAGCTGATTTCCTTGATACCGCCTGGGAAACCAGTATGCGAGTAATACATTTTGTTTTTCGCTTTGTTACCAGTAACAGTTACTTTCTCAGCGTTGATAACGATGATGTAATCACCGGTGTCAACATGAGGAGTATACTCTGGCTTATGCTTGCCACGTAAACGAGCAGCGATTTCTGTTGCGATACGACCCAGTGTTTTACCGTTTGCATCAACAACGTACCAGTCGCGTTCTACGCTTTCTGGCTTTGCAGTAAAAGTTTTCATCTAAACCTATTCCAAATAAACTTAAGTTACACCTAACATTGCGCAGGGCTGTTGCTAACAATGTCGTAATCGCACCCCTTCGAGTACAAAAACTACCGGGCTAACGGCAGTATGAGGCTGTAACGTAGGCCGGGCGCGGATTATATATTAAACAATTACAAAGATCAGCCCTGTTGATGAAAAAATATCATAATTGTTGTAGTTCGTTGTAAGTAGCCGGGCTAGTCAGGGTAAATGAGCTGACGCCAGATAGTCCCGGGACTGCATTTCCTGCAACCGGCTAATGCAGCGCTTAAACTCAAATTCAAGTAAACCCTCAGTGTAAAGCTGCTCCAGCGCAACTTCTGCCGACATTATCAGCTTTACCTGGCGCTCATAAAACTCGTCTACCAGGGCAATAAAACGCCGGCTGACATCTTCATTCTGGCGCCCCATTGGTTTCACCCCAGACAACAATACGGTGTGATAACATCTGCTTAACTCCATATAATCGTATTGGCTACGGGCGCTCTCGCATAAGGTGTTAAAAGAGAACCAGACAATACCATCCGCCTCTGCCAGCGCGCTTAACTTTCGATTGGCAACGTCAATCTGGCATGCGGCCTGACGAGGCTCTACCGACAATGCCAAAAAATATTGCTGTAGATTCTGTTCAGCCTCTTTATCTAATGGATGGTGATAAATTTCAGCTTGTTCCAAAGTCCGCAGCCGGTAATCAATACCGCTATCTACATTAAATATTTGGCAATGTTGTTTAATTAAACCAATAGCAGGCAAAAAACGCGCCCGTTGCAAACCATTGCGATATAAACCATCCGGTTCAATGTTGGAGGTTGCGACCAGAGTGATGCCGCGCGCAAACAGGCCCTGCATCAAGGTGCCTAAAATCATGGCATCAGTAATGTCTGAGACAAAAAACTCGTCAAAACAAATAATGTCAGTTTGCTTGCTGAAATTATCAGCAACCTGCTCCAGCGGATTTTTTACCCCCTTTAGCAATTTTAGATCTTCGTGGACCCGGTGCATAAAGCGATGAAAATGAATTCTCATTTTTCGTTTGGTCGGCAAACATTCATAAAATGTATCGACCAGATAAGTTTTGCCCCGGCCAACCCCACCCCAGAAATACAAGCCCGTAAGTGGCTTTTTCTGCGGGGTACCCGTTCTTAATTTTTGCCACCATGACTGTGATTGCGGCAGCTTCTGGACAAAGTCATCGTAAAGCCGTTGTAACTGCTTAACCGCATATTCCTGTGCCGTATCATGATGAAAATCAGGCCGGGTTAAGTCTTGCTGATATTTTTCTGCTGGTGTCATGGGCAATTGCTGCAAACTTAGTTGGTTTAGCTGGAAAAACAGGCGATAATAATAACATGCCTTACCACTCAAGCTAAGAAGTTAAGGTACACTGGTGACAGAATTTACTATTTAGGAGTTGATATGGATCTCACGTTCGCCCTGGCGGGTCTGGCAGTTGGTTTAATAGTGGGTGCGATTCTGGCCAGATTATACAGTTTAAAGCAATTTAACAGTCATAAACTGCAACAGGAGCTTGATGCCAGTCGCCAGCAACTGAATCAGTACCGTCAGGATGTCTCACAACATCTGGACGTTACTAATCAACTTATGACTCAGTTACAGGACAATTATTCACGCATTGCCCGCCACGTACAACAGTCTAAGATGCAGCTGGTTGAACAACCACCAGTCAGTAAAAATTCTGAGTTAAATTACTTGTCTACCGATGCCGCCGACCATATTAAACAAACTTTACATCAGATTGATGAAAAACGTCGGGTTTATTCAGCTGTTGACGAGCAACCCCGCGACTATTCTGGCGAAGCCAGCGGTTTGATTAAAGAGCGCAAAGTGAGTAAGCCCGAGTAATACTTCGTTACATAACGCAATAAACAAACGCTGAACTTTTTCTATGCCACAACGTTCTTAGTCGCATGTATGTGAAGGAGACTGTTACGCAATGAAAATGAAATTGTCTGTGCTACACGCTGCCGTATTGGCAGCAACTTTAGCCGTACCTGCCAGCTCGGTGCAGGCGGCCTTACCGTTTTTTAATTCAGATAAACAAGAGATGCCTTCTCTGGCACCTATGCTGGATAAAGCTACCCCGGCGGTAGTGCATATCTCAGTCGAAGGCAGCCGCGAAGTACGCCAGCGGATCCCAGATGCGTTCCGGGAATTTTTCGGGCAGCGAGGTCAGGGTAATCAACCCCAGGAGCGGCCATTCAGTGGTTTGGGCTCGGGCGTCATTATTGATGCAGAAAAAGGGTACATCGTTACTAACAATCATGTAGTGCAAGACGCTGATAAAATTCAAATAAAGTTAAAAGATGGTCGTAGTTTTACGGCCAAAAAGCTGGGCGCAGATCCACAAAGTGATATTGCGCTTTTGCAAATTGAAGCCAAAAACCTGGTACAAGTTCCGTTAGCCGACTCAGACAAGCTTCGTGTCGGTGATTACGCGATAGCTATTGGTAACCCTTTTGGGCTGGAGCAAACCGTCACGTCCGGTATTGTCAGTTCACTGGGGCGTAGTGGCTTAAATATGGATGGCTTCGAAGACTTTATTCAGACTGATGCCGCCATCAACAGAGGGAACTCCGGCGGTGCTTTGGTTAACCTGCGTGGCGAACTGATTGGTATTAATACGGCAATTCTGGGTCCCAATGGTGGCAATGTCGGTATTGGTTTCTCTATCCCTTCCAATATGATGAAAAACCTGGTTGACCAGATTATTGAGTTTGGCCAGATCCGCCGGGGCAGTTTGGGAGTGCGGGGAAATGATGTCAATTCTGAACTGACAGAGGCGCTGAACTTAGACGTTAGTAAAGGTGCTTTTGTCAACGAAGTACTGCCTGATACCGCAGCAGCGAAAGCTGGACTGAAAGCTGGCGATGTTATCATCAGCATGAATGGTAACCGGATCCAAAGCTTTAATGAGTTACGAGCCAAAATTGCTACTCTGGGTGCAAATCGTAAAGCTGAGTTGGGTATTTTGCGTGATGGCAAAGAGCGCAGCGTTACCGTAACCCTGCAGGAACTGGCAAGCGGTCAGCTTGCCGCCAATCAACTACATCCGATGTTACAGGGGGCAATTCTTAATAATGGTGAGCGGGGCGTAGAAATTACCGAACTGGCCAATGGCTCGGTGGCAGAGCAGATAGGCCTGCGTCAGGGCGATATCATTACCGGCGTTAACAGACAGCGGGTACGCAATCTGGCCGATTTACGCCAGATACTTGAGGGCCGCCAGGGTGTTGCCGCGTTGTATATTCGCCGTGGAAATGACGAGCTTTATATCTTACTGCGATAAGGCAAATTGGCTTAAGCAGTAGCTAAGTGGCTACTGCTTAAGCATAATTAGTGCTATGCTAGCTGTACATTCTTTTTGCTACCAGACAGCTGTGCGAAATATCTTTTTATTTATCCTCAAAAGTGTTGTTTATGGCCTGGCTCTGGCGCTGGTTATTCTGTTATTTTTTCCTCAGTTCACCGGAATTAGTCTGCCAAGCTGGCAAAGTCATAATGAACAAACTGAACCCGCCCCGGTATCCTATGCCAGCGCTGTAAGAAAAGCAGCACCGGCTGTTGTCAATGTTTATACCCGCAGCAGAGTTATCGATCCGCGGGGATTTCAACCGCGTTCAATTGAACGTCAGGAGCTGGGCTCCGGGGTTATCATGAGCGCCAAAGGTTATATTCTAACAAATCACCATGTGGTTTCCGGTGCCGATCATATTGAAGTGGCATTACAGGATGGTCGCTGGCTCGAGGCGGTGTTAATTGGTCAGGATGTTATCTCGGATCTGGCGGTTTTATATGTTCAGGCAGATAATTTGCCAGTAATACCTCAGGATATTGAACTCGACTCACAGGTTGGCGATGTCGTGCTGGCGATTGGTAACCCGCTTAACCTCGGTCAGACGATTACTCAGGGAATTATCAGTGCCAATGGTAACACAGGCCTTAGTTCCCGTGGGTATATCGACTTTATGCGAATGGACGCAGCGATAAACAAAGGGAATTCTGGTGGCGCGCTGGTTAATACTAATGGCACTTTAGTTGGTATTAATGCGGCTGCTTTTCAACTACAAAATCAGGAGATCCAAGGCATATTTTTTGCTGTGCCTTATCAACTTGCACAAAATATTATGCATAAGCTGATTAAACATGGCCGGGTTACCCGCAGCCATCTAGGGGTATCTGGTGATCCTGTCGTCAATGCCGCCGGTGACAAATTAGTTTCTACCGGCCAGAAAATGTACGGCCTGGCACTCACCGCGATAAGTCCTGGCGGACCGGCTGATGAAGCAGATTTACAAATTGGCGATGTTATTCTGAAAATTGCCGGCGAGCAATTTTCAGACACTCGCCAGGCATTGAATCTGATCGCTGAAACAGCGCCGAATACTGAATTAGTGCTGACCATTAATCGCAACGGTCAGATCCTGGAAATACCGACAGTAGTGCGGGAACTACGCCGCGGTTAAGCGGCTACTATCTCGGATTAGTTATTAACGCCAGACTAAGCTACGTCAATCCGCTCAATTTTTGCACCCAAACCCTGCAGTTTATCCTCAATTCGTTCGTAACCACGATCGATATGATAAATGCGTTCTACCAGAGTCTCGCCCTCAGCAACCAGACCGGCTATCACCAAACTCGCAGATGCCCGTAAATCGGTTGCCATTACCTGAGCTGCCATCAGTTTTGGGCTATGCTGGCACACCGCCGTATTGCCTTCCAGCCGGATTTTAGCACCCATTCGTTGCAGTTCAGGTACATGCATAAAGCGGTTTTCGAAGATGGTTTCTGTAACCACGCCTACCCCTTCTGCAACCACATTAAGCACGGTAAACTGAGCTTGCATATCCGTAGGAAAACCAGGATGAGGCACTGTTTTTACGTCAACAGAGGTTAGCTTTCGGCCCGTCATATTAAGACGGATCCAGTTGTGACCGGTAGTAATTTCGGCTCCTGCTTCTCGCAGCTTTTCCAAAACTACTTCTAACTCTTTCGCATCAGCGCTGACACAAGTAACATCGCCACCGGTAACCGCAGCCGCCACCAGAAAAGTACCGGTTTCAATTCGATCAGGCAGTACCCGGTGCTCGCCACCTTGTAACGCGCTAACCCCTTCAATGCGAATAGTATCGGTACCGGCACCAGTGATTTTTGCCCCCATAGTAATCAGATATGCGGCTAAATCAACCACTTCAGGCTCGCGTGCTGCGTTCTCAATCGTGGTCGTACCATCAGCAAGCACCGCTGCCATCAACAGATTTTCAGTGCCGGTAACGCTGACCATCTCCATAATAATATGCGCGCCTTTCAACCTGCTGGCGCGAGCCTTGATATAGCCATTTTCAACCTGGATTTCAGCCCCCATCTTACGCAGGCCATCAATATGCAGATTCACCGGGCGGGCACCGATGGCACAGCCTCCGGGTAAAGATACTTCAGCCTGGCCAAAGCGACTCAACAAGGGGCCTAGCGCTAATATAGAGGCCCGCATAGTTTTCACTAACTCGTACGGCGCATACTGATTATTAATCTGGCCGGCATCAACAGTCACACTGTTAGTGTTGACGGTCAGTTTCGCCCCGAACAGCTGCAGCAATTGATAAGTGGTTTCAATGTCTTTCAGTTTTGGCACATTGGTTATCGTGCTTGGCTTTTCAGACAGGATACTGGCGAATAAAATGGGTAACGCGGCATTCTTTGCACCTGAGATAATTACCTCACCTTGCAAAGGACCACTGGCAGTAACACGGAATTGTTGCATATTATGTCTTACACAGGTGGGTTTAAAAGTTTTTCTCTGCGCCATTGTTCCGGCGTAAAGGCCTTAATGCTAACAGCATGAATACTGCCGTCTGCAATTGCACTCATCAGGGGAGCGTAAATCATTTGCTGCTGCTTAACCCGGCTGACATCCGCAAAACAATTGCCTACTGCCGTTACCGCATAATGCGACCCTTCGGCGCGAACATATACTTCGGCCAGCTGCAATTGCTCTTTTAACAGCTGTTCAATTTGTTTAATCTCCACACGACACCTTAATCTGTTATCGGTAACAAGGACGTTACTGCACTAACCTTTGCTAAAGCAAGCAGTTGCGCGGGAACTTTGACAAATTCAACCTCTAGCTTCTGCTTACGTGCTTTGCCGAGCTGCTGAATTAGCCATGCCAATCCCGCTGAGTCTACATTGCTTAGGGCGGAAAAATCAAAGATTACCTTGCCGCTGAGGGTATTTAACAATTTAAAAGGTGAATATAACATTAATGTGTCACGATTCAGCTCACCACCAAACCGTAAAATATTATCATTGCTGTCAATAGTCAGTGACACGGCGTTACTCCGGCACTTTAATCGGTTCTTTGGCTTTTTCCAGCAACAGTTCAGTGACCCGGGCAACACCTTGCTGCCGGATCAGGTTGCTCAGTTCAGCCCGCTTGCTGTCTAGCAATGATATACCCTCAGCTACCATGTCATAAACCAACCAGTGTTCAGAACCACGATTACGACGTAATTTAAAATCGATGGTGATATCCGGTTTACCAGGGTCAATGACCCGGGTTTTAATCGTCATGATACTTTGATTTTCAGGCGGACGTGCCGGCTGAATAATGACTTTCTGATCCCGGTAGTAGGTTAATGCACCGGCGTAAGAGGCAACCATATAATCTTCAAATGCCACCACAAACGCATCAAACTCCTCCCGTGGCAATTCCCGCAAATTTACGGTGCGGCCAATTACTGTTAAGGCAGCATACCGACCATCAATATAAGGCACCAGTTCTTCATTAACGATAACCCGTAAATGCTCTTTGTCCTTAGCAATCAGCTCTTGGTCTTTGGCTATGCGCTGGAACGTTTTGTCAGCAACCACCTCCATCATTTCAAAAGGGTCCGTGTATTGCTCTACTTGTTGCGTTGCTGATCTTGCTACCGGCTCGTTACTGTATGCCGTAAACGGAGTCGCTGTTAACATAACCAGTAATAATGCGCTGCCCGATAAATATTTCACAATTAATTTCCCCGGTTAAATAAGAACTGGCCGATAAGCTCTTCCAGCACAATAGCTGAACGCGTATCCTGAATAGAATCACCATCTGCCAGAATTTGGACGGTTTCATCGATAAAGCCCGGCTGTAAACCAAGGTACTGCTCGCCTAACAAACCCGATGTTAAGATGGCAACCGAACTGGTTTCAGGAAAATTACTGTATTGCTCGTTAATCTCCATTTTAACCACCGGAGTATAGTAAACGGTGTCCAATTCAATAGAGGCCACCCGGCCCACTACCACACCACCCACTTTAATCGGAGAGCGAACCTTTAAACCTCCGATATTCTCGAATTTAGCATACAGCACATAACTCTCGCCTGAACCGGTCACCCCGGCATTAGCCACTTTCAATGCCAGCATAAGAAATGCAGCCACAGCTACAACAATAAAAGCGCCAACTAAAATTTCAATTTTCCGTGTGGTCATTTTATCCACCAAACATTAATGCAGTTAATATAAAGTCAAAGCCCAGAACCGTTAGTGAAGCTGTCACTACGGTCTGAGTTGTCGCCCGGCTAATTCCCTCTGATGTGGGCACTGCATCAAAGCCTTTATGTAATGCTATCCAGACAACGATAATAGCAAAAACAAAACTTTTGATGACGCCATTCAGTACATCCTGATATAAATCAACATTAGCTTGCATCGTTGACCAGTAGCTTCCGCCATCTACGCCCAGCCAGTCCACCCCGATCAAATGACCGCCGAGGATACCTACCGCGTTAAATACCAGTGCCAACAGTGGCATGCTGATAACGCCGGCCCAGAAACGTGGCGCTATAATTCGCCGTAACGGGTCAACTGCCATCATTTCCATGCCAGACAATTGTTCTGTTGCTTTCATCAGACCAATTTCTGCCGTTAATGCACTGCCGGCACGGCCAGCAAATAGTAACGCGGTCACTACCGGACCAAGTTCCCGTAACAAGCTTAATGCCACCAGAGGCCCAAGCATCCCTTCAGCACCAAACTTTACCAGCACCGTGTAGCCCTGCAGGGCAAGTACCATGCCGATAAACAAGCCTGATACCACAATGATCAACAGCGATAACACACCAATGACATATAGCTGCCTGATGAGCAGCGGAAAACCTTTTCGAAAGTCGGGTTTGCCAACCAGAGCGCCGAATAACATTAAACCTGAGCGGCCAAAGCCCGCTATGTTGTTAATGGTGTCTCGTCCAAGCGTTTGTAGTTTGTCTGTTATCACCTGGCAGACTCCATCAATTCATCTTCGTAGGCTTGCGCCCGGTAATGAAAGGGAACTGCGCCGTCCGCCTCCCCCTTCAAAAACTGCTGTACCAGTTCTGATTTATCCTGACGAAGCTGCTCGGGAGTGCCATGGCCAATTACTTTCTTTTCTGCAACCACATAAACGTAATCGGCAATACTCATTACTTCCGTAACATCATGCGAAACCACGATTGACGTCAAACCCAGCGCGTTATTCAATTCTTTAATCAGCCGGACAATCACGCCCATTGAAATAGGATCCTGGCCGGCAAAAGGTTCATCATACATGATTAATTCCGGATCAAGCGCGATGGCCCTTGCCAGCGCCGCCCGTCTCGCCATACCACCTGACAACTCTGCGGGCTTCAGATCGCGGGCACCGCGTAAGCCAACAGACTCAAGTTTCATTAATACGATAAGCCGGATTAACGATTCGGGCAGTCTGGTGTGTTCACGGATTGGAAACGCTACGTTGTCAAATACTGACATTTCGGTAAATAAGGCACCGCTCTGAAACAGCATGCTCATTTTTTTACGCGCCTGATATAAATCAGCTCGTGACAACGCCGGAATATCCTGGCCATCAAACAAAATATGGCCGCTGTCAGGCTTTAACTGGCCGCCAATAAGTTTAAGCAGCGTCGTTTTACCAATGCCGCTCGGCCCCATAATGGCCGTAACTTTACCACGACGAACCTGCATACTCATATCATCGTATATCAGGTGCTGACCGCGGGAAAAGCTTAAGTGCTGGATATCAACCATAATATCGGACAAATTGGACTCCAACTGAAAACAACCGCGAAAGCAGTTTTACCGGCCTGGTACTAAATTTGCCAATATACATACAAGCATGTATGTTTGCAATCGAATACCAGAAATCCCTTAGGTTGTAGTATTGTAAAGGTATTGCAGTTCAATGTCGTTACAAAAAATCGTAACAAAGTGTGCGAAAAAATCGAAGAGAGCTGAAGTGACAGGTTTTTTTTGCAATTACCGACAATAACACGGAAAATACAGTTAACTTAACCAATAAATTACAGGACTGCTGCGTGTCTCCTTTACTCGTCGCTATTTTTTTTGTCATTGTCGGCCTTGTGTTATTGATATGGAGTGCTGATCGCTTTGTGTATGGTGCTTCGTCAATAGCCCGCAATAGTGGTATTTCTCCTATGGTTATTGGCCTTACCATTGTAGCTATGGGTTCTTCGGCCCCTGAAATGCTGGTGTCGGCAACCGCTGCCTGGCAAGGCAAGCTGGACACGTCAGTAGGCAATGCTGTTGGTTCTAATATCACCAATATTTTACTGGTTATTGGCGCTGCAGCACTGCTAAAACCCATTGCGGTATCTTCACTGACCTTACGCCGTGAATTCCCGTTGTTATTAGTTTGTACCCTGTTCGGTTACTATCTGCTGTCGGACCACCTGCTAACCCGGATTGAGGGGATCGTATTACTGGTAGCATTTTTTAGTTTTCTGGCATTATTAGTGTACTGGGGTAAACATGCTACCCCTGATGATCCGCTGATTGCAGAGATTAATGCCGATGTCCCTACCGTTCATATTTCCACTGTTAAAGCCATTGTATGGGCAGCAGCAGGTCTGATACTTTTGCTAGCCAGCTCGCAACTGCTGGTACATGGTGCTGTGACTATCGCCCGCTATGCCGGCCTGAGTGATTTGGTGATTGGTTTAACAATCATCGCTATTGGCACCAGCCTGCCTGAATTAGCAGCCAGTATTATTGGTATTTTAAAAGGTGAGGATGATTTAGCACTGGGTAATATTATTGGCTCTAATATCTTTAATATTCTGGCTGTTTTGGGATTAGGCGCTGTTATAGGGCCAGATATGATTGATCCTAATGCCGGTGGGCGGGACAGTTATGTGATGATCGGTGCCACGGTATTGATGTTGCTGATGTCAGTACGCCTGACTCGGATGCAACGGATTAACCGGATAGAGGGTGCTATACTGCTGGCAGCATTCGTTGGTTATCAATATCTGTTATTCTCACAAACGGCATAATCGTTTTCTTATTTATGGCAATTACTATGATCAGCACGTTTTGTAACCGGGCACTGGAAGTACTGCAGATTGAAGCAGAAGCCGTACGTCAGCTTGCGCAATATATCAACGCCGATTTTGAACAAGCCTGCCAGCTATTATTTCACAGTAAGGGCAAAGTTATTGTGATGGGTATGGGCAAATCCGGCCACATCGCCAATAAGATATCGGCCACCTTAGCCTCAACCGGTACACCGGCGTTTTTTGTACATCCTGCTGAAGCCAGCCATGGTGACTTAGGCATGCTGACCGCAGGTGATATTGTGCTGGCTATTTCCAACTCGGGTGAAACTGCAGAAATTTTAACCATACTGCCCGTAATTAAACGATTGGGTATTACCCTAATCAGCATGTCAGGTAACCCGGCCTCTACTTTGGCAAAATTATCAGATGTTCATTTGTGTGTAAGGGTAGAACAGGAAGCCTGTCCGCTTGGATTGGCACCGACGGCAAGCACTACGGCAACGTTGGCGATGGGAGATGCCCTGGCTGTTGCCCTGCTGGATGCCCGGGGCTTTTCTGCCGACGACTTTGCCCTGTCCCATCCTGGTGGCAGTCTTGGCCGTAAATTATTGCTCAGGCTGAGCGATGTAATGCATAAAGACAGCCAAGTGCCGATAGTGAGGCGACACGCTACCATCAAAGAAGCATTACTGGAAATCTCAGAAAAGGGTCTCGGTATGACAGCGGTCGTTAATGATGATCAGAGTCTGGCCGGTATTTTTACTGATGGCGACTTACGACGGATCCTAGACCTTAAACTGGATATCCACAGCACCGCAATTGAACAGGTAATGACCACGCCCTGCACTACCGCCAATGCTGACATGCTTGCTGGCGAAGCGTTGAAGATTATGCAACAGAAAAAAATTAACGGCTTGCTGATCATTGACCAGAACCGCACTCCGGTGGGTGCCATGAATATGCACGATTTGCTGCGAGCAGGAGTACTGTAGCATGTCGCTTTTTGCCACCCTTTATCAGCCTGTCAGTGACGAGATTCTGCGCCGTGCCGCCGCCATTAAATTATTGATTTGTGATGTGGACGGCGTATTTTCTGATGGCCGGATTTATCTTGGCAATAACGGTGAAGAATTGAAAGCTTTTCATACCCGGGATGGCTTTGGGATAAAAGCGTTGCGCCACGCTGGTATTGAGGTAGCCATCATTACCGGCCGTACATCAGCCATTGTTGAACAACGAATGCGTTCACTAACAGTCCCTTATATTTATCAGGGCCAGGAAAATAAACTGGCCGCCTTTGCCAGTTTACAGCAGCAACTGGCGCTAAGCACAGAGCAGATTGGCTACATCGGCGACGATTTATCAGACTGGCAGGTGATGCAACACTGTGGCTTATCAGTGGCAGTTAAAGATGCCCATCCCTATCTGCGACTGCACGCTGATTACCTGACATCATTGCCTGGTGGTTTCGGCGCAGTACGTGAGCTGGCCGATTTACTGTTGATAAGCCAGCATAAGTTTCAACAGTTCGATGGCAGCAGCTCATGAAAAAAACGCTGTTTATGTTGGTGTTTATACTGGTGCTGACAGCAACTTACATCAGGTTTAACCAAACTGAGCAACTTAATCTAAATGATGCAGACCGTGAACTGTTGCCTGATTATATTGCCGAACAGGTCACCCGAACCCTTTATGACGGCCAGGGTTATGTGGCAGATCACATTAAGGCTGAACGCTTAGAGTTTTTTGAACGTTTAGGTTTCACCCAGTTCGAAAAGCCTGAATATACTCTGTTTGATGCTGAGCATCAGCCAGCATGGAAAGTCACCAGCCAGTTTGGAATATGGTTGCCAGACGATAAAATTATTCTGGAGCAGCAGGTTCGAATTGTTAATGTCAGTGGCAGCGAGCTGATCGATCGCATTGATACTGATAATCTCGAACTGCTTTTGCCAAGTAAAATGTTGCAAACCTCGGCGCCGGTGAAGATTATTGGTAAAGGTTTTTATATTAATGGTATAGGCTTACAGGCAGATTTAGCTCAGCAAAATCTGCGGATTGTTAAGCATTTGGAGACGGTATACGCCAATGAACAGAATTAATCTCTTTTTCCTCACTGCACTGCTTAGTGCAAACTGCTTTGCCGTTGACGCAGATTACAGCCAACCAATTGCTATTACTTCTGACAATAACGAAACATCAATCAAAGACTATGTATCCGTTTATACCCAAAATGTCGAAGTGCGCCAGGGCAGCTTGCATATTAAAGCTGACCGGTTAGAAATTAATGCCAGTGCAGGAAAAGGCAATGAAGTATTTATTACCACAGGTACACCAGTGCAATACAGCCAGCTATTGGAAGGTGAAATACCGGTAACTGCCACCGCAGCTGAGATCCGGTATGACCTTGCCAGCCGCACACTGACGTTAAGCGGTAACGCCCAGCTAAGCCAGAGTGGCAGCGAGGTGCAAGCCGCCGTCATTCGATACAATATTGAAACGCAACAAATCAGCGCCGAAAGTGGTGAGCAGAAAAAACGGGTAACAACGATTTTCACTCCTCAAACCAAGGAAAATCCATGAAGTTAGTGGCAGCGCATCTGGCTAAAAGTTATAAAGGCAGACAGGTGGTCAAAGATGTCAGCCTTGAAGTCAGTGCTGGTCAGATTGTCGGCTTGCTTGGACCAAACGGCGCCGGCAAAACCACTACCTTTTATATGATTGTGGGCCTGGTCCCGTCGGACAAAGGTAAAATTATTCTAAATAATCAGGATATTACGTTCGATCCTATTCATGCCAGGGCAAGAGCTGGTATTGGTTATTTACCTCAGGAAAGTTCTATTTTCCGAAAGTTGACAGTTTATGACAATTTATTAGCGATATTACAAACCCGTAATGATCTCAGCAACGCTAAGCGCGAAGAGCTGGCAGATGACTTACTGGAAGAGTTTCATATCGGCCATATTAAAAACAGTCTGGGGATGAGCTTGTCCGGAGGCGAACGACGCCGGGTGGAAATTGCCAGAGCACTTGCTGCAAATCCGGCGTTTATTCTGCTGGATGAACCCTTTGCCGGTGTCGATCCGATTTCAGTGCTGGACATCAAAAAAATTATTCAGCATCTGGGGCAACGAGGCATCGGAGTATTAATTACCGACCACAATGTCAGGGAAACCCTTGATGTTTGTGAAATGGCCTATATCGTCAGTCATGGTGAACTGATTGCCGCCGGCCCCCCACAGGAAGTATTAGTGAATCAGCAGGTTCGTGATGTATACCTGGGCGAGCAATTCAGGCTATAGTTAAGAAAAATAACAAACGCCTGCTTCAGGAGAGAAATAGACGTAAATGAAACCCTCTTTGCAACTTCGGCTAGGTCAGCAACTTACAATGACACCGCAATTGCAGCAAGCTATCCGCTTACTGCAATTATCAACCATTGAGCTGCAGCAGGAAATACAGGAAGCTCTGGATGCAAATCCGTTGCTGGAAAGTGAAGATGAGTTTGAGAGCTTTTCTGCAGATCCGGATAGTAGTGATGTTAATGATAACGATACTCGCTCGGCATCAGAGGAAAGTAACGACACTGCCCAGGAAAATCTGACAGAAATTGCCGAACGTGACAGCAGTGAATCAATTGCCGAACAAGGTCTGCAAGACGATCTGCCGCTGGATAATAACTGGGATGATTTGATTAGTGCCGCGCCAGTCAGTGCAGGGTCGCCCCCTGATGAAGATATGGTTTTTCAGGGTGAAACCAGTGAAACCCTGCAAGATTACCTGCGCTGGCAAATGCAGTTAACGCCATTCTCAGAAACTGATTTAGCCATCGCCGAAATTATTATTGAAGGCATCGATGAAACCGGATTGCTGACCATAGATGTGGCCGAAATTCTGGAGTCATTGGGTCTGCCTGATGTCGAAGAAGATGAAGTCGAAGCCGTGATTAAGCGGATCCAATTGTTTGACCCTGTTGGGGTCGGTGCCCGCACTATTGCCGAATGTCTGCTGGTGCAACTGCGTCAATTTGACCCCAACACGCCGTTTTTACCGCAAGCACAACATGTCATTAAAGAACATACTGATTATTTAGCGAACCGCGACTTTCGTTCTTTGATGCGGGTGACTAGACTGAAAGAAGATGAGCTAAAAGAAGTGATGCGGCTCATTCTCAGTTTAAACCCCCGACCAGGGGCAGACGTGATTCGGCAGGAACAACAATACGTGATTCCTGACGTCTCGGTAATGAAAGTGAAGGGCCGCTGGCAAGTGGAATTAAACCCGGATGCAATGCCAAAAGTCAGGATAAATCAGCAATATGCGGCGTTGTCGCGTACCGCTAAAAATACTGCTGACACTCAGTTCATCAGGTCTCACCTACAGGAGGCAAAGTGGTTTCTGAAAAGCCTTGAAAGCCGTAATGACACCTTATTAAAGGTTGCAAACTGTATTGTGCAGCAGCAACAAGCCTTTTTTGAGCACGGCGAAGAAGCGATGAAACCCATGGTATTAAATGACGTGGCCGAGATGGTAGGTATGCACGAGTCGACGATATCCCGAGTTACGACCCAGAAATTTATGCATACTCCCCGGGGAATATTTGAACTTAAATTCTTTTTTTCCAGTCATGTTAGTACAGAAAGTGGTGGTGAATGCTCCTCCACAGCGATTCGGGCATTTATTAAAAAGCTGGTGGCGGCTGAAAACCCAGCCAAGCCACTAAGTGACAGCAAGATGGCAGATATATTGTCAGATCAAGGCATTAATGTAGCGCGGCGAACCATTGCCAAGTATCGTGAGGCCCTGTTTATTCCGCCATCGAATCAACGCAAGACCTTGGTTTAGGTCAGCAAAACAGAAGGAAAACGTCTATGCAAATCAACTTAACGGGTCGTCATGTAGAAATTACCACTGCATTAAAAGAATACGTAGACAATAAATTCGCCAAGCTGGAACGTCACTTTGACCATATTAACAATGTACATGTCATCCTAAACGTGGAAAAATTGAAACAAATAGCGGAAGCCAAACTGCATTTGACCGGCGGTGAAGTTTTTGCTGCCTCGGAAGATGAAAATATGTACGCGGCCATCGACCAGTTAATTGATAAACTCGATAGGCAAGTTATTAAACATAAAGAAAAAATAGCCCGACACTAAACTCATATGATCAACTTAAGCGCTATGCTAGCCGAGAACTGCACCAAGAGTGCAGTTCTTTTTAACAGCAAAAAACGAGTTCTCGAATATATTGCAGAGTTAGCGCATCAGCGCTTACCTGACATAAGCGAGTACACTATTCTTGAAGCATTAATGACCCGGGAAAAGCTCGGCTCTACCGGTATCGGCGGAGGTATTGCTATTCCGCATGGCAAGCTTAAAACGGTTACCCAGCCTATTTTGGTATTTGTGGTAACCAAAGATACCATTGCCTTTGATGCCATTGATAATCAGGCGGTAGATATCTTTTGCGCTATTTTGATTCCTGAAGAACAGTGTCAGGCGCATTTAACTACCCTCGCCGGTATTGCCCGCTTGCTAAGTCAGAAAGAACTCACCCGCAAAATCCGCCATGCAGAATCGGACGAGCAGTTATATCAGTTGATCATCGACGCCAGTGAGGTGATGGGTACATCATGAAACTATTGGTCGTCAGCGGTCGTTCGGGCTCAGGCAAATCAGTGGCGTTAAGGGTATTGGAAGATCTTGGCTACTACTGCGTCGATAATATTCCGGTAAACCTGTTACCGACCCTTGCTACTACGGTAATGGGCCAGTATGAGCGGGTGGCAGTTAGCATTGATGTGCGCAATTTACCCCAAGACCCTGACGAACTTGCAGATATCTTATCGTACCTGCCCCGAAAACTTGATCTGACAATATTGTATCTTGATGCTGATCACGCCAGCTTAATAAAACGTTTCAGTGAAACCCGTCGATTGCATCCGCTGTCGCATCAGGCAATGTCTCTGGACGAAGCAATTTCTCGTGAACAGCAGCTGTTAGACCCTATTTCCAGCCGAGCAGATTTATATATTGATACCACCGAACTGAATGTTCATCAGCTTGCAGAACAATTGCGAGAACGGATCCTGGGCCAAAAAACCGGCCGTCTGGTCATGTTGTTTGAATCATTCGGCTTTAAATATGGCATCCCTAAAGATGCTGATTTTGTTTTTGATGCTCGTTTTTTACCCAATCCCCATTGGGAGCCTGAGTTAAAGCCATTAACCGGCCTCGATCAACCGGTTAAAAATTATCTGGCATCTCAGGCGGTGGTTGCTAAATATACCTGGCACATCAATAGTTTTATCAGCAGTTGGCTACCGCATCTGGAACGCAACAACCGCAGTTATCTAACCATTGCAATAGGGTGTACCGGTGGTCAGCACCGTTCCGTTTACATCGCAGAGAGTCTGGCTGAGAGCTATCGCAGCCAACGGGAAGACGTGCAAATCCGGCACAGAGAGCTGGTTCGTCACCATGGCCACTAAGCTTAGCCGCAACGTCACTATCGTAAATCAACTGGGTTTACATGCCAGGGCAGCGACTAAACTTGCACAGCTGTGCCAGCAGTTTCAGGCTCATATTGAATTAGTTTATCAAGATAAAACCGCTGATGCCTGCAGTGTATTAGCCTTACTTATGCTGGCCAGTAGTAAAGGCAAAACCTTGCAGGTAACCGCGGAGGGCACTGATGCTGAAGCGGCATTGAGCGCCGTAGTTTCACTTATAGAACAAGGCTTTGGCGAGTAAAACCTCTTTAAGGCTTGTCATCTCCTGCCAGGGCTTTCTTCGTATCCGGGCTACCTTCCTGTTGCCCCTTTTTTAACTCGCGCTCACCGCCTGTGCGTTCGATTGCTCTTAACTGATGATGCAATGCGGTTTTGATCAACATATGGGCACTTATCGGTGCGGTTATCAGCAGGAAAATAGTAATCAGCAATTCATGTACACTGACGCTTTGCAGCAAACTAAAATAGAAAATTGAGCCCAGTAAAATACCACCCATGCCAAGGGTCGTGGCTTTAGTCGGACCGTGTAACCGCATAAAAAAGTCAGGCATCCGGCTTAAACCTATCGAGCCAATTAACACAAAACATCCACCTAACAACAAGAAAAAAGCAACGGCCCATTCCATCCAGTTTTGCATAATGTCGCTCCTATTCGATAATATCGCCGCGCAGCAGAAATTTACATACTGCTACTGTGCTGACAAAGCCTAACATGGCGATAAGCAAGGCAGCTTCAAAATATAGCGGCGAGCCCATTAACAGGCCATATAGGATAATCAATGCGATACTGTTTATAAACATGGTATCGAGCGCCAGAATACGGTCTGGGATACTCGGGCCTATCAGCAAACGCCAGAGATTGAGCAATAACGCCAGGCTAATCATGCCAAACACCAGAAATATAACCTGTTCTAACATTGAAATATCTCCTTTAGCGGTGCTTCATAACGGCTCTTAATCGTCGCGATTAAATCCGCTTCGTCCTCTAAATTTAACACATGAATTAATAACCAGCGCTGCGTAATCTCAGCGTCACCAGGCTGAGTATCATGGCACGGATACACGTCGGCGCTAACGGTCCCCGGCGTCATGGAAACGGTGCTTGCCAGAATGGTAATAGGCAAATCGTGCTGCAAATCCAGTGGCACTCTCACAAATGCCGGATTTAGCCGGCTTTGCGGACCCAGGATCAGGATGGCGACCTGGGCATTGGCTGTGACGATGTCGCCAAATACCAGCAAAATATAACGCAATGCCAGTAATGGCCGCTCAATCAACGGCTGAGGATCACGAAATTTACCACTAATCCAGGGAATAATCAGCGCCAGGATGGTACCAAAAAACAAATGAATTAATTCAACACTCTGGTTTAATAATAGCCACACCAGCAGTAGCAAAAGACTGCGATAAGGTGTGGGTAACCAGCTATAACGAGGCGTAACTCTCATGGTGTACCTCCGAATGTCGCTGTATCACCCAGTATAATAGCGATACTACGCTGAATATCTCTTAACTGCTCGGCCGCCGCAAACGTTAGCTCAGTAAGCGGACCTGCAAATACCACCATCAACGGTGCGGCCAGTAGCAACCAGACCAATGCAAACGTCTGTAAAGGTAATACCCGCTCCGGTCCGGCTTCATTGCCACTGACCCGCCAGAACAAAATACTGCCAGCGCGGGATAAGCCGATTAACACCATCAGACTACTGAGTAAGATCACTGACCAGAGAAATATCTGTTGCAACGGCGAGCTTGCTGCTTGCAAGATCATCAGTTTACCAACAAAGCCTGACAGCGGCGGTAAGCCAGCTACCGCAATAGCGGCAATAATAAACATTGTCCCCAGCAATACAGGCTGGGCCATGCGCCGTCCCGGCACTAACCTGTCACCTGCTTTACCTCGCTGGGCGCCAATCACGTCAGCCAGCAAAAATAACGCGCCGCACACCAGGGTTGAGTGGACGGTATAAAATAAAATCGCTGAAGTGGCTGCGATGCTTTGCAGCGACACCAGAGTAACCAAAGTACCAACCGATATAATCACCAGATTAGCCACCAGTTTTCTGAAATCCTGGCTGGCTAATACGCCAATCGCGCCTAGCATTATAGTGGCCAGACCCAATGGCCATAGCCAATCGGAAGCCATACCGGCCAGCGGCCCGGCCTGCTCACCAAAGATAGTGGTATACACCCGCAGTAAAGCGTAAGTGCCTATTTTGGTCATTACCGCAAAAAGTGCGGCGACCGGCGGCGACGCAGCAGAATAGGTTGCCGGTAACCAGAACTGTAAGGGCAAAATCGCCGCTTTTAATGCAAACACGATTAACAATAACAAACCACCAGACTTCACCAGCATCACGTTCTCAGGTGGTAGTTTTGCGACCTGTACTGCCATATCGGCGATATTTAGGGTACCAAGAGTGCCATACAAAATACCCAGCGAGAACAGAAATACCGCCGAGCCTGTCAGGTTCAACACTACATAGTGAACGGCAGCTTTGGTTTTATTTTTACCGCCGGCATGCACCAGCAGACCATAGGAAGCGATAAGCAACACTTCAAAAAATACGAACAGGTTAAACAAGTCGCCGGTTAAAAAGGCACCATTAATCCCCATCAGCTGAAACTGAAATAAAGGGTGGAAAAAAGAGCCCCTCTCATCTTCGCCGGCACTACCATAACAAATAGCACCCAACGCCAGCACCGCGGTTAAACACACCATACTGACACTGAAAATATCAGCGACCAGGATAATACCAAACGGAGGCTGCCAGGCACCTAAGGCATAAAACGATACCCCAGTGTTTTGGGTCTGGACTAACAGACACACGGTTAGGATCAGCAGGATAACTGTAGAAATCATACTGACCCAGCGCCGACGCATTGGCGAATAATGAATTGGGGGCAGCATAATCAGCAGTGCGGTAAAGACCGGCAACAGAATTGGCGCAATGATCAGATGCGACATTAACGGCTCTCCTTGCGGCTACTTTCATTGCCCGGCAATTTGCCATCAACATGATCGTTACCTAAATCGGCCCGGGCCCGTATTGCCAGGATCACCAGATAAGCGGTCATCGCAAAGCCAATTACAATAGCGGTGAGTACCAGGGCTTGCGGCAAGGGGTCCGCATAGTTGTCTGTTGTGCCTAACACAGCTGCGCCCTGCAAGGTTAACCGGCCTGATGAAAACAGAAATAAGTTAACGGCATAGGCCAGCATGGTCAGGCCGACAACCACTGGGAAGGTGCGGCCACGCAGTAACAAAAATACGCCACAGGCAGTCAGGAAGCCAATACAACCTGCAAGTAAGCTTTCCATTAAATGGTCTCCGTATGAACAGGACGATGACTGGTGGTCATCTTACCCAGACTGGCCAGAATTAGCAGGGTGGAGCCCACCACCGTCACATATACTCCGGCATCAAACGCAATAGCACTCGCCAGTTCAATTTTACCCAGCAATGGAATATCAAAATAATCGAACCATGACGTCAAAAATGGTTTATTGAACAGCCAGCTCGCTGCACCGGTGAAGAGGGCGATCATCAGTCCTACCGCGACCACCCGCTGATACTCAATATTCATTCTGCTTTTTACCCATTCCACACCATGCGCGATATATTGCAGAATTAACGCCACCGCGGTAATCAGACCGGCAATAAAGCCCCCCCCGGGTAAGTTATGGCCCCGGAAGAAAATAAATACTGACACCATTAACGCCAGAGGTAATAAACTCTGGGATACTGTAGCCAGTAATACCGGATGACGCTCCAGAGCCCATGGTCTGCCTTCGCCATCGCTGCTGGGCTTAAATACCGGGATCCGGGTCAGCAACTTAAAAATACCCAGCGAAGCGATACCCAACACAGCTATCTCACCAAAGGTATCAAAACCCCGGAAATCGACCAGAATAACGTTAACCACGTTAGTTCCGCCACCGCCGGTTTTGGCATTGGTCAGGAAATAATCAGAAATCGTATTAAAGGGTCGGGTCATAATGGCGTAACTGATACTGCCTATAACCACCCCTACCATACTGGCCAGACTGATGTCCCGGATCACCCGGGTCGGGCTGGATTGTTTCGGTGTTTTATGGGGTAAGAAAAATAAAGCCAGCATTAACAGAATAATGGTAACCACTTCCACTGATAGCTGGGTCAGTGCCAAATCGGGAGCTGAAAAGCGGGTAAAGGCAATTGATACCATTAACCCCACCACAGAAATCATCAGTAACGCCACTACCCTTTGTCGGTGAAATACCACAGTCGCAAAGGCAGTAATTAGCAACATTGCCGCGCCGGTTGCATTTACGGCATCGACCGGTAGTTCAGGGCGGCCACCAAACAGGGTGTCCAGCTCCAGCAGCGGCAGCCCTGCCAACACCACAACAGCGATTAATAAAAACACCAGATAACGCTGCAATGAACCATTGTCCAGCCAGCCATATATTTGCTGGCAACGTTTTGCCAGCGTTTTCATCGCCAGCTCAAAAGTATTGATGGCATCTAAGCCTGGCAGCGTATTCTGAAAATCAAATAAGTGTTTACGGTTAATGTATATCAGCGCACCGCCCGCCAGCGCTACTACACTCATCAGCAAGGCAACATTAAAACCATGCCAGATAGCCAGACTGTACTCGGGGACGGGCCCGCCCAGCACTGCAGAGGATGCGGCATGAAGCAAATCACCGACAATGTACCCCGGTGCTATGCCAACCAGAATACAAAGCACCACTAATACTTCAACCGGCATTCGCATATAACGGGGCGGCTCATGAGGGGTTTTGGTTAAGCCTTTTGGCTTACCGTTAAAAAACACATCATGGATAAAGCGGGTTGAATACGCCACCGAAAACACACCCGCTACGGTCGCCAGTACCGGAATAATCCACGACAACGAACCCAGCAGGTGCTGTTGCAGAGTTTCGACAAAAAACATTTCTTTGGATAAAAACCCGTTGAGCAAGGGTACTCCTGCCATTGCCGCCGCCGCGACCATGGCGAGCGTAGCGGTTATCGGCATAAAGTGCCACAGGCCGTTTAATTTGCGCATATCACGCGAGCCTGACTCATGGTCAATAATGCCGGCAGCCATAAACAGCGACGCTTTAAACGTCGCATGATTAATAATATGAAATACCCCGGCAACAGCGGCTAAGTCGGTACCCATGCCGAACAACAAGGTAATTAATCCTAAATGGCTGATAGTGGAATAGGCCAGCAAGCCTTTTAAGTCATGTTTAAATAGTGCCAGATAGGCACCGACCAGCAACGTGGTTAAACCGGTAATACTAACCAGTAAAAACCATAATTCCGTACCGGCCATTGCCGGGTAAAACCGCGCCAGCAAAAAAATACCGGCTTTGACCATAGTAGCTGAGTGTAAGTAAGCACTTACCGGGGTTGGCGCGGCCATCGCATTGGGTAACCAGAAATGGAACGGAAATTGTGCTGATTTGGTAAAGCAACCCAGCAAAAACAACACTAAAACCAACGGATACCAGCCATGTTGCTGAATAACAGCACCACTGGCCAGAATAACATCCAAATCGTAACTGCCGGTAATTTGGCCAAGCAACAATAAGGCAGCCAGTAAACACAAGCCCCCGGCCCCGGTTACCGTCAGAGCCATTCGGGCGCCGCGCCGCGCTTCAGATTTATGCCACCAATAACTGATCAACAGGAAAGAGCTGATACTGGTCAGTTCCCAGAACAACCAGAGCTGCAATACGTTATTAGATAATACAATGCCCATCATTGCGGTCATGAACAGCATCAGATAAGCGTAGAAACGCGGCATAGAATCTTGTTCAGACAGATAATAGCGCGCATACAAGATGATCAGTAAGCCAATACCCAGAATTAACAGACTGAACAGAAATGCCAGCCCATCCAGCCGGAGGCTGACATCCAGCCCCAGCAGTGGTATCCAGCCCAGAGTGTAGCGTAAACTTTCGCCAGCAAAAATGGCACTGCCGTGGTAGAACAGCAGCATTAATGCTATCGCTGGAGGAATGGCCGTCGCCGTGGCACAGGCACTTCGCCGCCAGCTGGCCGTTAATACCGGCACCAGCGTACCCAGCAGGGGAAGTAAAAGTATCCATAACAATGTCATAGCGTCGTTGCTTCCTTTACAAAATGGCGAAATTTCAAACTAATCTACAGAATTGTGCTCTGCAGGCCACAGGGGCTGTCTGACGTTATTCTGAACAGAGCCGCAATAACACAGAATCACTTTAGGGGTAGCAGCCTGCGACGAATCAAAACGTAATTGGATTTAACCAATATTTATACCGATAAGTAGCCGGAATGTCTATTAAAGTCGGTGTAGCCGCCTGAGAAAATCCAGCTGAGTTTTTTTTTAAAATTATGCTTTTTTAATTCAAAAAAGCCCATGAATAAGGTATTACTAGTATCTTAACCATTGATCAGGATAAAGCTATGTCACTCATGTCGGTACAACAGGTTGCTGAGTTCCTTGGGATCCCGGATATTCGGGTAGAACGGTTAGCCAGAGAAAATCTGCTGGTAGCCACTGAACAAGACGACAGTGGCAAGCCATTATTTAACGAGGACGATGTAAAGCGCTATAAAGTATTGGCCGAACGCTTAGGAGGTTTGTAGCGCCAGTTGCTCAGCAAGCTGCTGCTGCCAATATTGAGCCTGCTGCTGGCCCGAAGTCAGTTTTTGTTGCAGGCTCAGATACCATAACCAGCAAAATCCGCTAAAAATGATTTTTGCCAGCGCCAGTTTGGCCGAAAATTCAGTTTCTGTTCCAGCGCCATGAGCACGTTGTTTCCGGTATGCCGAGAGCAACTGTTGCTCTGATTCAGCAGACAACTGAAAATTCAGCGAGACGGCGGCTAAATCCAGACAGCTATCAGCCGACTGTGCGTACTCAAAATCCAGCAACCATAATTTCTGATCTGTCCACAACATATTGCCGCCATGCAAATCCAGATGACACAGCACAGTATCAATTGGCAAGGTCTGATAATATTCTGCTGTTGCCAGTAATCGGGCAAATAATCGCGCGTCGGCGCTGACAAATGCCTGTCCGGTCTGCTTTGCTAACTGCTGCAGATAGTTTACCGGGTGCAACACTGCAGTTCGGGCACCAAGCTGATGCAGTTTTACCAGGGTGCATGCCAGTATCGGAATCGTTCGCTCGGTAACCGCAAAGCAAGCACCGCCCTGAATAAACTCGCTGATCAACACCTGTAAATGGTTATTCAAGCAAAGTGGCGCCGGGGCAATACCGGCCACTGCAGCCGCATGCTGACAACGCAGCTCTTGCTGGCGGCAAACTCCGCTGCTGCTTGGCGGGTAACGTCGCACGGCGTACACGCCTCGGCTGGTTTCTACCCGGTAATTAAGATTTAGCTCGCCATTAGAAAGCGGGGTAACGGCAAGTGCCGGATGTGCTGCAAAAAATTCCAGATGCCGGCATAATGCGGTTATCTGGCCGACGTCGCCAGTTGCGGTTGCTGCTGATAATTCGCCCGCCATATAAAATATCCCGCTAATGCAATAATGGTATACAGCATAAACAACAGGGTCAGAAAATACAGATGTTTTTGTGCATAAACGTAAATGGATACCGCATCAATCACCACCCAGTATAGCCAGTTCGAGACTAGTTTACGTGCGACCAGCCAGGTTGCCATGACACTGAACACGGTGGTTTGAGCATCAAGATAAGCAAAATCAGCGCGGGTGAAGTTTGCCATCACATAGCCCAGCAGCACACCAGCAAGCGCCGTTATCAGAATTAACTGCATGTGCCGGCGCCAGGGCCATTCTGATACCGTATTCTGTCCTTTGTGCTGCTGTTTCAGCTGTTGCCAGCGCCACCAGCCATACAGGGCCATTGCCGCATAATACAATTGCAACAAGGCGTCTGATAATAAAGCAGAATCCCACATAATGTGGGTAAATAAAATGGTGCTTAATAATGCCGCCGGCCAGCACCAGAGACTCTGACGTAAGGCCAGTATCACGTAGGCCAGTGCCAGTAAGGTTGCCAGCAGCTCCAGGCTATGCATCAACTGCCATTGATCCAATGCATTACTAAGCCAGTGCATCATGGCTGCAGATCACCATGAATAAATTTACAAACAAATACCACCTTACCGTACTGGGCGAAAGACGCCTTGATACAGTCTTGCAGGGCCTGCATCACCTGATCATAATCGCCAAACAGCTGGGTGCTCATGGTATTGGTGATTACCCTTATATCCGGGTATTGATTAAGCTGCTCGATAAAACCTTTAATGGGCCCGATATAGTCCTCTGCCAAAGGGTATTTACTGATTTCTACAGATAATTTCATCACAACTCCGGTTATGTCGTCGTAAAGTTAAAATTGATAGCTGGCACTAAGCCCTACCCGGCGTGGTTCAGCAAACTGCTCGTACACATGGGGCTCATAGCCATCACGTGGGTCGTTGCCAAAATAAAACCCCCGAATGCCGACATCCTGATCTAGCGCATTGCGGCTCCACACTGTCAGTTGCCACTGCTGTAGCTGGTAACTTAACCGCAGGTTTAACAACTCGTAGCGGCTGGAACGGGCATTGTGACCATCAGAATAATAATAACTGTCTTTACCCTGTAGTCCGACATTAAACGTAACGGTATCACTCAGATACCAGTCAGCAGCCACACTGTAACTAAATCGTGGTGCCTGCGCCTGCTCCCGGCCACTGAAATCGTCGCCATCAATAGTCACGTAATTACCCAATTTGGTTTTCAACCAGCTGGCGTTTATCATCAGTGCCAGTTGCGGATGCAGTTGCAGCCGGTTTTCAATTTCAATACCGTAATTACGGCCACTGCCGGCGTTATCAATAAAACCGGCAAATTGTGGACCGCTGTCCGGGTTCAGCCAGCCTTTAACCTGCATATCCTCGCGCCACATATAAAATGCAGCAACCCGGGTTACCAGGCTTTGATCCAATGCCGTGCCTTTTACCCCGAATTCGGCGTTATACAGGGTTTCCGGCACAAAGCTGGCTTTAGTCAGCAACTCGCTCAGGCTGTCATCGGCGGCTTTGGCCAGCGCATCACCATTTACGCCACCCGCTTTATAACCACGTGATGCCAGCAGATAAATCAGCGCCTGCGGGCTTGCCTGATAGTTCAGGCTCAGCTTGGCGCCCCACATGGTGTCATTGTTAGTGATGTAATTAGCACTGCTGTCAGCATATTCATCTTCATAGCGCTCCAGCCGCAGACCCGATACCAGGCTCAGCCGCTCACTTAGCGGTGTATTAAGTTCAGAGTATAACGCCAGATTACTGCGACTAAGCTCGCTGGCAAAGGTGTCGGCTTGCCATAAATCCCAGTTCCAGAACTGCCGGGTTAAAGCAAACTCTTTACTGGCCGCATACACACCGAGCACCCAGTCACTTTCGCCAAGCCGACCGGCATCGGTAGAAACCAGCCGGTAATCCAGGGTTAATTGTTCGCGATCGCGTAAATAACGATCGGAGGTTGAATATTCATCCGGGTGCAGCCCGACATAGCTCCAGTCTTCATCAAAGCCATAGTCCATATCAGCGTCTAACCAGCTAAGCTGGCCATGTAATCTGGCAAAAGTTAAGCCGCTGTAATCAGCCTGCAGGGCCAGCGCCGTACTGCGCAGCTCGTCCTGACCGGGCTCGTCCGACAGGGTTGTCCGGTCGCGGTCCAGCGAAAACGCATCGTAACCGTTATCCTGATCAACAACATGGCTGACCAGTTGCAGTTTAAGATCGGCAGTTGCCTGAAAAGCCAGCTTAAAACGACCGGTAAACTCGTTAATATCGTTGGTATCATCGCGGTTAAGAAAGCGGTTTTCAATAAAGCCATCCGACTGTTGCTGCTCCAGCGACAGGCTATAACCCCATTTTGAGTTCAGCGCATCACTGAACTGACCAGCCAGCTGATAGCTGTCGTAGTTAGCGATGGTCAGGCTGGCTTTACCTTCGGCAGTCTCTGTAGGGCCCTGGGTGGTCAGGTTCAGCATACCGGCCAGCGCATTGGCACCAAAGCGGGTCGCTTCCGGGCCGCGGAACACCTCAAACTGGGCAATATCGCTGATACCACTAATGCCAAGACCTGAATAATCTATACCATCAATCAGAATACCAACAGAGGGGTTAATGGTATCAACAAATTCACTGCGCTCGCCAATACCACGCACCTGAATAAACCGCCCGCGGGAGGCGCCAGCACTGAAGTTAACATTAGCGAACTGATTAAGTAGCTGGTCAAGATGCTGCACCGACTGGCGCTGCAAATCCTGTTCAGTCACAACCGTGATGCTGCCGGCCAGCTGGCCGACGTGTTGCTGGCGTAAATCGCCTTGCACGGTAATGCGCTCAATAGCAGTAACAGCGGAGGAATTATCGGCATAAACACAGCCAGAAGCAGCTAACGCCGCAAATACTGCTGAAGTAACTAAAGTCGGAGAAAAACGCATTATCGTATGACGCTCCATTTATCAGAAAAACAGAGATCACACCAGCTTGAGGAGTTAGCACCATCCCTCCGCCGGCATAATCCGGATCAGGTTCTAAGGGTTTGCCCGAAAGCATCTCAGCATTTGCGCTATTGCGCAGTTGCACCCCTTGGTTGCGGGACAAGTGTAAAGCTTTTCTAATGATGGAGCAAGCTGTCGGGCCGGTGTCACCTCACTTTTGTAAAACTATAGCTATACTCAATGCCCGCCTGTGTAGTGAGTCAGGGCAAACGTTAAGGGTGCTATTAACAATCCAGCCAGGAGCATAACAATGAGCAGAGATACCAGTATGGCGCACCTGCATCCGGTTTTCCGGCATAAAGTTGAGCTGTTATTGCAAGAGCTGTTAAAAGCTCAATTACCCTTCAGGATATTCGAGGGTTTTCGCTCACCACAGCGTCAACGTCAGCTTTACAGCCAAGGTCGTAGCGCGCCTGGCGCCAGAGTAACCAATGCCGATGCCTGGAGTTCAATGCATCAGTTCGGCGTGGCGGCCGACTTTGTGTTGTATATCGATGGCAGATGGAGTTGGGACGACAGCGGCGAACGTAAAAAATGGTGGCAGCAGTTGCATAAGCTGGCTGATAAACAGGAGCTGAAGCCATTAAGCTGGGAACTGCCCCACTTGCAGATGCGAGGTATTGAACTCGCCCAGCTGCAACGTGGTGACTATCCGGCCAACGGCGATAGCGACTGGGCAGAAAACATGCAACAGGCAATAAGTAACTGGCAAGGCCTGCCTGCTGCCCCGCCACTACCCTCTGGCTTGCCTGTCAGACCACCGCTACCAGCAGAAGCCCCCACTGGTAACGCTGCCAGTATTAATTTGGCTAATTTATCAGCCAGTAAAGCGCAGGTTATCGCACGGGACGGCCTGCGGTTAAGGGCCGGACCCGGTACCAGCTTTGATATTAAAACAACCTTAGTCAACGGCCAGCAGGTATTTGTATTGGGCCAAAGCGGTGACTGGAGCCAGGTAGATCTGCAGGGTGATGGCTTGGTGGATGGCTACAGCCACAGTGGTTTTCTGCAGCCACTGACCGGCTGAGCAGCCCCATCTGTTCCGTTACTACAACCCGAGATACCAGGTGGCAATAGAGAAATACAATACGACCCCGGACACGTCGGCAATGGAGGTGATTAACGGCCCGCTGGCGGTGGCCGGGTCAAGCTTTAGCCGGCTGAGTAAAAAAGGTAACGACAAGCCGACCAGGCTGCCGACCATGACTACCAGCATCATGGTGGCGGCCACGACGATGGCAATATCATAGCCACCGCGCCACCAGCCTAACCACACCACGGCAAATGACATTGTCAGCCCCAATAACCCGGCTACCAGGCATTCTTTTAATAGCAATGAACCCCAGTCCCGGAGTTTTACATCACCGGTAGCCAGTGCCCGTACCATTAAGGTGCCCGACTGCGCCCCGGCGTTACCGCTACTGGCAATTAACAACGGCAGAAAGAATAATAACGCCAGATAGCTGGCAATGGTGTCTTCAAAATACGCAATACCGGCACCAGAGAAAATGTTGCCAAATACCAGGATCACCAGCCAGAACACCCTTTTGCGATACAGCAGACCAATACTGGCATCTTTTACGTTGCCCTCCAGCTTGCCGATGGTGGCGGTTTTATGAAAATCCTCAGTGGCTTCTTCTGCGGCAACGTCCATTGCATCATCGTAGGTTACAATGCCCACCATCTGCTGTTCGACATTAAGAATAGGCAGGGCGAGTAAGTCATACTTAGCTACCATTGCCGCAACCTGCTCTTGCTCCATTTCCACAGTGGCATAAATTGGATCGTGGTTCATCAGCTCATCGACCAACATAGTGGCCGGGGCAAGAATAAGCTCACGCAGCGATACAACGCCAATAAGCTTGCGCTGCTCGTCTACCACATAGGCTGAGTAAATCGTTTCTTTATCAGGTGCTTCGCGACGCAGCACATCCAGCGCTTCCCGTACGGTAATATCAGATGCCAGTATCGCGTAATCCGAGGTCATAATAGCGCCTGCGCTACCCTCCTGATGACTGGAAAGACGCAGTAAATCTTCGCGCTCGGCCTGTGCCAGTGCCGGCAATAACATTTCCCGCTGTTCTGCGGTCAACTGGTTAAATAAATCAGCCCGCTCATCAGACGACATCTGGCGGATTATGGGCGCGAGTTTGCGCCGGCTTACCCGAATGGCTAACGCTACCTGCACTTCTGCCGGTAAATAACCAAATACCTCTGCTTGCTGAGAACGGCGCAAAGCAACCAACAGTAGCCATAAATGATCGAGTGAAAACTCCGTGATGGCTGCAGCGTAGTCGGCCGGGTGCACATCCTCCAGCTGGTCTTGCAATAGCTGAACCGTATCGTTCTCTAACGCGAAGCGCAGTCGGTTTATCAGTACCGGTAGTTCCATAGCAACCTCGTAGTGCTGGCCGGGCAGCAGTGTGCCTGGCAAATTGCAGGGTTAACTTATTAAGCGTAATTTCATAAAGCCTCTGCCACACTAGCAGCTAATGCCTGACAAAAACCGCTGACCAAAAACCGCTTAGAGAGTATGCTGTAACACACCTGGCTGCTATTAGCAGTTCAGCTAAAATAACATATTGCTTCTTAAGCAGAAATTATCCATTATTTTAGTTTTTGCCACCAGAGATAACAATCAGGCTGTAACTGTAACTCAGAGATAAATTACGATTGCTTTGCTACTAGACCATCGCCACTGAGAATGACCGGACCGGATATGCAACCACAACATCACAACGACACCCCGACAGGTAACCCCTGGTGGCAGCCCATCGCGTTAAACAGCGGCCAGAGCTGGCACTATGTATTTGGGCCATTAACTCTTTATTTGCAGCGCTTACCGGTGGAATGGTTGCTTGGCTTTACCCGTGTAGCGGAGCAAGACGTGCACAGTCAGATGCAAAGCAGCAGCATCAGACAATTACCTGATCTGGATAATTTACAACGCTTTGTGTTCCGGCAAAGCCCGGCCCAGTTTTGCCTTAGCCCTAAGTTACTTGACCGGCCAATGGTGGTTAAAACCCGTACTCAACTTAGTATACCTCCTGCCCAGCAGGCGGTATTTTATATCAGCTCGCCGGTGGTAATTGAAGTAAATCTGCAGCAACCGGCCTGTAGTCTGATTGATATTGCCAGTCAGCGCCTGTCTGACACCTGGTTTGGACCATCCACCTTACATGGCGAGTTATGCTACGCCGATAAAACCCAGGCCCGGCATGACAGAGCGGATCTGCCGGTCAGACCCCACCGGGCAGTTACCGCCGTGACTATAGAGAATAATGCCAATAGCATGCTGGTGATCGATAAACTGAGTATCCCGCTGCCCTATCTGGCATTGTATGGTTTGAATGATGGCTCGTTATGGACCGACCCTATCACTCTGCAACACGACGGCAACCATGCCCTGACCCGGTTTAAAATAAGTAAGCAACTGCCTGCAGGCGTAACGGCGGCAGCAAGAATTGCCGGGCCCCGCCAGAATATTGAGAAGCAGGGCTTAATCAGGGCGTTTACCGGTATGTTTAATGATTAACAGGAACTGACATAATGGAGCAAATTTCGGCCTATTTAAGGTCAGAGCAAATGGTCAATATGTTGCAAGCCGCTATTTTACTGGCCGCAGGCTTACTGTTGGCCAGTTTGGCCGGACGCGCGGTACAAAAGCTGGTGACCCGAAACTTTTCGCAGCATCATGCGGTATTATTTAAGCGACTGGTTTACTGGTTGGTATTAGCATTATTTGTGGCCTCTGCATTGCGTCAGCTCGGGTTTTCACTTGGTGTGCTGATTGGCGCTGCGGGCGTGTTATCGGTGGCGATTGGCTTTGCCTCGCAAACGTCAGCGTCAAACCTGATTAGTGGCTTGTTTTTAATTGGTGAAAAACCGTTTCAGCTAGGTGATGTCATTAAAGTAGGTACCACCACCGGCGAAGTACTGTCGATAGACTTACTGTCAGTAAAACTGCGTACTTTCGATAATCTGTTTGTACGCATTCCAAATGAAAGCCTGATCAAAACGGAAATGACCAATCTGACCCGCTTTCCTATTCGACGCTTTGATTTAATGATAGGGGTGGCGTACAAAGAGAATATCAGCAACGTTCGGCAAATATTACAGCAAGTAGCAGACGAAAATCCGCTTAGTCTGGACGAGCCGGCACCCCTTTTTATTTTTAACGGCTTTGCTGACTCATCGCTTAGTATTCAATTCAGCGTCTGGACCAAGCGGGAGAATTTTCGGGATTTACGCAACAGTATTCAGGAAGAAGTTAAAAATGCCTTTGATAAAGCGGGCATCGAAATTCCATTCCCGCAACGTACCGTAGTTTTTGGCCAGGGGTCGGCACCAGTAACCATTAACGCATCAGCCAAGCCTGAATCATTTACAGAGCAAGAGGACTAAGCCTGATGACAGGTCGCCGTTTATCAGTGATTGTTGTGTTACTTGCCTGCTTTACGCTGCGCCAAGCCTATGCGGCAGCTGATACCGACTGTACTCGTTTGTTTGATGAAGCTGATTTGCAGCACACTAATCTGACCATTAGTAGCATCCGCTTTGAGCAGCAAAATGTTTTTGATCTGAACGAGCCAGGTACCTTCTGGTTACACCGCTTTGCCAATTACAGCCACGTTATATCTAAACAGATCACTATCGACAATGATCTGCTATTTACTCCAGAAAGTCCGTTAGTTCTGGCCGAGCTGGCAGAAACAGAGCGGATATTGCGCTCACGCCGGTACATTCGGGATGCGGAAGTTGCCGTCAGCCGCTATTGCCCTGAAACCAATACGGTAGAAGTGTTAGTGAAAACCTGGGACAACTGGTCGTTATTACCTAAAATCGATTTTTCCAGCGAAGGTGGCGCTACAGAATACTCAATAGGTGTAGCGGAAGATAACCTGCTGGGAACCGGCAACCAGTTGCAGCTCGACTATGCCAAAGATGCTGAGCGTACCGGCTATCTGTTCAGCTTTGCCAGCCCGAATATTCTGGGTAGCCGTTGGCAGGCACTTACCCGCTATGCCAATAACTCTGATGGTGAAAGTTATCAGTTTAATATTCAACGACCATTTTACCGGTTAAGTTCACCCTGGGCAGTGAGTGTCGATGTCAGTAAAGACAAACAACAAATAAACGATTATGTACTGGGTGAAAAGGTTAATCAGTACGACCGGACTCAGCATGGTTTCAGCAGTTTTTTTGGCTGGCGTCTGGCAGGCGACAGTAAGCAAATTCATCGGTTTAACAGCGGAATAACATTAGAGGATGTCAGCTTTGCCGCCAATGCTGACACGCTGTTTACTTTGCCTGACGAACGTAATTTATCCCGGGTGTGGGTTGAGTACCAGTTGCTGGAAGATCAGTATCGTAAATTGTATAACATCAACCAATTTAACCGGGTAGAAGATATTAACTTAGGCTGGCAGGCCTATTTGCGGCTGGGTCAGCTTCAAAAAGGCCTGGGTGCTGACGCTAGTGGCTGGCAGGTTGATGCGGCTATAGAAAAAGCCTGGGCGTTGCAAAGTGACATATGGTTACTGGCCAGTTTTCGCTACCATGGCCTGAAAATGGCCGACCTGAACCAGCAACTAATCAGTACTCATTGGCAAATGGTATATCAGCTAACCCGGCAGAGCAGCCTGGTTGGTATTCTGGATCTACAACGTGGTAAAGATTTATTTGCCGATGAAGCACTCTATCTGGGTGGTGACACCGGTCTGCGGGCTTTTCCGTTGTTTTACCAGCGCGGTGATAACCGAATGGTGGCCACGACGGAGTACCGCTATTACACCGATTGGAATATTCTGCAAATCTTTGATGTCGGCTTCGCTGGCTTTGCCGATGCCGGTCGTAGCTGGGGTGCCGACCAACGTGGCGAAAACGACATAGACGACAGTATTCTTTATGGCGTAGGTGTAGGCATCCGCTTATTGTCTACCCACTCCAGCCGCGGCACTATGGTACATATCGATTTAACCCGCCCGGTAACTGATAATCCCGAGCTGGGCAACTGGCAGTGGCGAATTACCGCTAAGCGGCGCTTTTAACTTTGCTTACGCCTGACACAAACGGCAAAATACTGTAGTACGCTGGCCCAGCTTGATCTCGCTCAGCGGCTGCTGACATTGCACACAAGGCTGGCCACCGCGACCATAAACCAGCAACTGTTGTTTAAAATAGCCAGGCTTACCATCAGCCTGGCTGAAGTCTTTTAACGTAGTGCCGCCCTGCACAATTGCTGCAGCCAGGGTTTCTTTTACCACAGTGCTCAGCAACGCCAGTTTATCAGCTGCCACCGTTTTAGCTGGCGTTGTGGGTGAAATACCGGCTTTAAACAAGGCCTCGTTGGCGTAAATGTTGCCCACCCCCACTACCACCTTATTGTCCATCAGCACCAGCTTGATCGCGGCTGAGCGTTTGCTACAAGTCTCAATCAGCGTCTGAGCGTTAAAATCACGGGTAAGTGGCTCGGGGCCTAACGCAGCCAGTAGCGGATGCGGCTGGTTTTTTGCCTGCCACAATACCGCACCAAAACGACGGGTATCGTTTAAACGCAGTATTTTGTTATTAGATAGCAGTAAATCCAGATGGTCATGTTTCGCCGCCGGGGTATTGGTCGAGACTACTTTTAAATGACCCGACATCCCTAAATGCAAAATAATCTCTCCCGCTGGCAAACCGATTAGCAAATACTTGGCCCGGCGGCTCACCGCTAATATCGGTTGGTTGCTCAGCGCAATCACTTCATCCGGGATCCACCAACGCAGCTGACGCTGCCGGGCGACTACGCTCAGCAATTGCTGACCTTCAAGATGCGGGCTAATGCCTAAGCGGGATACTTCAACCTCGGGTAATTCTGGCACAATGTTTACTCCTGAAAAGCGTGCTGCAACCGAACCTTACTTTAACAAAAATAGCTGCTTAGCCTGGCTGGCGCTCAGCAGATAAAACTGGGTTTGTCCGGCCTGTTGCAGCAGATACTGGCTGTTGCCTGACTCTGCATCCGGATACAGTAACCAGATAACAGGACTAGTCTCGCCAACCAGTTGCACGCTGGCTTGTGCCACCGGTACCCGGCTTTGCATTGGCACGGTATCCACCGGTATCAGCTGGCTGTGCTGCCAGGCCAGCGCTAATTGCCCGGCATCAACCTGGATATTACTCTGCGGTTGCAGTTGCCACTGTGGGCCGGCTTTTACCAGGCGCTGATTGGCAAAGCCTACCATTAACAGTTGGGCGTCGGCCGGAATTAAGCGATGCTCTGCTGACGATTTTTGTTGCAGGCGCTGGGGAATGCCATACAGCACAAACATCAGAATAAGTACGGCAAATATCAGCACGTTATTCCAGTTCCGACGAGAAAGTTTCAACATAGTTTTCGTATCTGCACAAGGCAGCACCAGTCTGCAAAGGGGCAGCGGCATAGTAACTTAGGCGGGGTGTAAAAAGCAAAAACCCGGCGAGAGCCGGGTTTTCAGGTCGATTACTTGATTTTCGCTTCTTTGAAAATCACGTGCTTGCGCACTTTAGGATCGAACTTTTTGATTTCCATTTTTTCTGGCATGGTACGTTTGTTCTTCGTTGTAGTGTAGAAGAAACCAGTACCGGCAGAAGAAACTAAACGGATTTTATCGCGCATGAGTTAATTCCTTAAACCTTGTGACCGTTGGCACGAACGTCTACTAAAACGGCGTCAATACCTTTCTTGTCAATAATACGCATACCACGGGTGGTTGTACGTAAAGTAACAAAACGGTTTTCGCTTTCAACCCAGAAACGGTGAGTTTGCAGGTTAGGCAGGAAACGGCGCTTTGTCGCGTTGTTGGCGTGCGAACGACGGTTACCTACCATCGGACCTTTGCCAGTTACTTGGCATACTCTAGACATGTCTATATTTCTCCAAAATTACGTCAGCTCGAGCTATCATTCACCCTTCTGGCCTTGAAGGTTGCCCCGAAAATGGATGAGGGCGCACTTTATACACGAAAGCCCCATTAAACTCAAGAGAATTTAAATGGCGCTTCAGGCAGATCCATTGGCGATCCGCCTTTATCGTTTAAATTTTGTTAAAGCCAGCCGCGTTCTGCAAAAGAGACAACTTCTGCATCGCCCACCACAAAATGGTCCAGTATTTTAATATCTACTAAAGCCATAGCCTGGGTCAGACGCTCCGTTATTGCCCTGTCGGCGCGGCTTGGCTCTGCCACCCCGGAAGGATGATTATGAGCCAATATAACGGCGGCGGCATTATGCGCTAAAGCGCGCTGAACTACAATACGCGGATATACCGGCGATGCGTCGATAGTGCCCATAAATAGCGGCTCGCTGGCAATCAAACGATGCTGATTATCAAGATAAAGTAGTAAGAACACTTCACGTTGTTCATGGCCAATGGTATGCGATAAAAATTTTTTCACCAGGGCCGGCTCAGTAAACACGGTTTCCCGTTGTAATTGTTGCTGCATATAACGTTTACTTAGCTCCAGCACCGCCTGTAACTGAACGAACTTTGCCTCACCCAGGCCCTTTGCCTGACAAAATTCATGCTGACTGGCACCCATTAAGCGCCGCAGCGAGCCAAAATGGTTCAGCAACTGACGGGCCAGCGTGACCGCGTCACAGCCGCTTACCCCGGTTCGCAGAAAAATAGCCAGTAGTTCAGCATCTGATAACGCCTTAGGCCCCAGTTGCAACAGTTTTTCCCGCGGTCGCTCGGTTACTGGCCAGTCCGTAATTGCCATCTGAATCCTCCCTGAATTGATGCTGATTTTTCCGTTCCGTGTTATCTTATGCCGATGATTTTCGGACCAGCTTTAGGTATTTATGCAGCAGACACTGACAGCCAAACGGATATTACTGGGCATTAGTGGCGGTATCGCCGCTTACAAAAGTGCCGATTTAGTCCGCCGCTTAAAAGAGCGGGGTGCCGAGGTCAGAGTGATCCTGACCGACGCAGCCCAGCAATTTATTACCCCGCTTACCTTGCAGGCGGTATCCGGCAACCCGGTCAGCACCAGTATGCTCGACCCGGCAGCAGAAGCAGCGATGGGCCATATTGAGCTGGCCAAATGGGCTGACCTAATCGTGGTTGCGCCGGCCTCTGCCGATGTTATCGCCCGTTTGGCGCATGGCATGGCCAACGATTTACTCACTACCTGCGTGTTGGCCTCTGCCGCGCCTGTCGCGGTAGCGCCTGCCATGAATCAGCAGATGTATAACAATATAGCCACCCAACAAAACTTAGCAACACTAAAAAAACATAATTTTCACATTTATGGCCCGGGTGCCGGTGAGCAGGCCTGTGGCGATGTCGGCTATGGCCGGATGCTGGAACCGTTAGAGCTGGTGGCATTAGTTGAACAAAGTATTGAACAGAGCACTATTAAACAAAGCGTTATACAGACCCATGAGCAAAGCCAGGTACCAGCCGGCTCATTAGCCGGCCTGCGCTTTACTATTACTGCCGGCCCTACCCGCGAAGCGCTGGATCCGGTGCGGTACTTATCTAACCACAGCTCCGGCAAAATGGGCTTTGCTTTAGCCGCTGCTGCCGCTACGATGGGCGCTGAAGTCACCCTTATTAGTGGCCCGGTGCAACTGGCTACCCCAGCCGGGGTTAAGCGGATAGATGTGATAAGCGCACAGCAGATGCATGATGCAGCATTAAAAGCAGCGGTAAAAAGCGATATTTTTATCGGCTGCGCGGCCGTGGCTGACTACCGGGCAGCTGATGTCGCAAGCAATAAGCTTAAAAAAGGTGCCAGCAACGAGCTGCAGCTCACCCTGATTAAAAACCCGGATATTATTGCTGCGGTAGCTGGCCTGCATGAACTACGCCCTTTTACCGTCGGCTTTGCTGCTGAGACGCAGGATGTCCTGAACTATGCCCGGCAAAAGCTGCTGAAGAAAAAGCTCGATATGATTTGCGCCAATGATGTCTCGCAACCTGATGCCGGCTTTAACAGCGATCAAAATGCGGTAACACTGCTGTGGCAAGATGGCGAACAGACACTGGCCCTGCAAAGCAAAACCGCGCTGGCTGCAAGCCTGATAACCTTAATTTCACAACATTATTCTCCGAAAAGTACAACGAGTGAAGTAACCAAATGAATAAAGCAATTGAGCTGAAGATCCTTGACCCGCGTATTGGTAACGAATTTCCACTGCCGGCCTATGCCACACCGGGTTCAGCCGGCCTTGATTTACGCGCCTGTCTGGATCAGACCTTAACGCTGGAGCCAGGCCAGACGGTATTAATTCCAACCGGTATTTCGATTTTTATCGGTGATGCTAATTTATGCGCCACTATTTTGCCGCGTTCTGGCCTGGGCCATAAACACGGTATTGTACTGGGTAATCTGGTTGGGTTAATTGACTCTGATTATCAGGGGCCATTAATGGTGTCTATGTGGAACCGTGGAGCGCAAACCTTCAGCATTGAGCCAGGTGACCGGATTGCCCAGCTGGTGTTTATGCCGGTGGTGCAGGCAGAATTTAAGCTCGTTGATAGCTTTGATGCGTCTGAGCGCGGCGAAGGTGGCTTTGGACACTCAGGGAAGAGCTAGTCGCTAGTGACAATAGGACTTGGTGATAAAACCTCCGGGCAACACACTTGTTCACCGCCTTAAAGGATCACATCCCTGTGCCCTTTCAGGCTCCGCGGCATCCATGCCGCTGTTCCACAAGTATGTTGCCTTACGGTTTTTTAAAGTTTGGGTTAGTCGTCCTTAAAGGCGGCGAAAGGCGCATACTGGCTGGACGAGCCTTGCACCAACACCCTACATACTGGCTGAACAAGCAGTAGATAATATATTGGTTTTTATTTTCAGGAACAACTATGTCAACACCGCGTCGCGGCAACAGAAAAGAAGATATTTTGCAGGCGTTAGCCGCCATGTTGCAAAGCAACAACGGCCAGCGCATTACTACGGCTGCTTTAGCCGAAAAGGTTGGCGTATCCGAGGCGGCGTTGTATCGGCATTTTCCCAGCAAAGCCCGAATGTTTGAGGGCTTAATTGAATTTATTGAAGACACCCTGTTATCCAGAATAAACAGCATTTCAGATGAACACAAAGACACCCAAAGCCGCATTGAACTCATGCTGCAGCTTATTCTGGTATTTGCCGAGCGTAACCCGGGCTTTTGCCGCATCCTTACCGGCGATGCCTTACAAGGTGAGCAGGAGCGTTTGCTGGAGCGGGTTGCTGCGCTGTTTGAAAAACTGGAAACGCAATTTAAACAAACCCTGCGCGAGCGCAAATTGCGCGAAGGTAAAGGTTTCAGCATTGACGAAGGCGAGCTGGCAAACTTACTACTGGCCTTGGTAGAGGGTAAAATAAGCCAATTTGTTCGTTCAGGCTTTAAACGCCTGCCAACCAACGCCTGGCAAAACCAGTGGGCGCTACTGCAGCAGGCTTTATTTAACTGAGAACTTAAAGGAAGCGCAGGGGCAAGGGTACTTTCAAAACGGCAGCAGACTCTGCAACGCATCAGGTAACACTTACTGCACCGGCTTCAAGGATCACATCCCTGTGCCCCTTCAGCCTGCGCGGCATCCATGCCGCTGTTCCGTAAGCATTACCTGATACCTTGCGTTACGGTGAGCCGTCGAAAGCATTTCCTGACTCTGCGCTCTGTCGCTAACTAAGCTGTTAAGCTGTTAAGCTATCTTAACCCCATACTGCGCCCGGTAAGCTTTTACCGCCTCCAAATGCTCTGCCATTTCTGGCTTATCGGCTAAATAGCTGATGAGATCCGGCAGGCTGATAATAGCCACAACCTTAGTGTTAAAATCGCGCTCCACTTCCTGAATGGCCGACAGCTCACCCTGACCGCGTTCCTGCCGGTCCAGCGCCACCAGCACGCCACTCAGCTCAGCGCCCTGCGCCTGAATAAGCTGCATCGACTCACGAATGGCGGTACCGGCGGTAATCACATCATCCACCAGCATAATCCGGCCCTTAAGCGGTGCGCCGACTAAATTACCGCCCTCACCATGGGTCTTCGCCTCTTTGCGATTAAAGCAATACGGCACATCCCGGTTGTGATGATCCGCCAGGGCTACTGCTGTGGTAGTGGCTATTGGTATACCTTTATAAGCCGGACCAAACAGCACATCAAATTCAATTGCCGCATCCTGCAACGCTGCGGCATAAAACCGGCCCAGTTTGGCCAGATCGCTGCCGGTATTAAACAAACCGGCATTAAAGAAATACGGGCTGGTGCGGCCCGATTTCAGCGTAAACTGGCCAAACTTTAATACCTGACGGTTCAGGGCAAATTCAATAAAATCACGTTGAAACTGCTTCATGTTCTTGCTGCCCTCTGCTTACGCCAGTACCCGCTTTTGCTCTTCAATAATCTCCCGGATGGCATGGCGACCCAAATCCATCATTTGCTGCATTTCATCAAAGCTGAAGGGTTCGGTTTCGGCCGTGCCCTGCACTTCAATAATTTTGCCGGTTTCAGTCATGACGATATTCATATCGGTTTCGGCATTAGAATCTTCAGCGTAATCTAAATCGGCTACCGGCGTGCCTTTGTAAACGCCGACTGAAACTGCAGCAACCATATATTTTAACGGGTTAGTTTTAATGGTGCCTTTGGCGCGCATAAAATTAAGGGCATCGACCAGCGCCACACAGGCACCAGTAATCGACGCCGTGCGCGTGCCGCCGTCAGCCTGGATCACGTCACAGTCGATGGTAATGGTATTTTCACCCAGCAGCTTTAAATTGACTGCAGTGCGCAGTGCCCGGCCAATTAAGCGCTGAATTTCCATGGTGCGGCCACCTTGTTTACCGCGCGCCGCTTCGCGGTCATTACGGGTATGGGTCGCTCGTGGCAGCATGCCGTACTCGGCCGTTACCCAACCTTTGCCCTGGCCTTTCATAAAGCGCGGCACACCCTCTACCACACTGGCGGTACAAATTACCTTGGTATTGCCAAACTCAACCAATACTGAGCCTTCAGCATGAGCGGTAAATTGACGGGTAAAAGTAAGGGGACGGATCTGACTGGCGGTTCTGCCACTTGGACGCATAGCTGCACTCCTGAAATTAATAATGTTCGTCATTATACGCTATGAATTTCTAAATGCACGTAGGCGGCCAGGCTGTGAATCCCAATGAGCTTAGTGTTACTTAGTGATTGGGGGAACGGGCGCAGACAACACCCGTGCATTTTGAAAGGCGACGCGTATTAGGGCGAGCAATTCGCCAAATTCCGTTGGCCTGCGGTATACTCTGGTTTTATTTGCCGCCAGAGAGTTTTTTATGATCCACAGCATGACCGCCTTCGCCCGTCACGAAACCAAAGCCAGCTGGGGCACCGCCCAGTGGGAAATCCGCTCAGTTAATCAGCGCTATCTGGAAAGCTATTTCCGGCTGCCCGAGCAATTCCGAGGCCTGGAAAGCCTGCTGCGTGACAAACTGCGCAACAGTCTGCAACGTGGCAAAATTGAAGTGAATCTGCGTTATCATGCCAATCAGGCCGCTGGCGAGCTAACCCTGAACGAAGAATTTGCTGAACAATTGCTGCAAAAAGCCCAGCAACTGCTGCAAAAAGCGCCGCAGGCACAACTGAATATTGCTGACATTCTGCGCTGGCCTGGCGTTATGGAAACCCCCACTGACGATTTAGACGCCATGCAAGGCGAACTGCTGGCCGGCTTTGACGCCGCCCTGCAAGACTTCCTGGCCGGCCGTGGCCGTGAAGGTGACGCGATAGAACAGATGATCCAGCAGCGCTTAACCGCTATTGGCGAGCAAGTGGCTTTTGTCCGCACACATTTACCACAAGCCATGCAATGGCAGCGCGACCGGATTGTAAACCGTTTAAACGACATTAAAGCCGATATTGAACAAGGCCGTTTAGAGCAGGAAATGGCGTTTTTAGCATCGAAATCTGACGTCGCCGAAGAGCTGGACCGGCTCGATGCCCATATTAAAGAAACCCGCCACTCCCTGAAAAAAGGCGGCGCCTGCGGCCGACGCTTAGATTTTATGATGCAGGAATTTAACCGCGAAGCGAATACCCTGTCATCCAAAGCCATCAGCACCGAGATCACCAATGCCGCAGTAGAGCTTAAGGTGTTAATTGAACAGATGAGAGAACAAATCCAAAATATTGAATAGCATCCACTGAAGTCCATATTGATATTTTAGATAATTAAATTCAATAACTTAAGAAAAACCATAGTCTACCAGCATCCACCTTCACCCACCGAAAGCCAAGTATAACTGGTGGGTAAAGTGGTGGGCATGTTAAAATATCTCAGATGCCTAGTGGTGAGTAAAATCATCTTTGGCTAACATGCTGATCTGAGAGGGATTATGGGCAGTTTAACCGTAAAGAAAGTAGAGTCCCTAATAAAGGGAATTCCAGGTAAGTATGCTGATGGTGGTGGCTTATATCTGGCCGTACCAAAATCAGGCCTGCCCTTTTGGTTTCTTCGTTACAGCATTAATGGCAAACGCCGGGAAATGACGTTGGCCAAGTGTGCCAATCTCTCACTTGCTGAAGCACGTGCCGAAGCGGTAATGCAAAAAAAACAATTGGTGGTGGAAAAGGTCGATCCACTGTTTTTAAAACAGCGCGCCAAGCAGCACAAAATGCAAACGGTAGACGACTTATTTGTCGACTGGCATAAAGGTAATGTTAAACGGTTAAAACACCACAACATCCCCGAACGGGTTTACCGCAAAGATATTGCGCCGCATATTGGCGCCGCAGCGCCCAACAAAGTGGTTGCCAGAGATATTCAGTACATCATCGAAAGCATCACTGCGTCAGGCCGCCCTACTACCGCCAATGACGCCCTGCTCTATTTAAAACAACTGTTTAACCACGGCATCAAGTTAGATGTAGTCGGTGCCAACCCGGCCAGTGCCTTTAATGTAAGCGATGCCGGTGGTGTAGAGCTAAGCAAAGATCGGGCACTAACCCTGGAAGAGCTTACCCAAGTATTTAAAGTATTTCGGGAAAATAAGGATAGTTTTGCCAGAGAGAATTATCTGGCTTGTGCGCTGCTGGTAACGCTGGGTGTGCGCAAAGGTGAGTTAACAGAGGCAAGTTGGCAGGAGTTTGATTTAGAAGCCGGAATATGGGAGTTACCAAAGGAACGCAGCAAATCTGGCGTGGGTATTACTATTCCCCTGCCCGAGCTGTGCATCAGCTGGCTTAATGACTTGCAAACACATGCAGCAGGTTCACCTTATGTATTCCCCAACCGGCGTAGCAGTAAAAACCCCTATATGGGCGCAGATACCCTTAATCGCGCCATAACTAAGCTATTTGGCCACGAAGCCGGCAAAAAGAAACAGCCACCGAACAAAATGGGCGATATAAAGCACTTTTCAGTACACGACCTACGCCGTACCTGCCGCACTATGCTGGCACAACTAGGTGTGCCAGGCCATGTGGCCGAGCGCTGTTTAAATCACAAGCTGAAGGGCGTTGAAGGGATTTATAACAAGCATGATTATTTGGATGAGCGAAGAGAGGCGCTGATTGCTATATCCAATAAGCTTGAATCGATAATTGAAGCCTAAGACGGATTGGGCTTAATTTCATCAGACATTTTTCATGATAGAGCTTGAGCAGGGCTGACAGCCTATTATGTGCCAGAAGCGGTTATTCCTAACCTTCATCGAATTTTAAGCACTGTACAAATATCCTGACCCATCTCGATGCCGCCAACGCTTGCTAGACGGATCAATCCGTACTTTCAGCTTACGCAAATACCAGTTGTACCTATAAGTTGTTGTAAGTTTTAAAGAAGCGATGTAGTGTTCTGTACATTAAATTTACAAAGACAGGTCACACCATGTTTAAATACTGGTCGATCCGCCGAATAAGCGTTAGCTTTCTTTCACTTTCAACTATCACATATATTAAAAGGATTATTTATGACAATATTCGAAGCAGGTGTTCAATATAAAGATCTTGATGGCTCTGTCCATGCAGATCGAGATGACAATCAAAATGCAACTGACTATCTACGAAAGCACCACAACATCCCTGACGATAGCTTTGTACTTGGTATTCAAGTTTATTCGTCAGTACATAATGTTAGGGGAAACACTCTTACAGTTAGGTTCTTACATTTAAATGTTGGTGGGTATGACAATATCCAAGAAAAAATGAAAGCTGAAGGTGATGCTCTGGAACTAAACGAAATTGAAATAGAGATGCCTTATAATGAGTTTTTTGGTTTATTTAAACGCTTTAGTTTAACTTTGTCATCTAATGGCTTGCTTGAAGGCAAGTCTTATACAGCAGTATAAAAGCTAATAAGGCTATCAAATCTGACGCATTACGGCTGTCGCGGTTTTTGCTAAAAACAAAAAGCCAGCAAAAACAGCGCCAACCTAAGCGCCATTTATTGCGGCGTTAAATGGCCGAGTTACCCATGATCAGTAGA